>CAVOKR010000033.1:0-18826 GCA_963696555.1 uncultured Alphaproteobacteria bacterium | reverse complement strand
GCTCGAGGACAATGCGCGCACGCCGTCGGGGGTCTCCTACATGCTGGAGAACCGCGAGATCATGTTGCGCTTGTTTCCCGAATTGTTCTCGCGCTATCGCGTCGCGCCGGTCGAGAATTATCCGGACGAACTCCTCGCCACTTTGAAGTCGGTCGCACCGACGACCGCTTCTTCCGAACCGAACGTGGTGCTGCTGACGCCGGGTGTCTACAATTCCGCCTACTACGAGCACTCGTTCCTGGCCGACAAGCTCGGCATTGAGCTCGTCGAGGGCCGCGACCTCGTGGTCAAAGGCGACGTTCTTTACATGCGTACCACCGAAGGGCTCAAGCGCGTCGACGTCATCTATCGCCGCATCGACGACGATTTCCTCGACCCGCTGGTATTCCGTTCCGACAGCGCGCTCGGCGTGCCCGGCCTGATGTCGGCCTACCAGGCCGGCAGCGTCACGCTCGCCAATGCGGTGGGAACGGGGATCGCCGATGACAAGGCCGTTTACAGCTACATGCCCGACATCGTGAAATTCTTTCTGGGCGAGGAGCCGTTGCTCAAGAACGTGCCGACGTGGCGCTGCCGCGAAAGCGATCATCTCGCCTATGTCCTCGAACACATCGACGAGTTGGTGGTGAAGGAAGTCCACGGCTCCGGCGGCTACGGCATGCTGATCGGACCGAAAGCGGACAAAGCCACCATCGCGGCCTTCGCCGCCAAACTCAAAGCCGATCCGAAAAATTTCATCGCGCAGCCGACGCTGGCGCTGTCCACCTGCCCGACCTGCGTCGAGGAAGGCATCGCACCGCGCCATGTCGATCTGCGGCCCTTCGTGTTGTCAGGCAGCGATCAAATTCGCATCGTGCCCGGCGGGCTGACGCGGGTCGCGCTCAAAAAAGGTTCGCTCGTCGTCAATTCAAGTCAGGGTGGCGGCACCAAAGACACGTGGGTGCTGGACTGATCGGGTGCTGGATTGAGCGGGTTGGAAGTTGATGAAGGCGTGGAGTCCGGACGGATGACGGGAAATGCCGATGCTGTCGCGCACTGCCGATAATCTCTACTGGCTCGCCCGCTACGTCGAGCGCGCCGAATATATCGCGCGCATTCTCGACACGACATTGCGGCTGACCGCGCTGCCGCTTGCCTATGTGGGCTCGACGCAACGAATGGGAGTCCGCGGTGGCGACGGCGGGCTGCGCCAACGCCTTTTTCGAGACCTACAAAGAAGCGAATGAGGAGACTGTCACCGAGTTTTTGGCTTTCTCCTCGGTCAATCCGTCGTCGATCCGCAATTGCTTCGAAAGCGCGCGGCTGAACGCGCGTTCGGTGCGTACCGCGCTGACCATCGAAATGTGGGACGCGATCAACGGCGCCTGGCTCGAGCTCAAACGTTGGGGCAATGGCCCGCGCACGCGCGAGGAATTCGCCCGCTTCCTGCGTTGGGTGCTGGGATCGTCGCTGCGCTTCGACGGCTCGGCCTACCGCACCATGCTGCGCAACGACGCCTATTGGTTCTCGCGGCTCGGCGTCTATATCGAGCGCGCCGACAACACCGCGCGCATCCTCGATGTCAAATACCATCTGCTGCTGCCGGCCGACGAGCAGGTCGGCGGGCCGCTCGACTATTACCAATGGTCGTCGATCCTGCGCTCGGTGTCGGCGCTCACTGCCTATCACTGGGTCTATCGCGAAAACGTCAAGCCGTGGCTGGTCGCCGATCTGCTGATGCTGCGGGACGAGATGCCGCGTTCGCTCGCCAGCTGTTATGAGAACATGGTGCAGAACCTCGACCGCATCGCCAACGCCTACGGCCGCCAAGGTCCGGCCCAGCGCCAGGCCCGCACCATCCGGGCGCGGCTCGAGAACAGCCGTATCGAGGAGATTTTTCAGACCGGACTGCACGAATTCATCGACGATTTCGTCGAGGACAACAACCGCCTCGGAACCGCGCTGGCGCAACAGTACTTGCTGTGATCAGGAGTCGGCAATCGGTAGTCAGTGATCGGAAGATGGTGGACAATAGATGCCATGCTATACCTCGTCCGTCATCTGATTACTGACTACTGAGAACCGACACCTGATATGCGCATCCATATCGCCCACCGCACCGAGTATCGCTACGACCCGCCGGCCGCCGGCGTGATCCAGGTGCTGCGGCTGACGCCGCGCAATCATGAGGGCCAGTATGTCGTGCGCTGGCGTATCGACGTGTCGGCCGACGCCCGGCTGAATGCGCATGAGGACGCATTCGGCAATATCTCGCATGTGTTCTCCGTCGACGGGCCGTTCAGCGAGCTTTCCGTCGAGGTCGACGGCGAGGTCGAGACGCAGAGCACCAACGGCATCGTGCGCGGCACCGTGGAACGTTTCGGACCGAGCCTGTTTCTGCGCGACACGGCATTGACGCAGGCCGACGCGGCGATCCGGGATTTCGCGCAAAGCGTCCGCGCCGCCAAAGGTGGCGAGGTTCTGGCGGAGCTTCACGCGCTGCTCGACCGGCTGTACGCGGAGATGACCCACGATCCCGATGAAGCAGCGGATGCCGCGAATGCGGCGGAAGCCTTCGCGCGCAAGCACGGCTCGTCGCGGGACTTGAGCCACATCTTCATCGGCGCCGCGCACACGCTCGGCATCCCGGCCCGCTACGTCTCCGGCTATTTTTGCCGCGACGACAAGGCCGCTTCGACAGAGTGCGGGTCACGCCTGGGCCGAGGCCTTCGTGCCCGATCTCGGCTGGATCGCATTCGATCCGGCTAACGGCTTTTGCCCGACCGATGCGCATATTCGCGTCGCCATCGGCCTCGATTCGCTCGGCGCTGCGCCCGCCCGCGGCGTGCGCTATGGCCCGGGCGCCGAGACGCTCAAGGTCGCGATCACGGTCGGGCAATAGGCCGCTGACGCCGCCGCGGCGCGCCGAGCCGAGACGGACACCCGCGAAGGATGCTATAAAGGCTGCAGCTGGGGGAGCAATAAAGCCGATGACCTATTGCGGTGGAATTCTGGTGCGCGAAGGGCTTGTGATGTTCGCGGATACGCGGACCAATGCCGGCGTCGACAATATCTCGACTTTCCGCAAGCTGCACGTCTTCAAGGATCCGAAGAAGCGCGTCATGGCGATCGCGACGGCCGGGAATCTGTCGATCAGCCAGTCGGTCGTCAGCATATTGATCGAAGGCTACGACAATCCCGAGACCGGCGAGCGCGAAACGCTGATGAACGCGCCGACCGATGTTCCAGGCGGCGCAGCGCGTCGGTCATGTCATCCGAACGCTCCACGCCACCGAGGGCAAGGCGCTCGAAGCCTCCGACGTGTCGTTCGACGTCTCGTTCCTGTTCGGCGGCCAGATCATGGGCGAGCGCATGCGGCTGTTCATGATCTACTCCGCCGGCAATTTCATCGAATGCACCACCGACACGCCCTATCTGCAGATCGGCGAGCACAAATACGGCAAGCCGGTGCTCGACCGCGCCATCAACTACGAAATGGACCTCTACGACGCGCTGAAGGTGGGCCTCGTCTCCATCGACTCGACCATGCGCTCGAATCTGAGCGTCGGCATGCCGATCGACCTTCTGGTCGTGCGCCGCGACACCTGCGATCCGGAATTGATCTACCGCATCGAGCCGGGCGAGCCCTATTTCACCGACCTGCGCGAACGCTGGTCGGCGGCGCTGCGCGCCGCCCATATCGGCATCCCGCGGCCGCCTTACGCCAACAAACGCTGAACGCAGCGGCGCTTCGAAGCGGCCGATCATCGGGGCTCGACGCGCCCGCGAACGCGGCATTTACCGCGCATTAACGAAGCTCGGCGGAACCGCTCGCAACCGTCGCCAAGCGCCTTTGCACCGGAAAATTGCAAGTCGATTTGCAATATTTACTCCCTACGGTCTGGCCCAGACAGAATGTCACAAAAGGTGGATGCGTGCCTTCGGCGCAATCGCCAATCGCCGGGGAAAAGCAAGGGTCGCGGTGGGACCAGGCGCGCTTGAGCCTGGTCGTGCCGGTCGGCATCATTGTTGTCGTCGCCATCGTCTGCGTCGCCGTCGCCGTTTGATCTCGGCGCGGCGGGCCAATGAAGCCACCGTCGAGTCCGAGCAGCAGCTGATCCGCTATGCGATCGCCGATCGCGGCCAGCGCGCGCTCCATCTGGTCGAGAGCATCGCCGCGGCGCCGCACGCTCCTGCCAAGCTCCGCGACCACTACGATCCGGATTGGGTCGATCAGCCGCGTCGAGCACGAACTCGTCGAGGAGCTTCAATTTCGACATCGTGGCCATCGTCGGCGCCGACGACCAGCTCAAATACGCCCACGCCCGCGTCGCCGGCCGATGGCGTCGCCGCCGAGTCTGCGCACCGACCTCGCCGCCACGCTCGATCTTCTGCGCGGCCGGCTCAGCGCGCTGCCCGACGACGTCATCGCCGTCGATGCCGGGACAGAATGCCGCGAAGCCGGGCCGCAGCACCGCCGTGATCGAGCGCTTCACGACAAGCCCGCGATCGTCAGCGCGGCCGCGGTCGGCACCGACAGCGATCTCGCCCAAGGCAACGACGGCGCGCCGATCGTGTTCGGCGTGAAATATCTCAACGATCGCCTGCTCGCCAAGCTCGGCGAGCGGCTTGAACTGGACGGCCTGCGCGACCTCGGCGCTGCGGCGCCGGCCGGCGACGAGCGCGTCGCCGAACTCGACGATCCGCGCCAGGCGAGCCCGTCGCGCGCCTTGCCTTCGAGCCGAGACTGCCCGGCAGCGGCATCGTGGCAAGCGTCGCGCCCTTCATCGCGGTGGCGCTGGTCGGCTTCGCGCTGCTCGTCGCGCTCGTGCTGCGCAACATGCGCCGCACCGTCGCCGCCATCGCCGCCGGCGAGCGGCAATTGCGCCATCTGGCTCTGCACGATCCGGTGTGCGGCCTGCCCAACCGCATCTATTTCGGCGAGCGGCTCGAGCAGTCGATCCGCGAGGTGCGCGCCGGCGGGCTGTCGGCGGCGGTGTTCTACATCGACCTCGATCATTTCAAGGACGTCAACGACACGCTCGGCCATCATATCGGCGACGAGCTCATCCTCAACGTCACGCAGCGGCTGAGCCGCGTCATGCGCGGCGAGGATCTGGTCGCCCGCCTCGGCGGCGACGAGTTCGCCATCATCACCGCCTGCGCGTCGGATTCCTACTCGCTGCAGGCCATCGCCGGCCGCATCATCGCCGCGGTGTGCGCGCCCTACATGATCAGCGGCCACAACATCATCATCGGCGCCTCGATCGGCATCGCGGTGATCGACCGCCGCAACGACGCCGCCGACATTCTGCGCTACGCCGACATGGCGCTCTACCGCGCCAAGAACGAGGGCCGCAACCGCGCCTGCATCTATGACGCGGCGATGGACGCCGACCTGTCGAACCGCAAGCTGCTGGAAGGCGATCTGCTGCAGGCGATCAAGAACGACGATCTGCGCGCCGCCTATCAGCCGATCGTCAATGCCTCGCGGCGACACCGTGGTCGGCGTCGAGGCGCTGGCGCGCTGGACCCACCCGACGCACGGCGAAATCCCGCCGTCGCAGTTTCATCCCGATCGCCGAGCATTCCGGCCTGATCATCGAGCTCGGCGAGTGGATGCTGCGGCGCGCCTGTCTCGACGGCCGCGACTGGCCGGGCCTCACCGTCGCGGTCAACGTCTCGCCGCTGCAATTCCGCCGCTCCGACTTCGTCGAGGTGGTCGAACGCATTCTCACCGAGACCGATTTCGACGCCAGCCGGCTCGAGCTCGAGCTCACCGAAAGCACGCTGCTCGGCAATCTCGACACCGCCGAACTGTCGATGCTGCGGCTCAAGGCGATCGGCGTGCGCTTTGCGCTCGACGATTTCGGCACCGGCTATTCGAGCCTGCTCTATCTGCGGCGCTTCCCGTTCGACAAGCTCAAGATCGACTCGTAGCTTCGTGCGCTCGATCGAGAAGGCGCCGGACGCCGCCGCCATCGTGCACGCCGTCGTCAGCCTCGGCCGCGGTCTCGGCATGAAGGTCACCGCGGAAGGCGTCGAGACCGCCGAGCAGCATCTGTTCCTGCGCGCCGCCGGCGTGCATTCGATGCAGGGCTACCGCTTCGGCCGGCCCGGCACCGCCTGCCGACCTCAGCCTGCGGCTTGCTTCGCCTGACGATTACCGCGTCGGCAGCCCCGACCTCGAAGTCGCGATGGCGAGCTGACGGCGTCGTCATTCCGGGGCGCGCCAAAGGCGCGAGCCCGGAATCCATAGTCCCTGCCCTTCGAACCATCGTCACGCCCCTTCCGCAACCTCCCGATCCGTGGTTATGGATTCCGGACAGCCGCTGGCGCGGCTTCCGGAATGACAAAGAGGGAGGCGAACATGACCGCGCAGAAAAAGTGGCGCTGGTGACGGGAGCCGGCACCGGCGTCGGCCGGGCGGTGACGCTCGCTTTGATGAAAGAAGGCTATGCGGTCGTGCTCGCCGGCCGGCGCAAGGACATGCTGGAGGCGGTCGCAAAAGAAGGCGCGCAGACGCCCGGCGAAGCGCTGACGGTGCCGACCGACGTCGCCGACCCGGCCGCGATCAAAGCGCTGTTCGCCAAGACCAAGCAAACCTACGGCCGGCTCGATCTTCTGTTCAACAATGCCGGCATCGGCGCGCCGGCGATGCCGATCGAGGAAATCCCGCTCGACAAATGGAAGGCCGTGGTCGCCACCAATTTCACCGGCGTGTTCCTGTGCACCCAGGAAGCGATCAAGATCATGAAGGCGCAAACGCCGCGCGGCGGCCGCATCATCAATAACGGCTCGATCTCGGCGCATACGCCGCGGCCGGGCGCGGCCGCCTATACCGCGACCAAGCACGCCGTCACCGGGCTCACCAAACAGACCGCGCTCGACTGCCGCGGCACCGACATCTGCTGCGGCCAGATCGACATCGGCAATGCGGCGACGCCGCTGACCGACCGCATGGTGCAGGGCGACGGCGTGCTGCAGCCCGACGGCAGCAAAAAGATCGAAGCCCGCATGGCCGCCGACGATGTCGGCCGCGCCGTGGTCTACATGGCGGGCCTGCCGCTCGACACCAATGTGCTGTTCATGACCGTGATGGCGAACCTGATGCCGTTCGTCGGCAGGGGGTAGTTCTCCTTCGTCATTGCGAGCGGCAGCGAAGCAATCCAGAGTCGCTCGCTCGGAGTCTGGATTGCTTCGTCGCTTCGCTCCTCGCAATGACGAACTAAAGGTCTTCGATCCATGCTCGCACCCTGGCACGAATTCTATGAGCTTCTCGGCACCGCCGCGGCGACGCTGGTGGCGCTGTTGTTCGTCGCCGCCTCGATCGGCGCGAGCGTCATCTCGCCGGAGAATTCGCGCGCCACCGACACCTATATGAGCCCGGTGGTGTTCCACTACTCCAATATTTTGTTCCTCGGCCTGATCGCGCTGTTCCCGGGCCAGACCTGGGAATCCTTCGGCATCACCATCGGCATCGCCGCGGCCGCGAGCCTCGTCTATTCGATCGTCATCTTCGTGCGGCTGATGCGCGCTTCGGTGCAATACCTCTCCGATTGGTTCGCCTACGGCATCGTTCCGGTCGCCGCTTACGGAACGGGTCTGGTGTCGGCCTATCTGCTTCTGCAACATTCCGAGACGGCGCTCGACGTGCTCGGCGCATCGGCGCTGCTCCTCCTCGTCGTCAACATCCGCAACGCCTGGGATTTGATGCTGGCCTTGGCGCGCAAGGCGAACGAGCAAGCGCGCAAGAACTGATGCGGGACCTGCGCCATCATTCAACCGCCGTCACTTTGATCTTCGTCCCCGCCCGCACCTTGGCGAGCGTCTTCACGTCGCCGAGCGCCTTCGCCCAGATATTGCACGGGCTCGCGAGCCGCGTCTCGTCGCCCTTCGACATCGGCGTGCGGCCGAAGCCGAGCGCGATGGCGTGGCCGTCCGGCCAATAGGCGACCTCGCCGGGCGTCACCACCGCGCGCGCATCTTTCTCGCGCGGCACCTTTACGGGTATCTCGAAATAAACCTCCTCGCCCCAGGTCAGCGCCTCGCCCGTAATCGGCAACGCGTTCGCAATCGCCTTCGCGGTCGGCGTGTCGAGCAATTCGGCCTCGAGCGTCAGCGAACCGAAATCGAAGCGGATGTGCATGGTGGTTTTCCTTTCGTCCCCCGGCACCCTAACCTCGTCACCACCGGACTTGATCCGGTGGTCTATGCTGATGTGCCGCAGCCAAAGACCGCCGGCAAATCCGAGCGAACTTCGCGGCCCAATGGATTGCCGGGTCAAGCCCGGCAACGACGACATGAGGGTACGTTCTCGCGGCGCTCCTGCACCCGAGTCTTGCAAATACCAGCCACGTGAAGCGCGAATTTGGGCTTACGAACCAAAACAGAGCGGTGGGTCTCTGTTTTGCCGTTCGCCTCACCCCATTCGCCAAATAAATCCAAGGAAGCGGAACGCCGACAAACGCTGATCCGTATCCTCCGCACCATCGGGTGCGGCTCTGCCCTTGTGGGGCAGCTCGCCTGTCGGCGTCCCACCACGGCTCTCGCCAAAGGGAGTCGTCGTCCCTAAGGCTCAGCTTCAGGCCAGGCTTCCTGGGACGCGGTCTGAACGGGTGTTACCCGCCTTCGCCTGTCCCAGCCCAGGGGACACTCCCCGCCCCGGTCATAGTGCCGGGGGACTGATGCCCGAAGCTGCCCGAGGGCGAAGTGTATGGCCCCGCCCGCAGGCACCGCACTCGCCCCAACCGCCGGGGAGTACCCTCCCCGGCGGCGTCCTTGGTGAGCGAGTGTTCGGAGTATATGTAACTGCTACGGTGACGCGTGTCAAGTCTCGTCTCTTAAACGGAGACACTAAATCATTGTAAGTCGTAAGGCGGTAAGCCATATTACCACTCATGAACCGGCAGACGCGCACCCCCGCCGCTTTCTCCAAAGTCTCGGTCAAGAGCCAGACCGTGATCCCGCGCGAAGTGCGCGAACGGCTCGCTTTGAAGCCCGGCGACACGCTGCGCTATCGGGTGACCGAACAAGGCGTGCTGCTCGATAAGGCGCCCGCGAACGAGGCCGACGATCCATTTGCGGCCTTCTCGGAATGGTCGAGCCAGGCCGACGAGAAGGCCTATGGCGGGCTCTGACCCTTCCTCGTCATGGCCGGACTTGTTCCGGCCATCCACCTCTTGCTCTTTGCGACGCTGGGCATGACGAGCGGCGAGCGCTTCGACCCCTTCGACATCGTCGTCGTGCCGTTTCCCTATGCCGACCGGCTCGCCGAGAAGCGCCGCCCTGCCCTCGTCATCTCCAACCGCAAACTCGCCGCCCATGGCCTCGTTTGGGTCGCCATGATCACCAGCGCCGACAACGAATTATGGCCGAGCGATATCGCGATCTCCGATCTCGACCACGCCGGCTTGCCGGCGCCATCCGTGGTACGCCCGGCCAAGATCGCCTGCATCGAACCAAGCCGGATCGACCGCCGCATCGGACGGCTTTCTAAGACGGAAGCTCGGAAGGTGGGACAGAGGTTGCGGGGGTTTTTGGGCCGATAATGATCACCAGGTGTCAGCCCTTGAATCGATTTTCATTATGCCAAACTAAGGCCAGCTGATCCGGCCGCTTTTTCGGATCGTCTGGAAGGCGGATGCTCGTCCCATGTAGGGAATAATAGTGGCGTCCGTTCTCGTAACTCTTCGCGTATTTTTCGGCTCACCTCAAACTTCAAATCGGGTGAGATTGTGACATATCCCAAATCGAACAGACTATGAATGTCGCGACGCAATAGGACGCCATTTGACACGCGATGTGCGCCGCCGGCTGCGAAGGGACGAATATGCGCAGCGTCAAGCGCTGGCAGGGTCCGCTCACCAGAAACCGCGCACCGACGGGCATAGTTGTCTGTTACTAGAATTCTGAAGGCACCTTGTCCAAGTCGAGGGCGGACTAAAATGGGGTCTCCGTATCTGGCTTGATCGCGCTCTCCAATTTCCTGCGTCTCGTCGACAATCTCCGGCGATACCCCATGGACGAGAGGCAATCTACTCGCCACGCCTTCCCATAATTGCCGACCGTCGAAATCGTCAGTCGAATAGGTCTTAAAGGTGACGGTATTAAGCGCGAAGCTTTCCGGGATCGGCAGCCATTGGGAGCGATCAAGAAAGAATGGTTGAGTAAGTATCCGGCACCCGATCACAAAATCATCTTTTTCATTCGGCTTCACTTTTCGATATTTCACGATACGCGTCCGCATTTGCGCAAGCGACTGTGCGCCATTAGCCTCCCCAAACGCTTCCCACGCTAGCGAACAAGGCATTGAATTGGCGTGCGCGAACACTCCTCCGCCAACTATAAAATTATTCGGCGAATGTAGCTTGAAGAGAAAGAGTTCTCCGGGCTCTAACGCGCGGAAATTCGAATCCCAGAGGGAGACCAGAAATTCGCCTCCGACAAATTTGGAATCTGGCGAAGCTGGTCAAACCAGTCGCCGTCCGTGACCGCCACGATGAGTTCGGACCGACATGCGGCACTCAGATCTTTGTAGTCTGAATCCTATTTGCCGCCGTAGCCGGTCGCAAGCAAAACCAGGATTTCTCGACCGTCGTCACCACGGGGTTCGACTCTGGGGTGTGTGCCGAAGCGCAGCGACACCGAGCGAGGGCAAGAATGGCCATACCGACCGCATCCCTTACCGGGTCAAGCCCGGCAATGACGACCGAGACGAGCCTCCGCTCACCGCTCATTCCCGCGAAAGCGGGAATCCAGCCTTTTCCCAAGACGCCGATCCCCGCTTTCGCGGGGACGAGCGGATAGGGCTATATAGGGCCGCCGGCCACCTCAGAGCCCCCACCCCCACAATGCAACACCTCCAATCCGCCCTCGGCGTCTTCGCCATCCTCGCCATCGCTTTCATCATCAGCGAAGACCGCCGCGCGGTGCCGTGGCGGCCGGTGCTCATCGGGCTTGGCAGTACCTTCGTGCTGGCGCTCTTGATGCTCAAGGTGCCGCAGACCGAGGTGGCGTTCGAGTGGATCAACCGGGCGGTCGATGCGGTGGTGGCGGCGACGCGGGCCGGCACCTCGTTCGTGTTCGGCTATGTCGGCGGCGGCGCGCTGCCGTTCGATCCGAAAACGCCGGGCTCGGATTTCATCCTGGCGTTCCAGGCGCTGCCGGTCGTGCTGGTGATGAGCGTGTTGTCGTCGCTGTTGTTCTACTGGGGCATCATGCCGCCGGTGGTGCGCGGTTTTCCTGGGCGCTGGAAAAGACGCTCGACGTCGGCGGCGCGGTCGGGCTCTCGACCGCGGCCAATATCTTCGTCGGCCAGGTCGAGGCGCCGCTGTTCATCCGGCCATATCTGGCCAAACTCTCGCGCAGCGAAATGTTCATCGTCATGACCGGCGGCATGGCGGGCATCGCCGGCACGGTGTTCGTGCTCTATGCGACGATCCTGGCGAACGCGATCCCGAACGCCGCGGGCCATATCGTGGTCTGCTCGGTGCTCGGCGCGCCGGCGAGCGATCCTGATCAGTCTCCTGATGGTGCCCGAGGACAACCCGCACCATACCGGCGGCACGCTCGGCGAGGTCGAGCAGACCGCCGAGTCGACCATGGACGCCATCGTCAAGGGCACCGGCGCGGGCCTCGAGCTCCTGCTCAACATCGTCGCCATGCTGATCGTGTTCCTGGCGCTGGTTTACCTCGCCAATGCGATCTTGGGCCTCCTGCCCGACATGTTCGGCGCGCCGCTGACGATGCAGCGCGCGCTCGGCTGGGTCATGGCGCCGGTGTGCTGGCTGATGGGCATTCCGTGGTCGCAGGCGGTCACCGCCGGCGGGCTGATGGGGATCAAGACCGTGCTCAACGAGCTCGTCGCCTATCTGGAGCTCGCGGCGCTGCCGCCCGGCGCGCTCGATCCGCGCTCGCGGCTGATCATGCTCTACGCCATGTGCGGCTTCGCCAATTTCGGCTCGCTCGGCATCATGATCGCGGGGCTGTCGACGATGTGCCCGGAGAAGCGCGACTCAGGTGATCTCGCTGGGCCTGAAATCGATCGTGTCGGGCACGCTGACGACGTGTTTGCTGGGGGCGATCGTCGGGGTGTTGAGCTAGAGCCGCGCGGGCGCGCCCTCGCCCGCTGGCGGGAGAGGGTTGCTCGGCGCTGCCGCAGTGAAAGTGGGTGAGGGTTACAGGCGCGCAGCCCCTCACCCAATGGTGTAAGCTCGACCTCCGCGATGCCCTCTCCCGCAAGCGGGCGAGGGCGCGACGACGGCGCCGCGTTCGAACGAGGTCAGTCGCTTTGATCCAGTATACGAAAAATCTTCTGCCCGGCGTCGCGCTGTGCATCGCGATTACCGCCGCGGCGGCGGCGTTGCAGGCGGTCGAGGTGCGCCTCGTCGGCGAGCCTTATCTCGAGGCGCTGGTGCTCGCGATCCTGCTCGGCGTCGGCATCCGCACGGCGTGGACGCCCGGGCCGCGGTTTCATCCCGGCATCCATGTCAGCGCCAAATTCATTCTCGAATGCGCCATCGTCATGCTCGGCGCGTCGGTGAGCCTTGCCACCATCACGGCGCTCGGGCCGCTATTGATCGTCGGCATTGCGGCCATCGTGTCGCTCGCCATCGGCATGAGCTATCTGATTTGCCGCGCGCTGAAGCTGCCGCAGCGGCTTGCGATTTTGATCGCCTGCGGCAATTCGATCTGCGGCAATTCGGCGATCGCGGCGGTGGCGCCGGTGATCGGCGCCGACGGCGACGACATCGCCTCCTCGATCTCGTTCACCGCGGTGCTCGGCGTCATCGTGGTGTTGACGCTGCCGCTTCTGGTGCCGATCCTGAAATTGTCGCTGACGCAATATGGCGTGCTCGCCGGTCTGACCGTCTATGCGGTGCCGCAAGTGCTGGCCGCGACATTACCTATTGGAGCGCTGTCCAATCAGGTCGGCACCGTGATCAAGCTCGTGCGCGTGTTGATGCTCGGACCGGTGGTGCTCGGATTTTCGCTGCTCGGCGGCGGCTTGCGCGCGGCGTCGGCGCAAGGCCCGCGCAACCGCAGAAACCCGCATTTTCACGAGATGCTGCCCTGGTTCATCGTCGGCTTTCTGGTGACGCTTGGCGCGCGCTCGCTCGGGCTTATTCCGCAGGCGCTGGTGCCGATCATCACCGGCACCGCGGCGCTGTTGACCACCGTCGCCATGGCGGCGCTCGGGCTTGGCGTCGATGTGCGCGTCGTGGCGCGGACGGGCGTACGGGTGACGCTTGCGGTGACGGCCTCGCTCGTCGTGCTCGGCCTGATGAGCTACGGGCTGATCAGATTCGACGGCATCGGCGGGCCGTAGCCGGCTGTAGCCTGGATGGAGCGAAGCGTAATCCGGGAGCAAACGGCCACGCCGCTCGAACCCTGAATTTCGCGGAGCTGTCATCGGGCCGGTCACTTCGGGCCGACCCGGCTACGAAGAAGCTCAGTGCAATCGGAACTCGCCGTCGACCGCGCGGATCTCGGCCGGCTTGATCAGCCGCGCATGCGCGACGGTAACCGAATGCAGCGGGCCTTCGAGCTTCTCCAGCCAGAAATTGAGGAATTTGTTCAGCACCGGGAAGTTCGGGCAGAGATCGTAGTCCTGCCAGACGTAGGTCTGCAGCAGCCACTGGTGATCCGGCCGCCGGTAGAGAATATTGGCGGTGGTCAATCCGTAGCCTTCGAGCTGCCGGCGGAAGTCTTTTGAAGACTCGGAGCCTTTGCGAACCCATCATGCCCTCCAATTCCCGATCCGGGAATGTTTCGAGACTCGTCCGTTCATTTCAAGCCTCAAATTTGAATAAGTTGTTTATTTCCAAGGCACTAGCAGCATCCTTGCGCCGTGCTAACAGCCTGGCTGCGGCTCGAACCTGACCTAATTTCAACGGGACTCGTTGGGACAAGTTTCCTCGCGACGGAACCGGAATATTTTGCGTCGGCGGCTGGGAACCGGACCGGCATTAACCGTCCGCAATACTGTTGTTGGCAATCCGATACCGTGAGTGCTAAATAATTTTCAGGCGCCTCTTGCGGCCTTAAAAACCGCGCACCATGTCGCCATCAAGCGTTCGGCCGAGGGACCGAATCAAGGCCCTCGGGAGTTCGCTCTCCACACACCAACCTGACGTTCGAACTAAACACACTAGCGTTTTCAATAACTTAGGAGGACACCATGAAGTTCCGCCCGCTTCACGACCGCGTCGTCGTCAAGCGCATCGATGCCGAGGAAAAAACCACCGGCGGCATCATTATTCCCGACACCGCCAAGGAAAAGCCCTCCCAGGGTGAAGTCATCGCCATCGGCCCGGGCGGCCGCGACGAGGCCGGCAAGCTGATCCCGATCGACCTCAAGGTCGGCGACCGCGTGCTGTTCGGCAAATGGTCGGGCACCGAGGTCAAGATCGACGGCCAGGAGCTCCTGATCATGAAGGAGTCCGACATCATGGGCGTGCTCGACGAGCCGAGTCGCCAGCAAGAAGGCCGCGTAACGTTCGACACCCGAACGTCGACGCAAACCCAATCAACCGGAGTGAAATTCAAATGGCTGCCAAGGAAGTCAAATTCTCGGTCGATGCGCGCGACCGGATGTTGCGCGGCGTCGACATTCTCGCCAATGCGGTGAAAGTGACGCTCGGCCCGAAAGGCCGCAACGTCGTGCTCGACAAGTCGTTCGGCGCTCCCCGCATCACCAAGGACGGCGTCACCGTCGCCAAGGAAATCGAACTCGAAGACAAGTTCGAGAACATGGGCGCCCAGATGGTGCGCGAGGTCGCTTCGAAGACCTCCGACATCGCCGGTGACGGCACCACGACCGCGACCGTGCTCGCCGCCGCGATCGTCAAGGAAGGTTCGAAGGCGGTTGCCGCCGGCATGAACCCGATGGACCTCAAGCGCGGCATCGACCTCGCGGTCGAGACCGTGGTCGAGGAACTGAAGAAGAACTCGAAGAAGGTCACCTCGAACGCCGAAATCGCCCAGGTCGGCACCATCTCCGCCAACGGCGACAAGGAAATCGGCGACTACCTCGCCAAGGCGATGGAAAAGGTCGGCAACGAAGGCGTGATCACGGTGGAAGAGGCCAAAAGCCTCGAGACCGAGCTCGACGTCGTCGAGGGCATGCAGTTCGACCGCGGCTATATCTCGCCCTACTTCATCACCAACGCCGACAAGATGCGCGTCGAGATGGAGGACCCCTACATCCTCATCAACGAGAAGAAGCTCTCCGCGCTCAACGAGCTGCTGCCGCTGCTCGAAGCGGTGGTGCAGACCGGCAAGCCGCTCCTGATCGTCGCCGAAGACGTCGAGGGCGAGGCGCTGGCGACGCTGGTCGTCAACAAGCTGCGCGGCGGCCTCAAGGTCGCGGCCGTGAAGGCGCCGGGCTTCGGCGATCGCCGCAAGGCCATGCTGCAGGACATCGCGGTCCTCACCGGCGGCCAGGCGATCTCGGAAGATCTCGGCATCAAGCTCGAGAACGTGACGCTTGCCATGCTCGGCAAGGCCAAGAAGGTGATGATCGACAAGGAAAACACCACGATCGTCAACGGCGTCGGGCAAGAAGAAGGACATCGAAGACCGCATCACCCAGATCAAGGCGCAGATCGAGGAGACCACCTCGGACTACGACCGTGAGAAGCTGCAGGAGCGGCTGGCCAAGCTCGCCGGCGGCGTTGCGGTGATCCGCGTCGGCGGCGCCACCGAGGTCGAGGTGAAGGAGCGCAAGGATCGCGTCGACGACGCGATGCATGCAACCCGCGCCGCGGTCGAGGAAGGCGTGTTGCCGGGCGGCGGTGTCGCGCTGTTGCGCGCCAGCGAGGCGCTCAAGAAGGTCCGCGTCGCCAACGAGGACCAGAAGCACGGCGTCGAAATCGTGCGCAAGGCGCTGCAGGCTCCGGCCCGTCAGATCGCCACCAATGCCGGTGAAGACGGCTCCGTCATCGTCGGCAAGATCCTCGAGAACTCGCAACTACGCCTTCGGCTTCGACGCCCAGGGCGGCGACTATGTCGACATGGTGAAAAAGGGCATCATCGACCCGACCAAGGTCGTGCGCCAGGCGCTGCAGGGCGCTTCCTCGGTCGCGGGCCTGCTCATCACCACCGAGGCGATGGTTGCCGAACTGCCGAAGAAGCAGAACGCGATGCCCCCGATGCCGGGTGGCGGCGGCGGCGGAATGGATTTCTAATCCATCCACGGCGAAACGAAATGCGAAGGCCCGGGAGCGATCCCGGGCCTTTTGCTTTTGCGTCAGCTTTGCATCATGGCTTAGAATCAAGGCCCGCGCAGCCAATCGAGCTGCGGCGCGGCGTAGAGGGCGAGCGCTTGCGCACCAAGGACCGACAAATGCCCGCGATCCGAATACATGATCGTGCCGTCGCGCATCGGGGTGCAGGCGGCCGCGTCACAGAGGAGATCGGATGGATTCCAGATGCGGACATTCTCATAGCCTTTCACAGCGTCACGAAGGGCCGCGAGCAACGGCGCCTCTCCGCGTTCGAAACTCGCGCGGCTTGCGCCGCACTGTGCCGCCGAGCCATGCGCCAGGCATTCCGGCAACGGCATCCGAAACAACGGGATCGGTGCCACATAGCCGCCGCGCAGGCCCGGAACGCCGGCGTGGAACAGCACCACCGGCGTAATGGCAATCGCGCGCAGCCCGTCGATCTCCGGCTGATAGCGCGTCGGCTGGTCCATTGAAACCCGGTCCCCGGTATTCCTGCCGGGCGAGGCTAGCGGTCAACCCGCCTCCACTCAATGCGCGGCGGCTGGCGCGCAGCGCGGGGCATGATTGCCGAAGCACGGACGCGGTAGCCCTGTGGGGTAGGGACCGCAAAACGAAACGACCACGAGCGAGGGCGCGCGTTCATCCGGCGTCGCCTGATCTCACCGTGGCCGTTGTGGCGATGAAGGGTTACTGTCACAGCTTCATCGTCACTTGCAGCATTTATGTAACATCGATCGGTGACAGCACCATGACTCGGCCAAACGGGCAACATTCATATCGGCATCGGCGGCTGGACCTTCGCGCCCTGGCGCGGGGTGTTTTATCCGAAGGGTTTGGCGCATGCGAAAGAACTTGGCTACGCCAGCGAACGGCTGACATCGATCGAGGTCAACGGCACGTTCTATCGCTCGCAGACGCCGGCGACGTTTCGCAAATGGGCGAGCGAAGTGCCGGCGGGTTTTGTCTTCGCGCTCAAGGGCCCGCGCTTTGCGACCAACCGGCGCGTGCTCAAAGAGTGCCGGCGACTCGATCAAGCGCTTTCTCAATTCCGGCGTGACCGAATTGGGCGAGCATCTCGGCCCGCTGCTGTGGCAGTTCGCGCCGACCAAGAAATTCGACGCTGCCGACTTCGGCGGTTTTCTCGAACTCTTGCCGCAGAGCTTCGATCGCCGCACGCTGCGTCATGTCATCGAGGTCCGCCATGACAGTTTTCGGACGCCGGAATTCATCGCGCTGCTGCGGCGGTTCGCGATGCCGGTCGCGTTCACCGACCATGCCAAATATCCCAACATCGCCGACGTCACCGGCTGACTTCGTTTATGCGCGCCTGCAACGGGGCAAGGACACCATCCCGGCCGCCTACCCGCCGAAAGAGATCGCCGCCTGGGCGAAACGACTGCGCTCCTGGGCGCAAGGCAAAGAACCGGACGACCTGCCGCGCATTGGGCCGCCGCAAAAGCGAACTGCCGCGCCCCGCGACGTGTTCGCTTATGTGATCCACGAAGGCAAAGTCCGCGCGCCCGCAGGCGCGATGGCGTTGATCGCGCAATTAACGGCGTGAAAGTCTGCGAATTCGATGCGAACTCGCCGTCGAATTTTGCGCATCGACGGGCGTTGGCGCACCGGCAAGTCGCGGTGAGTGGAGTCCGCTTCGACACGAAGAAAACATCCGGCAATAAAGGAATGAGACCAGGGGGAAGTAAAAATGCTAACGGCCACGAACGACAAGGCGCGCGTACATCCGGCGTCGCCCATCGTAACCGTGGCCGTCCCACGGCGGAGCCCGAAGCTCAACGCCGCACAGCCTAGATAAGCGCGTTGTGGCGCTTATGCAAGACCGGCAATCATGCAACAATAATGTGCTTAATGGGTTCCCAATTCGTTAATATGTGACGCCATCAAGGTATCGGTCAATGCGTACGCGGGCCGCGCCAGCGACGCGACAGCGCCGCGGCGCCAATTTCAGGGAGGGACTTATGACCATGAACCAGCCTTAGCAGCCGCGACATCGAGCGCACGGTCGCGAGCGCGATCCACGCCCATTGGCGGACTGTTTCTGATCGAGGGCATCATCCTGGTCGTTCTCGGCCTCGCCGCGATCATTCTGCCGGTGATCGCCACCTTGGCGTTCACGCTGGTGATCGGCTGGCTGTTTCTTATCTCAGGCGGCGTCGGCCTCGTGACCACGTTCTGGATGCGCAGCGCGCCCGGCTTCTGGTGGGCGCTCGTCTCCGCCGTCGTCGCGCTCGCCGCCGGCATCGTCCTTCTCCTCTGGCCGATCAGCGGCAGCGTCTCGCTCACGCTGGTCTGATCGCCTTCTTCGTCATCGAAGGCATCGCCACGATCATTCTACGCCATCGAGCACCGCGCCCAGCTCTCCGGCCGCTGGGCCTGGATGCTGTCGAGCGGCATCGTCGATCTCATCCTCGCCGGCATCATCTTCGCCGGACTGCCCGGAACCGCGGCCTGGGCGCTCGGCCTTCTGGTCGGCATCAACCTGGTGTTCGGCGGCACCGCGATGATCGGCATGGCGCTCGCGGCGCGGCCGGCGGCCGCGAGCGCGTAACCGGCAAGTCATTCGGCGTCGGCCGCAGAGGCCGACGCTGTACCGCGAGATA
>CAVOKR010000032.1:0-96858 GCA_963696555.1 uncultured Alphaproteobacteria bacterium | reverse complement strand
TCGGCCCGACACTTTCGTCTGCCAGCGAACCGCATTGATGTGGTCGAACCAGGGGCGGCGAGCGGCGGGGAATGCAACAGCAGCCGATAGACGTTGATGAGGTTGCCGCGCCGGTCAGCTTTGATGCGCGCGACGAGATTATTCGGCCGGGATCATCCATCGCCTCGGCTTCGTCAATGTAAGGAATACGGCTCATCGCATCGCTTCCGGATATTATTTCTTGGTGCCAGGTTCGAGTTTCGTCTTCAATTGCACAAGCTCGGCGGTTAACTTCGCCACCGCGGATTTAAGCTCGGCGATGTCGGCCTCTGCGGCGGCCAAATTGCGATCGGCGGTAGCCATTTTGTCCTGGGTGTCGTGGGTGAGCTTGGTCAGCGCCTGCTGCAGGAATTCGACGTTGGCCTGCAGGCATCCGGTACGGCGTTCCATCTGCTTTTCGGCGGTGCAGACTTCCAGACCGCGGATGTCCTGGGCGGCCGCAAGCGTCAGGGGCGCCAGGGTGAACAGCCCTACACCGCACATAACGAGTGCCGCTTTGGGGGACTGAGCAAAATGGCGCGGCCGTTCACGTGTCATGTCTGAAAGCATACACGATATCGGGCCCGCACAAGGCGGCGACCCGCGGGAGCTAGGGGCCGGCGAGAATTTCGGCTTGGCGCGCCGGAACCGATCGAACAAATTAGCGTTTGAGGAAGAAGCGGAGGTCGGTTGGCCCCAAGCGATTCCGCGCGTCACCGGCCTAATGCAAAGACGGTCGCGCGGTGCGAGAGTGGGATGTTGCGCCCGGGACGGATCCTTTACCAAACTGCGAGCCTTGTTGCGGGTGTGATCGCACTATGGGTCGTCTGGGGTTACCTCTATAACGCGGAAAAAGGTGAACCCATCGTCGATATCGTGCCGCTGCTGCTGGCGGGCGCGATCTGGGTGCTGGCACGGCTTGGCCGCGATTTTCTTGCTGGGACGTGAGGGCTATCGGTCGGGCGCGTTTTAGTTTGTGATATGCGCCGTGCTGATGGCCTGTTCGAACATCGTGATCAACGCGCTGTTGATGTCGGCCGGCGAGTTGGCGGTATAGAAAAAATTTGGCGACGCGCAGGATTGCAGCGCTGCCGGGATATTCGGAATGTTATTGTTGGCGTAGCCGTCCTCGTTGTTGGCAAAGCTGGAATTCGGATTCTGGATGGTGCCATAGGGAATATAGAGGACCGCAACGGTGATGCCGCGGTTCTTCAGCGTCGTGCAATAATTGGTGGAGGTCACGCTGTTCGGCGGGATCGTCGATGCCGAATTCTGATAGGGCACCTGCGCGGTGGCCGACCAGTTCTCCGACGACCAGTTGCCGCCGGATTGCGTCTGGTAATCCTGCGAACCGTCGGTGATCATAAACACATAGGGTAGCGCATTCGAGGAACTGCCGCCGGTGCCGACCGAGGTGATGAGCGAGTTCATGGTCGTCAGCGCATTCTCGAAATGCGTACCGCCCGATCCCAGCGCGACGTTTTGCCCGGTATCCAGCTCGTTGGCGAGGCTCGCGGCCGCGGTGTAGATGGCGCTGCCCGATGTGATGTTGCTGGTCAGCGGCGAATAGCTGGTGTCGACGTTGACGATGAAGGGATAGAGCCCGACCTTGAACTGATTCGAGATGTTGTCCGTGGTCTCGGTGGCCGAAGCCGTCGCCAGCAATTGGTTCACCGCATAGCCGACGGCGTCGGCGCGCAATTGGATGCAGGACGTGGTTCCGGCGGTGGGACAGGAACTGACCTGCGTACCGTTCCAATTGACGGTGTTGCCGTTGGTCGTATTCGTGCCGCTGGAATACGACACCGACGAGGTGCCCAGGCGTGAGATGGTGAATCCCTGGCAGTATCCGCCGGAACCGGGATTGGTCGGTTTGCCCGCGGCAGGGATCGGTCCTTGCCCCGGGTTTCCTGATTGCGAGCAAGCGCCCTGGTAGCTGAAGTGACAGGCAAACTGACAGCCGCCGGGATAGCCGTTGCTGCCCGTCAGGTTGTCGGGATTGACGGCCATGAGTCTCGCCTGCTCCGCTGGCGTCGAGGGGAAGCTCATGGAGCCGGAGACGTCGAGCAGCAGGTAAAAATTGATATAGGTCGGCAGGGCGTAGCTTGCCGACGACGTGCCCGAGACCGCAACCTGGCTGTAGCCCAAGAGACCCATGAAATAGGTCGGCACATTGGCGGTGAACGATACCGTGCTGATGACCTTCGTTCCGCTCTTGGTCACGGTGGCGGTGGGCGACAGGCTGGTGTAGCCGACGTTCTCCGGCGCCGCGGAGAGGTTCGAGTTGAAGAAATTGACCGCGTAGGTCGAGCCGCCCGAAACGGTGCCGTTGCCGGTCATGTTCTTGGCGGTGGCGATCACGGACGAATTGGTGGAAACGGCCGCCAGACTAGCCGCGTCGGCGGCCGCCTGCAACTTGGTCTTGATCATTGAGGCCGTCGTGTAGTCGATGACGCAGCCGACGCCGGCGATCATCGGCAGCGCCGCAAGCGCCGACATGACCGCCACATTGCCGCGATTATTGCGACGGAACTGACCGGCAAGCGCGCGCATGCGCGCGCACCGGGCGCTGCGGAATAATCGATCGAAAAGAGCTGCGAACATGGCGTATCGCTCCATGTCGCGTTGTAGGGAAAATTTGCTAGGAATTCGTTACCGATTGGGCCGAGTGAAGGTTAAAATACCTTGTTTAATCAAAGCCTTGAGGGATGGGGTGTGGCCCATTTTCGGCGATCCCGGCAACGAATAATCAACCGCTCTCCCCTATAAGGCGCTTGGGCGGAACTAAAATTCCGTTTGCCCGCAGGTCAGGTCATGCGTCGCATCATTCCGCGCCGGTTCGTTGGCGATCGTTCCGGCAATGTCGCGGTCATCTTCGCGCTGTCGCTCATTCCTTGCGTGTTTTTGACCGGCATGGCGCTCGACTTTTCCTCCGCCATCCAAAAGCGTGTCATCCTTAACGCCGCGGCCGATGCGGCGGCGCTGGCCGCGGTGACGCCGTCGATGATGGGCCAGTCGAGTTCGACGGCGCAGGCCACGGCGCTGAACGTGTTCAACGCCACCGCTTCGACGGTGAGCGGGGTGACCAGCGCGTCGCCAAGCGTGAGTATCGCCAGCAGCAATGGCGGGCTCACGCGCACCGTTACGGTGAGCTATACGGCGAACTCGACCAATTCGTTTCCCAATGTGCTCAAGCTCATCACCAAGCAAAACGAAGCGTCGTGGCCGATCTCGGGGTCGTCGACCTCGACCTCGAGCACCTCGCCGAACATCAATTTCTATCTGCTGCTCGACAATTCGCCGTCGATGAACATCGCGGCGACCACGGCCGGCATCAACACCATGGTGGCCAATACCTCGGCCCAGGGCGGCTGCGCCTTCGCCTGCCATGAAACCAATCCGTCAGCGGACGGTCTCGGCAATCCGAACGGCGAAGACAATTATACGCTGGCGCAGCATCTCGGCGTGGTCACCCGCATCGAGAACATGGCGGCGGCGACCTCGGCGCTGATGACGACAGCGTCGACCACCGAGGCCGCCAACAACGCGACCTACAAGATGGCGCTCTACACGTTCAACTATCAGGGCACGTCGACGGTCCAGACCTTGACGTCGAACCTGACCACGGCCGCAACGGCCGCTTCCACCATCGACGTACAGGAAGTCTACGACAATAACTGCCTGACCGCGTCGAACTGCAACAACGATACCGATACCAATTTCGGCTCGGCGATGACGCAGATCAACGGCATCATGCCGACACCCGGAACCGGCGCCTCGGGCTCGACGCCCGAAGAGGTGCTGTTTCTGGTCAGCGACGGCGTCGAAGACGACAATACCGGGGTGTGTCTTGAAACCCTCGACGGTACCCGTTGCCAGGCACCGTTCGATCCGACCTTCTGCACGACGGTCAAGAGCCGCGGTATCCGCATCGCGGTGCTCTATACCCAATACCTGCCGCTGCCGACCAACACTTGGTACAATACCTGGATCTCGCCGTGGCAAAGCCAGATCGCCACCAATATGCAAAGCTGCGCGTCGACCGGGCTTTATTTCTCGATCACCACGGACGGCGATATTTCGACCGCCATGCAGGCGCTGTTCGAGCAGGCGGTGGCCACCGCGCGGCTGACCCAATAGCCACAAGCCGCACGCACGAGCCGAAGGCGCTCAGGAATTGACGCGGGTAATCGTCGTCGAGAGCCGCGGGTAGAAATACATGCTCTCGTAGATATTGATCGTGCCGGTGAGCACATAGCCGAGCGAGGGCGTGTAGGGATAGGTTACCTCGCCGTAGATGATCGTGATGTTTTTTTGCTGCAGGGCGCTCGGCAGCGTGACCGACGATCCGACTGCACGCGCCGAGCCGTTGAGCGAATCGCTCCACTGCACGGTGGCCTGGCCGCTCGAATTGGTGGAGATTTCGGAGACTGTGACCACCATGCCGGTCCCCGGGTATGGCGCCACCACGGTCACGGCGGCATTGAGGATGCCGCTCATCGCCGAATTGTCGATGCTGACATATTGCGAGGCGAGATCGGCGGCGGTGCGCGCCGCCAGCGTCGATTTGAATTGGATCGCCAGCCCATCGCCGACCTCGACGCCGCCGAGATAAAGCGTCAGCATGAACGGCAGAATCATCGCGAACTCGATGGCGGAAACGCCATCGCGATTGCGCGTGAAGCGCCGCAGCGCGCCGCTCAGATCCGATAGGGTCAGTACCGCCGGCATCAATAAGGCTCGTTCTTGAAGACGGCCGTGGACATCAACAGCCGATTGCCGTTCGCGAGATTCGACAGGCTGAAACTGAGCGGGCCGAACAGCACCGGCCATTGATACATGACCTGGACGACGACGATGTCGCCGGGATTGCCGGCGTTGTAGGCCCAGGTGTTGGTCACGTTGCCATTGCCGTCGAAAGTCAGCGTCGGCGTTGCGGTGCTGGCCGCGGAAAACGAACCGTAATTCTGCACGTTGATCATGAAATTGCTGCAGGTGAACAGCGCGAATGTGTTCGAGCAGACATAGTTGGCGAAACCGGCGGCGGTCACATTTCCGGTCTGCGCCTGTCCGGTCATGATGTAGCGGCTCGCTTGTTCGACGGTTTCGTCGAGCACGCGGCCGGCAAAAAACACCAGCGCGGTCTGGAACAGCCCGACCAGCAAGGCGATGAAGGGCGCGGCGACCAGCGCGAATTCGACGGTGGTGGCGCCGCTCTCGGAGCGGGCGAGGCTTTCGCGCGGTCCGGCGCAGGCGGCGCGGCCGAGCTTGTTGCAAAACGCGGCAAACATGGCGGGCTCCAGCCCGCTATTTCTAAGCTGAATTCGCTAGGAAATGGTTACGGGGGAGGCGACTAGGAAATTAAAATATATAGATCTATCAGGGCCTTATACCAAATCTTCGCGCCAAGAATTCGCCGCCATGGCGCAAGCCCTCGGCGTCGATGCCGTGGCCGATGCCCGCCGACAAATGCCATTCGACCGAAACACCGAGCGCGGCGAGCCCTTCGGTCGCCTGGAACAGTGCCTGCGGCGGGATCAGATCGTCGCGATCGCCGTGGACCAAGAGCACTGGCGGACGCGATGTGATCTCCGCCGCAAAGGCTTCGAGATTGCCGTCGGGCGGTTCGACCAGAAGGCCCGAATAGCCGACGATCGCCGCCGGCGCCACCGCGCGGCGCAGACCGACATGAAGCGCCATCATGGTGCCTTGGCTGAAGCCGACCAGCGCCAGCGCCGACGCCGGCAACTTGTGGCGGGTAAGCTCGGCGTCGAGAAAGCGTTCGAGGAGCGGAGCCGCCTTTTTGACCCCGGTCCAGCGCTCGTTCGGATCGCGGAACGTCAACGCGAACCATTGCCGGCCGACCGGCGCCTGCCCGCACGGTTCCGGCGCATGCGGGGACACGAATGCGGCTTGCGGCAGATATTGCTGCCAGGAGCGGCCGATATCGATGAGGTCATTGCCGTCGGCGCCGTAGCCGTGCAGGAACACCACGAGCTGTCGGGCGGGACCCGATTTCGGCGCGAGCCTTGGCCCGTCAAGATTTGGTCCATCGCGTTCAGCGGCCATTTGCACCTCTTGTTTTTGGCGAGATTTTCTTCGCCGCTTTTTTAGGGAGAATCTTGTCTGGAGAAATCTTGGCTACGACCGGCGCGCCATCGCGGCCTTTGACGGCGCGATAATAGGTCCATAGCACGCGCGCGGCCACGGCGCGCAACGGCCGCCATGGCTCGGCGAGCGGCACCATCTCCTTTGCGTTCGGCCGCGCGCGGAGGCCGAAGGCGACGCGGGCCGCCTCTTGCAGCGCGAGGTCGCCGGCCGGCCAGGCATCGGCGTGGCCGAGGCAGGACAACAAATAAATGTCGGCGGTCCACGGCCCGATGCCGTGCACGGCGGTCAGCATCGCATGCGCCGCGTCGGCGGGGATATCGGCGAGCGTTGCGAGCGGCAGCTTGCCGCCCGCGACCGCGCGGGCAATTTCCTTCAGCGCGCGGATTTTCGGCGCCGACAGGCCGAGACGCTGCAGCTTCGTTGTACGCGCCCGGATGATGGCCTCGGGCTCGAACGGATCGAAGGCCGCGGCAAGCCGGCCCCAGATCGCGCCCGCGCTTGCGGTCGAAAGCTGTTGCGACACCACCGCAGCGGCAAGGCCCGCGAAGCCGCCCTGCCGTCGACGCAGCGGCGGTCGCCCCGCTTCGGCGATCAGCGCGACAAAGCGCGGATCGGCCTCGCCAAGCGCTATGAGCGCGGCGTCAAGATCGGCTTCGCTGTGGATGTGCGCTAGCATGGTAGAGTGCAGTGTCGAGAAGCGTGGTGTTGATGTACAGCCGCATCTTGCGTTTTGCACCGAGCCCGAACGGCTTTCTCCATCTCGGCCATGCTTATTCGGCATTGCTCAATCGCGACAGGGCGCGCGAGCTCGGCGGCCGGCTATTGCTGCGCATCGAGGATATCGACCAGACGCGGTGCCGGCCGGAGTTCGAGGACGCAATCTACGACGATCTGCGCTGGCTCGGCGTGGCGTGGCAGGAGCCGGTGCGGCGGCAGAGCGAGCATTTTGCGGATTACGCAGCCGCGCTCGCCAAGCTCGAAGCGCAGGGCCTCCTCTACCCGAGCTTTGAAAGCCGCAGCGAGTTGAACGCGATGGTCGCTGAGCTCGACCGTCAGGGCGGCTGGCCACGCGATCCGGACGGCGTGCCGATCTATCCGGGCCGGGCGCGCAAACTCTCTGCCGCCGAGCGCGAGCGCAGGCGGAGCTCAGGGGAGCCGTTCGCGCTGCGGCTCGCCATGGACCGCGCCGTGGCGCGCGCCGGTGTCTTGACCTGGAACGAAACCGGCGCCGGGCCGCACGGCCAGACCGGGATGGTGACTGCTGCGCCGCAGCTGTGGGGCGACGTCGTGTTGGCGCGCAAGGAGGCCCCGACCAGCTATCACCTCGCCGTCGTCATCGATGATGCGCTGCAGGGCGCCACCGATGTGGTGCGCGGCCAGGACTTGTTCGCAGCGACCGCCATTCATCGCCTGCTGCAGGCGCTGCTCGGCCTGCCGGAGCCAAACTATCACCATCACAAGCTCATTCTCGACGACGAGGGACGGAAACTGTCCAAATCGACGCAGGCGACGGGTTTGCGCGAATTGCGTGCCGCGGGGCTTGGTCCGCACGATATCAGGCGCATGGTCGGGCTCGGCCGGTAACCTGTTAAGCGCCGAAGATCGGGCGTAATCTGCGTGTCGAAGCGCGTTGCTGGGCTTATTTTGTTGCAGGCGCAAGCATGCCATGCTGTGCGGCGGCACGGAATCGGATTCTTCTCCCGAACATGATCTTTATTTGTTGACCCATTGATGGCCCGATTGAAGACCAAACAAAAAAGGCGGAAGGATCCCGCCAAAAAAAAGCCGGCGCGGCGCAGCTCGCGGCGCGGCCGGTCGCCGCCGCGCACGCGACACGTCGGAGCAGACCCGAGCGACGCCGGGGAAGCCGTGCTGGCGGTCTTCGCGCACGACATTCGCACCGCGCTCACCGGCATTCTCGCGCTCGGCGAATTATTGGCGAGTTCGAATATCGGCGAACGCGAGCGGCGCTGGGCCGCCGGCATCAAGACCAGCGCCGAGCATCTCGCCGCGCTGACCACGCTCGTGATCGATGCCGCCAAGGCCGATGCGGGTTCGCTCACGTTGCAGCAGGCGCCGTTCCGGCCGCGCGGCCTGATCGAAGGCTTGAGCGAGGCGCTGGCGGCGCGGGCGGAGACCAAGGGCCTGCGCACCGAAGTTTCGATTGCCGAAGATCTGCCCGATGTTCTGGTCGGCGACGCAGTGCGGTTGCGGGCGGCGCTCGAAAACCTGATCGACAACGCTGTGAAATTCACCGCGCTTGGCACGATTCGTCTCGACGCGCAGGCGCGGCGCACGGCGCGCGGCCGAGTACGCTTGGATTTCACCGTGACCGACAGCGGCATCGGGCTGACGCGGACCGAGATCGCGCGGCTGTTCCGCCCCTTCGCGCAGGCCAGTGCGGAGATCGCGCGACGCTACGGCGGCGCCGGTCTCGGTCTCGCCGCGGTCAAACTCTTGGCAAAGCGCATGGGCGGGGATCTGACCGTGACCAGCACGTCCGGCACCGGCTCGCGCTTTCGCTTCACGGCCGTGCTGCCGGTCGGCCGCTACGACGGAGCGGAAAAGCTCAACGAGCGAGCAGACAAACCGCCGGCGCGCCGCCTGAGAATTCTCTGTGTCGAAGATAACCCCTACGGCCGCGTCATCCTCAACACCATCCTCACCGAGATCGGACATGACGCCGATTTTGCCGGCACCGGCGAGGAAGCGGTCGATGCCGCGGCGCGCGGCTACGACGCGGTGCTGATGGACGTAACGCTGCCCGGCATCGACGGCCTCGAAGCGACGCGGCGCATCCGGGCGTTAAACGGCGCGACCCCGATCATCGGCATCACCGGCCGCACCGAGCCGGGCGACGAGAAGGCCGCACGCGAGGCCGGCATGAATTCTTATTTGCGCAAGCCGATCAGCCCGTCGGCGCTCGGGGAAGCGCTCGCCGAGGTGGTGCCCTTTTAATGATCGTTCTGGACGGTCTCGTATGAGCGGTCGGTCGGGCCCCGGGCGCCACGTAGACCTCTACCGTCATGACGAGCAGACAAGCGTGTACTGTCCGATATACGGATTGAGCGGCAGCAAGCCGATAAATTCTTGCAGCACCGATTCGGCGGTGCAGAACGCGCCTTCGACCCAGGCCTGGTCGAAGGAATAGCACGAGCCAATGATGTAGGTTCGTCGCGGGCTGTTGCCCGGCAGGGCTTTCTGGTACGGCGCGCGGATGCAGTTCATCACCTCGCAGATATCATAATGCGACGCCCAGCCGTGATAGCCGCCGCCGAAGGGGTCCTGGCCCCAATCCTGGAAATAGATCGCCGTCGGCGTCGGAATGTTTCCGACGGCAATGCCATGCACGTCGGCGAGTTGCTTGAGC
The DNA here is from genome assembly GCA_963696555.1 of uncultured Alphaproteobacteria bacterium. Lineage (GTDB taxonomy): Bacteria > Pseudomonadota > Alphaproteobacteria > Rhizobiales > Xanthobacteraceae > BOG-931. The sequence goes on along the minus strand of CAVOKR010000032.1, from coordinate 87,359 downwards.
AGAAGACCGGCCATCGGTGAATCGACGGGCACCGAGGTCGGACCGGTCAGCGGTTGGCGCAGCAGCGATGGCGCGTCGTCATAGTCGCCGCTAAATTCAAGTTCGTGCCAGAAACCGGAGTAATTCATGTCGTCGTAGCTGGCCAGCAAGACGTAGGGGCCGCCGCTCGTACCCGGCCCGCCGGGAATGTTGTTGCCGAAGTAATAGATCATGCGCAATGGCAGGTCCGTGATGGTCGCGCCGCCGACGCCCTGCGATGGCGGCGCGTTGTCGGGCACTTGCAGATTGGGCGCATATTGGCATTGCCCGCCGTTCTCGATCGACAGCCACCAGGCCTGGTCGAACACCATCACCACCTTCATCGCGGGTTGGTCGATCGACGATTCCACGAGGCCCTTCATCTGCCTGGTGTTCAGCATGTAGTTAGGATCGCAACCGTCGGCGACCATTTCCAGGGCGCGACGGGGCAGCGCCAGGAACAAAACATCCGCCGCCGTAGTCGTCGTGGAGGTTTCCAGTCCTTCTCGCTTCACGAAGGTGCAAGTCGTCGTGTTGTCGGTCGACGATTCCGCGAGATTGATCAACTGCTGGCCGTAGAAAATGCCGGAGCCGGGATAATTCGCCGCCAGTGCGGTGATCTGGTTCGCCAGCGCCTCGAACAGCAGGCTATAGCCGCCGTCCAGCCGCATATACGGACTGCCCGAACCGTAATCGTTATTGGCCTGCATCGCGTCGGCCGCGTTCCAGTTGATCACGTTCGACGTGTATCCGGTGCCGTCAGCCGAATAGTCGAAACCCTCGTCGCCGAGCTGATCGTACAGCAGGTTCCAGTAGCCAATGTCGCGCACTGCCGTTCCCGCTGGGAAACTGACGGTGGCGTCGGCGGCATCGACCGCGCCGTTGGCATAGTAGCTGCACCATTTGGGGCGATCGGCGTTGGCGGTGCCGAGCTTCCGCGCGAACACGCCAGCGACCGCGCCAAGAATATTGTCGGCGGTGTAGGGGGTCGGAACTTTTTTGGCGGTGATGAACTGCTTAAATTCGCTGTTGAATTTGTAGGGCAACGCGTCGAGACTCTTGAGAGTGGTGAGGCTTTGCTCATACACATTACCGCCGCGCAGGTAGTAAAGCCGATTGTCCGATTGCAGGAACGGCACGACCTTGTTCGCCAGACCGAGCTCGATGATCGCCTGCTGCACAAGGACGTGGCCTTCGACGACCTTGCTCGGATCGGGATTTTGCCAGTTAACATTCGGGTCCGTTGCGAAGCGCATGCCGCCGAATTCGCAGTAGAGTCCAGCGGAACCCACGGGTGATGGGAATGTGTAGGAAAAGATGCGGCCGCCCGGCCGGTAGCTCCATTCATAGAGCCTGACCGTGTCACCCGGATTGAGGTTGCCACTGCTCAGCAGCCGATAGGCGGTATAAAGCCCGGCCGCGCCAGCGCCGGCGATCACATAATTGGTCATCCTGTGCCTGCCTTCCTGTGCGCTCGCTCATTTGCGAACATCGGGCCGCGTAATCGGCGGCGGCCTCCGGTCGGAGCGATCAGCTTTTGATGATTTTCGATCGGGTGATGGAGAACGGGCTGATGTCGTAATAGGTTTTTCCGGTCGTCGCCAAGTCGACCAGAATGCGTCCAAACAGCGGCGTGAACTTAAAGGCGCGCCCCGAGCCGCCGGTAAAGATCGCGACGTTGGGAGATCCCGGCAAGCGATCGAGGATCATCTCGGCGTCGCCGGACATGGTGTAGAGGCAGGTCTGAGCGTCGGACGGTGTCGGCTCCACGCCGTTGAATCTTTGCTGCAGAAACGCGCCCATGCTGGCCAGCGTCTGCGGATCGGGCTGATAGGTGCATTGGCTCGGGTCGGTGAATATTTCGGTGGTGGAATCCAGACTGACCTTGATCGAGCCCGGTACCTCGTCGGGCGGAAAGCCGTAAAACAACTGCTGAGGGGTCGGGCCGAACTCATACCAGAGCGGGTAAGTGTAACTCGTCACGTCGGCTTGGAAATAGGCGACCGTCATCTGCCAGATTGTCAGGTTGAGCTGAAGACCGAACGGCTGCAGGAGCGAATTCGTCCAGGCGCCGGGACAAAGGATGAGTTGGGGCGCCGAATAGGTCCCGGCCGGACAGGTCACCTGATAGGGCCCTTCGGTCGAGATCGTCGTGACGGTTGCCGGCTGATTGGTCAGAAGCGTGGCGCCGGCGTTGCTGGCGAGCGCTTCGAAAGCCGAGATGGACACGTCCGCTCGGATCGCCGCGGAATTCGGCTGGGCGAGGCCGACATAGTTCGCCGGCATGGTTTTGAAGGCAGGATATTGCTGCATCAGGGCGGCTGCATTCGGGTACCAGGTATTCGGGATCCCGAGATTGTTGAGGATCGTCCGCATGGCGCCGAGATTGCCTTCCACGGTGTTTTCAACATCGCCGTAGAAAAGCAGCGGCTGCGTTTGCAGAATCTCGGACCCGGAAGCTGCCTCGATCTCCTTCCACAGCGCGAGCGCGCTCTCGGCCATCTCGGCCATGAACGACTCCGAATACATGATGCGGAACATGCGTGAGGCGCCGCCGGAACTCGCCTTGGCGCTCGCCATGCTGTCGAATTGCTCCAACAACAGCGTGTTGAGCCCGCGCTCGGCGGCGTAATAGGCAGCGGAAAGCCCGATCGTGCCGCCGCCGATGACGATGATGTCGAAGCTTGCGCCCGATGGCGGTGGCGTCACGACTTTGCGCGGTTGCGGCTTTGATGTCGGGTTACTGGCCACGGTGATTTATCCCATCGCTTTGAGCTGATCGGACTGAGCGGAAGCGGGTCGGTCCGGCTTCTCGATGCCGCTCCGCGGCGGTCTTGATTGCGCCAATTAACGCTTTCAGATTGTATTTTAATGATAAACGACTTGTTGGAGATATGCTATGTCGATCTGCCGATGTGCCGTCCAAGGCTTAGCCGGAGGGCCGTGCGGTACGGCGCAACATTCTTGATGGTCTCGGCGTTGGGTTGGCATGGCTGATTGCGGTTTGGCGGAAGGTCCGAAACAGTGGCGAAGCGCAGGACTTTGACGGCGCGGAGGCGTCCAAAGGCGGCCTCCGACCTGAAAAAGGAAAACGCCGCCCTCAGGCGCGAGCTGGATCAAGCGCAACAGCAGCAGGCCGCCACCGCCGACGTGCTCAAGGTTATCAGCTACTCGACCTTCGATTTGCAGACAGTGCTCGATACGCTTGTTGAGTTGGCGCACCGGCTTTGCGAAGCGGAAATGACCGGTATCCTGCGGCCGAAAGGCGAGATCCTTCACTACGCCGCCAGCTACGGCTACTCGCGGGAATTTGTGCAATTCATGGCCGCGCACCCGCTCGGCATCGGGCGGGGCACGATCGTGGGCCGAACTTTGCTTGAGGGCAAACCCATTCATATCCCCGATGTCCTGCGTGATCCGCAATACGCCTTCAGCGAAGCCCAGAGAATAGCCCGCTATCGCGCCCTGCTCGGCGTTCCGCTGCTGCGCGGAGGGGTCGCCATCGGCGTGATCGTATTGATGCGAACGCACGTGCGGCCGTTCACCGACAAGCAGATCGAACTCGTATCGACCTTCGCCGACCAGGCGGTGATTGCTATCGAGAACGTGCGATTGTTCGAAAGCGTGGAGGCGCGCACCCGCGAATTGGCCGCCTCACTGGAGGAGCTGCGCGCCGCGCAGGATCGTCTGGTGCATACGGAAAAGCTGGCGTCGCTCGGCCAATTGACCGCCGGCATCGCCCACGAGATCAAGAACCCGCTCAATTTCGTCAACAATTTCTCGGCCGTCTCGGTCGAACTGATCGACGAATTGCGCGAGGTGCTTGCCGGCGCGCAGCTCGACGCCAAGCTGGGCGCGGAAATCGGCGAGATCGCGGACTTGCTGCAAGGCAATCTCGACAAGGTCGTGCAGCACGGCAAGCGCGCCGACGCAATCGTCAAGAACATGCTGCTGCATTCACGCCAGGGCTCGGGCGAGCATCGGCGGGTCGAGATCAACGCTCTCGTCGAGGAGAGCCTCAATCTCGCCTACCATGGGGCACGGGCGGAGCAGCACGGTTTTGAAATCACCCTGGAAAGGTCGTTCGATCCGGTAGCCGGCGAGGTCGATCTGTTCCCGCAGGAGATCACGCGGGTGCTGCTCAACCTGATCCATAACGGCTTCTATGCCGCGACCAAGCGCTTCGCCGATGCGAATGGAGGCGACTACGAGCCTACCCTGACTGCCGCGACCAGGAATCTCGGCACCGAAGTCGAAATCCGGATCCGCGACAACGGCACCGGCATTCCGCCCGACGTGAAGGATAAAATGTTCAATCCGTTCTTTACGACAAAGCCTGCCGGCGAGGGGACAGGTCTCGGCCTTTCCATCAGTCACGACATCATCGTCAAGCAACATGGCGGGACTATCGAGGTCGATACGCAGCCCGGAGAATTCACCGAATTTCGGATCGTCCTGCCACGAATTGCTACGTGACCCATCAAGTCGGGGAATGCTCGGCATGAACGGTAAGCCCGCGAATTGGGAGCATTCCGGAACGACGAAACAGAGTTACTCCGCCGCGTCCGCAGGTTCCGCCGCCTCCGCGGAATCTTCCACGATCCGCACCAGATCGCTCATGATGCGGTTCAGCTCGAAGTCTTTCGGCGTATAGACTTCGGCGACGCCGGCGTCTTTCAACGCAATCTCGTCCTGCGGCGGGATGATGCCGCCGACCACGACCGGGATGTCGTCGAGGCCGGCTTCCTTCATGCGTGCGACCACGTCGTGAACGAGCGGCAGATGCGATCCGGACAGGATCGAGAGCCCGACGACATGGACGCGCTTTTCGGCTGCCGCGGCGACGATCGCTTCCGGGGTCAGGCGGATGCCCTCATAGGTGACATCCATGCCGGCATCGCGGGCGCGCACCGCGATCTGCTCGGCGCCGTTGGAATGGCCGTCGAGGCCGGGCTTGCCGACCAGGAAGGCGAGCCGCCGGCCGAGCTTGCGCGACACCCGGTCGACCTCGGCGCGGATGTCGTCGAGGCCGGTGGTGTCGTTGCGCGCCGCCGAGCCGACGCCGGTCGGCGCGCGGAATTCGCCAAAGGCCTGGCGCAGCGCAAAACCCCATTCGCCGGTGGTGACGCCGGCTTTGGCGCAGGCGATCGAGGGCGGCATGATATTGGCGCCGTTCTTTGCCGCGCGCCTTAAGATCGTCCAGTGCCGCCGCAACCGCCTTGGCGTCGCGTTCGGCGCGCCAGACGTTGAGCCGTGCGATCTGCTCGGCCTCGACCTCGTGCGGCACGGTCATGATGGTGTCTTCGCCGGCGGTGAGCGGCGACGGCTCGGTCTCGATGAAGCGATTGACGCCGATGACGGTCTGCTCGTTGCGCTCGATCGCCTCAAGCCGCGCGGTGTTGCTCTCGACCAGCCGGCCTTTCATGTAACCCATCTCGACCGCGGCGATGGCGCCGCCGAGCTTTTCGATGTGGTCGAGCTCTTCGAGCGCCGCGCGTTTGATCTCGTCGACCTTGGCGGCGATCACCGGCGAGCCGTCGAAAATGTCGGCGTATTCGAGGAGGTCGGTCTCGTAGGCCAGGATCTGCTGCATGCGCAGCGACCATTGCTGGTCCCAGGAGCGCGGCAGACCGAGCGCCTCGTTCCAGGCCGGCAATTGCACGGCGCGCGCGCGGCCTTTCTTCGACATGCGTCACGGCGAGCATCGACAAGCAGAATGCGGTAGACGTTGTTCTCCGGCTGCTGCTCGGTCAGCCCCAGCGAATTGACCTGCACGCCGTAGCGGAACAGCCGCTGCTTCGGATCGGTCACGCCGTAGCGCTCGCGGGTGATCTTGTCCCACAATTCGCCGAAGGCGCGCATCTTGCACATTTCGGCGACGAAGCGGGTCGAGGCGTTGACGAAAAACGAGATCCGGCCGACCACGTCGCCGAAATCCTCGACGCCGCCGGCGGCCTTCACGGTGTCGAGCACCGCGATCGCGGTGGCGAGCGCGAAGGCGAGTTCCTGCTCCGGCGTCGCGCCTGCTTCCTGCAGATGATAGGAGCAGACATTCATCGGATTCCATTTCGGCATTTCGCGCGTCGTGAACAGGATGGTGTCCTTGATCAGCCGCATCGACGGCGCCGGCGGAAACACGTAAGTGCCGCGCGAGAGATATTCCTTGATGATGTCGTTTTGCGTGGTGCCTTGCAGCTTTTCGCGCGGCACGTTCTGCTTCGTCGGCGACCGCGACGTAGAGCGCCAAGAGCCACGCCGCCGTGGCGTTGATGGTCATCGACGTGTTCATGGCGTCGAGCGGGATGTCGTCGAACAAGGCCCGCATGTCGCCGATATGCGAGATCGGCACGCCGACCTTGCCGACCTCGCCTTTGGCCAGCGGATGATCGCTGTCGTAGCCGGTCTGGGTCGGCAGATCGAAGGCGACCGAAAGGCCGGTCTGCCCCTTGCTCAGATTGTTGCGATAAAGCTCGTTCGACGCGGTCGCGGTCGAATGGCCGGCGTAAGTGCGGAATATCCAAGGCTTATCGCGGATTTGCGGTTTGTCGCGGATGACTGATCGCGGTTGCTGATCGCCCATGGTGTTTGGTCTTTCGCGCAGTCCGGCGGCCGCAGTGTGACGCGGAACTTGTTGCAATGCAACATTAAGGATAGGCGGCGTGCACACCGCTTTTTAACCGTCGCGATTGGCGCGCTATTAACCGCCTGCCGGCCAGACTGCCGGCATGTCCGCCCGCCCCTCGATAGTGCGGGAAGAAGTCGACGCCGCATGGCGGTTCTTCCTGGTCAACTGGATCGGCATTGGCGCCTGGGCGCCGTGCTGGCGCTGCAGTCTTTTGCTGACGGATTTTTCCATCGATCTCGCGGGGCTTGCGATCGCCATCTGTTATGTCGGGCTCTATGCCGGCTTCGCCCATGCCAATGCGCATTCGCCGCGGCCGGCGCGATCCGCAGGTGATGTTCGTTCTCGGCGGCACCGCGCAGATCGTCCTTCTCACCGCGGTCATGACGCCGCTCACCTATGTCGCGGCGGCGGCGGACTTCCCCATGCAGGACGCAAACCTGCTGGCCATCGACCGCGCGCTCGGTCTCGATTGGGCGGGCTATGTCGGTTATGTCGACGCCCATCCGGCCCTCGCGGCGCTGATGAATTGCGGCTACGCGCATGATCCGCTGGCCGATCTTCGCCATTCCGGTCGTGCTGGCGGCGCTCGGACGCTATCGGCGAATCGAGGAATTCACATTCGCCTTCGGGCTCGCGCTCTTCGTCACCACGCTCCTCTCGGGGCTGGTGCCGGCGATCGGCGTCTATCAACAGATCGGGCTCGATCCCGGCAACGCTGAAGCACATCGATCCGGCCGCCTATCTCGACCAGTTGCGCGATCTGCCGCCGACGCGCGCCGGCGTGTTGCGTCATCTCGAATTATTGAACCTCGGCGGCATCGTCACCTTCCCGAGCTTCCACGCGGCCTCGGCCGTTCTCTATACCTGGGCGCTGTGGCCGTTGCGCTGGTCGCGGCCGCTCGTTGTTGCGGTGAACGGCCGTCATGCTGGCGGCGACGCCGCTCAATGGCGGCCATTATTTTATCGACGTCATTGCCGGTGTCGCCGATCGCCGTTGCGGCGATTGTCGCGGCGCGGCACGCGGGCCGCGTCATTGACCGACTGCAATTCAACCCGGGCGAAGCCGGTTTTGCGCTGCCTGAGCCCATGCCGGCCTATCGTGCCGGCGGAGTGACTGCCGCGACCGCACGCTGCGTCACCAGCGCCAGCACGATCAACACCGCCGCAAGACCGACCTGGGTCTTTACGTAAGGGAAGATCAGGATCAGCAAGCCGGCGCCGGCGAGGCCTGCCGCCTCGCGACGCGGTAACGCCGCGCTCCAGCGCAAAGCGGAAGAGAAACGCCACCGCAACGGCGAGCACCACGACGTCATACATATAAAGATAAGGCGTCGCGAACAGCGTTGCGGCTGCGAGCGCCGCGGCTTTCAGATCGAACGGCGCCCGGCTGCGCCACAGCCAGACGATGCCGATGGCGGCTGCGGCGCTGCCCGTGATCTGGACGGCCCAGGCCAGCGCTTCGCTGCCGCCATGGGAGCGCACGAGGCCGAACAGGCTTTGCAGCCGGCTCCAGTCGGCGCCGCCTTCGTCGAGCACGACGCGGCTTGTGATCGGCATCCAGTGCGCAAAGGCCTGCCAGCTCGCGCTGCCGAAGACGAGCCAGGACAGGGCTGCAAGCGTGGCCGCCGTCGCGGCCGCAACGATGATCGTCAGCCAGCGGCGGTCGGCAATCAATGCCAGCGGAAACAGCAGACCGAATTGCGGTTTGTAGCTGAGGAGACCGAGACAGACGCCGGCCAGCGCCGGCCGCCGCTGCAACAGGCCGAGCGTGCCGCCGACGAGCGCCGCGGTGAGAAAGCCGTTTTGCCCGGCGGTGATGTTCCACAGCGCGGCCGGAAAGCCGAGTGCGACAGCAAAACCGGTCTGGCTGCCGAGAATGTGACGGATCGATGCCGCATAGGCCGCCAAACTCGCCGTCAGCCAGACCAGAGCCGCGGCCAGATAGGGCAACGTCGCAAGCGCTGCCGCGACAAAGAGAAACGTCGGCGGATAATGCCAGCCGTAATAGTTCGCGAAATCATGGCCGATGGCGCGGACCTCGGCCTGTTTGTGTGTCGGCCAGTCATAGGCCGCGGGCGCATCGCCCTCGAGCGCCAATCGTCCCGCCGCGACCACATTGACGAAATCATTGGCGATCGGCCGGCCCTGCGGGTCGACCAGAAAGTCGCCTTTGAGAAAAGTGCCGCCGAGCACGATCAGATAGCACAGTGCGAGCGTGAGGCCGCAGAGACGGATGCGGCGCGCGGCTTGCGGCTGCGGCGATGCTGGCGCCCGCAAGGCATCTGCGGCCAGTCCCTGCGCGCTCATATCGGAAGGCTCCGCGGCACGAATGCCCGCCGCGCGATCAGCGCCGCGACGAGAAGGATGGCAAAGAAGCCCACCGGAAGTTTTACCAAAGGGAAGATCAAGATCAGCAGGCAAGCGGCGCCGATGACGGCTCCCTCATGCGGCAGAAATCCCTGCGCGCGGCCGAGCCGGAACAGATATCCAAGCGGCACGGCGAGGATCGCCAAGTCGTAAATGTAGAGATACGGCGTCGCCAGCAGCGCCGCGGCAACGAGCGCCGCCGCCTTGAGTTCGAACCCGGCGCGGCTGCGCCACAGCGCGGCGATTGCGGCGGCGGCAAAGAGCGTCACCACGATCTGCACGGTCCAGGCCATTGTCTCGCTGCCGCCGAGTGTTCGGGTAAGGCCGAAGGCGGTCTGGAACTTCGACCAATCCGCCAAGTCGTCGGCCAGAAAAGCATGCGAACTCATGGCGAGCCCGGCGAAAAAGCCGTGCCAGCTCGCACCGCCGAAACTGAGCCAGGACGCGGCCGCCAGCAATGCGGCGACGACACCGGCGCTGGCGAAGGCGCGCCAGCGCCCGCCCGCGGCGAGTGCGATCGGAAACAGGAGGCCAAGGTGAGGCTTGACGGTAAGCAGCCCGAGCAGAGCGCCGGCGGAGACCGGCTGCCGCTCCATCAGCGCGAGCACGCCGCCGATGAGGCTCGCCGTGAAAAATCCATTCTGGCCGTCGACGAAATTCGACAATACGGCGGGAAACGCCGCGGCGAGCAGATAGCCGACGCGCTCGCCGATGACGGCGCGAATTGCGGCGAGATAAGCGAGGAAGGTCGCGAACGTGAAGGCGAGGTAGGCCGCCGTATAGGGCAACAAAGAAATTCCGGCCGCCACAAACAAAAATGTCGGCGGGTAGGGCCAGGCATAATAGCCGTCGAAGGAATGCCCGACGGCGTTCTCCTCCATCAATTTGTGGGCCGGCCAGTCATAGGCCGAAGCCGCATGGCCCGACAGCGCGAGCCGGCCGGCGGCCCAGATGTTGACGAAGTCCGGCGGAACATCGTGGCCCCCGCTCGGCGCGATGACCCAAATGCCTTGGATATAGGCGGTGACGAGATAGACGGCCTGCGCGATGACAAGCGCGACGCAGACGAGTTCGACCGGCCGGGCCAGCGGGGTGCCGGCCCGATGCTCGGGCGTCATCTCGTAGAGAGCCATCGGCTAGCCTCGCCAGCAATCAGGGCGAGGCTAGCCAGCTGTGCTTGATGAACCCTTAAGTTAACGTAAGGGCGGTTGGCGCCGCTAGCGCTTGATCAGTCTGATGATGACCAACAAGATCACCGCGCCGATGAAGGCATTGATGATCGCGCCGACAAGACCGCCGCCGATAACGATGCCAAGCTGCGGCAACAGCCAGCCGGCGATCAGCGCGCCGACGATGCCGACGATGATGTCGCCGATCAGCCCGAAACCGCCGCCTTTGATAACCATGCCGGCGAGCCAGCCGGCGATGGCGCCGACGAGCAGCCAGATGATGAGACTCTGCACGTCCATGGTTTCCCCCTTTTTGTTTCCCTTCCCGGCAAGGGCCCCTTAAGGGTGCAGCCCTTGAGCACGCCGTGGCGCGCCGCGGCCAGCCTAAGGCTTTGGGCCGGACCTGTCAGCCGGAGCCGCCAATGAGAACCCAAAGCCGGTGCGTAACTAATTATTGCGCTGCAACATAAGGTGCGGCACACTGCAGCGCCGGTTCAGCTCCTGGAGCCTCTGTAATGGCCGTTGCGCAAATCAAACCCTCCGCCGCGCCGCTCAAGGATCTCTATGAGATGCGCGAGATTCCGCCGCTCGGCCATGTGCCGGCGAAAATGTATGCCTGGGCGATCCGCAAGGAGCGCCACGGTCCGCCCGAAACGGCGATGCTCCTTGAAGTGGTGCCGACCTGGCCGATCGGCGAAGACGAAGTGCTGGTCTATGTCATGGCCGGCGGCGTCAACTACAACGGCGTCTGGGCCGGGCTCGGCATTCCGATGTCGCCTTTGGACGGGCACAAGCATCCGTTCCACATCGCCGGCTCCGACGCCTCCGGCATCGTCTGGGCGGTCGGCGCCAAGGTGCGGCGCTGGAAGGTCGGCGACGAAGTCATCGTCCATTGCAATCAGGACGACGGCGACGACGAGGAATGCAACGGCGGCGATCCGCTGTTGTCGCCGTCGCAGCGCATCTGGGGCTACGAGACGCCGGACGGCTCGTTCGCGCAATTCTGCCGCGTGCAGTCGCGCCAGCTCATGGAAAAGCCGGCGCATCTGACCTGGGAAGAATCGGCCTGCTACACGCTGACGCTCGCCACCGCCTATCGCATGCTGTTCGGCCACGCACCGCACATCCTCAAGCCCGGCGACAATGTGCTGATCTGGGGCGCCTCGGGCGGCCTCGGCGTGTTCGGCGTGCAGCTTGTCGCGGCGTCGGGCGCCAACGCCATCGGCATCGTGTCGGACCAGTCGAAATCCGAATATGTGTTCAATCTCGGCGCCAAGGGCGTCATCAACCGCAACGAGTTCAAGTGCTGGGGCCAGATGCCCAAGGTCGGCACGCCCGAATACGATGCCTGGGTCAAGGAGGCGCGCCGCTTCGGCAAGGCGATCTGGGACATCACCGGCAAGAAAGACATCGACATCGTGTTCGAACATCCGGGCGAGGCGACGTTCCCGGTGTCGTGCCTCGTCGTCAAGCGCGGCGGCATGGTGGTGTTCTGCGCCGGCACCACGGGCTACAACATCACCTTCGACGCCCGCTATGTCTGGATGCGGCAGAAGCGCATCCAGGGCTCGCATTTCGCCCACCTGAAACAAGCGAGCGCCGCCAACCAATTCGTCATCGACCGCCGCGTCGATCCCTGCATGAGCGACGTGTTCCCGTGGGAGAAGATTCCCCACGCCCACGAATTGATGCGCACCAACCGCCACAAGCCCGGCAATATGGCGGTGCTGGTCAATGCGCCGCGCCCGGGCCTGCGGAATTTCGAGGATGCGCTGGAGGCAGCGTCGACCGTCGAGCTGAATGCCGAGATGCATTACTCCCGGTAATCTGGTATGGTCCCCCGGTCGGGTACGGGGTGAGGCATGGACCCTCAACAGCGCACCGGATCGGGTGCCGCACGGCGCTTTCGCGTCGTGCTGGTGAAGCCGTCGCATTACGACGACGACGGCTATGTGATCCGCTGGTACCGCTCGCCGATGCCGGCGAATTCGCTGGCCAGCGTCTATGGCCTCCTCGACGATTGCGCGCGGCGAAAAATTCTCGGCCCCGACGACCGACATCGACATCGTCGCCATCGACGAGACCAATACGCGGGTGCGGATCGACCGCATCATCGCGGAGATGCGCGCCAACAATAATTTCGGCTTCGTCGGTCTCGTCGGGGTGCAGTCCAATCAATATCCGCGCTCGCTCGACATCGCGCGGCCGCTGCGTGCCGCCGGCATCCCGGTGATCATCGGCGGCTTCCACGTCTCCGGCATGCTGGCGATGTTCGATGCCGTCGGCCCCGATCTGCAACAGGCGCTCGATCTCGGCGTCACGCTGTTTGCCGGCGAGGCCGAGGGCCGCATGGACGAGGTGGTGCGCGATGCCGCGGCGGGCGCGCTCAAGCCGATCTACAATTACATCGACGACCTGCCGGCGCTCGAGGACGCGATAACGCCGTTTTTGCCCGGCAATGCGGTGCGCAAGACCATCGGCAATGTGACGACGTTCGATGCCGGGCGCGGCTGTCCGTTCCAATGCTCGTTCTGCACCATCATCAATGTGCAAGGCAGGAAGTCGCGCCGCCGCTCGCCCGACGACGTCGAACGCATCCTGCGCAAGAATTTCGAACACGGCATCGACCGCTTCTTCATCACCGACGACAATTTTGCCCGCAACAAGGACTGGGAGCCGATCTTCGACCGCATCATCAAATTGCGCGAACAGGACGGCATGGACGTGCGTTTTTTGATCCAGGTCGACACGCTGTGCCACAAGATCCCGAACTTCGTCGCCAAGGCGAAGCGGGCCGGCGTCACCCGGATTTTCATCGGGCTGGAGAACATCAATCCGGACAATCTGCTCGCCGCCAAGAAGCGCCAGAACAAGATCACCGAATACCGCAACATGCTCTTGGCCTGGAAAGCGGTCGGCATCTGGACCTATGCGGGCTACATTCTCGGCTTCCCCAACGACACGCCGGAATTGGCGCGGCGCGACATCGAGATCATCAAGAAGGAAATGCCGCTCGACGTGCTGGAATTCTTCTTCCTCACGCCGCTGCCCGGTTCCGAGGATCACAAGGCGCTGCGCACGAAGGGCGTCGAGCTCGATCCCGACCTCAACAAATACGATCTCGAGCACGCGCTCACCCCGCACGCCCATATGACCAAGGCGGAGTGGGAAAAGCTTTATCGCGACGCCTGGTCGATCTATTACACGCCCGAGCATATCGAGACTATTTTGCGTCGCGCCCAGGCCTACGGCATCAATATTCTGCGGCTGGCGCAGATCATCCTGTGGTTCGCGCAGTCGCTTACGATCGAGAAAGTGCATCCGCTGCAGGGCGGCTTCGTGCGGCTGAAAAGCCGCCACGAGCGCCGCCCGGAACTGCCGCTGGAACCGGCATGGCGTTTCTATCCGTCGCTTGCCGCGGAGTTCCTGGTCAAGCACGCCCGGGTCGCCGCCGCGGCGTTCGGCATTTTCCGCATCTATCGCCGCGTCGCAGCCGACAAGCACAGGCCCTATAGCGATCAGGCCATGACGCCGGTGAGCGAGGGCGACACCGAGACGCTCGAATTGTTCACCCACAACAAATCGGCGCGCGAGGCGGTCGATCATGCCCGCAAGGTCAAGGCGCTGACGGGCGGCGGGAACCAGGCTCCGCTCATTCCCGCGTAAGCGGGAATCCAAGATTGGCAAAGAGCGGTGAAGAGCTGGTCCCCGCTGTCGCGGGGACGAGCGGTTTGGCCGGCTAGGCTTTCACCACCCGTTGCGGCGTTCGCGACCGTCTCTCCCGCTCGCGCGCAATCGCGGCGTTGAGCTCGCCGCCATAGATGAAAATCCAGGCGGTGAAATACAAAAACACCAGCGCCGTCATGGCCGAAGCGAGGCCCGCGTAATAATTCACGTAAGTGTAGGAAAAGTCCGCCAGATAGCGGCCGAAAATATAGCCGCAGGCGAGCCACAGCCATAGCGTCGCGACGATGCCCGGCCAGACCTGCTCGATCTGCCGGCGCCCCGCCGGCAGCCACATATGCAGGATCATCAGCGCGACGGTGAGGACGAAGCTCGCCACCGCGAACCGTCCGATGTCGAAATGGCTCTCCAGCGGTTCGAGCCACGGCACATAGCGGATCGCCGCGAAAAAAATCAGCGGGCCGAGCACCACCAGAAATGCCAGCGCCAAGAGGCCGAGCGCGCCGACCAGTACGTAGCCGATCGATTCGAGGCGCAGCAGCCACCACGGCCGCTCCTCGATGAGCCCATAGGCGCGGTTCAGCCCGATGCGCAGGCTCTCGATGCCGCTCGACGAGAAATAAAGCGCAAACACCGCCCCCACGGTGAGGATATCGCCGCGCGCCGTGGTCAAGACGCTGTGCATTTGCCCGGCGATGCCGCCGGAAACCTCCGGCGGCCACACCGCGATGATCAGGCGCGCCACCTCGTCGGCAAGATCCTTCGAGCCGACGAAGCCGGCGATCGCCGTCACCAGGATCAGGAACGGGAACATCGACATCAGGGTCGACAGCGCGATGTGGCTCGCGATCGCCCAGCCGTCGTCGGCGTTGAAGCGATAGAAGGCGTCGAGCGAGACCCGATAGCAAAGGCGGATGGTTTTCAACGGCAGACGGCCTCCCCGGCGAGCGCGATTTTATTCATAGCAGGAAACGGGTGGTTTCGAGCCGCTCGAGGGCGGATGTCAGGGCGGACAAAGCAGGTGACCCCCTATGGCCAAAGCCTACTACAGCACAATGTTCCCGCAATCCGCCGATGACATCTGGAATGTCATTCGCGATTTCAACAATTATCCGGTCTGGGTCGAGGGCACGGGCGAAAGCGAAATCGAGGGCGGCAAGACCGGCGAGGCGGTCGGGTCAGTCCGTAATGTCCTCTATCAGGGCAAGCGTATCCGGCAGACGCTGTTGGCGCTGTCCGACGCCGAGCGGTCGCAAGTTTACGAATTCTGCGGCGCGGCGCCGATGCCGGTCGAGCATTACCGCGCCACGCTGCGCGTCACGCCGATCGTCGACGGCGACCGCGGCTTTGTCGAATGGTGGGCCACGTTCGACTGTCCGCCGGAGCGCTACGACGAGTGGACGGCGTTTTTCCGCGACGGTTTCGCGCGCTGGCTGTCGTCGTTACGCCGGCACCTCGATGGGCGCCGCGCAGGACTTGACGGGGTCCTTTGCGGCGGCGGCCGGGGCCGGTGGCCTGCATTCTTGCATGGACCCCACGCGCGATCAGCGGTTGGCGATGGCGGCCGAGAATGCGAAGTAGCGCGGCGGAGCAATCGCGTTGCCGGCGCGGGCGCCCGCCCTCAAAAAAGCTTACGCGAAAGTGGCCCCGTGAACGTCAATCCCAAACTTATTGTGCCGCCGCCGCAGGCTCCCGCCAAGCGGTCCTTCGCGGCGATGCGCCATCGCGGCTTCCAGGCCCAGTTCGCCACCTTCGTCATCGCGATGATGGCCGACAATATCGAGCACGTGATCAGCTACTGGATGCTGTTCCAGAAATTCCATTCGCCGGCGCTGGCGGGTTTCGCCGTGGTGTCGCATTGGCTGCCGTTTCTGTTGTTCTCGGTCGCGAGCGGCGCGCTCGCCGATCGCGTCGATCCGCGCCGCCTCATCCAATGCGGCATGGGCCTGTTCATCGTCGCGTCGCTCGGCTGGGGCTACTTCTTCTTCACCGGCACGCTGCAGATGTGGCAGGCCATGGTGATCCTGGTGATCCACGGCTGCGCCGGCGTGCTGTGGATGACGCCGAACCAGTTGCTGCTCTACGACATCGTCGGCCCCGCCGATCTCGAAAGCGCGGTGCGGCTCAATGCGACGGCGCGCTATCTCGGCGTGTTGGTCGGCCCCGCGGTCGGCGGCGTCATTCTGCTGGCGCTGGGGCCGGCCTACGGCATTCTTCTCAACACGCTGTTCTATCTGCCGCTGGTGCTGTGGCTGGTGAACGCGCCCTATGGGCCGCGCTTTCGCAAGGGCGCGCCGCCGCCGCCGCGGCGCGCGTGCGCGGCTTTGCCGACATCGTGCAGACCGCGCGCGACATCAAAGGCCATTCCGTCATCGTCTCGATGACGCTGCTGGCCGGCGCGGCGTCGTTTTTCGTCGGCAATGCCTACAGCGCGCAAATGCCGGGCTTCGCCCATGATCTCGGCCACGGCGATCCCGGCTTTGTCCTACAGCATGCTGCTCGCCGCCGATGCCGCGGGCGGCCTTGCTCGCCGGCATCGTGCTGGAAGGCGGCAGCCTTCTGCCGCCGAACACGCGGACCGCGATCGTGCTGGCGATGCTGTGGTGCTGCGCGCTCGGCGGCTTTTCGCTGGCGACCAACTATCCGCTGGCGCTCGGCGCTGCTGTTCGCCGCGGGCTTTCTGCGAACTGTCGTTCAACGCCATGGCGCAGACGCTGGTGCAGCTCAACGCGCCGCCGACCATGCGCGGCCGCGTCATCGGCCTGTTCAACATGGCGAGCCTCGGGCTGCGCGCCTTCAGCGGCGTTTCGGTCGGCCTCCTCGGCAGCCTGATCGGCGTGCACTGGTCGCTGGCGCTATCGGCGCTGGCGATGCTGGCGATCGCGGCCGGTCTCGTGCTGCTGCCGTTAGCCGGTCAGCGAATTACGCCGCCTGGACTTCGGCGAGGAAGCGCCGCACTTCGCCTTGCAGGTTTTCGGCTTCGACGGACAGCGCGTCGGCGAGCGCCTTGACGTCGGCCGCGGTCGAGCGCGCGCCGGTCGAGGCGCCGGCGACGCGGCTCATCGCTTCGGAGCCCGAGCGTGCTTCGGTCGAGGCGCGGTTGACGCCTTCGGCGATCGAGGCCACGGCGCTGTTCTGCTGCTCGACCGTGCCGGCGACCGCGATGGCGATTTCCGACATGTCGTCGATGATGGCGGAGACCTGCTCGATGGCCTGCGCGGCGTCCGCGGTCGCCGATTGGATCGAGCCGATCTGGGCCGCGATATCCTCGGTCGCGCGCGCGGTCTGCGCGGCGAGCGATTTCACCTCGGCGGCGACCACCGCGAAGCCGCGGCCGGCCTCGCCGGCGCGCGCCGCTTCGATCGTGGCATTGAGCGCCAGCAAGATTGGTCTGGCCGGCGATCGCCTGAATGAGGCCGACCACCTCGCCGATGCGGTTCGCGGCGCTGCCGAGCTCCGACATGGTGTTGACGGTGCGGCTGCGATTCCGGCGACGGCGCGGCCGGCGACCTCGGTCGATTTCGCGGCCTGCGAGGCGATCTCGCCGATCGAGACCGCAAGCTCCTCGATCGAGCTTGCGACCGTCGTGACATTGACGGAGGCGCGCGCCGACCGAGTTCTCGGCGGCGCGCGCTTCCGACGATACCGCATCGGCGGCGTCGTTGAGCCCGCTCGAAGCATTTTCCAGCCGGCCGGCGGAGTGCGCGCAAGCGCTCGAGCGCCTGTTCGACCGAACCGCGGAACTGCCGGATCATCGCGGCTATCGCCTCGCCGCGCTGCTCGCGCGTGGCGTTGGTTTCGCCCTGGACCGCGGCCAGCCGTTCGCGCTCGATCATATTGTCGCGGAACACCACGACGGTGCGCGCCATTGCGCCGATTTCGTCGTGGGATTGCGCTGCCGGGAAGCTCCGCCGAGGTGTCGCCGGCCGCGAGCCGCTTCATCGCCGCGGCCAAGGCTTCGAGCGGGCCGGTGATCGAGCGGCCGATGCGCCAGCTGCAGGCGAGCCCGATCAGCACCACCGCGATGCCGAGCCAGATGACGAATTGCCGCGTGCGTACCCGCGACGCGGCAAGTTCGGCGGCGGCCATCGTCGGCGTTCGTCCGCGCCGCGGCGATGATCTTGTCGGCTTCCGGCAGCACGCTTGCGGTATCGTGGCTGATCAGTCCGAGACAGCGGCGCGATATTCTCGGTCGAGGCGACGAATTGCGCGAAAGTCGAGCTATAGGTCTGAACCGCCTGGTCGAGCTTCTCCTTCATTGCCGGCGCGCCGTCGACCGAATCGAACAGCGCTTTGAAATGTTTGGTCTCGTCGAGGAATTGCCCTTGGATCGCCGGGTCGTGCCTGAGCCGGTATTCGATGCCGTAACGGCGCATGGTCAGAAGCGAAACCAGGAGCTGGGCGCGGTCGTTATCGGCGACCCAGGACAGATCTTCGTGGATGATGTCTTCGACCGTCTTTGCTCGCAGCGATGAGATCGGCGATCATGCCGTCTTTGTCGGTGAAACCCAGCGTTCGTTGCTCGTCAACGAGGCTTTCGAAGCTCGCCTTGAGGTCGCGCACGGTGATGCGCAGCGGCGTAATGGTGTCTTGCTGAGCGGCGGTGAGCGAAGCCGCGATGCGGTCGAGGCAGCGCATCGCCAGCGCTCTGGCCGTCGTCGAAATTCTTGACCTCGGCATCGGACGGATTGCGCGACGAATTCGGTGGTCGCGGCGCGCATCATGAGGAGGCCGGTCTTGAGATTGCGGCTGGCGTCGGCGACTTCGGTGTTGCGGTGGACGCTGTCGAAGGCGGCGCCGAGCTGCGGCGTCGCCGATCAGGAAGGCGAGCCCGATGGCGAAAAAGCCGACCACCGGGATGAGGCCGAGCACGATGATGCGGGCGCGCACCGACAGCCGGGAGAAAATCTGCGCAATGACCATCGAGGACCCGATCGGACGCTAAAACTTTCGGCGGAAAAGTCGCGGCGCGGTCTTTTTCCCGCACTGCCACGCAGCGGTACCCCACTGCAGTCAACAACAACCTAAAATGGTTAATTTTGTGCAAGAAAAGGCGCTGCCAAGCCCCTGGAAGGAAGGCCCGGGAGGTCGTCGCGACACCTGAACGGGCCCCGCAATGGCGAATAATCGCGCCGAAATCCTTGCTTCGCCCAGTCCATTGGCTTTTGTGCACCGCACGCGTAAGCTTGCGGGCAGGCCGGGACGCCTTTTGCAGCTCTCAATTAAGCTCATCGGAGCCAGCCATGCCGCTTGCCGCCTCCCAACACGCTACCGGCCAATCTTCCGGTGAACCGACCATCATCACCGCGCTCGCCGAGGCGGTCGGGGCCGTCGAAGCGCTGTTTGCCGATGCCCGCCGCGCCGTTGCCGACCGGGTCACCATCGAGGGCCGCCCGGTAGCGCGTGTGCTCGACCGCGAACAGCGCGCGACCCATGGGCTCGCCTGGCTCGCGACCTATGTGGAGGCGATCCGGCAGCTTGTCGGCCTATGCGCGAACGGCTTTCGGACAGCGGCGCCTTCGGCGAGACCGAGGAGCTTCTGGTCCGCATCGGCGCCGGCGAATTTTTGGCGCAGATCTTCGGCGGCATTCCGATGAGCCAAGGCGAGATCGTGCGGCTGTCGGATTTGGGCTTGAGCGCGGCTGTCGCCGCGTCACGCGCGACGCCCGCCGTCGAGCATCTGATCGCGACCGGCAATACCGCGGCACGGCGCGCCCGGCTCGTCGAACTGATCCGGCAGCACCATGACGCGACCGTCGGTGCCTGCGGGCTCGAAGACACGCTCGATTCGATCCGCGAAGAGATGCGCAAATTCGCCGACGACCGGGTCGTACCCTTTGCGCAAGCGTGGCATCTGAAGAACAACTACATCCCGCTCGACGTCATCACGCAGATGTCCGAGCTCGGCGTGTTCAGCCTGACCATCCCGGAAGACTACGAGGGCATGGGGCTCGGCAAGGAATCGATGTGCGTCGTCTCCGAAGAACTGTCTCGTGGCTATATCGGGGTAGGATCCCTCGGCACGCGTTCCGAGATCGCCGCCGAATTGATTCTCGGTTCCGGCACCGAAGAACAAAAGCGCAAATGGCTGCCGAAGATCGCCTCGGGTGAAGTGCTGCCGACGGCGGTGTTCACCGAGCCGAATACCGGCTCCGATCTCGCGTCGCTCAAGACGCGCGCGGTGCGCCAGGGCGACGTCTACAAGGTCTACGGCAACAAGACCTGGATCACCCACCCGGTGCGCGCCGACTTGATGACGCTTTTGGTGCGCACCAATCCGGCCGAGACCGGCTATCGCGGCCTTTCCATGCTGCTCGCCGAGAAGCCGCGCGGCGACGACGGCAATCCGTTCCCCGCGGAAGGCATGACGGGCACCGAGATCGAGGTGCTCGGCTATCGCGGCATGAAGGAATACGAGATCGCCTTCGACGGCTTTACCGTCAAGGCGGAAAATCTTTTGGGCGGCGTCGAAGGGCTCGGCTTCAAGCAACTGATGGCGACCTTCGAAGCGGCCCGCATCCAGACCGCGGCGCGCGCCATCGGCGTGGCGCAGGCCGCCATGGAACAGGCGCTGACCTATGCCACCGCCCGCGTTCAGTTCGGTGAGCCGATCGCGAGCTTCCCGCGCGTTTCCGACAAGATCGCCATGATGGCGGTCGAGATCATGATCGCGCGGCAGCTTACTTATTACGCGGCGCGGCAAAAGGATTCCGGGCGGCGCTGCGATCTCGAAGCCGGCATGGCGAAACTTCTGGCGGCGCGCGTCGCCTGGGCGGCGGCCGACAATGCCGTGCAGATCCACGGCGGCAACGGCTTTGCGCTCGAATTTCCGGTCTCGCGCATCCTGTGCGACGCCCGCATCCTCAATATTTTCGAAGGCGCGGCAGAGATCCAGGCCCACGTCATCGCCCGGCGGCTGCTGGATGGATCGAACTAAATCTTATTATCGGTCCACTCGTCCCTGCGAAAACGGGGACCCAGGCTGGATCCCGTTTGCGCGGAAATGAGCGCAGCTTAGGCCGTCCCCGGGTATCGCTCCCGCTCCAGCCGGGCTACAATTAGGCCATGGCCAATTTCATGTCTCATGTCGCGGTCCCGATCGCCATCGGCGCGGTCGCGATCGTGCTTTTGCTCGGGCTGACCAATATGATGATGGGGGGCTCGGGCAACACCTCGCAAAAGCTGATGCGGCTGCGCGTCTTGCTGCAGGCGATCGCCATCGGCGTGATCATGCTCGCGCTCCTGATCATGGGAAAATGAGCCGAGAGCGCCGTCGATGGTCGTCCTCAACAAAATCTACACCCGCACCGGCGACGACGGCACGACCGCGCTTGGAACCGGCGAGCGGCGCAAGAAATACGATCGGCGCATTGCGGCCTATGGCACCATCGATGAGGTCAATGCCGCGATCGGCGTGGCGCGGCTGCATACCGCCCACGAGGCCGAGCTCGATGCCGCGCTGTCGCGGATCCAGAACGATCTGTTCGATGTCGGCGCCGACCTCTGCACGCCGGGCAAGGGCAGGGGGCCGGACGGCGCGCGGCTGACGGTGACCGACAACCAAGTCGCCTGGCTCGAAGCCGAAATCGACCGCTTCAATGCCGCGCTTGCGCCGCTGCGCTCCTTCGTGCTGCCGGGCGGTAGCGCGGCCTCGGCCTACCTCCATCTCGCCCGTACCCTATGCCGGCGGGCCGAGCGGCTGATCGTCGAACTGAAGGACGACGCTGCCGAAAGCGTCGGCGAGGCGGTCGTCAAATACGTCAATCGCCTGTCGGATTTCCTATTCGTGGCAAGCCGTTACACCAATGCCAAGGGCGCTGCGGACGTGCTCTGGAAGCCCGGCCAGAACCGCTGAGCGGCGTTGACCGCGAGCATTACGGCCGTTAGGTTTCTTGCACCGCAGCATCGCCGGGACGTCGACGGCGCCCGAGAGCGGCAAAGAACAACACCCGATCCTTAACGCCGAAATACAGCAACCATGAAAATTCTCGTGCCCGTAAAACGGGCGATCGACAAGGACGTGAAAATCCGGGTCAAGGCCGACGGTTCGGGCGTCGAACTCGGCAATGTAAAAATGTCGATGAACCCGTTCGACGAGATCGCAGTCGAAGAAGCGATCCGGCTCAAGGAAGCCGGCAAGGCGACCGAAATCATCGTCGCCTCGATCGGGCCTTCGCAGGCCGCCGAGACCATCCGCACCGCGCTCGCCATGGGCGCCGACCGCGGCATTCTGGTCAAGGCCGAGGGCGCGATCGAACCGCTCGCGGTCGCCAAGATTCTCAAAGCGATCGCGGACGAGGAACAGCCGGGCCTGATCGTGCTCGGCAAGCAGGCGATCGACGACGATTGCAATCAGACCGGCCAGATGCTGGCGGCGCTGTTGGGTTGGCCGCAGGGCACCTTCGCCTCCAAAGTGGCGCTCGACGGCGACGCCGTCCTGGTGACGCGCGAAGTCGACGGCGGCTTCCAGACCGTGAAGCTCAAGATGCCGGCTATCGTCACCACCGATTTGCGCTTGAACGAGCCGCGCTACGCGTCGCTGCCGAACATCATGAAGGCGAAGAAGAAGCCGATCGCGGAAAAGACCGCCGCCGATTACGGCGTCGATATCAAGCCGCGGCTCGAAGTGATCAAGACCGCGGAGCCGCCGGTGCGCAAAGCCGGCATCAAGGTCAAGACCGTCGCGGAACTGGTCGACAAGCTCAAGAACGAGGCGGGGGCGATCTGATGCCGACACTTCTTGTCGCCGAGCACGACAATGTTGCGCTGAAGGACTCGACCAATAAGGCGCTCACCGCCGCCAAGGCGATCGGCGCCGAGGTGCATATCCTGGTCGCCGGGCTCAATTGCAAAGCGGTGGCCGAGGCCGCGGCCAAGCTCGACGGCGTCGCGAAAGTCCTGCTGGCCGACGCTCCGGCCTACGAGCACATGCTGGCCGAGCCGACCGCGGCGCTGATCGCGGCACTCGCCGGCCCTTACGAAACCATCATGGCGGCCGCGACCACGTCGGGAAAGAACATCATGCCGCGCGTCGCAGCGCTGCTCGACGTGATGCAGATTTCCGACATCATCAAGGTGGTCGGGCCCGACACTTTCGAGCGGCCGATCTATGCCGGCAACGCCATCCAGACCGTGCGGTCGAGCGAGAAGAAGCGCGTGATCACGGTGCGCACGGCGACTTTCCAGGCGACGGGCCCTGGTGGTGCGGCGGCGCCGATCGAGGAGGTCGCGGCCGCGGCGGATCCGGGTCTGTCGGGCTTCGTCGGCGAAGAGCTGTCGAAATCCGAACGGCCGGAACTCACCTCGGCCAAGATCATCATTTCGGGCGGCCGGGCGATGCAAAACCGCGAGAACTTCACCAAATACATAGAGCCGGTGGCGGACAAGCTCGGCGCCGCGATCGGCGCCTCGCGTGCGGCGGTCGATGCCGGTTACGCGCCGAACGACTGGCAGGTCGGCCAGACCGGGAAGGTCGTGGCGCCGGATCTCTACATCGCCGTCGGCATCTCCGGCGCCATTCAGCATCTCGCCGGCATGAAGGATTCGAAAGTCATCGTCGCGATCAACAAGGACGAGGAAGCGCCGATCTTTCAGGTCGCCGATTATGGATTGGTGGCGGATCTCTACCAGGCACTACCGGAGCTCTCAGCCGAGCTCGACAAGGTTAAGCACTGAGCCCAACTGGCGTAGTGGCCGAGATCGTCGTAAAAGTTGAAGGTGAGTCGATATGGTCGAGGTCAAGGATCGGTCCAAAGCGCGCAACGAGCAGCAGCGCGGCGAGCAGGCGGACAGGATGGCTCATCCCATTCAAAAGATCGGTATCGTCGGCGCCGGCCAGATGGGCAACGGCATCGCCCATGTCTGTGCGTTGTCCGGCTACAATGTGTTGCTCAATGACATCGCCGTCGACCGGATCGCCGAAGGCATCGCCACCATCGACGGCAATCTCCAGCGCCAGGTCAGCCGGCAGCGCATCAGCGACGAGGAGCGGCAGGCCGCGATCAAGCGCATCTCCGCCGCCAACACGCTCGGCGATCTCGGTGACTGCGACCTCGTCATCGAAGCCGCCACCGAACACGAAGATCTCAAGCGCAAAATCTTCGCCGCGCTCTGCCCGGGGCTGAAGCCGGAAACCATCGTCGGCACCAATACGTCGTCGATCTCGATCACGCGGCTCGCCGCCTCGACCGACCGGCCGGAGCGCTTCATCGGCATTCATTTCATGAATCCGGTGCCGCTGATGGAGCTGGTCGAAGTGATCCGCGGCATCGCGACCGACGACGCCACCTTCGAGTCGACCAAGCAATTCATCACCAAGCTCGGCAAGCAGATCGCGGTGGCGGAGGATTTCCCCGCCTTCATCGTCAATCGCATTTTATTGCCGATGATCAACGAGGCGATCTATACGCTCTATGAAGGCGTCGGCAATGTCGAGGCGATCGACAGAGCGATGCGGCTCGGCGCGCACCATCCGATGGGGCCGCTCGAGCTCGCCGACTTCATCGGGCTCGATACCTGCCTGTCGGTCATGCAGGTGCTGCACGAGGGGCTGGCCGATTCCAAATACCGGCCGTGCCCGCTGCTGGTGAAATACGTCGAGGCCGGCTGGCTCGGCCGCAAGACGCAGCGCGGTTTCTACGATTATCGCGGCGAGAAGCCGGTGCCGACGCGCTGAGCGTTTCGCTCAGATCAGCGGCGTGATGGTGTTTGCCAAACCGAGCAGCGCCTTGCCGTAAAGCTCGTAGCCGATCGGCGGCAGTACTACGGCATGCCGCGACGCCACCGCCGCATCGCGCCAGATGCGCTGCAGCGGGCTTGATTCGGCAAAGCCCGCCGAGCCGTGCGCGAACAACAGCTTGTCGATAGCCTGCGTGATCTTTTCGACGACATAGCCGGTGTCGGCGCGAACGCGCGCCCGGACCAGCATCTCGGGATAGACGCCGCGGGCCGCCGCCTCATCGATGTTGTCGGCCGACCGATAGGCATGCAGATGCGCGGTATCGATCATCAATGCGGCTTCCGCGATCTGCAGCTGAAACGCCACCGAAGCGTTCTGCTTTTCAAAGAACGTATAGGCGATCATTCGGGTCGCCGACTTTTGACAGACGAAATCCAACGCGGCGCGGCCCAATCCCAGAATGGGCCCGACCAGGATCAAGGCCAGGATCGGGACGAATGCCGACCGATACAGCGCCTCGTGGTTTCGCATTTCGGTCGGATACTCGCCCTCGATGGCGCGCGGCACCGATAGCACGCGATGATCGGGAACGAAGGCGTCATTCGACTTCAAACAGATGCTGCCGGACGATCGCATGCCGGCGACGAACCAGGTATCGACGCGCTCCAGATCGGCCATGGGAAACAGCGCCAAACCCTGGTCGATCGTCTCGCCTGAATCGTTGACGATCGGCATGCCGAGCACCGCCCATTGGGCGTGCCAGCCGCCGGAATTGTAGTGCCAGGTGCCGGTGACGCGGAAACCGCCCGGTACCTTCGTTGCCGTCGCGGTCGGGTTGAGAACTCCCGACACGCGCGCATCGGGATCGACGCCGAATACCTCGTCCTGCGCCTTGACGGGATAGAGGCTCGTCAACCAGCAGCAAATATTGTTGAGGTTCACCACCCAGGCGGCGCCGCCATCGCCTTCGGCGATCGCCGAACTGACGTCCAGGATCGCCCGGACGTTCATTTCCCAGCCGCCGTAGCGCTTCGGGGTGCAAACCTTCATCAGACCGGCATGGGTCGCGGCTTCGATGACTTCGTCCTCGACGCGCCGATTGGCCTCGCCGGCGGCGGCATTCTTGCGCAGCAAAGGCGCGAGATCGCGCGCCTTGGCGACGAGTTCCGTCACCGTCGGCGGCGCCGCGCTGCGCATGCTTGCGACATTCGTCATTGGCCGTCTCCTCCCACCAGAACTGCGTTGCCGCGGCGTCGCGATCTTGCAGTTACCGCAGTCGCGCCGCACCTTGAGGACTGAACTGCGCTTGCTGCAGCCGCGGCGACGCGAGCAGGATGTCCGAGGTCCGCTGCAGATGATTGTCGATCAGCGTGCAGGCGAGATCGGCGTCGCGGGCGAGGCACGCATCGAGAATACTCTCGTGCTCGGCGTCGACGTTTCGATCTTCGCGGGCGAGGGCGACCGACAGATGGCGATAGCGCTCGCTCTGCGCATAGAGCATGGCCCGCAGCGTCTGCAGCCACGGACTGTCGCAACCCGCCGCGATCGCGGTGTGATAGGTGCGGTGGGCGGCGACCCAGGCATCGCTCAAGCGCGACGGCGACCCCGCGACCATCATGGGAATGCGATGCAGCCGATGATAGGCGGCGACGATGGCGGTCTCCCATTCGACGTCGCCATGGGCGATGGCGGAACGCAGGCAAAGCTGTTCGATGGTGATGCGCGTTCGCGTCAGGTCTTTCAGTTCGGCGACGGAGACCGGCGTGACCGAATAGCCCTTCTGGGCGGTCGCCACCGTCCACTTCTCGGCGGCGAGCCGTGACAGAGCCTCGCGCACCGAACCCGGGCTGACTGCGAACCGTAACGCCACGTCGCTGATGGTGATCTTGGCGCCCGGCGCCAGCCGGCAATCCAGGATTTCGGCGAGCAGCGCCTCATAGGCCGAATCCGCTTGCGTTGCCGCTTGCGTCGCAGCCGCCGCGGCGGCGTGGGACGCCGTTTGATCGATGCTCGCCAGCCTGTTCATCGCCTTATTCTGTGCGACGCCACCAGGGGAGGCAACAGAAAAATATTTATTGATAACAAAAATATTATATGGTGGATTGAATTTTCAGGCCTAATCTGGGTCCTTTCCCAGAGAAAGCACGCCTTGCTTCAAAGGTGCGCTGCGCCGGACACAAGAGTGCCTGCAAGGGGAGTCGATGCGATGACGGCGATTCAGGGATTCATCCAGCCAAACCGCAGGCCGGGCGAGCTCGGCATTCATTCGGTCGACCATTTTCATTTCGTCGTTCCGGATCTTGCCGTCGCGCAGAACTTCTACGGCGAATTCGGCCTCGACATCGGGTCGCGCAATAACCTGCTGACCATCAACACCCACGAGCATCCGCATCAGTGGGGCACGATCGGGGAGGGTCCGCGCAAGAAGCACGGCTACGTATCGTTCGCCGCGTTCGAGGACGACATCGAGAGATTTTCCGAGCGCTTGCAGACGATGGGGATCAAGCGCCTCGATCCGCCGCCGGGCATCGAGTTCGAACGGCTTATGGTTCCACGATCACGACGGCAACTTGGTCGAGATCAAAGTTGCCGCAAAGTCTTCGCCCGACGAAAAGACCCGTTTCTCGTTCAAGTCCGCAGCCGCGGGTCAGCGCGGCGCGCCGTTCCGCAGCCAGATGCCACGCACCCGCCCGCGGCGTCTCGCTCATATCCTGATGTTCACGCGTGACGTGCGCAAGGCGATCGAGTTTTACACGCGTGTATTGGGCATGCGGGTATCCGACTATTCGGGCGACAATATCGCGTTCTTGCACGGCATCCATGGCAGCGATCATCACATGATCGCGTTCGCGCGTTCGAACGCGCCCGGTCATCATCATTTCAGCTGGGACGTCGGATCGATCGACGAGATCGGCACCGGCGCGATGCACATGCTCGGCAAGGGCTTTGCCAAAGGCTGGGGCCTGGGGCGTCACGTGTTGGGCTCGAATTTCTTCCACTACGTCCAGGACCCCTGGGGCAGCTTCAGCGAATATTCCGCGGATATCGACTATATCCCCGCCGATTGCGATTGGAGCGGGGGAGATCAGCCGGCGGACGATTCGTTCTACGCCTGGGGACCGAACGTTCCCGAGGATTTCGTGCATAATTACGAGGCGTAGCTTCCGCGGCGGGAAGGCGGCGCCGACGCGCTCGCTCAGCCGTTCGGTTTGTTAAATACATCCTGTCCGAACGGCTTCAGGCCCTTTTGTCCGGCATAGCCGAGATGGTCGAGGTCGAAGAAATCTTCGATGCTGCGCAACAGCGAGTAATGATTGTACGATTCGTCGGATTTGGTGCCGGGCGCGATGTAGCGTGACATCAGCACGGCCCCGATCCGCCCGCCGCCCGGGCCGGCAATGCCCGGAGCCTTATCGGGTTCCGTCCCCGGGGGATCGTAATAAACCACCACGGCGCCGGACTTTATATTCGGCCCGCGCGGCTCGTGACAGCAGTCCTCGAAGTTCTCGACATCGCCTTGGTCGGTGTCGGCCTCGTCGAAGGTGACGATCAGGAGACCGTCCTCCTTGTAGGCGGGGGAATTCAAGATCTCTGGCACGACGGTTTTGAGAAATCGGTCGGCCGAAATCAGGCCGCCCGGCTCGTCGTCGACGCAGGGCTCGTCATGGCCGTCGTGACATAGATTGGGAGTGATGAAGGCGTAGTTCGGCGTCGTCTTGATGTCTTGCAGGTCCGTCACCAAGGCCGAAAGATTGACTACATGCGCGGCGCAGCCGGACGGGTCGTCAATGATCTTATGGAAATACACAAAAGGGTCGTGACGGCTGGCGTATTGATCGCCCTTTTTCGCCTGCTGCGTATTGTCCTTTTGGCCGACGTTGGGATGGCCGCAGGTCGCGCTTTCGCGGCTGGGGATATTTCCCATATCCTCCATGTACGCTTTCCACGATTTCTTGCCGTCGAGCTGGTCGGCGATGGTCGGTACGTTCGACGGATAGACGCAGCCGGTGCCGACCGCCTGACCGTCTTCCATGGCAACAGGCGGAGGACCGAAATCGACAAAATAAAAACAGTCGCCTTGGGTGATCGGGTTGGGCGCCTGGCCGCTTATTAACGCAATGTAGTTGTCGAGGCTGTTATGCCCGATGCCATAATAATTCTCGAGCAGCGCGCCTTTTCGCGCGAGCTCATTCAAATAAACGGCCGGAGAATTCGGGCCGAAGGTGAGACGATAGCCCTCATTCTCCAGAACAATGAGGAAGACGTGCTGGGGCTTGGCTGCGGCCGCCGCGGCGCCGCTCGCGACCGGATGGGACGCCGCGATAGCGGCGATTGTGAGCAGCGCCAGGAAGCGCGAGGCGGACCGGGAAAATACCTGCCATGCCGTCATGATATTTCCCCCAACACATCAACTAAAAGTTGGCGCGTCGGCAAATGCATACCATGCCGTACCGGCGCGCGCGAGTGCACGACGCGATGGGTTGGTGGCAGGAAACAGCGCGGCCGTCCGCCGCCCGCTGACGGAACAGCGGCGCTGCGGCGACCTCAAACCCGCCGTAGCTCGCGGAGGCGAGCGCCGGCGGGGCGCTCAATCCAGGCTCCGGCCGATTACTTCATCAGCTCGACGAAGAGGCCAATGACGCAGACGAAGCCGAGCGTGAAGACGACGGTGCGGATATAGGGGATCGCGGCCCAATAGACGATCGCGTGCGCGACCCGCAGCCAGAAGAAGGCTTGGGCCCAGAATGCCGTCATCCCGTCGGCCTTGCCGGTGAGCTGAATGACGATCACCAGCGCCGCGAAGGGTGCGAAGGTTTCGACCGCATTGATGTAGACGCGGTCGGCGCGCCTGCCCCACAGCGGCACCGGGCGGGCCGCCGGATCCACATAGTTCTCTTGGCTGAGAAAGCCGTTGGTCATTACTTGGCAGACCACATAGGGAATCCACAGCGCGGCCGTCAGCATCGCCGTAAAAGCCAGGTATTTGAGATCGGTCGACATTTAGTTCCTCCCCAGTTTTGTTTTCAAAGTTCATTTTCAAAGCTCAGTTTCAACATTCACTTCCGAAACTCATTTGCAAATTTTATCACGCGACGACCGCTTCAGTCGCAGCAAGAGGCGCTTTTCGGTTGCTGGTATGACGCTTTGGTATCGACCACGGCGCCTTCATAGCGGTCGTGATGGCGCACCCAGGCCATCGAAAAAGCGAGACCTGCTTCGTCGCGGCCCTTCGGCGCGAGGTCGAGGAAATTATAGGCGCCGATCAGGATATCGAGACCGCGGCCATAGGTCGAATAGGTATGGAACACCGCGCCGGCATCGTCCTTGAAGAACACGCTGGCGCCGGGCCGCTCGTCGCTCGGGAAGCTCTTGATGAATTCGTAATTGTACAGGACCTGGCCGGACGCTTTCTCGTCCGGCGTCGCCGAGACCTGATAATCGGCGTTGAAGTCGGTGCCGAACGACGACACCCATTTGAAATGCCAGCTCCATGCGCGCCTTGAATTTTTCGATCTCGGCGAACGGCGCGCGCGAGATCGCGACCAACGATATGTCGCGCTGCGCCAGATGGATCACCGCGCCGTCGAAATGATCGGCGATCAGCGAGCAACTCGGGCAGCCCGCTTCCCATCCGGGGCCGAGCATGAAGTGATAGACGATGAGCTGGCTCTTGTTGCCGAACAGATCGGCGAGCGTTTCCTTGCCGTTCGGTCCGTCGAAAACGTAATTCTTTTCGACTTTCTCCCATGGCAGTTCGCGGCGCTTCTTGCTTAGTTCGTCGCGGGCCCGGCTGAACGCCTTCTCCTCGAGGAGATAGGCCTTGCGCGCGGCGACCCATTCGTCATGCGATACGATCCTGTGCGGTTGCATGGGCTGTCCCTCGTGTAACGATCCGACCTAACCCCGCCGTATCAATGTTATTCCCGGTGTGCGCGTCACTACACCGGCGTGATCCAGCCGACACCGGCGCCGCCGGGTTCCAGCAAGACCGCGATGCGCCCGACATTCGGCACGTCGAAAATCGGCCGCATCAATTTGGCGCCTGCGGCCTCCGCCTTCTTGACCCGCGCGTCGACGTCGTCGACGGCCAGATAGGACATCCAGGCCTCCGGGACGTTTTCGAAACCGGGCTGGTCGGTCGGGAAAATCCCGCCGACCGGCTTGCCGTCCATGGCCGCGACCCAGTATGTGCCGCCCGGTCCCATCGGCATGGCATCGAACGTCCAGCCAATGGTTGCACTGTAGAATTTCTTGGCGCGTTCGACGTCGCGGGTCAGCAATTCGTTCCAGTAGAAATTTCCGTGCGACCAGGCCATGGCATCCTCCGTATTGTTTTAAGGCGGAACAGTTGTCGCTTCGTCCGATGTCGCGACGCTCAGCCGAGAAGCTTTTCCATCTTGTCGAGCGCACCATTCCAGCCGCCCTGATGGCGGTCACGTGCGTCCTCGTCGAAGAATTGTTCGTGGGTCAGCGTCAGCAGCGAACCTTCGCCGTCGGGCTTGATCTCGACCGTCACCAAAGACTCGCGTTCCGGCGTCGACTTCCAGGCCCAGGTGAAGACGAGCTTCCGGTTCGGGACGACTTCGCGATAGACGCCGCCGACATCGTGCTGCTCGCCGTTCGGCGCTTGCATCACCCAGCGATAGCGGCCGCCAGTGCGCGTGTCGCTCTCGGCAATGACCGCCTTCATCTCGCCCGGCCCCATCCAGAGCCTTACTTTTTCCGGATCGGCGAACGCCGCGAAGACCTTGGCGGGCGGCGCTTTGAACCGCCGCTTGAGAGTGAGGCTCGGTTTGGTGGCTGTTTGGGTGGCCATGATTCTTCTTCCTCCAAAAATGCGGCAAGGCGATCGAGCCGCTCGGACCAGAACTTTTGATAGCGGTTGAGCCAGTCGAACGCGTCGCGCATCGGTTCGGCGTCGAGCCGGCAGGCGACGGTGCGTCCGGTTTTGCTGCGTCCGACGAGACCCGCGTCGGACAATACGTCGAGATGCTTCATGACCGCCGGCAGCGACATCTTGAACGGCGCGGCGAGCTCGCTCACCGACAGATCGGGCTCGGCGGCAAGCCGCATCACCAGCGCGCGCCGCGTCGGATCGGCGAGAGCGGCGAAGGTGCGGTCGAGCGGTGAGCTTGAAACCTTAACCATGTGGTTAAGTATAGAACGCAGGCGGCGCTGTCAACCGGTTCGCACGCCCTATCTTTTTCCCGGCAAATCCAGTTCAAAGGCGGCATTCGGCGGCCCATAGCTGTCAGTGTCATAACCGACACGAGATTGTCATGACCGAACTGCCGGCCACGCGCGAAGGGCGCATCACGTTCCGGGCGCTTTTGCTCGGCGACCGCATCGAAACCGCGGGGCTCGAGCGCAGCGACGTGCTGTCGACGCTGCCGCTCGCGTTCCGCGCCGGCCAGCGCGGCATTGTCGCGCTGTTCCGCTACGGCGTCGCCGTCATGGTCGGCATGTCGCCGCTCGAGGAGGACGAGGTCATCCGCCGCCTGGACGGCCGCGTCGTCGGGCCGATCGCGCCGCGCGAAGAAGAGACCGTGCAAATCGAAATCGCGCCGGACCGCGACGATCAGATCGCGCCGTCGGGCGTGATCGTGGTCAAGGCGCTGACCACCGAACACACTTTGCTGATCGCGGATGCGCTCGCCACCAGCGTCGTTCTGGCGCACGACGAAAAAAACGTCGCGACCGTTTTCGGCGTGATCCAGCCGATCGCCCAGCAACTGGCGCAATATGGCCGCACCCCCGGCGGCCGCCGCGCCATCCTCAAGCACATCGGCAATGCGCTGCTGGTGCAGCATCGGGTGTCGGGTCTGGTCGCGGTCGCCGAAAAGCCCGACGTGCTGTGGGAGCGGCCCGATCTGGAGCGCCTCTACGCGCGGCTCGAAGACGAATACGAATTGAAGGAGCGCGCCGATGTGCTGACGCGCAAGCTCACCGTGATCTCGGATTCCGCCAAGGCCTTTGCCGACATCATCGATACCGAACGCTCGTTGCGGCTCGAACTGATCATCGTCGTCTTGATCGCGGTCGAAATCGTCATCGCCGGATTTCAGCTGTTGGCGCGGTAGTAGCGCCCCATACCTCCCGATTCATCGGTTCTTAAACTTAGTCGCCAATCATGCGGCTATCATGGATATGAGCCTTGTCACGGCCGCGCTCGGTGCCCAGACCGGCTTGATGCAGCTTTCGCTGGCGGCGGACTTTGCCCGCATGAAAGCGGACCAGGGCGCCTCGGTGGCCAAGCTGATCGACGCCGCGCAGCAAAATTTTGCGCCGCTCGCCAATGTTGCGGCGAATATCGGGACCAATCTCGACGTCAGCGCGTAGCGCCGTTGGCCTTGCTGCCGATCGCGGCGCTGACGAGTTTCACCCCATCCTCGCTCGCCCACTCCGCCGGGCCCGCCATGGTGCCGATCTCGCAGCCCGAGCGGTCGACGATCACGGTCGTCGGCATGCCGAAGGCTTTGCCGGCGGTTTTCAGGTCCTCGAACACGCGCGCGCTCTGGTCGGCATAATAGGCGAGGTGGCTGATGCCGACGTCCTTGAGGAAGTCTAGCGGCTTTTGCGGATCGCGGGTGTCGATATTGACGGCGACGACCTCGAAATCCGGGCCCGCCGAGTTTGGCCTGCAGGGCATCGAGCGCCGGCATTTCGCGGCGGCACGGCACGCACCAGGTGGCCCAGAGATTGAGGAGCACGCTGCGGCCGCGCCAGTCGGCGAGCGTCTTGTCGCGGCCTTGGGCGTCCTTGAAGGCGAGATCGGGCAGACGGAACGGCGTTTGCGCCACCGCAAGGGCTGCTACTTCGCCATGCACCAGAGGCGCTAACTGCTTGGCGGCGTTAACCGCCGGCTGACAGGCCGCATCGGCCGGGTTTGTTCGCAACGCGCCAATCCCGTATACCCCCGCCAGGACGGCAAGGATTCCTACCGCCGCCGCGGCCGAAACGAGCCGCAACAGGCCGATTTTGCGTAGCGCCGGGACGAATTGCTCGGTCATGAGAGACTGGATTTCCGTGTCATGAGCAACAAGATGTGGGGTGGACGCTTCGGCTCGGGTCCCGACCCGATCATGGAGGACATCAACGCCTCGATCCACTTCGACCGCCACCTCTACCGGCAGGACATTGCCGCCAGCAAGGCGCATGCGGCGATGCTCGCCAAACAAGGCATCATCGCGGCGCAAGATGCAAAGCGTATCGCTCACGGTCTAGACACGATCCTGTCAGAGATCGAGGCCGGCAAGTTCTCGTTCAAGCGGGCGCTCGAGGACATCCATATGAATGTCGAGAGCAGGCTTATCGGACCTGATCGGGCCGGCGGCCGGGCGGCTCCATACCGCGCGCTCGCGCAACGATCAGGTCGCGACCGATTTCCGGCTCTGGGTGCGCGACGCGATCGACGAGATCGATTTGGCGCTCGCCGGTTATCAGCGGGCGCTTGCCGAAAAGGCGCTCAAGCACGCCGATACGGTGATGCCGGGCTTCACCCATTTGCAGCCGGCGCAGCCGGTGACTTTTGGGCACCATCTCCTCGCCTATGTCGAGATGGCGGGCCGCGACCGCGGCCGCTTCGCCGATGCGCGGGCGCGGCTCAACGAAAGCCCGCTCGGCGCGGGCGCGCTTGCCGGCACCTCGTTTCCGATCGATCGCGGCATGACCGCAAAGGCGCTCGGCTTTGCGCGGCCGATGGCGAATTCGCTCGACGCGGTTGCCGACCGCGATTTCGTGCTGGAGACCTTGTCGGCCTGCGCCATTGCGGCCGTGCATCTGTCGCGCTTTGCCGAAGAGATCGTGATCTGGTCGTCGCCGCTCACCGGCCTCGTCAAGCTGTCGGACAAGTTCACCACCGGCTCCTCGATGATGCCGCAGAAGCGCAATCCGGACGCGGCCGAACTGGTGCGCGCCAAGACCGGCCGCATCGTCGGCGCGTTGACCGGCCTCATGGTGGTGATCAAGGGCCTGCCGCTCGCCTACCAGAAGGATTTGCAGGAGGACAAAGAGGGCGCGATCGACGCCATCGCGCGCGCTCGCTTTGTCGCTGCGGGCCATGACCGGCATGGTCGGCGATCTCGAGCCCGATCTGGCGCGGATGCAGGCGGCGGCCGGCGAGGGCTATTCGACCGCCACCGATCTCGCCGACTGGCTCACCCGCACGCTCAAACTGCCGTTCCGCGAGGCCCATCACGTCACCGGGCGGATCGTCGCTGCGGCGGCGGAGCAAGGCGTAGCGCTCGACCAATTGCCGCTCGAGGCGATGCAGCACATCGAACCCCGGATCACCAAGGCGGTGTTCGCCGTGCTTTCGGTCGCCAATTCGGTAAAGAGCCGCGCGGCCTATGGCGGCACCGCGCCGAATAACGTGCGCAGCCACGCCAAAGCTTGGCTCAAGCGGTTGAATAAAAAGGCATAATTGTTTGGCAACGGCTTTCGGCGATGCTGCGGCGACACAAAATCGCCGCGGCCTTAGGCTTTGCTGGGACGGTTGGGGTTTGGGGAGCGTGTTTTGGCACGGGTTGCTTTGATACCGCCGCTCGTCCCCGCGAAAGCGGGGACCCAGTTGCTGGATTCCCGCTTTCGCGGGAATGAGCGGGATCGATCCGACCGCTCGTTCTTAGCGCGGCACTGGCAGCAGCCCTTGGCCTATCCGGCTGCGGCCGCGCCGGGCCGCTCGAAAAGCCGCCCGGGGCCGGCAACGCCGACCACGCAGCTGACGACGCCGAACGGCAAGCCGGTTCCCGGCTCGGCGGAGGACACCGCGGTGCGGAACGGCTTCGACGCCCAGGGCAATCCGGTGGCGGCGCCGGGCCAGAAAAAATCTTTCATTCTTGATCCGATATTGCAGTAGTCCCGCCGCGCCGAGCTTCGGCTGTGGCGGAGCCTGGTTTCTCCAGCTAAACACCCTCCATGCATCACTTTGACTATCGCAACGGCGTGCTGCACGCCGAAGCCGTCGATCTAACAGTACTCGCGGACGCCGTCGGCACGCCGTTCTATTGCTATTCGAGCGCCACCATCGAGCGGCACTATAAGGTCTTCGCCGGCGCCTTCGCGGATGTCGAGGCGCTGGTCTGTTACGCCATGAAGGCGAATTCAAATCAGGCGGTGATTGCGACTTTGGCGCGGCTCGGCGCCGGCGCCGATGTGGTTTCCGAAGGCGAATTGCTGCGCGCGCGAGCGGCAGGCATTCCCCCCGACAAGATCATGTTCTCGGGCGTCGGCAAGACCGCGCGCGAACTCGCGCTCGCCATCGACCAAGGCATTCTCTGCATCAATGTCGAGTCCGAGCCGGAGCTCGAACTGCTGTCGTCGATCGCCGCCGCCAAGGGGCGCACCGTAGCCATTTCGATCCGCGTCAATCCCGATGTCGATCCCAAGACGCATAAGAAGATCGCGACCGGCAAGGCGGAGAACAAATTCGGCATACCGATCAGCCAAGCGCGCGATGTCTACGCCAAGGCCGCGAAACTCAAGGGCGTGCGCATCGCCGGCGTCGATATGCATATCGGCAGCCAGATCATCGAGCTCGATCCGTTCGGCGATGCGTTCTCCTTGCTGGCTGATTTTGTCGGCGTGCTGCGCGCCGACGGCCACAGCATTACGCATATCGATCTCGGCGGCGGACTCGGCATTCCTTATCGCGAGGACAACGAGCCGCCGCCCGATCCCGACGCCTATGCGGCGATCGTCAAGCGCGCCACCAAAAATCTCGGCTGCAAGCTGATCTTCGAGCCGGGCCGCCTGATCGTCGGCAATGCCGGGATTCTGGTGACACGCGTCATCTATGTGAAGCGCGGCGAAGCTAAGACCTTCATCATCGTCGACGCAGGCATGAACGATCTCATTCGCCCGACGCTCTACGAGGCCTATCACGACATCCGGCCGGTGCGGCAGGTAGCGCCGGGCGCCACGCGAATCACGGCCGACGTGGTCGGTCCTGTTTGCGAGTTGGGCGACTTCCTCGCGCTCGATCGCTCGCTGGTCGAGCCGCGCTGCGGCGATCTCCTCGCGGTGATGACCGCTGGCGCCTATGGGGCGACCCAATCCGGCACTTACAACAGCCGCCCGCTGATCCCCGAAGTGCTTGTTCGCAATGACGAATGGGCAGTGATCCGGCCGCGCGTCACCGCCGAGGAACTGATCGCGCTCGACCGCCTGCCGGACTGGCTTTGAGCCCTGCGGCGGTGGCTCCGATCTTGCTTGCCTGAGAGGTATCGGGGCCGGTTCCGGGGCCGAGATGCCATGAACCGGCCGTCATGTTATTGTGTTCTCAGGCACAAATGTCGCCGCTTTAGGCTCGCAATGACGGAACCCTTGTGACCGAACACTCTTCGCCCCAGCCCGGCCCCGCACGCGCCTCCGATCGCGACACCGCGGCGCGCGCGATGCTTGAAGCCGCGGTGCGGCGGGCGCGTCTCACGATTTTCTGGGAACGGCTGTGGCCGGCGCTTGCCGTGCTCGCGACAGCGATCGGTTGCTTCCTTGCCGCATCCTGGCTCGGGGTGTGGCTCTGGCTGCCGGCGCTGCCGCGCACGGTCTTGCTGGTCGGCTTCGCGGGCGGAGCCCTTGCCGCTTTATTGCCGCTCGTCTTTCTGCGCTTTCCGGCATTGCGCGACGGCTTGCGGCGGCTCGATCGCGGCAGCGGTGTGCGGCATCGCCCGGCGACCGCGATCGCCGACAAGCTCGCGCCGGTGTCGAGCGATTCCCTTACGCTCGCGCTGTGGAACGCCCATATCGAACGCTCGTTGCAGACGGCGCGCGCGCTCAAGCCCGGCAAAGCCGTGCCACGCCTGCCGTGGCGCGACCCTTACGCGTTGCGCGCGCTGGTGCTCTTCGCCTGCGTCGCGACTTTCTTCGCCGCCGGTGGCGAGCGCTGGAAACGCATCGCGGCGGCTTTCGATTTCCAGGGCGTCGGCCTGCCGGCCGATTTCCGCGTCGATGCCTGGGTGACGCCGCCGGCTTACACCGGCAAGCCGCCGATCGTGCTTCCCGGCATTCATCCGCTCGAGACGGCGGCTGCGGCGCCGCTCGAAGGCCCGGTCGCGGTGCCGGCCGGCTCGACGCTGATCGTGCGCTCGACCGGCAAGCTCAATCTCGATGTCTCTTCGACCGGCGGCGTGACGCCGGACAAGGCCGAGGGCCAGACGCCGGCGGGTACCGAGGAGCATCGTTTCAAGATCACCGCCACCGGCACGGCGGCGCTGCACGGCGCCGGCGATGACCTGGTATGGCCGTTCAACGCTATCGCCGACCAGCCGCCGACCATCGCGCTGACCAAGGATCCCGAACAGCAGAACCGCGGCTCGCTCCTGCTATCCTATCGGCTCGAGGACGATTACGGGGTGACGCAAGCCGAAGCGACGTTCGCCCGGCAAGAGAATGCGGCGGCCGAAGCGCCATTCGCCCAACAGCCCCCTTCGACGCCGCAACCCCCGGCCTCACCGCAATCCCCGTCCTCGCCGCCAACTCAAAGTCCGCCGCAAGCGGCGCACCCGCTCTACGGGCCGCCCGATTTTGCGCTGGTCTTGCCGCAGTCGCGGACCAAGAACGCCGTCGGCCAGACCATCAAGGACCTGACCGATCATCCCTGGGCCGGCGCCGAAGTGACGATGACGCTGGTCGCCCACGACGAGGGCGGCAATACCGGCAAGAGCGAGCCGTTTACCTTGCGGCTGCCCGAGCGCGTGTTCACAAAACCTTTGGCGCGGGCGCTGGTCGAACAGCGGCGCAACCTTGCGCTCGACGCCAATGCGCGGCCGCTCGTCATCACCGCGCTCGATGCGCTCGCCATCGCGCCGGACAAATTCACCCCGCAGGCGAGCGTCTATCTCGGCTTGCGCACCATTTTCTGGTCGCTGGTGCGGGCCAAGAGCGACAACGATCTGCGCGATGTGGTGACGCGGCTGTGGCAGATGGCGGTCGAACTCGAAGACGGCGACGTTTCCAGCGCCGAACAGGCCGTGCGCAACGCCGAGACCGCGCTGCAGCAGGCGCTCGACCGCGGCGCCAGCGACGACGAGATCAAACAATTGATGGCCGAGCTGCGCGCGGCGATGGATCGCTTCCTGCAGGCCATGGCCGAGCAGTTGAAGAACAGCCAGCAATTGGCGCGGCCGCTCGATCCCAATGCGCATGTGCTGAGCCAGAAGGATCTGCAGAGCATGCTCGACCGGCTGGAGAACATGGCGCGCAGCGGCGCCAAGGATGCCGCCCGGCAGTTGTTGCAGCAATTGACGCAGATGATGGAAAATCTGCAGATGGCATCGCCCGACGCCGGCAGCGACGACGGCGACGACATGATGTCGGAGCTCGACGAACTCGGCGACATGATCCGGCAGCAGCAGGATCTCCGCGACCGCACGTTCAAACAAGGCCAGAATCAGCGCCAACAGGACGCGCAGCCCGGCCAGCACGGCAAACCCGGCCAGCCGCAGCAGCCCGGCTCGGGCTCGCTCGGCGAATTGCGGCAGAACCAGCAGGCGCTGCGCGACCGGCTCGGCAAATTGCTCGACGATCTGAAGAGCCACGGCTTTGGCGATAACTCCCAGGGACCGGAAGGCCAGGAAGGTGCGCGCGGCCCCGGGCAAGATCAGATGGATCAGCTCGGCCAGGCCGGCGACGCCATGGGCGACGCCGCCGGCCAGCTCGGCCAGGGCAACAGCGATGACGCGGTCGGTTCGCAAGGCCGCGCGCTCGACGCCATGCGCAAGGGCGCGCAAAGCCTCGCCCAATCGATGCAGCAGCAAATGGGCCAGTCGCAGGGCCAGGGCCATGGCCGCTTCGGCCAGTCGCGCGCGCAGTCGGAAACCGATCCGCTCGGCCGGCCGCTGCACGGCCACGAGTATAGCGACGACTCGACGGTGAAAGTGCCGGGCGAGATCGACGTGCAGCGCGCCCGCCGCATCATCGAGGAACTGCGCAAGCGTTTTGGCGACTTCGCCCGCCCGCAGGAAGAGCTCGATTACATCGAGCGGCTGCTGAAGGATTATTGATCTTAGCTTGCTCAGCGCGACTCCCTCCCCCTTGTGGGGAGGGTGGGGTGGGGGTCGCGAGGGAGGTCGCGATCGTCGACGCCCGCGCGTCGCCTCCCGACCCCCACCCCTATCCCCTCCCCACAACGGGGAGGGGAACCGCCAAGCCGCATGCGTTGAGCGTTACATCGATGTCAGCAATTACCGTGCCCGCGTTGACACCCGGCGCCGGGAGCTTATTTTAGGTGCGTTCCGAGGGGTGCCCGAAAGCGGGCTGAGAAAAACCCTTTGAACCTGATCCGGGTCATGCCGGCGAAGGGACGGAAACCTCGCGCAAATCCCGCCCCAGCCGCATTCATCCCGGATCGCTTGCGAGCTTGATCCCGAAACGCCGTATCGCGGTGTTCGGACCGGATCACGCTCAAACGACATGGAGCTTTTTCGATGAATAAGCCGCTTTCCGAATCCGATCTCGCCACGCCCACGGTCACGACCGGCCCGATTGCGGGTTCCCGCAAAATCTATTCGTCGCCGGAGGCGGCGCCCGAGCTGCGGGTGCCGCTGCGCGAGATCCCGTTGTCGGAAGGCTCCGGCGAGGAGCCGGTGCGGGTCTACGATCCGTCCGGCATCTATACCGACAACGATGCCGTGATCGACGTCGAGAAGGGCCTCAAGCGCGCCCGCATCGAATGGGTCAAGGAACGCGGCGGCGTCGAGGAATATGACGGCCGCCCGATCAAGCCGGTCGACAACGGCAATGTCAGCGGCAAGCATCTGGCGCGGAACTTCCCCAACACGCCGAAGCCGCTGCGCGGGCTCGCCGGCCAGCCGATCACGCAATTGGAATGGGCGAAGAAGGGCATCATCACCAAGGAAATGATCTACGTCGCCGAGCGCGAAAATCTCGGGCGGAAGAAAATGCTCGACGTCGCGCAGGAACGCCATGACGACGGCGAAAGTTTTGGCGCTTCGGTGCCGCTCTTCGTCACGCCGGAATTCGTCCGCGACGAGGTGGCCCGCGGCCGCGCCATCATCCCGTCCAACATCAATCATGCCGAGCTCGAGCCGATGGCGATCGGGCGCAACTTCCTCACCAAGATCAACGCCAATATCGGCAACTCCGCGGTCACTTCATCCGTAGAGGAGGAAGTCGAAAAAATGGTGTGGGCGATCCGCTGGGGCGCCGACACCGTGATGGACCTCTCCACCGGCCGCAACATCCACAACACCCGCGAATGGATTTTGCGCAATTCGCCGGTCCCGATCGGCACCGTGCCGATCTATCAGGCGCTGGAGAAGGTCGACGGCGATCCGGTCAAGCTCGACTGGGAATGCTACAAGGACACGCTGATCGAGCAGTGCGAGCAGGGCGTCGATTATTTCACCATCCATGCCGGCGTGCGGCTTGCCTATATCCACCTCACCGCCAACCGCGTCACCGGCATCGTCTCGCGCGGCGGCTCGATCATGGCGAAGTGGTGCCTGGCGCATCACAAGGAAAGCTTCCTCTACGAGCGCTTCGACGAGATTTGCGACCTGATGCGCAAATACGACGTGTCGTTCTCCTTGGGCGACGGCTTGCGCCCGGGCTCGATCCGCGACGCCAACGACCGCGCCCAATTCGCCGAACTGGAAACGCTCGGCGAGCTGACCAAGGTCGCCTGGGCCAAAGGCTGCCAGGTGATGATCGAAGGCCCCGGCCATGTGCCGCTGCACAAGATCAAGATCAATGTCGACAAGCAGCTCAA
Source organism: uncultured Alphaproteobacteria bacterium (assembly GCA_963696555.1). Taxonomy (GTDB): domain Bacteria; phylum Pseudomonadota; class Alphaproteobacteria; order Rhizobiales; family Xanthobacteraceae; genus BOG-931. The sequence goes on along the minus strand of CAVOKR010000032.1, from coordinate 46,089 downwards.
GGAATGCGGCGAGGCGCCGTTCTATACGCTCGGCCCGCTGGTGACCGACATCGCGCCGGGCTACGACCACATCACGACCGCGATCGGCGCCGCCATGATCGGCTGGTTCGGCACCGCCATGCTCTGCTACGTCACGCCGAAGGAGCATCTCGGTCTGCCGGACCGGAACGACGTCAAAGACGGCGTCATCGCCTACAAGATCGCGGCCCATGCCTCCGACCTCGCCAAGGGCCATCCGGCGGCGCAATTGCGCGACGATGCGCTCTCCCGCGCGCGCTTCGACTTCCGCTGGATCGACCAGTTCCACCTCTCCCTCGATCCCGACACCGCGCTCAAATACCACGACGAGACGCTGCCCAAGGACGCGCACAAAGTGGCGCATTTCTGCTCGATGTGCGGGCCGAAATTCTGTTCGATGAAGATCACCGCCGACGTGCGCGACTATGCGGCGGGGCTTACGGACAACGAGAAGGCGGCGCTTTATCCGGAGGCGGATGCGGCGAAGCAGGGGATGGCGCGACAAGAGGCGGGAAGCGCCGCAGGCGCGACAGGGACGTCAAAAGAAAACGTCGAAGCCGGAATGGCTTCGATGTCGAAGAAGTTCCTGGACATGGGCGCGCAGGTATATGTCGATCAGGCGGCGGTGGTGAAGGAGAGTAATAAGGTGTTGTAAAATCGGAGGGAGCCGTGAGCCATGCAGACGAAGTTCGTACTTACTGTCGCAAGAATTACGTGGAGAAGGCGCGATTGGCCGGCCAACGCGAATTCTCGATACGTGCAGGCGACGTAAAGGATGCGCTTGGTTGGAAAAGTCGGATGCCGTCAATTTGCTCTGCCATTGGGGCGACCAAATTTGCCGAGGAGAACGGTATAATTCGCATCGGATTGGACGGGCCGACGAATGGCAGTAGCACTACTTTCCACTTCCAATTCAGTTAGGAAAGTTCGCCTCGCCGCGTGTGCAAGGAGACGCCTTCGGCGAGACGGGCGAGGGGGACTTCTGCGCCGTCATGCCCGGGCTCGACCCGGGCATCCATGCTGAAATGCGCCATGAACGATACGCCGCGAGGAATTGACTTCGAGAAGATGGAAGCCGCGTTCAAACGGGCGGCCAACAAGGCCATGCACGGGACGCGTGAGGAAAGATCAGGGCGCTTCCTTTTGGTGGGAGGACCGGATATTTCGAGATATAATCTGTTCAGAGAATCGAGGGATGATTCCATGGCAGGTAAGAAGCACGAACTTTACGTCGAGCGCCGTCCCGAAGGCGATTATGCGGTCAGGCGAGGTGGTTCGGAGCGGGCATCGGCTACCGCGCCAACGCAAAAGCAGGCGATTGAGAAAGCTGAAAAGCTCGATCCTAAGGCGGCCGTCCTTGTCGAACGCGTCCGCGATACCAGTGTCGGCGGCAGGGACAAGTGGCGGAAGCCGTAAAGGACCACGACGAGACGCTGCCCAAGGACGCCCACAAAGTCGCGCATTTCTGCTCGATGTGCGGGCCGAAGTTTTGTTCGATGAAGATCACGGCCGATGTGCGCGACTAAGCGGCGGGGCTCTCCGATAATGAGAAGCAAGCGTAGCCGGATTGAGTGTAACGAAATCCGGGGCAAGCCCAGCCGCCAATGGCGGATTTTGCTCCCGCTCAATCCGGGATATTTGCTATTTTCCAGTTTTGGGACGGCAATCGCTTCCGATGGCCAAGCGCGGCCGGACCTATCAGGAGCATCGCGTGTTCTTCGCCGACGAGGTAAGCGCGCTCGCGGCCGGCTTTCGTCCCTGCGCGAGGTGCATGCGCGAGGCTTATAAAAAGTGGCGGGCAGGAATGCCGAATCAAGTCCGGCGATGACGAGCGTGGAAAGATCCGCGGCTGCAATCAATGCTGCGCGGTATCTTGTAGGATAGCAATCATCCGCTCGATCACATCGTCGGTAGTTGCCTTCGACGGGAGGATGACCATTTGCTCCGGGTCATCATTCCACATTCCGTTTGGCTGCTTTTTTTGGCCAGCGATTTGAAACGAGGCGTCGTTAGATTTAATCGTCCAAAACAGCATGCCGCGCTCGAACGCCGACCAGGACTTAACGCCTGCATATTTCAGTAAAACCGGGGGTTTCCATTCCGAACGTCGCAGCATGGGCACAATTGGGTTGCCACGAACAATTGTTGTCCGCAGCGCCTGCTGAATACCATCGATGTCAGAAGCGGAGACAACCGCGACGGGCTCGACTCCGCGATAGAAACCCTCGGCCATTTTTCCCATGGTCGGCAGATAGATCGTGCCGGTCCTGAGGTAGAGTTCGCAATCCATTGTGCTCCCCTAAAAAGGCGTAACGACGAGATCGACGCCGAAGGCCTGAGCGCGCCTCTTTGCAATTTCGATTGCCGCCCTTTGTGCTGCTGTCATGCTGCCTTTAGGAACCGCCAAACTTAGCACGCGGCCGCTGATCGCCGAGGAATTGACAACCGTGACGCCCAATCTGCCGCCATTGTAGAATATTAACGAGTTAACGTAGCCATTCAGGCGATACGTCAGACGCGACGCGTCCTGGTAGGTGGCTGCTCTGAGGTCGATGGATTTTATGCTGGTGACTATGCCGTCCAGCCTGCTGTCGATCACGGGAAATGTGGGCGGCAGGTTGGCGCCAAGCAGTTCGCTGAAATACATTCCGCGCGCCGCCCAGCCGAGTTCCCATGCGGCAGACGCGGTCTCCGCCCCCACGGCTGGCGGGAATATTCCCAATAGGAGGAGGCCGGCATCGGTCAGAGCATCGACGGAAGGATTAGTCGCTGGAACCGAATAAGGTCCGATGGCATTGAGGATTTCTTGCCGATCCTTGTATCCGATATTCGGCCCGAGAATATTGCCCAGGGCCGCAGTGAGCGCATCACCACCGCTCGTGTCGCCGACATCGTAGAAGTTTCGTTTGATTTCCCCCCTTATCGCGTTCTCATCCTTGGGCTTCGCATTTGCGATCCATTCCAGGAGGTCGGCCAGTTCGTCGTTGCGCTCGCCGGGGGGCAGTACGACCCTGTTTTCGCCGATACTTTGTGCCGCGTCCGAACGCGACGTCGGATCGCCGTTTTGCGCTGTTCGTGTCCAGGATAATTCGTCACCCGATCCGCCGGTGGGCGCGAACCAGCCGGGATTGGGCGGCACGCCCGCGCGCGGATGCAGGGCCGGGTTCCAATCGGCGTATTTAGCGAGAACGTCTTCCGCCTCCATGTCGTCTCGCGCAGCGTGGTCGGGCAGATCGGGAAGGCGCAGATGGACAGCGGCAATGTGCGCCAGGCACGGATCATCCGCGTTCAACGCGGCCGCAACCGTCGCAAGCCCCGGCATGAGCCGATCCGCGGCCAAGTTGGTCTGATAGGCGCGGCTCAGCAGCCGTTCGATCTCAGCCTTTTCGCGTACGACGAAACGCTGGTTCCGTCGCTCGATGAGCGGAGTGCGTCCGAGGACCAGCCCGTCCCCGGTAATTGCAGGGCCGAGATTGTCCTCGCCGCCCTCTGTCAAACGCCAGAATTGACGAATCATAACCTAATTGTCTCTGAAACGGTGACAATAGTCAAGTAAATAGTGACGAGCGCCGAGGGGACCGCCAGCCAGCTTGGCCCGCATGGATTGGGGCCGCTTCGGCGGCAACAAGCGCACACGGATTTACGGCCGGCTTGATTGCCCCTCAGCGCTCGCCGCCATCAAGCGCGGCCGGACGTATCAGCAGCATCGCGTGTTCTTCACCGACGAGGCAAGCGCGCTCGCGGCCGGCTTTCGTCCGTGCGCGCGGTGCATGCGCGAGGCTTATAACGAACGGCGAACCGCGATAGTGCTGATACCGAAGCCCCCATTTTCATAATCCATGTCTCCCGCTCTCAGGCCGCTTGAGGCTTTGTTAACGCGCTGTTGTCACCGTCGGAGGAGAGCGTTCCGGAGAACCCCCATGTATCAAGTCGTCTATACCAGCGCCGCAAGCCAGGATTTTTCGGCCGACGCGCTGAAGAAGCTTTTGGTGCGTGCGCGCCTGCGCAACAAGGAAGCCTCCGTCACCGGCATGCTGGTTTACCACGACGGAACCTTCCTTCAGGCGCTCGAAGGCGAGAAGCGCGCGGTCAACGATGTGTTCGTCCGTATCGAGGAGGATCCACGCCATCGCAACATTGCGGTCTTGCATCGCGGGCCTGGGCCCGAGGCGCGCGTGTTCGGCGAGTGGTCGATGGGCTATGCGGATTTCACCGGCGCCGCCGGTATCCTCAGGGGCTTCGTCCGTTTCAACGAACAACTCAATCTGCGCGGCCTCGACAGCGTCCGCGCCGTGGCGCTTCTCACCGCCTGCGGCCTCGATCGCGCGCTGCAGGAGGCGTAGCACGGCGGGTTGAGGTTCAGCGAAACCCATCGCTCCGCCGCGTCATCGCGTCATGGTGGCTGTCGCTCCAGCAAGCGCAGCCCGGACGAGCGAAGCGATATCCGGGATTTTCCTCCCAACCATAACCCCGCATGTCGCTACGCTCATGCGGGCTACTCGCTCGTTCGTGGCTACGGTTTGGGGCGCGATACGGGATTTAATCCACCCACTCCAGGCAACCTGCGCGATGGCAAAAACTTATCAGTTGCTGGGTGCGGACGTCCGCCTCCACGAACGCCCGACAAAGGGTCGGTTTGGCGGCAACAAGCGCGCGGGGATTTACGGCCGGCTCGATTGTCCCTCGGCGCTCGCCGCCATCAAGCGCGGCCGGACCTATCAGCAGGATCGCGTGTTCTTCGCCGACGAGGCAAGCGCGCTCGCGGCCGCCTTTCGTCCCTGCGCGAGGTGCATGCGCGAGGCTTATAAGAAATGGCGGGCGGCAAACGCGGCACGGGTCGAGCGCACGTAGCCGGGTTGAGTGAAACGAGATCGGGGTAGGCCTCGTCGCAGATCGCGAATTGTGCTCCCGCTCAATCGAGCTCCTTGCTATATTCTAGTTTTCGGACGACGGCCGCTCTCAATGGCCAAACAGAACGAGCATGGCAAGCTGATCGCGGCCGCGGCGAAGGCCGCGTTAATGCCGCTCGGGTGTCGTCGTATCGGACAGTCGCGAGTTTGGGTTTCCGATGAACGCTTTTGGTACATTTTCATCGAGTTTCAGCCGAGCGCCTGGTCGAAGGGAACCTACACCAACGTAGTTCCGATCTGGCTTTTCCTCGAGCCTTGGGGCGGCGAGGCTGGGCACCGGGTGACTGACTACATCACGTTCGAGAGTGTCGAGCAGTTTCGTCCGTTGGTCGTAGCGGCGGCCAACCTCGCCGCCGCTGAAATTGTTGCACTCCGCGCCAAATTCCGGACGCCTTTGGACGTGCATCGTTTCTTTGCGGGTCGCTTGTCGTACGCCGGAAACGTCTACCGGGCCGCCATTACCGCCGGCTTGGTCGGCGATATCGCATTGGCGCGGCAATTGTTTGCGCAGGTAGAAGCACTGGACCCGAAACAACATTGGTTCAGACTGAAAAGGTTGCAGCCACAATGCACCAAGCTGGCGGCGCTGCTTGACGATCCGATTGGATATCGGTCGGCAATTCTCGAAACGATCGCTGAACGGCGACAGAAGAGGGGTCTGCCACCGGACCCCCAATGTCTCGATTGCTTGGATTTAGCGGCCGTGGAGTTGCCGCATGCATTGCCCGATCAGGCTCGGAAATGACGGAGAGCGCGGTAGGATGCCCGCCCCTACGACAGCCCGACCAAGGGCCGGTTCGGCGGCAACAAGCGCGCGAGGATTTACGGCCGGCTTGATTGCCCCTCAGCGCTCGCCGCCATCAAGCGCGGCCGGACCTATCGGGAGCATCGCGTGTTCTTCGCCGACGAGGCAAGCGCGCTCGCGGCCGGCTTTCGTCCCTGCGCGCGGTGCATGCGCGAGGCTTTTAAAGAAGTGGCGGGCTAGGCTCGCTACCGGATTTTGCATCGCCTAATCCGGAGTATAATTCTCCCGATGGACGGCGTCCTCACCATCGAGCCACTCGGGGCCGGCGATACCGGCCGCTGCGAATGTTGCGGCCGGGTCAGCCGCAAGGGCTGGGGAATTGTCTATCGCGATGGTTGGGCGCTTGCGTCCTATTTCGTGCACTGGACCGTCGGGCATGTGTTCGACAACGGGGCCAGCATCGACGTCATTCTCGGTAAATGGGGCGAGGGGACGAGTGCCGCCGATCGCTATGCCGTCCGTCTGGGCTATCGCATCCTAGACGACGGCCCGAGCATGATGGTCCGCGACGCGGAACGCGCGCACGTCAAGAGCACGCTCGCCGAACATTGTCTGAAACGCAGCGACGTGATCGGCCAGCCGCTCGCCGACATGGTGTTTGCCGTCTGCGATGCGTTTTTGGCGCAGGATCAGCGTCTCGCCGCATTGTGGGACGCGCCGGCTGGAAGTTGACGATCGCTCTTAGTGCCCGAAGCAGGAATTGGGTGGGTTTGCGGCGGCCGGCACCCCATGTGTCTTGTAAGACAGATGCACAAGGCATCTTGCGCACAACACGACATCGCACAACACAACATGGAGAACCAGGATCATGCATTTTCGCATTCGCGGCCTGCCGGCCGAAACATTCGCCCCTCTGTTCGCGCTCTCCGACGAGGAACTCGCGGCACAGGGCGCCGTGCGGCAAATCGCGGACGCGCGCGTCCCCGGCTCGCCGTGCCGCGTCAGCCTCACCGACGCCCGGCCCGGCGACGAGCTTATTCTGGTCAATTACGAGCATCACCCGGTCGCCTCGCCGTATCGCATGCGATACGCCGTCTTCGTGCGCAAGGACGAGAAGACGTTCGACGCGCTCGACACGGTCCCCGACCAATTGCGTAGCCGCACGCTCGCGGTGCGCGCGTTCGATGACGAGGCCATGGTGGTCGGCTGTAAGCTCATCGAAGGCCAGAAACTCGAGACTACGATCGAGGATCTGTTCGCCCTTCCGGGCGCTGCCTACCTGCATGTTCACTATGCGGCGGCTGGCTGCTACGCGGCCCGCATCGAGCGGGCGTGAGGCGCGTGCAACCCGCGTAGCCAGGTTGAGCAAGCCTAGCCCGCATCGAGTTAAACGAAATCCGGGTCACGCCTTGCGGCACAATCCCGGATTTCTCTGGCGCTTAGTATTGGCGCGGCTCCGCCGCTTACTTCAGCGACAGCACCAGGCCGCTCAAATCGGCGCTGACGATCAGGCCGCTCTGTTCGCCGGAGAGCGCCAGCACGGCGCCGCTTTGGTTGGCGAGCACGATGGCCTGCGCGCCCCTGCCGACGGCTGCGCCGGCGCCGCCCTGGCCGTAGACGCCGTTGACGTCGGACGGGCGGTGGATATTGCTGACGGTGCCGTGGAAGCGTGTCTCCGAGGCGCCGAAGGTGAAGCCGTAGCTCAAGCCGCCGATCGACAGCGGATAGCGGCGGCCCTGGAAGGTCAGCACACCCTCGCCGGCCGAGCCGCCGATGATGAAGCCTGCCTTGAAGATGCGGATGCTGATCGTGCCGTCTTCGGCGTGCGCAACCGACGCCGCGCCGACGAGCGCCGCGACGGCGATAATTCCGGCTCTCAATCCCGACAAGAATTTCACGATTAAGTTCTCCTTCACATCAAAAGCGCCGCAGCGCATGGACGATTCGGCACTTTACCTCGGCGCCGTGACGAGTTGCTCAACTATTATGCCCTCCGGCGAGCTGGCTCTTCAACCAGTCCGACAGCGACACCGCGGGCGACACCGGCGCGCGCTTTTTCTTGCGGCCGGGCTTCTTCTTCGCCGCGACGGCTTGCGGCGGCGCGGCCAGCGCGGCGGCGTCGCGCGCCAGGCGAAGCTTTTTCAGCCGCGCGATCTTGTCCTCGATCGCGTCGGCTGAGGCTTCGAATTCCGGCAGTTCAGTTGCACCCACCTCTAAAGCCGGCTGGGTTTTGAACCGCGCGTTTGTTCGCTGTTTCATGGAATTATCCGCCATGCGGACTCCGGCGCACTCAGGCGCCGATGATAGGCCACGGGATCGCCTGCAGGACTGTGCAAAATTGACCACAATGCGGGCCAGCGCCGACATATAAATCGCCGAATAGACCGCTCAGCGGGGCCGATGGATGGAACCAATAAGTTCCATGGTGGGTTAGGCTCATCATACCACCTAAAGATTTGGGAGCCGCCGCATGTATCTTTCCAATGAAAGTCTTCTGGTCATCGTCCTGGTCGGGCTCGTGGCGGGCTTTCTGGCCGGGCAGATCGTGCGCGGCGCCGGCTTCGGGCTGATCGGCGATCTCATCATCGGCATTGTCGGCGCTTTCATCGGCGACTGGCTGTTGCCGCAACTCGGGCTGCATCTCGGGGTCGGCATCATCTCCGCCATCATCAACGCCACGATCGGCGCCGTGCTCCTTCTCCTGGTCATCCGGCTCGTGCGCGGCGGCAGCAGCTTCGGCCGCGGCTGGGGCGGCGGCGGTTGGGGCAGGCGGCGGTGGTTCTAGGAAGCGCGGCGCACAGGCCGTAATCCGGCCGTCTCAGCCTACCGGAGTGCATTTCGACGTCGTATTCCGGCGCGAGCGGCGCGTTGAAGCGCAGCTCCCGCTCCGCGCTCGCGCCGTAGCCGTCGTGCAGCGCTCTCAGCATGAAGTCCGCGATGGCGTTCAAGTCCGGCGAATCGGTCATATCGATCGAGATGCGAAAATTTCACGCCAAATCAATTGCACCGAATTGCGCGGCTTGCCCGGTTCGGAGTTGTTGCCGTCTTCCGGCCTCCTCGGCTTTTTTGGCGGCTACGACGCGGTGAATGGCGCCCACCGCTTCGGTTCTATCGGCGTTTATCATTGGCCTGATGTGAACCGCCTTGTCCCGGCGAGAGCGCAGATCGATCCTCTTGAGGTCTTTCCGTTTTGTGCCTTGGCGCTCCGCCCGATCCTCGATCTACCGCATCCCTCGAGCCATGCGGTGAGCGAACTCAATCCCAACAAACACCTGTGGCACTTATACTTCGACATCTGGGCGGAAAATCACGAACGCGGCATTCCGCCCGACCGTGTGGCGCATGCCTCCTTCAGCAAGCTTCTCGTCTGGCCCGCTCTCGTGCAAAACGATCTATCATGTTTCGAAGTTGAAGACCGCGTGCGTCTTCTTCTTCAGATCGACCCGTATTGTAACGGTGAAGTGCGGCACGGCTGGTTTCGAGGCGGATCGCTTTATTATTCGATCCGCGAGCGCCGATTGCGGGCCGGCGTTTTCGCAGGCTGCAGCTTTGAATTTCAGTCCACTTAGTCACAGCGGGGCGTCGAGCGCCTGCTGAACGAGCGCCGGGAAATTGTCTTCGCGAGCGGCCTGATTTAAGCTTGCACCGATTTGCGCGCCCAGGGTCTGATGACTCGGCTCCCCGGGCTTGCAACCTGTAAGTTGCGTTATCATCCGCAACCCGTTCGAGCGGCGACGATGTCAAACCGCGCACTCTACAGGTCCGGCCCCTATCGCAATGCCGCGTCGCGACCGGACGCGTACCAATCCGCGCCTGCGTTCGCTCGCCGGCCGTCGGAGGTCGAATTCCTGAAGCAGGACCAGAATTTGGCGAGGCGGATTTATCCGGCTCAAGGTCCCGCGCATTATCCTATACCCCTTGGGACCAAGCCGCGGCAGGTGCCGTGGATGGCATTGATCATCGTGCATTTGGTTTTCGGCGGCATGCTTTATCTCACGGGGCCGTTGCTTTTCGCGCTGATGTTTGGATGATTTGTTCGACGCGATGAGAATCGTGCAGCTCGCGATTCGCTCGTTCGACGCCGGCGCCATGATGGTCGGCTGGGACCTTGCCGAGGGCGACGAGCTGGAAGCGGCGATCGAGCGGCCCCTGGCCGACCCGCGCGCAGCCTACCTGCATGTCCGCTTCGCTGCGCCCGGCTGTTACGCCGCGCGCATCGAGCGGGCCTGAAGCATGATCCCGAAAAGTGGCGGCTATCGGAAAAGATCATGCTTAAACGAAAAATCTAGGCCGCACCGGCACCCGCTCTATTTTGCCTTGAGCTGATCCGGCGACTTCAGGACGATCTCGGGCCGGCCCTGATAGAGCTGCACCGGCCCGCTGATCGCCACGGTCTTGCCGTCGAGCGCGCTGACGTTGGGAAATTTAGCGACGTCGGCTGAGAAGATCACCGCGGTGAAATCACTGTCGGGGTAACGGCCGCCGATATCGATGAATGTCACGCCGGAACGCCCGGTGTGGATGGCGCTGACGGCGGCTTCCACCGTCACCGTCTGCCCAACATGGGTTTTTGCCTCGGCGGGGCCGATCGTTTCAGCACGCGCCGGCAGCGCAGCCAGTGCAAATGTCGAAAGTAGCCCGAGAGTAAGAAGATGCGTCCGCATGATGTCCTCCCTGTCGCACGCAAAATTGGCGAAGGGAACATACCATGAACATTTGGCGCAATCAACGGCAAAAGGGGGCGGGGACGATCGGGCCTGCGTCACGGACGCGGCGACTGAGGCAACCGTATTTTGCGCTGCCCGCTCAGCGTCATCAAGCGGCAGGTTTGAATTTCACCAGACTGTCGAACCGGTGCGAGCAGCCGTCGCACAGCCAGAAATTCCGGATCTCATCGCCGCTGCGGCACGTTGAAAATTCCTGGGATTCCGGCGCGATCATGAGTTCGCCGCATTTCGGGCAGGACGGCCTACCGAAATAACGCTCGTGGAAATAACGCATGGGCGCTGAGACTTGAAGCGTCATGACGAATTCCTCCGTGCTCGAATCAGGACCCGTTAAACGGTCTACTGTGTCATCCTCGCGATGGACGCTTCAAGAAACCGTGAAAGCGATCGGCGCAATTGACGGAGTTTTTCGCGGATCGACGCCGACGCGGCGGTCGCCACAACGATCGAATTCTAGCTGCGCCGGCCTTCCTTGGCCTGGCCATCCAGCCATTCGGACAAGCTTGCCTCGCTTTTCTTCTTGGCTTTACGTTTCGGCGCGGCCGCGGTGCCGGCCGGCGGGGCGGCGGCATCGCGGGCGAGGCGGAGCGCCTTGAGCCGCTCGGTCTTGACGCGGAGCGCCGCTGCCGCGCTCTCGTATTCGGACGTCGCCTTCTTGGCATCGTTGGCGCGCTGGGTCTTGGCGAACTGCGCATTCGCCTCGTGTTTGTTTGATTTTTCCGCCATGTCGCCGTCCTTTGCTGAAAATCGCCCGGAGCCTGCCTTCGCATAGCAGTCCGTAGGCCCTGTTGGCGAGGCGTAATCCGGCCAAAGCCGGAAAACACCGGCAGAAACGCCATTGTGGCAGTCGCCGACGACCAGTTCCGTAGGTATTAGCCCCAGATAGCCGCCTCTTGCATCCCCGGGCATCCTCGGCTCGGCCCGCGTCGGCACCGATTCGGAATGTTCCGAAACGTGCTGATGTCTTGTCACCCGGCGCGGCGTGTCCCGTAAAACTCTGTGCGGCTTTCCCGTAACGGCGGGCTTGCCGGTCCGGCGTATTCCGCCACCCCCGCAACCCGCAACCCGCAACAGGGAGACACGCCATGCATACAATCGCTTTGGTTTCGAAGAAGGGCGGCACCGGCAAAAGCACGCTCGCCATCGGACTTGCTACGGCAGCGCTCGCTGACGGCCACAAGGTGTGTTTGCTGGAGACCGATCCGCAGGGCACAGTTTCGCATTGGCGCCGCCGCCGCATGTCAGCCGAGCCGGTGGTGGAGACGGTCAATGACGGCTCGGAGATCGCGCGGCGTCTGCCGTTTCTCGCCAATTGCGGCGTGACCCTCACGATCATCGACACGGCCGGCGGCGACAACAGCACGGCGGCCGCCGCTATCGCCGCGGCCGATTTGTGCCTGATCCCGGCGCGCCCAAGCCCGGCCGATATCGAGGCGTCGGTGCCGACGCTGGCCGGCATCCGCGCCCGCGGCAAGCCCTTCGCCTTCGTGCTCAATCAGACTCCGGCCCGCAGCTATCGTCTCAACGATGCCGCGGCGGCGCTGGGCGATACCGCGACCTCACTCAACATGATGGGCGTTTTGGCGCTGCCCTATATCGTGCTGCGTAACGATCAGCAGGATGCGCTCGGCCAGGGTCTCGCGGTCACCGAATATGCGCTCGGCGGCAAATCGGCCGATGAGATCCGCGGTCTGTGGCAGTGGGTCTCGAGCCGGCTGGTGGCGATCGCCGGCGCCGACGCGTCCGCCGGTTTGTTGATCCCGCCGGCCAATGCGCAGACCGACCTGCGCGCCGCGGGCTGAGATCCGACGCGCCCGATTGATCGCGGCTGCAAACCAGGCGGGCGCTCGCTCGCCTGCATTCCGCGCTATTGCTGTCGGATGACGGGGTGGCGGCTCGTGCTGTCGTGGTGGCGATGATGGCTGTGGACCGGGGCGGCCACGCCCCGGTAAACGCGGTCCTGCGGCAAACCGAATCCGGACCGATGCCATAACCGTATCCGGCGCCCGGGTTCTCGTAAACGTTCACCACGACCATTTTCGCCGCCTTGGGCTTTCCGAACGCCAATCCCCGAACCGGCGCCAATCTGCCGACCGCCAACATTCAGTACATTTTGTTTCCCGGCTCCGGCGCAAAAGTTCCGGCCCGGTGGCCGCGCACGGGAAAAAAGAAATCCGCGAAGCGAAAGAAATCCTGGCCAAAGCAGGCAGCGCGGAAAAAAGATTCCGGCGAAAAACGCGGCCCGCTCGAAATGATTATCGCGCGCGATGGCGCGGCCGCCTGATCCGGGCTAGGTATCACGCATGATCAAAACTGCAGTCGTTCTCGGCTTGTCATTCGGCTTGTTGTTTGTGGGGGCAACCGCACGGGCGGGGCAACGGGCCCCGGTCGCCGCGATCTATTCCGCCCACGGCGGTCTCACCGCGAGCGGCGAACTTTATTCGCCGCTCAAGCTCACGGCAGCGCACCGGACGTTGCCGTTCGGCACGCTGGTCCGCGTCACCAACCTCCGCAACGGCCGCACGGTCGTCGTGCGCGTCAATGACCGCGGGCCGTTCACCAAGGGATTCATCATCGACCTTTCGCAGGCCGCGGCGAAGCAGCTGAATTTTTCCGGCTTGACGCCGGTGACGCTCGACGTCGTCGCGCCCGGAGGATGAGCTATTTTCCCGCCGCCTTGCGCAGCGCCGCGTTGATGCGGTCCTGCCAGCCGGGGCCGTCTTCCTGAAAGAAATCGAGGACGTCGCGGTCGAGGCGAAGCGACACCATTTCCTTCACGCCGGGCAGCGCCGGCGGCGGTTTCGGCGGCCCTTCCACGGGCTTCGCGGTTGCGGACTTGAAAGCCATCTCGGCTGCGGTGCGGGGATCGGTCGGTCGTCGTGCCATAGCTTACCTTTAGCAGATATGGTGGATTTGTAGCAGGCGCGTCGGCCGACCTCATCCATTTCGGAGTGCAGGAAATCGTGCCAGCGCGATTGCCGTCGTTCAGAGCCCTTCGAACAGCGCCGTCGACAGATAGCGCTCGGCGAAGGACGGGATGATCACCACGATATTCTTGCCGTCGAATTCCGCGCGCGCGCCGATCTTCAGAGCCGCGGCGACCGCGGCGCCCGACGAGATGCCGCCCGGAATGCCTTCGTGGCGGGCGAGCGCGCGGGCGGTTTCGAAGGCGCTCTGATTGCTCACGGTAACGACCTCGTCGATGACCGAGCGATCGAGGATTTCGGGGACGAACCCGGCACCGATGCCTTGGATCTTGTGCGGCCCGGGCTTGCCGCCGGACAATACCGGGCTGTCTTCCGGCTCGACGGCAACGACGTGGAGCGACGGATTGCGCGGCTTTAGAACCTGGCCGACGCCCGTGATGGTGCCGCCGGTGCCGACACCCGCCACAAAGGCATCGACCGCGCCGCCGGTGTCGCGCCAGATTTCCTCGGCCGTGGTGCGGCGATGAATATCCGGATTGGCGGGATTGCGGAACTGCTGCGGCACGATGGCGTTCGGCGTGTTGCGCGCGATCTCCTCGGCGCGCGCGATGGCGCCGTTCATGCCCTGCGCCGCCGGCGTCAGTTCGAGTTCGGCGCCGAGCAGCGCCAGCATTTTGCGGCGTTCGACCGACATCGAGTCCGGCATCACCAGGATCAGCCGGTAGCCGCGCGCGGCGGCTACGAAGGCGAGCGCGATGCCGGTATTGCCCGACGTCGGCTCGACCAGCACGGCGCCCGGACCGAGCCGGCCCTCCGCCTCGAGCGCATCGATCATCGACACGCCGATACGGTCCTTGACGCTCGCGATCGGGTTGAAGAATTCGAGCTTGGCGAGGATGTTCGCCTTGACGCCGTGCTCCTTCGGCAGGCGGTTGAGGCGGACGATCGGTGTCGCGCCGATGGTCTCGGTGATCGAGTTGTAGATGCGGCCGCGGAATTCGGGGCTGGCTTGCGGACGCGCGTTCGCTGCGGTCCGCGACGCGGACTCGGACAAAACTTGGGACATGGCGTTTCTCCGGCTGTTTGATGGGCGCGGCTGACTTGAGCCGATCTTTGATCGATTGCTTCGCTCCGCAGCCCTTAGTATGCTTTATTGTACCGGTCGGCGGGGCTTTTGGGTTGCGGCTTCTATTCTACATCCTGCGCTTGTTTTGTGCATGCGTCATCGTATGCACCGCTTCCGCTGATACCTTCGCGCAGTCCCGGACGCTCGCGGACGAAGCGCCGGATATCATCAGCCGCGTGGTGCTCGCCAATAGCTATGTCGCGCTCGACCTCGATTCTCTGCGCGCTAAATTGAACGAGCTCTATCCGGGCCAATTCCTGCCGCCGCACATCAAAGGAAGTTTCGTCGTCGCCGAGCCGACCGCGGGTCAATTTCTTATTCAATCGAACGTCGACGGCGCCGCCGGAATATTTCTCCTGTTCAGCGTGCCGAAATCCTATACGCAATTCTCCGACTTCAGCAAAACCATGGCCGATGGCCCGTTTCGCCGTCAGGCCGAGGCGCAATGCTGCTGGCTCGCCGTTACGCTCATTTCCAACAGCAAGAGCGAAGCCGAAGCCTATCGGTTTGTCGAACAGGTCCTCGCCAAGCTCGCGCCTGCCGATGCCGCGTTCCTGGTCGATCCGGCAAAGCGCGTGACCATCGCCTTCGATGAAGCCCTCCGCCGCCGCTTTGCCAGCGGCGCACTCATTCTGTCCAGTCCCTAGAGCGGCCGATAAAACCGAACCCGCCGATCGGCCCGCGGGCTATTCCTTATCCGTTGCATCATTGATGGCGCGAAGGAGCGTCAGCAACGCTTTGTTGAGCGGGGTGGCGACGCCGTGGCGTTGGCCGGCGGCGACGATCGCCCCGGTGAGCGCTTCGACTTCAAGCTGCCGTCCGGCGAGGCGGTCGAAATACATCGAGGTGCCGAGCTCGCCGGAGAACGTGAACAACGTCGCCAGCGCCCGGGCGGGTTCGTCGTCGGCAAGTTTCGCTCCGTCCGCGCGTCCCACCCTGACGGCTTCGTCGAGGATGTTGAGGCAAAGCTCCTGGACATCCGGCCGGCGCAACACCTTTTGCCGCTGCAGCGTAAGCGCGGTGATCGGATTGGCGATGCCATTGATCAAAAGCTTGCGCCATAGCAAAGTGGCGACGTCGGCTGCCAGCTTCACGCGCAACGGCGTGCCTTCGAGAAGCTGCGCGAAGGCGCGGCCGGTCTCGTCGTCTGACACTGTGACGTCTTGATCGGCGCCTTGCCGCATGCGCACGTGGTCGGGTGCGAGCCGTTCGCCGTTGTAATAGACGATCACGGGGAGCACCGTGGCGCCGCCGGCGAGCGGCGTTACGCTTCTGACCTGGTCGATGCCGTTCTGCAGCACCGCGACCCGCGTTGAAGGCGTGCACAATCGCTCGAGCCACGGCGCTGCTGCCGCGGTCTGGTGGGCCTTCGTGCAAAGCAACACCCAACTCACAGCGGTGGCTTGAGCCGGATCGGTCAGCGCCCGGAGCGGCACCTCGGTCGTGCCGCCCGGCGCATCGAGCGTGAGCCGGTCGAGTGGACGGCGCACGCAGGCGACGACATCGTGCCGGCCCGCGGCGGCGAGACAGCCGGCGGCGACGCCACCAATGCTGCCGAGGCCGATGACGGCGACGGACAGGCGGTTCTGCGTTTGCGAGGCTGCGGCCATGGCGGCATCGTCCGCCAGATAGTTGACAAAGTCAACTATCTGCCCCCGCGCCCCTTTCCGCCCGATTCAGAGGTTATGTCGCCGTCATGAATTTCACTTGCTGCGCCTCGTCGGCATCAAGCAGAAACCCGCCCTGAGGGGCAGGTTTCCGGCGACCGCGACCTGCGTTTAAGACGTGGTTTAAGACGTGCGGTTTGATCAGCGCTGTGAGCCGATGCCCATCCCTGTGCCGTTGCCGACCCGGGGTCCGGGGCCGCCGCGCTGATGATAGGGACCATAGTAGCCATAATAATCATACGCGTAGGGGCTCGAATGGTAGCCCGGGGTCAAATCGTAAATGCCCGGACTGTAGTCGAGCGAAGACCCATAGGGCGCGGGCTCGCCGTAATAGCCCTGAGCCAGCGCAACAGACAGGCCGCCGACCGTGGCGAGCGACAAAAAGCCGGCCCCGATAAGTAGTTTTCTCATGATGATCGCCTCCATTCGGGTTCACAGATTAACGGGGCGCAGCCGGTTCCGTTCGTTCAAAGATGCTTGATCGGCCGCCCGCAACGGCAGTTTTGATGTGCGTCAAACGGCCAAGTTTCAACCGTGATAACGGGATAAGCTTGAGACAACGGCGGCCGGATTGATCGAGCAATTGGCAGGCGTTTTGCCGGAACCGATGAGGTTACCGGCGGGTCCGGCAGGCCCAACGGCCGCGCCGCATCTGCCGCATGGCAGTTTCGCGGGCCTGACGGTGGGCGCGCTTGGCATCGTCTATGGCGATATCGGTACCTCGCCGCTCTACGCCATGGACCAGCTGTTTTTCGGCCGCGCCGACGGAGCACAGACCGCGGCCGATGCGCTCGGCGGCGTCTCGCTCGTCATCTGGACCATTACCATTATCGTCGCGATCAAATACGCGATCCTGGTGCTGCGCGCGCAGAATGACGGCGAGGGCGGGGTCTTTGCGCTCTACGGCCTCCTACATGAGCACAAGCGGCGCGGCACGACTTTGCTGCTGTGGGCGCTGATGCTCGGCGCCGGCCTGTTGTTCGGCGACGGCATCATCACGCCGTCGATCAGCGTGCTGTCGGCGGTGGAAGGCCTGCAGGTGGCGACGCCGGAACTGGGTCACACCGTCATCCCGATCACCATCGGGCTGTTGACGGGGCTGTTCGCGATTCAGTTCAAGGGCACTTCGGGCATTGGCATCGTGTTCGGTCCGATCCTCGTGGTCTGGTTCGTGGCGATTGCCGTGCTCGGCGTCCGGCAGATCGACCAGCACCCGGAAATCCTCGCCGCGTTCAATCCGGTTTACGGTCTGGAATATCTGCATCGCGCCGGCTGGTTCGACGCGCTTCTCATTCTCGGCGCCTTGATGCTGGTCGTCACCGGCGGCGAAGCCATGTACGCCGATGTCGGACATTTCGGCGCGCGGCCGATCCGGACGAGCTGGTTCGCGGTCGTCTATCCGGCGCTCCTGCTCAACTATCTGGGCCAAGGCGCTTACGTGCTGAGCGGCGCGCCGGTCGCGGGCGGCAAGCTGTTCTACAGCATGGTGCCGCAATCGCTTTTGTATCCGATGGTGCTGCTCGCCACCGCGGCGACGGTCATCGCCTCGCAGGCGCTGATCTCCGGCGCCTTTTCGCTCGTGGCGCAGGCGGTCCGGCTCGGGCTGTTTCCGCGGCTCGCGCTGTTGCATACCCACGAAAGCCATGCCGGCCAGATCTACGTGCCGTTCGTCAATTGGGCGCTGTTCACCGGCTGTGTCGTTCTGGTCGTGACTTTCGGTTCAAGCTCGGCGCTGGCGGCGGCCTATGGGCTTGCGGTGTCCGGCGTGATGGTCATCACCTCGCTCGCGATGGTGCCGGTGGCGCGGCACTACTGGAAATGGAGTCTGGCCTCGACCGGTCTGGTGTGGGGTTTCCTTACGGCGATCAACGCTTCGTTCCTGGTCGCGAGCTCGCTGAAGTTTCTCGAAGGCGGCTTCGTGCCGCTGTCGGTCGGCATCGCCGTATTTCTGGTGATGACGACCTGGCGCTGGGGACGCAAGGCGACGTTTGCCGCCTATTCGGCGAAATCCAGCATGACCATGGCGGAACTCGTGACGCTGCACCGCGGCTGCGAGGTGTTCATGGAGCGCAACGCCGTGGTGATGTCGCCGAAGCCGCTGCGACACGAATCCGATCGCGCGCCGGCGCTGATGCAGATGTTGTGGGAGCGGCACGGCATTCTGCCGCGCAATCTGATCCTGGTCGAAGTCACGCATCGCAAGGTCCCTTATATCAGGGACAATCGATATCAAGTCACGGTGTTCGATCGCGACCCCCTACGCGGCAGCATCATCGCTGTGGAGTTGAGCTTCGGCTTCATGGAAGAGCCCAATGTCGAGCGGCTGTTGCAGGAGATGGCCCGGCACCACGAGATCGATCTGCCTGCCGATCCGCATCGATGGATCGTTCATGTATCGCAGGAGAACCTCTTGCCGGTGCGGCGCATGGGTGTGTTGCGTCGCCTGCGCTTCCGGCTGTTCACATTTCTGCGGCTCGTGTCGCAGCCGGCCTATTATTATTACGGGCTCGGCGACGAGGTGCGGCTGTCGGTCGAAATAATTCCTGTCCGCGTGCGGTAAAATGCTAGCCTGCCGCCGCATCGCGGAGGCAGTTTTGGAATGTCCGATTATCTCGAATTCGATCCCGCCGTCATCGACAAGCGCCAAGTCTATCGTCTCCTCACCGGCGCCGTCGTGCCGCGGCCGATCGGCTGGGCGTCGACCTTAAGTCCTGCGGGCGTCGCCAATCTGGCGCCGTTTTCCTTTTTCACGGTGGTCTGCGTCATTCCGCCGATGATCTCGCTGACCATCGCGCGCCATCCCGACGGCAGCGAAAAGCACACCTTGAAGAACGTGCGCGCGTCGGCTGAGTTCTGCTTCAACGTGGTGACGCGGCCGGTGTGGCAAGAAATGGTGGATTCGGCGAACGGCTTTCCGGAGGACGAATCCGAATTCGACAAGACCGGGTTGACGCCGATTCCGTGCGTGAAAATCAAGGCGCCGCGCGTCAAAGAGGCGCCGATCCATTTCGAGTGCAAGCTCGAGCGCGTCATCGAGCTTGGCCCCAACCGCCATCCGCTGGTGATCGGCGAAGTGGTCTATGTCCACGTCGATCCGGCCTGCATGACCGGCGGCTATATCGACATGACGAAGCTTGATCCGATCGGACGGTTGAACGGCTTTTCCTATTCGACGATCGGCGAGATTTTCGAACGCCGCTTCGAGGACGGCCAGCCACGCTAGCGCATGATCCCGAAAAGTGCAGACCGGTTCTCGGACACGATCATGCGCAGAAAGATCATCTTCCTATGAATCTTTTCGATGCCGTCGTCACCGGGCTCGTTATCTTGGCGATGGTGCTGGGCTTCATGTCGGGGCTGTTGCGCAGTCTTGCGACCATGCTCGGTTATGTCATTGCGGTCCCGGTCGCGGTTGCGATCACGCCGCGCCTCATGCCGTTCGTCGCCGGTCAGACCGAAGTTTCGCCCGATAACGCCTGGCTGGCGCCCTTCGCGGTGATGATCGTCGTCGGCATCCTCCTCGGCGCGATGCTGCGCGCGGCGCTTGCCGAATTCGCGAGTTCTGAGGATGTGAGCCTGTTCGATCGCCTGGCGGGCGCGGCGTTCGGCGCCGTCCGGATCTTTTTCGTCGCGGTTCTCGTGGTCGTGGTGTTTGACAGACTCATCCCGTCCGACCGGCAGCCGCCGTTTCTGATCGGCTCGAAGCTGCGGCCTTTTTTGTCGGCCGCAGGCCAGATGGGTTTGCAGTCGCTGCCGCCCGAGATCGACGACTATATCGCCCGGCTCAAGCGCGAGCGCGGGTTGTGACGGCTACTTGCGAAACACCTCGACGCGCAACGGCAGCATGGCGCCGAACCAGGCCGCATGCGCGGTGTGATCGGTGAAATCGTCGCCGGTCTCGGGATGCAGCAGCACGGTGAGGCCGTCGCGGTTGAGCATCAGCCAGGGCACGAAACCCGCCAGCATGTCGGGCGGAAACGCGATCTGATACATCGATTGCGGATGCGGTCCGACGAGTTCGTCGTGCCAGCGGCCGAGTCTTGCTTGCGGAAATTCGGCGGCGACGCGTTCGCGCAAACGCGCGGCGCGGTCGCGGCTCTGCGTCGGGTCATAGTAGACGTGAGCATGGTAGTCCTCGATGGCATGGTAGTCTTTGATCTCGCTCGGGGTCATTGCCGCCCTTTCTGAAATTTGTTGCCGCGACACTAGATCGGCTGCGGCCGCGGCGGGCGCGTGTACAGGCTTGCAAGGAGGACCGCGAGAATGCCGGTGAGAAAAATGCCGTCAAAAGTGCCGGCGCCGCCGATCGAGGCGACCGGGGCGCCGAGGCCTCGCACTTTGTCGAGATTGGTGAGGTCGGCGCCGATCAGGGTGCCGAGGCTGCCGGCGATGTAAGCCAGCGGCGCCGCCTCCCGCCGTGACAGCACGACGGCGACGATGGCGGTGACCAGGACCGGCATAAACACCGGCACCGCGATGCCGAGGCCGGGGACCGGATTGGCCATCCAATGCATGACCACGGCGACGATCGCCGTTGCCAGCAAGCCCTTGCCCCATAATTCGCGGGTGGCGAGCAGATAAAGCGACATCAGCGTCGGGATCACCGCGCCGCCGACATTGACGGCGATCACCGTGCCGGCCCAGTGGCTCACCACCGGCACGGCGTACTGCATGCCGAAGAAATTGACGACCTCATCGGATTGCACCTGCTCGGGCGGCAAATCGGCGATCGGGATGTTGAAGATGCTGCCGAGGAGCGACGCGAACAACAGAAAGATCGCCGTCCGCGAGCTCACGCCCAGGCTCTCATAGGCGTAGCGGATCGAGCGCAGCACCAGCACCAACAGGAAAAAGCCGACCAGGATGAAGAAAAATCCGGGCGCCAGCGGCAAATAATGCATCTGGCTCATCTGCATCGGTGTGGCTCCCTAGCTTTTAACCAACCGGCCCATGTTACCAGCATAGCCGCCTTGCACCAGCAACGCGCGAGCCTATAATGCGGCGCTTCCCTCGCGCAGGAGAAATTTTGCCGTGGCGCCGCCGGAAGCGAAACCAATCGCCATCATCATGGGCAGCCAGTCCGACTGGCAGACCATGAAACATACAGCCGAAACGCTCGACACGCTCGATGTCGGCTATGCGGCACGCATCGTCTCCGCGCACCGCACGCCGGACCGGCTCTATGCCTTCGCCAAGGCTGCGAAAGCCGACGGCTTCAAGGTGATCATTGCGGGGGCAGGCGGGGCGGCGCATCTGCCCGGCATGACGGCGGCACTGACGAGTCTCCCGGTGTTCGGCGTGCCGGTCGAGTCCAAGGCTCTGTCGGGGCTCGATTCGCTCTATTCGATCGTGCAGATGCCGCCGGGCGTTCCGGTCGGCACGCTCGCCATCGGGCAATCCGGCGCCATCAATGCCGCGCTTCTGGCCGCAAGCGTCTTGGCCTTGAGCGACCCGGCGCTCGCCGCCCGGCTCGAAGCCTGGCGCGCGCATCAGACCAAATCCGTCGCTGAAACGCCGAAGGACGGCGCGTGAGCCAAGCCGCTGCCGTCCAAGTCGATTCCACCCTTGCGACCGGCGCCACCATCGGCATCCTCGGCGGCGGCCAGCTCGGTCGCATGCTGGCGCTTGCCGCGGCGCGGCTCGGCTTCAAGTGCCACGTGTTTTCGCCGAGCCCGGATTCGCCCGCCTTCGACGTCGTGCATCGCGCCACTGCCGCCGACTACAGCAACACCGAGGCGCTCGATCGCTTCGCCGCCGACGTCGACGTCGTCACCTATGAGTTCGAGAACGTGCCGGCGGAGACTGCGACTTTTCTGGCCGCGCGCGTGCCGGTCGTGCCCGATCCGAACATCCTGGCGATCACCCAGGACCGGCTCGCCGAGAAGAATTTCGTCACCGGGCTCGGCATCGGCACCGCGCCGTTCGCCGCGGTGGCAAATCCCGCGGAGCTTGCCGGAGCGCTCGCGCAGGTCGGCCGCCCGGCGGTGCTGAAGACCCGCCGCTTCGGCTATGACGGCAAGGGCCAGGCCACGATCAAGGACGGCAGCGATCCCGCCGCGGCCTGGCGCGAGATCGGCGGTCAGCCCTCGATCCTCGAAGCCTATGTTCCGTTCGTGCGCGAAATCTCGGTGATCGCGGCGCGCGGCCATGACGGCGCGGTGGAATGCTTCGACGTCACCGAAAACGAGCATCGCGACCATATTCTCAAAGTCTCGCGCGTGCCGGCGAACTTGTCCGGTACGGGCGCCCGCGAAGCCCGCCGCATCGCCGAAGCCATCGCGCGGAAATTTTCTTACGTCGGCGTGCTCGCCGTCGAAATGTTCGTGCTCGGCGATGGCCAGATTCTGGTCAACGAGATCGCGCCGCGGGTGCATAATTCCGGCCATTGGACCATCGATGGCGCCTCGGTCTCGCAATTCGAGCAGCATATCCGGGCGGTCGCCGGCTGGGCGCTGGGCAAGCCCGTCCGCCACGGCCGCATCGAGATGACCAATTTGATCGGCCACGAGGTCGACGACTACCGCCGCTGGCTTACGATCCCCGGCGCCGCCGTGCATCTCTACGGCAAGGCGGCCGTCCGCCCCGGCCGCAAAATGGGGCATGTGACGCAAGTGTTCCCGGAGTGAGCGCGCTCGCCCGGGTAGACTTTGCGGCCCGGTTCTGCTAAAGCGCCGCGCCAAGGTGGCCTGGGCGTTTCGTCCGGGCTGCCAGGCAATCCCGAGATTCGGACCACATTCCGATGGCGAAAAGGAGCCCGCGTGCAGGTTCTCGTCCGTGACAACAATGTCGATCAGGCCCTCAAGGCGCTGAAGAAGAAGATGCAGCGTGAGGGCATTTTCCGCGAAATGAAGCTTCGCGGCCATTACGAAAAGCCTTCCGAAAAGAAGGCCCGGGAGAAGGCGGAGGCCGTCCGCCGCGCCCGCAAGCTGGCGCGCAAGAAATTGCAGCGCGAGGGCCTGTTGCCGATGAAGCCGAAGCCTGTCACCGGCCCAGGCGCCGGGCCGGGCGCCGCCATCGGCCGCTCCGGGCCGCCGCGCACCCCCCGTTTCGGCTGACCTATCTCGATCCTACGCGATTGGCGCAGGCGTAAGCCCCGCGCCGTTTTTTTGGCGGAACGCGGTGCTATCTTCGCCCCCGCCATGAGGAATTTGCCGCAGCAGCGATCGGGTTTCGCGTGCCCTATAGCGCGGTTTTTGGCGCCGCTTGCTGCGGCGCTGATGCTCGCCGGCTGCGCGACGCTCGGCAATCCGCCGGCCGCGAACAGCGACACTCCGCTCTACGCCCCCTCGGCATCGAACCTGACCTCGCTCAGCGAGGTGATCGAAAAACATCCCGACGATCCGCAGGCCTACAATATGCGCGGCGCGGTGTGGGGCGAGGCCGGGCGCAACGACCAGGCGCTCGCCGATTTCAACAAGGCGATCGAGCTCGACCCGAAATACGCGCAAGCCTATGCCAACCGCGCGCTGATCTACCGCAAAATCGGCCAGCTCGACGCAGCGCTTGCCGACGACAACAAAGCGCTTACGCTCGATGCGACTTACGTGCCGGCCTATGTGGGCCGCGGCGTTGTCTACCGCGAACAGGGCAAGAGCGCGCAGGCGCTCGGCGATTTCAACAAGGCGGTCGCGCTGAAGCCCGACAATGCGGAGGCCTATTACAATCGCGGGCTGCTCTATCAGAGCCAGCATCAGCACGCTTTCGCCATCGACGATTTCTCGACCGCGGTCGGGCTGTCGAACGGCAAGGCCGAGCCGCACGTCGCCCGCGCGCTGAGTTACCTCGCCGGCGGCGACAGCAAGGCGGCCGCCGACGATCTCGATCAGGCGGTGCAGCTCGACCCTTCCGATCTGCGCGCCTGGACCAGTCGCGGGCTCGCCTACGAAAAGCTCGGCGACAAGGACAAGGCCGCGGGCTCCTACGCCAAGGCTCTCAACATCAACGACAAATACCAGCCCGCCGTCGACGGCTTCGCCCGCGTCGGCGGCAAAGTGGGGCAGACTTATCCGACGTTTTGAGGCGTGATCCCGCCCCGCGGCAGCGGGGAGGGGGGACCGCCCGAAGGGCGGTGGGAGGGGCCTGTGACTCGATGCTTCGTTGCCGTTGCAAGGAAATGATAACGCCATCGCCGCGACCTCCTTGAAACAGCTGTGACGCGTTGAGGCCCGCGCCCCTTCCACCGCGCAAGAGCGCGGTTCCCCTTCCCCGCTATCGCGGGCTGGATGAGCGCCGTCGTTCTCGCGGCGCATATGCGCCCGAGTTTTGCAGTCTCCAGCCACGTGAAGCGAAAAGACCGCCTCGGGGCGGTCTCAGGAATTTGTTTATTTGCTTGATCAGCCGGTTACAGCAGCAGTGTTTTTTCGATTTCTGCGCCAGCCGAACAGACCCATCGCGCCGAGGCCGGTGACGAAGAGTGGCAGAGCGGCGGGCAGCGGGGTTGCAAGTTGCTGTTCGGTGACGTCGCGCTCGGCGATCTGAAAATTCACGATATCGCAATAGACGGTCCCGTTGGCGGCAGCACCCTCAAGGCATTGAGCTTCGGGGCCGAGGAGGTAGGTGAATTCATAGGGTTGAGGAACTCCGGGCGTGCAGAAGACCGGGCTAAAGGAACAATTGTAGGCTTCTTCGGCCAGCGACGGAGCGGGCGGCTGAAAACCAGTGTCCGAAATTGTAGTGAAGGGGCCCCCGGCGCCGGCGGCGAGCTGGGCATTGAAGGCTAACTGACCGGGGTCGCAGCACGGGTATGGCGCCCCCAGCGACGGTGCGGAGACACCCGTACTCACACTCCCAAAGCCGGTAGCGTCTTCCAGATTGACGAGATTGGTGAACACCGATGTCGGAATATTTGCAAAGCCGGATTGCGGATCGCTCTGGAATTGGACGACGAGGGAAGCATCGTTCTCAACGAACCAGTTTGCAGGAAATCCAGTCGGCACCCCGCCGCCCGTTGCCGTCTCCAAATTCGTCGTTGAAACAACGGTGCCGCCCGGGGCGAGAACAGTTAGTGTTCCGTAGTAGACACCGAAAACACTGGTGGAGGAAACAACCTCAGCTCGTACCGGGCTCGTTCCGACAGCCGCCAAAAGCAAGGCTAACGACGCGAGCCCCGCGTTTCGCAGGATAGTCCAGATGCTCTTTTTTCTCTGTCCCATTGCGTGTGCCCGAGGTTGAAGAGTTCTACGGCCGCAGCGTCTCCAAATAAGGACGTAACGCCGTTGAAAAAGTGCGGACGCCCATGTCGAGGTTTGTCGATCAAGCAATTCGCCGGCTTCGTTCGCGGCGAGATCGTCGGCGTCTGTTTAGGCGGCGGCGAGAGCGGCAGCGTTCATATTTGTCCCTGGCTTTGATTAGGCCGCACCTATAAAGGCAATGGCGCTTTTCTGCTTCCTGCGTTTCGTAAGCAGGCCCATCAGGCCGAGGCCGCCAGCAAAGAGCGGCAACGCGGCGGGCAGCGGGGTACTCGAGACCGTATTCTGCGTCACCTCAATAAGATCAATTTCACCCGATTGCGCAAAACAGCGATCGCCGGAAACTTGACAGGGCGCCACTCCAGAAAGAACGATTGAGGTTAGTGCCACGTTCGATGAAAGCCCCACAAACTGTTCCGTATCAGCCGAGTTTGATAGGGAAAACGTGGCGGTGCCTCCGCCAGTTGCAGTCACTGTTGCCGAGATGCTGGTGGGAGTAAAATTGCCAAAATCAAACGTGCCATAGGTGAGACCAATTTCGGTCACCCCAGCTGCGGGCGTGATAGTAAGCTTGTCTGGGGTTGTGAATGAAGCCAACCCATTGTCTGTTTCCAGAAACTTTGTAATGCCACTTGTGGTGATACCGCAAGAAGAACCACATGAATTATCGATGAAGACGGAGGAAGCCGGCGACGAGGCCGTTGTGTTGGCAAAGGTATCGCCGCCTACAGTAACTGAGCTGTCGGAGCCATGTGAAAACGAATTAAAGTTTAAAGTTTCGGTACTGCCAGAAAGACTCGAAATCTCCACGATACTAGCTATAGCGGGAACGCTGCCGACTCCTGTTAGAGCAAAGGCCCCGACCGCAATCAGCGTGAGCGCCAGCAGCGAATTTCTCATCGTGAGACTCCACAATTACAGTCGGTCCGGACAACATGCCTTACAGCCGATTAAAGCATGGCGGCTCTGGCAGGACTTGAAAGCGCCTTGAAAGAGTTTTGAAAAAAAGCTGAAATCTGTATGGGTAGTGCTCTTGTCCGGAACGGGTTTAAAATGCCGGCCAACGACGAGAAACTCCTTTGTTTCTAGGCATATACGCTTGATCTTCGCCGCGGCTGCCTGGCCCGGGCCGATCAAGAGATCGAGTTGCGGCCGAAGAGCTTCGCGCTCCTCCGCCACTTGGTTGAGAATGCCGGCCGCCTTGCACCCAAGATGAGCTCATAGCGGCAGTTTGGGGCGACGCCTCGCGCTCATGCCGCCCGAGCCGGATGCCGCCAAGGCACACGCGCATTTCGACCGAGCTCTGGCGGTCGCGCGTAAGCACCAGGCGAAGTCCTGGGAACTGCGCGCGGCGATGAGCATGACGCGGCCATGGCGCTCCCGGGGTAAACACGATGAGGCCCGCGAGCTTCTCGCTTCCACGTATAGTCGGTTCACCGAAGGCTTCGAAACACCCGACTTGAAGGAGGCCAAGGCCCTCCTCGACGAGTTGGCATAAGTGGACCTTCGCCGGCGACCCGCGCCCGTTAGCCCCCACAAGGCAAATACCCTAATCCAGATCTCCCGCCAGAAACCGCCCCACCGCGTCAAGCGCGCCGTTCTGGTCGAGATCCTCATGGCCGCCGTCGAGGAAGCGGACGATGTGTTTTGGTTTGTTGGCGATGTCGAAGAGGTGCTCGCCCATCGCATAAGGCACGATGCGGTCTTGCACGCCGTGCAGGATCAGGAGCGGGGCGGTGACTTTGCGGATGCGCTGGTCGGAGCGGTATTGATCTTTCATCAGAAGCCGCACCGGCAGATACCAGTAGCGTTGCGCACCGAGCGCCTCGGCGGACGTGAACGGTGCCTCGAGGATGAGGCGGCCGACCGGCTTGTCGGCGGCGAGTGCGACCGCGACGCCGGTGCCGAGCGACTCGCCCCAGACCACGATCTGGGAGACCGGATAATGCGCCACGGCGTAGGCGTAGGCCGCTTCGGCGTCGGCGATCAGGCCTTGCTCGCTCGGTGAGCCGGCGTTCCCGCCGTAGCCGCGATATTCGAGCGCGAGGAGGCCGATGCCGTCTTTGCTGAGGCGGCGGAAACGCTCGACCCGGTAGCGCAACGCGCCGCCATTGCCGTGCAGATAAAGCAGCACCGGCTTGCCGTCGCGGGGCGGCACGTGCCAGAGAAGACTCTTCACGCCGTCGGCGGCGGTGAGCGAGACTTCCTCAGCTTCCGGATACCCGGCCGCGGCCGGGGTGGTGTGCACGGTCTCCGGAAAATACATCAGCGAACGCTGGGCGAAGTAACATCATCGCCGCGAGCGTGATGTAGCCCGCGACGGCGATAACGGCGATCCAGCCGAGCATGGTCACGGTACGGAACATGGCGCGCGACATACGTCGCACCAACAGCCGCCTGAGCCAGGCGCGCGCGGAAGCAAAACCGCCCGCCAAAGAATACCGGATTTTTTCAGCGCTGCTCTCCGCCGCGCCGTGGCCGCTATGCGCATCGACGAGGATCGTCTCATCCGGCACGGCGCTTGGAACACTTCCTATCGGGAGGTTGGCGTTGGTCGTGATCTCGGTCATCGTCGTCTTAATAGCAAAAAAATAGCCGGCCGGTTGTTAGACACCGGCCGGCCAAACTCGAAACCGCCGCCGCCGAGCGGCGGCGTTAGAATTCGTTACTGGCAGATCTGAACGGTGCGCCAGCGATAGCCGACGCCGTCGACCCACACCTTGCGCTTGCCCCAGTAGCAGCCGGGCGCGAGCTGAGCATAGCCCGGGCCGGGCGGCTCGTAGGCGGCCGGCGGCGGCGGATAGTAGCCGGGCGGCGGGGGCGGCGGCGGATAGTAGGCCGGCGGCGGCGGCGGGCTGTTGGCGATGGCGCTGCCGATGATGGCGCCCGCGGCGACGCCGCCGAGTACGCCCGCGCCCACGGCGCAGCCATAACAGCCGGCATTCGCGGTGCCCGGCCCGACCAGCGTGGCGAGCCCGACGGCCGTAGCCGCGGCAAGCCCGATCAGCGACTTGTGCATGTGTTTTCCTCGATTAAAGACCGGCCGGGTGCCGATCTGGAACCTTTGTGGACGGGAAGTCCCCGAACACCCCCCGATTTCACGACAGACCCGCTGCTACAAAAGAGCGTCTATTTGGGCGGAAGTTTGGTGCCGATGCCGCGATTCAGATGTGAAATTCGTAATGTTCTCATGGACCTTCGTCATGACAAACCTTGGTCGCGCTCCGCCGCCGGCGCGTTCACGCCTGGCGGCGGAGATCGAGCGTCATGCTTTCGCAGGGCTTAAACGCAGGCACGCACCCAGGCGTAGCCGTTCCACACCCGCCGCCAGTAGCACGGCCGGCCGCCATACGGATAAGGGCCATAGCCGTAATAGCCGTACGGATAGGCGTAAGGCGCCGCGAGCGCGGTGCCGACCAGAGCGCCGGCCGCGAAGCCGCCGACACCCCAGCCCCAGCCGCCGCCATGCCAGCCGCCGTGCCAGCCGCCATGATATGCCGCCGCCGGGCTGGAGCCTGCGACCGCAGCGCCGGCGATAGTCACCGCCGCAACAAGAGCCGTGATCAGTTTTCTCATGACATCACCTCGACAATGGGTATTTCTTCCCGCACCCCAATCGCCCCGTGGACCCTAAAGTTCCCACTTGGGGGTGAATGCAGACTGAACAAGTGCGCCTGAATCCGGCCATTTTTGGACGTCGCCGCCGTCCCGAACTGAAAGAAAAGACACATGTCTCTGACTTATGCCGTCGGCGATATCCATGGCGCACTGCACAAATTGGAATCGCTTGTCGCGCAGTGCCGTGGGCATGGCGGCCGTGAGACCGAGGGCGGCGCGCCGAAATTCGTGTTCGTCGGCGATTACATCGACCGCGGGCCGCAGTCTGAAGGCGTCATTCGTTATCTGATCGAACTGGCGCGCGAATTGCCGGACCGTGTCGTCACGCTGATGGGCAATCACGAGGCGATGCTGCTCGGTATCATCGACGGCGCGATCGATCAGGAGGACTGGCTCGGGCAGGGCGGGGAGGAGACGCTGCAGAGCTATGGCGTCACGGATGCCCGCGATTTGCCGCCTGAACACGTCGATTGGTTGCGGCGGCTGCGTCTTTCCTACGACGATGGGCGGCGGTTTTTTGTCCATGCCGGCGTCAATCCGGCACGTCCGCTCGATGCGCAAAACGAGCATGATCTGATGTGGATCAGGGAGCCGTTTCTGTCGCATCGCGGCGATTACGGCAGGCTCGTCGTTCATGGTCATACGCCGATCCCGGCCGGCATTCCGCAGCTCTTCGGCAACCGGCTCGGGCTCGATACCGGCGCGGGTTATGGCCGGCCTCTGACGGCCGCGGTGTTCTCCGACGCGCAGACGCCGCCGCTCGGCTTTCTGGCCGCGGCGTGACCGAAGCGCGGCGCGAAAGCTCGCCTGCGGCAATCCGTCGCAGGCATTAAATATTTGTAATAATGGCCGATTTTCCCCCTTTGTCGGCACGGCACGGCGCTCGGATCGGGGCAGGTTATGCTGCCAAGGCGATTCGCGGACGGCGATAGAGGGCAGATTGGCCATGAACACCAGGGCGGCTAAACCGGGCGGCAGGCCGGCGCCGCGGCCGAAGCCGTCGCGGGCGCCAAGCGGCAATCGCGACGAGCCGTTCGAGCCGAAACGCTGGGCGCACGCCGGCGCGGTCAACCGTGATGCGGCTTGCCGCCGAGGTCGACGCGCTCGCAGCCCAGCTCGAGGCCTCGCGCGCCCGCATCAGCGAGCTTGAGGCGCGGGTCGATATCGATCCGCTCACCGACGTCCTCAACCGGCGCGGCTTCGAGCGCGAGCTCAAGCGCTCGCTCGCCTATGTCAAACGCTACGGCTCGAGCGTGGCGCTCCTCTTCATCGATCTCGACGACTTCAAGCCGGTGAACGACCGCCACGGTCATGCGGCGGGCGACGCCGTGCTCAAAGCGGTCGCCGCGGCGCTCACCAAGAACGTGCGCGCCTCCGACGTCGTGGCGCGGCTCGGCGGCGATGAATTCGCGGTGCTGCTGTGGAACGTCAACGCGCCCGATGCCGCCGCCAAGGCCCGGTCGCTCGAGGCCGCGATCTATGCGACGCCGGTTCCGCTTCGGCGCGGCAACCGTCGCGGTCGGCGCTTCGGCGGGGCTCGCACTCCTCGGCGCGCTCGACACGCCGGCCGAAGTGCTGGCGCGCGCCGACGCCGCGATGTATGCGCGCAAGGCGGAGCGGAATACCTCCCCCCGCGTGCGGGGAGAAGGAGCCTACGCAATAATGTCAGGCGTCAGCTCGTCCTCGATGAAGGTGATGCGGTCGCGCAGGACGAGCTTGCGCTTCTTCAGGCGCTGCACCTGAATGAGGTCGGAGCCCGGCAATTCCTGCAAGGCAGCAATCGCGGTATCGAGGTCGCGATGCTCCTGCTGCAGGCGCGCCAATTGCGCCCGAAGCTCGCGTTCTTCCTCTTCTGTCATCAGCGCCTTGGCCGGCCCTTTGGCGCGGTTTTCGGCCCTAATCGGCCGCGTTGGGAACCAAGTCAGTAGTTACACGGATGGCCTGGTAGGTACCTGGTAAGTGGCTTTGGATTATCGCGTTTTGCCCGATCGCCGACAAGCCCGCGAAGGGTCTTCCGGCAAATCGTGCACAGCGGGGATTTTCGGAGCGGGAAAAACGGAGTAAACTTGTCTGCGGTTGTTAGGGTGTAGGACGATCCGACCAGGCAAGAACGATACAAGGAGGCCTGCTCACATGGCGATCGAATCGCATCTTGCGGAACTTGAGAAACGTCACCAAGCCCTCGAACACGAAATCTCCGAGGCGCTATGCCACCCCTCCATCGACGACCTCACTTTGGTAGAATTAAAGCGGCGAAAATTGCTTCTGAAGGACGAGATCGCCCGGTTGCGGCAAGACACGCTCGTTCATTGATCGGCTAAGTCCGCACGGCAGATCTGACTTGATCGTCCCCGCGCAAGCGGGGACCCAGTTCTTTTGTTTTCGATTTGCGCAGACCCGCTGGATTCCCGCCGCCACGGGAATGAGCGGGTCTGTCTTAAGCATCCCTTGACATTCGGACATTTTTGTCCGAAGCTCTTCGGTCTGATCTGGCCAGCTGTCGGCAACGGATAAGCGCGACAAATTCATTGCCGAACTGCGGGACGAGGCCCGTCGCCGCGGGCTGCGGTTTCGCGCCGAGAAGTGGCGCGGCAAGGGCGGCCACATGATGGTGTTCATTGGCGACAGGCTGACGACGGTGCCGTGCGCGCGAAATCGGACTGACTCTGGGGAAATCGACGATCATTCGGAGATTGGAATGCGGTCTTATATTTATCGCGCTGAATTCGAGCGAGGGTCTCGGCGGGGCTTTGTTGTTAGCTTTCCCGACGTGCCCGAGGCCATTACGCAAGGAGACGATATGGCCGATGCCCGCACGATGGCTGAGGAAGCACTCGGCCTTGCTCTGCTCAGTTACTGGGAACGGGGCCGGCCGTTGCCGAAGCCGCGCGCGCTTAAAGGGTTGGTATCTGTACCGGTCGCGCCCGATGTCGCGGCCAAGCTCGCGGTTCTGGAATTTTTTTCAGGCGCCGGCATTACGAAAAGTGAGCTCGCGCGCCGCATTGGCAAAGATGAAAAGGAAGTGCGACGTATTCTCGATCCGAAGCATCCGACCAAGCTGCCGGCGCTCACGGCGGCGCTGCGTGCGCTCGGCAAGCGGCTAGTGGTTGGAGTGATGGAGGCCGAGGCGGCGTAGTTTTCCTTTCAAACCAATAGGCCGGTTTGATCGTAGGATCGCCGCAAACCCGTTATAAAACTCTGTCTGATGGCCGGTGCTGGGAACGGGAGAGAACGGTCATTGAGCACGTTGAAGGCATCTTTGATCAATCTATTTTTAAGTAGTCGGTAGATGTTTGCCTTGATTAAAATCAAAGGCGTTTGCCGTTCGGACAGCAAGCCTTCGAGATCGGCCCTGAGTAGCGGATAATCTCTTTTAATTGTGTCGTCACGATCACGGTTGGAGATGCCGGGCGCATTTACAGGTTCGTATGTTGCATCGACCAAGATCCACCCGCTTCTTTGAAACTCTTTCAGCCCATCTTCTTTGGAGCTTGGAGAAAAGGCGAGTTTCTTCATTAGTCTGAAAAAAGCGGTTCGGTCGTTTTTCCGTTCGCATCGTAAAAGTAAAGCCCCGAAACCGGGGGTGACTCGGCAACAATCACTAACCTGATGCTTTCCGGGAGATAGCATCGCCTCATATCGTGGTACTGATCACGTGTCTTTGCCAACCTGATCACATCCCCTTCGCCATATCCCGTAGCTTAAATTTCTGAATCTTCCCCGTACTCGTTTTCGGGATATCGGCGAACACCACGTAGCGCGGGCATTTGTAGGCGGCGAGATGTTTGCGGCACCAGGCGGTGAGTTCGTCGGAAGTCGCTGTCACGCCTGGCTTTAGCTCAACGAACACGCAGGGCGTCTCGCCCCATTTGTCGTCGGGCTTCGCCACCACGGCCACGACCTGCACCGCGGGGTGTTTGTAGAGCGCGTCCTCGACCTCGATCGAGGAAATATTCTCGCCGCCCGAAATGATGATGTCCTTGGAGCGGTCCTTGAGCTGGATATAGCCGTCGGGATGGATGACGCCGAGATCGCCGGAATGAAACCAGCCGCCGGCAAAAGCTCGCTTCGGTCGTCGCCTTGTTTTTCAGATAGCCCTTCATCACCACATTGCCGCGGAACATCACTTCGCCGAGCGTCTCGCCGTCACGCGGTACCGGCTCCATGGTCACGGGATCGAGCACGTCGAGCGCTTCGAGCACCGGATAGCGCACGCCCTGGCGCGCTTTCTTGGCCGCCTGTTCGGGACCTGAGAGCGTATTCCAGTCGCGATGCCAGTCGTTGACGCTCGCCGGGCCGTAGGTCTCGGTCAGCCCATAGACATGGGTGACGTTGAAGCCCGCCGATTTCATCGCCGCCAGCACGGCTTCCGGCGGCGGCGCTGCTGCGGTGACGAACTCGACGCTATGCGGCAAAGGCTTGCGCTCATGCTCCGGAGCATTGAGCAGCGTCGACATCACGATCGGCGCGCCGCACAGATGCGTGACCTTGTGGCTGGCGATCGCGTCGATAGATCGGCGCCGCGCGCACCGCGCGCAGGCAGACATGCGTGCCGGCGACGACCGAGAGCGTCCAGGGAAAGCACCAGCCGTTGCAGTGGAACATCGGCAGCGTCCACAGATAGACCGGATGCTTGGCCATGGCGCAGGTGATGACGTTCGCCATGGACAGGAGATAGGCGCCGCGGTGGTGATAGACGACGCCCTTCGGATCGCCGGTGGTGCCGGAAGTGTAATTGAGCGCGATGGCGTCCCACTCGTCGTGCGGCATCAGCCAGGCAAAATCGGCGTCGCCCTCGCGCAAGAAATCCTCGTAGTCGAGATTGCCGATCCGTTCGCCCGCGCCGGTGAATTCCGGATCGTCATAGTCGATGACCAGCGGCCGCGCCTTGCACAGCGCCAAAGCGTCTTTCACCACCTTGGAAAATTCGCGGTCGGCGATCACGACCTTGGCTTCGCCGTGATCGAACTGGAAGGCGATGATCGCGGCATCGAGCCTGGTATTGACTGAATTGAGCACCGCGCCCGCCATGGCGACCCCGTAATGCGCCTCCAGCATCGCCGGCACATTGGGCAGCACGGCGGCGACCGTGTCGCCGCGCTTGATGCCGCGCTTGGCGAGCGCGGAAGCCAATTGCCGGGCGCGCGCGTAAAACTGCCGGTAGTTCCAGGAGCGGTCGCCGTGGATGATCGCGGTCTGGTCGGGATGGACATCGGCGGCGCGCGCCAGGAATGACAACGGCGTGAGCGGCTGGAAATTCGCCGCATTGCGATCGAGATCGGTGTCGTAAGCCGTCGTCATGGTCGGTCCCCGGGCTGATGCGCCGGAGCCGACTATTTCCCCGGCAGGGAAGCATAGGGCGGCAAGGTCCGATAGGCAAAATGCAAGTGATCTTTGAAGGAGCTGAGCTTATAGCCGTGCCGGGACCAGGTCAGCGCCAGCGCATCCCTGCTGAACAGCGAGATATGGCCGTTGCGCGGCCCGGCGTACCACCAGTTCAGGCCCTGATTGATAAGATCGGCCGGCTGCAAGAGCGTCGTGAAACAGACAAGTCCCGGCTCGGCCAGGAATTCAAGGATATGCGCGACCGCGGCGAGCGGGTCGGGCAGGTGTTCGAGGGTTTCGAAACAGGTCACGACATCGAACTTGCCCTCGGGACGCCGCGCGTATTCGGCTACCATCGGGTCGTAGGTTACCGCCTCCGCAAAGCCGCCGGCGCGAAGCGCCGCGCTGAACACATCGTTGCCGCCGCCGAAATCGAGCACGCGCAAGCGGGTCCGATGCTGTCCCCATAATTGCATGACCATCTGGGCATTGCCGAGCGGCCGCGCGCTTCGATAATCCGGATCGAAGGTCAGATATTGATCGTTGTAGATATTGGTCTTGAACTGCGCTTCGCTCCAATCGTCGAGCGCATCGGTGAACAAGAAGCCGCAATTGCCGCAGCGCCGGTAATAGATCGGCACGCCGCATAGCGGCTCCCGGATACCTTGGTGCTCGAGGCAGCAATTGTTGAAATCGAGCACGCCGAACAGCGTCGACGTGCCGCCGCAGATCTTGCAGGGTAGCGGCGCAGTGGTGGCGGGTCTGACGCTGTCAATCATGGCGGCTCGAATCATTGCCGCCAAAGAGCCTAGCGCAACCCCGGTGAAAAGCGAGCGGCGTCCGATTCTATGCGCACGTCGCCGTCCTCAATGTCCGAGCCCATGCCAGCCCTGCCACAACAGCCCGAGCGAAATCAGCAGCATCAGAATATAGGCGATCTGATAGAACCGCTCGGTCGGCGTGCGATGTACGAGCCAGATGCCGAGATAATTGGCGCCGACGGCGAGCGGCAGCAACACCAGCGAGGTCATGAAATTCTCATCGAAAATTGGCCGAGCACGAAATAGGGCACGATCTTCATTTCGTTGATGAAGGCGAAGAAAATGACGCTGGTGCCGACCAAAGTGAGCTTGTCGAGCCGCTGCGGCAGGATGTGGATCTGGAACGGCGGCGCGCCGACCTGGACCAGAAGCGACATGAAGCCCGACATCGCGCCCCAGACCACGCCGAGCGCGACCGGTGGGCCGGCGCGGCCTGTCGCCCGCCTCGCGCAGCGCCGGAATGAGCCGCCGCCCAAGCCAGTGATAGAGCACGAACGCAAGCCCGATGCCGCCGATGGTCAATTCGATGGCGGCATTCGACACCGCGCTGGCGAACAGCGTGCCGAGCCCCATGCCGATGGCGGCGCCCGGAACCAGCACTTTCAGATTCCAGGCGCTCCAGGCGCTTGCGGTAGGTCCACACCGAAATCACGTCCTGGATAATCAGAAGCGGCAACAGGATCGCCGCGCCCTGCAGCGGCGGCATGATCAGCGCCAACATCGGGGTCGCGATCATGCCGAGACCCGAAAAGCCGCCTTTGCCGAGGCCGAGCACGGTCACGGCCGGGATGGCCAGAAGGTAGAACCAGGGATCGGTGATCACGGACTGTCCGAATGAGGAAAAAGAGGCAGGTGCGATCTGACATAGATCAAAGCGCGGGCGTTCGGCCAGGGTTGTGATGCATAATGGTCCCGCCCATGCGGCACGGCTTGCAATGGCCGCGGCGGAGCAGAAAATAAGCGCAAATCCGGGAGGCGGCGCCATGGACGCCCGTTCGAGCCGTTATCACGAAGTCTATGCGCGCTGGCAGCGCGATCCGCAGGGCTTTTGGGGCGAGGCGGCGGAAGCCATCGACTGGTTCGAAAAGCCGAAGACGGTGTTCGACGCGAACCGCCGGCATCTATGGCCGCTGGTTCACCGGACGGCGTCTGCAACACCTGCTTCAACGCGGTCGACCGCCATGTCGATGCCGGGCGCGGCGACCAGGCGGCGATCATCTACGATTCGCCGCTCGCCGGCGTCAAACAGACCATCAGCTATCATCGGCTGTTGACCGAGACCCAGGTGCTCGGCGGCATGCTGCGCGACCTCGGCGTCGGCAAGGGCGACCGCGTCCTTCTCTATATGCCGATGATCCCGGAAGCGGTGATCGCGATGCTGGCCTGCGCGCGCATCGGCGCGGTGCATTCGGTGGTGTTCGGCGGCTTCGCCGCGCGCGAACTCGCCACCCGCATCGACGACGCCAAGCCGAAAGCTCATTCTGTCGGCAAGCTGCGGGCTCGAGCCCGGCCGCATCGTGCATTACAAGCCGCTGCTCGACGAGGCCATCGCGCTCGCCGTGCACAAGCCCGGCGTCTGTCTGATCCTGCAGCGCCCGCAGTCGCAAGCGGCTTTGGTCGAAGGCCGCGACCGCGATTGGGCGGCGATGCGCGATCACGCGCTGATCCATGCCCGCTCGGCCTGGCACGTGCGAGCCGGTGAAGGCGACCGATCCGCTCTACATTCTCTACACCTCGGGCACGACCGGGCGGCCGAAAGGCGTGGTGCGCGACAATGGCGGCCACATGGTGGCGCTCGAAATGGTCGATGAAAAATCTCTACGGCATCGAGCCCGGCGAAGTGTGGTGGACCGCGTCCGATATCGGCTGGGTGGTCGGGCACTCCTACATCGTCTATGCGCCGCTGTTGCATGGCGCGACCACGGTCCTCTACGAGGGCAAGCCGGTCGGCACGCCGGACGCCGGCGCGTTCTGGCGCGTCATCGCCGAGCACGGCTGCGTCGCGCTGTTCACCGCGCCGACCGCGTTCCGCGCCATCAAGAAAGAAGACCCGGACGGCAAACTGTTCGCGCTCCCACGATCTGTCGAAATTCCGCACGCTGTTTCTCGCCGGCGAGCGCGCCGATCCGCCGACGCTCGACTGGGCGGAAGCGCTTCTGAAAGTGCCGGTGATCGATCACTGGTGGCAGACCGAGACCGGCTGGTGCATCGCCGGCAATCCGGTCGGCCTCGGCATGCTGCCGATCAAGCACGGCTCGCCGACGGTGGCGATGCCCGGCTACGACATCCGCGTCGTCGACGAGGGCTGCCGCGAAGTGGCGCCGAACAAAATGGGCTCGATCGTCGTCAAGCTGCCGCTGCCGCCGGCAGTCTGCCGACGCTGTGGCGCGCCGACGGCCGCATGCGCGAAAGCTATCTCGAGGAATTTCCCGGCTACTACAAAACCGCCGACGCCGGCTTCAAGGACGAGGACGGCTACATCTTCGTCATGGGCCGCACCGACGACATCATCAATGTCGCCGGCCACAGGCTCTCGACCGGCGGCATGGAGGAAGTGCTCGCCTCGCACCCCGACGTCGCCGAATGCGCCGTGCTCGGCATCAAGGACGAGCTGAAGGGCGAAGTGCCGTGCGGCTTCATCGTGCTCAAATCCGGCGTCAACCGGCCGCCGACCGAGATCGAGAAGGAATGCATCGCGCTGATCCGCAACAAGATCGGCCCGGTGGCGGCCTTCAAGCTCGCCATCACGGTAGCGCGGCTGCCGAAGACCCGCTCGGGAAAAATCCTGCGCGGCACCATCAAGAAAATCGCCGACGGCGACGCCTGGCAAATGCCGGCGACCATCGACGATCCGGTGGTTTTGGAGGAGATCGGGACGGCGCTGAAGGGGAAGGGCGTGGGGGGGTAGAACTTGTAGCCCGGATTTTCGAAGCGAAATCCGGAAGCGGCCGCGCGCTCTTCCTTTACCCTTTTCCGGGGAACGCTCTGGCCAATACTTCTTCCAAAACCGCCAATCTCGTGCGTAGGCTCTCGATTATTTCACGCGAGATTTCGATCCACGCTTCCCAAGCGCGAGATTTGCCGCGGCGGGCAACGAGGATCTCCGATCTGGCTACTATTTGTTCCTTCGTCACCGTGATCAAGCCTATTGTGTCGGCTAAATTAATGTCGGGTTTCACCTTGAACGATTCCGATATTGAGTATCTCATACTCTCTTCATCGTTCAATTGAGCTGCTTTTAGCATCTTCTGAAGCTCACCTTCTACCAGAAGGTCGTAAGCAAGATCGTCTATTAGCCTAAGTGTCTCGCGAATGTGTTCCGTCTCTGGAGTGTGCGGAAGGTCAGCGATTACAAGGGAGGTCGCATCTATAAACGCTAAGCATTCGAGGAAGCTTATAGGCTTATGGTTTGCGAGCCTGGGATGTGTACCTATGAAATTGTTAATTTGAGGCGATATGATTGAATAGTACGAGCTAAATAGCTTCGCCTGACCTGCGAGCGGAGATAGAATTCGGTTTCCGTCCAATGCGCTCATCTCTTCGATATTATTTGGCGAGAGTATTCTTACGAAGACCTGCGATGTGACATCAAAAAAGTGGCCTGCTTTCTCCAGAGCCGCCGGCGTCGTTTTCATCGGGTCGATGGCGGCAAACTCTGGCGCGCCCGCGGCGCGGAAGGCGGCCGCGACAAGCGCTGAACAGAACGTCCCATCGTCGGGTGAATTCGACACCGACGCTCCCGGAACGATCGAGGTTATCGCGCTTCGCACAGAATATCCCTGACCAATAAATGGCAGCGCGGCGCTCCCCGCGGCGCGGGCAATGTTTATGTTGCCATATCGGAGAGCGCGAACATTTTTTAGATCATGCACGAAGCAAATTTGCGCGCTGACATTTGAAACGCCATCACTAATCGCTTCGATAAGAGTTCGGAGGTGTAGTGCAAAGCAGTGCGTGACTAAAGGTGCCCCCCGTCGCGTTGGCAATAGCTTTTGATTGAGCGCGGCCTTTGAAGGATGTCGCCTCTGCATTCCTTGTAAGAATTACATCGCCGGAAAGTAGCTTTGCCAGGTCGGGCTTAAAAACATACAAGCCGTCGTATCGTTGGTTTCTGTCAACCATGACTGCCTTACGGCTTCGGTGGATCAGTGGTCAGTTCGTCGATCTCTTCCATCGCGTCGTCCGGATCGCGGCCTGAGGGCAAGGGCTTTTTCGCGGCCGCCTTCCAGTCGGTCTTGACTTCGCCGCGCTTCGCCATGCGCCGCAATTCAGCGATTCTCCGTTTCACGATGGTTCCGGATTTCCTGATCATCGACGTCGATCATAGCTCATATCCGCAGGCTACGCCGTTCGTGCGTGGCGTATTTTTGCTGCTTATGGACACTCGGGGGTGAAGCGCCATCATCCGCCCCCGCGAAGCGGGGGAGGGGGACCGCACGAAGTGCGGTGGAGGGGGCCTCGGCGGGAAGGCTTGCGCAAGCGGAGAAGACTTACCCTCACCGGCTCGCTTCGCTCGCCGCCTCCCCCGTGAACGGGGGAGGAAAGAAGGGGGACCGATAGGGCGATCCGGGACCGCCTGGTGTAAGCTCATCGGATTGGGTTGTGTTGCCGACGGTTAGGTCTCCGGTAGAGGCGGCGCGAGCGGGTAATCGTCGCACGGCAAAAAGGACCAAGCGTCATGAAGTTAAAACTATTTACCTCTGACCGGGATAGCGAGTCCGAGTGTACGAGCGAAATCGAATTGATGGTCAATCTTTGGCTCGAATCGACACCCGGATGTCAAATATATCAAAAGCGAAACGACATAAAGTGTTATCTCTATTACGACCCCAACGGGACTGCGACTGGAAGGGCGAATTTCGATGGCAATATGGTACCGGGAAAACTCGTCAAAATAGGACGCTACCTGGATGAAACTCCCCCGCCGAAAATTTCTCCGTCTCGGCGCGAGCGCCGTGGCGTTCCCGGCCGTCTCGCGCCTCGCTCGCGCGGACGCCTATCCGTCGCGGCCGGTGCATCTCATCATCGGCTATCCGCCCGGCGGATCGGCCGACATGACGGCGCGGTTTGCGGGGCAATGGCTGTCGGAGCGGCTCGGCCAGCAATTCGTCATCGAGAGCCGGCCTGGCGCCGGCACCAATCTGGCGACCGAAACCGTGCTGCGCGCGGCGCCGGATGGCTACACGCTCCTTCTGGTCGCGCCGGCGAATGCGATCAATGCGAGCCTCTATGCCAAGCTCAACTTCGTTTTTCTGCAAGATTACGCGCCGGTCGCGGGGCTGGTCCGCTTTCCCGACGTCATGGACGTCAATCCGTCAGTTGCCGGCCAAAACCGTTCCGGAATTCATCGCCTATGCCAAGGCCAATCCGGGC
This sequence comes from uncultured Alphaproteobacteria bacterium, assembly GCA_963696555.1. Classification (GTDB taxonomy): domain Bacteria; phylum Pseudomonadota; class Alphaproteobacteria; order Rhizobiales; family Xanthobacteraceae; genus BOG-931. The sequence continues at coordinate 5,644 of CAVOKR010000032.1, read as the reverse complement.
AAGCTCAACATGGCGTCGTCCGGCGTCGGCTCGACGATCCATGTGGCGGGGGAACTGTTCAAGATGATGGCGGGCGTCGACATGGTGCATGTGCCCTATCGCGGCGGCGCGCCGGCGATGCTCGACCTCGTCAGCGGCCGCGATCAGGTGATGTTCGACAATCTTCCGACCTCGATCGAATTCATCAAATCGGGCAAAGTCAGAGCGCTCGCGGTGACGACGGCTAAGCGCTCGGAGGTGTTTCCGGACTTGCCGACCGTCGGCGAATTCGTGCCGGGCTATGAGGCGAGCGCCTGGTACGGCTTGGGCGCGCCGAAGGGAACGCCCCGCGAGATCGTCGACACGCTCAACAAGGCGATCAATGCGAGCCTTGCCGAGCCCAGAGTGAAAGCGCAGCTCGCCGATCTCGGCGCATCGCTGTTGCCGGGATCGGCCGCCGACTTCGGCAAGCTTGTCTCGGAGGAAACCGAGAAGTGGGCGAAGGTGGTAAAATTCGCCGATATCAAGCCGGAGTGACGGCGGCCTGAAAGTTTGGGCGTCATGGCCGGGCTTGTCCCGGCCATCTCGTCAATGGATACACATCGCTCGCGTGATCGGGATGCCCGGCACAAGGCCGGGCATGACGGAGAGGACCGGGGCGGAGTTGGCGTTACTCCGCCTTGCCGCCGAGCTGCTTGAGCTTGGCGAACACCGCCTCGACGTTGAGGTCGTCGGATTTCTTCACTTCCGCGGGCGTCGGCGGCTCCGGCTCTTGCCTTCGGCGCGGTGGTCACCGAAGCGGGCAACAGCGTCGCGCCCTGGGCTTCGACCGGGACCGGCTTTTCCTTGGCGGCGCGCTGGACTTCGAGGTCGAGATCGATCTGCGAGCACAGCCCGAGCGTCACCGGATCGAGCGGCGTCAGATTGGCCGAATTCCAATGGGTGCGTTCGCGGATTGCCTCGATGGTCGATTTGGTGGTGCCGACGAGCCGCATGATCTGGCTGTCTTTCAGCTCCGGATGATTGCGCACCAGCCACAGGATGGCGTTGGGGCGGTCCTGGCGGCGCGACACCGGCGTATAGCGCGGGCCCTTTTTCGGCTTGGCCTCGGGCAGCCGCACCTTCGGCTCGGCGATGTGCAGGCGGTAATTCGGATCGGCTTCGGCGGCGGCGATTTCCTCGACGGGTCAATTGTCCGGTGACGATCGGATCGGCGCCTTTGATGCCCTGGGCGGCGTCGCCGTCGGCGATCGCCTTCACTTCGAGCGGATGCAGGTTGCACAGCTGCGCGATCTGGTCGAAGGACAGCGACGTATTGTCGACCAGCCACACGGCGGTCGCTTTCGGCATCAGGGGCTGGGTCGTCATTATGCGGTCTCCAAGAACGGGGAATCTCGGTAAATCTTCTCTGTGCTCCGCCCGCCCGTCGGGGCGAAGCCACTTACGTCATCAAGGATGACTGGAAAGCACGCGGAATATAGGCGGGGAGGGGGCGCGGCGCAACCAAGATCAGGCGAATCAAAGGGGCATTTCGCGGCCCGGATGCGCTGCCGTATAGTAGCCTTAACTATCTCAGTTACAAAGCCAATTTCAGGAAAGCCGGGAGAGCGGGATGCCGGGAATACTCGACGGAAAGACAGCCATCGTCACCGGCGCCGGGCGCGGGATCGGCCGGGCGATGACGCTCGGATTGCTCGATGCCGGCGCCCGCGTCGCCGCGGTGGAACTCGACGCGCCGGCGCTCGAGGAAACCCAGGATGCCGCCGAGGACCGCGGCGCGGGCGACCGCTTTTTCGGCATGATCGCCGACGTCGCCTGGGACGACACCGGGCCGAAGGCTACTGCGCGCCACCGTCGAGCGCTTCGGCCGCGTCGATATCCTCATCAACAATGCCGGCATCAATACCGCGCTGTTGCGCCGCGAGGGCCAGCCGATCGGCAAGATATGGGAGACGACGCCGGAAGAGTTCCGCCGCATCATCGAGGTCAATGTCGTCGCCACCTTCCTGATGACGCGGGCGGTGTTGCCGACGCTGTTGGCGCAGCGCTGGGGCCGCATCATCAACGTGACCACGAGCCTCGACACCATGTGGCGAACCATGATGCAGCCCTATGGCGGCTCGAAGGCCACCAACGAGGCGCTCCTCACCGCGATGGCGTACGAGCTCGAAGGCACTGGCGTCACCGCGAATGTGCTGGTGCCAGGCGGCGCCGTCGACACGCGCATCGTCTCGAAGACGTTGATGCCCGATCGCTCAAAGCTCATCAAGCCAGAGGTGATGATCGCGCCGCTCGTCTGGCTGTGCTCGAACGCCGTCCGATGGCGTCAACGGTCAGCGTTTCATCGCCATGCGCTGGGACGACAAGCTTCCGCCGGCGGAGGCCGCCAAAGCTGCCGGCGCGCCGATGGCCTGGCAGCAGCTAGGCCTCCAGGGCGTGCATCCGGACGAGATGCGGTGAAACTTTACGGGACGCGGCCCTTCACCGCATTGGCGAAAGCCTCGTAGGCGATGCGCCCGTCGGCGCCGGCCGGCAGGTGCTTGGCGCAGCCGCGCTTTCACGGCGTCGCGCGCGCTCGGTGCAAGCTCCGCGATCGTCTTGCCGTAAGTGCCGAGCGGCACGCTATTGGAATCCCAGAAATCGTCGAAGTCCGCATAGGCGATCGGGACACGGATGATGCTTGTGTCGATCGCTTGCAGGCCGGCCTGTTGCCACACCGCCCGCATCGCCTCCATGCGCGAGGCTTCGGGGTTCGACCCTGCCGTAGGTGTGATGCCCAAGTCCGCGAGTGCCTTGATCATCGGATGGAGCGGAAAGCCGCCGCCGGGAAAATCCCACATGTAAGTGGCGACGATGCCGCCCGGCTTGACGACGCGCGCCATTTCCTTTGCGGCTTTGACCGGATCGAGAATGAACACGATGACGAGCGCCATAGACGCGGCGTCGAAACTATTATCGGCGAACGGCAGCGCCTGCGAGTCGCCGACACGAAACTCCGCGGTCTTTGTTCCGGGCCGTTCGCGGGCGAAAGAAATCTGGCCGTCCGACGGATCGATGCCCTCGACCGACGCCGGCGATGTTTTTTCAATCAGCACTTCGGTGAAAGCACCGTTGCCGCAGCCGACGTCGATCCAGCGCAGGTTTTTGGGTGCGTCGAGCCAGTCGAGGAATTGCGCTCCCGCAAGCTTGCTCCAGCGGCCCATCAGCCGCTCATAGGCCTTGCCGTCGGAGAAGAGGTTTGCTGGCTCCAGCATTGGAATTCCAAAGTTTTTATTTCCGATATGAAGCGTCTGTATTAGTCATCGCAACGATAGGAAGTGGATAATTCGATCGATGAAATAAACCGGCTTCGTGCAGCACGCCGATACCGCAGCACGGTGGCTCCAATAAATTAATTATACTGCGACTGCGAAAGCGTAATTACCAGATTTGACACGATGAGCACACGCAAGATTCATGGGGAGGTCGGCAGCTTTCCAACCCCTTCTGACTTCGAACAAAGGAGAAAGACCTGCTCCATCTTTGGAATTTGACCAACAAGTTTGCTGTCGCCAAGATCCGCGCTCGGCGTGACGATGTAGCAAGCTTTAATTTCGCCGCCAGCTTGTCCAGAATTGACCAACATGTATCCCGGCCAATAATTGCTGCCGTCTCTGAGGGGAGCAATCGGCTGAACGGAAAAGCCCTGAGAGGAGCCTTTTCCCCCGTCTGAGGGTCCGCCTCCTGCTGGGTCGGGCTTTGGAGGTGGTACTGTTTGGGCAAAAACGACCTGTACGCAAGGAATCTGCGTGAGGGTTCCAACTAGCATTAACAGGGCCATAGTGATTTTCGACATATTACCTCTAACGAGCTCCAACATTCATTTCGGCATTGACGACTATTTTCCGTCTAGTTGCGCGTCCCAGAGGGCCACCACGTCGCCGACAAAAAGTCTCACGTAGCCGGCTTCCTTGCAAGCGAAAGTTGAAGGTGGTACCTTTAGCTAGGTTTTACTGTCGCGTGGGGGTGCCAGTATGAGTTTCTATTCGATCATCCTTGATTGGGACTGCAGTCACACTAACCCGCTGCTCCGTCTGATTGCGACGAATTCCGCCGAGCCGCCACTGGAGTCTGTTCAAAGCTGGGATCCGGGAGGCTCTTACTCGTCAATTGATCGCAGTTCGTTTCGCATTACGCAGGTTAAGCAGCATAATCTCAAAAATCAGTTCGACGGAAGTACAACCGCGGCGCATATTTGCCGCGTGATGGCGGCGTCATGAAAAGGCTGCATCGAGTCAGATTGTATTATCCATCTGGCCTCCTCGTTTCGATCACCCTGACCTTCATATTTTTCGGTTGCACGCCTAATCCGGAACTCGCTCGTCGCTATGCCAACAATCCAGCGCTGCCCGACGGATCGACCGCGCCAATTCTCTCTGTCGGCTCGGTGGCGAATACTGATAGCGGCGGCGACGGGAGCAAATCCGCCGCATCGTCTCCCTCAGGCACCAGTATCCGCGTCGCGTTGTCCGATCCGAAGGCCAGTCAGGTTGCGGATATAAAGAAGGCGCTCGACAATTCTGGGGGAGGCAAGGTGTCGGTCCCAGATCTCACTGCACTAAAGCGAACGATAATCTTGACCATCGCCAAAGGGGCTTACCGGCCGGCCGACCAACTCGTCAACGTCACCATAAGAATCACACCGATAAATTTTATTTTCACTGACGTGACGAACTTCAAGACCGATTATGCCTCGGTCGATATTGCCAAGCTCGATCTCAGTCGGAATAATGCGACGTCAGTGAGTGTGAGCCCGCCATTTGCTGGTTCGCTGTTAGGCACCGGTCAAGTCGGCTTAACGACCAGCAATACGCTTGACGAACAAGCCTCGCTAAGCGTTCGGCCAGAAATCCTCAATGTGAGCGTCGAAGGCCGTGACCTTGCCGTATACCGAGAGGCAGACCGAGGAACTGACTTGGCGGGAAACACATTGATCAATCTCTCGGTGCGACCGAGACCGCCTTACACGATTATTCAATTTGACCTCGTCGTGACCGATGTGGCGCTGGCGTCCAAGGACGGCAATGATTTGCCACCACAACCGGCCCCTAATGATGCAGAAAAAGTGTCGATCACAACCGAACTGCTTCGCCATCTAAGACCGGATGATTTTGTCGCGGAAGTTTCGTTCAAATACGTAAAGCGCCACGTTTTATCGGGAAACGATACCTACGCTGAGTATAGGCAAGCCGTCGAATTCGAAACCGGACAGTGCATTCTCCACCGGGCGGTGGTTATTCCAGCGGTGGAAGTCGACGTTCCATTGTGGGCCATATGGTCGTCCGAACATGGCCGGCGACCAGTCTATATATCCGACGAACTCGGGCCGCACCCTTTGGAATTCACCGACCCATTGACCGCCGATCGAATGGCACATTGGATGATGCGCCAGAAAGCGACCCAAATTGGTTCCCATAGACTGAGTCTCGCGAAGCTACCGGGTTACGGAGAACTCGGTGGGGCCGGCCCATATCCTGTGCTGGAGGTAGGCTTGGCGTCAGCGCGCCTGCCGCAACCGCGACCAAGCTCTGTTGAGTGCGCCGACGGGCCAGTTATTTCCGCGGCCGATTAGCCTGTTGCCCACGCGACCGGATATTTTTTACTCTGCGGCCGCTTTCATTCCGCT
>CAVOKR010000031.1:0-432172 GCA_963696555.1 uncultured Alphaproteobacteria bacterium | reverse complement strand
GCGGATAGACAGAGCGGTTCTACTCCGCGCGCAAAGCGTCCACCGGATTCACCGCCGCGGCGCGGCGCGACGGCAGATAACAGGCCACCTAGGCGGTGGCGACCATGCAGGATACGGTGATGGCGTAAGTGATGGGTCGATCGGGCTGACATTGAACAGCAACGAGGACATCAGGCGCATCGCCGCAAGAAGAACGCCACCACGAGCCCGCAGGCAATGCCGATGCCGTGAGCACCAGCCCTGGCGGACAAACATGCCGAGTCAGCTCGCTTCGCGCTGTGCGCCCAGCGCCATACGGATGCCGATCTCGCGCGTGCGCTGCGACACCGCATAGGCGATGACTCCATAGATCCGACGATGCCGAGCAGCAGGGACATGCCCGGCCACACACAGCATCACAAGCGTGAACGACGTGCGGGCCATGGACTTGGTATAGAGCACACCGACGCGTCTGGTCGGCGAGCGGCAAATCCGGCGATCGACGGACCAGACAGCCTGCTGAATCTCGCTGTACGAATGCCGCCCGGCCGGCGCGCGGCGAGCATGCACAAAACTCACGCCGCCGGATCATTTCCTTCTTGCTCGAAGTTGTCCTCGATAGAGCGGCCAGTAGACGACGCTGGCGGGGCTTGTCTGACACCGTCATCGTAGACGTTCTGGGCCACGCCGATGATCTCGCGCCACCCGTCGCCAGAGCCCACGCGGATCGCTTTCCGATGGCGTTGGCCGCTCTGCCCCAGTATTCGCGCGCAAAGTTTTCAGAGATGATGGCGACCGGCCGCTTCTGAAACTCCGGGCCACGTGATATCGCGGCCGGCGAGCAGCTGTGCCCATCGTGGAAAAGATCCGGGCCACGATGAATTTGAAGCGGCGAACCGGCGGCATTTCGCCTTCCTTGTAGTCGCGGTCCTGCGCGTAGACCGGATCGAAGGATTCGTTGTCCATCCATGGGGACGTCGTGGTGATCCCAACCGAGGCGACACCGGGAATCGTCGCCAGCTTGTCGGCAATGGCCTGCTCAGCATGCGGAGCCGCTCCGATCCGTTTCGGGAATCTGCGTCTCTGGAATGTAGATGCTGAAGGCCTCGAGCGATGCCGGATCGGAGAACCCGGGAGACACATGGGCCAGCGCGCGGAAGGTGCGGATCATCAGGCCCGAGCAGATGAGCAGCACGAGCGCGAGAGCCACCTGCACCGCGACAAGAACTTTGCGGGCGCGGTGGCGTTCGCGGCTCTGGCTAAGCGACCGGCCGCCTTCGCGCAAGCCGGTACCGGCGGTTAAGCCCGAGTACTTGATTACCGGAATCATCCCAATGAACAGACTGACGAAGAGAGCAACGCCGATCGTGAAGAGCAGAACCTGAACGTCGATGCCAATCTCGTGTAGGCGCGGCAGGCCAGTCGGCGCGGCGGCTACCAGAACTCGCAACGCTCCATCCGCCATCGCCAGGCCAATCGCACTCCCGGCAAAACCGAGGATCAGGCTTTCTACCAGCAGTCCTGTCGCGATGCTTCTGCGGCCGGCGCCGAGCGCGGAGCGAATCGCAAGCTCCTGCCGGCGGGCTTCAACGCGAACCAGCAGCAAATTAGCCACATTGGCACAGGCCACGAGCAGAACGATTCCGATAGAACCCATGAGGATCCAAAGCACGTTGCCCACATCGCCGACCACATCCTTCTTGAGGGAGTGAACGTCGGGAGAAAAGTGGGCTTTCTCGAAAAGAGCCGTGCTGAAGCCTTCCGGAGGAGGAAAACTGCGAAGGGCGACCGGAATCAGGCGGGCCAGGTCGGCGTTTGCTTGCTGCAGCGTCACGCCGGGTTTGAGGCGCGCCAAGCCCTCATGATTGAAGCTGCCGAGCTTGGTCTTGCTGCGATCGAGCTGCATGGGAAGAACCAGCTCCGTCTCGTTGTAATCGAGAAAACGAAAACTCGGAGGCAGGACACCGATAATCTCGCGCGCGTTTCCATCGAGCGTAATCGAGCGCCCGATGACATTCTTGTCTCCTCCGTAGCGGCGCTGCCAATAGCCGTATGTGAGCAGGACCGTCTTCGCAGCGTTGGGCTGATCGTCCTGGCGCGTGAAGAGACGGCCAAGCTCAATCTTGACGCCGAGAAGAGGCAAAACGCCGTCGGTTACCTCGACACCCTGCACATGTTCGGGCTGCCCCGCGCCTGTGAGGCTCCAGTCGTCGCCCTCGTAAACGCCGATGTCTTCGAGCGTCGTGTTCTTCTCGCGATCGATGAAGTAGAGAAACGGCGCAATGTTGAGCTTAGGAATGTTAACTCCGGGCGCTCTGTACCACACGCCGATAAGCTGATCGGGATGCGGATACGCGAGGGGCTTCAGCAGGATGCCTTCGACAACGCTGAAGACGACGGTGTTGGCGCCGATGCCAATGGCGAGAGTCAGTAGTGTCACCCCGGTGAAGAGCGGAGCGCGCCCCAGCCGGCGCAGCACCTGCCTAAACTGATTTGCGGCACGAGCCATAACAAAGCCTCCTGATGGGGGAACCACGGCGGTTCAGAAACGGCGGCGCTTGCAATATCTAGGTCCAGTAGAGCAACCGAAGCGCCAAAGCAAAATCCCGCACATTCTGGATTTAGGACCAATGCCGGGAATTTCGACCGGCATGAAGTGTTCAAAACTTCGCTTGCCTGTTCGTTTTCGGACGGTTTGCCTGACCGGCCCGGTGCAGCCACTCATGGGGATACGCGATGCATAGCGAAAAAGTTCGGGCGACGTCAATTCTGAGGGGGCAAGTCCGAATCATGCCGGTTTTCGGCCTGTCGCCAAAGCTGCTATGCTGCTCGCGCCGAGAAAAGCGATTTACGCGGGAGACGAGCTATGTGGTTTCTGGGAATGGATGTGGGCACGGGCGGAACGCGGGCCGTGATGGTGGATGGCGACGGGAAAGCTGATCGCGCGGCGCGTCGAGCGAGCATGCGCCCTTCAAGACGCCGCATCCCGGCTGGGCGGAGCAGGATCCCGAAGATTGGTGGCGGGCGGCGCAGGAGGCGATTCGCGGAGCGCATCGCCGCCGCGCCCGAGCCGCAGCAGCCGATCGCGGCCATCGGCCTGACCGGCCAGATGCACGGCGCGGTGATGCTGGACGAGAACGGCGCGGTGCTGCGGCCCGCGCTGATCTGGTGCGACACGCGCACCCAGCCGGAGTGCGACTGGCTGCACCGAGAAGATCGGCTACGAACGGCTGATCGAGCTCACCTGCAACCCGGCGCTGCCCAACTTCACGCTGACCAAGCTGCTGTGGGTCAAGGAGCACGAGCCGGAGATCTTCGCGAAGATCCGCCACATCCTGTGCCCCAAGGATTATGTGCGCTACCGGCTGACCGGCGAGTTTGCCATCGACGTGCAGGAGGCCTCGGGAACGCTGCTGCTGGACGTGACGCATCGCCGCTGGTCGAAGGAAGTGGCCGAGGCGGCGGGGATTCCCGAGAGCTGGCTGCCCAAGGTTTACGAGTCGCCGGAAGTCTGCGCGCGCATCAGCGAGACGGCCGCCGGGCTGACCGGCTTGCCGCGGGAACGCCGGTCGTCGCCGGCGCGGGCGACCAGGGCGCGGGCGCGGTGGGCATGGGCATTCTGCAGCCGGGTTCGGTCTCGGCCACCATCGGCACCTCGGGCGTGGTCTTTGCCGCCACCGCCGCGCCGACCAAAGATCCCAAGGGCCGCCTGCACACCTTCTGCCATGCGGTTCCGGGCCTGTGGCACGTGATGGGCGTGACGCAGTCGGCGGGCCTGAGCCTGCGCTGGCTCAAGGAGACCTTCTTTGCCGGCCAGGACTACGACGAGCTGACCGCGGCAGCCGGCCAAGATTCCCGCGGGCAGCGAGGGTCTGGAGTGGGCGCCGTATCTGCTGGGCGAGCGCACGCCGCATCTCGACCCCGAGGTCCGCGCGGCGTTTGCGGGCATCTGCGACCGACCACACGGCGGCGCATTTTGTGCGCGCGGTGCTGGAGGGCGTGGCCTACTCGCTCGAAGACACTTTCACGCTCTTCGCCGAGCTGGGCATTCCGGTCAGCGCGATTCGCCTGGGCGGCGGCGGCGCGCGCGGCCCGCTGTGGCGCAAGATTCAGGCCGGCATTTACGGCCAGGCTGTCGAGGTGCTCACCGCCGAAGAAGGCGGCGCGTTTGGCTGCGCGCTGATGGCCGGCGTAGGCGCGGGTCACTGGGCCAATCTCGACGAAGCCTGCGGGCAGGCCATCGAAGTTGCCCAGCGCATCGAGCCGGACCCGGCCGACCTGGCCGCCTACAAGACCGGCTACGCGAAGTGGCGCAAGCTGTATCCGGCGCTGAAGAGTCTGCGAGTAGCTACGCGACATCTGCGCACGGTTAGTCGGCGAAACTGCAGCGGATGCATTAGGCATGCATCTGCGGTGATGCAATCGATAACTTGTCACATGCGAGAGGCGATACCTCTGGAATTCGAGCGGAGAAGCTCATGCGCATTCATTTTTCTGTTGTGTCGATTGCTTCTGTTGTGTCGCTGGCAGTGGCGCGATGGCGCAACACTCCGGCCGCTCCGACTTGCGCGGATCTGCATCTGGTGCCTGCGCCGCGGGAGTGCGTCGCGGTGCAGTCGATTCCCGGCCGGCAGTTGTTCTTGCCGTCGCTGGCAGATGAAAAAGATAAATGAGGATGCAGTTTGCCGCCAGCGATCTGAATCAGGCAATCGAGCTCGGAGACCGTGGCGTGTCTGCCGATGAAGCGGCAGATCCATCCCATGGTCGGCTGGAGCGGCCCAGCGAATCACTCACGTATGCGAAGGAACTGCTCGCGCACAATCATTTGACCTTCGATCCGGCGATGCACGACGAGGGCTACATCATTGTGCCCGACGGGCAAGGCGGTCTGGCTGTCATTGCCGAGACCTCGGCCGGCATCTTCTATGGCGCGCAGACGGTGAAGCAGTTGATTCGCGGCAGCGGCAAGGATGCTGTGCTGCTTGTGCCCACGCTGCGCGACTGGCCGGCGATGGCGCATCGCGGCCTCTCCGACGACTGGTCGCGCGGGCCGCTGCCCAACATGGATTTTCTGAAGCGCGAGATTCGCACGCTGGCGGCCTACAAGTACAACATTTTCTCGCCCTACTTTGAGCACACCTTTGCCTACGCCAGCTCGCCGGTCGCGGCCTTTCCCGGCGGCGCGATGACGCCCGACGAAGCGCCGCGAGCTGGTGGACTACGCGGCGCAATATCACATCACCGTCATTCCCGAGCAGGAGTCGTTTGGGCACCTGCACCATGTGCTCAAGTTCGAGCAGTTCTCGCCGCTGGGCGAGACGCCGCATGGCGCGGTGCTCGCGCCCGGCGATGCCGGCACGCTGCCGCTGATCGGCGAGTTGGTTCGGCGAGCTGGCCAAGGTGTTTCCCGGTCCCTACGCGCACATCGGCGCCGATGAGACCTTCGAGCTGGGCCTGGGCAGGACGCGCGATCAGGTGGAGCAGCAGGGACTGGGCGCGGTCTATCTCGACTTCCTCACGCAGATTCACGCGCACGCTCGAGCCCAACCACAAGCGGCTGCTCTTCTGGGGCGACATTGCGGTCAACTCGCCGGAGCTGGTGGGCACGCTGCCCAAAGACATGATTGCCGTGCCCTGGCACTACGATGCCGAGCCGGACTTCACGCCGATGATTGAGCCCTTTACCAAGGCCGGGCTGGAGACCTGGGTTGCGCCGGGCGTGAGCAACTGGAACCGCCTTTACCCCAATAACAACGAGGCGCTGGGCAACATTCGCGCCTTTGTGCGCGACGGCCAGAAGCTGGGCGCGACGGGCGATGTTGAACACGGTGTGGAACGACGACGGCGAGGGCATCTTCGACGAGAACTGGTTTGGCGTGCTGTTTGGCGCGGCAGCGGGCTGGCAGCCGGGCGAGAGCTCGGAGGAGGCTTTTACTGCTTCGTATGGGCTGGCGTTTCACCGCGACCCGACAGGCAAGATCAGCCAGGCGCAGCGTGAGCTGATGGCCGCGCACGCCGCGTTCAAGAAGGCCGGTCTGGACGATGCGCAGGACAGTTACTTCTGGGTCGATCCGTTTTCGCCGGAGGGCCAGCAGCTGGCCGCCAAGCTGCGGCCAGTGGCGAGCGAGTTGCGGCTGCACGCCGAGCGCGCCATTACGCTGCTGGCCGCAGGCGCGGGCGGCCGGGCAAGCTCGAGAATCCGGAGGCGCTGGATGCGCTGGAACTGGGCGCGCGGCGCATCGACTTTGTCGGCTTCAAATTTCAGGCCGCCGACGAATGCGCGGCGCTCTACAGCCAGGCGCAGGCGCTGGCCGCGCGACAAGAGCCGCTGGAACGAAGTCGCAGAGATGCTTGAAACCATCGGCTCAAACAACGGGCGGCTGGAGGATATTCGCGACGGCTACGCGTTGCTCGGCGAGCTCTACAGACAGGCGTGGCTGCGCGACAACCGGCCCTATTGGCTGGAGAACAACCTGGCCCGCTACGATCGCGCGGCGCAACTGTGGATTGGCCGCAGCGACCGCTGGGACCAGGTCTGCAGCACTGGTGGGATACGCACACGCTGGTTCAGGCCGCGGATGTGGGATTGTCGGCGGCAAGCAAGTAAGGGGAAATCATGCAGGTTCGACAGGCTTTCTTCGCGACGTTTTTGTTCGCAAGCGTGTGCGCCGCGCAAGCGCCCGCAATTTCATCGCAGCCCACGCGCGACACGTATCTGAAACTCGCCGGCGAAGTGGATCATGCGCTGCACGCGGATGTGCTCGACATGTGGTTTCCACGCTCGATCGATCGTGAGCATGGTGGATTTCATTCGCATTTTGGCCGCGACTGGAAGTGGGAGCCCAGCGACGGCAAGTTCTCCGTGTTTCAAGGCCGCATGACGTGGGTTGCATCGCAGGTGGTGCTGCGCGAGCCGGCGATGAAGGAGCAGTACCTACCGTATGTGCATCAAGGCGTCGATTATCTGCAAAACGTGATGTGGGACAAGCAGTATGGCGGTTTCTATTGGGGGTTGGACGACGACGGACACATCACGCCCCAGTTCACCGACGGCAAACACTTCTACGGAATTTCGTTCTGCATTTACGGTGCGGCGGCGGCCTACGAAGCCACCGGTGATCCAAAGGCGCTTGAGCTGGCGAAGAAGGGATTTCTCTGGATCGATGAGCATGCACACGACGCTGCGCATGGCGGCTACTACGAGTGGCTCAGGCGGGACGGAACGCCAGTGATCCCAGATGCACCTGACGGCCAGGTCATCATCAATTTGGTTGGCCCCGTGGGCTACAAGTCGATGAACACCCACATTCATCTGCTGGAGTCGTTGACGGCGCTGTATCGAGTGTGGCCCGACCCCGGCTTCGCGAGCGCGTCGAAGAGATGCTGGCGATTGTGCGCGACAAGATCTGTGTCGAGCCGGGCGTGATGAATCTCTTCTTTACCAACGCATGGCAGCCGATTCCGGGGCACTATCGGCAGGCAGCCGGACGCCAAGGGATCGAGCGTGCCGGCATGTCCGGCCCGCTTCGCGCCGAACAGGTTCTTGATCACGGCGACCGCATGCGTCGACGTCATGCCGATCGGCTTGTCGAGCACGATCCAGCCGTGGACGTCGCGCTTTTGGCGTTTTTTGTTGCCCTTCGGCGCATGCCCCGCGGCTTCGCCCGAAGCTTGCGGCACGGCGCCCGCCTCGACGACAAGGGTGTCATTTTCGGACATCAATCGTCTTTCTCGGCGTCGAGATCGCGCTGAACCACGGGGGTTCGCAAAAGCTTCTCGATCCGCTCCGCTTCGTCAAATCGCTCGTCGATGCGAAATCGGATCTCGGGAGCAAATTTCAGGTTGACGCGCCGCGAAATCTCGCCGCGCACATAGCGTTTGTTACGTTCCAAGGCCTCGAGCACTTCCTTCGAGTCGCGGCCGCCGAGCGGCATGACATAGATCGTCGCCAGCCGCAGATCCGGCGACATCCGCACTTCGGGCACCGTTATCAGATGCGTTTCAATCACCGGGTCATGGACGTCGCCGCGCGTCAGCATGTCGGCGATCTCGTGGCGAATGAGCTCGCCGACGCGCAATTGACGCTGCGAGCCGCCGGCGGATTGATCGCGTTGATGATGACGTGGCATTTTCCTGCTGCCGTCATACGCGGGCCTGGCCCGCGCAGTTCGTTGCAAATTGATGTGCTCTTATCGGGATTACCGCGACAACCGGTGCCAAGAGGGTACTTCGCACCTTTTGCGCAGCATCGAGCTGGAGATGCGCGGCCGTGAGGCTCGGACTCACAACGTCCGCTGCACGCTCTCCACCCGGTAACACTCGATGACGTCGCCGGCTTTCATGTCCTGATAATTCTCGAACGCCATGCCGCATTCCTGGCCGGCCACCACCTCGCGCGCGTCGTCCTTGAAGCGCTTGAGCTGCGACAGCTTGCCTTGATGCACGACGACGCTCTCGCGAATGAGCCGCACATTGGCGCCGCGCTCGACGGTGCCGTCGGTGACGCGGCAACCGGCGATGTTGCCGACCTTCGAGACCTTGAAGACTTCGAGAATCACGGCGTTGCCGAGCATGGTCTCGCGCAATGTCGGCGCGAGCAGACCGGACATCGCCTTTTTCACGTCGTCGACGAGGTTGTAGATGATGTCGTAGTAGCGGATCTCGATGCCGGCCTGTTCGGCGGCTTCGCGCGCTTCCTTGTGGGCGCGCACGTTGAAGCCGATGAGGACGGCGCCCGAGGCTTCGGCGAGCGTAATATCGGACTCGGTAATGCCGCCGACGCCGGAATAGATCACGCGCGCGGCAACTTCCTCGGTGCCGAGCTTGTCCAGAGCCCCGAGGATCGCTTCGATCGAGCCCTGCACGTCGCCCTTGATCACCAGCGGAAACTCTTTGAGGCCGCTGGTCTTGAGCTGGACTATCATCTGCTCGAGCGAGCCGCGCATGCCGGTTTGCCGGGCTGCTGCTTTCTCGCGCTTCTGACGGTCGCGATAATCGGTGATTTCGCGCGCCCGCGCCTCGGTATTGACGACCGCGAGCCGATCGCCCGCCTCCGGCGTGCCGTTGAAGCCGAGCACCTCGACCGGCATCGACGGACCTGCCGCGACGACGGAATGGCCGGTATCGGACATCAAAGCGCGCACCCGGCCCCATTCCGAGCCGGCCACGACGATATCGCCGGGCTTGAGCGTGCCGCGCTGCACCAGCACGGTCGCCACCGGGCCGCGGCCGCGGTCGAGCCGCGCCTCGATCACGGTGCCTTCGGCCGGACGGTTCGGGTTGGCCTTGAGATCAAGCACCTCGGACTGCAGCGCGATCATGTCGAGCAGCTTGTCGAGATTGGTCTTCTGCTTGGCCGAGACCTCGAGTTCGAGGACGTCGCCGCCGAGCGATTCGACCTGGATTTCGTGCTGCAGCAATTCGGTGCGCACGCGCTCGGGCTTGGCGTCCGGCTTATCGATCTTGTTGATGGCGACGATGATCGGCACTTTCGCCGCCTTGGCGTGATTGATGGCCTCGACGGTCTGCGGCATGACGCCGTCGTCGGCCGCCACCACCAGAATGACGATGTCGGTGATCTTGGCGCCGCGCGCGCGCATGGCGGTAAACGCGGCATGGCCCGGCGTATCGATGAAAGTGATCCGCCCGCCCGACGGCGACGTCACCTGATAGGCGCCGATATGCTGGGTGATGCCGCCGGCTTCGCCGGCGGCGACTTCGGTCGAGCGGATGGCGTCGAGCAGCGATGTCTTGCCGTGATCGACGTGGCCCATGATGGTGACGACCGGCGCCCGCGGCTGCAACTGGGCCGGATCGTCGACCGTGTCGAACATGCCTTCTTCGACGTCGGCCTCGGCGACGCGCCGCACGGTGTGGCCGAGTTCCTCGGCGATCAGCTGGGCCGTATCGGCGTCGATCGTATCGGTGATCTTCGCCATATGACCCTGCTGCATGAGAATGCGGATCACATCGACCGCGCGTTCGGCCATGCGATTGGCCAGTTCCTGGATGGTGATCGTTTCCGGGATCGTGACTTCGCGGGCGATCTTTTCCTTCGGTTCGTCGCGATGGCCGGTCATGCGCTGAACGCGGCGGCGGAACGACGCGACTGAGCGCTCTCGAACTTCGTCGGCGGTGAGAGCGGTGACGACAGTAAGGCGGCCGCGGCGCTTTTCGCCGGTGCTGCGCGTGGGTTTGGGGGCGGGCGCCGGCCGAACGATGACACCGCCGCGCCGCGTGGTGCGCGGCGCTTCTTCCTCTTCGGCTTCGAGCACCGGACGTGCGGTGGTGCCGGGCTCGCCCCGGAACCGCTGCCGTGTCGGCGCCGAAACGCTTCTTGGCGACCTCGTCGGCTTTGCGCTTGGTCTCTTCGTCGTGCTTGCGGCGCTCTTCTTCGTCGCGTTTGCGCGCTTCGGCCGCCGCCCGTTCGGCGCGGTCGATTTCTTCGCGGCTGCGGCGAACCTTGGCCTCTTCTTCGGCGCGTCCACGCTCTTCCAGCTCGCGCATCTGCGCGCCGGCGAGGGCCTGGGCGCGCGCACTGCGCTCTTCCTCGGTCAGTGTGCGCAGCACGACTCCGGAGGTTTTGGGAGAGATGGCGGGTGTCGCGCTCGGCGCCGCCGAAGCCGCCGCAGGCCTGACAGGCGGGGCGCCGGGGCGCTTCGGCGCCGCGCTGCGATCGGGTGTAACGACGGGTTCGGGTCTCGCCTCGCCGGGACCGCTGACGCGACGTTTAACCTTTTCGACGACGACCGCCTTGCTGCGGCCATGGCTGAAGCTTTGGCGCACGACGCCTTGCTCGACACCGGCCCGCTTCAGGGTCAGCGTCTTGGTGGGCGTCACGCTCAGCTTCTCGCCGCTATTTTTGGTCGTCTCAGTCATTCTTATCCAGTTCCGTAATTATCCAGTTCCCGCGCAGCCATTTTCCCGTTCAGGTCAGTTCGGCGCCGCGGCGCCGGACCCTTCCTGACTGTTGTTTTGGCCCAGATCGCCGGTCCGGAACCGTTCCAGGCGCCGTAACCGCGCCACCAGCGTGTCGGCCGTAGGCCCGGCGATCAGGGCTGCATGTATCACATTTGGGCGCCCTAGTGCCAAATCCAATTGTGCGGAGGTAAGAATTCGGACCACCGCGACAGGGCGCCCTTGGGGACGCCGGCGCAGCGCGGCATCGAGCTTTCTCACCCCGTGCTCGGCCGCCTCGGCCGCATGCATGACGAGTACGACATTGTCGCGCTCAAGCGCGGCCTCGACTTTGGCGAAGCCCGCCACGACATCGCGGGCCTTTCCGGCGATCGCCAGCGCATCGAGAGCCGAACGTTCGAGCAATTGCTCGGTGCGGCCTACCAAATCGGGGGGCAGCCGCACTTCACGCTTGAAGCCGCGGGCAAAAACCTTGCGCTTGATCGCCTCACCAAGCGCCTCGTGCGTCGCCGTTACCCACACGCCGCGGCCTGGGAGCTTATGCTTGAGGTCGGGCACCGCCTCGCCATCCGGTCCGACCACGAAACGGATCAAATCCGCAACCGGCCGCACGCTCCGCGTGGCGGCGCACAGGCGTTCGCTTGCGCCGCTGCGCGGTCCAGAGTCGAGCTCGATATCGGCCGGTTGCACGATCATGTCTCGGTCCAAATCCCTTACGCCTGCACCTCGGCGGCCGGCGCCTCGGGGGCGACAGGAGGCGCGAGATCGGCCTCGGTAACCCAGCCCGCCTTCAGCCGCGCCTGCATGATGAGCGCCTCGGCTTCCTCCCGCGACAGCTCGAAACCATCGAGGATGCCGGCTTGGCGGACCGCTTCGCCGTCCTTGCGTTCGGTCCAGCCGGCCAGATCGTCGGTGGCGCAGCCGGCCAGATCCTCGACCGTCTTGATGCCGTTTTCGCCGAACCGAACCAGCATGGCGGTGGTGACGCCTTCGACCTCTTTGAGCTCATCCTCGACGCCGAGCTCCCTGCGCTTGGCATCGAGCTCGCCCTCGATCTTGTCGAGATATTCGCGAGCACGCGTCTGCAATTCGCTCGCGGTGTCCTCGTCGAAGCCCTCGATGCCGGCAATTTCCTTGGCGTCGACCATCGCCAGTTCCTCCACCGAGTTGAAACCCTCGGACGCCAGCAATTGCCCGATCACCTCGTCGACATTGAGGGTGTCGATGAACATGCGGGTGCGCTTCTCGAACTCCGCCTGACGGCGTTCGGATTCTTCCTGCTCGGTCAGAATGTCGATGTCCCAGCCGGTGAGCTGCGAAGCGAGCCTGACGTTCTGGCCGCGCCGGCCGATGGCCAGCGACAATTGCTGATCCGGGACCACGACCTCGATGCGTTCGCGCTCTTCATCGAGCACCACTTTGGCGACTTCGGCGGGCGCCAGCGCATTGACCACGAAAGTGGCGATGTCGTGCGACCACGGGATAATGTCGATCTTCTCGCCTTGTAGCTCGTTGACCACCGCCTGCACGCGCGAACCGCGCATACCGACGCAGGCCCCGACCGGGTCGACCGAGGTATCGCGCGAGACCACCGCGATCTTGGCGCGTGAGCCCGGGTCGCGCGCCACGGCTTTGACTTCGACGATGCCGTCGTAGATTTCCGGCACTTCCTGGGCGAACAGTTTCGCCATGAATTGCGGATGAGTGCGGGACAGGAAAATCTGCGGCCCGCGCTGTTCGCGCCGCACGTCGTAAATATAGGCGCGAATGCGATCGCCGTTGCGAAACACTTCGCGCGGCAACATCTCGTCGCGCCGCACGATGGCTTCGCCACGGCCGAGATCGACCACCACGTTGCCGTATTCGACGCGTTTGACGATGCCGTTGACGATGTCGCCGATGCGATCTTTGTATTCGTCGTACTGGCGGTCGCGTTCGGCCTCGCGCACCTTCTGCACGATCACCTGCTTGGCCGACTGCGCGGCAATTCGCCCATATTCGAGCGGCGGCAGCGGGTCGGCGATGGTGTCGCCGATCTGGGCCGCGGGATGGCGCCGGCGCGCATCCTCGAGGCTGATCTGGGTCGCGGAAGTCTCGACCGTCTCCACCACCAGCATGTGACGCGACAAATGGAGCTCGCCGCTCTTCGGATCGATCTCGGCCCGGACCTCGGTTTCGCTGCCATAACGGGAGCGCGCCGCCTTGGCGATCGCATCCTCCATGGCGCCGAGCACGATCTTGCGATCGATCCCCTTTTCACGGGCGACCGCTTCGGCGATCTGCAGCAATTCGAGTTTGTTGGCGCTTACGGTCGCCATCGATCAGTCTCCCTTGCGTTGACTTCTGTTTGCTCTTGCGCAGCGATTGCGCAATGAGCGCGTCGGTGAGAACGAGCTTTGCTTCCATCATGTCGTCGATGCGCAGCAATGCTTCGGAACTTTCGCTCGCATTTGTTTGGTAACGAATGCGCGCGCAGTCGCCTTCGGTGCCGATGAGTTCGCCGCGGAACCGGCGCCGTCCGTCGATCGGCGCCTGCATTTCGACGTGCGCGACATAGCCGGCATAGCGGTCGAAATCCGAACGCCGCACCAGCGGCCGGTCGATGCCGGGCGACGAAACTTCCAGCTGATAGGCGGTTTCGATCGGGTCGGCGACATCGAGCACCGGCGACAACGCCCGCGACACGGCCTCGCAGTCCTCGATGCTCAACGTGCCATCCGGTCGCTCGGCCATGATCTGCACCGTGCATCCGGCGAAGGCGGAAATGAGCACCCGCACCAGCCGGAATCCGAGCGAGCCAAGAACCGGCTCTACCAACGCGGCGACGCGCGCCGCGCGGCCGGGCTCGGTGATCAGCCGCGGCTCGTCGGCGAAATTGGCAAGCACTATGGCGGTCGTCCTGTCGTCCATACTTTTCGCGGCTTGTTTCCCGCAACGTCTAGAGCGAAACGCCGCCAGGCCTCAGATAATAAAAAAGAGCGGGTCCCGGAGGGCCCACTCTCAAAACCGCTCGGATAGACCGACCGTTATGAGGTATCCATGACGGATGCGCCAAATATAGCGGTTTGGCGGGCGGTTGCAAGGGCTCTTCAGGGAACGGTAATCACTGATCGGTAATAAAGTATGGTGTAAAATCAGGCCCTTACCGATAACCGCAGACTGAAACCTGTGATGGGCGCCGCGCTCTCGCTGATCCCGGAACTGGAACAGGTGCTCCAGCGCGGCTCGCGCCACAAGCGCGTCGAGGCGTTACGCCGAATTACCGCGCTGTTCCTCGCCGGCGCAAATAACTACAACGCCGAGCACGTCGATGTCTTCGGCGACGTGTTCGGACATCTGATCGCCGAGATCGAAACAAAAGCACGCGCCGAGCTCGCGAGCCGCCTTGCGCCGGTACACAATGCGCCGATCAAGGTGTTGCGTACCTTGGCGCAGGACGATGACATTGCGGTTGCGGGTCCGGTGCTCACGCTGGCGCCACACCTGCCGGAGACCGATCTTCTCGATCTCGCCCACACCAAAGGCCAGGCGCATTTGCAAGCCATCTCGGCGCGGCAAGATCTCGGTGAGGCCGTCACCGATGTCTTGGTGCGGCGTGGCGATGGCGAGGTCGCTCGCAGCGTCGCGGGCAATCGCGCCGCTCGCATCTCCGAGAGCGGATTCTTCCGTCTGGTGAAACGCGCCGAGAGCGATGGCGTCTTGGCCGAGAAAGTGGGGCTGCGCCCCGATATTCCGCCGCAATTGTTTCGCCAATTGCTGACGCGGGCGACCGCGGTCGTCCAGCAGCGTTTGCTGGCATCGGCGCCGCCGAAGCTGAAGGCGGAAATCGACCGCGTCTTGAAAAAAGTGTCCGACGAGGTTGGCGCCCGCATCGGTCCGCGGGATTACCGGGCGGCACAGCGCCTTGTCCTGGGCCTGCACCGGGCCGGCCGGCTCGACGAGGCGGCATTGGCGGCCTTCGCCGCGGAAGGCAAATATGAAGAGACGGTGGCCGGGCTCGCGGCCTTGACCAAAGTGCCGATCAATGTGGTCGACAGGCTCATGGCTGGTGCGCAGCCGGATGCTGTCCTGATTCTATGCAGGTCGGCCGCCATGGCATGGCCGACGGTGACGGCCATCATCAAAATCCATCCGGAGCGCGGCAGCGCGTCGAGCCAGGCGCTCGAGACAGCCTTCGCCCACTACGAGCGGCTCTCGGCTGTGACGGCGCAACGCGTCGTACGGTTCTGGCAGGTCCGTCGCAGCGCCTGAAATCATCAATTTTTGCGGAAGACGAGAAAACACGATCGCCGCTGTTCGCGCGCCGCTTTGGCGTGATAGCGCGTGGCGGCAAAGCCCGGCCACGCTGTCCGCCAGTCGTCCGCGCGTTCGGCCATCCACTCGAATTCGCTCGATCGCAGTAGCCGCGGCAGTGTCCACGCCGCATAGTCGGCAATATCGGTTACAAAACGAAATTCGCCGCCCGGCCGCAGAATGCGGCCGAGCCGCGCCACCATGTCGTCTTGCACGAACCGACGCTTCCAATGCCGCCGCTTCGGCCAGGGGTCGGGATGAATGAGATCGATCCGCGCCAAGGATTTTTCGGGCAACCACGCGATCAGGTTCACGGCATCGTCGAAATGCAAAACGATATTGCGGAGGCCTTCGGCTTCGATGGCTGCAAGGGCCTTGGCCATGCCGTTGACGAAGGGTTCGACCCCGATGAAGCCTCGGTGCGGCTGCTGCCGCGCCTGGGCGATCATCCACTCGCCGCCGCCGAAGCCGATTTCGAGTTGAACCTCGGCCACCGGTACAGGGAACAACGAGCAAAGATCGCCGGCGGCGGGTCGGGAAAGATCGACCGCCAATCGCGGCAATAGCGTCTCGATGAGCTGCGCTTGATGCGGCCGCAGCTTGTGGCCTTTGCGGCGTCCGAAAAACGCGCGCGGCGGAGGGGAATTGAAATTCATCGGCCGCCATGCGCGGGCTCACCCGCGAACATCCCCGATTGCTGATACGCAACAACTGTGCCTTAGCGAATCTCCCGGTGCGCGGGCAACGCCTTAGCGAAGTGCGCGCTTGAGCTGATCGGCGAGGTCGGTCCGCTCCCACGAAAAGCCGCCGTCTTTGTCCGGCGAGCGGCCGAAATGACCGTAAGCCGCGGTCCGCTTGTAAATCGGCCGGTTGAGCTTGAGCGAGCGGCGGATATTGGTCGGGCGCAGCGGGAATATCTCCTGCAGCACCTTTGCGAGCTTCACCTCGTCGGCTTTGCCGGTGCCATGGGTATCGACATAGAGCGACATCGGGTCGGCGACGCCAATCGCGTAAGCGACCTGGATGGTGCATTGTTCGGCAAGGCCCGCCGCGACCACGTTCTTGGCAAGATAGCGCGCCGCATAGGCGGCCGAGCGATCCACCTTGGTCGGGTCTTTCCCGGAAAACGCGCCGCCGCCGTGCGGCGCATAGCCGCCATAGGTGTCGACGATGATTTTGCGGCCGGTCAGGCCGCAATCGCCGTCGGGGCCGCCGACCACGAAGTTTCCCGTCGGATTGACCAGGAAGTCGGCATCCTTCTTCGGCATCCAGCCTTTCGGTAGCGCGGATACGACTGCTTCGCCGATCAAATCCTTGACCATGCTCGGCGTATATTTTTTGCCGTTGCGGGTCGCCGCATTGTGCTGCGTCGAGACCACGACCTTGGTGCAGCCGACCGGTTTGCCGTCGACATATTTCACCGTGACCTGGCTCTTGGCGTCCGGCTGCAGATCGAACAACGCGCCGGAGCGGCGTTTGTCCGACAGCACTTTGAGGATCTTGTGGGCGAAATAGATCGGCGCCGGCATGAACGAGCCTTTCTCGTAGACTTCGCTCTCGGTGCAGGCGTAGCCGAACATCATGCCTTGGTCGCCGGCACCTTCGTTCTCCTCGCCTTTCTTCTTCTTGGCGTCGACGCCCATCGCAATGTCGGGCGACTGGCCGTGGAGCAGCACCTCGACGTCGGCGCCGTGATAGGAAAAGCCGCTCTGGTCGTAGCCGATATCCTTGACCACGCCGCGCGCGATCTCGGTGATCAGCTCGCGGTCGACCACTGCTGTGCCGCCGATCTTGCGGAACAACTGGCCGCGCCCTCGCCGGCGACGACGATCTTGTTGGTGGTGCATAGCGTCTCGCAGCCCAGCCGGGTATTGACCAGGCTGTCGTCGGCGATGCCGAGTTTGATATCCCGTTCGATGAATGCATCGAGGATGGCATCGGAAATCTGGTCGGAGACCTTGTCGGGGTGACCCTCAGATACCGACTCGCTCGTGAACAGATAATTGGCGCGTGACACAGCGAAACTCTCCCCTCATAGCGGCCTTGAAACTCGACCGGGCTTGAGTCGCCCACACGACCTGAGAACGTAAACCCAGCCCGCGAACAAGGTGGTTGTTGCAGCGTACCCCTGCCCGGTCAAGATGTGGGCAATGAGTGGGCGGAAATGGGCGATGCCGAGCGCGCGAATGCCGCATTTAGCGCTTGTCGCGCGTGGCAATCTGTTCGACGAGATCGACGATGCGGCGCCGCAGTTTCGGGTCTTCGATGCGCATGAAGGCCTTGGTCAGTGCCAAGCCGTCGGACGTGGCAAGAAAGTCGGAGACATAAGCCGGCGAAGGGGCGTCGCTCATACCCTCGCCGCGGCTGCCCATGTGCGCGCTCGGGCCGCCCTCGAAGAAGAATTCAACCGGCACTTGGAGGACGTGGGAAATTTGTTGCAGCCGGCTGGCGCCTATTCTGTTGGTGCCCT
Source organism: uncultured Alphaproteobacteria bacterium (assembly GCA_963696555.1). Classification (GTDB taxonomy): domain Bacteria; phylum Pseudomonadota; class Alphaproteobacteria; order Rhizobiales; family Xanthobacteraceae; genus BOG-931. The sequence continues at coordinate 414,513 of CAVOKR010000031.1, read as the reverse complement.
TCTCGTATTTTTGAACTTGTTGAAACGTCAGCCCCAGTGCGTCGCCGAGTTTTTCCTGGCTCATGCCCAGCATCATCCGACGCATGCGCACCCGACTGCCGACGTGCTTGTCAGTCGGATTCGGCACCTTCTTCGCCAGCATTATCCCCACTCCTGTCGCCCGCCCAATAGGCACGGCAATAAATAGCAAATCCGTCACAATTGAAACCACTTTTCGCTTGGCGTGGAGGCGACGGCACAACCCTTGCGCTAACGGTCATGTGTTTCCGGTCGATTTTGCCCGCGTCAGTTGCTGCTCGTAATGCCGAACATCCTGTGGTCGTTAATTTAAAAATTTGTTCGCGGTCGCGCGTCAAGCGCGCTCGGCCAATTTAAATCTTTGCGACATCCGATCCGTTCAAGCGCCGGCGAATGACGAGCACGAATGCGATCGCGACCATGATGACGGTGGGCGCGTCACCGAGGCGGGAGTAGAGCGTCGCGGCGATCGGCCGCGGCAGTGGGGCGTCGAGCACGCCCTCACGACCCAGCGGCAAAGAATTGAGAATGCGTCCGAGCGGATCGACCACTGCGGAGATCCCGGTATTGGCCGCACGCACGAGCGGCAGACCTTGTTCGATCGCGGTGAATCGGGATTGTTGGAAGTGCTGATACGGCCCGGTGGAAATGCCGAACCAGCCGTCATTGGTGACGTTGACGATCCAGCCTGGCCGCTTGCCTTCAGGCGTCGCGTCGCCCGGAAAGATGACCTCGTAGCAGATCAGCGGCAAAGCGACCGGCGCGCCGGGAATAGCGATCAGGCGGTGCCGATCGCCGGCGAGAAATCCGCCGCGCTGCTCCGTGAGTTCCTGCAGGCCGAGCCGCTCGAGAAGTTGCTCGAAAGGCAGATATTCGCCGAACGGCACGAGATGAACCTTATCGTAAATCGCGGCAATTGAGCCGCTGTGGTCGATGACGTAGATCGAATTATAGACGCCGGAATCTTTTGGATTGTCCGGATCGGCCAGCCGAATGGCGCCGGTAATCAGCACGGCTCCCGGCTGCAGGAGATCGTGGATTTGCGCGAGCGCATCGGCCTCGCGGGTGAGGAAAAATGGAAACGGCGACTCGGGCCAAATCAGATACGTTTTCTCGCGCATATCAGGCGACTGCGGCGAAGAAGCGCTGCCGGAGAGCGCGACGTAGCGGTTCATCACCTCTTGCTTGGCGGCATAATTGAAACGAATGTCCTGCTGCAAATTGGGCTGCATGATGCGCAGGTGTATGCCGTCGACGAGCCGCGTCGGCGTGCGGGCGAGCCGCCACGCGCCATAGCCGCCGAGCAAGGCGAGAACGGCGATGCCGAGCGCAAGCGGCAACCAAGGCCGCGGCGTCTCGCCGGTGTCGTCAAACAGCGTTGCGGGCGCAGCGAACACGGCGATGGCGATGAAGGTCAGTCCCCAGATGCCGATCAGCGACGCGGCTTGCGGCAATGCTAAGGGCGCGCCGAGCGCGTAGCCGAACGCGTTCCACGGAAAGCCGGTGAACAAATGGCCGCGCAGCCATTCCGTGACAGTCAGCGATATGGCAAGCGCGAGGACGCGCATCGCTCCTCGCGCCCACAACAGCCTCGCCAGCGCGACCCCGCATGCCGTGTAGATCGCGAGCACCGCCGGCAAGCCGATGACGGCGATCGGCAAGAGCCAGCCGAAGGTCGGCGCATCGACCAGGAAGGCAAAGCCGATCCAATAAAGTCCGGCGAGAAAATAACCGAAGCCGAACCACCAGCCGGTCGCGGCTGCAGCGGTTAAACCGCCCCAGCGGCCGACGCCGGCGCCGTCGATCAGCCAGACCAGTGTCGGAAAGGTCAGAAACAAAATCGGCCAGGCGTCGAACGGCGCCATCGCCAAGGCCGACAAGGCGCCCGCCGCAAAAGCAATCAGCCGCCGGCGCCAGCCCCATGACAGAATGATCGCATGGATCAGACCCTTCGGCGTCACGGCGCGCGTTGGGTGTTCGGGTTTGCTGCGTTGGGACGGTCGGCTTCGTCGCGCGCCGCGGGCCGGGCGGCTGAGATCCGCCCGGGAGCCGGCACATCGCGCAACCCGGCCGGACGGCGATCCTTGCGCAAATAAATCCTGACGCGTTTGACGCGGCGCGGATCGGCGTCGAGCACCTCGGTTTCGAACGGCTCCGGTCCCGGGACGAGTTCACCACGGACCGGCACATGACCAGCCTTGGTGACCAGATAACCGCCGATCGTATCGACCTCTTCGGCGACCTCGCCGACATTGAATTGATCGCCGATCGCCGCGCGAACGTCCTCGAGGCTGGCGCGGCCGTTGGCCAAGAACGAGCCGTCGTTCTGCCGCGTGACCGTCGGGCCCTCCGCCTCATCGTGCTCGTCCGCAATGTCGCCGACAATAAGCTCGACCAGATCCTCAATCGACACCAGCCCGTCGCTGCCGCCGTATTCGTCGATGACCAGCGCCAGATGAATCCGTGTTGCCTGCATCTTGGCGAGAAGATCGAGCGCCGGCATCGACGGTGGCGCGTACAGCATCTCGCGCACGAGATGCGCGGCCGACAGCGCCGTCGAAAGGTCGATATTGGCGAAGTTCAGCGCCGCGGCTTGCGGTTGTTCGCCAAGCTCTGTTGCACGAAGCTCTGTTGCGTTATCATCTGCCGGTGCAGGGACGGCATCGGTCGACGCGCGGGCCGCCATATAGGCGACCAGGTCGCGGATGTGAACCATGCCGGTCGGATCGTCGAGCGTGTCGTTGTAAACGACAAGCCGGGAATGGCTCGCCACTTCGAACACTTTCACTAAATCGCCGAGCGTGATGTCCTGCTGCACAGCGACGATGTCGGCGCGCGGCACCATGATGCTCTCGATCCGGGTCTCGCGCAGGCCGAGAATATTTTTGAGCATCGCCGCTTCTTCGGGCGAAAAGCCGGACTGCGGCTGCTCGGTGGTCAACACCAGTTCGAGATCGGCGCGTGTCGAGGCCGCCTTCCAGCCGAACAAAATGCGCATGACGCGCGTGAGCCAGCCCTCGGGCTGTTCGCTCGGATTCGGCAGCACCATCGGCAGTGCGCGGTGCTCGCTGTCAGCCGGGTCGTTGCGCGGAGGCGATTGGGACATGAAAAATTCCGGCATCAGGAGGCGCGGCGGCGTTCAGGGCTTGGACGGGCGCTGGCCGGGATGCTTCCGGGTCGGGCCAGACGCAAGTTTAGCAGCTTTTGGCGCTGTCGCCCGGGTAGCGGGCTTATTTCGCGGCCGCCTTTTAGCAGTCTTGTTAGCAGTCTTGTTAGCAGTCTTGGCGCGGGGCCGGTACGGATCCGGGATCGTGAGCTGACGCAAAATCTCGCGTTCGGTTCGTTCCATCGTCTCCGCATCCTCCGCCCGCTCGTGGTCGTAGCCAATGAGATGCAGGAATCCGTGCACCGCGAGATGGGCGAGATGATGCGCAAACGGCTTGTTCTCGGCGCGCGCCTCGCGCGCGATGGTTTCGAAGGCGAGAACGATATCGCCGAGGTGCCGACCACGGCGGTCCGCGCCCGGGAACGACAGGACATTCGTGGCCGCATCGACATGCCGCCAGTCCCGGTTGAGCAGGCGTATGGCCGAATCATCGCTCAGCACGATAGCAAGCTCTGTCCCGCTTGTTGACAACGCGGCAGCCGCGGCTTGGCTGACGGCGCGCCGCACCGCGGCTTCGGCCTTCTTAGGCTCCTTCCAGCACGGGCTCGAGACGATAACGTCGATCGCGATCGCGGGCAGCGCCGGCCGTGTCATTCCCGCCGCTCGCGCTTCTTCGCCGCTTCCTGGTCGTAAGCAGCGACGATGCGCGCGACGAGTTCGTGCCGGATGACGTCGGCGGCGGTGAAGCTCACATAACCGATGCCTTCGACGCCCTGGAGCAGCCGCACCGCATCGGCGAGCCCGGAAGTCTGGCCCGGCGGCAAGTCGACCTGGCTCGGGTCGCCGGTGACGATCATGCGGCTATTCTCGCCAAGCCGGGTGAGCAGCATTTTCATCTGCATCGCGGTCGTATTCTGCGCCTCGTCGAGAATGACGACCGCGTTCGACAAGGTGCGGCCGCGCATGAAGGCGAGCGGCGCAATCTCGATCTCGGTGGTCTGCAGAGCGCGCTCGACGATGCGCGAATCCATCAGGTCGTACAGCGCGTCGTAGATCGGGCGCAGATAAGGATCGACCTTCTCGCGCAAGTCGCCAGGCAGGAAACCGAGCCGCTCGCCGGCTTCGACCGCCGGCCGCGACAGCACAATGCGATCGACTTCCTTGCGTTCGAACAATTGCACGGCGTGGGCAACCGCAAGCCAAGTCTTGCCGGTTCCGGCGGGACCGGTCGAAAACACCAACGCATGGCGCTTGAGCGCGCGGATATAAGCATCCTGCGCCGTGGTCCGGGCGCGGACGCGGCGTTTGCGCAAATTGATCTCTTCGAAATTCTCCGCCGCCGCGGCAGTGTCGAAATCGAACAGCGATCCCTGCGACAAAGCGAGCCTGATGGCGCCGTCGACGTCGCCCTGCACCAGTTCGTCACCGTGCTGCAGCCGGTCGTAAAGACTCTCGAGCACGCGGCGAGCCTGATCGCAGGCTTCGCGCGAACCGTCGATGGTGACGTGATTGCCGCGCGAATTGGCGACGACGCCAAGCCGCCGTTCGATCAAGGCGAGGTTCTGGCCGTATTGTCCGAACAGCGCGGAAGCGAGCCGGTTGTCGTCGAAAGTAAGAACGAGCTGCGTTGCATTGCCAGGCGCGACAAACACCGCCTCTTCGGTTCCGGGGGGAGCGGGTGTTCGCAAATTCAGGCTCCTGCGCCAACGAGGTCGGCTTGGCGAGCGGGCTGTTGTGCGGCCGTTTGGACGAGCGCGCCGAACAGGCTGTTGCTGCCGGTCTCGGTGATCGTCACCGTGGCGACTTCGCCGATCAGCGAAGCCGGCGCGATGACTTGTACCGGCTGCAAATACGGCGAGCGGCCGACCAATTGGCCGGGGTGACGGCCCGGGCGTTCGAACAGCACATCGAAAGTGCGGCCGAGGCAACTGCGGTTGAAGGTAGTTTGGCTACGATCGATCGCGGCTTGCAGGCGATGCAACCGCTCGGTTTTGATGTCTTCCGCGATTTGTTGGTCTATCGAGGCGGCCGGCGTCCCGGGCCGGGGTGAATATTTGAACGAGAAGGCGGCGGAGAACCCTGTTTCCTCGATGAGATCCAGTGTGGCGGCGAAGTCGCTTTCTGTCTCGTCCGGAAAGCCGACGATGAAGTCCGAGGTCAAGGCGAGATCCGGCCGCGCTTGGCGCAGCCGGCGCACGATATCGAGGTAATCCGCGCGGGTGTGTCGGCGATTCATGGCCGCCAGGATGCGATCCGAGCCCGATTGCACTGGCAGATGCAATTGAGGCATCAGCTCTCGCAAATCGCGATGCGCCGCTATCAGATCTTCATCCATGTCGCGCGGATGACTTGTCGTATAACGCAGCCGCGCTACGCCATCGTTTTCGGCGATGCGCGCGAGCAGTCGGGCCAACGACCACGGGCGTCCGTCCGGGCCCTCGCCGTGATAGGCATTGACGTTTTGGCCGATCAGCGTGAACTCGCGGACACCTGCTGCGGCTTGATGCTCGACCTCGGCCAGGATTTTCTGCACCGGCCGCGAAATTTCGGTGCCGCGCGTATAGGGCACGACGCAGAAGGTGCAGAATTTGTCGCAGCCTTCCTGCACTGTTATGAAACTCGAGACGCCGCGCGCCCGGATCGTGGCCGGCGCGGGCGCCGCGAGATGATCGAATTTGTCGTCGATCGGAAATTCGGTGTCGACCGCTTTGCCGTCGCTTGCGGCGCGCGCCAACAGCGCGGGCAGGCGGTGATAATTTTGCGGCCCGAACACGAGATCGACCGCGGGCTGCCGGCGGATGATTTCTTCGCCTTCGGCCTGTGCCACGCAACCGGCAACCGCGATCGTGACATGCCGGCCGGAGGCCGCCGCCGCGTCCTTCATGCGGCGCACGCGGCCGAGCTCCGAATAGACCTTTTCGGCCGCTTTTTCGCGGATGTGGCAGGTATTGAGAATAATAAGATCGGCCTGTTCGGGCTCTGCGGTCTCCGCAAAGCCCTCCGGCGCCAAGGTGTCTGCCATACGACGCGAGTCGTAGACGTTCATCTGGCAGCCGAACGATTTGACGTAAAGGAGCTTCCCGGGTCGGTTCATGCCGGTCGTGGTCGAGCCCAAAGCTTCGTCCTAAGCCTTTATCCCAGCTAGCAAATCCAGCGCCATCTTGCCGCCATTGAGGACGGCGGCAGCGCCAGCCTTGCTTACCCGGTTTCCCGGCAAAAAGGAATGCCGCGGCCCAGATGGCTCAATCCAGGGCCTGGACATTGGCCTCTTTGATGACCGCCGCCCATTTGGCGACCTCGGACTTGATATAGGCATCAAGCTCTTGCGGGCTACCGGTGCGGGTTGTCATGCCGAGTTCGGCGAAGCGCTCTTTGGTGTCTTCGAGAGCGAGCGCCTGCCGCGCGACGGCGTTGAGTTTCATCCTTACGTCGAGTGGGGTCGCGGCCGGTGCGACGATGCCCCACCAGGTCTCGGAGTCAAAGCCTGGCAGCACCGTCTCCGCGACGGTCGGAATCTCCGGCGCCGATGGCGAGCGCCGGGCGCTGGTGACCGCGAGTGCGCGCAGCGTTCCGGCTTTGATCTGCCCCATCACGGCCGAGAGGTTGGCGAACATCAGCGGAATTTGTCCGGCGAGGAGATCATTGATGGCGCCGGCTTCGCCCCGATAGGCGACATGGACCATCTTGATGCCGGCGTCGTGCTGGAACAGTTCGGCGGTCATGTGCGGCGTCGTGCCGACGCCGCCGGTGCCGAAATTGAGTTTGCCTGGACTGGCCTTGGCCATCGCGATCACGTCGGCGACCGAATGGGCCGCAAACGACGGGTTGACCACCAGCACCAGCGGCGAGGCGCTGGTGAGCGCGACACCGGAAAAATCCTTCACCGGATCGACGGTCACTTTGTGGTAAAGCGCAGGCGCCACCGCGCAGGTGGTCTGGCTGCCCATCATCACGGTGTAACCGTCGGGATCGGATTTCGCCAAGTCCTGCGCCGCGATCAGGCCGCTGGCGCCGGTGCGATCCTCGACCACAACCGATTGACCGAGAATCTTTGACATTTGCTGCGCGACAATTCGTGCCGCTACGTCGGTGCCGCCGCCGGCGGCGAAGCCAACGAACATTCTGATCGGGTGATTGGGGTAGGTGGTGGTCTGTGCTTGCGCGAAACTCGCGGCGCCTGCCACAAGCGCGAGCCATATCGCGACGCGTCGCAATCGCGCTCCCCCCATGGCAAATCCTCCCTAGGGCCCAATTGGCTCGGGCTCACCGCATTCTATCGAGGAAACAACGCTGCGTCAGCCGAGGTCGCGGCGCAGCACCAGCGCGGTACCGCCGCCCGAGTAATAACCCTGGCGCTGGCCGACTTCGTGAAATCCGGCACGCTCGTAAAGCGCGCGGGCAGGGATGTTGCTTTTGTCGACATCGAGGAAAACCGCGCGGACGCCGAAGCCGGCCAGGCGGCGCAGATGCAGATCGAGCAGTGGCCGCGCCAGCCCACGCCCACGCCACTTGGGCGCGATGGCGACCGATAGGATTTCCGCTTCGCCGGCGGCAAGCCGCGACAGAATAAAGCCGGTCAGCTTTTGGCCGCTCGACACGCGATGCCCGATCACATTGCGCTCGATCAGCAGCCGGTGAATTTCATCCTCGCCCCAACCGCGCTTGAACGATGCGCCATGTATGACGGCGATTGCCGCAGCTTCCGCGGGTCTCGCCTCGCCGAAGCTGGGCTTGGCGCCGCCTAACCAGCGGGCGAATAGTTTTATCATCGACGCGGCAGTTGGGCGGCGTTTTGCGGCTGGGCGTCGGGCGCGCGCAGATAGAGCGGCTTCGGCGGCGCCTGCGTCTCCACCGCAATGGCGCCCAGCTGAGCGATCCAGGCAATATCGGGCGCGTCGCGCGCGTCGACTGTCAACGGCGTCGGTGCCGAGTTGGGGAGTGCGTCGGCTACGGTTTTCGCGGCTGAACCGACGATGCAGGACGCGGTGTCGGACGCCACGCGGACGGCCTCGCTCAAGGGTGCGAGCCGTGCTGCGACGAGCGTCCGGCCGCCGGGGGCGAATACCTGCAAATAGACATGTGCATGGCGGGCATCGACGGCGGCGATCACGGGGCTTGCGGCATCGGCGCCGAGAAAGGGCGCGGCAAAAGCCGAGAGGGTCGAGATGCCGACCACCGGGCGGGCGGTGGCGAGGCCGAGCCCACGCGCGGCGGCGATGCCGACCCGCAATCCAGTGAAGCTGCCGGGTCCGGTCGTCACCACGAAGCGATCGAGGTCGGCGATAGGCGAGCTCGGATGCCTCGCATCACCCGCGCGATGAGCGGCATCAGCGCCTCGGCGTGGCCGCGCGTCATCGCGATGCTTTCGCTCGCGACGATACCGCCATGGACGGTATCGAACACGGCGGCGGAACACGCCGCGAGCGCCGTATCGATGGCGAGTAAGCGCATGGGAAATCGAACAGCTGACCCGGCGCGGCGCACCGGTGTTAGGTCGGCAAGACCTTAAACGAGTACCGCCCTACGGCAAGACCGTAGACGAACAAGCCTCACACAAACAAGCCTACATCGGCCTGACTTCGGTGACGTCGGGCACGAAATGGCGCAGCAAATTCTGGATGCCGTGGCGCAGCGTCGCCGTCGACGACGGGCAGCCCGAGCAGGCGCCCTTCATGTTGAGATAGACGACGCCCTCCTTGAAACCGCGGAAGGTGATATCGCCGCCGTCATTCGCCACCGCGGGCCGCACCCGCGTTTCGATCAATTCCTTGATGGTGGCGACCGTCTCGGCGTCGGCCGCGTCGAAGAATTCGTCACCGTCGCTCGGCGCGGTGCTGCCCGCCGCCACCAGCGGCGCGCCCGACATATAATGTTCCATGATGGCGCCGAGGATCATCGGCTTGAGCTGCTGCCATTCGCCGACGCTCTTGGTCACGGTAATGAAATCGGAGCCGAAGAACACGCCGCTGACGCCCATGATGCCGAACAGCCGTTCGGCGAGCGGCGATTGTGCGGCCTGTTCGGCGTCGCGCAATTCGAGCGTGCCGGTTTCGAGCACGGTTCGCCCGGGCAGGAATTTTAGGGTCGCCGGGTTCGGCGTCGCTTCGGTCTGGATGAACATGGAGCCCTCCGGCGCTGTGCGCCTTATAGACGCGAATGCAGTCTAATACGTGGCGAATTCGGGTGGAAGTTCAAGGGCTATTCATCGATCCGGGCCGCCCCGCATTGACGGTTTGCGATGCCGTCTAGGCGCGAACGAAGCCGACGATGTCCTTGACCGCGTTCATGGTTTCACGAGCGAGCTGCTGCGCCCGGCGGGAACCGTCCGCCAGCACGGCATCGATCGAGGCGGGATCGGCGAGCAGCTTTTGCATCTCCGCGGCGATCGGGCTCAATTTGGCGACCGCGAGATCGACCAGCGCCGTCTTAAAGGTCGAGAATTGCGCATTGCCGAATTGCGCCAGCACCGCACCGCGCGTGGTGTCGGCGAGCGCCGCGTAGATGCCGACCAGATTGTCGGCTTCGGGCCGCGCCGCGAGACCCTTTTCTTCGCTCGGCAGCGGCTCGGGATCGGTCTTGGCTTTGCGGATTTTCTGCGCGATGGCATCGGCATCGTCGGTGAGATTGATGCGCGAATAATCCGAGGCGTCCGATTTCGACATTTTCTTGGCGCCGTCGCGAAGCGACATCACCCGGGTGGCCTCGCCGGTGATCAGCGGCTCGGGCAGGGGGAAGAAGGCCTCGCCAAAACCTTTGTCAGCGATCGAAGCGGCGATAATCGTTGTTGAATTTCTGCGCGATGTCGCGGGACAGTTCGAGATGCTGCTTCTGATCGTCGCCGACCGGAACGTGCGTAGCGCGGTAGACCAGAATGTCAGCCGCCATCAGCGTCGGATAAGCGTACAGACCGACCGACGCGTTCTCGCGGTCCTTGCCGGCCTTTTCCTTGAACTGGGTCATGCGGTTGAGCCAGCCGAGGCGGGCGACGCAATTGAACACCCAGGCAAGCTCGGCGTGCTCGGCGACCTGGCTCTGGTTGAACACGATGTGTTTTTTGGGATCGATCCCACAGGCAATGAACGCCGCGGTGACTTCGCGGGTGGCGCGCGGCAATTCGGCCGGATCCTGCCACACCGTGATGGCGTGCAGATCGACCACGCAATAGATGCAGTCGTAACGGTCCTGCAATTCGACAAAGCGCTTGATGGCGCCGAGATAATTGCCGAGATGCAGATTGCCGGTCGGCTGCACACCGGAGAAAATCAGTTCCTTGAACGCCATATCTCAAACACCGTACGTGGGACGGAGCGAAACGCGTGTCCCATGCCATGCCCACGGCTTGCCGTGCAAGGGGCGGCCGTTATAGTGCGCGACCCCTGAAGCTTAACGCCGGAATATCAGCACCATGGCATCCTCATCCGCCCGTTACGACGTGCTCGGCATCGGCAATGCGATTGTCGACGTGATTGCCCGCGCCGAGGAGGACTTTTTGCTGGCGCAGGGCATGCGCAAAGGCGGCATGGCGCTGATCGACGCGGCGCGCGCCGAGGCGATCTACGAGGCGATGGGCCCGGCGGTCGAGACCTCGGGCGGCTCGGCGGCGAACACCATCGTCGGGCTGTCATCGCTCGGCGCCCGCGCGGCCTTCATCGGCAAGGTGAAAGCCGATGGGCTCGGCCATGCCTTCGGCCACGATATCCGCTCCGCCGGCGTCGCCTTCGACACGCCGCCGGCCGCCGACGGTCCGCCGACCGGGCGCTGCTACGTGTTGGTGACGCCTGACGGCGAGCGCACCATGAACACATATCTCGGCGCCGCGCAGGACCTGCATCCGAACGACATCGACGCCGACGCAATTGCGGCGAGCGCGGTCACCTACCTCGAAGGCTATTTGTGGGACCCCAAGCACGCCAAGGACGCCTTCCTCAAGGCGGCGCAGATCGCGCACGGCGCCGGCCGCAAGGTGGCGCTGACGTTGTCGGATGCGTTCTGCGTCGACCGCTGGCGCGACGAATTCTTGCAACTGATGCGCTCGGGCACCGTCGACCTGATTTTCGCCAATGAGGCCGAGCTGCACAGCCTCTATCAATCGAGCGACTTTGATGCGGCAATTGCGGCGCTGCGCGCCGATATCGCGGTCGCCGTCGTGACGCGGAGCGAGAAGGGTTGTCTCGTGGTCGGGCCCGACGGTACCGAAGCGGTGCCGGCCTTTCCGGTCGATCGCGTGGTCGATACCACGGGCGCCGGCGATCTGTTCGCCGCGGGCTTTCTGTCCGGCCTGGTGCGCGGCGCCGACGACCGCAGCTGCGGCCGGCTCGGCGCACTCGCCGCGGCCGAAGTCATCCAGCATCTCGGGGCGCGGCCGGAAACCTCGCTCAAAACCCTCGCGCGGGAGAACGGTCTGGTGGATTGAGGTTTGCCGGACACGCCAGCGTCACGTCTCCGGTAACCAATTGCTAACCAAAACTGGTTAACGAGTGGTCACCGCAATCCGGAGACCGACCATGGCGCAAAGCGCGGATAGCAGCGACGGCGAGAACATCGGACCCGTCACGCCGCAGGACGGCAAGGGCGCCGACAAGAACCTGCCGATGGTGCTCGCGCCAAAACTCGGCGCCGGCGAAGACGACGCCTTCGAGGATGTGAGCGAGCCGGCCGCAGAGACCGTCGCGGCTTCGCCGCCGCCGGCCTCGTCACGTTTTCTCCTGCTCGCCGCGACAGTCGCCTTCGCGGCCTCGTTCGGCTCGTTTGTCGGCTCGGTGTCGGGCTCGGGCTTGGTGCACTATCTGTCGCCAGCACCGCCGCCCGCCGCGACCGAAAGCGCCAGCGCGAGCGATACCTCGCATGCGCTGAAGCAGGAACTGGCCGACCTCTCGGCCATCAAGGCCAATCTCGACAACGTCTCCCGCAGTACCACAAGCCAATTCGCAAAACTTTCGGACCGGCTCGATCGCATCGATCAGCACACGGCCGCGGCCGAAACGACCGGCTCGATTGCCACTGCGCCGACTGCGCCCGCCGCGGCGCCAACGGCGCCGGAACCCGCGAAATCGGCCGACCGGATGTTGCCCGATTGGGTGGTGCAAGACGTGGAGAACGGCCGCGCTCTGGTCGAAAGCCGTAACGGCGGCATGTTCGACGTCGGTGCCGGCAGCTTTCTACCCGGCGTCGGGCGGGTCGACGGCATCAAACGGCAGGACGGCCAGTGGATCGTCTTGACCGCGCGCGGCACGATTACCTCGGGGCATTGATTTCCAAGTTCGCTCGTCCCCGCGAAAGCGGAGACCCAATTGGTGGCCGTGAGGACTGGATTCCCGCTTTCGCGGGAATGAGAGGCGTACTCATAGCCGCATAGTCCTTCATCGCAATTCATGGCAGCATTCGCGCATGGAGTTGTTCCGCGCGATCGCCGCAAGCTTTCTGATCGGGGCGCTGCCCGCCTTCGCGCTGGCGCAGACGGTGGATGCGCCAAGGCCAAAACCCGCCGCCAAGCCGGAAATGACCACAGGCTGTGCGGCTCCCGTGGCCGCGAACCGGCCACGGCTCATCCCGGCGGCGCTCAATCCGGATCAGGTGCGGATCACCTTTATCGGCCACGCCACCTTCCTGATCGAGAGTCCGCAGCTCGTCCGCATCGCCACCGACTACAACGATTATGTGCGGCCGCCGCTGGTGCCCGACATCGCCACCATGAACCACGCCCACGACACCCATTACACCGACAATCCCGACCCGGCGATCAAATACGTGCTGCGCGGCTGGGGCGCCAATCCGGGCGAGCCCGCGAACTGGGACATCACCTATCGGGACGTGCGGGTGCGCAACGTGCCGACCAATATCCGCGACGGCGAGGGCGGCACCGAGCGCTACGGCAATTCGATCTTCATCTTCGAGATCGCGAACCTCTGCATCGCGCATCTCAGCCATCTGCACCACACGCTGACGCAAGCACAGCTCGACGCGATCGGCCGCCCCGACGTGGTGATGGCGCCGGTCGACGGCTCCTACACGCTCGATCTCGACGGCATGATGGAAGTGCTGACCGCGCTGAAGGCACAGATCATCATCCCGATGCATTTTTTCGACCAATCCATCCTCGACCGCTTCCTTACGCGCGCGCGGTCGCAGTGGGACGTGGAGACCGCGGATATTCCGTCGGTGGTGGTATCGAAGACGACGCTGCCGGCGAAGCCGGAAGTGCTGGTGCTGCCGGGATACTGATCCAGCCATACTGGCTGTCAGTCATAGCAAGATGGTTTTCACGCCCACTCCCGGGCCAGCCTCACTGAGGCCGCGGTCAAGAGTGCACAGTGTTGCACCATGATCGGCGCATACAGCGAGATGCAATGCGTCTCCGGCCCGTAAGCCGAGCTGATATTGATCGGCGAATCGCGCGGCGGTCCGAAACTGGAGCGCTGCAACTGGCAGGATGGTGAAGCTCTCAGCGATTATGCGGGAGAATGCAGCCAACGCGTCAGCCCGATTAACTGGCCTGATCTGTCGGCTGCGCACTTTTATGGAGAGCGCAGAAGAGAATTCGGTCACGCCCCAATCGCTGACCGCAATTGTTTCCGTGCTTTGCTCCTGGAGCCACCTTTGAACGGAAGAACTCTTGGCTTCCTTCGTCAAAGCCGCGACTAGGACCGACGTATCCAAGTAGAGCGTCAATAGCGCTCCCTATCCCGCATCTTGCGGACGAATTCACCGGCCGACTGCTTCTGCGTCGGCATGGAGTCGGTCAGTGCGCGCAATGCCGCGAAATCAATCGGCTTACGGGGTGATTTGACGGAAGTGATTTGCGCTACCGGCTTGCCGCGGCGGGTGATGCGCACGGTTTCGCCCGCGGCAGCGCGCTCCACGAGTTCGCTCAAGCGCGCCTTTGCGTCCGCTAGGTTGACCGTTGCCATGACCAATACCTTGCGCACTCAGCCTAAGTGACTATCCAGTTAGTCACTTTAGCACAACCTCCCGGAAAACGCCAACCTTAGATTGGGTGGCTAGGAGCCTCCTCATGAGGCCGGATCAGGCGGCGTAATGGCGAGGTTTTCTCGATCCACCACAATCAGATGGAGGAAAATCCAACAGCCTTCACACATCCACACTCGCCGCCAGCGCATGCTCTTCGATGAACACCCGCCGCGGCTCGACTTTGTCGCCCATCAGCTCGTCGAAGATGGTATTGGCCTCGTCGATTTCCTTGACGCTGACCTGCAGCATGGTGCGGGCGTTGGTGTCGAGGGTTGTTTCCCAGAGCTGGCTCGGATTCATCTCGCCGAGGCCTTTGTAGCGCTGCAGCGACACGCCTTTGCGGCCGGCGGTCATCACTGCCTCGAACAAGCCGACGGGACCATGGATCGCCATTTCGTCGTCCTTCCGCCGCAGCATGGCGGGCGGTGTCGGTCGCGGGAAGACTTTTTGCAGGGCAGGCGCGAATTCGTCGAGCTTGCGGGCGTCCGCGGAGCCGAGCAGCGCCTGGTCGATGACAGCGACTTCCTTGACGCCGCGCACGGTGCGCTGGAACTGGAAGCCCTCGCCCTCGGTGAATTCGCCTTGCCAGCCGCGCTCGGTTTCGTCCGACAGCGCGTCGAGGCGTTTTGCAATATAGGGCACCGCGGCGACGGCCTTTTGCGGGTCGCCGAAAATCTGCGGGTTGAGCACGCTCAGGATCGCGGCTTGTTCGACGACCTGACGATTGTAGCGGCTGTGCAGCCCGCGCAAGAGATTGCGGATGACGCGCGCGTCCACGACCAGTTTGCGCAGGTCGTTGCCGGCGCAGCACCTCGCCGGATGACAGCCGCAAACTCGTCTCTTCGAGGCCGGTATCGATCAGATAATCTTCGAGCGCGTGCTCGTCCTTCAGATATTGCTCGGACTTGCCGCGCGCGATCTTATAAAGCGGCGGCTGCGCGATATAGAGATGGCCGCGGTCGATGATCTCGAACATCTGCCGGTAGAAGAAGGTCAACAGCAGCGTGCGGATATGGGCGCCGTCGACGTCGGCGTCCGTCATGATGATGATCTTGTGGTAGCGCAGCTTGTCGGCATTGAACTCGTCGGCGCCGATGCCGGTGCCGAGCGCGGTGATCAGCGTGCCGATCTGCTCGGACGACAGCATCTTGTCCATGCGGGCGCGTTCGACGTTGAGAATTTTGCCGCGCAGCGGCAGCACGGCCTGGAATTCGCGATTGCGGCCCTGCTTGGCGGAGCCGCCGGCCGAGTCGCCCTCGACGATGAAGAGTTCGGATTTGGCCGGATCGCGCTCCTGGCAGTCGGCGAGCTTTCCGGGCAGTGAGGTGATGCCGAGCGCGCTTTTGCGCGTCATCTCGCGCGCCTTGCGGGCGGCCTCGCGGGCGGCCGCGGCCTGGACCACTTTGCCGACGACGATCTTGGCTTCGCCCGGATGCTCCTCGAGCCAGGCCTTGAGCATCTCGTTGATGACGCCCTCGACCACGGGCCGCACTTCGGAGGAGACGAGCTTGTCCTTGGTCTGCGATGAAAATTTCGGATCGGGCACTTTGACCGAAAGCACCGCGGTCAGGCCCTCGCGGCAATCGTCGCCGGTCAGCGCCACTTTTTCCTTGCGGGCGCCGCCGGCGGATTCCGCATAGCCGGTGATCTGGCGGGTGAGCGCGCCGCGGAAGCCAGCGAGATGCGTGCCGCCGTCGCGCTGCGGGATGTTGTTGGTGAAGCACAGTACCGATTCGTGATAGCCGTCGTTCCACCACAGCGCACATTCGACGCCGGTGCCGTCGCGCTCGGCCTGCATGACGATCGGCTGTGGAATGAGCGGCGTCTTGTTGCGGTCGAGATATTTGACAAAAGCCTCGACGCCGCCCTCGTAGCGCATCTCCTCGCGCTTCTCGACCGCGTGGCGCTTGTCGGACAGCGCGATGGTGACGCCGGAATTGAGGAAGGCGAGTTCGCGCAGCCGGTGTTCCAGCGTCGCGAAATCGAACTCCGTCATGGTGAAGGTTTTTTTCGAGGGCAGGAACGTCACCTCGGTGCCGCGCCGGTCGCGCGCGGCGCCGACCATGGCGAGCGGCGCCACCGGCTCGCCGTCGTGGAACTCCATGAAGTGCTCTTCGCCGTCGCGCCAGATGCGCAGCTTCAGCCAGCTCGACAGCGCGTTCACCACCGAGACGCCGACGCCGTGCAAGCCGCCCGAAACCTTGTAGGAGTTCTGGTCGAATTTCCCGCCGGCATGGAGCTGGGTCATGATGACCTCGGCAGCCGAAACGCCTTCGCCTTTGTGGATGTCGGTCGGAATGCCGCGGCCGTCGTCGCGCACGGTGCAGGAACCGTCGGGATTGAGCGTGACGGTCACTTCCTTGGCATAGCCGGCAAGCGCTTCGTCGATGGCGTTGTCGACCGCCTCGTACACCATGTGGTGCAGGCCCGAGCCGTCATCGGTGTCGCCGATATACATGCCCGGCCGCTTGCGCACGGCATCGAGCCCCTTGAGCACCTTGATCGATTCCGCATCGTAATCGGAAGGCGAGGGGATGGATTTACGGACGGGTTCAGCCATGCATGACGCTTTCGAATCGCTCTGAAAAGGCGAAAATAAACAACAGAATCTTGTACACGAAAACAGCCCCTCGTACAGCGCAAAGTCGCACCACATAAGATATTGTCAGATCGTGATTTTTCAAGGTTTTGCCGGGCGCCAAAAGTGGCCCCGTTCCGGCCCCGAAAAGGCCGCTTCAGATAACGCGTCGTGAACGCCCTAACGAGCGCCGCTGCGGCCGTGGCAATTACAGCCCGGCGCGGCGCGGCGGCCGGTTCGGCGATGGGTTCAAAAGATACGGATCGGTTTGGTAGGTCGGAATCGGATGCGTGAACGAGCCGAGCGCTGCCGCCCAAAGTTCCATGCGATCGAGATCCTCGCGCAGTCGCTCGAGGCTTTCAATCAGATTGCGTACGATCAAATCTTCTGCCGGTTCTGGCATCGTTTTCGGGCCTTGTCCCTACGAAGATTGTGGCGGCTTGAGGGGTTAAAACCCGGCGCGCGCGGTTGTTCCAGGTCGGCTTCGCGCCGTATCTGCGAATCATTGCAGTGGTTTGGAACCTGTTTCGTTTTGAACAGCGTCAGAGAATTTTGGATTTGCGACTCAAGCCGTCCGGCGCGGACCTCAATCACCGCGGCGTCGCCGGGAGCTTCCGCAAACAGCGCCGGATCGGCGCCGGTCATAAAGACCTGAGTGCGAAGCTGCAGGAGTTCCTGATGCAACGCGTCGCGGCGGCCGGGATCGAGATGGGCGGCGACCTCGTCGAGCAAGAGAATCGGCGGGTGCCCGGTCATCTCGGCGATGAGTTTTGCGTGCGCCAAGACGATGCCGATCAAGAGCGCTTTTTGCTCGCCCGTCGAGGCGTCCGCAGCCGGGATGGATTTCGCGGCGTAGCTGACTTTCAGATCGGTCAAATGCGGGCCGTCGAGCGTCCGGCCCGCCGCGGCATCGCGGCCACGATTGTCGCGCAACACCGCACGGTAGCGCTCCTCGATCTCGGCGGCCGGATAGGCCGGGATGAGTTGTTCCATCCAGCCGTCGAGCCCGATCGCGGCCGGCGGAAAGGCCGAACCGGCCCGGCTCGCCAGCACCGTTTCGAGCCGGCGCACGGTCTCGACCCGCAATCCCGCCACCGCGACCGCGAGTTCGGCGGTCTCGTGCTCCACCGCGTCGAGCCAATGCGCATCGGGCCGCGGATCTTCCAACAAGCGGTTGCGCGAGCGCAGCGACCGTTCCAGTGCATTGACGCGGCTCGAATGCTCGGCATCGACCGCAAGCACCAGACGATCGAGGAAACGCCGGCGTTCCGACGGCGCGCCGGCGAACAACGCGTCCATCGCCGGCACCAGCCAGACCACGCGCAAATGATCGGCGAAAGCCGCAGCCGAGGACGACCGGTTCGCGGTCGATCCGGTACTTGCGCTGGATCGAGGCGCCGTCCTCCGCCGGCCGCTCGATGCCGGTGCCCAAAGTGGCAAGCCCCAGCGCGCCTTCGATTTCGGCCGCGACCGCCCAGGAGCCGTCGCCCTCGCTGAAGGCCACTTCGTCGAGGGTGGCGCGGCGCAGCCCGCGCCCCGGCGCCAGGAAAGAAATTGCTTCGAGCAGATTGGTCTTGCCGGCGCCGTTCGGTCCGACCAGCACGACCGTCGCGGCGTCAACGGCAAGCGACGCCGCGTGATAGTTGCGGAAATTGGTGAGGGTCAGGCGGCGGACAGGCATCAGTAATCAGTATTCAGTAATCGGAATCCCGGCAATCAGGCGGGATCAAACGGGCGGGACTCGAACGTTCCGATTACTGACGACCGAGCACTAATCTCAGACCCGCATCGGCATCAGCACATAGAGCGCGCCGTGCGGCTCCTTGTCCTGGATCAGCGTCGGCGAGCCGGGATCGGCGAGTTTCAGCACGGCGGCCTCGCTCTCGATCTGGGCTGCGATGTCGAGCAGGTAGCGCGAGTTGAAGCCGATATCGATCGGATCGGCCTCATATTCGATCTTCGAGCTCCTCGGTGGCGCTGCCGGAGTCCGGATTGGTCACCGACAACAGCAGGCGGCCGGCGGTGATCGAGAGTTTGACGGCGCGGCCCCGTTCGCTCGACACCGTCGACACCCGATCGACCGCAGCCTCGAATTCCTTCTTGTCGACCACCAGCTCCTTGTCGTTGCCGAGCGGAATGACGCGCGCGTAATCCGGGAACGTGCCGTCGATCAGTTTCGAGGTCAGGATCGCCTGGCCGACGGTGAAGCGGATCTTGCCGGGCGACAGTTCGATCAAGACCTCGGCTTCGCTGTCCTCCATCAGGCGCTGCACTTCGCTGACGGTTTTGCGCGGCACGATGATGCCCGGCATGCCGGCGGCGCCTTTGGGCAGTTCAAGCTCCATCTGCGCCAGCCGATGGCCGTCGGTCGCGACCGCGCGCAGCGTCTGCGCCTTGGCGGTGCCGGCGGCGTGCAGATAGATGCCGTTGAGGTAGTAGCGGGTCTCTTCGGTCGAGATGGCGAACTGGGTCTTGTCGATGAGCCGCTTGAGGTCGGCGGCCTTCAGCGTGAACTTGTGCGTCATCTCGCCCGGCGCGAGATCGGGAAAGTCGCTTTCCGGCAGCGTCTGCAGCGTGAAGCGCGAGCGGCCGGCGCGAATCGACAGCGCGGCGCGGTCGCCGGACGATTCCAGGATGATCTGCGCGCCCTCGGGAAGCTTGCGCACGATGTCGAAGAACATATGGGCCGGCACCGTGGTCGAGCCGCCGGGCCCGACCTCGGCGGCGATCGTATCGGTCACCTCGACGTCGAGGTCGGTGGCCTTCAGCGCGAGCTTGGAGCGGTCGGCCTGCAACAGCACATTGGCGAGGATCGGAATGGTATTGCGGCGCTCGACCACGCGATGCACGTGGCCCAGCGACTTCAGCAATTCGGAACGCTCTACCGTGACCTTCATCGCGCAATCCGTTGACGAGTAAGTCCCTAGACCCTTGGCGGACGACAAAAGTGGCGTGGCGGGACGCTTTCGGCAAGCCCGGGTCGCAATTGACCCGGCCATTTTCGGTATTTTCTTAGGCTTTTCCCGGCCTTTTCACAGGCCGCGGGGCGCTCAATCCTGCAGCTGGCGCTTGAGCGCCTCGATCTCCTCCGCGAAAGCGCTGTCGTTGCCGGCCAAATTCTCGATTTTGCGGACCGCGTGGAGCACGGTGGTGTGGTCGCGCCCGCCGAAGCGGCGGCCGATTTCGGGCAGCGAGCGCAGCGTCAAAACCTTCGCCAGATACATCGCGACCTGGCGCGGCCGCACCACATTGGCGGTGCGGCGCGACGATAACAGATCGGCGCGGCTGACATTGTACTGCCGGGCGACGATGCGCTGGATATCCTCGATCCGCACCCGCTTCGGCTCGGCCGGCCGGATCAGATCGCGCATCTCGCGCTCGGCCATTTCGAGGGTGACCGGCTGGCCGGTCAGCTTGCTGTGGGCGAGCAGCCGGTTCACCGCGCCTTCGAGATCGCGGCCGTTATGCGTTACCGCCTTGGCGACGAAGACCAGGACCGGCGCCGGCACCTCGAAGCCGGGGTGATGGAGGCGGGCGGCATTGATGCGGCTCTTGAGGATTTCGAGCCGCAGCTCTTCGCCGAGCGAGCCGATCTCGACGACGAGCCCGCCGGCGAGCCGCGACCGAACCCGGTCGTCGAGACTTTCGAGATCCGACGGCGGACGATCGCTGGCGATGACGACCTGCCGGCCGGCATCGATCAGCGTATTCAGCGTGTGGCAGAACTCGGCTTGCGTCGAACGGCCCTGCAGGAACTGCAAATCGTCGATCACCAGCACGTCGATGGCGCGCACCGCTTCCTTGAAGGCGAGCGTGGTCTGGCTGCGCAGCGCCGAGACGAAGCCGTACATGAAGCGCTCGGCGGTCAGATAGAGCATTTTGCGGTCGCCGCTGCGATTGCCGGCCCAGGTGATGGCCTGCAGCAGGTGGGTTTTGCCGAGCCCCACCGCGGCGTGGATGTAGAGCGGATTGAACATCAGCGGTTCGCCGCGCGGGCTGGTCGCGACCTGCTTTGCGGCGGCATGCGCCAGCGTGTTCGAGCGGCCGACGATGAAGCTCTCGAAGCTCAGTCGCGGATCGAGCGGAGAGCCGCCCAGCGCCTCGTGCACTGACAGGAACGGCACGCCGTTGCGGCCGTTGGCGCCGTCGAGCGACGCCGTCCCGCGTCTCACGCGCGGGCGGCGCATCCGGCTTTGGCCTTGACGGCTCGGGAGGCGAATGGTCGCCGAGCGCACGCTCAATTCCAGCCGGGTCACGTCAGCTCTCCTGCTCCTGCCACTGCGCCAGCACGCGCTCGCTGTAATGCGACTGAATCCAGTTGCGCAGGAAGCGCGTCGGCACCGACAGGCGCACCACCCCCTTCTCCACGGCGTCGAGCTCCATGCGTCCGAACCAGCTGGAGAAGACATCGTCGCCAAGTTCGGTGCGCAAACGCTCCTTGACCCGTCGCCAGCGATCCTGATCCGTGTTGGTCATTTCGATCTGCTTCTTTTCGTCGGAGGAGGCTGCATCCGGCGGGGCAAACGGCGTCAACTCACCGCTTCCCGACTTTGCCGAGACGCAACGCACTTGGATTTCGTGGATATTTGGATTTCGTGGATAGTGGTGGCGGCAATCGCCAGTGCGGATAAACCGCACGCGAAGGCCGGCCGATGAAAAGGCAGGATTAGCCGCTCGATGCGGCTCTGGGCCAAAAGCTTCCGCCCCCAGCGAGGCTCGCAGTCCGAATTGGTCTATGCTTCGTCGTGGTCATGCCCCACCTCCATCGCTCCCAGATTCGATGGTTATCGCTGACTTGCTTGCGGAGTTTGGCTCCCAAATGGCTTTCGGCGGAATTCGAGCGGACTCGTCGAGAACCTAAGCTTCTCCCTCTTGGCTTAGCACGCAGCACACCAAAGTCGTCAGATTTGCACTCAACCGGACATAGTTCACCCGCACCCACTTCACGATGAGTTAGCACTCAGGCCGATTTTTGAAGACCTTCGACAACCGAAGGGAAGGAAAGGGTAGCACGCGATTTGCGGCCCGCAACCGCAAAAAGCCCGACAGCATTGAGTTTTCAGAACGTCGAGCCGGCAGGCGGCGTCGCCGCCTTATGTTCAAAGTATTGAAGCAATTTGCGATTCACATTCCTGCAATATGTGACGGGAAGCTGAAAATGTAGAATTCCGCGACATCGAACAAACAAAACCGCAGCCGTCCGATTCGCGCTCGACTCAAAGCCCCGTGAATTGCCATGGGCGCTAACCCTTTCACAGCCAAATAAATTCTTCTGAGCAATTTTTTAGGGTAGCCGTCGCGAACCAAATATGGAGCAAATAAAAGCGCAACGCAGACACAATCCGTGCGACCATTATCGCGGTATTCCGTGACAGTTGCACAACAGATTGATGGCAATCCACTATTTGGATCGCCTGCGCAGGTCGAAATTGGTCGCTATGAACAGCCGAGAAATTACTTTTTTTCGAGCTTGGCGATGCGATGGGCGAGCCGGGAAACCTTCCGGCGCGCTGCGTTGCGGTGCACGATATTTTTTTGCGCTGCACGAATGAGCGCCGGCTCGGCATCGGCCATGGCGGTCAGCGCTTGCGAACGATCGCCGGCAGCGATCGCCTCCTCGACTTTGCGAATAGCCGAACGCGTCGCGCGAGCGCCGCGATTTATTGACGACGGTGCGGCGCACGGCTTGGCGGGCGGCCTTCTTGGCAGACTTGGTATTGGCCATCAGTATCGGCTATCGGCTGTTGTGAACGAGAGCGCGGCTTATAAGGCCGCTAAAACGCCAGCGTCAACGCCGGATCCGCGGGCGGCGCTAGGCCACGCGCTTGGCGCGGACCGCGTCATAGCCGGCAACGACCGCGGCGCGGTCGGCCGCCGGGAACGGCGATAACGGCGGTTCGACGCGTCCCCATTGCGGCTCGCCGTGGATATGGGCCAGTAGCGCCTTGATGCCGGGAACCAGAGGCTTGCCGTCGAACAGTTTGCGGATCGTGACCGCTTCGGCAAGCGCGGCCGCATCGCCGGTGCGGATAGGCCCGCGCGCAGAGATCGGCGTTGAGATTGGCGGTCGCCGAGATGCAGCCGGCGAAGACGCCAGAGCGGGCCTCCGGCAGCGCCGCCTCGGTCGAGGGAAAACCTTGAACCGCGGCATGATGGCCGCGGCCTCGCGCGCATAGGCCATGTCGCCGGAAGAATCCTTCAGGCCAACGATGCGCTCGCCGAACGACTCGAGCAGGCGGCGGATCAGCGCGACGTGCCAGTGCAGGCCCGATTGCGCCGGGAAATGATAGAGATAGATCGGGATCGGCCGAGCGGCGGTCGCCGTCAGGATTGCGTCGATATAGGCGACCAACCCATCGTCGTGCACGCCCTTGTAATAGAACGGCGGCAGCACCAGCGCACCCGCAAAGCCGAGCTCGGCGGCATGCTTGGTCAGCGCGATGGCGTCGGCCAGCGCCGCAGCGCCGGTGCCGACCATCATGCGGTCGAGCGGAAGGCCGCTCGCCGCATAAGCGCTCATGACGCGCCGGCGCTGGTCGAGCGAGAACGAGGTCGCTTCGCCGGTGGTCCCGAGCACGTTGAGGCCGTCACAGCCGCCATCGAGCAGGTAGCGGGCGAGTGCGGTCGAGCGCGCGCTATCCGGTTCGCCCTTTTCGTCGACAGCGGTTGCGATCGCGGCGATCACGCCGTGGAGCGGTTTGGTCATGCTGTCGTTTAGCCCTTGCCGTTTCATCGTCTGCACGAGCGGCCTCGCTTGCGCCGGCCGCCGATCCAGTAAAGCATGCGGCCGCAAGGTTCAATCAAGGGCCGGGGTCATGAAGATCAAGAAAGACCAATGGCGGGTGGAAGCGCAATGACGGAAAGTTTCGATGTCATCATTCTCGGCGCCGGGGCTTCCGGCTGTGTGTTGGCGAACCGGCTGTCGGCGCGTTCGAGCCTGCGCGTGCTGCTGCTCGAAGCCGGCCGCGATGTGCCGCCGGGCGCGGAGCCGGACGACGTGCTCGATTCCTATCCGCGGTCTTACTACAACGACGCCTATTTCTGGCCCGGCCTGAAAGTGCATTGGCGGCGCAAGGACAATTCGCCGCCGGTCGGCTTTTCCCAAGGCCGCGTCTTAGGCGGCGGCTCGAGTGTCATGGGCATGGTCGCCTATCGGGGCACGCCCGACGATTATGCCGAATGGCAAGCGCTCGGCGCCGCCGGCTGGGGCTGGGACGACGTGCTGCCCTATTACCGCAAGCTCGAAACCGACTGGGATTTCGACGGCGCGCATGCACGGCAAAGCCGGGCCGGTGCCGATCCGCCGCACCGCGGCGGAAGACTGGGCGCCGCTGTCCAAGGCGGTCCATGCTTTCGCGCAAGAACGGCAGATCCCCTTCGTCGCCGACATGAATGCCGATTTTCGCGACGGCTATGGCGCGGTGCCGATGAGCAACTGGCCGCAGAAGCGCGGCTCGGCGGCGATCTGTTATCTCGACGGCCGAGGTGCGCCGCCGGCCCAATCTCACCATCGCCACCGGCGCCACCGTCACCGGGCTCAAGTTCGATGGGCAACCGCGCCTGCGGCGTCACGGCGACGATCGGCGGCGAGCAACGCGAATTTCGACGGCCGGGAAATTATTGTCGCGCTCGGCGGCATTCATTCGCCGGCCTTCTTGATGCGCGCCGGCATCGGCCCGGCCGCGGCGCTGCGCGCAGCTCGGCATCGAGGTTCGCGCCGATCTGCCGGGCGTCGGCGAAAACCTGTCCAATCACGCCATCCTGTTTATCGGCCTCTTGCAGAAGCCCGGCACGCGGCAAGCCGCGAAAATCCGGCCGCACCCGATGACGGCGTTCCGCTATTCGTCCGGACTGCCCGGGGCGCCGCCGGCCGACATGTATCTTAATGTGCAGTGCAAAACGTCGTGGAGCCCGCTCGGGCACCAGGTTGCCAATCTGGCGCCGACGCTGCTCAAGCCGATGGCGCGCGGCCGGGTGGCGCTGACATCCGCCGATCCGGCGGCCTATCCGCAAGTCGAGTTCAATTTCACCGGCCATGAGCTCGATCTCAAACGCTTCATGCAGGGCTTTCGCCGCTGCGTCGAGATTCTGCAGCACGACGCCGTGCGCGCCATGACGACGCTGACCTTTCCGGTAAAATTCAACGACCGGCTGCGGCGGCTCAACCGCATCACGCCCGCCAACAAGATCAAGAGCGCGGCCATTGCGGCTCTCATCGACGCGGTGCCGGCGCTCGCCGGCGCCGATCTTCGGCACGCTCGCCGACCGCCGCGTCGATCTCGCCGCATTGGTCGAAGACGACGAGGCGCTTGGCCGATCACGTCCGCAATAATGTCGCCGGCACGTTCCATCCGGTCGGCACCTGCCGCATGGGCGGCGCGGACGATCGCGACGCGGTGACCGATCCGGACGGCCGGGTGCGCGGCGTCGATCGGCTGCGCGTGATCGATGCGTCGATCATGCCGACGGTGCCGCGCGGCAATACCAATATTCCGACCATCATGGTGGCGGAAAAGCTTGCCGATCGGATGCTCGGCGAGCTCGCGTAGCTCTAACTGACGCGGCCCGATCAAATCTACATTTGAATTGGAAAGCATCTAAGGAGGCTTTCCATATTTCATTTGTTGCCGTGGTATCAAATACTGCGGTAAAGCAAATTCGTTCGGGCGGCGAACCTGCAGCAAATAACCTAGATCGCGCATGGAAGAATTGAACGGCCGGATGATCGCGTGCCAGATATTGATTGCCGGCTTGATTGCGCGCGTCGCCAACGACGCCAAAGACCCGCTGCGATTTATCTCCGACTTTCGTGACGAAATTCATGCCGTGGTTCGTCAGGTGCGGATTGCCGGCGCGCTCGATGCCGACCAGGTGCGGCAAATCGCCATCGCCACCGTCGACGAACTCTTTTCACTGATGAAGCCGCCGAGTTCCGACAGCGCCGAGGCGGAATGACGCGAGACATGCGCTTCACGTCGACCGATTCATGCCGACGATGAAAAGCTTTGGCTTGTTTATTAGAATTCAGTAAATATCGAAAGTAGATTTAGGTAGACGCAATATAGAACGAACTACATTGTTTTTCATTGGAATGATTAAAGTATAAGCCCCTCTAAATACTTAATAAATGTTTGACCTACCCCGGAGGCCGCCCTTACGGTTTCATTTGAAACTATGTGCCGTGAATGCGCGACGCGGGGCGGGGCATGTCTAGAATTCACGGACACTCTTTTTGGCGGCACCGCGAGACTTCACCGGGCGCGAACCGGGGTGCCATTTTCATTGCGTGCGCGGCGAACGACGGAGGCATTCGACGCCACGCTCAACGCCGGTCCCGGGCGCAAAGTAACCCTCGGCTGTCTGATCGCGGTTGCCTCGATCACCGGCGCGAAAGCGCAGTCGCCGCTGCCGCCGGTCACGGTCGAGGCGCCGGTCACGCGCAAGAAGCCCGCCGCTGACGAAGCCTTCGCCCGAACAGTTGCGCGTGCGCGCCGCACTGCGCCGCGCCGCGCGCGCCAAGCAGGACGCGGCCGCCGCGGCGGCTGCCGCATCGAGCCAGCCGGCGCCGGCGCCCGACCGTAATCCTTATGCCGACCCGGCCGCGCCCTACAAGGCCGATCGTCTCGCCTCGCCGAAATTCAGCGAGCCGATCGTCAACACGCCGAAGACCATCACGGTCCTCACCAAGGAACTGCTCGAGGACAAGGACGCCACCAGTCTGAAGGACGTGGCGCGCACCACCGCCGGCGTGACGCTCGGCACCGGCGAAGGCGGCAACGCCTTCGGCGACCGTTTCTTCATCCGCGGCTTCGACGCCCGCAACGACGTCTTTGTCGACGGCATCCGCGATCCCGCCGTCAGCGTCCGCGAAAATTTTTTCACCGAGCAGATCGAGATCCTCAAAGGCCCGTCGTCGACCATCGACGGCCGCGGCACCACCGGCGGCGCGCTGAATATCGTCACCAAGCAGGCCGGCGACAAGACTTCTACAATGCCGACACGACGATCGCGGGCGACGGCACCCGGCGCGTCACGCTCGACGTCAATCAGGTCATCAGTCCGACGCTCGCCGTCCGCGTCGACGGCATGTGGCAGAACGCCGACGTGGCCGGAGCGTGACTTCACCACCGACGATCGCGGGGCGGCCTAGCCGCGGTGAAATGGACGCCGACCGACGCGTTCACGGTCACGGCCAATTACGTCCATACCAATCTGTGGTCGCTGCCGGACTTCGGCGTTCCCTACAACACCGTCGCGGGCGCGCCGGTCACCTCGCTCGGCGTGCCGCGCGATACCTATTACGGCTTCGTCAACCGCGACTTCCAGAAGGTGCAGCAGGACTTCGGCACGGTCGACGGCGAATACAAGGTCAACGACTTCGTCACGCTCGAGCAACAAGATCAGGGACGAAAGATCGATCCTGAACTATATCGGCACCATCCCCGAGCAGGGCACCGGATCGGCAGCACCTGCAACTCCACGGGCGGCAACTTCGCCAGCTCCGAATCCGGCCAACTGGATGGTCTGCCTCAATCCGCTGAGCCGCTATCAGGTCACCGACCGTTCTGGCCGACCAGACCGTCGGCGACGATCAAATTCGACACCGGCCGGTGCGCAACACGGTCGTCACCGGCGCCGAAATTTCGCATGAGAAGCCGTCAGCATCGATAGCTATAGCGGGCTTGAACTCGGAGGCGGTCGGCGCCGGTGCATTCGCAACGGTTCGGTCGGACCGGTCTCGGTGCTTGATCCGCCGAATAATCTCTGCCGTTCGGCACACCCGACGCTCACCGGCAACCCGACGTCATTCCGGTCAACACCAAGAGCGGCTATGTGCTCGAAACCGCGAACTACCGCGACTTCGTCATTCTCAACGGCGGGGTGCGCTTCGACCAGTACGACATCGCGCGCCAAGAAGAGCGGCGCCGAACATCTCGGCGATCATCGGGCATGTGGAATTACAATCTCGGCGCCGTCGTTAAACCGTCCCGATCACCAGCCTTTATTGGGCCTACGGCACGGCATCGGAGCCGGTCGGCTCCGAGCTCGACGGCACGTCCGCCAATTACGGCGGCCTCAACCCGACCTCGCCGCTCAATCAGATTTTCGGCCCGGTCGAAAGCATGGCGCCAGGAAGTCGGCAACAAGTGGGAGCTGTTCGACCGGCATCTGCTGGCGACGGCCGCGCTGTTCCGCACCGACGTCAGCAACGCCCGCGAACTGGTGCGGCCGGCTTCCGACGCCGGCACCATCACAGGCCGGCGCGGCCTATCACGTCCAGGGCATCGATCTCGGCGCCGACGGCAATATCACCGACAAATGGAGCGTCTATGCCGGCCTCGTGCTGATGAAGACCCGCGTCGATCATTCGGCGGTGCCGACCAATGTCGGCCTGCCGCTCGCCTTCGTCGCCAATCAATCCTTCAACCTCCTGACCAAATACAAGCTCACCAACGACCTCGAGGTCGGCGGCCAGGCGACCTACCGCTCGAAAATCTACGGCGGCACGCTGCTCGCCGCGAATCAGGGCACGGTGCTGCCCGACTATTGGCGCTTCGACGCGTTCCTCGAGGGCAAAGTCTACAAGAACTGCGAAGTGGAAGCTGTTCGCCAACAACATCTTCAACAAGCTCTATTACGACGCCTTCTATCAAAGCGCGGCGCCGTTCGTGCTGGTCGCGCCCGGCCGCGTCGTCGGCGTGGAGCTGACGGCCAAATTCTAAAGAAATTCTGAGCCGGCGATCCCGATGCTGATCTGCGTACCCGATGTGTTGAGCAAGACCGAGGTCGCGGAATTCCGCGCGCGCCATGGATGCGGCCGCGTGGGAGGACGGCCGCTCGACCGCCGGCGCGCAGTCGGCGATGGTCAAGAAGAACGAGCAACTGCCGCCGGACGGCGAAATATCGCGGACACTGGGCGAGCGCGTCATCAAGGCGCTCACCGCCAATCCGCTGTTCATTTCCGCGGCGATTCCGCGGCACATCTTTCCGCCGCTGTTCAATCGCTATGGCGTCGGCCAGCATTTCGGCGTGCATGTCGACAACGCGGTGCGCGGCGATCATCTGACCGGCATGCGCATCCGCACCGATCTGTCGGTGACGCTGTTCCTGTCGGAGCCCGACGAATACGACGGCGGCGAATTGATGGTCGAAGACCATTACGGCTCGCACGGAGTCAAGCTGCCGGCCGGCCATCTGGTGCTCTATCCGGCAACCAGCCTGCACACGGTGACGCCGATCACCCGCGGCGTCCGCGTCGCATCGTTCTTCTGGCTGCAGAGCATGATCCGCGACGCGCAGGCGCGCAGCATGATCTTCGATCTCGACACCACCATTCAGGGCCTGGTCGGACGTCTCGGCCGCAACGATCCCGAGATCGTCAAACTGAGCGGCCTCTATCACAATCTCATCCGCTATTGGGCCGAGCTGTGACGGCGCATTCGGTCCTCGACTATGCGCCGCTCGACGACCGGTTGCCGCTGCCGCAACGAGCGGTTTGGCTTGTTGCCGCATTGGGCGCGCTCGCGCTCCACGGTGCGTGCGCAATTCTTGTGTTCAATTACCTCGCAGCGCGATGCCGCGGACGATCTCGGCGCGCCGGGGATGCTGATCGACGTCGACCTTACGTCGCCGCGCCGCGATCCGAGCAATCTGCCGGTCGGACCGGACGCCGAGCCTCGGCATCGTCCCCGGCCGTCGTCGAGCAGAAAACGGCGGTCGAAGAATCAGATCTGCCGAAAGTCGTCGCCACGGATACCGACGATCCAGATGACGCCGTTGCGCCCGACGACGCCAAGAAGCCCGACGACAAGGATCCGAAAATCACCGCGGTTCAGGCCGACGCCGTCGAACCGCATCCTCGGCTGCAGAAGCTACCGCAGTGCCGAGCGTCGAAAACGCCGCACCGTCGTCGCGGTCAGTCACGCCCGCACCCGGCACCGGCGAGAGCGCCATACGCGAACGTGTGACCTGGGAGAAAGAGCTTGCCGCCCATTTCGACAAGCACAAACGCTATCCGGCAGAGCGGGCGATGCAGGCCGCCCAAGTTGTCGTCAACTTCGTGCTCGACCGGACCGGGCATGTCCTATCGTCGCGCATCGTGAAGGGCTCGGGCGACGCGGCCTTCGACGATGCCGCGCTCGCCATGCTGCAACGCGCGGACCCGGTGCCGGCGCCGCCGCCGAGGTCGCCGCTCGGGGCTTGAGCTTCACGCTTGCCGGTCATCTTCCACGTCAAGCCGCAGAAATAATACGGCGCGACTGGTCAAGCGTTCAGTCCGGCACGCTGACGAAAATCTGGCCGTCGCGCACCGCGACCGGCACCGGCGTCAGCCGCACGGACGGCGTCGCCGGGATGGCAGCCGGTCGCGAGATCGAATTCGTAGCCGTGCCACGGGCAGACGATGTGGCGCTGCTTGCCGAAGCGCAGGCCGGCGCTCTTCTGGTCCGGCGTGATGATTTCCTCGACCTGATGGAAAATCTTGCCCTGACAGACCGGGCCGCCGGCATGCGGACAGACATTCTCATAGGCCAGCACTTTGCTGCCGGTGCGGAAAATGCCGACTTCGAGATTTTCCAGCGCAAAGACCCGGTAATCGCCATCGGCGATGTCGGTCAATTTGCCGACTGCGACTTCCTCCATCGCATTCTCCCCGTTGTAATCGCGGTTAGTCGATTCCCGGCGGGCGATGAAACCAGATCGCCACGTCGAACATGTTGAGGTCGGCGGCGCGGATCAAGCCGCAGGCGGTCACGACCGTTTCGGTCGCGGTGACGGTGCCGGGCGCGAACGGCGCCACGTCGTGGCCGCGCCGCTCCACTTTGGCGGCATAGACCTTCACCGCGGCGGTGAGCACCTGCTGCAGCGCCTTGTCCGAAATCGCGTCCGGCTCGCCGCGCTTGAGCGCGTCGCGGGCGGCCGCGCAAAAATCCGCGTGCAGTCCGGCGCGCCGGTTTCGCCGCCGGCCTGCCGGACCGCTTGATCGGCTTTGGATTTTGCGCAGCGTGGGCATCGCCGTTCAGGCCGTGACCGGCACGCGCGCCGGTTTGGTCTTGCTCGGCGGCGGGCTTGATCAGCTTGTGCTTCGGCACTTCGAGATTGAACAGCCGCGCCGCGTTGAGGCCCAAAATATTGCGCTTGGCCTCTTCGCTCAGGAACGGCAGCGTCGTGATCGAGCTCGGCAGGTCGAAATCCCAATGCGGCCAGTCCGAGGCGAACAGGAGCTGGGTGTCGGCCTTGATCGCCTCGAAGGTCGCCTCGGTGAGTTTCAGGTTCGAGCGTTCCAGCGGCTGGCTGGTGAAATACATGTCGGCGATATACTCGCTCGGCCGCCGCTTCAGGAGCGGCGCCTCCGACGACCGCATCATGTATTCGGAATCGAGCCGCTGCATCAGGAACGGCACCCAGGCGAGCCCGCTCTCGATCCACAGCACTTTGAGTTTCGGGAAGCGCTCCGGCAGCCCGTTGATGATCCAATTGGTCAGGTGAATGAGGTTGTAATAGACGAACGAGATGGCGTGCATGGAGATGAAGCGGTTGCACTGCTGCATCGACTGGTCGCCCCAGTGGAAGCCGGAATGGAAGGCGAGCGGCTTGCCGGTCGCCTGGATCGCCGAATAGAGCGGCATGTAGCTGTCGTGATTGACGGCGCGAAAGCGCGTCGAGGTGACCGAAAAGCCGATGACGCCCGGCGTATTGGCATAGGTTTCGACCGCCTTCAGGCTTTCCTCGGGATGATTGAACGGCAGATACAGCATCGCCTTGATGCGCGGGTCCTGCGGCAGGATTTCTTCGGTCAGCCATTTGTTGAAGGCGTTGCCGATCACGACCTCCATCTCGATCTGCGGATGCATGCCGAGCACCAGCATCGGGGTCGGAAACACCACCATGTAGTCGATGCCCATGGAATCCATGGCGCGCTGCACCAGCGTCACCTGGGCGTGGGTGCGGCCGCCCGGCACCGCCTCGGCGAGCCGCTGCTGATGCGGAATGCGGCCGAACACGTCCTGATACAGCAATCCCGGCGTGGCGTTGAGCAGGCCCGGCGCAGCCGCCGCGATCCTTGAAGGCGCGCGCCATCTGCCGGTAGACGTCGCTGTCCATGCGATCGACGACTTCCGACCAGAACGCGGTCTCGGTGACGTGGGCGTCGACGTCGACGATGAAATAATCGTCGCGTCGTTCCTTGGCGGCGTGCGCCAGGATTTCGCGGGTGTCGGTCTGGATGGTGATCTTCGGCAGTTCGGTGACGGCGGGGCGCTTTTTGCCATTGCCTCCGTTCACATTGCCGTCCTTGCCGCCATTTTTCGCCGTCTCGCCTGCCGTTCTTGCCGTCTTTACCGCCGCCCGGCGTTCGCTTCAGCATCGGCTTCCTCCACTCATTGGAACAGGCGCGTAACCGCGCCTCGTCATTTGCGGCGGAGATTATCAGCAATCCCGCTTGCAGGAACATGCGGTTGACCCTGCGAAACGGCCGGATGATAGGAAATGCCTGAAATAGCGAATGTTTCTGCGCTGCGAAGCGGATCGAGCCGGCGGCATGAAACTTCCGCCCTTCGACTATGCCTGTCCGGCGAGCATCGCCGAGGCCGTGGCGCTGCTGGCCGCGCATGACGGCGAGGCGAAGCCGCTCGCCGGCGGGCAAAGCCTGGTGCCGATGCTGGCGTTCCGCGTCGCCGCGCCGTCGCTGCTGGTCGATCTGCGCAAGATCGCGGAGCTGCGGCAGATCAAGATCGCCGACGAGCGGCGTCACGCTCGGCGCCATGGTGCGCTGGCGCGACATCCTCGACGACGAACGGCTGCGCACCGCGCATCCGCTCTTGGTCGCAGCCGTCGAGCATGTCGCGCATTATCAAATCCGCAACCGCGGCACCGTCGGCGGCAGCCTGGCGCATGCCGATCCGGCGGCCGAACTGCCGGGCATCGCCGTCACCTGCGAGGCAAAGATCGCGGCGATCGGGCCAGGCCGGCGAGCGCGTTATCGAGGCCGCGGATTTCTTCCAGGGCCCGCTGATGACCGCGCTGAAGTCCGACGAACTCATCACCGAAATCCGCTTCCCGGCGTGGCCGGCGCAGCGCCGGTTCGGCTTTGCCGAATTCGCCCGCCGCCGCGGCGACTTTGCGCTGGCGGGCGCGGCTTTGTTTTACGACGAGGATGCCGGCAAAGCGGTCAACGCTCATGTCGGCGCCATCGGCGTCGCCGACCGGCCGCTGCGGCTTGCGGCGGTGGAGGAGGTCCTCAACGGTACCGCGATCGATGAAGCGGCCATCGCCAAGGCGGAAGCCGCAGCAGCCGCTGCGGTCGATCCGGCGGACGATATCCATGCCACCGGCGCCTATCGCAAGGCGCTCATCGGCGTCATGGTCGAACGTGCCTTGCGCAGCGCTTGCGCGCGCAGCTGAATCGCAACCCACTCGAAGGTGGCATCAATGTCCGAAGCCCTAGACGCGGCGCGCTATGAATTGGCGCTGGCCAATCGCATTATCGCCCACGAGGGCGTGCTCGACGGCTTCGGCCATGTCAGCATTCGACATCCGCACGATCCGAGCCGCTACCTCTTGGCGCGCTCGCGCAGCCCGGAACTGATCGAGCCCGCCGACCTCCTCGAATTCACGCTCGATTCGGAGCCCGTCGTCGCGCCGAAGGGCGAAATGTATGGCGAGCGGGTCATTCACGGCTGCATCTATCAGGCGCGGCCCGATGTGAACGCGGTCTGCCATCACCATTCGGCCTCGGTGCTGCCGTTCTGCGTCACCGGCATCGCGCTCGAGCCGGTCTTTCACATGGGGCCGGTGATGGGCCAAGAGGTGCCGTTCTGGGACAGCCGCGACGATTTCGGCGATACCGACCTTATGGTGGTCAAACCCGAAGAGGGGCGTTCGCTGGCAAAGGCGCTCGGTCCGAACTGGATGGTGCTGATGCGCCGCCATGGCGCGACCGTCGCGGGCCGGACGCTGCGCGAATTGGTGTTCCGCACCGTCTATTCGAGCTTCAATGCCGAAATTCAGCTGCGCTCGATGGCGATCGGCAAAATCGGCGCGCTGAACGCCGCGGAGCGCCAGCGTTCGGAGCCGCGGCAGCTGTCGCCGCGGCCGATGGCGCGGGCGTGGGAATATTGGACGATGCGCTTGCAAAAGGCAGGTGGCCTGCCGCCGCCGATCCAAGCCCGGCCAAGACCAAAGCAAAATCGGCCCAGACGAAGAAGCGGACCGGTCGCAGACGCTAGCTAGCGCCGCTCAGTCACCGACCGGCACGAACAGTTTTTCGATCGGGATCGGCGCCGGGATCAGGCCCTGCTCGGCCATATAGGTGACCAGCGCTTCGAGCGTCGGCCGGTTCGGCTCGACGCCGTAGGGCCAGCAGTCGCCGCCGAACAACTCGTCGATCTCCTCGACGATCGGCCGGCAGCCACGGCAGCATGTAACGCAGCGTGCCGGCGATAGCGCATTTTCTCCCAGGCGCGGTCTTTCGCAGCGCAGAAGGCCTTGTAGAGGCTCTGCCGCGACCTCGGGGTGCCGCTCGTAGACGTCGTTGCGGATGACGATCGAGATGCATGATCGGGAAAATGCGGGTGCGGCGGAAATAGTCCTGCTCGCGAGCGCGGTAGTCGGGAAAGAGCCGCACCACGTCGGGATGGCGCTTGAGCGCGTGCGGCAGGTTCGAGCCGATGATGGCCTGGATCTCGCCGGTCGCCGAGCAGCTCGCTCAGCGATTTGCCGGTCTGGTTCGGCGTGATCTTGACCGGCTTGAGAAGCGGCATCACCGCCGGATTGCCGTAGGCGCCGGGCTCGTTGACCGCGCCCTGCACCCATTCGATGCCGGCAAGATCGATGCCGAGGTCGTGCTGCATCAGCCCGCGGACGAACAGCGCGGCGGTCTGGGTATAGAGCGGCACGCCGATGCGCTTGCCGGCAAGGTCGGCCGGCGACTTCACGAAGTTGCGGTTGACGACGATGAAGCCGTGGCGAAACACCCGCGAGGCGAACACCGGCAGCGCCGACGAAGGGCAGCTTGCCGGCGGCGTAGCGGCTGATGAATTCCGAACTCGACATTTCGCAGGCGTCGAATTCGAGCCCGTTGGTCATGCGGTCGAAAATCTGGCGCGGATTGTCCATCACCAGGAAGTTCAGATCGATGCCGTCGGGTTTGATGTCGCCGGTTTGCAGCGCCAGCATGCGGTCGTAGAGGCCGCAGGCGAATGTGATCGGCACGTTGGACATCGCGGCACCTGTCTGATCGGAGTGAGAGCGAGACTACAGCGCACCTATCACACGACCGCGCGCGTCCATCAAACGCACAGTGCGAGCGGCGCGCGCGCTCGCGGTAAATCGCTTTCGTAAAATTTTCTCAACCATCTTGTCGAATTTTCTTGCAATGAATTTTCATAGCGCCTATGTGCCGTTCGCCCAAATTCGCACGTGCCTGTGGCCGTGTGTCGATCGGTAGGCATCCGGACAAGAGGCCGGACAGTCGCCTGAGGTTCGAAGTTTAGAGCCTCACTACGTGATCGGCAGCCGGAGGCGAAACCGGCGCACCCCGCGCTCAACGGGGGACGCGGCTTAAAGCAACGACGGAGCGGGCTTTTTTGGTCTCGTTGGCTGTCCAAAGGTCAACACCGAAGAGGCTTGTCCATCTTGCCGGCCGTGCGGAACGGGTTCTCCCGCTCCAATCCAAGGCAGCATCTCGGTCTAAAGCGCCGCGCGCTTCCACCGTGTCCCCATCGCACGGCAGGCGCTACGCGATTTAGCCGCTGACGCCGGTCGTGCGCGCATCGCGGGCGGCCGAACTTCAACGCTGGGCCAATGGCTGATTGCCGCTTGGCCCCTTGAACCTGGATGAAGGAGCGCGCCCATGACCGAGCGCATCCGCGATTTCCTGCGCCGCCGCCGCGACGAGGGCCTCGACGACGGGCCGTGCCTGGTCGTCGATCTCGACGTCGTGCGCGACAACTATGGCGCCTTTGCCAAGGCGCTGCCGGACAGCCGGGTGTTCTATGCCGTCAAGGCGAACCCGGCGCCGGAGCTGTTGTCGCTCCTGGTGCTCGCTCGGCTCCTGCTTCGACACCGCCTCGGTCGCCGAGATCGAGATGGTGCTCGCGGCCGGCGCCACGCCCGAGCGCATTTCCTTCGGCAACACGATCAAGAAGGAACGCGACATCGCGCGCGCCTTTGCGCTCGGCGTCCGGCTCTTCGCGGTCGACTGCAAGGCCGAGGTCGAGAAGATCGGCCGCGCCGCTCCCGGCGCAAAGGTGTTCTGCCGCTTCCTGTTCGGCTGCGCCGGCGCGGAATGGCCGCTGTCGCGGAAGTTCGGTTGCGATCCGGACATGGCCGTCGAGGTCCTCGACCATGCGCAACGGCTGGGGCTCGAGCCCTGCGGCGTGTCGTTTCATGTCGGCTCGCAGCAGCGCCGCACCGCGGCCTGGGATGAAGCCTTGAAGTCGGCGGCGGCGATTTTCCGGGCCTGCGCCGACCGCGGCATCAACCTCACGATGGTCAACTTGGGCGGCGGTTTTCCGACCAAGTATCTGCGTGACGTGCCGGCGGTCGAGTCCTACGGCCGTTCGATCTTCCGGGCGCTGCGCAAGCATTTCGGCAACCGTATCCCGGAAACCATCATCGAGCCGGGCCGCGGCATGGTCGGCAATGCCGGCGTGATCGAAGCCGAAGTCGTGCTCGTCTCCAACAAGAGCGAGCACGACCACGTGCGCTGGGTCTATCTCGACATCGGCAAATTCGGCGGTCTTGCCGAAACCATGGACGAGTCGATCCGCTACCCGATCAAGACGCCGCGCGACGGCGGCGAGGTCGGTCCCTGCGTGCTCGCCGGCCCGACCTGCGATTCGGCCGACGTGATGTACGAGAAGCGTCCCTACGAGCTGCCGATCAGCCTCGAGATCGGCGACAAGGTGCTGATCGAAGGCACCGGCGCCTATACCGCGACCTACGCAGCGGTGGCCTTCAACGGCTTCGCACCGCTGCGCACCTTCCACATCTGACCCCTCTTGCTCCGGCGCAGCTCTCTCTTTCCTTCCCCCGCTTGCGGGGGAGGGCAGGGAGGGAGCGCCGGGGCGCCACAGCCGAAAGGAGCGGATCATGGTGACCATCCGGGAAGAAAAATTCGCCGACGTCGCGGCCCGCGAGGCGCTGCTCGACGAGGCCTATGGCGCGGCTCGTTTCGCCAAGACTTCGGAGCGGCTGCGCGAAGGCCGGCTGCCGGCCGACGGGCTGTCGCTCGTCGCCGTCGATCGCGGCCGCCTCGTCGGCACGGTGCGGCTGTGGAATGTGACGCCGGGGCCGGGCCGCGACGCTTTGTTGCTCGGCCCGCTCGCGGTTCATCCCGCAGCATCGCAATCGCGGCATCGGCTCGGCGCTGATGCGACCGCGCCGTCGCTCGCGCCCGGCTCGCCGGGCACCGGGCGATCGTGCTCGTCGGCGACGCGCCCTATTACGGCCGGTTCGGCTTTTCGCCGGGCCTGACCGGCGATCTGTGGATGCCCGGTCCGTTCGAGCGGCAGCGTCTGCTGGCGCTCGAGCTCAATGCCGGCGCGCTCGACGGCGCGCGCGGCATGATCGGCGCCGCCGGCCGGCCGGTGCCCGCTCCCGACCTCGCCACCTTGGTGGCGCAGGATCGGCGCGCCGAACGCGCTCGCACCCGTCGCGCGCGCGCGGCCTAGCTCAGGACTGAAAATCGGGGACGCCGCGAACAAAAATCCGCGGCGTCTCTTCCGTTTCCACATTGCCGCAGATATCACCCGCATTATTGCTGCTGAGGCTTGGCACTGTAGGCTTGGCACTGGAGGCTTGGCATATGACCGACTGGCCCGTTCACGCCCGCATCACCGGCCCTGTTGTCATGATCGGCTTCGGCTCGATCGGCAAAGGCACGCTGCCTTTGATCGAGCGTCATTTCGATTATGACAAATCGCGTTTCGTCGTCATCGATCCCGAAGATAAGGACCGCAAGCTGTTGGATGAGCGCGGCATCCGCTTCATCCATCAGGCCGTCACCCGCGATAATTATCGCAAACTCCTCAAGCCGCTGCTCACCGAGGGCGGCGGCCAGGGCTTTTGCGTCAATCTGTCGGTCGACACCTCTTCGCTCGACATCATGGAATTCTGCCGCGAGATCGGCGCGCTCTATATCGACACCGTGGTCGAGCCCTGGCCGGGATTCTACTACGATTCAAAACTCGGTCCGGAAGCGCGCTCGAACTACGCGTTGCGCGAGACCGTGCTGGCGGCGCGGCGCAAAAATCCCGGCGGCACCACGGCCGTCTCCTGCTGCGGCGCCAATCCCGGCATGGTGTCGTGGTTCGTCAAGCAGGCGCTGTTGAACATCGCCGGCGATCTCAAGCTGAAGTTCAAGGAGCCGAAGACGCGCGAGGAATGGGGCAAGCTTGCCAAAAAGGCCGGCATCAAAGGCATCCATATCGCCGAACGCGATACCCAGCGCGCCAAACAGCCGAAGCCGCTCGAGGTCTTCGTCAATACCTGGTCGGTCGAGGGCTTTCTGTCCGAAGGCATGCAGCCGGCCGAGCTCGGCTGGGGCACGCACGAGAAGTCGCTGCCGAAGAACGGCTTCAAGCATAAGGCCGGCTGCCAGGCGGCGATCTACCTGACGCAGCCCGGCGCCAATACGCGGGTGCGCTCGTGGACGCCGACCGCCAAGGCGCAATACGGCTTCCTGGTCACGCATAACGAGTCGATCTCGATCGCCGACTACTTCACGCTGCGCGACGGCCGCAAGACCGTGTACCGGCCGACCTGTCATTATGCCTATCACCCGTGCAACGACGCGGTGCTGTCGCTGCATGAGCTGTTCGGCCAGGCCGGCAAGCGGCAGCCGGCGATCCATATTCTGGACGAGCACGAGATCGCCGACGGCATCGATGAGCTCGGCGTGCTGCTCTACGGCCACAAGAAGAACGCCTATTGGTACGGCTCGCAGCTTTCGATCGACGAAACGCGCGATGTCGCGCCGTACCAGAACGCCACCGGCCTGCAGGTCACCTCGGCGGTGCTCGCCGGCATGGTGTGGGCGCTGGAAAATCCGAACGCCGGCATCGTCGAAGCCGACGAGATGGATTTCCGCCGCTGCCTGGAAGTGCAGACGCCCTATCTCGGGCCGGTGATCGGCGCCTATACGGATTGGACGCCGCTTGCGGATCGGCCCGGTCTGTTCCCGGAAGACATCGACAAGCGCGATCCCTGGCAGTTCAAGAACGTGCTGGTGAAGTGAGCGCTTCATCCTCGCCGCGTCGAGCTACCGGCTGGGAGCGACGCCTTTTCGATTGCGTGACGTACTGCAGCCGCTTCGCCGCCTCTTCGACCAGGCTGAGGTCGGAATGCTCTTTGACATTGAAGTTTGCGTTGGCGAAGCCGAGCTCGTGGGTGAGGTCGACGTTGTTCTGCAGCGCGCCGAGGTTCGGGATCATGTTCGGGTCGTGATAGACGTCGCGTCTTGGTGAACAGCCAGTCGAAGGTCTGCGGCGGCCGCTTGGTCAGGCCGGCGACGATTTCCATCGACGCCTCGTGGTTCTTCGGATCGACGTACCAGTGCACGATGCGCAGCGTGTCTTCGAAGAAATCGACCAGCGCAGCGCGGTGTGCGTCGATGAACGGCTTGCGTGCCGCCCACACCACCATGTCGGAGACGCCGATGGCCTCTTTTTGCACGAACAGCGCCCGCGCGATGGCGCGCAAATCGGGATCGTAGGAGAACGGCAGCACCGACGGGACAAGGTCGACTTTCTTTTCCGCCAGCATCGCCTTCATGGCCGGCAGCGGCGCTTCGACCACGGTATAATCGCGGTTGGGTTCGAGGCCGTGCTTGTGCAGCATCGCCTTCATGGCGACATCGACGGCGCTGCCGGCCGCATTGGTGGCGACTACTTTGCCCTTGAGGTCTTCGACCTTTTTGATCGGGCCGTCTTTGAGCACCATGTATTCTTCGGAGTAATAGTCGTCGACGCCGTCCTGGAATTCGTCGGCGACGATGCGCAGGTCGTCGAGGCCGGCATTTTGCACGGCGATGCCCAGCGTCGAATAGGCCAGATTGGCGATTTCAATCTCGTTGTTGGCAAGCCCGGTGATCATCGGCGGCGTGCCGACAAAATGCACCGGGTCCATCTCGTAGGTCTGACCGAGATGGCGAGCGAGGTCCTTCTTGGCGAGCCAGATCGAGGCCCAATTGCCAGGCGCGACCCAGGCGTTGCGGATGTGCACCGGATCGGCGCGGCTGCCGCCGCTCAAGAGCAAGGCGGGCAGCGTGACGAACGCACACAAACCCGCAGCCGCGATCGTAATCGGACGCATGGCTTCTCTCCCCCACGACGATGCGGGCGCCGTTCGCCGGCGTCTCGCGTCGGGCCGACGCTACTTCAATCGCTTCCCGGCCTCTTCGATCAAGCTGAGGTCCGAATGCGCCTTGACGTCGACGCTCGCGTTGACGAAGCCGAGCTCGTGCGTGAGGTCGACGTTCTTCTGCAGCGCGTCGAGATTCGGGACCATATTCGGATCGCGGTAATAGTCGTTCTTGGTGAACAGCCAGCCGAACCGCTCGGGCGGCTGCTTGGTCAGCCGCGAGGCGATCTCGGCCGCCGCATCGTGATTCTTGGGGTCGAGATACCAGCGCTCGATGCGGAGCGAATCTTCCAGAAAATCGACCAGCGCGGCGCGGTGCGCGTCGATGAAGGGTTTGCGCGCCGTCCAGGTGATGAATTGGGCAACGCCGATGGCGTCGTGGATCGTGAACAAAGGATGCGCGATCTTCTTGAGCTCGGGATCGAGCGAGAACGGCAGCACGGTCGGGATCATGTCGACCTTTTTCTCCGCCAGCATCGCGCGCATCGCCGGAAACGGCGCCTCGATGACGGTATAATCGCGGTTGGGTTCGAGGCCGTGCTTGTGCAGCATGGCGCGCATGGCGACGTCGACGCCGCTGCCTGCGGCATTGGTGGCTAGGACCTTGCCCTTGAGATCCTCGATTTTCTTGATCGGACCGTCGGTAAGAACCTGGAATCCGTCGTCCACATAGCCGGGAGCGCCGTCCTGGAATTCGTCGGCGATGACCCGGATATCGTCCATCCCGGCATTGCCGATCGCGATCGGCAGCGTCGAAAACGCCAAGTCGCCGATCTCCAGCTCATTATTCGCCATGGCGGTGATCATCGGCGGCGTGCCGGCATAATGAACGCCCGAGAACACGTAGGATTGGCCGAAATGGGTGGCGAGGTCCTTCTTCTCGCTCCAAATTGAAAACCAATTGGCGACGGGCGCCACCCAGGCGCCGCGGATCTGCAGCGGATCGGCTTGGGCGGCGCCGGCTCCGAAGAGCAATGCTGCAAGGCTGGCCAATAGGATTCTTGCACCCATGATTTCCTCTCAGAAGTTTCTGGTTTCGTGTGTTTTGCCGCGGCGGGAAGGCTGCTCGAAGGATAGTGGGCGCAAAGCCCGCTCGGACGCAAGCCTGCCGCTTGCCGCACCCGCGCCACGGCCGATTCGCCCGGCCGGTGGAACAAGTCTTGCTAGGTTGCGGATGCCGGGATGAACCGCAGGTAGTACGCGGCGATGCCGAACTCAGCCTTCGACGACATTGCGGAAACCGTATCGACGCAGGATTCCTCGCTGCATCGCGTCCTCATTGTCGGCGGCGGCGCGGCGGGGCTGCATTTGACGTCGTTGCTTGGGGCGTCGCTCGGCCGCCGCCGCAAGGCCTCGATCACGCTGCTCGACCGGCTGCGTATTCACGTCTGGAAGCCGCTGCTGCACGAAGTCGCCTCCGGCGCAATGGACAGCGAAACCGACTCGCTCGAACTGATGGCCCATGCGCGCCGCCGCCATTATCGCTATCGCATCGGCGAGATGATCGGATTGAACCGCGCCAAGCAGCAAATCTATGTCGCGCCGAGCCACGACGAGGACGGGCGGACTGTCATTCCGCCGCGCGTGCTTGGCTACGATACGCTGATCATCGCCGTGGGCAGCGTGTCCAATGATTTCGGCACGCCGGGCGTCGCCGATCATGCCATCGCGCTCGATACGCTCGACGAGGCCGCGCGATTCAACCGGCGCATGATCAACGCCTGCCTGCGCGCCAACGCGCAATACGAGCCGTTGCGGCCGGGTCAGTTGCATTGCGCCATCATCGGCGCCGGCGCCACCGGGGTCGAATTGGCCGCCGAACTGCACAAATCGATGCGCGACCTCGCGTCCTATAATCTCGACCGCATCGACTTCGACATGCATATCAAGATCGATCTGATCGAGGCGGCGCCGCGAATACTGGCGGCGCTGCCGGAAGGCCTTTCCGCCAGAACCGCAGAGTTGCTGCGTGGGCTCGGCGTCAACATTCGTACCGGGACCCGCGTTACGGCGGTGCGCGCAGGCGAAATCGTTCTCGATACCGGCGAAGTGCTCCCGGCCGAGATGATCGTCTGGGCCGCCGGCATCAAGGCGCCGGACTTTTTGCGCGATCTCGATGGTCTTGAGACCGACCGGCTCAATCGCCTGGTGGTGCGCCCCACCATGCAGACGACGCGCGACGACAATGTTTTTGCGATCGGCGATTGCGCCTGTTGCGTATTGCCGGGAAGCGATCAGGCCGCTGCCGCCGCGCGCGCAGACCGCGCGGCAGCAGGCCGACTACATGGTCAAGGTGGTCAAGGCGCGGCTGCGCGGCGCGGCGCTGCCGGAATTCAAATACCGCGATCTCGGCTCGCTGGTTTCGCTTGCCGACTACAATGCGCTCGGCGTCGTGCTGAACGATCTGAAACTCGAAGGTCTGTTCGCCAGGCTTGCTTACCGCTCGCTGCACCACATGCATTTGCGGGCGCTGCACGGCAATCTCAAAGTGGCGCTCGATTCCATCGCCAAAGCCTTCACCCGGCGCACCGAGCCGCGGATCAAACTGCACTAGCATGTTTCGATAGGCTAACCGCGCCCCGCTGTCTCCGGATGCCAGGCCAAGAGCCGGCGCCGGATCGCCGCCATGGCCTTGATCAGCGCATAGCCGACAACGGCGATTTCGACGATGCCGGCAAAGACGCCCGGCGAATTGGCGTAGCGCGACGCCGTCATCATGGCGCCGCCGAGCCCGTAACCGCCCATCGCCATCTCGGCGATGATGGCGACGATGAGCGAAATCGGCAAAGCGACCTGCAGGCCGGTGAGGATTTGCGGCAACGCCGCCGGCAGCACGATCTGCCACATCATTTCCCGCTCGTTGGCGCCCATATTGCGCCCCGACCAAATCAGTTCCTTGTCGACGCTGGCAATGCCGCCGAGCGTCGCCGTC
The DNA here is from genome assembly GCA_963696555.1 of uncultured Alphaproteobacteria bacterium. GTDB lineage: Bacteria > Pseudomonadota > Alphaproteobacteria > Rhizobiales > Xanthobacteraceae > BOG-931. The sequence goes on along the minus strand of CAVOKR010000031.1, from coordinate 371,550 downwards.
ACCACCGGAAAGATCGCGTCGAAGACGACGATCGAAATCTTGGAAAAGTCGTAGAGGCCGAACCACAGCATGATGATCGGCAGGAAGGCGATCTTGGGCATCGGAAAGCCGACCGAGATGATCGGATCGAAGAACCAGCGCGCGATCTTGCTGCGCGACATCAAGGCGCCGAGCGCGATGCCGCCGATTGCGGCGATGGCGAACCCCGCCATGGCGCGATAGATCGTCAAGCCCAGATTGATCCAAAGCTCGCCGCCGATGGCGTCGCTATAGATGCGTGCCAGCACGACCGAAAACGCCGGCAGCATGAACGGCGTCACCCTGCCGCTGCGGGCGAACAGCTCCCAGGCCAGCAGGACCACCAGGATCGAAAAAATGCCGGCGCCGCTTTGGAACACGGCGTCGAGCCGCCGCGCCGCGTCGTGCGCAACGTCGGCTTCGGCCGTCGCGAGCGAAGCGGTGTCCTCTAATCGCGCCATCGCAGCAACCATTGCATGAGGAGCTGATAGAGCCGGTCGGCCGCAAAGCCGAGGAAGGCGACCGTGAGCACGACCGCGTACATGCCCTCGTAGGAGCCGGTCGAGCCGAGATAGCCGATCAGATAGCCGAACCCCTTCTGCGATACGATCAGCTCGGAACTCACGAGCAGAATGAAAGCGAGCGCCAATGCGGTGCGCACGCCGTTGAGCAATTCCGGCAGCGCGCTCGGCATCACGACGTCCAGCATCATGCGGACGCGGCCCGCCCCCATGCTGCGCGCCGACCAGATCAGCGCATGATCGCTGCCGCGGGCGCCGTTATAGGCGCCGATGGTGACCGGGATCATGCAGCCGAGGAAGATCAGCAGGATTTTCGAGCCGTCGCCGAAGCCGAGCCATAGCACGGTGACCGGGATCAGCGCCGATTTCGGCAGCGGATAGAACAGTTCCACCAGGGGATTGAGGAACATGTCGAGGATGCGCACGCGCGCCATCAGCAGGCCGAGGCCGCCGCCGACAACGACCGCCAAGAACAAGCCCGGCGAAAGCGCGATAAAGCGAGGACACGCCGTTATCGACGAGTTCGCCATCGCGCATCAGATCGAGCCAGGCGACCGCGACATTGCTGAGAGGCGGCAGCGCCAGCGTATCGACGAGATTAAGCCGCGCGATCACCTCCCAGGCGACCGCCATGAGCAGGATCGGCAAATAGCGGAAGGCGGTTTGTGCAACGCTTTGCATCGCGGGCCGGTTGTTCACGACTATCCCTGAACTATTTCCTGCGCCTTGATGGCTTCGTCGCGGACCAGATTCCAGCACTCATCGACTTTTTCGACGAATTCCTTGCTGCGGAACAGGCTCGGGTCGCGGTTGTCGAATTTGGTGTCGACAATCGCCTTGATGCGGCCCGGCCGCGCCGACATTACCGCGACCCGATCGGCGAGATAGACCGCCTCCTGGACGTCATGGGTGACGAAGATCACGGTCTTGGGCGTGCGCTTCCAGATATTGAGGAGCTCGGTCTGCATCAGCGAGCGGGTCTGCGCGTCGAGCGCGCCGAACGGCTCGTCCATCAGCAGAATGTCGGGGTCGAAGGCGAGCGTGCGCGCGATCGCGGTGCGCTGCTTCATGCCGCCCGAGAGCTGCGACGGATAACTGTCCTCGAAACCGCGGAGGCCGACCAGGTCGATAAAAGCCTGCGCCCGCTTCTCGCGCTCGTCGCGCGGCATGCCCTGCCGCTCCAGCCCGTACAGGATATTGGCACGCACCGTCTTCCACGGGAACAGGGCAAAGTGCTGGAACACGATGCCGCGGTCCGGACCGGGCGCGGTGACCGGCTTGCCTTCGACCGTGATGCGGCCGGCCTCGATCGGCTGAAAGCCGCCGATCAGATAAAGCAGCGTCGATTTCCCGCAGCCGGAGGGGCCGAGCAGCGCCAGAAATTCGCGCGGCCGCACCTCGAGCGAGACGTCCGACAGCGCGAGCACAGGACGCCCGCGTGGCGGGCGATAGGTGTGGCACACCCCTTCAACGAGAATTTGGCCGTGCCCGTCCATTTACGCCTGCGCCGCTGTGATACCATCCACGCGCTCGGGGGCGCGCCATCGGGGCGGCACACTAACCGGAGTGGTCCTTTCCACCAAGTCGCCTTATAGGGTTTGGTGAAATTGGCTATATCTCACATCAGACTCGCTGCTTCGGGATCTGCCGGAATGGAACGCTCGTTCAAAAAAGAAGTCGATGCGCTGCGGCTGGGAGACGGCGAGACGTTTCGCGGCGAGGGCATCCTTGCCGTCACCAAGGCCTTGCTGCAATCGGGCGTCAGTTATGTGGGCGGCTACCAGGGCGCGCCGGTGTCGCATCTGCTCGACGTCATGGTGGATGCCGAGGACCTGCTGGCCGATCTCGGCGTCCATGTCGAGACCTGCACCAATGAGGCCGCGGCGGCGGCCATGCTCGGGGCTTCGATCAATTATCCGCTGCGCGGCGCGGTCACCTGGAAGTCGATCGTCGGCACCAATGTGGCGGCCGATGCGCTGTCGAATCTCGCTTCGCCCGGCGTCATCGGCGGCGCGCTGATCGTGCTCGGCGAGGACTATGGCGAGGGCGCGAGCGTCATTCAGGAGCGCTCTTATGCCTACGCCATGAAGTCCTCGATCTGGCTCCTCGACCCGCGGCCCGATCTGCCGACCATCGTGCGCATGGTGGAAAAGGGCTTTGAGCTTTCGGAAGCGAGCCACGCCCCGGTCATGCTCGATTTGCGGGTCCGCGCCTGCCATGTCACCGGCGAATTCATCGCCAAGGACAATAAGCGCGGCACCTTTAGCGGCCGGTACCGGCTCGAAGGGCCGCCCCGGTTCGAATACGGCCGCCTCGCCCATCCGCCCGTCATTTTCAGCCAGGAACGGCTGAAGATCGAAGAGCGCCTGCCGGCAGCGCAGAAATTCATCCGCGAGCACAAGCTCAATGAGATGATAGCCGGCGACCTCGGCGATGTCGGCATCATCGTGCTCGGCGGGCTGACCAATGGTCTGCTGCGCGCCTTGGCGTCGGCTCGACCTTGCCGACCTCTACGGCGCCTCACGCATCCCGATCTATGTGCTCAATGTCGCCTATCCGCTCGAGCCCGAGGAGCTCAAGGAGTTCTGCGTCGGCAAGCGCGCCGTGCTGGTGGTCGAGGAAGGCTCGCCGGATTATGTCGAGCAGCAGATCAATGTGGTGTTGCGCAATGCCGGTAGTGCCACCCGCGTTCTCGGCAAAGGCTGCCTGCCGCGCAGCGGCGACTACACCGCGGAAGTGTTTTTACGCGGCATCGCGGCTTTCCTTACCGAGACGCGGCCGGACGGCATCGACGCCGAGGCGATCGCCGCGCGTGTCGGCGCCATGGTGGCGCACAAGCCCGCGGTCGCCGCCGCTATCGGCGACATCCCGCCGCGGCCGCCGAATTTCTGCACCGGCTGTCCGGAGCGCCCGGTATTTGCCGCGATAAAGCTCGCGCAGCGCGAGATCGGGCCGATGCATATCAGCGCCGATATCGGCTGCCATTCGTTTGCGACCTTCGCGCCGTTTTCGCTCGGCAATTCGATCCTCGGCTATGGCATGTCGCTTGCGAGCGCGGCCGCGGTCGGTCCGAATATGGCGAAACGTTCGATCTCGATCATGGGCGACGGCGGTTTCTGGCACAACGGCCTGATCACCGGCGTCGCCTCCAATATGTTCAACAAGCGGCGACGGCGTTCTGATCGTCATGCAGAACGGCTACGCCTCGGCCACCGGTCAGCAGTATCTGCCGTCGAGCCATGCCAATCGCAGCGGCACGCCGACCGGCATCACCATCGAGAAGACGTTGCGCTCGCTCGGCGTCCGCTGGCTGCGCACGGTGCGCACCTACAGCGTTGCCAAGATGACGGCGACGCTCAAGGAGGCGATGCGCACGGCAGAGCGCGGCCTCAAAGTCATCATTGCGGACGGCGAATGCATGCTGGCGCGCCAGCGCCGCATCCGCGCCGATGATGCCGAAAAGCTCAAGCGCGGCGAGCGCGTGGTGAAAACCCGCTATGGCGTCGACGACGAGATCTGCACCGGCGACCATTCCTGCATTCGGCTGTCCGGCTGTCCGTCATTGACCGTCAAGCCCAATCCCGACCCGCTGCGCAGCGATCCGGTCGCGGCAGTGATCGAGAGCTGCGTCGGCTGCGGACTGTGCGGGGAAGTCGCGCACGCGGCCGTGCTTTGCCCGTCGTTCTATCGCGTCGACGTCGTCAGCAATCCGACCTGGTGGGACCGCAAGCTTTCCGAGCTGCGAAGCAGCGTTATCAGGCGGCTCAGCGGCTCGAGCCAAGCTCGCTCGCGAAAGTGTCGGCGAGGCCCCTGGCCCCTCACCCCAACTCTCCCTGCCCTTGGGGGAGGGAGTGCGCAGCAGCGGGCCGCACCCTGGCGTCCGTCCCCTCACCATCTTGATCGCGGCGCTAGGCGGTGAGGGTGGCGGCGTGCTCACGGATTGGATCGTCGCCGCGGCGGCGAGCCAGAATTTTCCGGTGCAATCGACCTCGATCCCCGGCGTCGCGCAGCGCACCGGTGCGACCACCTACCACATCGAACTGGTGCCCGCCGCCGCCCCCACCCTTCCCTCCCCCGCAAGCGGGGGAGGATTAGGGAGGGGGCGTAAACCGGTCCTGGCGCTGGCGCCGGGGGTCGGTGATGTCGATCTCGTGGTCGCCAGCGAATTGATGGAAGCCGGCCGGGCGATTGCGTCCGGATTTGTGACGCCGGATCGCACCATGACGATCGCCTCGACCAGCCGCTCCTATCTGGTGGTCGAGAAAATGGCGATGGGCGATGGCCGCTTTGACGGCAGGCGCCTGGTCGATGCGGTGCAGAAAAATTCGAAACAGGCGCTGTTGCTCGATCTCGAAACCATCGCGCGCGAGGCCGGTGCCATGATCAATGCGGTGATGCTCGGCGCCATCGCGGCTGCCGGCGCGCTGCCCATCCCGGCCGAGGCATTCGAGGCGGCGATCCGCGCTGACGGCAAGGCGGTCGATGCCAATCTGCGGGGTTTCCGCGCGGGCTTCGAGGCGGCGCGGGGCGGATCGCGGCTGGGCGAAGAACCCGGAAAGCGTTTCCGCGCGGCCTCGGCCTCACTGGCCGATCTTGAAAACGAAATTGCGCGCATGCCGGAGGCAGCGCAGGCCGTCATGATCGAGGGTGTGCGTCGTCTCGCCGCCTATCAGGACATCGAATATGCCAGGCTTTATCTCGACCGTCTGATGGCGGTTCGCGACGCCGACGGGAAAGCCTCGGCGGGCGGACGGCTGCTTGCGGCTACGGCGCGGCAGCTTGCGGTGCGGATGTCCTATGAGGACGTGATCCGCGTGGCGCAGGCCAAGATCGACCCCACCCGAATGAACCGCATCATCCACGACATGGCGCTCAAGCCGCAACAAACCTTTACGGTGACCGAGTTCCTGAAACCGGGCATCGAGGAATTTTGCTCGGTGCTGCCGGTCTGGCTCGCCCGTCCCCTTCTGGCCTTGGCAGAACGCCATCCGAAGCTGATGCGCGCGCATTGGGGCATGGCCATCAATACCACGTCGATCTTCGGCTATCTGCGCTTTCAGCTTTTGGCCCGGTTACGCCCGTTGCGGCCCAAAACCTTCCGGTATCGCGAGGAGCAGCGCGCCATCGATGCCTGGCTCGGCTTGATCGGCCGCGCCGCGCCGTTAGCGGCGGAACTCGCGCTTGAAATCGCCGAATGCGCACGCCTGATCAAAGGCTACGGCGATACCCACCAACGCGGCAGCGGCAATTACCGCTTGATCGAAGGCGCCCTCATGCTGCCCGCGCTGGCAGGCGATATGCCGGTCAGGCAAGCGATCGATGGCATTGCGAGCGCGCGAACGGCGGCGCTGCTCGATCCCGAGGGCGAAGCGCTTGCGAAGTGTCTCGCCGATGCGGCGTCCGCGCCGGCCCACGCCATCGCGGCCGAATAGGCGTGCGGTGAGCCCGGAACCGGGTGGTCTTGATTTCATTATTCGCGGGATTGTGCCGCCGGCGCGGCGCAAGACCCTGTAACCCGCCAAGGTTGAATTCAACGGACAGTTCGGCCGTGAATAGCAATAAGTTCCGGCTTTAGCAGCCTTTAGAACAGGCCGCCAACGGCCGATTTTACTCCGAATTAACCGCTCGGCTTAATGATATTTCGGTTGCAGGTAACCGAATGATGCCGGGCTTCGATCTTCCCATCCGCACGAAGCTCGCCCTATGGGCCGCCCTCGGCGTGGTCCTGGTCGCCGGGATGCTCGCCGAACAGCAGATCGGGGACCGCTGGGCTTCGGATAAGCGCGCCGCTGCCGCCGAAAAACAGCTGGCTGCGGTCGAGGGCCTGCACGCCGCCAAAGACCTCGGCAATATGCGCCTCGAAATGCGCGAGATGCGCCTTGCCATGGCGCCGAGCGAAGTCGACCACGCGCTTGAAAGGTTGCGCGCCTACGCCGCAGCGGCCTCCGGGCACATCGAGGCAGCGCTCCGCCTGAGTGGCGACGCCACCGATAAAGACACGTTTGAGACCCTCGACAAATTGGCCAAGGACTATGTCGGCGTCAGCGCCGATCTCGCCGCCGCGGCGAAGGACTACGGCGATACGGTCAGCAAAGTGGCCCGTGCCGCCGAGCTCGGCAAGCAGATGAACGATCTGGTCGAAAAGTCGACTGCGGGGTTAACGGCCGCGGCCGACGCCGGCAATGCGCAGGCCAGCGCCGAGCGCGAACATATCGGCCAGATCGATCTCGGCATCGGCCTATTCGTAATAGTCGTGCTCGGCGGCGTCGCGGTGTTCGGCGCGCTTGCCATCTCAAGACCGATCCGCCGCATCGGCGAGGTGTTGCGCGAGCTCGCGCACGGCAACAAGAACGTCGAGGTTCCCTACACGTCACGCGCCGATGAGGTCGGCGACAATGCGCGCGCCGCTCAGGCCTTCAAGGAAAAGCTGATCCGGATCGAGCAATTGGAGCTTGCCGAGAAGGAAACGGCACGGGCGGTGGCCGAACAGCGCCGCGCCGATATCCACGAAGTCGCGAGCGCCTTCGAGGCCACGGTCGCGAGCGTCGTGCGCTCGGTGTCGTCGTCTTCGACCGAGCTCGAAGCCGCCGCGGAGGCGCTCGGCACCATGGCGGGCGCGACGCGGGATTTGTCCGGCAAGGTCCTCGTCGGCGTCGACCCAAGCCGCCGACAATGTGCAATCGGTCTCGGTTGCGACCGAGCAGCTGATCGCTTCGGTCGGCGAGATCAGCCGGCAGGTTCAGGAATCGACCCGGATCGCCCGCGAGGCGGTGATGCAGGCCGAAATTACCGATAGCCGCATCGCCGAGCTGACGCGCGCCGCCGGCCGCATCGGCGACGTGATCAAACTGATCACCGCCATCGCCGAACAGACCAATCTCCTGGCGCTCAACGCGACCATCGAGGCGGCTCGCGCCGGCGCTGCCGGCAAGGGCTTCGCGGTGGTAGCGCAGGAGGTCAAAGCGCTCGCGGCACAGACCGCGAAGGCGACCAACGAGATCGGCCAGCAGATCGCCGGCGTGCAAGCGGCGACGCAGGATTCCGTCGGCAGCATCAAGGAGATCGGTGGCACCATCAGCCGCATTGCCGAGATCGCCGCCGCCATCACGGCCGCCGTCGAATTGCAGGCTATGACGACGCGGCGAGATCGCCGACAATGTGCAGGCCGCGACCGGCAGCGCGGCGCATGTCGCCGCCGACATCGCCGAGGTCAACGACTCGGCCGGCGGCATCACGTCCGCCTCGGCGCAGATTCTCGCCTCCGCCAAGTCGTTGTCTCAGGACGGCAATAGGCTTTCCGCCGAGATGGAAAAGCTCCTCAACGCCGTCTGCGCGGCGTGAAGCATGATCCCGAAAAGTGGAAACCGGTTTTCGGAAAAGATCACGCTGAAGCGAAAGATTTAGCCGCAGGACCGCCACCCTTGCCGCCCGCCGCCGGGCTTGGTTATTGTGATCCCGCCGCGGGCGTAGTTCAGTGGTAGAACGACAGCTTCCCAAGCTGTATGTCGCGGGTTCGATTCCCGCCGCCCGCTCCACATCAACCGCGTCACAGTCTGGCTCGTCATGCCCGCGCTTGTCGCGGGCATCCACGATTTAAAATACGAGTCATTTGCGGGCGACGTTTAATTAAATGCACTGTCACCGTAACTTAAAAGCGAAAAAGCAGCCTCAACATCTGCTTTGTTGCCACCGCAGACGTTAATCGCTCTTATCAAAAACCCGACTAACTGATATTTCGCTTCGTAGGCAATGCTCCGATCTTCAGCTTGAGTCTGAAGGCAACCCAACAGCCCTATTACAAGGCTCAACAACACACTTTTACGCGCCATAGCTCGGACATCCCTATTCTTGGCGATAACAGCGCGGGCGGCCCTGATGATCCCTGGACGCGCGAGCGTAGCAGCGGCGGCTGTAACCGGCAACGCAGTACGTCCCCGCCGTACTCCCGCCGCCCGCCGAATCGGCTAGGGTCATGCCGACAACCGAGGATTAGACGATGTTGCAACGCCAAGTGAAAAATCAGCCCGACCCGACGCCGCAAGAGGAAATCGACCGCACCGCATTCAACGGCGCGATCAATCTTGAAAACGCATTCATCGTCATTGACGGCAAACGCTGGTCGGCCGCCGAACTGCTAAAGCTGGTCGCCGACAAGCTCGCTAAGTGAAGCCGAGCCGCCCGTCACTGAGTCGGAGATTATCCGGTGACTTGGAATAGGCGTCTTTTAGATCAGACTGGCAAGGTTCTGCACTGTGATCCTATAGGCGTCATCCAACTCCCGGAAACGCGGATCATCTAAAAAGCCTTCCGGGTTGCCGAATGCCATCTTGTCCATTTCTTCCGTGATTTTCGAGAGGCGCTCGCTTTCCCGCTTCCGGTCCATGTAGGTCATCGGGATTGCCTTTGTCGCGGTGTTCGTCGTGTACATGGACCTTCCTCTGAGTCGCAACCGATCATACCACGTCCGAGCGTTGCCGCCATTTGCCATTGCCAGTAGGATGACACAACGCTGTTCACTAGAAGGGTTTCCTACAAGGGGTTAGCGCTTGAGAAGATCGCTTTTGTTCGTTGCGGTGCTGCCGGTTTTAGGAGGCGCGCTTATCTTCGCTTACCTGTCGCCGACCGTCGCTTTTCACAACATAGAAGCTGCGGTTGCGGCTAATGCTGTGGACACAATCTCCGATGAAATCGATCAAAAAAGCATCATCGCGCACCTAAAAAATAAAATGTCACTAGCGATGCAGAATGCGCTGCGCTCCTACGCCGCACGGCCAGACCCAGCATCAACGGAAGCCCGATTGGCACCGTACTTCGACAAGCGGAGCGCGGCTCTGGCAACTCCTGCATTTATACTTCGTGAACTTGGCGCTCAACTAAATGGGAAGGTTGACGACATCGAAGTGCAGTTCACAAGTCCGTCGGAAGCAAGCGTGCATTGGGCTTCAGTCAATAAATCTCATGACGCATTACTGTCGAGGCAAGGGCTTGTCTGGAAGCTGGGTGCCCTTGATGCTCCTGACGCTATGCCTCGATATTGGGATCAACCGACTATATTGTTTGGAACATATTACCCTAGCCACTTTGAAAACTGCTGCATCGGCGGCAAATCATCTGAAACGCCCTATAGCGGATTGCAGCTAACAACCGCGATAGACATTCTTGACGTTTACCCCGACGCCTTGGACATGTCGAATGTCACTCAAGTGCAGATCGGCAATCCTGATCCGGAAGCAAGATTCGCTTCTATGGTGTCGCGCTTAAAGTACAACGATCCGATTGAAGTACATTGTAAACAGCTTTGGCAAGCGAACACAGGTCACTATGCCCTGCCCGTCTATTGCGTCGCTGACGAAATAAAGCCCGCAGTCTTGTCACGCCAATGAAATCAACTGTCAAGAAGTCACCACAGGGGTATCGCGGTGCAGCCAAATGCTAGGGTGGGTCCAAGCACGCTTAAGCGAGATAAGCAGCTACCTGAACAGTTTATGTCGGGGTGTCATTCTCCGACGCGTTGTCCCGAAAGTCGGCCGCACGCTTCAGCAACGCATCGATTTCGTTGATCGTGCTCGCCTCCGCTTCTACGTCGCCAATTTTAATGCGAACTTTGCGGCGAGAGCGACCGTTAAACCAAGCAACACATGCAGCCGAGATTGCAGTAAGCGCGGCGGTAGCTATTGGGATGGCGTACTGCCCCAAAGCAAACCCACCGCCCGCAGCGGAGTCGAACGCCATGCCGCGCTGCGTATACTTTATGCCTCTCTCGCGTAGGACTGAACTGAATGCGCTCAAGTCCTTCTGATATGCCGGAGCATTAATCTCCGGATCGTCAGGCGCACGGATCAGTCGAACTTCGACCTGATTAGTGGTCATTCGGGCGCTCGTCGGACTTTACGCTGACTGTCGTGCCGGGGCGGAGCAACAAAGTCACCACGACCTTGACGCCATTGACGACAACCTCGACCGGAAACTCGACCGGCTCGGGCTTGTCGGCGCGCGGCTCTTGTGCGTCGGCATCGTCGGCATGGCGAGCGCGAGCCTAACAGACGGCGGGGGCGTTTACGATTTTCTTTTTCGTTCAAATCCGTGAAGTCGTTTGATGGCGCGACGACAGGCACATGGGCACATGCGGGTCACCGCGTTTGACGGGGCGATGCGCATTGCGCCCGGTATCTCGCGCGCCGCGCCCGGTCGCATGGTCACCGCCCCGCGTCGAATTACAGTGACAGTGCATTTAACTGCCAGCCGTCGTCCGCCGCTTCTTCGGTTTTGGCTCTGTTTGTCGGGTTGACCGCACGGAGCCCCGCCAATGCGCGGCGGCTCCTGGAATCGATAATGTCCGCCGATGCCGGGAAGCTTGCCGAGCACGGTCTCATCGAGCGTCAGGGATTAAGCATCTCGGGAACGAAAAGCCTGGGAATTTGACCCGCACTACCGAAGCGACGAACCCACCGCGCCACAATGCGTTATTGTCACTTTTCGTGTGACTACGCTTGACAGTTGTCCCTATTTACGTTACATCGGACCAATCTCGCCCATCGAGGGACGCTTCTCGAGACGGTCCTTGAAGCGGGGCGGGTGCGGTTCCTGCGGGTGGGGCTCGTAACCCCGCTCCCGGGCGGCCCTGGGCATCGACCAGCCGGCACTATGACCGGCGTGCGAGGTGCATCGCTGTGACCGCGATCCAAGGCGGAGGTAACGCCTCTGCTCGGCGTGGATCGCGCGAAGCGCGGCCTGGGGCTGAGCCATGGCCTTCATTGGCGTGGCAAGCGCCGCGGTGGAGCGCCGAGAGGCGAGCCCCCTCCGTGTTCTTCCCGGTAAGTGGGAAGAATTCGGAGGGGGCGGCCGTGCCTCGCAAGCACGGCTTCATGGACTACGCGCCTACCGGCGCTCCGCCTCCCTCGATTTTTTCGGGGCAGGCACTTGGAAGGGCTTGCTTGGGAATGGCTTTGGCAAAACTCGGGCGCGGAGGCGTCGCGAGAATGCGACCTCATGTGACGCGCATAGCGATGAAGCGATTCAGAACGCGCCCTACCTGTGCATGCCTGTGCTGCAACGCGACATAATTTCGTTTTGATTTGGCGCAGAGCGGCGGCTATGGTGGCACGAGGAGCGCGATAAGCTCACGTTGTTTTGGGGACGAAACGTCGAGGCGCATATGAGCGAAGGCAAAACCACACGAAGCGTGCAACAGGGCGGCTGGAGCTGGTGGTACCTGCTCCTCGTAATCCAAGTAATCGCGGTGATTTGGCCGCCGTTCTACAACAAGGCGGAGCCGTCTTGGATCGGCGTGCCGTTCTTTTATTGGTACCAGCTGTTGTGGGTAATCCTCGGCGCTATTTTCACCGCGATTGTCTACTTCGCCACCGACAGTGAGCACCATTAAGAGCCGCGATCGATCGCTGTCGCGGTCGCGCGCCAAACAAAAAGTGTCGTGATTGAAGCTGGGGGAGAGATGCTGTGGCGGAGATAAACTGGACCGCGCTCATTATCTTTATCGTGCTGTTTGGCTTGATCACTTTTCTGGGCTTCGCCGCCGCGCAATGGCGCAAAGGCGACCTCGATATGCTGCACGAATGGGGCCTCGGCGGCCGGCGGTTCGGCACCGTCGTCACCTGGTTCCTGATCGGCGGCGACCTCTATACGGCCTACACATTCATTGCAGTTCCGGCGCTTGCCTTCGGGGCCGGCGCGATCGCTTTCTTTGCGGTGCCCTACACGGTCATCATCTATCCGATCCTGTTCCTGGTGTTTCCGCGGCTCTGGTACGTCTGCCACAAGCATAATTACATCACGGCGGGCGATTTCGTGCGCGGCCGCTACGGCAATCGCTGGCTGGCGTTGGCCATAACGGTCACCGGCATCGTCGCCACCATGCCGTATATCGCCTTGCAATTGGTCGGCTTGCAGGTCGTCATCGGCGCGATGGGCGTTTCGGGAACCGGCTACGCCGCCGATCTGCCGCTGATCATCGCCTTCGTCATTCTCGCAGCCTTCACTTATTCGAGCGGGTTGCGCGCGCCGGCATCGATCGCCATCGTCAAGGACATTCTGATCTACGTGACGGCATTCGCCGCCGTGATCATCGTTCCGATTCAACTTGGCGGGTTCGCCAAGATATTCGCAGCCGTGCCACCGGCGAAAATGCTGTTGGCGGTGCCCGGCGCCAATACGACAGGGGCCTACGGTGTCTATGCGACGCTGGCGCTCGGATCGGCGCTGGCGCTCTTCCTCTATCCGCATTCGCTGACCGGCATTTTGAGCGCTAGCAGCGGTCACGCCATCCGCCGCAATGCGGCGATGCTGCCGGGCTATTCGTTCATGCTCGGCCTGTTGGCGCTCGTCGGCTTCTTCGCCATCGCCGCAGGCGTCGGCACCGCGCCGGAATACGCTGCGGGCTTCAAACAGTTCGGCAACAATTTCGCTATTCCGGCGCTGTTCCTGCACAGCTTCCCGTCGTGGTTTGTTGGCGTCGCCTTCGCCGCGGTCGGTATCGGCGCCTTGGTGCCGGCGGCGATCATGTCGATCGCGGCGGCCAATCTTTACACCCGCAATATCCATCGCGAATTCATCAATAAGAATCCGACCGACAAAGAAGAAGCGCAGATGGCCAAATGGGTGTCGCTGATCGTCAAGCTCGGCGCGCTCATCTTCATCATCTTCGTGCCGACGCCCTATGCGATTCAATTGCAACTCCTCGGCGGCATCTGGATCATTCAGACGCTGCCGGCTGTGCTGCTCGGCGTCTATACCCGCTGGTTCAACGATTGGGCGCTGCTTGATCGGCTGGGCGGTGGGCACCGGGGTGGGCACCGCCATGGCGGCGGCGATGAACTTCACGCCGAACTACCCGCTGGCGTTCGCCGGCTACACCTTCACCGGCTACACCGCTTTCTATACCGTGATCCTCAATCTTGTCGTTGCCATGTTGTTGACGCCGTTATTCAATATGCTCAGCGGCAAGCCGGTCGATGCCACGGTCTCGGCCGATTATCACGCCTGACGCGCGGCGTGCGGCAGTCAAGGGAGTAAGAAAATGGGCTGGGTCAAAGCGAGGGATATTGCCTATGGGCGGATGCGCTCCCCCGATCTCGATGTCGCGGAGGAGTTCCTGACGCGGTTCGGAATGCGCCGGGCGGAGCGGACCGACAAAGCGCTCTATATGCGCGGCACCGATCCGGCCCACCACATCCACGTCACCGAAAAGGGCGATCCGAAATTCGTCGGGCTGGCTTATTACGTCGACAGCGAGGACGACCTGAAGCGGCTCGCCAAGGCGCCGGGCGCAACCGGTGTGGAGAACATCGATGAGCCGGGCGGCGGCAAGCGCGTGCGCTTGACCGATCCGAACGGCTATCAGATCGAAGTGGTGTGCGGCATCCAAGCGGTGGATGCGATCGTGGTCAAACGCCAGCGGATGAATTCGGGCGAGGCGCCGCTGGCGCGCGCGGGCGAAATGATGCGGCTGCCGAAGGGACCCGCGCACGTCAAGCGCGTCGGCCACGGCGTGCTGATGACGCCGCGTTTCCGCGAAACGGTCGATTGGTTCCGCGAGATGCTGGGCTTCATTTGCTCCGACGATGTCTATGTCGAAAACCAGGATAATCTGATCGGCTCGTTCAATCGCTGCGATCGCGGCGACGACTTCGTCGATCATCACGTCTTCTTCTGCCTCAAACACGAGAAGACCGGGCTCAATCACATATCGTTCGAAGTGCCGGACATCGACGACGTCTGCATGGGCCACGACTATCTGAAGAAATTCGGCTACGAGCACATGTGGGGCATCGGCCGCCATGTGCTCGGCAGCCAGGTCTACGACTATTGGGCCGATCCGTGGGGCCGCGTACACGAGCATTGGGCCGACAGCGACCGGCTCAATCTCGCCAACGGCTCCAACCTCGTTCCCGTCGGCGAAGCTCTGGTGTCGCAGTGGGGCGAGAAGCCGCCGGAAAAGTTCATCAATCACGCCAGCCCGTGATGATGTTGCGGATCGGCTAGTTCCGCTCATTCCCGCAGAAGCGGCGATGAGCGGCTTATCTTGTTAGCGCGACCCGAGATCTCACATCTTCGTCACGCGCACGTGCAGCAGCGCCGCGCGGCCGTCGCGGACCTCTTGACGCAGCGGGCGAGCGCCGCCGGCACCTCGGCGGGATCGCTCAGCTGTTCGGCATGAGCGCCGAACGCTTCGCCGACTTTGGCGAAGTTGACATGGGGCGCGAGCTCGGCCTCGAATTCGTTGGTGGTCTTGGCTTCGCCTTCCGGAAACACCCGCAGCGTCGACTGCTTCACGGCATTCCAGCCGGTATTGTCGAGCACGATCGACAGGATCGGCAATTTGTACTGCTGCGAAATCGCGAATACCGAGGTCGGATTGCCGAAATAGAAGCCGCCGTCGCCGCAGATCTGCACCATCATCCGATCCGGCGCCGCGAGCTTGGCGCCGAGCGCCATGCCGCCCGACCAGCCGAGCCCGCCGCCGCCGGCGCGCACGGTGGTATTAGGCACGCGCCGTGGAATTTGCATCAGCACCGCCGCCGCATTGGTGATGCCTTCGTTGAAGATGATGTCCTCGTCGTCGAGCAATTTGCCGAGTTCCGCCATGAGGTAATGCGGATTGATCGCGCCCGGCTTGCCCTTTTCGGTCGCGAGCTTGGCGGCGCGTGCGATCCGCTCGTCGCGGGCGGATTTGATGCCGGCTGAGCCGCGCGGCTGCTGCCTCCTTGAAGCGCGGCGTCGCCTTGGCTTTCAGCTCCTCGAGCACCTGGTCGAGGATGCGTCCGGAGTCGCCCTGCATGCGCAAATTGCCCGGGAAGGTCCACATCGGCGAACCGGGCTTGAGCGTATCGATGTCGATGTGCGCCCAAAATGATTTTTGCGCGGGTTGAACGGCGGCTCGGAAACCACGGCACGTCGACGTCGACCAAGAGGCCGACATCGGCCTCCGGAATCGCCTTCTCCGGCGCAAAGCCGACGAAACACGGGCTGTCATGCGAAATATTATTGGTCATATTGGCTTCGTAGACGGCGATGCCGGCGAATTGCGCCAATGCGTCGATGGCGCGCGACGCATGCGCATGCCGCCCGGCATAGCCGGTGATCAGGATCGGGCGCTCGGCGGTTAAGATCCGGTCGACCAGCGCCGCAACGAGTTTCGGATCGGCGCCGCCGCCCGACGTTGAGGCGAACCGATCTTCGGGATAGCGCCGGATCTCGTCGGCGTTCCAGTGTTGGGTCAGCGTCTCGCGCTGCATCATAAGATAGACCGGGCCGCGCGGCTCGCTCTGCATGATGGAATGCGCGCGCCGCAACGCCTCCTTGACGACGACGCCCGACGGCAGCGTCCATTCCCATTTCAGATAGGGCCGCACCAGGCTCGCCTGATCGAACGGCTCCTGGATGAAATGCACATAGGTGTCGCGCGAACCGACCAGCTCGTCGTTGACCGTATAGGGCGCCTTTCCGGCCATCAGCAGCACCGGCAGGCGGCTGCGATACAGATTGTGCATGCCGTTGCCGGTATTGGCGGTGCCGACATCGACATGGACCAGCACGCCTTGGCCGCGCCCGGTGACCAGCGCATAGCCGCCGGCCATGTGGGCCGCCGAGTTCTCGTGCGGGCAGCGGACGATGCCCGGCATCGCCTCGCCGCGACTGCGGCGGTGCGCCATCTCGTCGATGATCGGCGCATGGTCGGTACCGAAATTACAGAACAGATAATCGATGCCGACCTCGGTCAGGCCTTCGAGCAGGTAATAGGCGGCGGCGAAATCGGGAACATTGGTCTGGTGAGCGGTCTTGCGGGCGACGGGCGTATCCATGATGAGGCACTCGTTGGAAAGTGTTTTTGCTGGGGGAGTGGACTTTTGGCCGGCACCTTATAGCATCCCTGATTGTGTTCGTCCGCGCCAAGAGGGAACTGGCCAAGGAGGAACTGCGGTTTCTGCGTGAAGGCGGGGAATCCCCGAAGTCTTGCCACAATGCCGGGCGATACGGCTCACGGTTGAGCGGGAGAGGGACTTTCATGAAATGGCAGGCAGTTGTCGCCGGCGCGGTCGCGTCGGTCTTGATGACATGCGTGGCGTCAGCCGACGTTCGCATCGTCAATGACCCGGGTGGCGAAGTTTCCGCCTATATCCTCAAGTTCCAAGGGATGCGAACGACCGGTGAGCACGTCGTCATCGACGGACCGTGTCTTTCGGCGTGTACCTTGCTGACCGGCATCCTGCCGCGGAACCATGTCTGCGTCACGAGCCGCGCCGTACTCGGTTTTCACGCCGCGTCCTACTACGACGACGCATCGCGTTCGCTGGTGCCGACGCGGGAGGGCAGCCGTCTGGTGATGAGCCTTTATCCGCAGGAAATCCGGTCGTGGATCGGCCGGCATGGCGGGTTGCGGCCGCAACTCATCACCATGCGGGGCCGCGACCTGACGGCGATGTACCGGACCTGTCAGTAGGCGCGGCGCGGCCAATCGCCGCGTAATGTTCAGCGCCGTGGCGGCGGTTGTCGGCGGTTCGGTTCCAGCCTATCTACGCTGGCGGGAGTGAAGCCCGAGGTGCTGCCTATGGCCGATACCGCTCCGGATATCGCTGCACCGCAATTACCGACGCGGTCGATGGTGCTGGCGCGGGCCGCCGGCGCAATTGCTGTGATCGGTGCTGTTCTGGGCGCGGTCTTACTCTGGGCACATTACGGCACCACGGTTTTCTTCGAAACGATCCGCGCCGGCTTTTCGGCGTGCTTTGGCTGAAGGCAGCGCTGTGAACCCCAAAGCCTCTCGGATTATGCTCGTCTTCGCCGCCTTTCTCGGCGGCCTCGTGCTGTTTTTCGGCGCCATCCTTTTTGTCGCCGGGCGGGGAAGTTTCTCGGTGGGGCAGGCGGTCGCCGCCGTGGGCGGTCCTTTCCATCTCGAGGATCAGAACGGCAAACCGGTCAGCGATGCCGATATGAAGGGACACCCCTACCTGGTGTTCTTCGGCTTCACCCACTGCCCCGATATCTGTCCGACTACATTATTCGAGATTTCCCAGGTGCTGAAGGCGCTCGGGCCGGACGCCGACCGCACCGGCGCGCTGTTCATCACGGTCGATCCCGAGCGGGATACGCCGGCGGCGCTTAAGGACTATCTGTCGAACTTCGATCCCCATTTGCGCGGGCTGACCGGCGATCCCGCCGCGGTCAATGCGGCGATCAAGGCCTACCGGGTCTACGCCAAGAAAGTGCCGCTCGATAACGGCGACTACACCATGGACCACACCGCCATCGTCTATCTGATGGACAAAGAGGGCCATTTTGTCGCGCCGTTCGACACCAAGCGCACGCCCGAGGCGGAAGCCGCAGAGGTGCGGCGTTATCTGTAGCCGGTCCGCTCTGGGGCGCGACCGGCCCAGCCGCGATCCATTCAAAAAAACAACGCGGCCGAGGCGGGGAGCACCGTCTGTGCCAGGTGAATTTCACGCCGCGCGATTTGAAACGATGCGTGCACGCGGCGCAGAACATCGTCGCGGCTACCAATAAACATACTGGTGTGTCGGCCGCGGCGTTCCTGGTGCACGAGAAAGTTCGATCGCACCTCGTAGACCTCGGGATTGTCCGTGCGCGCCGCCTGAATGTTGGTGATCAGCCGCTGCTCCACTGCCGGCGGTATTTCGGCCGGTGTCGATTTTGATCGCAAGCGGCCTGCCCGAAGCGCGAGCGAACTCTTATCGTCGTCGTAGAGCGCGAAACTGCTGGGCAGCAAGGCCGACGCGTCACCGGGCGATCGCTCGACGGTTTCCCGTATCGGCATGAAATATTTCACATCGTCGGCGAGCAAATTGAGCCACTCGTCGAGGCGATGGTCTTCGAGCAATCGCGCCTCATGGATGAGAAACTGCTCGATCTGGATTTGAGTTTCGACCGGAACGCTCAACATCGCCGTCGCTCTCAATTCAAGCCCATAAGATCCGACCAGTGAGCGTAGAAATCGCGCTGTGCTGTTTCCTGAAAGGTGCGCGCGAGCAGGCCGGGCCATTGCTGCGGCTCTCCGGCGAGTTCCGGCTGCCGGGGATCCTTGGCTTCGTGACCAAGCGCCATCGCATAATGCAGGGGCCACGGGCGCGAGGGTGGTGTATTGAGGTTCTCGGCGATCCGCTCGAAGATCGCATTGTCGTCGGCGACCACCATACCGGTGGCGGCGAAGCGCTGCATGAGGACGAACCGCGCTCGCGCTTTCACGGATGCGGGAGCGCGTTTCTCCACCGCGCACCACGTCCAGACTTCGCTCCGATTGGCGCCGCGCGGATGGTGCAGGATCAGGGCCTTGCCGTAGAGGGCGGACCCGATACCGGTCAAACCGAAATTCGGAAAGATGTTGCCGCCCTGGAAGGAATACGGCTTCCGTTTCACGTCCTGCAGCGATTCCTGGAGCAGCCGGTGGCGTTCGTGGACCCAATCGACGGCCTCCTGTCCCAATTGCTCGGCTGCGGCCAAATCGGTTTCCAGCGGGCCAGGGCCATAGCGGAGTTGAAAAATGCCGTGCGGCACACCCGTGCCGTGATTGAGCGAAATCGAAAACGAATGAAATTTCCCTGTCGTGCTGGGTCCGGTGAGCGCGATGCGCTTGTCGTCGGATTCACGCAGCGCCTCCACGAAGCCGCCATGGGTCGACATGAAGTGGTAATTATCGCCGGCGAGGTTTTCCGACACGATCTTCCAGTTCGCCGGCAACATGTAGCGATGTGGTCCGGGCAAAACTTCGAGTCCGCCCAAGTTCTCGCGCAGCAGAAACTTTTCGAGATACCACTTGGCGTCGCCAAGGTAGTCGTCGAGCGATATCGCGTCCTTGTCCCACGAGCCGAAGATGAGTCCGCCGAACAAAGCAAGCCGGGGGACCTCTACCAGCCCCCACTCAGCCATATCGATCTCGCCCGAATAGGCCTCGCGGCTGTGCGGTACGCTCGTCAACCGACCATCGCTGTAGACCCAGCCGTGATAAGCGCAGCTAAAATTACTCGCATTGCCGCGATCGTAAGGGCAGACCAGGTTGCCACGGTGACGGCATTTGTTGAGATAGGCGCGGACGCGTCCCGCGCTGTCGCGCTGCACGATGATGTTGGTTTCGCCCATGTAATGGGTGAAATAATCGTGCTTTTTCGCGATCATGCTTTCGTGACCGAGAAACAGCCAGCACCGGCCGAATACCCGTTCGAGTTCGCGATCGTAAAGCTCCGGCGAAAAGACCCGGTCGGCAATCAGCCAACGCTCGCGATCGATGAGGTCTTCGGCGGGCTGCATCGTCGTACCTCGATCCAAATGTGAAAGGTCTCGCCGCTCCTCAAATCACCCCGGTCAGCGGTCGCTGGCGATGCCGGTCTGGCGGATGATCGGTTCGTAGTGCGAGGAATCGACGCGGATTCGTTCGACGAAAGCCGCCTGATCGAGAAATTGCGGGCTGAAACCAATATCGTTCATGTGCTTGCGAACGGCGTCGTCCTGCAAAGCTTGGCCGATAGCCCGATCCAGCCGGGAGACGATTGCGTCCGGGATCCCAGACGGCGCGAAGATTCCGAGCCACAGGGTCGCATTAATGGGCAACCCATTCGCGGCGAGCGTGGTCCAGGTCGACGGCAAAGTCGGCGGCCGGTCACCCGTCAGGGCAATGACCTTCACTTTGCCGGCGCTGGTCAGCCCTGGATAAATCGATGGCGTTGAGACGATGGCGATGGGCACATCGCCCGCCACGACCGCGGCGGCTGCTTCAACGCCGCCCTTGTAGGGCACTTGCAATAGCTTCACGTGGCCCGTGACGCCGATCCATTCACCGATCACATGATCGAGCGTTCCCGACCCGGGGGTGGCGTAGGCCATGCCGTCCGGGCTTACTCTCGCGGCTTCCAACCATCCCTTGACGTCGTTGAAGGGCGCAGTTCCAGCGGCGATGATGACCATGGGATTGTCACTCACCATCGCAACCGGCGCCAAATCCTTCGTCGGATTGAAATTCATCCTCGGCATGATCGACGGCGCTGTCACGAAGTCGCTTGGGATGAGCAGCAGCGTGTATCCGTCCGGAGCCGCTCTCGCGACCGTCTCTGCGCCGATCGTTCCACTCGCACCGGGCCGGTACTCGACGACGAACTGCTGACCGAGAATTTCGCCAAGTTTCTGTCCAAGAACGCGAGCCGTGACGTCCATCCCTCCGCCCGCCGGGTAGGGCACAATGAGCCTAACCGCCCTGTCAGGGAAATCCTGGCCCTGCGCGGCGAGGAACGAAAGCACGAGCGCGAGCAAGGAAATCCAGAAGTTGCGGACTATCTGCGCCATCTCAAATCAATCAAATGTCTTGACCAGCGGCGAGCGAGCTCTACGGCCTAGAGTTGTGAGAGTAGCTGCTTTTATCTGATCGGCAAAGCACGCTGGCCAGCATGCCCCGGTTGTGGCAGGGTGGTTGCACTACGAGCCTTTGAGCTCGGAAGGAACTTTGCGATGCAATTTCGTAATCGACAAAGTGACATTCCCATCGCGCTATACCGTACATTTGTCGTGATCAGCGAAGTCGGAAGCTTCACCAAAGCCGCCGAAGAGCTCAAGCTCACGCAGTCCGCCATCAGTGCTCAGATGAAGCGGCTGCAAAAACTCGTTGGCGGCAGCCTCTTCGTCAAGCAAGCGGTCGGTATCGGCCTTTCCGATCTGGGATTGTGGGTAGAAGAGTACGCGCGCCGTATTCTGATACTCAATGATCAGGTCATGGCCGTGGCGGGTCGAGCCTTCCACGAGGAAACCGTCTATCTGGGAATTCAGAGTCTCTTCGCCAGTAAGATGCTACCGGACGTCTTGAACAAGTGTTCGGGGAACGAAAACAAAAACTGTCAGATCGTCTGTGGAAGCGCTCCTTATCTGACGGAGAAATTGCGAGCCGGTTACGTCGACATGGCTGTGATGCTGCCAATGTCCGAACTGCGGCTCAATGCGCTTGCCGAGTGGGCGGAGAAAATGGTCTGGGTCAGGGCCGCGCATCTTCCACCCCTCAATGGAAACGAACCCGTCCCGCTGGTTCATCGCGAGGCGGGATTGGTCGATCGGAGGGTGATGAAGCTCTTGGACGAACAAGGCGTGCCTTACCGCGTCGCTTTCGGAGCCACCGATATGGGAACGCTGTTGGCGGCCGTTGAAGCCGGCATGGGTGTGCTTGTGGTCCCGGAAAGAGTGGCGCTGGCGCTCCCCGAATTCGGTGGTCGTCGCCGAGGATCGGATTTTGCCGAGGATTCCGGAACTCCGCGGTGGCGTTTTCTACAAGGAAGGGTTCGATCTCAAGCGCAATCGTCTCGTGGTGGAAGCATTTTTGTCCGTGGTCGGCCGCCCCACGCGAGGCCGACCCTCGCCACACGCTCGCCTGGACGGGCGCAACCGCCGGATCGGCCGTTGCGGCGCACGGGCACCAATATTCATAGGTCATGAATTTTTATTTGCTTCCCCTGCCGCGCGTTTCGCCACGGCATTGTTGCGCCGGCGGGTCATTGGGGGCAAAAATTCCATGTCGGATGTCGGCACAAGAACCAAGCGTGGTGGGTCCAACGGTCAACTATTTCCGGACCGGGCGACGATGATCGTCTATCTCGAATACGCGCTTGAAGAGCTCGCAGGAATTGGACGAGATTAGCGCCTCCCTAATACAAATGGCCATTGTGAATTTACGGGCCTCCGACCCGCAGGAGGCTGCGCTTCATTACACGCGCAAGCTATCCTGACTCGAAGACTTGCATTATACTGCACCTTGTCGTCTGGACTGCGGCAGTCGCGGCGAGGTGGGGCATGGCGACGCAAAGCAACCCAATTCTGTCGATAAAGCCGTGGGTCGAAACGTCCGGCTGCACCGGATGGCCGCCAAATTGAGCCAGCACGAACTGGGCCGGAAAATCGGCGTCACTTTTCAGCAGGTCCAGAAATACGAAAAGGGCACCAACCGCATCGGGGCGAGCCGGCTTAATCGAATTTCGGAAGTGCTTGAAGTTCCGATCCCCACGCTGTTCGACGGCGTCAGCCCGCGTCCAGCACTCGGACAGACACTCGCTGAGTGAACTTCTGACGAAACCGCGATCGTTCCGGCTGGCGCAAGCCTTCAGCGCCATCTCGGATGCCGACCTCCAGCGCTGTCTGGTCGAACTGATCGAGCATATTGCGGCCCGGCGCGACTAGCCGAATGAGCTGCGGCCTGTCCGATTCCGTCGCTGAACCAGAGCAGATCTCGCACGCCCGCGATGCGCCCGCCGCCGCTATCCAGAACGGCGGAGCAAGGGCGGTCGGTCCGCCTCGACTTTTCCCTGCGTCCCCGCTAAGCGGGCCGAGGCCGGGACCTCACGGAAGTCAAAACTCGAGGCCAGGCTCGCCGGCGGATCGTGACGCATGCAATTTATCGGACAGAATATCTCGCGTTTCACGGCGTTCCTCCGCTGGCCGCTTGTCGCCGTGCTGGCCTGCTGCCGTGCTGACGGTCTTTGCGGGCACCCGGCCTGCCGCGGCGCAGGACGGCGTGACACTGCCGCGCGGCGCGGCGGTGCCCGGATTCTGGGATCCGCGGCGCCGGCCGGAGCGGCCCGACCTGTCGCGCATTCAGTCGATCCGCTTTCTCACCGAGCTCGATTATCCGCCGTTCGATTATGCCGGCGCCGACGACAATCCGGCCGGCTTCAACGTCGATCTGGCGCGGCTCCTCTGCGACGAGATCAAAGCCAGTTGCACCATCCAGGCGCGCCGCTTCGACACGCTGCTCGACGCGCTGAACGACAACCGCGGCGATGCCGTGATCGCGTCGATCGCCGCGACCGCGGAAACGCGCCGGCGCGCCGATTTCACCGATCCCTATTACCGCACGCCGGCGCGCTTCGTCGCCCGCGCCGACAGTCCGATCCGCGACGTGTTGCCCGAACTGGTCGAGGGCAAGAAGATCGCGGTCGTCGCCGGCACCGCGCACGAGGCCTTCCTCAAGGAGATGTTCACCGAGGCCGAAATTCACCCCTATGCCAATGCCGAGGCCGCGCGCCAGGCGCTGCGCAACAACGAGGTCGACCTTCTGTTCGGCGACGGCATCGCGCTCGCCTTCTGGCTCAACGGCACCGATTCCGGCGGCTGCTGCGCCTTCCGCGGCGGGCCGTTTCTGGAGAGCCGCTTTTTCGGCGAAGGCGTCGGCATTGCGGTCAAGCGCGGCAACGATCTGTTGCGGCAAGCCTTGAACTGGGCGCTGTTCCGGCAATGGGAGAAAGGCAGCTATACCGATCTGTGGCTGCGCTATTTCCCGATCAGCCCGTTTTGAAGCGCCTCGATTTGGCGCTATATCGCGCGTTCCCCGCTGAAAGCATGGCTTTGATGACGAGCGCTGAAATCTCCGTCCCCTCGCTTCGCGAAATCGCCGAGCTGTCGCACGCCTGGCCGTTCGAGGAGGCGCGCAAGCTCGTGGCGCGGCTGAAGAAGAAGCCGAAGCACGAGGTTATTTTCGAGACCGGCTATGGCCCGTCGGGCCTGCCGCATATCGGCACCTTCGGCGAAGTCGCGCGCACCACCATGGTGCGCCATGCCTTTCGCGTGCTCACCGACGACAAGATCAAGACCCGGCTGATCGCGTTTTCCGACGACATGGACGGGCTGCGCAAGGTGCCGGACAACGTCCCCAACAAGGAGATGGTGGCGCAGCATCTCGGCAAGCCGCTGACGCAGGTGCCCGACCCGTTCGGCACCCATGACAGCTTTGCCGCGCACAACAATGCGCGGCTGCGCGCCTTCCTCGATCAGTTCGGCTTCGACTACGAATTCATGTCGTCGACCGCCTGCTACACGTCGGGCAAATTCGATACGGCGCTACTGACGATGCTTTCGCATTTCGAGGCGGTGATGGCGGTGATGCTGCCGTCGCTGCGCGAGGAGCGCGCGCAAACCTATTCGCCGTTCCTGCCGATCGACGCCGAGACCGGCATCGTCTTGCAGGTGCCGGTCGTCGAGCACGACGCCAAGGCGGGCACCATCACCTACGAACACAATGGCGAGCGCGTCACGACGCCGGTCACCGGCGGCCGCTGCAAGCTGCAATGGAAGCCGGATTGGGCGATGCGCTGGGTCGCGCTCGGCGTCGATTACGAAATGGCCGGCAAGGACCTGATCGACTCGGTAAAACTCTCCAGCGAAATCTGCCGCACGCTCGGCGGCGCGCCGCCCGAAGGTTTCAACTACGAGCTTTTCCTCGACGAGAACGGCCAGAAAATCTCGAAGTCCAAGGGCAACGGCCTCACCATCGACGAGTGGCTCCGTTACGCCAGCCCCGAAAGCCTGTCGCTGTTCATGTATCGCGAGCCCAAGGCGGCGAAGCGGCTCTATTTCGACGTCATCCCGCGGCATGTCGACGACTATCTGCAGTTTCTCGACGCCTATCCGCGGCAGGCGCCGAAGGAGCAGCTCGGCAATCCGGTCTGGCACATCCATGGCGGCGCGCCGCCGCCGCCCGACAATCCGGTGCCCTTTGCCATGCTGCTGTCGCTCGTCACCGCGTCGAATGCGGCGAATGCCGACACGCTGTGGGGCTTTATCGGCCGCTACCGGCCGGGCGTGACGCCGCAACAGCAATCCACGCGCTTGCGGCGCTCGTCGACTACGCGATCAATTATTATCGAGATTTCGTCGCGCCGAAGAAAAGGTCTGCGAGCCTCGCGCGCCGCAACAGGCGGCGCTTGCCGATCTGCGCGATGCGCTATCGCAGTTATCTGCGGATGCGCGACCACAGGCCATCCAAGAGGTAGTCTACGAAGTCGGCCGGCGCGAACCATTTCTTGACGAGAAGAAAAAAGGCAAAGACGGAAAGCCAGGAGTGTCCCTCAATTGGTTCAATACGCTCTATCGAGTTCTGCTCGGCCAAGGCCGCGGTCCGCGCTTCGGTTCCTTCGTCGCCGCATACGGCATTGCTAACACCCTAGCAATGATTGACGGTGCATTGATCCGTGCGGAGGTCGGTGCGCCAACTTACGTCCCCCCTCTGTATCGGTATCGTCTTTATTTTGATGAGACCGGTAACGGCAGCATTCGCGCGGCGAAGAGATACTCACATGATCGATACTTGAGTATTACCGGATTGGTGATCCGCCAAGACATCCATGATGCGCAAGTTACTGAGCAGCTAACAAAGATAAAGCGAGATATCTTGAGTGACGCATCAATTATCCTTCATCAACATGAAATCAAGAGTCGACGGGGTAAGTTCAGCCCTCTAAGCGACGAAAATACGCGCGCTAAGT
Source organism: uncultured Alphaproteobacteria bacterium (assembly GCA_963696555.1). Lineage (GTDB taxonomy): Bacteria > Pseudomonadota > Alphaproteobacteria > Rhizobiales > Xanthobacteraceae > BOG-931. Next base: position 345,755 of record CAVOKR010000031.1, on the reverse strand, counting down.
TCGAGAGGCAGTTGGCGGAGCTAATGAGGAACATCCCTGCCACGGCGATTACGATTTCAATCGATAAGCTAGCTCTATCTGAGAAACAGAGCAGATGGCCCATTAATTTGCATCAGTACACGTTGATGCGCTTGCTTGAGTGGTTCGTGCTGTGGCTAGATCGAAATGGGTTTTACGGCGATTTGATTGGTGAGTTCGCAAGGCCCGAAACAAGACGAGCAACTTCGCCGCACCTTCAAATACTTTTATGAGAACGGAGACTTGGTCGGCAAGGGGGTAGTTCAAAGTCGTCTTATTTCGCGGGAGCTTCGGCTCGAACCGAAGTCCGTGAACACTGCGGCACTGCAAATAGCGGATTTACTCGCGCAACCGGCTCAAAGGGTTTATGAGCTGCGTAAGCTACGTAATCCGATACATGAGGTCCAAGGAGCTGCTCTGATCGAGATTCTTGAAAATTCTAAATACGATCGGAACGGGAAAGATGGACAAATAGAGGGCTGGGGTCGGAAAGGGTACCCCTGAAATAGTTCCGGGGGCCTCTATAGGCCCCCGGTGACCGCATAAGCGGTGCCCCTTCGACCGTAGCCGAATTAACTCCTAAATAGGCTAGTTCGATTAAAAAATCAATATACCTGTATTATATTGATTCTACTCGTTTATTCTGAAAATCGTTCCTCTTTTCTCATTGGCTCGCCCACACAATGCGGGCAATCCACAACACGTCGGCAATCGGCAGCGTGCGGTCGGCATGCTGGACGTTGAGCGATTTCAGCTCGACGGATTTCGCGGTCTTGCGCTTGAGTTCCTTTGCCATCACCTCGCCGTCGCGAGTCCGCACCACGACGCGGTCGCCGCGGCGGACCGGCGCCGCCGGCGACACCACGATGATGTCGCCGTCCCGATAGGCCGGCTCCATCGATTGGCCGGAGATTTCGAGCGCGTAGGCGTGCTCGTCATTGACGGCGGGGAAGGCGATTTCGTCCCAGCCCTCGCCGGCCGGAAAGCCGCCGTCGTCGAAAAAACCGCCGGTGCCGGCCTCCGCGAAGCCGAGCAACGGCACCGCTCGCGCCGCCGCCGTCCCGCCGGCTTCGATCAGCCCGACAAAAGTGTCGAACGGGGTGCCGGTCGCCGTCAGCGCCTTGGCGATCGATTCGGTCGACGGCCAGCGGGCACGGCCTTGCGATGTAATGCGCTTCGATTTGTTGAAAGTCGTGGGATCGAGCCCCGCCCGCCGCGCCAGCCCCGACGCGGACAGCCCCGCTCGCGCAGCAAGGCGATCGATGGCCGACCAGACCTGCGCGTGCGTCAGCATCCGTACCCCTGAACAATAATTCGATGATAGGAATTATTGCCTGGATGCTCAAGGGCCGATAGGGTCGCGCCGCAATCGAGGTGCGCGCGGTGCCGATAATCTACAAAATTTGCGAGCAGGAAGCGTGGCGCGCGGCTGCGGCGGCCGGAACCTATCGTGGCTCGGCGGTCGATGGCCGCGACGGCTTCATCCATTTCTCGACTGCCGAGCAGCTTGCCGAGACAGCGGCAAAATATTTCGCCGGGCAAACCGATTTGATGCTGATCGCCGTCGATGCCGATACGCTCGGTGCGGCCTTGAAATGGGAGCCGTCGCGGGGCGGCGCTTTGTTTCCCCATCTTTACGCCGCGCTGCCCGTTGCCGCGGCGCGCTGGGCGAAGCCGCTCGCCGACGAGGTCGAGGGCCGCCGCGCGTTGCCGGAGCTGAGGCCGTGATCGGTCTGTTCGACCGCCTGGCGCGGCCCTTTCTGCAGACGCTCGATCCCGAAACTGCCCATCGAATAGCTGTCAGGGCATTGCGTTTCGCGCCGTTGCGACGCGGGGCACCCGACGACAAGCGTCTGGCGACGCGCGTGTTCGGCCTCAACTTTCCCAATCCGATCGGGATTGCGCCGGGCTTCGACAAGAACGCCGAGGTCCCGGATGCCCTTCTCCGCCTCGGGTTCGGCTTTGTCGAGGTCGGCACCATCACGCCCAAGCCGCAAGCTGGCAATCCGCGCCCGCGGGTATTTCGGCTCGACCAAGACCGCGCCGTGATCAATCGGCTCGGCTTCAATTCGGAAGGCGCCGACGCGGTGCTGCGCCGCCTCGCGGCCCGCGCCGCCCCCTCCCATCCCTCGCCCGCGAGCGGGGGAGGGATGGGAGGGGGAATCGTCGGCATCAATGTCGGCGCCAACAAGGATACGCCCGATCGCATTGCCGATTACGTGCAACTGATCGAGCGTTTTGCCTCGGTGGCGAGCTACGTCACCGTCAACATATCGTCGCCCAACACGCCGGGTTTGCGCATGATGCAGCAAGCCGCCGTGCTCGACGATCTTTTGGCGCGGGTGATCGATGCGCGCGACCGCGTGGCGCCGCATGCCGGTCCGACGCCGGTGCTTCTTAAGATCGCTCCCGACCTGTCACTGCCCGATCTCGACGACCTCGTCGGCATTGCGCGCTCGCGCCGGGTCGACGGCATGATCGTCGGCAATACCACGGTGTCGCGTCCGGCCGGCTTACGCGATGTGACGAAGGCGAAAGAGAGCGGCGGCTTGTCGGGCCGGCCGCTGTTGTCGCTGTCGAACCGCATGCTGGCCGAGACCTATGTGCGGGTAGAGGGCGTGTTTCCGCTGATCGGCGCCGGCGGCATCGATTCCGGCGCGACCGCGCTTGGCAAAATCCGCGCCGGGGCGAGCCTGATCCAGCTCTATTCGGGGCTGGTCTTTCAAGGTCTTGCGCTCGCCGCCGAGATCAAAGAAAGCCTCATCGCCGCGCTCGACCACGACCGCAAGCCTGATCTCTCCGATTATGTCGGCACCGACGCAGCCGCCGTCACCGCGGAGGAATGGCCGCAATGACAAGCGCTTCCGGCATAGGCTAGCGCTACAACAAAGCTACCGTCGTATTTGGGAGGATAGGATGATCGATTGCTACACGTGGTTGACCGATAACGGATACAAACCGCGCATCATGCTGGAGGAGACCGGGCTCGCCTACAGGCTTATTCCGGTCAATCTTCGGGAAAAGGCGCAGCTGTCGCCGGAGTTCATGACGATCAGCCCTGGTCACAAGATCCCGGCCATTGTCGATCATGACGGGCCGGGTGGTGCGCGCGTGACCTTGTGCGAGTCCGGCGCCATCCTCAAATATCTGGCGGAGAAGTCAGGCAAGTACTACGCGAACGATCCCACTGCCCGCGCCAAAGTGGACCAATGGCTATTCTACGGCTCCGCCACCTTCACCACCTTGGCCCAGCAATTTGGTCACTGGACGCTACGCTCGCCGGTGAAAGCGCCGCCCGCGCAAGAGTTCTACGACGCCAATTTGCGCGACATGCTGGGCGTTCTCGATCGCCATCTTGCAGCCAACGAGTATTTCGCCGGCGCCTATTCGATCGCCGATATCACTATGTATTCGGACGTCCACCTTCACGGTGTGAACGACATCGGCTTGACGGATTATTCGAACTTAAAGCGCTGGCACGATGCGATCGAGGCGAGGCCGGCCGTGCGGCGCGCCTGGACGCCGTTTCCCGCCAGCTGAAGACAAGCGAAAACCTCCGCCATTATGGCTTAGCGCATCGCCGCCGCGCCCGGCGATGGCGCCAGCACCGGCTTGAGCGACGGCACCAGCCTGCGCTTTTCGCGCCGCGCCGGAATTGCCCGATAGACCTGTTTGGTCGCCTCGACGATATGGACGCCGGCAAACGGCGCCGACAGCGTTGCGCCGGTGCGCTCCCACGCAATGGCGGAGCGCAGGAACCAGCTGAGCGAAATAGGCGGCACGTAGAGCGCCTCGTCCCAGCCGGTCGGCGTGAACCAGGCATCGCGCAGAAGCTGGGTGATCTGGGCGCGCGAATAGGGCCGGCCGTGACCGAACGGCGTGGTGTCCACCCGCGCCCAGACGCCGCGCCGGTTGGGCACCACCACCATCAGCCGGCCGCCGGCAGCAAGGACCCGCCAAGTCTTCGCGCAACAATTCGACCGGATCGGCTGACATTTCCAGCGCATGGACCAGCAGCACCCGATCGACGGCGGAATCGGTCAGCGGCAGCTCATCCTCCTCGACCAGCGCCGCCAATGCCGGCGCGTGCGGAGGGCCAGCGAATGACGCCCTGGGTCGCCGGCATCAAGGCCAGACAGCGCTCGGCCTCCTCGCGAAACAGCCCGAGATAGGGCGTGGCATAGCCGATCCCGAGGACGCGCATCGCGCGGGTATCCGGCCAGCGGGCGCGGATGCCGCGGCCGATGAAGCGCCGGGCCACCACGCCAAGCTGTTGGGAATAGAAATTGCGCAGATCGACGACATCCATGGCGACAAAATAGCACGGAACGAGTTGGGGTTCCGAACCGTTCGCGGCGGCGTTAATGACCGTGCTCATGCGCTATGTTGCGCCGTAACGCCCGAAGGCGGATGATCCGGACGGATGGCAACAAACGGGAAGAAACCATGCCGGCTGAGACCTATCTGTTCCCCTGCCTGAAGGATAATTTCGGCGTCCTCATCCACGATCCCGCAAGCGGCGCGACGGCAGCGATCGACGCGCCCGAGGCGGCGCCGGTCGAAGCGGCGCTGCAAAAGACCGGCTGGCGCCTCACCGATATCCTGGTCACGCATCATCACGGCGACCACACCGCCGGCATCGGCGAACTCAAGGCCCATCACAAATGCCGGGTGGTGGCGCCGCGCGCGCGAAGCGCAGCGCATCGCCCATGTCGATGAAACGGTGGGCGAGGGCGACACGGTGAAGGTCGGCGGCATCGAGGCGCGCGTCATCGAAACGCCGGGCCATACCGCCGGCCACATCTCGTATTTTCTCCCGGCGGACAAGCTCGCCTTTGTCGGCGACACGCTTGTTCTCGATCGGCTGCGGCCGCGTCATCGAGGGCAATCCGGAAATGATGTGGAATTCGCTGCTGAAGCTGCGCGCGCTGCCCGACGACACGCGGTTTTACTGCGGCCACGAATATACCGACGCCAATATCCGCTTCGCCAAGACCATCGAGCCGCACAACAAGGCGCTCGCCGCGCGCGCCGACGAGGTGACGAAGCTCCTTGCCGCCGGCAAGCCGACGATCCCGGCGACGATCGGGGCGGAGAAGGCCGCCAATCCGTTTCCTGCGCGCGGACAATGCCGAACGTGGCGCAATCGCTCGGGCTCGGCGGCAGCCCGGCCTGGAAAGTGTTCGCGGAAATCCGCGAGCGGAAGAACCGCTTTTGACGGCATCGCTGCCCGCCTCGCTTACCGCGGCCGACGTGATCCGGCTGCTCGATCTCAAGCCGCATCCGGAAGGCGGGCATTTCCGCGAGACGTTTCGCGATGCGCCGCCACCCCACGCTCCGGACGATGGGCGCGCGGCGTCGACCGCGATCTACTTTCTGCTGGCGCGCGGCGAGCGCTCGCATTGGCATCGCGTCGACGCGGTCGAAGTCTGGCATTGGTATGCCGGCGCGCCGCTTGGCCCTGGAAATTTCACAGTCGGCGGGCGGCATCGAACGCATAACGCTCGGCAACGATCTTGAGCGCCGGCGAGCGCCCGCAGGCGATCGTGCCGGCTCAGGCCTGGCAGGCGGCGCAAAGTCTCGGCGACTGGACGCTGTGCGGCTGCACGGTCGCGCCGGGTTTCGAATTCAGCGGCTTTGAGCTGGCGCCGAAAGATTGGTCGCCATAGTCGGGGCTGCCGGCGGACCCGGCCAAAAAAGCATGCAGCGCCGCCACCACCTGCGCGCCTTCGCCGACGGCCGCGGCGACGCGCTTGATCGATTTGGCGCGAACGTCGCCGATGGCGAAGACGCCGCGCCGGCTGGTCTCCAGCGGATGCCGGTCGGCGCCGGCATCCGCGCCCGTCAGCGCAAAGCCCTTGCCATCGAGCGCTACGCCGGATCCGGCGAGCCAATCGGTATTCGGATCGGCGCCGATGAACAGAAACAGATGCCGCATCGGCTCGCCGTCCTTCCTGCCCGTCGGCGCGGAGCGCCAGCGGACGGCCTCCAGGATTCCGTCGCGGCCTTCCAGGCCGATGATCTCGGCGCGCGTCACCACCTCGATATTGGCGTGACCTTCGATGCGGTCGACGAGGTAGCGCGACATGGTGGCGCCGAGGTCCGGCCCGCGCACGATCATTTTGACCTTCGCGCCCTGGCTCGCGAGATAGACCGCGGCCTGGCCCGCCGAATTGCCGGCTCCGACCAGCGCGACCTCCTGATCGGCGCACAGTTTCGCTTCCAGCGGCGATGCCCAATAGTGGACGCTCGACGCCTCGAAGGCATCGAGGTTTGGCACGCGCGAGCCGGCGATAGCGGGCGCCGCTCGCGATGACGACCGAACGCGCGCGTCACGCGTTCGCCATTGTGCAGTTGCAGAACGAAGCGTCCGCTGTCGTCGGGCGCGCTCAGCCCGTTCACCTGGTCGGGGATCGCCATTTCGACGCCGAACTTCCGCGCCTGATTATAGGCGCGCGCCATCAAGGCGATGCCGGTGATCCCGGTCGGAAAGCCGAGATAGTTTTCGATCCGCGCCGAGGCGCCGGCCTGGCCGCCGAACGCGCGGCAATCGAGCACCAGAACGGACAGTCCCTCCGACGCGGCGTAGACGCCGGTCGCGAGGCCGGCCGGTCCGGCGCCGACGACGGCGACGTCATAGACCCGATTGGGATCGATCGGCCCGACCAGGCCGATGCAGCGGGCGAGCTCGTCTTCGCCGGGATTGCGCAACAACTGGCCGCCAGGGCAGAGCACGATCGGCAATTGCCCCGGATCGACATGGAAACGCTCGATCAGCGCCCTCGCCTCGGCATCGGTTTCGGGATTGAGCAATTGATGCGGATGGCCGTTGCGCCGCAGAAAAACCTGCAGCCGCAGCACGTCGCCATTGTCGGCGCGGCCGACGATGATCGGCCCGCCGGAGCCGGTCTCCAGAAGGCCGATGCGGCGCAGGATCAGCGCCCGCATGATCCGCTCGCCGAGTTCGGCTTCCGCGATCAACAAGGCGCGGAGCCGGTCCGGCGGAATGATCAAGGCCTGCACCGGCTCCTGCGCGGTGGCGTCCGCCAAGCGCCGGCCGGCCGGCCAATTGCGCCAGTTCGCCCAGAAAGTGGCCCGGGTCCGTGCGTCACGATCGTGGTGCGCTGGCCGGATTTGTCGACGTGGGTGACCTCGACCTGGCCGGCAAGGATGACCATCAGCCCGGGGCCGACTTGGCCGATCGTGTAGAGCGCCGTGCCCTTGGCAAAGGAACGGCACTCGCCGAAGCGGCGGACCCGCTCGATTTCCAATGGTTCGAGCTCGGGCAACATCTGGTCGCCGCGCCGCTCGATAAGCGATGGGGGTCGCAATGCCATGATAATCCGCCGCCGATCAGTCCCGGTCGTGCGGATATATAGTTACGCGAATATTTAGTCAGGCGAAATATTGCCCGCCGTTAGCCGTCAGCGTCGAACCGGTGATCAGCCCGGCGTCGTCGGACGCGAGGAACACGACGCAGCGTGCGACTTCCTCCGGCTCGCCGAGCCGGCCGATCGGGATCAGCGGCAGCACGTTCTTTTGCAGCACTTCCTGCGACATCGCCTTGACCATGTCGGTGGCGATATAGCCGGGGCAGATGGCGTTGACGGTGATGCCTGCGCGCGCGCCCTTCTTGCGCCAGCGCCTTGGTGAAGCCGATTTCGCCGGCTTTGGCGGCCGAATAGTTGGTCTGGCCGAATTGGCCCTTCTGGCCGTTGATCGACGAAATATTGATGATGCGGCCGAACTTGCGCTCGCGCATGCCTTCGATCACCTGCCGGCACATGTTGAACAGCGAGCCCAGATTGGTGTTGATCACCTCGGCCCATTGCTCCGGCTTCATGCGGTGCAATTGGGCGTCGCGGGTGATGCCGGCATTGTTGACCAGACACGTCGATCGGGCCGAGATCGGCCACCACCTGCTTGACGCCGTTGGCGCAGGCATCGAACGACGAGACGTCCCATTTGTAGACATTAACGCCGGTTTCGGCCTTGAATTTCTGCGCCGCTTCGTCGTTGCCGCCGTAAGTGGCGGCGACGGTGTAGCCGGCCGCTTTGAGCGCCTTGCAGATAGCGGCGCCGATACCGCGCGTACCCCCAGTGACCAATGCAACGCGGGGCATGGTCTCCTCCCTACCTGTTACGTCCTGCCCGCTTTATTGCGAGCATCACGTCTTATTTTCCACCCACCTTAAAGACGTGCATGGCCGAGGCATCGGCGAGCGTAGCGACCCGTACTTCGTACGGCTCAGCCCGGCCATGATTTATATCAACGGGCCGTCGTTGCCGCTCAGCGTTCCAGGCACATCGCGATGCCCATGCCGCCGCCGATGCATAGCGTGGCGAGGCCTTTTTTGGCGTTGCGCTTCTGCATCTCGTAAAGCAGCGTCACCAGCACGCGGGTGCCGGATGCGCCGATCGGATGGCCGATGGCGATGGCGCCGCCGTTGACATTGACCTTGCCGGTATCCCAGCCGAGGTCCTTGTTCACCGCGCAGGCCTGCGCGGCGAAGGCCTCATTGGCCTCGACGAGATCGAGATCGCCGACATTCCAGCCGCCTTTTTCAGCGCCGCGCGCGACGCCGGGATCGGGCCGCTGCCCATGATCTTCGGATCGACGCCGGCCTGAGCCCAGGACACGATGCGCGCCAGCGGCGTCTTGCCGAGCTTGGCGGCTTCGCTCGCCGTCATCAGAACGACGGCCGCGGCGCCGTCATTGATGCCCGAGGCATTGCCGGCCGTGACCGTGCCTTCCTTGTCAAAGGCGGCCCGCAATTTGCCGATCGATTCCAGCGTGGTGCCGTGCTTCGGATATTCGTCGGTATCGACGACGACATCGCCCTTGCGGCTCTTGATGGTCACCGGCGTAATCTCGTCTTTGAACTTGCCGGCCTTCTGCGCGGCTTCCGCCTTGTTCTGCGAGGCGACCGCGAACGCGTCCTGCTGCTGGCGGGTGATCTGCCACTGCCGGGCGACGTTCTCGGCGGTATTGCCCATGTGGTAGCCGTTGAAAGCGTCCCACAAGCCGTCCTTGATCATGGTGTCGATCATTTCGAAATTGCCCATCTTCACGCCGCTGCGCAGATAGGCGCAGTGCGGCGCCATGCTCATGGATTCCTGGCCGCCGGCGACCACGATCTCGCTGTCGCCATTGAGGATGGCCTGATAGCCGAGCGCGACCGAACGCAGGCCCGAGCCGCACAGCATGTTGACGCCCCAGGCGGGGGTTTCGACCGGAACGCCGGCCGCGATCGAGGCTTGGCGGGCCGGGTTCTGGCCCTGACCGGCCGTCAGGATTTGGCCCATGATGACTTCGGAGACCCGCGGCGCCTCGACGCCGGCGCGGTCGAGCGCGCCTTTGATCGCCGTTTTTCCGAGCTCATGGGCGGGCAAAGTCGCGAAGGCGCCGTTGAAGGCGCCAACCGGCGTGCGCGTCGCGCTGACAATGACCACATCGTCTTTCATGGTGATTTCCTTCCGGGCTAACAGGGTCAGGTCTGTCGGGTTATTTATGGGGCGGCGGGCCGCTTCGATCAGTTGATATATGTCATAAGGGCGTGACCGGCCCTCGACAAGGCGGAAACGGCCGCAAGCCGGTTCGCATCGCTAGCTATGTGAGCGGCAACGGTTAGACCTGTCGGAATGCCGTCTCAACAAAACGGTAGCCGCGCCCGCGCGAAACCGCCTATTTTGATGGCATTGAGGCGTTCGCCGGCGCCGGGCTGAAACATTTTATGGACAACGGCTGAAACATGCCTGAACCGATGTCTGTCCCATGTCTTCTGCACCCATATCGTCAACACCCATGTCACCACCCGCTTCCGCACCCATCGACCAAGACCGCCGAACCGGTCACGATCAAGAAATACGCCAACCGGCGGCTCTACAACACCGGGACCAGCACCTACGTCACGCTCGAAGACCTCGCCGGCATGGTCAAGAACGGCGAGGATTTCGTCGTCTTCGACGCCAAGACCGGCGAAGAAATCACGCGTTCGGTGCTCACGCAGATCATTTTCGAGCAGGAGAACAAGGAAGGCGGGCAGAATCTGCTGCCGATTGCCTTCCTGCGCCAGCTGATCCGCTTCTATGGCGACAGCATGCAGATGCTGGTGCCGCGCTATCTCGAAGTTTCTATCGAGTCGCTGACGCGCGAGCAGGAGAAGTTCCGCAACCAGGTCGCGCAAGCGTTCGGGGTCGGCGCCTTCACCTCGCTTGAAGAGCACGTGCGCCGGAACATGGACATGTTCGAGCGCGCCTTCACGATGTTTGCGCCGTTCGCGCGGCGCGAGAGCCAGAACGCCGAGACCGCCGCGGAACCGGAGAAACAGCCGTACCGAAATCCGGCGACATCGACGATCTCAAGCGGCAGCTCGACGAGATGAAGCTCAAGGTCGACCGGCTCGCCGAAAAGGGCCCGAGCGGCGAATAGCTCGCGCTTCGCCAGCTGGCTCACATGGCTTTGGCGAGGCCTGCGATCCACGGCCGCTCGGTCGCGGCGAGGCCGACCAGCGCGCCCTGCAGATAATCGCAGCCCCAGGCCTGCAGCGTCTGCGCCGCCTCTTCGTCCTGCACCCATTCGGCGACGGTCTTAAGCTTCAGCCGCTTGGCGAGATCGATCAGCGTGCGCACGAAAGCGCGATCGTCTTCCGAGCGCATGATGTGCTGGACGAAGGCGCCGTCGATCTTGACGATATCGACGCCGAGCTTGCGCAGATTGCGGAACGAGGTGTAGCCGGCGCCGAAATCGTCGATGGCGATGCGGCAGCCGAGATCCTTGACCCGCGCCACGAAGCCGCGAGTCTCGTCGATGTCGTGGATCGCCGCGCTTTCGGTGATTTCGACGATCAGCCGTTCGGCGACGCCGGAATGGCTGCGCAGCAGCGAGCCTAACCCGGCCCACCAATCCGGATCGGTGGTCGAGGCCGGCGAGACGTTGAAGCTTGCCTGCAGCGCCGGCGTGGCAATCATTTCGTCGACGACCAGTTCGAGCACGCGGAAATCGAGCAAGCGCACAAGTCCGAGCCGCTCCGCGACCGGAACGATGTCGTTGGCAGCGATCAAGCTGCCGTCGGTGCGGCGGATGCGCATCAGGCATTCGTAGAACGCCGGCCGCCGGTCCGTCGCCGAGGCCACGGTCTCGTAGGCGAGGAAAATGCGCCGCTCGTTGAGGGCGGCGACGATCTCGTCGGTGGCGCGCACGTTCTCGCGGCGCATGGCCTCGCGCTCGATATTGGGCCGATAGGCCGGAAACGAGCCGCGGCGTCGCGTTTTGGCGCCGTCGAGGCTTTCCTGCGCGCGGCCTAGCACTTCGGCGACGCTGCGGGCATGGCGCGGCGCCGTCACGCCGCCGATGGTGACGGTCACCGCAATCGGCCCGGCGCGGTCGGCACCATCTCGTCGCGGATGCCGGTCAAGCAGGCGCTCGGCGGCGATCGCCATGTCGTCCGGCGTGCAATCGCGCAGCACCAGGCCGAATTTGTTGCCGGAGAAGCGGCCGAGCGTGTCCTTGCCGCGCATCCGGCTGCGCAGCCGCTTGGCGACGGCGCCGATCACCTGGTCGGCGATGTCGAAGCCGAAGGACTCGTTGATGCGGGCGAGATTGTCGATCGCCACCAGCAGAAATCCGCAGGACGAGCGGAAACGCAGCGCCTCGTCGAGCGTGTCTTCCAGGACCTCGGTCAGGCGGTGGCGGTTGAATTCGCCGGTCAGGCCGTCGCAGCGGGCGAGAAAGCTGAGCCGCTGCTCGTGCTCGTAGCGTTCGTTGATGACGCGGAGCACGCCGTGAGCGCGCAGCGGCCGGCCATCCGGGCCGGCAAACCAGCGGCCGGTGTCCTCGACCCAGAGCCGGGTTGCCGAAGCAGGATCGGGACGGACGCCATATTGAATCTGGTAGGCGACGCCGTGACCGTCGTCGCGTTTGTCCGATTGCATGACGACGTCGAAGCGCGCCTGCGCATTGTCGGCGTCGAGGATCTGCGCGTAAGCGCGCCCGCTCGAGATCGCCGCGACGTCGGGGATCAGCAAGACACTTCGGCGGCGTTGGCGCTCCACGCCAGCGCATCGGTGTCGATGCGCCAATCGTAAGCGACTTCGCCGACCGAAGCGAGGATCTGCGCCGTGTCGGGCGGGGCCAAGGCGGAGCCGCAGAGCGAGGGGCTAGCGGCATGCCGGCTTGGCCGGTCCGATGGCGGCGGCGGACGGGATGGCATTGCGCGGGCCGCTTTCGGTCACAGTCGCCTCATGACAGCCACGTGTCGGCCCTTTGCGGATGATTGCGGATCCGCAGTGGCGACAGCAGAAGGTGGCTCGGCGCCAAGCTAGCGGCAGACTTTAAATAATTCGGTAAGCCGGCGCGCTGATCCGGCGTCGCGCGGCACGCCGCTTGCGATCTCCTGGGTGAAGAGCCCGATCGTCCCATTCCGGGACAGGAGATGCCCCGTTGCGCAACGCCCTTGTCGCCACGACGCCGAGCGCACGCGCAAGCGACGCTTGCGGCCGGGCGCGCGGGCCAACGCCGATTTTCTCGCGCACCTCATCGCCACGGCGGCGCAAGCGCCGCAAACCCGCGCTGCGCCGCCGCGCCGAACCCGCCCAGGCGGTGGCTGCCTATCGGGCGCTCGGCCAATGGCCGACGGCGCCCGGCCGCTCGGTGCGCCGCTCGCTGTAGAATTGCCGAGATTGCCGGTGAGTTCTGCGCCTCAGGCTTGGCCCGGGCCTTCGAACTCGATCTGACGCTGGGCGCTTCGCATCCCGACGATGAAGCCGGCGAGCACGTCGACCAGCGCGATCGCCATCAGCAGGAAGAAGGTCGACGTCCCGGCCCGCGCCACCAGCAGAAACTCGACCAGCATGCCGATGAACAGCGCCATGGCCAGGATGTGATCCATGACGCTGCGCGTGCCCATCCGCGTCGACTTGATGATTTCGATCCAGAGCAGAAAGATCGAGAAGGCGATCAACAAGTCTTCCCAGGTCAGCACCCAGTCCTGACCGGACATCATGTGCACGGTCGTCACCGGCGCGGTCCAGCCCACGCCGGGCGTCAAAAACGCGATCATGTTGTAGATGGCGAAGGGCACCAAGAGCAGCGGGAAGCCGAGCAGGAACATGACGCAAATCTTCCGTCACACAGCAGTCTTCCGTCAGTGATCTTCCGTCAGGCTCCATCGGGCGAAGCCGCCGTTCGCGGCTTGGCTCAGTTCCGGCTGTCGGGACCTTAGGCTTCCGCCTTCTTGGTCAGCACTTGCCGGCCGCGATACATGCCGGTCTTGAGGTCGATGTGGTGCGGACGGCGCAATTCGCCGGAATCCTTGTCCTCGACATAGGTCGGCGCCTTCAGCGCATCGGCCGACCGCCGCATGCCGCGCCTCGACGGCGAAGTTTTTCGTTTCGGCACGGCCATGGGGTCGTTCTCCTCTAATCGGCTAGCCTTGCTCGGGATGGCGGGCTTATAGAAGAACAGGCCCGCAATTGCTAGAGCATGATCCCGGAAAGCTCGCCTTCGGACTTTCGATCGGGGGTGGAAACCGGGTTTCGGATAAGATCATGCTCAAAGCAGCCTAAGCCTGATCCAATTCGATTGGGGCAGGCTCTAGGGGGCGCGAACGCAGGCGTCCAGCGCGCCATATTGAGCCGCCCGGCGCTCATAAATCCCGGCAAGCCGGCGGACGATGACACCCGGCGCGCGGGCTGCTGCGGCGGACCGGATTGGGCAGGATCGCGGCAAGTTCCGCCGCCTCGTGGGCGTTGAGGTCGCGCGCCGATTTGCCGAAGGCCCAGCGCGCGCCGGCCTCGGCGCCGAATTCGCCGTTCGGGCCCCATTCGGCGATGTTGAGATAAATTTCCAGGATTCGCCGCTTCGGCAGCACCAAGTTGAGCCAGAGCGCCAGCGGAATTTCGAGCGCCTTGCGGATGAAGCTGCGGCCCTGCCACAGGAATAGGTTCTTTGCGGTCTGCTGGGTGATCGTCGAGGCGCCGCGGGCTTCGCCGAGATCTTCTCCCGACTGCCGCAAGGCCTCCCGCATGGCGCCGAGATCGATGCCGGGATTGCGGCAGAAGCTGCCATCCTCGGCGACGATCACGGCGAGCGGCAGTGCCGGCGAAATGCGGCTGAGCGGCACGAAGTCGCGCTCGACCCGCGCGCCGGTCGCCCAGCGCCACAGCATCGGCGTCGAGACCGGATCGACCGAAACGATAAAGCGGCGCGATGACATAGGGGACGAGCACCAACACGGCGGCGGCGATGGCCAAGGGCACGACGAAGCGTCGCACGATCGATCTCTCTCCGCGGGCAGCAGCTTGCCAACGTATAGACGGTTTCAGTCCCGCGCGTAGCCGATCAGCGGCCTCTTCTTGCGGCCGAGCAGGATCAAGATCGTCGCCGCGATGACCGATAACCACCCAAGCCGGCAGGTCGAAAGCCTTCTGCAAATACGGGTCCCAGGCCCAGGCAAACTTCTGCTTCAGCCAATCTTGCACGAGATTGAGGCTGTTCTGGTCGACGATGGCCCAAACGTCATCGACTTTGGTGTAGAGCAGCTGGTGATTGGCGATCGATTTGGTTCCGTCATAGACGAAGAACACGAATGCCGTCGCCAATAGACACAGGCCGATAAACCGCAACAGGAACCTGATCATAAGAACGCCGCGCTGACGGATGGGCAGCAAGTGCAGTAGTCCGGTGAGCTGTCATCGAGGAGCCATTACCCTCCTTAGCCGCCTTGTTCAATGCGATGTACCGGTGCCACCTTACCGCGGGGCCGGCAGGTCCTTCGCCATCGCTCCCTTGAGTACGGGCAGCCGCTTTCGCTACAGTTCCATGGCCCGCGCGACACGACCCCCACACCCCGCCTCGGCGACATCAGCAGGTAATCGACATGGCTTCCAAAGACGGCGGCCCATCCCATCGGCCGACCTTTACCGACCAGGAAGCCCTGCTGTTTCACAGCCAAGGCCGCCCGGGAAAACTCGAAGTCGTCGCCACCAAGCCGATGGCAACCCAGCGCGATCTTTCGCTGGCCTATTCGCCTGGCGTCGCCGTGCCGGTGCTCGCCATCGCCAAGGACGAAGCAGCTTGCCTATGAGTACACCACCAAGGGCAATTTCGTCGCGGTGATCACCAATGGCACCGCCATTCTTGGGTCTCGGCAATCGCGGCGCGCTCGCGGCAAAGCCGGTGATGGAAGGCAAGGCGGTGCTGTTCAAGCGCTTCGCCGATATCGATTCCATCGATCTCGAAGTGTCGACCGAAGACCCGGACGAGTTCATCAATTGCGTGAAATTTCTCGGCAAGGGCTGGGGCGGCATCAATCTCGAAGACATCAAGGCCCCGGAATGTTTCATCATCGAGCAGCGGCTGCGCGAACTGCTCGATATCCCGGTGTTCCATGACGACCAGCACGGCACGGCCATTATCGCGGCGGCAGGATTGATCAATGCGCTCGAACTCACCGGGCGCGAGATTGCAAAAACCAAACTCGTCTGCAACGGCGCCGGCGCCGCCGGCATCGCCTGCCTCGAACTGCTCAAGGCCATTGGGTTCCGGCCGGATAACCTGATTCTGTGCGACACCAAGGGCGTCATTTACGAGGGTCGCACCGACGGCATGAACCAGTGGAAGTCGGGCTTCGCGGTGAAAACCAAAGCCCGCACACTGGCCGAGGCACTCGCCGGCGCCGATGTCTTTTTTGGTCTGTCGGCCAAGGGTGCGGTGACCCAGGCCATGGTGAAGTCGATGGCGGATAAGCCGATCATCTTCGCCATGGCCAATCCCGATCCTGAGATAACGGTGGAGGAAGTCGCCGAGGTGCGCACCGACGCCATCATGGCTACCGGCCGCTCCGACTATCCGAACCAGATCAATAATGTGCTCGGCTTTCCCTATATTTTCCGCGGCGCCCTCGATGTCCGCGCCACGACGATCAACATGGAGATGAAGATCGCCGCGGCCCACGCGCTCGCGGCGCTCGCGCGCGAAGACGTTCCCGACGAGGT
The DNA here is from genome assembly GCA_963696555.1 of uncultured Alphaproteobacteria bacterium. GTDB lineage: Bacteria > Pseudomonadota > Alphaproteobacteria > Rhizobiales > Xanthobacteraceae > BOG-931. The sequence goes on along the minus strand of CAVOKR010000031.1, from coordinate 329,741 downwards.
CGCCGCGGCCTATGGGGCGCGCCCGAAATACGGCCCCGATTACATCATCCCGGTGCCGTTCGATCCGCGGCTGATCTCCGATATTCCGCCGGCAGTCGCGCAAAGCGGCGATGGAGACCGGCGTCGCGCGCAAGCCCATCGCCGACATGGACGCCTATCGGCACCAATTGCGCAGCCGGCTCGATCCGATCGCCGGCGTACTGCAAGGCGTGTACGAGAAGGCTGCACCGGCGGCCGCGGCGCGTCGTCTTCGCCGAGGGCGAAGAGGAGCAGGTGATCCGCGCCGCGGCGACCTTCGTGCACCAGGGACTAGGCTCGGCGCTTCTGGTCGGGCGCGAGCGCCGCGTGCGCGAGACCGCGCAGGCGCTCGGCGTCGAGCTCGGCGGCAATATCGAAATCATCAACGCGGCGATGTCGTCGCGCAATGCGGCCTATGCGGCCTATCTGTACGAGCGGCTGCAACGCCAGGGTTTTCTGCAGCGCGATTGCCAGCGCCTGGTCAACCAGGACCGCAATCACTTCGCCTCCTGCATGGTCGCGCTCGGCGACGCCGATGCCATGGTCACCGGCGTCACGCGGAATTTCTCGGTGGCGCTTGAAGATGTGCGGCGCTGCATCGATCCCAAGCCCGGCCACCGCGTCATGGGCGTCTCGCTGGTGCTGGCGCGCGGCCGCACCGTGCTGGTGGCCGACACGGCGGTGACCGAAATGCCCGGCGCCAACGATCTGGCCGAGATCGCGATCGAAGCGGCGCGGGTGGCGCGCGCGCTCGGTTACGTGCCGCGCGTGGCGCTATTGGCGTTCTCGACCTTCGGCCATCCGCCGGGCGAGCGCTCGGCACGCGTGCAGGAGGCGGTGCGGCTCCTCGAGCAGAAGCGCGTCGATTTCGAATACGACGGCGACATGGCGGCCGACGTGGCGCTGAACATGGAACTGCGCGAGGCCTATCCGTTCTGCCGCCTGTCCGGACCCGCCAATGTGTTGATCATGCCGGCGTTCCATTCCGCGTCGATCTCGACCAAAATGCTGATGGAACTCGGCGGCGCCAATGTGATCGGCCCGATGCTGGTCGGGCTCGATCGCTCGGTGCAGATCGTGCCGCTGTCGGCCAATGATGCGCAGCTCGTCAATATGGCGGCGCTTGCCGCCTATAATGCGGGCGGCTGAAAAATAGCGCGGCCGCCGGCCGTTAAATTCGCCGCAACGGATTCACGGCCCCGAAACCTCTGTCGCCTAGTGTGCCCCGGCCATCCATTCGGGGCCCATCATGCAAGCTTTTACGCCTCCCGCGCCGTTCGCTCTCGAGGTATGCGGCCTCGTCAAGCGATTCGACCGGCCCGCGGTAAATGGCCTCGACCTGAATGTCCGCGCCGGCGAGTTTTATGCGCTGCTCGGCCCGAACGGCGCCGGCAAGACCACGACGCTGCGCATGATTGCGGGCCTGCTGCGGCCCGACGCCGGCACCATCCGCGTCACCGGCATCGATGCGCTCGTCGATCCGGAGGCCGCAAAAAACGTCATGGCGTGGATTTCCGACGAGCCGATGATCTACGACAAGCTCACGCCGCTGGAATATCTCGAATTTGTCGCCGGCCTGTGGGACATCGCGCCGGAACTCGCCGAGCCGCGGGCACGTGAGCTTCTGCATTGGCTCGATCTCTTGCCGCATGCCGACGAACGCTGCGAAGGATTCTCCAAAGGCATGCGGCAGAAGGTGGCGCTGGCCGGCGCGCTGATCCACGAGCCGCGGCTGATCATTCTCGATGAGCCGCTCACCGGTCTCGACGCCGGTTCGGCGCGCCAGGTCAAAAGCGTGCTGCGCGAACGCGTGCGCTCGGGCGGCACCATCATCATGACCACGCATATCCTTGAAGTCGCCGAGCGGATGGCGGATCGCATCGGCGTCATCGCTCACGGCAGGCTTATCGCCGAGGGCACGCTCGAAGAGCTGCGCCGTAAGGCCGGCAAAAGCGTCGACCGCAACGCCGGCAAGGCCGCCGACGTGGACAGTGACGCGAGCCTCGAAGACACTTTCCTCGCGCTGGTCGCCGTCGAGGCCGAAGCGGCATGAGGTCTGCGCCCGGCAGCGCATTATGGTTTGCCCGGCACGAGACGCGGCTCGCCTGGCGAGACTGGCTCGCGATGATGACCGCCGGCCGGCGTGAGCGCCTGCGCCGCGTCGTCATCGCCATCGCGGTCTTCGTCGTTTTCATGCATTTCGTCGCCTTTTGGGTGGTCGGCCCCTATGCGGCCGCGCAGCCCGACAAAGCGACGCTGCTGGCGATTACTTCCACGATCATGCTGTCGTGGCTGTTGATGGTTTCGCAGGCGATGGAATCGATGACGCGGGCGTTTTATTCGCGTTCCGATCTCGATCTCATCTTGTCATCGCCGGTCTCGGTGGAGAAAGTCTTCGCGGTACGCATCGCCACGGTGGCGCTGTCGATGGCGATGATGGCGCTGCCGCTCGCGGCGCCCTTCATCGATGTGCTGATCGCGCGCGGTGGCTGGCATTGGCTCGGCGCCTATGGGTTGATCGTCGCCATGGGCGCTGCCGCGACGGCTTTGGCGGTTGCACTGACCGTAGCGCTGTTCCGCGGTCTCGGCGCGAAACGCACGCGGCTCGTCGCCCAGGTCGTCGCCGCGGTGATCGGCGCCGCCTTCGTCATCGGTCTGCAGGTGGCGGCGATCCTGTCGTTTGGCACGCTGTCGCGCGCATCGTTGCTGCAATCGCCAACCGTCTTGGCGCTCGCACCGGAACTTGGCAGCGCCGTGTGGTGGCCGGCGCGCGCCGCGATGGGAGATGTTGGGGCGCTTGCCGGTGTGCTGGCCGCGAGCTTGGCGGTGCTTGCGGTTGCGATCGCCGCCGTCGCGCCGCGCTTTGGCCAATACGCCATTGCGGCTTTGGGCATTGGCAACGCACCGGCCGGCCGGGTTCGGCACGGCAGTGGCTTTCGGCCGACATCGCCGCGCCGCGCGCTCCGCCGCAAGGAGTGGACGCTGCTTGCGCCGCGATCCGTGGCTGGTCTCGCAAACGCTGATGCAGATGCTCTATCTCATTCCGCCGGCCGTGCTGCTGTGGCGCAGCTTCGACAATGACCAAATCGGGCCGCATGGCGGTCACGCCGGCGCCTATCAGCTTCTGGTCCCGGTGCTGGTCATGGCGGCCGGGCAACTCGCCGGCGGTCTCGCCTGGCTTGCGATTTCCGGTGAGGATGCGCCCGACCTTGTTGCCTCGGCGCCGGTGCCGCCGCGTTTCATCGTGCGGGCGAAGATCGAAGCGGTGCTGGGGGCGATTGCGGTGGTCTTTGCGCCGCTCGTCGCGGTCCTCGCCATCGCGTCGCCGTGGCACGCGCTGGTGACCATCGTGGCCATCGTCATCGCCGCCATGGCGGCGACCGCGATCCAGCTCTGGTTCCGCAGCTCAGGCCAAGCGCAGTCAATTTCGCCGCCGCCAAGTGTCGTCGCGTGTGGCGACCTTCGCCGAGGCTTTTTCGTCGATCGGCTGGGCGGCGACCGCGGCCGTGGCCGCCGCCAGCGTCTGGCTTGCTATCGTGCCCGGGCTGCTGGCGCTGTTGGTTGTCGGCGGCGCCTGGTGCATGAGCCCGCGCCAAGCCTGAGGGGCAAGTTCGCGCCTGTGCTCCTATGTAAGCCGTGCGCCGTTGGGCTAGCCAAGGCTGGCTTGGCGTTTTGCGTCATGTGATGTTCACTGGATTGCGCTCAATCTGCCGCAGCGCCATAGAAGTGGGACACCGCCGTGCCGAAACCTAACGCCGATGCCAAAGGTAAATCCAAGCCGGCCGCTCCGGCGTCGAACCGCGCCGGCAGCGCGGCGGGCGCCGCGCAGGATTTCGTTGCCGCGGCCGCGACCCTTGGGGTAATCGCCGCGGGTGCTGCTTTGTTCGAGGTGGCGCTGATACCAGGCATCGTGCTTGGTGGCGCCGCCATGCTGGCGCCCAGATACGTACCGAAGGTTTTGCCCACGTTGCGCAAAAGTCTTCAGCCGTTGTTCAACGCGACCCCATCCGCGGAGGTCAAGGTGGAGACGTCCAAGCAGGGCCGGCCCGGGGTTAAACTGGCACTCGCCATCCCCGCCAAGCTCGCGATCAAAGAGGCGTTGCTTAAGACCATCACCTTTCGGCTCATCGTCACGACGCTCGACTTCACCTCGAACTATGTGGTGCTCGGCGAACTCGGCACCTCGGCGGGCCTGTCGGCCTTCGCCTTTGTCGTCGCCCCCTTGCTGTATCTCGGTCACGAAGGGCTTTGGAATTATTTCGGCCCGGCGGCCGACGCCAAAGTGACCGTGGCGGGGTTACGATCAGCCGGGCCCTGGCCAAGACCGTCACTTTTCGGGTTATCGCCACAGCGATCGACTTCACCACGCTCTATGTCGTGATCGGCGATCTGACCACGGCGGTGGGGCTGTCGGCCTTCGGCTTCGTGGTCGGTCCCTTTGTGTATTACGGCCACGAGTGGCTCTGGGACCGTTACGGTTCCTCCGGCGCGCAGAGCCTCGATCTGCCGACAAAGCTTCTGCCGGCGCCAGGCTGACGCCGTGCCTCGCACTCGGCGCGGCTTGCCATAGCGTTGTGGTTGCATAATCATGGCGCGGGGGCGCACCTGGAGTGCCGTCGGTTCTGACTTTTATTGGCACCGGGCTCTAGGCTTTCTGTTTGAGCACGATCCCATCCGAAAGGCCGTATCCGCTTTTCGGGATCGTGCGGTGGGGGCGTGATGGCAAAGATGCCTTCGCTTGGCTTGACCGTCTCATTGGTTCTGTCCGTGGCGGCAGCCGAGCCGGCCCATAGCGAGGACGCGGGTTTTTGCGCGATTTTTGCGCGCTATTTTGCCGATCGGGCCTCTGGATTTATCGCTGAGCGCGATGTGCGATCCAACACCGATCAGAATCTGTGGATCAGTAAACAATCGTTCCCGGACATGTCGTGCGCGATCGGCGACCAATACGCGCAATGCAAATACAGTGACCTTGGGGTGATGGGCCCCGAAACCCTGTCGCGGCATACGACAATGGCCCAGAAAATCGACGAATGTGTAGCCAAGCTTCCGGGCCTCCAAAAAACTCAACTGAAAAGAATGCACGATACCGACACACACGGCACCATGTTCGTTCTCAGTGAAGGCTGGGAAGTCGACGACAGCGGCGGCACCTACACGGTCTCGCTGATCCGAAGCGGTCTGGTATTGATGTATACGCCAAAACAGTGATGGGTTATCGGCGCTCTCCGTCGTCGGATGAAGCGCTCAAGACAATTTTCGGCTGCATCCAATAGCAAACGAGCGCGATTTGCGATTTTGCCTGCCGGAACGCGCTCCGCGAAGGCAGAGGCTCGACCGGCGATTTTCGCGATTCTGCCTCGGGTCTCGACGCCGCGCGCCCTCCTGTGATTAAACCTAAGGCCGCTTCGCCTACGAAGACGAGAATGTCGAAGAAACGCCCTTTTCCGGTATTCACCGTCCCCGCCGCCGTCGCGGTGAAGCGGGATCTGGCCGCGTTGGGATTGCGGATCCTTTCAAAATAACGAATGAACGAAAGCAACAGTCCGGCATGACAAGACCGAGAGTGGCAAGTTTCCGATGATTCCGTTCGACATGGTGGAGCCCGCTTCGCTGGCGGAAGCAATAGCGCTGCTCGATGCGCAAGAGCCGACGATTCGCGCCGTCGCCTGGCGGTACCGCGCTGATGCTGATGATGAAGAGCGGCGTATTCCAGCCCACCAAGCTTGTCTGCTTGCACGGCATCGAGCGCGACTATGCACGGATAGCTTTGACGGATGCGGGCGAACTGCGCATTGGCGCTATGGCGAGCTTAAGCGACGTGGAAAATGACTCGAACGTCGCTGCTCGTCTTCCCGTCCTCGCGCGCGCGATGCGCAGATTATCAAATCCGCGCGTGCGCAATGTCGCTCGTGTCGGCGGCGCGCTGGCGCACGGCGATCCGCATATGGACCTGCCGCCGGTGCTCGCCGCGCTTGGTGCGCGTATCAGCATCAGCGGTCCGACGGCAAGCCGCGAACTGCCGCTCGATAAGCTTTATGCCGGCTACTACGAAACCGTGCTGGAAAAGAACGAACTGATCACCGCCGTGACGGTGCCGCCGCTCGGCGCGCGCAAAGCGGCTTACATCAAAGTCACGTCGCGCTCCGTCGACGATTGGCCCGCGCTCGGCGTCGCGGTGACGTTCGCCATCGAGCAGGGCGTGCTGCGCGATCCTATTGTCGTCGTCAGCGCCGCAACCGAAAAGATGACGCGCATGACGGCAGCGGAGAAAGTGCTGCAAGGCGCGGCGCCCGACGACGCGGTCCTGACGCGGGCCGGCGAGGCGGCAGCCGCCGAGGCGTCGATCCTTGCCGATGCCCACGGCTCCGCCGCCTATAAGCGCGAATTGCTGCGGGTCTATCTGCGCCGCGCCGTCCGGCAGGCCTTGAACGAAAGCGCGGTGCCGCGATGAACCAGGTCGGCCGATCAATTCCGCGGCTCGAAGTGCGCGCCAAAGTGACCGGGCGCGCCGACTATACGCATCACCTGCGCCTGCCCGGCATGCTGTACGGCAAGGTGTTTCGCTCCACGGTGCCGCACGGCCGGATCCGCAGCATCGATACGGCAGGCGGCGAAGGCGCTTGCCGGCGTCCACGGCGTCTTCACCGGCGCGGATATCCAAAAGCTCATTCCGGAGCCCTATTACGGCCCGGCGTTCCACGATCAGCCGATCCTGGCGCTCGACAAAGTGCGTCATGTCGGCGAGCCGGTCGCGGTGGTGCTGGCCGCCGATCCGCATATCGCCGACCAGGCCGTGCAACTGATCTCAGCCGAATATGAAGAGCTGCCGGCGGTCTACGACGAAGTCGAGGCGATGGCCGCCCGATATCCTCGTCCACGACGTGCTGCGGCCGGCCGGCACCTTTGCCGATCTGAAACATCTCAAGGGCCGCGGCAACACCAATATCGCGCTCGATTATCATTTGCGGCGCGGCGACGCCGACGGCGGCGATGGCGGGCGCCGATCATGTTTTCGAGCACACCTTCAAGACCCAGCAATGTCTGCATCTGGCCTTCGAGCCGTTCGTCTCGGTCGCCGAGCCCGGCGAAAACGCTCTGACCATCTACACCGCGAACCAGTCGCCGTCCTTCGTGCGCATCGAAATCGCGCGGCTGTTCGGCTGGCCGGAGAATAGGGTGCGGGTGAAGGTGCCGTTTCTCGGCGGCGGCTTTGGCGGCAAGCTCTACATCAAGCTCGAGGCCCTGGTCGCGGCGCTCGGCGATGATCGTCCGTCGGCCGGTCAAGATCGCGCTGACGATGGAAGAGCAATTCTACATGATCACCAAGCATCGCGACGACGTTCCGCATCAAAAGCGGCGTCGCCAAGGATGGCCGCATCGTCGCGCGGACGTGCCAGGTGTTATTGGAACGGCGGCGCCTATGCGGATATCGGTCCGCGCGTCGCGCAAAAATCCGGCTTCACTGCCGCCGGCCCCTACGACATCGACAATGTCAGCGTCGATTCCTACGAGATTTACACCAACCGCACGCCGGCCGGCGCGCTGCGCGGCTTCGGCGTTCCGCAACTGGTCTGGGCCTACGAGTCCCACACCGACCTGATTGCGCGCGAGCTCGGCATCGATCCGGTGGAATTCCGGCGCAAGAATCTTTTGCGCGACGGACGGCCGCATGCGAGCGGCACCGTGCTGCACGACGCCGCCATCACCGAAGTGTTCGATGCGCTCGTGGCGCGCATGGGCTGGGACAAGCCGTTCGATCGCGGCTCCGGAACGCTGCGGCGCGGCCGCGGCATTGCCATCGGCCTCAAAGCCGTGATTTCGCCGACCACGTCGGTCGCGATCGTCAATATTTCGGCCGACGGCAGCACCACGGCTCTACACCGGCACGGTGGACATGGGGCAGGGCTCGGACACCGCCTACGCGCTGATCGTCGGCGAGGTGCTCGGCATCGAGGCCGAGAAGGTGCGCGTCGTTCATTCCGACACCGACGTGACGCCTTACGACATGGGCACGCTCGGTTCGCGCTCGCTCTATCACATGGGCAACGCGGTGCGGCTTGCGGCCGAAGACGCCCGCACCAAATTGCGCGCGCTTGCCGTCGAGGCCGGACTGCCCGAAGGCACCAATTATCCGCCGGCGGAAATCTTCAAGAAGCGCTACGGCATGCAGGCCGGCAACGTCATCGGCACGGCGAGTTTCGTTCCGAGCTACAAGCCGCCGGACGCGCAGACCGGCCAATCCGACAACGTCACGCCGTTCTGGATGGTCGGCGGCTCCGGCGTCGAGCTCGAGGTCGATACCGAAACCGGACAGGTGCGCATTTTGCGGCTGGTCAACGCCGCCGATTGCGGCAAGCCGATCAATCCCGGCGTGGCGCGCGCGCAGCTTTCCGGCGCCGCCATCATGCAGCTCGGCTTCACGCTGTCGGAGGCGATGCATCTCGACGGCGGCCAAGTCACCAATGCCTCGCTCGCCGACTACAAAATCCCCGGCATCGGCGACATTCCGCCGATGGAAAACGAGCTCGTCACCGCCGAGCAGCATACCGGGCCGTTCGGCGCCAAGGGGCTCGGCGAGTCCGGCACCTTCGGCGTCTCGCCCGCGATCGCCAACGCGATCCACGACGCCGTCGGCGTCCGCATCATGGAATTGCCGATCACGGCCGAAGCGGTGCTGCGCGCCTTGCGCGCCAAAGACGGCCGCCCGCTGGACGACGAATGATGGACCAAGCATGACCGCGCGCACCATCAATTTCACCCTCAACGGCCAGCCGGTCTCGACCGCGATCGAGCCGCACCGCAATCTGGTCGAGCTATTGCAGCGCTTCGATCTGTTCGGCGCGCGCGAAAGCTGCGGCCAGGGGCTGTGCGGCTGCTGCACCGTGCTGGTCGACGGCACGGCGGTGTCGGGCTGCCTTTATTTCGCGGTCTGGGCCGACGGCAAGAACGTCTCGACCGTCGAGCATCTCGATGCCGGCGGCACGCTGTCCAAGGTGCAGCAGGCCTTCATCGATTGCGGCGCGTTTCAATGCGGCTTTTGCACGCCGGGTTTTGTGCTGATGACGCATCAATTGCTCGAAGGCGCATCCCAATCCGAGCGACGACGACATCCGCGATTATCTCGCCGGCAATCTCTGCCGCTGCGCCGCCTATCCGGAGATCATCGAAGCGGTGAAGCGCGCGGCGAAGGCGACGATTTAATTTCCTGTTGCGTCGCGTAACTCAGGCCTTCTCCGGGAACACGCGCTTGTAGCGGATGAAGTCGTCCGCATTGGCGAATTCATCATAGAGCCGGCGCGCCGGATTGTCGGCGCGGGTATGCCAGTAGAGCCGTGACCAGCCTTCGCTTCGCGCGCGGTCGACCAAGTCCTGAATCAACAATCGCCCCATGCCGCAGCCGCGAAAATCCGGCGCGACAAACAGGTCTTCGAGATAACAGACCGGCGCGATGGCCCATGTCCCCTCGTGCAAGAGGCTGACGCTGAAGCCGACGACAGTGTCGTCCACAATGGCAAGACGGCCGAAAATCGCCGAGGCCGGGTCGAGCATCCGCTGCCAGGTTCGCGCGGTGACGGCTTCGGGGATGCTCGCCTTGTAAAAGGCGTTGTAGCCCGCCCAGAGTTCGCGCCAGGCGGCTTCGTCCGCCGCCGCCGGATCTCTTATTGTTGTCGCTCGCTCGGTCATTCGGTCGCCGCCGCCGCGGCCAGCGCCGCCATGCGATCCAGATCCACCAAACGGCCATGGCTGATGACGACGCGCGGCCGGCCGTGAAAACGGAGCGCGTCGGCGATATCGAGTTGGTTCAGGACAACGAGATTCGCCGGTGCTCCCACGGCGATTGCGAAATCGGCAAGATGCAGCGCCTTGGCCGGATTTACGGTGATCATGTCGTAGAGCGTTTCCATGTCGCTTCGCGACATCATCCACAGCAAATGCGAGGCCAGAAACGCCACTTCGAGCATGTTGTTGCGGCCGTACGGATAATAGGCGTCCGAAATATCGTCCTGTCCGAGGCAAACATTGATTCCGGCGGCGAATAGTTCCGGAATTTTCGCATGCAACGGGCCGGTATGCGGATTACTGACGATCGAGACGCCCGCTTCATTCAAGGTCTTCAGAAGATCGCGCATATAGGTTTCGGGATAGGCCGACATGGCGCGGCAGTGGTGCGCCAGCGCGCGGCCCTGCCAGCCTCGCCTGATGGCTTCGACTGCCATCATGTCCAGCGTCCGCAAATGGGCGTCGCCGGAATCGTCGAGCAACATCGAAACGTCTTTGCCGTACTCGGCCGCAAGTTCGAAGCAGAACGCGACGTGGGCCTTCATGTCGTCGGTCGAGCGCTCGATCCAGGGAATGCCGCCCACCACGTCGGCGCCGAGCCGCATGGCTTCGCGCATCAGTTGGTCGGTGCCGGGGTCCTTGACGATGCCGTCCTGCGCAAAGGCCACCACCTGCAGCTCGACGACGCCGCGGAATTCGTCGCGCACCGCGAGCAGCGCCCTGACGGCTTCGAGCTTGGCCTTGCTGTCGACATCGGCGAAGGCGCGCATGTGGGTTGTGCCGTAGAGGGCGGCGAGCGCGACGGCACGGCGGGCGTTTTTGGCGATCCATGATGCGTGATAGGATTTCTTCACGTCGCTCGCCAGCGCGATGGCGGCGGCCGCGCCGCTCATGCCCGCCTTCTGGTAGGCGAGCAGCGCTTCTTCCGACATCATCGGCAAGGTCCAGACCTTGCACAGGTGCATATGCGGATTGACGAAAGAGGACGTGACGAGATTGCCGCGCGCGTCGATTTCTCGCGGCGCGGTTTTATCGTGGCCCGAGCCAATATGCACAATCTTTCCATCGCTGATCGCGACGTCGACGAGTTCTTCCGGAGCGCGGCGAAGCCGGGCGTGACGGATTATCAGATCGGCGTCACCGTAGATCATCGATCACGAAACAGTCCGGCCGATTGTATCCCGGCTCGTTGGGGCGGAGCATGGCGACGCCTTCCAGAACGGTACGAAACCCGCGGTCGAGCATGATCCGGTAGGCTTGATGCCGCGCCGTGTTAACGCCGGCATGAATCTCGCGGCAGTTGGATAAGCCGGCGAGGCTCTCGCAGGCGTCGAGGAGTCGGGCGAACAGCTCCGGCGCTTCGTTGCCGGGACGGACCGCGGCGAATTTGACGAACAGGCTCCCTGTACCGGCTTCGCTACCGGCGCCGATGTGACAAGCGGCAAAGCCCGCCAGACCACCTGTGTCGCTGATCAGAATTGTTTCACCGAGGCGCTGCTCGTCAATCGAAAGGATTTCGGATCGCACGTCGAGCCCGGGAAAAATCAGGTCCGTGATTTCGGCGCAATGCCGCAGCGAGGTGGCGCGCTCGGTGGCGGTCAAATTCGAAAAGCGCAGCGCGGCGCCTGCATGGCGCGGCTTCTGCACTGGCTTCGACATTACCGGCGTCAGATAGCGCGGCCAAAATCCGAATTTCTGATAGAGCCCGATATGCCTCGGGCTTTGCGGAAAGGTGAACAAGGCAGCCTGCCGTATGTCCCATCGATCGAACATGGCGACCGTCTGTTCGAGGAGCAGTTTCGCGATGCCCTGATTCCAAAGCTCGGGCCGCACCGTGATCGGTCCCAAAAACGCAAAACTGCCCCAGCGTGCGCCGAAGCACGAGCCGACCAAGGTTTCGCCGTCGTAGGCGCCGAGCGCCGCCTCGGGATCGGCGCGCCAGCGCGACGCGACCACGGCCGCGTCGCCCCTGAACGCCGACGGATCGGGTATGCCGAGAAACGTGCCGAAGGACTGGCGGAAAATTTGGTCGGCCGCGGCAAGATCGGCCTCGGCCAAAGGGCGCACGGTAATTGCCATAATTCGACCCTCTGCGAGTGCCCTCCGCGCTGACGGCTCGAAATGTCAGACGGAATTCAATGCTTCGATAAACCGTTGCTTGATCGCATGCCCGTCGCGCAGCGGCAAAACGCGTGGCGTGTCCTCGGCGCTGATCCGGGCATTGACGAGGAGGGGACCTTCGCCCTGGTGCAGCAAGGCCCGCACCTCGGCGGCGGCATCGATGCTGGAAACCGCTTGGGCCTGTTTGAAGCGGCAGGCGAGCGCCAGCGCGACGAGATCGATGCCCTTGTCGGTGGCGCTTGGCTGCATGCCGGTTTCGCCGTACCGGGCATTGTCCAGCACGACGATAGCGAGATTCTTCAGGCTGTTTGACGCCGATGGTGGCGAGACTGCCGAGGCCCATCAGCATATCGCCGTCGCCGGTGATGACGGCGACGCGACGGTCGGGCCGCGCCAATGCGAGCCCGAGCCCGATCATGGCGGTGCCGCCCATGGCGCCCCACAGATAGAAATTGAGCGGATGATCGCCGGCCGCCGCGGTGTCGTAGGTCGCCGAGCCGAGGCCCGGCACGACCAGAAGATCGCCGCGATCGACTAAGAGCTCACGGACGAATTCGCGCCTTTCAAGCATCAACGTATCCATTGCTTGCGGCCGATCAGCCGTTGCGACAACAGGATCGCCACTTGCAGATCGCCGTCGAAGGCCATGTCGCAGCCGGCGCCGACGATCTCGTCGACCGCGTCGGCGCTGTCGGCCCGGTAGGTGAGGAAGCCGCACAGCCGCAGCACGTCCTCGGTGATGGTGCCCATCGGCACCTGCCATGGATTGAACTCACCGAACTCGCCGCGCATGGTCACCAGCACGACGCAGCCGAATCCGCAATTGCGCAGCAGCGAAAACATATTCACGCAATTGCCGACGCCGCTCGATTGCATCAACAAGGCCGCGCGCTGACCGCCGAGCGCAGCACCGGCGACCAGGCCTATGCCCTCTTGCTCGCTGGTCAGCACGACGTCGGCGATATCCGGGTCGTCCTGGCATAGCGCGATCAGCCGGCTATGCCCGGCATCCGGTACGTAACCGACCTGACGGATGCCGACCCGGCGGAACTGCGCGTAGATCGCATCCGGCCATGATGTTTCGATCGGCGTCGGGCTATGCACAATGTTCTCCAGTGGCTTCTGCCTGCTTATACCAGCGTCAGCGCCGCCACGGCAGGTCCGCCGCGCGCTCGACGAAGAACCAGGCGCCCGCGCCAAGCTCGGACGGGAAAGCGGCGACGAGGCCGTCATCCAAAGCGCGCCATTCGAGGCCGGCACCTTCCACGGCGGCCTCGGCCGCTGCCAGGGACCGCACCCGTACCGCGTAGCCGATCATGAAGGGCAATGTGGCGAACGCCACCTCCGGCAATTTTTCAGTCGCTCGGTCGTGCGAGACGAGGTAGACGCCGCCGCGATCAAGATTGATCAGCGCTCCACCCGGCGTCCTCGCTGCCGCCCGACCGGTGAAGCGCGAAAAACGCTCGGCCGCTTCCTCGACGTCGGCAACCGCGATGACAATATCGATCAGCCCAACGGCGCTGTTGGGTTGCTCAAGCCATCGCGGCTGCCAGACATTCTGCTCGGTATGATGGCTGAGGATCTGGATACGGCCCTCGGGCATCGCCGGGGGTTCGACCCGCGCGATCGTGAAGGCGGCCGTTGCGGGACCGGACGCGGTAGCGACGGGACGTTGCATATGTTCGAGCTTGCGGATCGGAAAGCCGCTGGCGGTGAGCCGCCGGTGCGCCTGTTCGGCGTCGGCGACCGAAAAGGCCGCAAGGTGGAGTCCTGAATGACGGCTAAGCGCCGCATCGAATTCGCGGACCAGCGGCGTGTCGGAGGTCTTGAACAGCACCTCCACATAACCTCGCAAAAACATCGCCGTGACATTGCCGGTTCCGGTCGGTTCGGTGCCGCCGGCCGAATCCGGGTTGCCCTGAATAGAAACTGGCGTCGGCGCGAAGCCCGCGCGGGCAAAAGCGTGCGACGCAGCCTCGGCGTCGCGTACGAAATGGGCGACGTGATCGAGAAAGATCTCGTCGGCTTGCGGTAATTGACGGTCGATCCCGTCCGGTGCGGACCATTCGGCCATGGCCGTCACTCCGACCGGGCGATGCCCGCCATCTCGACGACTTTGCCCCAGCGCGCGATGTCCGACTCCAGGAATTGCTGCATGTCGGCGACCGAACCCTTGCCGACCGGGTTCATGCCGAGATCCGCCATACGCGCGCGCATGTCATTCATCTCCACGATCGAATTCAGCTGGCTGTTGAGCTTGACGAGAATGGGTTGTGGCGTCTGCGCAGGCGCGATCACGCCTTGCCAGGCCGCGGCATCGAAGCCGGGGACGCCCGCCTCGTTAAGCGGCGGCACATTGGGCAGCGCCGCGAAGCGTTGCCTTGGTCGTCACCGCGAGCGCGCGAATTTTCTCCGCCTTGATCAGCGGCAGCGCCGGACCGAGATCCGCAAACATGAGCTGGATATAGCCGCCCATCAGGTCGTTGAGCGCCGGCGCCGTGCCGCGATAGGGCACGTGGGTCATCTTGATGCCGGTCATGTTGGCAAACAGCGCGCCGGCCAGATGATGAAAGGCGCCGATGCCGCCGGAGCCGTAGCTCAGCGGTTTGGCCTTGGCGAGCTTGATGAGGTCCTCGACGCTGTTCACCGGCAGCGATGGATTGACCACCAGGATGAAGGGGACGAAGGCCACCAAGGCGACCAGCGCCAGGTCCTTGCCGGGATCGTAAGGCAACGTCTTGTAGAGTGTGGCGTCGATGGCGAGCGAGGACACCGACATCATGATGGTGTAGCCGTCGGGCGGCGATTTCGCGACAAAGTTGGTGGCCAGCACGGTGCCGGCGCCGGGGCGGTTTTCGACCACGAAGGGCTTGCCGAACGCCTGTTCGAGCTTTTCGCCAAGGAGCCGCGCCAGGATGTCGGTGCCGCCCGCCGGCGCAAACGGCACGATGAACGTGACCTGGTGGTCGGGATAATCCCCCGCAGCGTTGTCGGCCTTATTGGCCGCATTGTCGGTGTCTTGGTTGCTGCTTTGGGCGTGGGCCAGCCCCGCGGTCATTGCCGGCAGGGCGACGGCGAGCAACGCCCGGCGGGAGACGGTTAATGCCGTACGCGTGGTCAGCATCGCTTCCTCCCGGGGCTTCGATTTCCGCTGGCCTTAAGGCCGTTGCGGCGGAGATTGGCGTTTTAGCCTGTCCGGCGCCGCCAAGTCACCATTCCAAGTCGGCCCTTATTGGCCTGAAGTTGGCGTGACCGAGCTGGATCGGGCTTGGACTTGACCTGAACTTGACCTGCCGCCATAACGTCGCCGGTCAGCGTGCGCTTGGTGCGGCTATATGTCCGTCATCGCGCCGCAGGCGATCAGCAGAAACGACTGGAAGAAGCCGGTCCGGACGCAATTCCGACGATCGGGTTATCGAACACGAGGAATAAAGATGTTCGCGGTCTTTAAAACAGGCGGCAAGCAGTACCGGGTGGCCGCCGAAGATGTGCTCAAGGTCGATAAGGTCAAGGGCGAGCCCGGTGAAGTCGTCGCGTTCGGCGAGGTTCTGGTCGTGGGCGGCGACAACCTCACGCTCGGCGCTCCCACGGTTTCCGGCGCGACTGTGGCGGCCGAAGTGCTGCAGCAGGCGCGCGGGCCGAAGATCATCGCGTTCAAGAAGCGCCGGCGCAAGAATTCGCGCCGCAAGGTCGGCCATCGCCAGGAATTCACGCTCCTTCGCATCACCGAGATCCTGACCGACGGCAAGACGCCCAGCAAGGAAGCGCCAGCCGCGGCCGAAACGGGCAGCGGCTGCCCCGGCAGCGGCTCGGACGGCGCGGCGGAAGCCTCGGCGGACGCTGCCTCCGAATCGCCAAAAGGCTTCGGCGAAAAAGCCCGGTGGTCGAAAGCTAAGGCGCGCGCCGGCAAAGCCAAAAAGCCTGTAACCAAAGGCAAAAAGAAGTGATGCGTGCCGAGGTGATGCGTTCTGTCACGAATCCGGTATAACCCTTAGCTAAGAGAGTTTCGGAGGCCAGCGTGGCACACAAGAAAGCAGGCGGATCCTCACGCAACGGCCGCGATTCGGCCGGTCAGCGCCTGGGACTGAAGATTTTCGGCGGCAGCGAGGTGGTTGCCGGAAACATCATCGCGCGTCAGCGCGGCACCAAATGGCATGCCGGCAGGAATGTCGGCGTCGGCAAAGACCACACGTTGTTTGCGTTGATCGACGGCAAAGTAGAGTTTCGTGCCAAAACCAAGGGCCGCGTGTTCGTTTCAGTACTTCCGGTAACCGAGGCAGCCGTCCAGTAATACGGTGGATCATACGAGGTCTGCCGGTATCCAGTCGAACCGGCGGACCCAATTGGGCTCCGAAATGGGGGAGACCGGGATGCCGGCTCCCCCTTTCGATTTTTTGCGCAGGAGCCCAGGCGATGACTCTAGCGACGCAAGCAGCTCGCAAAGCGAGCCGTGGAGACCAGGCTTCCCGTTCTGCTCACCGAGCGGCTGACGCTGCGCGCGCCCTGCCGCGCCGACGTCAAAGCCATCGCGCATCTCGCCGCCGACCGCCGCATTGCGGCGAATACCACGCGGATTCCGCATCCCTATCGGCGCGAGCGACGCCGAACAATTCGTCGCATGCGATCAACCGGCGGGCACGGCGAAGCGGTCTTCGTCATCACGCTTCGATGCCGAGCCGATCGGCATGTGCGGCGTCGAGCGACGCGAAGACGCGGCCGAGATCGGCTATTGGCTCGGCGTGCCGTTTTGGGGCAGCGGCTATGCCACGGAGGCCGCCCGCGCGGTGATCGATCACGCCTTCGGCGAACTCGGCCATGAGACATTGGCGGCCGGCGCCCGCGTCAACAATCCGGCCTCGCGCCGGGTGCTGGAAAAGTGCGGCTTCCAGTGGACCGGCGTCGGACTCTACCGCATCCTCGCCATCAATTCGTCGGCGCCGTTCGACCGTTTCCGGCTCGATCGCGGGCTGTGGGCTTCGCTGAAAGCCTGGGGCCGGCCACGCGACGTGGCGTGACCGACGCCGCGGCGCGGTGCGCTACTGCGCTGCCATTGGTGGCGAAATACGGCGCGAGTTTCGCGACCACCGCCGGTCCGAAGTGGCCTTGCGGATTGGACGGCTGCAGGCGGTCCATCAGCTCCCAGCCCTGGATCAGAATGCGGGCGTGATTGAAGGAGTTTTCGAAATCGGAGCCCGGATGCAGGCTTTGCCGGAAAAAGGCGTCGCCGAAATAGGTCCAGTCGCTCTCCGGCGCGCAACCGAACGACGTGCTTTTCGCATCGGCGGCCGTGATCACGATGGTGTTGTCGTTTTCAAGCGGCGGCACGAAAATTCCCGAAAAGCACGCCGACACGATGATCGACGCGGTTCTTGATGCCCTCGCTGTCGAGCGCCGCGGCGACCTGTTGCGGCGTTAGCTCGGCCGGGCCGCCCGGCAGTTCGAGCGCAAATCCGGTCTGTTCGCCGTGCGAGGTCATCATCAGCACGAACACGTCTTCGTTCTTGTCCATGACCTGGCCGATGGCATGCACTGCGGCCTGGAAATTCTGCATGTCGGCGAGCGGCACGGTTTGGATTGTGTCGCGATTATTGATGAGGCGGATGGTGTGATCCTTGATCGGCAGGACGTTGCCAATGGCCTCCAGCCCGCCATCGAGCTCTTTGACGAAAACATTCTGCTCGCCCCAGCCGGCGATGCCGAGTGCATAGACATCGGTCACGCCAGGACGCTGCGGCGCGAGGCCTGAGACTTCGGCTTGCAGCAGCGTCGGTTGGGCCTTTTCGAGCCGCACAAGCTGGGGCGGCAAAGCGTGCGAGCCGCCGGTCTTTCTCTTGATGGAGGGCGTAGAGGACCTCCCACCAATTCGCCGATCGAGCATCGTAATCGGGCGGAATAAATACCGGGGCGTGCGGCACCAGCGCGTTGGCGACGAACAACGCCGCCCACAGCGCCGCGATTCTTAAGAGGACACGTAGCCGCGGCACAGCCTCCAGGCTTTCGACAATGCAGGTCATGGCGCCGATCCACCAGACGACGGTGACGGCGTAAATCACGGCGGTCAGGATTATTCCCGCCCAGCCGCTTTGGACGGCGATCGGAAGAACGCGGGTCAGAACGGGCTTGATCGCCGTCGCCGCGCCATCCGAGATCATGGCAAGGACGGCGAGCGCCGAAAGGGCCGTGGCGCGGCCCGCCGGGGGCACGAACAACGCCGCCACCGCGAGTTCGAGCGCGAGCCAGGCAACTACCGCATTCAGTCCATAGGGATTGAAGTGTTGCCAGGACCCCGCATCGGCGACCTGCAGGGCGGTGCGCACCACGGCGAGGGCGGCAGCGAGGCCGAGTAGGGCGGGCAGGCCAACCAGCGGCGGATCGGGCGTCGTTCGCCACACCGCCGCCCGTAACGCAAGGATAAGGATACGCCGCACGTCTACCATTCTCCGCGCCAATGCGGCGCGATCGCAATTCCGCATTGGCGGAATTCCACCCTATATCAGGGATTGGGCCCCCGTCAGCCATCCGGGCAGTTCGGGATTGTGGATGTGGCGGCGGCGAACTACCAAGTGGCCCAGATCAGCAAGTCAGCGCAGATCTTAGTGAGCCCAGAACTTAAGTGAACCAATGAAATTCCTCGACGAGGCCAAGGTCTATATTCGCTCCGGCGACGGCGGCAATGGCTGCGTGTCGTTCCGGCGCGAGAAATTTATCGAATATGGCGGTCCCAACGGCGGCGACGGCGGCAATGGCGGCGATGTGGTCGCGGTCGCCGTCAACGGCCTCAATACGCTGATCGACTACCGCTACCAGCAGCATTTCACGGCGAAGAACGGCCGCGGCGGCATGGGCAAGGACCGCCATGGCGCGAACGGTCGCCGATGTGGTGCTCAAGGTGCCGCTCGGCACCCAGATCTACGAAGAGGATGGCGAGACGCTCCTTGCCGATCTTGCCACGGAAGGCGAGAGCGCCGTGCTGCTGCGTGGCGGCAATGGCGGGTTTGGCAATGCGCGCTTCAAGAGCTCGACCAACCGCGCGCCGCGCCACGCCAATCCGGGCCAGCCCGGCACCGAGCTCACGATTAGGCTACGGCTCAAGCTCATTGCCGACGCCGGCATCGTCGGCTTGCCCAATGCCGGCAAATCGACCTTTTTGGCCGCCGTGAGCGCCGCCAAGCCGAAAATCGCCGAATATCCGTTCACGACGCTGCATCCGCAACTCGGCGTGGTGGATGCCGACGGCCGCGAATTCGTGCTGGCCGACATCCCTGGCTTGATCGAAGGCGCCCATGAGGGCATCGGTCTCGGCGACCGATTCCTCGGCCATGTCGAACGCTGCCGCGTGCTGCTGCATCTCGTCGACGGCACCGGCGGCGATGCCGGCGCCGCCTACCGCACGGTCCGCACCGAGCTTGCGGCCTACGGTCAGGGCTTGATCGATAAGCCCGAGATCGTCGCGCTCAACAAATCCGACGCGCTCGGTGCCGAGGACATCAAAAAACAACTGGCGCTTCTCAAACGTGCCGCCAAGAAGACGCCGCTGGTGATTTCCGCCGTCAGCGGCGAAGGCGTGCCGGAGGTGCTGCGCGCTTTGCGCAAAGTGATCGATCAAGCGAGCCGCGGGGTCGACGCGCCAAGCACAGCCGATGCCGCCTGGCAACCGTGAGCGGCTAGCCCGACCTGCCATAACTCGAAAATTTGACCGAGCCGTCGCGCTCGACGCGCGGCAGGAGATCGATCTCCCAGGCCAGATAGTCGCGCATCGCGGCTTCGCTATTGCTGCCGCGATCGTAGGGCTTGCGCCACTGATCGACGGCCTCGTCGGCCATCTTGGCTTCGCTCGAGAAAGCCTGCCCGGCCGCCTGCCAAGCCGCATTGCCGCCCTCCAGAAACCGCACCGGCCGATCGGTGAGCGCGCTGGCTTCCGCGACCGCGAGCCGTGCCAGGACGCCGTCCTCCGACGTCAGGACGAGCCTGCGCCGAATCGGGATTCTGGCGAAGGCCGGCGCCAGCCTGGTCCTGACCGCAAACCACGCGCCGGGAATGTGCCGCGCCAAATAGTTTCGGCTCAGAGAAAGATCGACGACGGTCGCCGCATCGGCGGTAAGAAGATTCGGCCAGTTTGGCAGCGCCGATCGCGGCCTCCGGGCGTTGTTCCGCTTCGAGGATCGGGGTCTCCGGCCAGCCCGCTTCGCTACCGGCCTCGGCCAGCACATAGACGTCGGCAAAGCCCATCTGGCGGAGCCACGACGCCGTCATCGCGGCGCGGACTTCGGCATCGTCGAGGAGCACGATGCGCGCGCCAGCGTGCCGACATATTGGTCGGTCGCCTGTACCAACTGGCCGCCGGGCGCCGAAATCGCGCCGGGCAGATGGCCGGCTACGTATTCGGCGGGATCGCGCACGTCGAAGACATAAAGCGTGCGGGTGTCGTCCTTGCGCCACGCTTCGAGCGTCGGCCGATCGATCGTTTGCACGCCGCAGCGCTTGCGCCACGCGCCGTGCCGCCTGCCGCGCCCAAGCGAGCGTCTTCTCCGATACGCGCGGCGCGCGGCGATCCTTGCCGCTGTCGCAGGCGAAGCCGGCGAGGCTCCAGCCCATGGTGCCGTTGCGCAGCGCCATGACCCTGTTGGGCAGGCCGGCATTGATCAGCGATTGCGCGCCGATAATGCTGCGGGTGCGGCCGGCGCAATTGACCACGACCAGGGTGTCGGGCGACGGCGCGATGTCGCGCGCCCGCAGCACCAGTTCGGCGCCAGGCACGTTGGTCGAGGTCGGGATCGAAACCCGCGCATATTCGTCGAACGGCCGGCTGTCGAGAACGACGAGATCGGCGCCGTCGCGAATGAGCCGTTCCAGTTCGCCGGCAGCGATATTGGGCGTGCCGTTGGCGTGTTCGATATATTCGCCGAACGCTTTGCTGGGCACGTTCACGCCAGAGAACAGCTCAAAGCCCGCCGTGTCCCACGCGTTCGACGCCGCCGGCCAGGATACGGACATCGGTGTAGCTGTTGCGCGCGAGGATCGCCGCCGCACGTTTGGCGAGGCCATCGTCATCGTCGCACAGCACGATACGGGTCGACTTACGCGGCACCAGCGTCGCGAATTTCAGTTCGAGGCGGCTCAGCGGCACCGACCGCGCCAACAGGAGATGGCTGCGCGAAAAGATCAATTCCTCGCGAACGTCGATGAGCGCAAGCTCGCCGCCGTCGCTGATCATGGATCGCACTTCGGCCGGGGTCACGAGGGGTGTCACGGCTTAATCCCTGGAGAGTCCTGGTTACTGCCAATTTCGCTCATCCACGAACTCTGCGCCAGCGTCACTTGGCCCGATTAATCCTCTGGCGTGTTTGGAACCCGCGCCATCAATCGCTACATTAGCGGTCATGTTCGGTCTGCCACGGACTTACGAGCGTCCGCGCAACGTGCGGCTGGATACGCTGATCCGGCTGCGGTGGCTCGCCGTATTCGGCCAGATCGCGGCCGTCTTGGTGGTGCATTTCGGCCTCGAATTCGAGGTGCCGATCTGGCCGTGCTTCGCGGTGATCGCGCTCGCGGCGCTGTTGAACGTGGCGCTGCGCTTAAGCTTTCATCATACCCAGTGGCTCGAGCCCGACCGCGCCGCGTGGCTTCTTGCCTTCGACACCGCCGAACTTGCGGCGCTGCTCTATCTCACCGGCGGCCTGGAAAATCCGTTCGCGTTTCTTCTCCTCGGGTCCGGTGCTGATTTCGGCGACGGCGCTGCCGCCGCGCATGACGTTGCTGATCGGCACCTTCGCGATGTTCTGCGCCACCGTGCTGGTGTTCCTGCACTACGACCTGCCGTGGGACAGCGAGGATCCGCTCGAACTGCCGGAAATCTACATGGTCGGGGTCTGGCTCTCGATCCTGCTCGCGATCGGCTATATCGGCGTCTACACGTGGCAGGTGGCCGAGGAAGCGCGCCAGCTTTCCGACGCGCTGGCGGCGACCGAACTGGTGCTGGCGCGCGAGCAGCATCTGTCCCAGCTCGACGGCCTTGCCGCCGCGGCGGCGCACGAATTGGGCACGCCGCTCGCCACCATCACGGTGGTGGTGCGCGAGATCGAACGCGCGCTGGAAGCCAATTCGCCGCATGCCGACGACGTGAAGCTCCTGCGCGAGCAGGCGCAGCGCTGCCGCGGCGATTTTGGCGAAGATCACCGAACTGCCGACCGCCGAGCCGTTCGACCGCACGCCGCTGTCGGCGCTGCTCGAGGAAGCGGTGGCGCCGCACCGCAATTTCGGCGTCGCGATCGGGGTGACCTATCCGCCGCAACCGCGCCACTGAACCGGTCGGCGCCCGCAATCCGGCGATCCGTTACGGTCTCGGCAATCTGATCGAGAATGCCGTCGACTTCGCGCATTCGCGGGTCGAGATTTTCGTGCAATGGACGCGCCGACGAGGTCAGCATCACCATCAGCGACGACGGACCGGGCTTTGCTCCCGAGGTCATCGACCGCATCGGCGCGCCCTATGTCACGCAGCGGCGGCCCGAGCCGCGCGGGCCGGAGGCTGAAGAGGACCCGGTTTTCGGGCTTGGGCTCGGCTTTTTCATCGCCAAGACGCTGCTGGAACGCTCCGGCGCCAAGCTTGCGCTCATTAACCAAGCGCCGCCGCTGCACGGCGCCACGGTGTCGGTGACCTGGAGCCGGGCCGATTTCGAGCGGCCGATCACGCCGTCTCCTCTTGAGCCGCGGCCGCCGCGTCTTAAGTGTAAGTCACTGTTTCGCTTGGTTGTAGGCGTGTTGTTGACGCCGCATTTTGGAATGCGCAGTATCCGTTTGGTCCGGTAGCGCTGTGGCGACGGTTGCGATGGACCGGTATTGGGTGCCGCTTCGCCTTGACGGAGTAGGACGCCATGACCATTGCCGCGGCTGTTCCACTGCCCGCCGAGCGCAGCCTTCTGATCGTCGAGGACGACAAATCCTTCCTGCAGCGCCTCGCCCGCGCCATGGAGGGCCGCGGCTTTGCGGTGACCACGGCCGAATCGGTTGCCGACGGCTTGTTGCAGGTCGAGAAAGCCGCTCCCGCCTTTGCGGTCGTCGACATGCGGCTCGGCGACGGCAACGGGCTCGACGTCATTTCGGCGATGAAGACAGCGCCGGCCCGAAGCGCGCGCCATCATCCTCACCGGCTACGGCAATATCGCGACCGCGGTGAACGCCGTGAAACTCGGCGCCGTCGATTATCTCGCCAAGCCGGTCGATGCCGACGATGTCGCGGCGGCGCTCCTGGCGCTCGACAACAGGAAGATCGAGCCGCCGGAAAATCCGATGTCGGCCGACCGCGTCCGCTGGGAGCACATCCAGCGCATCTACGAATTGTGCGGCCGCAACGTTTCGGAAACCGCGCGCCGCCTCAACATGCACCGCCGCACCTTGCAGCGCATTCTCGCCAAACGCGCGCCGAAGTAGCTCAGAACTCGTCCGGCGTAAGGCCCCTGCGGATCGGCCAGCGCCTGCAGCCGCAGCGCCGCCGCGTGCGCAAAGCGCAGCATGACGGTCTTGCGCGTCGCCGCCGCCAGCCGATGCTCGGGGGCCTCGCACACGATCGTGGCGCCGAAGGCGTCGGCGACGATCAGGCCGGCATCGCGGCGGAAAAATCTCGGCACGGCACGTCGACGACCGTGGCGAAGAACAGCCGGTCGCAATGCAGCCGGTAGTCCATCCATTTCTGATCGGCGCGGAAATCGGCCACCGAGGATTTGATTTCGACGATGACGATCTCGCCGTCGCCGCCGAGCGCGACCAGATCGGCGCGGCGGCCCGACGGCAGCGGCAATTCGGCGACCACGCAATAGCCGAGCGCATGCAGATAGCGCGCGGTGCCGCGCGCGATGGCGAGCGCGGTCGGCGATTGCCGGCCGTCGACCGGCACGGATGATCGCCAGCGCCGTCAAGGCTCATGGTCAGGATTCCAGGCAGCGGCAGGTTCGACAGCGGACGACACGCGAGCTTACGCACGCCACGCACTCCGAGTCAGCCCCATCCTCCTGCAACCGGCAGGAGCGGCGGGCGAGAACCGCGTCATTCTGCCGCGCCGGCGCGCTCCGGGAAAGCCCCCGCCAAGGCCTCGCGCGAAGCCGCGAGCACGCCGCGCTCGGTGATCAGGCCGGTGACGAGCCGCGCCGGCGTCACGTCGAACGCGTAATTGGCGACCGGCGAACCGTCCGGCACGACGCGCACCGTCTCGATGCGGCCATCGGCGGTGCGGCCGGTCATGGTCGCCTGCTTCGTCGGCGCTGCGCTGTTCGATCGGAATTTCGGCGACGCCGTCGGCGACCGTGAAATCGATGGTCGGCGACGGCAGCGCGACATAGAACGGCACGTTGTTGTCGCGCGCGGCGAGCGCCTTCAAATAAGTGCCGATCTTGTTGCAGACGTCGCCGTTCCGCGGTGACGCGGTCGGTGCCGACGATGACCAGATCGACGAGGCCGTGCTGCATCAGATGGCCGCCGGTATTGTCGGCGATCACGGTGTGCGGCACGCCGTGCTGGCCGAGTTCCCAGGCGGTCAGCGAGGCGCCCTGATTGCGCGGCCGGGTTTCGTCGGCGAAGACGTGAATGGGGATGCCGTTGTCGTGCGCCAGATAGATCGGCGCGGTCGCGGTGCCGACATCGACCGCCGCAAGCCAGCCGGCATTGCAATGGGTCAGCACATTGACGCGCTCGCCGGGTTTCTTGCGTCGCGCAATGGCTTCGATCAGCGGCAGGCCGTTGCCGGCCCATCGCCGTATTGATGGCGATGTCTTCCTCGGCAATCTCGGCGGCGCGCCGGTAGGCGGCGGCGCTGCGCTCGGCGCGCGGCCGGTTGCGCACCACGGCGACCATCTCGTCGAGCGCCCATTTCAGATTGATCGCGGTCGGCCGCGTGGCCAGCAGCGTCGCGTAGGCGCGGTCGAGCGCCTCGTCGGACGCGTCCGCACGCAACGCGAGGCAGATGCCATAGGCCGCCGTGGCGCCGATCAGCGGTGCGCCGCGGATCTGCATGGCGCTGATCGCATGCGCCGCCTCCTCGAGCGAGGTCAGGCGCGCGGTGACGAAGCGATGCGGCAGCGCCGTCTGATCGATCATGCCGACCGACCAGCCGTCCGGCTCGAGCCAGATGGTGCGCATGGGTTTGCCGTCACTTTCATGGCGTTCCAGTAGCAGATTTAGCTGCGCTGTCGATGCCGCAAATAGACGTCATTGCGAGCGGAGCGAAGCAATCCAGTCCGGCGTGCGGGTCTGGATTGCTTCGTCGCTGCGCTCCTCGCAATGACGACTGCGCTCGCTTGCCAGTCGTTCGGCCGTGCCGCAATCTGAGCGCAGGATTTTGCCGGAGATGCCGGTGGCCGCCATCGATTACGAGGTCGAATACGACAACCGCGCCCGCGTGCCGGAACATCCGGAGATTTTTTTGCGCTGGGTGCGCGAAGCCGAGGATTATCGCGCCGAGACCCTCAAGGCCGGCCGGGCCGAGCTTGGCCTGCCCTACGGCGACACGCCGCGGCAAAGCTATCGACTTGTTCCTGCCGGAGGCGGGCGAGACGGCGCCGCTTGCGCTTGTTCATCCATGGCGGCTGGTGGCGCTCGCTCGATCCCTCGATGTTCAGCCAGATGGCGCGCGGCGCCAATGCGGGCGGCGTCGCGGTCGCCGTCGTCGGCTACGATCTGTGTCCCAATGTCGCGATTGCCGACATCATCGAACAGATCCACCGCGCCTGCGCGTTGCTTGTGGCAGCGTTTCGGCCGGCGCATTTTCGTTTGCGGGCACTCGGCCGGCGGCCATCTTGCCGGCGCCATGGTCGCGACCGACTGGCCGCAGCTTTATCCCAAGGCGCCGGCCGATCTCGTCCCCGCAGGCTTATTCGATCTCCGGCGTGTTCGATCTGGCTCCGCTCATCGGCATCAGTGTCAACCAGGATTTGCGGCTGATCACCTGAGGAGGCGCGCCAAGTCTCGCCATTGTTCTGGCCGGTAAAATCCGGGCGCGTTTTCGATGCGGTGGCGGGCGGGCTCGAATCGAGCGAGTTCAAACGCCAGAGCCGAACCCTCGCCGAGACGTGGCGGCAAAGCGGCGTCGCAGACCCGCTACGAGGAAATTCCCGGCACCAACCATTTCACCGTGATCGACGCGCTGGCCGATCCGCAAAGCGCCATGACGGCGCGGGTCGTCGAACTGGCGCGCGCCGATCAAGGCGTAACGCCTTAGCCTGTCTTTTCCGCAATTCCCGGCGAGATGACGACGGGCGCTTGCCGCCGCGTCAGCACCACGCAGGCCGACGCCGAGAAGATCAAGGCGAAGCCGACCATGTCCGCGGCGGTCGGCCGCTCGCCCAGGATCAGTACCGAGGTGACGACGCCGATCACCGGGCTGCCGAGCACGCCGAGCGAAGCCGTCGTCGCCGGCAGCCGCCGCACGATGGTGAACCACAGCCCGTAGGCGACGCCGTTGCCGAGGATGCCGATCCAGAAGATGGCGAGGTAGCCGCTGGCGTGCGCGCGGCTGAGGTCGAGCCCGCCGTCGAACACCAGCATGCAAGCGGTAATGACCAAGAAGGCGATCGTCATCTGCCAGCTCGCCACGCCCATCGGATCGGCCTGGATGTTGCGCCCATTTCAGATAAACCGTGCCGGCGGCCCAGCTCACGCCGGTCGACAGCGCCAACACGATGCCGAGCGGAATGCCGGCCGCCGTCAGCGGATAAACCAGGATCGCAAGTCCGGTGATGCACAGCCCGAGCGCGATCGCTTGCATGCCGGTTCGGCCGTTCGCCGAGAAAAAGCCAGGCCAGCAAAACCGCCCAGATCGGCATCGTGTAAGCGAGAATGGCGACCCGCCCGGTCGCCGCGGTGAGCTGGGCGAACGAGCTCAGCACCGTGAAGGCGACGACGTTGAGCAGCGAGGCGATGAAGACATGCGCCCACGCCTTCGCCGACGGAATGCGAAAGCTGCGCCGCTTGATGCGACAGACCAGATAAAGCGTCAGCGCGCCGAGGCCGGCGCTCAGCGCGCGCAGGCTGAGCGGCGGAATTTCGTTCAGCGCCGAGTCTTCAACACCGGCCAAGTCGATGCCCCAGATGACGCACAAGCACGATCAGCATCACGCGCGCGCCGACGTCGGCGCGGCTCGCGGCGTCGTGCTTGAGGTGGGAGATCGTCACGCAGGGCGTTCACGGCGCTTTCGGACCGGCGCCGCGATACCAATCGGCGATCTGCGCGCCGGTCATGAACGCGACGTCGGATTTTTTGCGGATCACCTCGAAGATGCGGCGGAAATATTTGAGACGATGCGGCACGCCCATGATGTAGGGGTGCACGGAGATCGCCATGACGCGTGCCGAGTCGGCGGAATCGGCATAGATCTGCTCGAACTGATCGAGCGCGCGCTCGCAATATTCCGACGCCTTGTGGTGCTGGATCAGCATCATGGCGACGTCGTTGCATTCCTGCGTATAGGGCAGATTGAGAATCGGCTTGCCGCGGGTCTTCAGCCACACCGGCTGATCGTCGAGCACCCAGTCGGCGACATAATCGTAGCCTTCCTCGGCGAGCACGTCCGGCGTGGTCCAGGTCTCGGTGAGGCCGGGTCCGAGCCAGCCGCGCGGCGGCTTGCCGGTCGCCTTCAGGATGGTCTCGCGGACCTTGCGGATATCGGCGCGCTCGTTCGGAACCTTCTGCAGATTGCGCTGGGTGAAGCCGTGACCCATGAATTCCCAATTGCGCTCGACCGCGGCGCGCACGATCTGCGGATAGGCGGCGAGCGCCGAGCCGTTGATGGCGATGACGCCGGGGATGTCGAATTCGTCGAACACCTTGACGAAACGCCAGAAGCCGACCCGGTTGCCGTATTCGTGCCAGCACCAGTTCGGCACGTCCGGCATCGGCGAGCCGCCGGCCGGCGGTGTCAGCACCGTGCGCGGCATGGTCTCTTTCGGATCCCATTCCTCCACGTTGACCACCACCCACACCGCCATGCGGGCGCCGTTCGGCAATTTGAGCGGCGCGCGTTCGGTGATCGGCGAATAGGTCAGGCGGTCGGTCGGCAGCATCACGCGCTTTGACGATGCTTTGCGTGATGCGGTTTTGGGCGCGGATTTTTTTGCGGCTTTAGCCATGAGTTCCTCCCGATTTTCTTCTGCGCTTAGTGTTCTGTCACCGGCGTAGCAAGGTCTCGCTTTGCGGTCGATAGCCGGTAATGACAACGCCGAGCACGGTGAGCGCCACCGCGCATAGGCACACCGGCACGAAGGCGGTCCATGGCTTGCCGGTCAGGTCCCACAGCGCGCCGCAGAGGGTCGGAATGACGATCGCGCAGGTATAGCCGATGGTGAACATGCCGGCTGCCGTGCGCGGCAAGTCCGGTGCGGTGCTGAGCACCGGGACGAGCGTCATCAGCGGTGTGAACGTCATCGCGGTGGCAAGCCCGATCAAAGCGGATGCGGCGATGATGGCGTAGCTTGACGACGTCAGCATCAGGATCAGAAATCCGGCGAGCAACAGCGGGCCGAATACCAAAAACGGCCAGGCGCGCTGCTGCACACGGCCCGACATTGCAAACAGGATGATGAGCGCGACGAGCTGCGCGCCATTGAGCCACGACAGCGCCGGGCCGAGCAGATCGGCTTCGCCCTTGCTGCCGAGATAATCGCCGAGAAAAGCGCTGGTCGCGAAATAGGGGCTGTTGTTGCTGCCGAGCGTCAGGCCGAGAAGCCACACCGCGGGATTTTTGAAATCGGGCCACCATAATTGCAAGGCTGCCGCGGCGCTCGTGCGCCGCTCGGCTTTCGGGCTCAGCAGCAGGAAGGCCGGTGCGATCAACAGCGCCGGAACGGCCCACAGACACGAGATCGAGCCGCCACGAGCCGCGGGCGAGCGGCAACACGAAAGGGATGGTCAGAAGCGGCGGAAAAAACGTGCCCATCAGCATGCCGCTCGTATAGGCGAGCGTGCCGAGCGCGATTCGGCTCGGCAGCCATTCGCGGACCAGCGTCGGCACGGCCGGCTGCATGACGGCGACGCCGAAGCCGGTGGCGATGGCGGCCGCATAGAGCGTCGCAATGTCGACGGCGGCGCCGCGCGCCGCGCCGGCGAGCGCCGCGATCACCATGCCGGCGGCGACCGCAAGCCGCGGCCCGGTCCGCGCGATCAGGAGCGATCCCGGAATCGCGGCAAGCGCAAACATCGACAACGGCAGGCCGATCAGAAGCCCGACCTGGGTCTCCGACATGCGCAGGTCGTCATGGATCAGCGGAATCACCGGCGGCACGGCGAGGATCGTCATGCGCATGGCAACGCCGGCGAGCCAGAGCACGCCCATGAGCTTGACGAACCGGCCAGTCGAGAGCCCGGCGGTGGAGTTCCCGGCAAGGAGCATTGAGGTGGGTACGCGTTGAGCGCGGACCCTGCATCAGCGAGGCGAATCGGTGCAAGGAAGGCGGCCGCATGGCTTCTGTCTGCTTGTGCTTGCGATTTATTTAGAACAAATATAGAACAAGTTCTTCGAGAACGCCCATGACGGACCTCGCCGCAGCACAGCTAGTTCTTCGCAAAACCTTCGGCTTCGCGGCGTTTCGGCCCGGCCAGGACGAGATCGTCGCCGCCATTCTCGACGGCCGCGATGTGCTGGCGGTGATGCCGACCGGCAGCGGCAAGTCGCTGTGCTACCAGTTGCCGGCACTGCTGCGCGACGGGCTCACCGTCGTGGTGTCGCCCTTGATCGCGCTGATGCGCAATCAGGTGGCGCAATTGCGCGGCTACGGGATTGCCGGCGGCGGCGCTCAATTCCGCCAACGACGCCGATGAAAACCGTGCGGTGCTCGACCAGATGGCGCGGGGCGAGTTGCGGCTCGTCTACGTGGCGCCGGAACGGCTGGTGAAAGCCGAAACGCTGGCGCTGCTCAAACGCGCCAAAGTCGCGCTGTTGGCGGTCGATGAGGCGCATTGCATCTCGCAATGGGGCCACGATTTCCGCCCCGAATATGCAGCGCTCGGCTCGGTGCAGTCGGCGCTCGGCGGCGTGCAGACCGTCGCCTTCACGGCGACGGCCGATGCCGCAACGCGCGGCGATATTCTGGCCAAGCTCTTTAGCCGCGAGCCTGTCGTTTTCGTGCACGGCTTCGACCGGCCCAATCTGCGGCTCGCGATGGCGGCCAAGGCCGGCGGCCGCAAACAGGTCCTGGATTTCGTCAAGAAACACGCGGGCCAAAGCGGCATCGTCTATTGCGCGTCGCGGCGTAAAACCGAAGAACTCGCGGAGTTTTTGCGCGACAACGGCGTCAAGGCGCTGGCCTATCACGCCGGCATGGAGCCCGCGGCGCGCTCGCGCAACCAGGATACATTTCTGCAAGACGACGGTGTCGTCGTGGTCGCGACCGTCGCCTTCGGCATGGGCATCGATAAGCCCGATGTGCGCTTCGTGCTGCATGCCGATCTGCCGTCCAATATCGAAAGCTATTACCAGGAGATCGGCCGCGCCGGCCGCGACGGGTTGCCCGCCGATACGCTCACGCTTTACGGCATGGGCGATATCCGGCTGCGCCGCATGCAGATCGACGAAAGTGATTCCTCCGACGAGCAGAAGCGCGTCGAGCGGCAGCGGCTCAACGCGCTCGTCTCGTTGTGCGAATCGCCGCGCTGCCGCCGGCAGACGCTGTTGACGTATTTCGCCGAGACCGCCGCGCCGTGCGGCAATTGCGATTTCTGCTGCGACGGCGCCGAGGTGATCGACGGCACGATCGCGGCGCAGAAAGCGCTTTCCGCCATCATGCGCACCGGGCAGCGCTTCGGCACCGAACATCTGACCAATATCCTGAGCGGCGAGGCGACCGACGCCATCGTGAAATTCGGCCACGACCGGCTGCCCACCTTCGGCGTCGGCAAGGAATATGGCGCCCAGGAATGGCGATCGATCTTCCGCCAGTTGCACGGTGCGGGCATCGTTTCGCTTGACGTGACCGGTTACGGCACCTGGTCGGTCACCGAGGCCGGGCGCCGCGTGCTCAAGGGCGCAGAGAAGGTCACGCTACGCAAGGACACGCTGAAGCCCGCCACCCGCAAGACGGCGCGCGCCGCCGCCAATGCGGCGGCGCTGGCGGACGGCGGATCGGGCGACGCGGCCCTCTTCGAGGCGCTGCGCAAGCGCCGTTCCGAGCTCGCCAAAGAGCAGCGGGTTGCGGCCTATGTGGTTTTTGCCGACAAGACCCTGATCGATATGGCCCGGCTCAAGCCCCGGACTGCGGCCGAGATGGCGACCGTCCACGGCGTCGGCGAGGCA
This sequence comes from uncultured Alphaproteobacteria bacterium, assembly GCA_963696555.1. Lineage (GTDB taxonomy): Bacteria > Pseudomonadota > Alphaproteobacteria > Rhizobiales > Xanthobacteraceae > BOG-931. Next base: position 298,545 of record CAVOKR010000031.1, on the reverse strand, counting down.
AAACTTCGGCAATACGGCGAGGTATTCCTCGACGCCATTCGCCAGCACGCAGCCGCACCGCCCTGATTGCCAAATCCCTATCGATAAAAACCCACGCCAACGAGGCTTCTAGGCTGGGTTCCGATTGTTGCACCGCACTGCGCCGTATGTTAGCAAACCGCGGACATCGACGGGCGCCGCGGGGATGCTGCGCCCACGATTTCCAGGTCCCGTTTAAATCAAGTCCCGCTTAAATCCCAAGGACTTGTGCCGACCGTCGCGCGGTTGCGGGTCTTGCGGAAAAACACCAATTTCCCGCCGTCGCGCTCTCCCGCCATTGAGGGAGGGATGGACGGCGGCATAAGCGTAGAGAAGAAGGCGAAGTGGCAGGCGAAGAACACCCCGTATCCGGCATGGCCGGCCGCTATGCGATCGCCCTGTTCGATCTCGCCAGCGAGACGAATGCGATCGACACGGTCAAAGCCGACCTCGAAAGCTTCGACAAGCTCGTTGCCGAAATCGGCGACCTCGAGCGCCTGGTGCGCAGCCCGGTATTTTCGGCCGACGAGCAGCTCAACGCGCTCGGCGCGGTGCTCGACCGCGCCGGCATCGGCGGGCTCGCCGCGAAATTCCTCAAGCTCGTGACCGCGAAACGCCGCCTGTTCGCGGTGCGCGACATGATCAAGGGTTTTCGCGAGCTTGTCGCCAAGCACAAAGGCGAGGCGACCGCCGAGGTCACCGTCGCCGAAGCGCTCAAGGACGAACACATCGAGGCGCTGCGCGCCGCGCTGAAAGCCGTCAGCGGCAAGGACGTCGACCTCGATATCAAGATCGATCCCGCCATTATCGGCGGGCTCGTGGTCAAGCTCGGTAGCCGCATGGTCGACACCTCGCTGCGCACCAAGCTCAACGCGATCAAGCACGCGATGAAAGAGGCCCGCTAATGGACATCCGCGCCGCGGAAATCTCCGCAATCCTCAAAGATCAGATCAAGAATTTCGGCCAGGAAGCCGAGGTCTCCGAAGTCGGCCAGGTGCTGTCGGTCGGCGACGGCATCGCCCGGGTCTACGGCCTCGACAATGTGCAAGCCGGCGAGATGGTCGAGTTCGAAAGCGGCGTCAAAGGCATGGCGCTCAATCTCGAAAGCGACAATGTCGGCATCGTGATCTTCGGCACCGACCGCGAGATCAAGGAAGGCCAGACCGTCAAGCGCACCCGCGCGATCGTCGAGGTGCCGGTCGGCAAGGGCCTGCTCGGCCGTGTCGTCGATGCGCTCGGCAATCCGATCGACGGCAAGGGCCCGATCCAGTCCGATCACAAATCGCGCGTCGACGTCAAAGCGCCCGGCATCATCCCGCGCAAGTCGGTGCATGAGCCGATGGCGACCGGGCTCAAGGCGATCGACGCGCTGATCCCGATCGGCCGCGGCCAGCGCGAATTGATCATCGGCGACCGCCAGACCGGCAAGACCGCGATCGCGCTCGATACCATCCTGAACCAGAAGTCGCTCAACAAGTCGGATGACGAGAAGGTCAAGCTCTATTGCGTCTATGTGGCGATCGGGCAGAAGCGCTCCACCGTCGCGCAATTCGTCAAGGTGCTGGAGGAGCAAGGCGCGCTCGATTACTCGATCGTGGTTGCGGCGACCGCGTCCGATCCGGCGCCGATGCAGTTTCTGGCGCCGTTCTCCGGCTGCGCCATGGGCGAATATTTCCGCGACAACGGCATGCATGCGGTGATCATTTACGACGACCTGTCGAAGCAGGCCGTCGCCTATCGGCAGATGTCGCTTCTGCTGCGCCGGCCGCCGGGCCGCGAGGCCTATCCGGGCGACGTGTTCTATCTGCATTCGCGGCTGCTCGAGCGCGCGGCGAAGATGAACGACGACAACAAGGCCGGCTCGCTCACCGCGCTGCCGGTCATCGAGACCCAAGCCAACGACGTGTCGGCCTATATTCCGACCAATGTCATTTCCATCACCGATGGCCAGATCTTCCTCGAGACCGATTTGTTCTATCAGGGCATCCGGCCGGCGGTGAATGTCGGTCTCTCGGTGTCGCGCGTCGGCTCGGCGGCGCAGACCAAGGCGATGAAAAAAGTCGCCGGCCGCATCAAGGGCGAGCTCGCGCAATACCGCGAAATGGCGGCCTTCGCGCAATTCGGCTCCGATCTCGACGCCACCACGCAGCGTCTCCTCAGCCGCGGCTCGCGGTTGACCGAACTCCTCAAGCAGCCGCAGTTCTCGCCGCAGACCATGGAAGAGCAGGTCTGCGTCATCTATGCGGGCGTCAACGGCTATCTCGATCCGCTGCCGCTCGATCGCATCCGCGCCTTCGAGGACGGCTTGCTCGGCACGCTGCATACCCAGCACGGCGATCTCCTCAAGACCATTCGTGAATCGCGCGATCTCGACGATGCGACGACGGGTAAGCTCAAGGGCGTCGTCGAGAATTACGCCAAGACTTTCGCTTGAGCGCGCCAGGATAGATCGGGCTTCGGATGCCGTCGCTTAAAGATCTGCGCAATCGCATCGCCGCCACCAAGGCGACGCAGAAGATCACCAAGGCCATGCAGATGGTCGCGGCCTCGAAGCTGCGCCGGGCGCAGGCCGCGGCCGAAGCGGCGCGTCCCTATGCGAGCCGCATGGATGCGGTGCTCGGCAATATTGCGGCCTCGGTTGCCGGATCGGAGGGGGCGCCGCGGCTGTTGCGCGGCACCGGCGGCGATAACCGGTATCTCCTCCTCGTCTGCACCGCCGAACGCGGCCTATGCGGTCCGTTCAATACCGCGATCGTGCGGCTTGCCCGCGAGCGCGCCAATGCGCTGATGGCGGAAGGCAAAGAGGTCAAATTCTTCTGCGTCGGCCGCAAGGGCTACGATCAATTGCGCAGGCTTTACCCGCAGCAGATCGTCGAACTGGTCGACCTGCGTTCGGTGCGGACCTTGCGGTTCGAGAATGCCGAACAGATCGCACGAAAGATCATCGCTCTGTTCGACAAGTTCGAATTCGATATCTGCACGCTGTTCTATTCGCGCTTCCGGTCGGTGATCGCGCAAATCCCGACCGCTTCGCAGATCATTCCGCCGGTGTTCGACGCCAAGGCGGCGGATGCGCTGGGCGGCGCGGTTTACGAATTCGAGCCCGACGCCGAAGATATTCTGCACGAGCTTCTGCCGCGCAATCTCGCCGTCCAGATTTTCCGCGCGCTGCTCGAAAACTCGGCGTCGTTCTACGGCGCGCAGATGTCGGCGATGGACAATGCCACCCGCAATGCCGGCGACATGATCCGCAAGCAGACCCTGCAATATAACCGAACCCGGCAGGCGATGATCACCAAGGAACTGATCGAGATCATCTCCGGCGCCGAAGCTCTGTAAACCGGCGCTGCAACTCATTTTGTAAAGAGGGCCATGATGGCGAAGTCAGTCGGAAAAATAACCCAGGTCATCGGCGCGGTCGTCGACGTGCAGTTCGACGATCATCTGCCGGCCATTCTCAACGCGCTCGAGACCACCAACCAGGGCAGCCGTCTGGTGCTCGAAGTCGCTCAGCACTTAGGCGAGTCCACCGTGCGCACCGTCGCCATGGATACCAGCGAAGGCCTGGTGCGCGGGCAGGAAGTCACCGACACCGGCGCGCCGATCTCGGTTCCGGTCGGGCATGAATTGCTCGGACGAATCATCAATGTGATCGGTGAGCCGGTCGACGAGGCCGGTCCCGTCAAAGGCGAGACGCTGCGCGCCATCCATCAGAATGCGCCGGCCTATACGGATCAGTCGACCGAAGCCGCGATTCTGGTCACCGGCATCAAGGTCGTCGATCTGCTCGCGCCCTACGCCAAAGGCGGCAAGATCGGCCTGTTCGGCGGCGCCGGGGTCGGCAAGACCGTGCTGATCATGGAGCTGATCAACAACGTCGCCAAGGCGCATGGCGGCTATTCGGTGTTCGCCGGCGTCGGCGAGCGTACCCGCGAGGGCAACGACCTCTATCACGAGATGATCGAATTGGGGGTCAACAAGGACCCGCACAAAGGTTCGGTCGAAGGCTCGAAATGCGCGCTGGTCTATGGCCAGATGAACGAGCCGCCTGGCGCCCGCGCCCGTGTCGGCCTTACCGGGCTGACCGTCGCCGAACACTTCCGCGACCAGGGCCAGGACGTGCTGTTCTTCGTCGACAATATTTTCCGCTTCACCCAAGCCGGCTCCGAAGTGTCGGCGCTGCTCGGCCGCATTCCTTCGGCGGTGGGCTATCAGCCGACGCTCGCCACCGACATGGGCGCCTTGCAGGAGCGCATCACTACGACGACTAAAGGCTCAGTCACCTCGGTGCAGGCGATCTACGTGCCGGCCGACGATTTGACCGATCCGGCGCCCGCGACATCGTTCGCGCATCTTGACGCCACCACGGTGCTGTCGCGCGATATCGCCGCCAAGGGCATTTACCCGGCGGTCGATCCGCTCGACTCGACGTCGCGCATGTTGTCGCCGCTCATCGTCGGTGAGGAGCATTATGCAGTCGCCCGCCGCGTGCAGCAGGTGCTGCAGCGCTACAAGGCGCTCCAGGACATCATCGCGATCCTGGGGATGGACGAACTGTCCGAAGAGGACAAGCTGACGGTGGCCCGCGCCCGCAAGATCGAGCGTTTCCTGTCGCAGCCGTTCTTCGTCGCCGAAGTGTTCACCGGTTCGCCGGGCAAGCTCGTCGACCTGCAGGACACCATCAAGGGCTTCAAGGGCCTGGTCGAAGGCAAATACGATCATCTGCCGGAAGCCGCCTTCTACATGGTCGGCACCATCGACGAAGCCGTCGAAAAGGGCAAAAAGCTCGCCGAGGCGGCATAGGGACGGCGTAAAAGAATGGCCGCACTTCATCTCGAATTTGTTTCGCCGGAAAGCGTGCTGTTCTCCGGCGACGTCGACCAGGTGGATCTGCCGGGCTCCGAGGGCGATATGGGGATTCTGGCCGGCCATGCACCGCTGGTAACGTCGCTGCGGCCCGGCATCGTGACCATCTTCCGTGATGGCCGGCGCGAGCCGGTGGTTGTCATCGGCGGTTTTGCCGAAGTTGGCCCGGCGGGGTTGACGGTGCTCGCCGACCGCGCGGTGGCGCGGGCGGATTTCGACATGGCGGTGCTCGCCGGCGAGATCAAGGATGCCGAGGAAGACGTCGCCGACGCCAAGGACGACGCCGACCGCGATCGGCTCGCCCGCCATCTCGAGCAATTGAAATCGCTGCAGGGGGCATTGGCGTCGTAGATTTTCGTCTGAGTATGATCTTTGCCAAAGACCGGCTTCCACCTTTTGGGATCATGCTCCGCCGCCGGGCCCTTCCGGGCAGCCACGCGATTTGCTAGGGAGAGTCGGGGATAAAGCGGTCTGTAATTCTGGCGGAGGCCCAGCCGGGGCCGGCCAGGGAATTCCACGACCATCCATTAATGCGGTGAGGCCGTGGACCCCGAGATCTTCATCAGCCATTCCTCGACGGACAAAAAAGTCTCCCGGACCATCTGTACGGCGTTGGAAAATCGCGGGCTCGCCTGCTGGATTTCATCCCGCGACGTCAAGCCAGGCCAGAATTTTCAGGAACAGATCGTCAAGGCGATCCGCGCCGCCAAGATCATGGTCCTGGTGTTCACCGCGAGCGCCAACAATTCCAACGAGATCAAGAAAGAGCTCGCGCTCGCCAGCCAGAACAACCTGATCGTCATTCCGGTGCGGATCGAGGACGTGAGCCCGAACGAGGCTTTCGCCTACGAATTCGCGACCCGGCAGTGGATCGATCTGTTCGATAATTGGGAAAGCTCGATCGCGCGTCTGGTCGAACTGATCGCCGCCGCGCTCAGGGATCAGCCGCCGGGCGGCGGAGCCGCCGTGGTGTCGTTGGGCAAGCTCGCCAAGCCTGCGGACCAACGGGGCGATGCCGGAAGGTCGGCGGACAATCCCGGGATGCCACCCGCGAAGCCAGCGACGCGGGCCTTGCCCGCCATTATGGCGGCAATCTGCGTGGCGGCGCTCGTCGTCGCAGCAGTCGTCTATCTGAAGGTCATTCGGCCGGGCGCACCCCAAGTAGCAACTCAAGTAGCAACTCAAGTAGCAACTCAACCGAGCCCGCCGCCGACCGTGCCAGCCGTCGTCGCCCAACCAACGGCGCCGCCGCAGCCCGCGCCGCCGCCGCCTCGGCAGGCCGAAGCCTTGGTGCCGGAAACAATCCCGATGGTGTCGGACCGCGTCCGTAACAATATCCGCAACGAATACATGGCCGCTGCAGATCACAAGGCGCTGGCAATCAGCAACGGTCCGATCGGCTTTATCACCGGCCAACCGGACGATGATTCGGCCAAGGCTGCGGCGCTCGATATGTGCCAGCAGCGCGCGGACACCGTGAAGCCGCCGCGGCACTGCGAACTTTATGCGGTCGGAACCACGGTCGTGTATGCGCGCGGCCATCCGCCGCTGCCGCCGACGCCGTGGTTCAAGAGCGATCCGATCATTGAAAGGCCGTTGGTCGGCGAGGACATCCCGCTTTTGGGGGACAAAAACAAGGAAATGATCGAGAAGGCCTACCTGCCGGGACGCAAGTCCAAGGCACTGGCCATCTCCTCATCGGGCGGCTTCAGCGACTATATCGGTCAGGAGTTCCGCCGATGAGGCCGCGCGCCGCTCGCTCGAAGTCTGTGGCGGCTTTTCCGGTGTCCCCTGCATGATCGTTGCGGTGGACGACAATTTCGTCGTCCCGGTGCCGACGATGATGAAGGCCGTCGGCTTTTTCCGGCCGGCCGGCGCCACCGTCATTGCGCCGGAGCTGCGCGACGATGTCGCGCACCGGCTCGCCAATGCGGGCGGCTGGACCGCGGTCGCCGCCGGCGATAGCGGCAAAGTCGGTTTGGCGGTCAATGCGGCGAACGAGCAGGCGGCGCTCGATGGCGCGATGGCCGACTGCAGCAAACAGGACCGCGCCTGCCATGTGATCGCGATCGGCCCATTCGCCGTGGAGGCGAAATAATCCTCAGGCTTTGGTAAGCGGGCGCGAATTCGCTCGCGACCCGCTCGTAGACCGCGCGCTTGAACGGCACGACGAGCTGCGGGACATTGTGCAACGGCTCCCAGCGCCAGGCGCCGAATTCCGCTTGCTGCCGCACCGCCGGGATGAGCGAGATCGATCTCGCCGTCGTCTCCGACAAAGCGCATCGCAAACCATTTCTGCGTCTGGCCGCGATATTTGCCGTTCCAGGCCTGGCCGACGAGCTCGCGCGGAATATCGTAATTCAGCCATTCGGCGATTTCGCCGATGCGCTCCACGGAACGGATATTGGTTTCCTCGCGCAATTCGCGCAGCGCCGCCGGCCACGGCTCTTCGCCGGCATCGATGCCGCCCTGCGGCATCTGCCAGGCGTGCGTGCGGATCGAGGTGATCGGGACCGTCGAGCCGCCGGCCGATGAAGGCGAGGCCATCGCGATTGAGCAGCACGACGCCGACGCAGGGACGATAGGGGAGATCTTCGAAGCTGCATTTGCGGGGCAATGGCGAAGAGGGAAAGCCGTCGCATCCTATTCGCTACTTCGCGATTTCGCTATTCGCCGTTCTGGTCAGCTCTGCTTCGCCTTGGCGGCCACCGCGGTGATCGGCACCAGCTAGCAAGACCGCGGCTTTCCGCCGCTTTCGCCCATTTGGCGATATGGTCGATCGACACCGGCAACGCCGAGGCGATGCCGACCGCGACGGTGCGCTCGCGGGCCGCCATTTCCAGACGGCCGAGCGCGCGGTCGATTTCGTCCGGTGTCGGCACCGAATCGAGGACAACGTCGGCTCGCGCGAATGGCAGATTGTTGGCGCCGGCGATGCGGCCGGCGATGCTGCGCGGGTTGGAGCCGTCGTCGACAAATATCATGCCCGCGCTTGGCGGTCTCGCGCAGGATCGGACCGAACGAAGCCTCGGAGGCGGTGAAACGCGCGCCCATCGTATTGGTCAGTCCGACATAGCCCTGGAAGCGGCTCATCAGCCAATACAGCCGGTCGATATTCTGCTGCGGCGTCAGCGAGGTGAGCAGCGTCTGCGGGCCGGGATCGTTATCCGGATAATCGAACGGCTCCATCGGCACCTGCAGCAGCACCTCGTGGCCGCTCGTTGCGCGCGCGGGCCACCAAGGCCGCGACATCGCCGCCGTAGGGCACGAAGCCGAGCGTCACGGCGCCGGCAGCTTGGCGATGGCGTCGTTGGTGATACTTGCCGCTCACGCCCAGGCCGCCGACGATCAGCGCGATGCGGGGCGCGTCGGGCCGGCCGGGAAGCGGCTGCACCGGCCGCGCGAAGGCATCCGCCGGCCGCGTGCCGTCGGCGGCGATCTTCGGGATCGGGCCGTGCGGCGTGATCTCGACGAATTTCTGATCGAGCGGAACTGCGGCGGGAGCGGCCGTGTCGCCAGCCGCCGCCGCGTTTGCCGTCGGCGCCGCGACTTGCACGTCCTGATGCGCGCCGGTCTTGCCGTCGATGATCGTCACCGTCGTGGTATTGGCCGGCGCGGCGGGTGCGCTGCCCGGCGCGGTCGCCGCCAGTGCAGAGGGCTCGTCATGCTGCTGCACTGCCTCGGCGGCGGCCAGGGGCTTCGGTGCCGCTGCAGCGTCGGCCGGTTTCGCCGTGACGCGCAGATTGGCCGGCACCACGGCCATCGGCTCGCCGCCGAACGGATCGTCGGCCACGACCGCCCACAACACGAACACGCCAAGGAACAGCGCAAGCGCCCCGGCGATGATCTGCGGGACGGGGATTTTGATGCTGAGCCGGCGCTTCTTCGGCTGCCGGCCGAGCGGTGCGCTCAGATCATCGGCCGTCATCGGTTAATTCCTGGGTGAATGTCTTGCACCCTCTTTGCGCCAGCCCTTGGTGCGCTGGTTTCTGGCCTGCTCACGTCGGAATCATGCCCCCGCGAATCAGGCTGTGGAGTTTATCACGACGCGCCAAGTGGTCGCTTTGATCAAACGTTTCGTTAATCAGCGTCCCAGCAACCACCTTGGGTATCGCTGCCAAAAAAATCGGGGCGGCACCAGGCCGCCCCGACCGTCGTTCAATAAGGAGTTCCGCTTAGTTGGGAACCGCCGCCTTGGGGTTCGGCGGGAAGGCGGCGTTGCTGGCCGAGCCGCGCAACAGATCGAGCGCCATCGTGAGCGCCTTGTCGTCCTTCTCGTCCGGCGGCACATAGGACTGCGAGCCGGTCTCCTCGGCGCCTTCGGCTTTGAGATGGCCGCGCAGCGAGGCTTCGCCCTTGGTGTCGGTGCGGTCTTTCAGGTCGTCCGGCACGTCCTGCAGCACCTCGATATCGGGCACGATGCCTTTGGCCTGGATCGAGCGGCCCGACGGCGTGAAATATCGCGCCGTGGTCAGCCGCAGCGCGCCATTGCCGGCGCCGAGCGGGATGATGGTCTGCACCGAGCCTTTGCCGAACGAGCGGGTGCCGACCAGCGTCGCGCGCTTATGATCCTGCAAAGCGCCGGCGACGATTTCCGAAGCCGAGGCCGAGCCGCCGTTGATCAAGACGATCAGCGGCTTGCTCTTGATCATGTCGCCGGGCCGCGCGTTGAAGCGCTGCGTCTCCTCGGGGTTGCGGCCGCGGGTCGATACGATCTCGCCCTTGTCGAGGAAGGTATCGGACACCGAAATCGCCTGATCGAGCAGACCGCCCGGATTGTTGCGCAGATCGACGATGAAGCCTTTGATCTTATCGGCGCCGAGCTGGCTGTTGAGATCGTTGATCGCCTGCTTCAAGCCGTCGGTTGTCTGCTCGTTGAATTGGGTGATGCGGATATAGCCGACATCTTCGCCCTCGGGATGCGAGCGCACCGATTTCACGCGGATGACGTCGCGCATGATCGTGACGTCGATCGGCTTGTCGGAACCCTTGCGCATGATGGTGAGCTTGATCTTGGTGTTCACCGGGCCGCGCATCTTGTCGACCGCCTGATTGAGCGTCAGGCCCTGCACCTGCTCGTCGTCGAGCTTGGTGATGATGTCGTTGGCCATCACGCCGGCCTTGGCCGCCGGCGTATCGTCGATCGGGGCGACGACCTTGACCAGGCCGTCCTCCATGGTGACCTCGATGCCGAGACCGCCGAACTCGCCGCGCGTCTGCACCTGCATGTCGCGGAAGCTGTTCGGATCCATGTAGCTCGAATGCGGATCGAGCCGGCCAGCATGCCGTTGATCGCCGATTCGACGAGCTTGGAGTCGTCCGGCTTCTCGACGTAATCGGCGCGCACCCGCTCGAACACGTCGCCGAACAGGTTGAGCTCGCGATAGGTGTCCGAGGCGGCGGCTCGCGCCGCCGAACCGAGCAACAGCGCGTGGGGCTGGGTCAACAAGATAGTCGCCGCGGCGCCGGCCACTGCACCGAGGAAAATCAGGGAAGTTTTGCGCATCATCCGCGAACCTTTTCGCCTTCGTTAGTCGCCCACCAGGGGGCGGGGTCAATGGGAGTGCCGTCCTTGCGGAACTCTACGTAGAGCACTGGTTGCTTGGGCCCGGTCGTGACGGCCGCAGACGCCTGCGATCCATCACCCATCACGGCTACCGGTTCTCCGGTTAGCACGAATTGCCCGAGGTCGACGGAAATCCGCTCCATCCCCGCTAGGAGCACATGATACCCGCCCCCGGCATTCAGGATCAAGAGTTGCCCATAGCTGCGAAACGCTCCGGCGTAAACAACCCAGCCGTCGCATGGCGCGGTAATCTGGGCGCCAGGGCGCGAGGCGACCGAGAGGCCCTTTTGCGTACCGCCGGCGCCATCGGAACCGCCGAATTCGCGAATTCGGGCGCCATTCACCGGCAGGCGCAACCGGCCGCGCAAATCGGCGAAAGCCGCCGCCGGCGCCAGCCGGCCGGGATCGCCGAGTGCCGCGAGTTCAGGCTGCGTGGCGTCATTTGCGATCGCGCGCGCCGCCGCATGCGCCGCGCGGGTGGCCGGATCGAGGTTCGCTTCGAGCTTGGCGATGAGATCCTTGATGCTGTCGACTTGGCGCCCGAGATCGGCGGCCTGCTGCCGCTCGACATCGAGCGACTGTTCGTCAACTTCTTGCTTTTTCTGCCGTTCGTCGATCAGAAGGCTCATGCGCAGCTGATCGCGCGCCAGTTGTTTGAGATTTTGCGCAAGCCGGTCGCGTTCGTCGACGATCTGTTGGCGCACGCCGACCAGATCGGAAAGATCACCCGCCAAGGCATCGGCCTCTTCCCGCATTTCCGGCAGCACGGCGCCGAGCGCGATCGCGGTGCGCACCGCTTGCAGCGCATCCTCCGGCCGCACGATCAGCGCCGGCGGCGGTTGCCGGCCGATCCGCTGCAAAGCTGCGAGGATTTCGACGATCACCGTGCGCCGGTCGTCGAGCGATTTTTTAAAAAGCTGTTCCTTCTGGTCGAGCGGAATAAGGCGTGCTTGGGTCGCATCAATATCGGCTTCGACATCGCGGATGCGCGAGGCGGTATCGATAAGCTGCTCGTTGAATTTGCGGCGATCCCCGCTCAGCGCATCGATTTCGATCCGGAGCTTGGCTTGATTTTCAACCAGATCGCGCTGCCGGGCGCGCGCGGCGTCGAGTTCTTGATCATGCGCCTTGAGCGCATCGACAGGGTTCGTTCCAGGCAGTGCGGGAACTTGGTTCGCCGGTATTGGTGGGGCCGGAGCCGGCGCCGTTTGGGCGAAGGCGCTCGGTTTCATCAGGAGTTCGGCGCCGAACGGCAGCACCAACGCCAAAGTCGACCCGAGCACAGTCGGGCCGAGCCCGATTGAGCCGAGCCGCATCGAGCCGAGCCCGATCGAGCCACGCCTATAGCGCGGATCGGTTCGGCTAAACCGTCGGAGAATCATGGAATTCAAGGGTAGACGTACACCTCGGGAAGGCAAGGAAAAGCAGTTTTGCTGGACCGGAATAAGACCATTTGGGTCCCACGCGTCACAATTCGGTGATCCGGTCCGAGGCTTTTTGGCTCAAGCGCTCCGGCTTTTTGGCTTAAGCGCGGTGATAGGGATGACCGGCAAGCATGGTGCCGGCGCGATAGATCTGCTCCAGCAGCATGATGCGCACCAACTGGTGCGGCCAGGTGGCCGCGCCGAAGGCGAATTTGACCTTGGCGCGGTCGCGGAGGCTTTGCGCCAGCCCATCCGCACCGCCGATGATAAAGCACGCCGCCGGTCGATCTTCGGCGCGCCATTGGCGCAGCAGCGCCGCCAGCGCCGCGCTGTCGAGATTGTCGCCGCGCTCGTCGAGGATCGTAATGATCGCGCGTTCCGGAAGCACATTGGCGATGGCGATCGCTTCCTCGGTGCGCCGCCGCTCGGCATCCTGCGCACGGCTCTCGCGGATTTCCACGATTTCGATGTCGCGAAGGCCAAGGTTCCGCCCGATCGCCTCGGCGCGCTTGCGGTAGGCTGCGGCAAGCTCGCGTTCGGGACCCTGTTTCAGCCGGCCGACGGCGGCGATGACGATACGCATGAAGGGCCACGCTGCGACACGACACTAGATTGTTCGTTGGAGCATGAAGATTTCCAAAAACCGGTTTCCGCTTTTGGGATCATGCTCCAACCGATGACCAGGAAATCGCCGCCGCGCCGGCGCGCTGCAGGAATCCCGCTGTCTGTATCGCGCTCCATCCGGATTCCCGTTCCCACGAGAAAGTGCGGAGTACGCGCTAACTCGCGCGGCGTGCCTCGCCGCCTGACGTCCACATCTTTTCGAGATTGTAGAAATCTCGAACCTCGGGACGGAACACATGGACGATGACATCGCCGGCATCGATCAGGACCCAATCGCAATGCGGGGTCCCTTCGACTCGGGCGCTCACGCCAGCTTTGTGCAAATCCTCGACGACCCTGTCGGCCACCGATCCGACATGGCGTTGCGACCGGCCGGAGGACACGACCATATAGTCGCCGATTGAAGTTTTATCCCGAAGATCGATGGTGAGGATGTCCTCCGCCTTCATATCGTCGAGGCGGGTCAGGACCATGCGGAGGATCTCCTCGGCGTCAAGACGCATTCTGGAGACCGCTTCGGGCGCGCGACGTTCGGCCCGGGAGATTACTACTGTGGACAGGGTTGCTTATCCTTTCACTCCTGGTTCACTCCAAGCTTCGAAGTTCGCTTCAGGGTTCGAAATTTCGTGTTGTCTCAGCATATCAGGCTTCGGCCGCCGAATCCGAAACATTTTTAAGATAGTCATGGCGAGTTAATGTTTTCAACTCCCTGCCCCTCCTTGGCCTTCAAACGACTGTCATTCAGACCACGAATTCGACGACGTTTTAGCGTGCGGGCCGCGCGCAAGGCGGTCGAAGACAGCGGCGACTTCAGTCCATGCAGGTAAATCCAGGCCGGCGGCGCGCGGAGCGGCAGCGCGCGCGCCGCCGCTTCGCGGAAGCCGTGCATAGCCCAGCGCTTGGCCGCCGACGCCCGCCGCCGAGTAGAGGCTCGGTCCGAGGCGGTCGACGACCGCGATCGGCACCAGGGCCGCGATATCGCGCCAACGCTGCCAGCGGTGAAAATGCCGCAGATTGTCGGCGCCCATGATCCAGACGAAATGGACCCCGGGAGCGCGCCGCACCAGATAACTGATGGTCGCGTAGGTGTAATGGTTGCCGAGATCGGCCTCGAAGTCGGTGACATCGATGCGCGGATGAGACGCCAAAGCGCGCGCCGCGGCGACCCGTTCGCTAAGCGGCGCAAGACCAAGCGTATCCTTGAGCGGATTGCCGGGCGTCACCAGCCACCACACCCGGTCGAGGCCGAGCCGATGCATGGCCAACAGACAGGCCGCGCGGTGGGCGGCATGCGGCGGATCGAATGTGCCGCCGAACAGGCCGATGCGCATGCCGCGCGCATGCGGCGGCAAGACCAGGCGGCCGCGACGGACCGGCACTGCGGTTGCCGTACGCACAGGAGGGAACTCGCAATTCATGGCTGGTAAAACGAAACCCCCTCCCACCCACCGCCGCCGGTCCCCGACCCTACACTCCCCTTTGACGGCGAAGAATAGGGTCGTGTTCAGGGCCGCGTTTGCCCGCTGCCGCGTATGCGGTACTTGAAACTTGTAAGCTGTTCGACGCCGACCGGGCCGCGCGCATGCAGCCTGCCGGTAGCGATCCCGATCTCCGCCCCGAAGCCGAATTCGCCGCCATCGGCGAATTGCGTCGAAGCATTGTGCAAGACGATGGCGGAGTCCACTTCGGCTAAGAATTTCTCCGCCGCTTTCTTGTCCTCGGTAATGATCGCGTCGGTGTGATGCGAGCCGTAACGCTCGATATGGTCAATCGCTCCGTCGACGCCGTCGACCACGCCGGCGGTCAAAATGGCGTCGAGATATTCGGTACTCCAATCGGCCTCGGTTGCGGGTTTGACGCGCCGGTCGACGGCCTGCACGGCGTCGTCGCCGCGGATCTCGCAGCCGGCCTCGATGCAGCATCGCGACGAGCGGCTTGAGTAATCTGTCGGCGCCGGCACGATCGACCAGCAAAGTCTCGGCCGCGCCGCAGACGCCGGTGCGCCGCATCTTGGCGTTCAGCACGATCGACTTGGCCATGGCGAGCTTGGCCTTGGCGTCGACGTACACATGACAGACGCCTTCGAGGTGGGCGAAGACCGGGACCCGGGCTTCGGTCTGCACGCGGGCCGACCAGGTTCTTGCCGCCGCGTGGCACGATCACGTCGATGGTGCCGCCGAGGCCAGTGAGCATCAGGCCGACCGCGTCGCGATCCCGGGTCGGCACCAGCGTGATGGCCGCTGCCGGCAGCCCAGCCTCGGTCAGTCCCTCGACCATCGCGGCATGGATCGCCCGGCACGAGCGGAAGCTCTCGGAACCGCCGCGCAGCACCGTGGCGTTGCCGGCCTTGAGGCAAAGCGCGCCGGCATCCGCGGTCACATTGGGCCGGCTCTCGTAGATCACGCCGACGACGCCGAGCGGTTCGCGGACGCGCTCGATACGCATGCCGTTCGGCCGGCGCCACGATGCGAGCACGGTCCCGACCGGATCCTTGAGCTTGCGGATCGTCTCGAGCCCGGCCGCCATGGCTTCGACCCGCGCCCCATCGAGTTCCAGCCGGTCGAGGAAGGCGGGCGTCGCGCCGCCGGACTTTAGCTGCGGCGCGGTCCTCCGCATTGGCGGCCAGGATCGCGGCAGCGGAGCCGCGGATCGCGTTCGCCATCGCGGAGAGTGCGCGGTTCTTCTGTTTCGTCGGAGCAAGCGCCATCGCGCGCGCGGCTTTGCGCGCCTCGCGGCCGATCTCACGCATCGTCGCTTCGAGATTACCGTCGAGCTTTTTGGAACCGGTAACCGCCTTGAGCGGGACGTTCATGGCCTTGATCCGTCATGCATTCGGGAACTTTCTACCACGTTCAGGGGCGTCCCGGCGAGGCGCCGGTCGAGTTTGCCTTACCCACAGCAATCCACAGCATTCGCAAGGCCGTCACAGTATTTGAGGAACCTCCAACAAATTTTTGGCGTTTCGCATTTGAGTTCAAAAAAGCACGAGGGTGTCATGCCATCACCGGCAAGTCGGAAGCGAGCTCGCCTGCCCAAACGGTTCCCGGTTGGAACCACCTATGTGGTCGAAGGACGCGGCGGGGAAGACGGCCATTTACGAGTCTATTCCCGCTATCGTGGTGCTGCCGAGCGGGGAACGCATCAATATCGGCGGCGATTTTACCAGGCCGGCGACGGCCGCGGGTCGACCGACGCGCCCGCAGCCGCAATCCCAGCCGTACCGACCAAAAGCCGAGGCGTGGCGCGTCGCAGAAGCCGCGCCGTAGGACCGAAAAAAATTGTCACGCCCTCCAGGAACCACCCGCCGACACCGCCGTTGACTGGTCAGACGCCGGGCGAAGCCCCCCAGCCCCTCACCCTCAATCACCCGGCGTCGAACCCCGGTCGCTTTAGCGGTCGGGGTTCTTCTTTTTGTCGCCTTCGCCCGACCCGCGTTAGCGGCCCGGGTTGCTCGGTTTCTAACTCCGGCCGATCACCAGATCGTCCCGATGCACCATCACGGCGCGGCCGCTGAACCCCAATATTCCATCGATGTCGGCCGAGGTTCGGCCTCTAATCTTTTGCGCCTCTTCGGCGTCATAGGCGCTCAACCCGCGGCCGATCTCGGCATTGTCGGGCCCGCGGATGATGACCGCATCGCCGCGCGCGAAATCGCCCTCGATCCGGGTGATTCCGACCGGCAGGAGACTGTTGCCTCGCCGTAACGCCGTGACCGCTCCGGCGTCGATGGTAAGCGTGCCCTTCGGTTCCAGCGAACCCCCAATCCATTTCTTGCGTGCGGTCACCGGGTTCCCGGCGGCCAGGAACCAGGTGCAGGGCGCGCCCTTGATGATGGCTTCGAGCGGGTGATCGACCCGGCCGGAAGCAATCACCATGTGGGTGCCGGACGCGGTGACGATCTTGCCCGCTTCAATCTTCGTCTGCATGCCGCCGCGCGACAGTTCGGAACCGGCCGCCCCCGCCATAGCCTCGATCTCGGGCGTGATGCGTTCGACACGGGGAATGTGCTGCGCCGAAACGCCCGATCCCGGCGGCGCATCGTAGAGGCCGTCGATGTCGGAGAGCAGCACCAGCACGTCGGCGCTCATCATGGTGGCGACGCGGGCGGCGAGCCGGTCGTTGTCGCCGTAACGAATCTCGGTGGTCGCGACGGTGTCGTTTTCGTTGATGACCGGAAGCGCCCGCCACTCCAAAAGCCGGGCGATGGTCGAGCGCGCATTGAGATAGCGCCGTCGCTCTTCGGTGTCGCCGAGGGTCACGAGGACCTGGCCGGCCGTGACGCCGTGCCGCGACAAGGCCTCGGCCCAGGTTCGCGCCAGCGCGATCTGGCCGACCGCTGCGGCCGCCTGACTGTCTTCCAACTCGAGCCTTCCCGGCGGCAGTTTGAGCACCGAGCGGCCGAGCGCAATGGCGCCGGACGAGACCACGAGGATGTCGCGCCTGCCGCCGTGAAGGGCTGCGAGATCGGCAGCCAGCGAAGCGAGCCAGTTTTCGTTGAGCCTGCCCGCCGCGGCATCGACCAGAGCGAGGAGCCGACTTTGACGACGATGCGGCGGAATTCGGCAAGCCGAGGCGTGTTCATGGCGGGGTTTTAACTAGGCTTTGGGAAAAGCGGTAGGCGGAGCGAGCCGGTGCTTCTAAAGCTCGGCTTCTTCCTTAAGCTTCGCCTTGTTTTCCAGGCAATAATAGCCGGACAGCCTGCTGACCAGCTTGCGGCGCTTCCACTCGTTGAGGATGCGGCTGACATTCTCACGCGCGATGCCCGCCATGGCGGCGAGATCGCTCTGGCCGATCTTCTGCCGGATGACGACACGGCCTGAGCCGACGTCCTGGCCGAAGGTTTCGGCCAGTTCGAGCAGCGTACAGGCGACCCGCCCGCTGACGGGCAGGAAGCTGCCGGCCGCGACTGCGGCATCGGTCTCGCGCAAGCGCCCGGCGATCAGCGTCACCAGCGATTTGTAGATTTCGGGATGCCGCGCGGCAAAGTCCTCGAAGGCAGCGCGGCTGAGGAAACTTAACGCGGCGTCGCGCACCGCCACCACCGAGGCCGAACGCGGCAGCCCGTCGATGATCGACAACTCGCCAACAATCGAGCCCTGGCCGAGGAAAGCGAGAATGCGTTCGGTACCGGAGCGCGACATCATGGTGACTTTGAGCAGCCCGTCCTCGACGCGATAGCAGCCGTCGCCGGCATCGCCGGCAAGAAACAGCGCGGCGTCGGTCCGGAGCTTGACCGCGGTCGCGCTTTTGAAAAGCGCAGCCGAAAGATGCTCGGGCAACTCCGACAGCAAGCTTGGACTGGTACGGGGGAGGGCCATAATGCCTGTCACCGCGCCTTACAGCCGGGATCCGCTACCGCCCGGTTGCCTAACCATGATGCAGAATTGCACAAAGTAAAAGCCCGCCTGGACGTTGCCGTCCGGGCGGGCAGTATACCCCCTGGCAGGGGTCGTGGGGTGTATGGGGACCATACTCCACCCCGGGGGCGCCGCCGGGTCATTGGGGGAGGTTTGGGACCAAGGGATGACCCGATGGCGTCCTACGATCACAAGGACAATTGTAACTTAGCGCCCCGCTGCGGCGGCGAAGTGATTGCCGTCACAGAAAGTCGCTTTGCGATTGCTTTGCCAGTAACAGGCTGATTTAGCAGTATATTTCGACTGCGATGGCGGCCCAGGGGCCAATTCCAATCAGGCTTCCGGCACCCGAACCTCGACACCGGCGCGGTGCTCGATCGGCTGCACGATGGTGGTGATGTCCTTCTCGGCTCCGATCTCGTCGCAGGTGAGTTTGAGCAAAGCCGCGACTGCCTCGCAGACTTCGATCGGCACGCCGAGCGCCTTGGCTTCGGAGACGAACAGATTCACGTCCTTCATCATCAGGCCTGCCGTAAAACCCTGATTGAATTTGCGCGGGATGACCACCTCGGGAAATTTCTGCTCGGTTGCGGTGGAGCGGCCCGAACTGGCATTGATCACGTCGCACATGGTGCGCGGATCGAGGCCGGCTTTGACGCCGACCACCATGGACTCCGAGGTCGCGGCCATCGCGGCCGCCGACAGCACATTGTTGCAAAGCTTCATGGTCTGGCCGGAGCCCGGCCGTTCGCCGATGTAAAAGAACTTGCCGATCACTTTGAGCGCCGGCTCGACGGCTTCGACGTCGGCGCGCGGTCCGGATGCCATGACGGCGACCGTGCCCTTCTCCGCGCCTTTGACGCCGCCGGACACTGGCGCGTCGATCTGCACGATGTTTTTTGCCGCCAGCAATTTGAAAATGTTCTGCGCCATCACCGAGCCGGTGGTCGAGAGATCGACGAAGCGGCGCACGCGCTTACCTTCGATCACGCCATCGGGCCCGGTCGCGACTTTGAGCACGATGTCCGGCGTCGGCAGCGACACCATCACGGTCTCGACCGTGTCGGCAATTTCCTTCGGCGAGCGGCCCGCGATGGCGCCCAGCGCCGCGAGGTTGCCGATCGCTTCCTGGCGGGTGTCGTAGACGATGACCTTGTGGCCGGCCTCGACCAGCCGCCGCGCCATATGCGCACCCATATTGCCGAGACCGATAAAGCCAATGTCCATTTTTTCCTCCCAAAATAATTCCCCTCCCCTTGTGGGGAGGGGTAGGGGTGGGGGTCGTGAGGTGAAGCGCAGGCGTCGACGTGATCGCGTCGCCTCCCGACCCCCACCCCTACCCTCCCCCACAAGGGGGGAGGGAAACAAGTCTAGTGAATTCCGCGCGCACCCTCTCGGTGTGCTCGCCGAGCGCCGGCACCGGGCCGTAGCGCCGCGTCGTCGCCGTGCCCCGCTCGGCCGGCGCCGGATAGGACACCGGGCCCGAAGGCGTGCCGACCGTTATCCGGCGCAGGTGCGGATGGCGGCCGAGATCGGCCGGACTATTCACGCGTGCATAGGCGATATCGGCGGCGGCGAGTTTTTGCTCGAGCGTGTCGGCGTCGAGCGCCCCGAACACCGCGGCGACACGGCCATCGGTTTGCGCCCGGCGTTTCACGCGTTCGACATTGGTCGCA
Organism: uncultured Alphaproteobacteria bacterium; assembly: GCA_963696555.1. GTDB lineage: Bacteria > Pseudomonadota > Alphaproteobacteria > Rhizobiales > Xanthobacteraceae > BOG-931. The sequence goes on along the minus strand of CAVOKR010000031.1, from coordinate 279,014 downwards.
AAATCGGGATCGGCCGCGAGCGCTTTGTCGCCCAAGACCTGTTCGGCAAGCACGCGCCATTCGCGGTCGCTCTGGATGGAAATCAGGATGGCGACGCCGTCGCGGCTCTTGAACGCGCCATAGGGCGAGATCGAGGTGTGGGCGAGACCCATGCGCTGCGGCGGCGTGCCCGCCTCCTCTTGCAACAGCGGCACCGTCATCCAGTCCGCCATGGCGTCGAACATCGAGATCTTGATCTCCGCGCCGATCGCCGGTGCGCTCGCGCGCGATCAGCGCTTCGAGGATCGCCTCATAGGCGTTCATGCCCGAGGCGATGTCGACCACCGAGACGCCGACGCGCGCCGGCTCCGACCGTGCCGGTGATCGAGGCGAGGCCGGACTCGGCCTGGATCAGCATGTCGTAGGCTTTGCGCGTGGCATACGGCCCGGTGTCGCCGAACCCGGAAATCGAGCAAGAGATCAGCCGCGGATAGTCGTGGCGCAACCGCGCGATCGGGAAGCCGAGTTTTTCCACGGCGCCGGGTTTCAGATTCTGCACGAACACATCGGCGCGCGCCAGCATGGCTTCGAGCAGAGCCTTGTCGTCGCGCTTGGCGAGATCGAGCACGACCGATTCCTTGCCGCGATTGAGCCAGACGAAATAGCTGCACTCGCCGTGCACGAGATCGTCATAGCCGCGGGCGAAATCGCCTTCCGGCCGCTCGATCTTGATGACGCGCGCGCCGGCGTCGGCGAGCCGGCAGCTGCACATCGGCGCCGCCACGGCTTGTTCGAGCGCGACGACGAGAAGGCCGGACGAGGGGGAAGGCATCGGTCAATACGACCTCGGCAGCCCGAGCACGTGCTCGGCGATGTAGGACAGCACCAAATTGGTCGAGATCGGCGCCACCGTGTAGAGCCGGGTCTCGCGGAATTTGCGCTCGATGTCGAATTCCTCGGCGAAGCCGAAGCCGCCATGGGTCTGCACGCACATGTCGGCCGCGGCCCAGGACGCCTCGGCGGCGAGGTGCTTTGCCATATTGGCTTCGGCGCCGCAGTCCTTGCCCGCTTCGTAAAGCGCGGCCGCCTCGCGCACCATCAGTTCGGCGGCGCGCATGTTGATGTAAGCGCGCGCGATCGGAAACTGCACGCCCTGGTTCTGCCCGATCGGGCGGCCGAACACGACGCGCTCGCCCGCATAAGCGGTGGCCTTCTCGATGAACCATTTGGCGTCGCCGATGCATTCGGCGCGCGATCAGAATGCGCTCGGCATTCATGCCGGAGAGGATGTAGCGAAAGCCCGAGCCTTCCTCGCCGATCAACGGCCTCCGCCGGCACCCGCATGTTCTCGAAGAACACCTCGGTGGTGGCGTGGTTCATCATGGTGCGGATCGGGCGGATGGTGAGGCCCTTGCCTTTGACCTCGCGCATGTCGACGAGAAAAACGGAAAGCCCGTCGGTGCGTTTCTTCGCTTGCTCGCGCGGCGTGGTGCGCGCGAGCAACAGCATCAGATCGGAATATTCGGCGCGCGAGGTCCAGATTTTCTGGCCGTTGACGATATAGCCAGAGTTGCCGTCGCGGACCGCGGTGGTGCGCAGACCGAGCGTGTCGGTGCCCGAGGTCGGCTCGGTGACGCCGAAGGCTTGCAGCCGCAATTCGCCGCGCGCGATACCGGGCAGATAGCGCTCTTTCTGTTCGGGACTGCCGTGCCGGAGCAGCGTGCCCATCGTATACATCTGGGCGTGACAGGCGGCGCCGTTGCAGCCCGACGCCTGGATCTCTTCCATGATGGCGGCGGCCGCGCGTCATGGTCAGTCCGCTGCCGCCATATTGTTCCGGGATCAGGGCCGCGAGAAATCCGGCCTTGGTCAGCGCCGCGACGAATTTGTCCGGATAGGCGCGCTCGCGATCGAGCTCGCGCCAATATTCGCCGGGAAAATCGGCGCACAGCGCGCGCACCGCCTCGCGGATCGGCGTGAGCTCTGCGGCTTCGGTCACGATCGCACCTCGGCGCGGCCGTTATTGACGGCGATGACATCGCGCCCGACGACGCGCGAGCGGAAGCTCACCACGTCGCCGTCGCGCCACATCTCGGTGCGCAATGTCTCGCCGGGGAAGACCGGCGCGGAAAAACGGCAGGCGAAGGAGACGAGCTTTCGCCGGGTCGTAGCCGCATATGGTTTTCAGCAACGCGTGACCGGCGACGCCGAAATTGGCAAGCCCGTGCATGATCGGCCGCTCGAAGCCCGCCTGCCGCGCCACAGCCGGTTCGGCATGCAGCGGATTATCGTCGCCGCTCAGGCGATAGATCAGGGCTGCCTCGGGCCGCGTGCCAAGATCGCAGACGATATCGGGCGCGCGCTCCGGTAGGGAATGTGGCGCTGGCGCCGTGCGCGGCGGGCCGCCGAAGCCGCCGTCGGCGCGGCAGAACGTGGTCTGCGTCACGGTCGCGATCAGCTCGCCGCTTGCCTTGTCGGTTACCTTTCGCTCGGTCAGAATCAGCGCGCCCTTGCCGGCGCCCTTATCGACGATCTCGACAATGCGCATGTGGCCGATGACAGTGCCTGTGCCTGCGAGCGGACGGTGCAGCGTGATGCCCTGCTCGCCATTGACGATCCGCACCCAATCGATGCCGGTATCGCGGTCGCGCATCCAGAAGCCCGGATGGCCGAGCACCGTGCCCATGGTAGGCAGCACTTTCAGGTTCTTTTCGTAGACGAAAGGCAATTCGTCCTCGTCCATGGGGTCGTGGCCTAGTCCGATGCCGAGTGCGTAGAGGATGCAGTCCTTGGCGCCGTAGCTTTGCTCCTTGGCCGGCACCTCGAGCGCCATCAGTTTGTCGTAGACGATGGCCATCACGCGGGATCCATCACACTTTGTCCATCACACCGGATCCCATGAGAACACGTCGCTCGATCGGTCGAGCGGCGTGAACGAGGACGCGAAGGCGCCCTTGAGCTGGGTCACGAGCTTTTCCGGCGTCCAGCCGTCGGAGCGGTGCAGGGTGCGGATCGGGCGGGTCTGATTGAACAGATAGATCTCGTTGTTGCGCACCGAAAAAATCTGGCCGCTGATGCCCGCGGCATGATCGGAGCCGAGATAGACGACGAGCGGGGCGATTTTCTCCGGCGTCATGTCGCGAAAGGCGGCGACGCGGGCCTTTTCCGCTTCGGTCTCGGCCGGGATCGAATCGATCATCCGCGTCCAGGCAAACGGCGCGACGCAATTCGAGCGCACGTTGAAGCGCGCCATGTCGAGCGCGATGCCGCGCGACAGCCCGACGATGCCCATCTTGGCCGCCATGTAATTGGCCTGGCCGAAATTGCCGACCAGCCCCGACGTCGAGGTCATGTGGATGAAACTGCCGGAATTCTGCTCGCGGAAATGCGTGGCGCAGGCCCGGCTCATGGCGAAGCTGCCGTGAAGATGCACGGTAATCACGTCCGACCAGTCCGACCAGCTCATGCGGTGGAAGATGCGGTCGCGCAAAATGCCGGCATTGTTGACCAGGATATCGACGCGGCCGAAGGCGTCGAGGGCAGCTTGCACGATTTTATCGGCATTGCCCGGCTCGCTGATCGAGAGCGTCGAGGCGATGGCTTCGCCGCCCGACTTTCTTGATTTCATCGACCACGGCTTGCGCCGGGCCGGTATCGGTGCCGGCGCCGTCGAGGCTCGCGCCGATATCGCAGGCAACGACCCGCGCGCCCTCTTGCGCCATCAGAAGCGCAATGCCGCGGCCGATGCCGCGCCCCGCGCCGGTGACGATGGCGACTTTCCCGGCGACGACGTTCGGCATCGTTCAGTTCCCCCAGACCTCGCGCGCGACCTCGCCGATCATGCGCAGCTTCGCCCATTGTTCGTCCTCGGCGAGCGTATTGCCTTCCTCGGTCGAAGCGAAGCCGCATTGCGGCGACAGACACAGCTGATCGAGATCGGTAAACGTGGCGGCTTCCTCGATGCGGCGCTTGATGGCGTCCTTGGATTCGAGCGTGCCGGTCTTGGTCGTCACCAGGCCGAGCACGGCGAGGCGGCCCTTTTGCAGGCGCTTGAGCGGCTCGAAGCCGCCGGCGCGCGCGGTGTCGTATTCCATGAAATAGCCGTGCACCTTGATGCGGTCGAACAGCACTTCCTGCATGGCGTCGTAGCCGCCGGAGCCCATGAAGGTCGATTTGTAATTGCCGCGGCACAAATGCATCGTCACCGTCATGTCGGACGGGATGTCGGAGATCGCGGTGTTGATGAGGTCGCCGTAGAGCGTGCCGAGCGCTTCCGGATCGTCGCCGCGGTCCTTCATCTGCTGGCGATATTTCGGATCGCACAGCATGGCGATGAACACCTCGTCGAGCTGCAGATAGCGGCAGCCGGCATCGGCGAAGGCCCGCACCGCTTTCTTGTAGGCCTGGCCGAGATCGGCGAACATAGTGTCGAGGTTCGGATAGACCTGTCTGTCGATCGGCGTCGGCAGCGGCCGGCCGTACAGCGCCGACGGCGACGGAATGGTCATTTTCGGCGTGCGCGTGGTGTGGGCTTTCAGGAACTTGAAGTGCTCGATCATCGGATGGCTGGAGAAGCCGATCTTGCCGGTGACGCGGATGCCTTCATTGCGGGTGGTGACGGCGGCAAACGCGATGCCGGTGTCCATGACGTGGCGTTCGACGCCGTCGAGCCCCCACAGAAAATCGAGATGCCACCACGAGCGGCGGAATTCGCCGTCGGTGATCGATTGCAGGCCGGCCGCCTCCTGCTTCTTGATGACGTCTTCGATGGCGCGATCCTCGACCGCCGTGAGGTCGGCGGCGCCGATTTCGCCTTTGGCGCGGCGCTCGCGCGCCTGTTTCAGCGCGGCCGGCCGCAACAGGCTGCCGACATGATCGGCGCGAAACGGCGGCTTGGTTCGTTGCGCATTTTTGCTCCCTACTCTGCTTTGTCTTGCCCCGCGAAGGCGGGGCGTCCCGTACTCCTGCGAGTACTGGATCGTCCGCCTTCGCGGACGATGACAGCTATGGCGCTACTTGCCCCACACCTCATCGGCCAATTCGACGATCATGCGCAGCTTCGCCCATTGCTCGTCCTCGGCCAGCACATTGCCCTCCTCGGTCGAGGCGAAGCCGCATTGCGGCGACAGGCAAAGCTGGTCGAGCGGGATGAACTTCGTCGCCTGGTCGATGCGGCGCTTGATGTCGTCCTTGCTTTCCAGCGTGCCGGTCTTGGAGGTGACGAGCCCGAGCACGACGGTCTTGCCCTTCGGCACGAAACGCAGCGGCTCGAAACCGCCGGCGCGGTCGGTGTCGTATTCCATGAAATAGCCGTGCACGTTGATGGCATTGAACAGCAGTTCGGCGACCGGCTCGTAGCCGCCGCTGGCGACGAAGTTCGAGCGGAAATTGCCGCGGCACAGATGCATGGTGATGGTCATGTCGGGCGGAATGTCGGAGATCGCGGCATTGATCATGGTCGGCATAGGTCTCGGGCAGCGTCGCCGGATCTTCGCCGCGATCGCTGATCGACTTTGCGCAGCGACGGGTCGCACAGATAAGTGAGATTGACCTCGTCGAGCTGCAGATAGCGGCAGCCGGCATCGGCGAAGGCGCGCACCACCTTGCGGTAGGACTGGCCGAGATCGCGATAGAACTCGTCCATGTCGGGATAGATCGATGCCGGCACCGCGTCGCGGCCGTAGCGGAAATGCAGCGACGACGGCGACGGGATGGTCATCTTCGGCGTCTGCTTGGTGTGCGCCTTCGAGAAACTTGAAATGCTCGATCATCGGGTGCGGCTGGTAGCCGCCGAGCTTGCCGATGACGCGCAGCAGGATCGGCCGCGGCTGCGGGCCGGTGGTGTTGAACTTGATCTTGCGCTCGCCGACATAGGATTCGACGTTGTGCAGCCGTTCGAGGAAATCGAGATTCCACGACAGCCGCCGGTATTCGCCGTCGGTGATCGATTTGAGGCCGACCGCTTCCTGCTTCTTGATGACGCCCTCGATCTCGCGATCCTCGATCGGCTTGAGCGCTTCGGCCGTGATCTCGCCGCGCTCGCGCTTGCCCCGCGCCTCTTTAAGCGCGGCAGTGCGCAGCAGGCTGCCGACATGATCGGCGCGGAACGGCGGCTTGGTTCGCTGCATACTCAACCCCACACTTCATCGGCGATTTCGACGATCATGCGCAGCTTCGCCCATTGCTCGTCTTCGGCCAGCACATTGCCTTCCTCGGTCGAGGCGAAGCCGCATTGCGGCGACAGGCAAAGCTGGTCGAGCGCGACATATTTGGTCGCCTCGTCGATGCGGCGCTTGATGTCGTCTTTCTTCTCCAGCGTGCCGCTCTTCGAGGTGACGAGACCGAGCACGAGCTGCTTCTTGCCCTTCGGAAAGATAGCGCAGCGGCTCGAAGCCGCCGGCGCGGTCGGTGTCGTATTCGAGGAAATAGCCGTCGAGGTCGGCGTTCGCCGAGCAGCTGTTCGGCGACGAATTCGTAGCCGCCCGAGGCGATGAAGGTCGAGCGGAAATTGCCGCGGCAGGAATGCATGGTGATCGCCATGTCGGCGGGCTTGCCTTCGAGCGCCGCGTTGGTGAGGCGCGCATAGCGCTGCGGCAGCGCTTCGGGATCGTCGCCGCGCTCTTTCGATTGCGCGCGCTCGCTTCGGATCGCACATCATCGACCAGGCGGTGTCGTCGAGCTGCAGATAGCGGCAGCCGGCGTCGTAGAAGGCGCGGATCGCGCCGCGATAGGCCTTGGCGAGATCGTCGAAGAACGGATCGAGATCGGGATAGACCTCCTTGCTGATCGCGGCGCGGCCCTGGCGGAAATGCAGCGTCGACGGCGCCGGAATGGTCATCTTCGGCGTGACGCGGGTGTGGCTTTTGAGAAACTTGAAATGCTCCAGCATCGGATGGCCGGAGAAGCCGATCTTGCCGGTCGATCTTGCAGCGCTTGGGCTTTGGTCTGCACGCCGTGAAACTGAATGCCGTGGTCGGTTTCGTAGAAGCGTGACGCCGTCGAGGCCGCGGAAGAAATCGAAATGCCACCAGGAGCGGCGGAACTCGCCGTCGGTGGCGAGCTTCAGGCCGATCTCTTCCTGCTTCTTGATCGACCTTCTCGATCTCGCGGTCTTCGACCGCGCGCAGCGCGTCGGCGGTGATCTCGCCGCGCTCGTGTTTGGCTGCGCGCTTCCTTCAGCGCCGCGCGGCCGCAGCAGGCTGCCGACATGATCGGCGCGAAATGGCGGCGTGGTTCGTTGGTCATTGAGTTCGCTCCCATTTTCCGTCATGGCCGGGTTTATCCGGCCATCCGATGAGTGACGCGGCGTGCCCATCTGAGCGAGATCACCGGGACGCGGCGCTGCGCGCCGACCCGGTGATGACGCGCGTTATTTACTGCTGTCCTTGAGCACGTAGCGGCCGTCGTCGAGCGCGGCCGAGGCGTTGTGCGGCGTAAAGCGCGTCGAGCTCGCGCACGATTTCGCGGCCGTCCTTGCTGCCGAGCGCGGCCATCAATTCGAGGAAACTCGCCGGCCCGGCGGCAAGCGCTCCGCAACCGATCTTATGCGGCGCGGCTTGTTTGGCCACCGGCGGCGTCGGCACCGAGAACTCGAACGCATTGGTCTTGCCGAACGGGATGGTGCAGTCGAAGCCGAGCTTGGCGCCGGTGCGCGCGCCGCCGAGCGAGGGATCGAGCGGCACGACGCGAAAGCCCGAGCCGACGATCAGATCGCGATCGGCCTGAAAGCGCGTCGCCGAGCGCCCAGTCGGTTTCCTCGTCGGAGAACACGTCGATGTCGGGATCGAAGGCGAAGACGTGCTTGGCTTCGGCGTGCGAGCCGAAGATGGCCGCGATGGCGTTGCTGCGCATCGCCCGGCACGCGCTGGCGCAGCGAGACGCGCACATTGTACATGCCGCCGCTCGACGGCGTCGCGTAGACCGCGAGCGGCTCGCGCACCGATGCCATCAGCGCCGCCCAGGCCGCGGATTCGGTCTTCACGGTGGTGAGCTGCGCGGTGTCGGTGCGAGGCGAGATGCGCGCCCGCCGATGGTCAGGGTCTGGAACAGCGCGTCCTCGCGATGGGTGATCGCGGTGATGTGCAGCACCGGATTGCGCTTCACCACGCCGTAATAGCCGACATATTCGCCGTAGGGCCCTTCCGGCTCGACGTGGCCGGCGGGATCGAGATAGCCCTCGATGACATATTCGGCGTCGGCCGGCACGTGGATGTCGTTGGTAACGCATTTCACCACCGGCGCCGGCTGGCCGCGCATGGCGCCGAGAATGTCGAGCTCGTCGACGCCCGGCAGCGCCACCATGGCGGCGAGGAAATCGGCCGGATGCGAGCCGACCGCATAGGCGACCGGCACCGGCTCCTTGCGCGCGGCGGCTTCCAGATAGATCGCGCGCATGTCGCTCGGCGCGATCAGGTCGACGCCGGCCTGGCGCGGCCCGCGCAGCATGATGCGGCGGCAGCCCACATTGGTGAATCCGGTGCCGGGAAACAGCGCGAAGTCGATGCCGGCGGAGATATACGGCGCGCCGTCGGCGCCGTGCTGCAGATGCACCGGCAGCGCGCAGAGATCGGCCTCGTCGTCCTTGAGCACGACCTGCTGCACCGGCGCCTGTTGCGACGACACCGTGACCGGCGGCTGCAGCTTGTTGAGGCGCTTACTGAGCGTGCCCAGAAGGCCGCGCTCGTCGGTGTCGAGCGCGCGGGCGATCCGCTTGCGCGACCCCATGACATTGCCGACCAGTTCGGCGTGTTCCGGCCCGACGGATTTGAAATGCACCGCGCGCGGATTGCCGTCGAGCACGGCGGCGACGTCGAACAGCTCGATCGGCGCGTCGTGCACTTCGCATTCGCCGCGCATCGGTGAGCTGTTCGCACAAAATTGCGCAGCCGGAAGCGCTCGGTATCGATTGCGGGCATGGACGCCTCAGCCTCCCAAACTCGCTCATTTCGGCCGAGTTCGCGGGGGATTTAGCAACGGCCGCGCTTGGGTGTAAATGCCGTTGCGCGCGGGACCATTGGCACAGACACTCGCCGCGCGCATGACATGCAGCCAGACGTCGGGCCGGCACTTGGCGGCATGACAGGAGGAGACGGGGATGCAGCCCACACTTCGGCTTTATGAGGATGTGCTCGCGAACGGCGCCGAAGCGTCATTGCCGGCGCAGCCGCGCATGATCTTTGTGGTGCACGGCTCGGTCGCCATCGCCGACCGCAATCTCGGTGACGGTGAGACCTTCGACCAGCGAAGCCGCGGCCGCGCTCAAGGCCGGAATCGCCGGCGCGACGCTGTGGCGCTGCGAACTGGCCGCGGCCGACACCGGCGACCCCGCTGCGCGGGCCCGGCGTGGTGTCGCGCGAGAAACTTGCCGCCCGGCTCGAAACCCTGCCGCAGGGCGCGCTGCATCCTGCGCGGCGACAGCGTCGCGTTTCCGCCGGGCGGCTGCGCCTATCTGCATCGGCATCAGGGGCCGGGCATCCGCTGCCTGCTCGAAGGCGGCATCCGCATCGACACCCACGGCCGTTCGACCTCCTACGGCCCCGGCGGCGCCTGGTACGAGACCGGCCCGGACGGCGTCTTCGCCCAGGCCGCCGACCGGCCGACCCGTTTCATCCGCGTCATGATCCTGCCGGCGGCCTATCTCGGCAAAAGCTCGGTCGAGTATCTGAACGAGGAAGACAAGGCCAAGCCGAAGTCGCAGAGCTATAAAATCTTTGCCGATATGGCGCTGAGGTAGCCGTCATTCCGGCCGAGCGGAGCGAGGGCCGGAATCCATAACCACGATCTTTGCAGGATGATCTCAGACTGGGATTATGGATTCCGGGCTCGCGCTACGCGCGCCCCGGAATGACGAGCGTTACATCGGCTTGTAGCCGCGCTCCTTGGTCAGCATCGAAGCATCGTGCGCAATGCTTCAATTCGTACTAAGATCTTTCCGAGACATGCGTCAAATTTCGTACATGGCGGCATGGATGATCCTTCGATCTTTTCTTTCCAGCATCTTTTTGTATGTCGCCTACTGCGTAGTTGCGCCGACGGTCGGATTTAGCCACGACCCAGTCTTACAGAAAATCGCGGACACCCCTGAAGTCAGCAGCACGCAGTTCGTCAAAGTGTTTGACGTACTAGACTCTGGCTACAGAGATTGGGGTTTCCCGGCTTTCGGCTTGATATTTGTCGCTATCGGGATTGTGACCTTCGTCTTCCCGAAAATCATTAGAGCAATTGGTATTCCGTATCTGGATGGCCGGTCCCGTTTTAAAACGTTCTATCGTTACGGCATTCTGGGGTTTGCGCTCGTATGGACGGCAATAGCTTTTATTGGAACCTACTCTGCACATTTGCGCCATAAGGCTCTCGCACAGGAGAACAGGTGCCGCGTTGCAGAAGGCCCTGTCGAGCAATTTATACCGATGCCGGACGGCGGGCATGGCGAGGAATCATTTTCAGTCGATGGCGTGAAATTCAGGTACTCCGACTTCATCGTAACTGACGGATTTAACAACACATCTTCTCAGGGCGGCCCAATTAATGGCGGCTCATACGTTCGAATTTGTTACGATCCTGCCGGCAACGTAATTCTCCGATTGGAAATTCGAGACTTCAAGGGGAGTTTGCAGGACTACTCGAAGGGGATGAGTTTTGTTCCGAACTCCGAGGATGCGCGGAACGTCTTTCCTAAAAATGCACCGATCGACCTCCCGTGGTACATGAATCTCTTCGTTTATCTTTTCATCGCCGACTTCATCGCGACGCAGGCGCTATTCTTACCCTACCTAAGAACTTTCTTTCGTCTTAAGCCCAAGATCGTTCGCAAGGGGCCGATTTTAATGGCCCTGGAAGCACGAAGGAGAATTAAGCTTCGTAACAGTACGATCTATTGGGATGTAGACAATCACACAATCTGGCTCCGACCGCGAGGATTTAATCGATTTCAAGTCCCGCTTATGGTGGCGGCATTGGAGGTGGACGCCCAAGGCAAGTCGATCATTGGGTATGAAATTCGCTTCTCATCGGGCTTTCCCTTCGTGATGATGCTATTCTTCTGGACGGCGTTTCGCTTTTTCTCCGCCACTATGCCTCACGAGCCCAATTTGCCGTTGCCTGCATTGTTTGTCGGATTTGGTGCGGTGTTTTTCATTGTCGTCAGCTTTTTCAAGCTACGAATATACAGATCGCGAATGGAAAAATTGATTGAGGACGCCTTGTCGGGGCTTCGTTCCGGCGGCTAGCGGGCCGTCGCCCTTCGAGACTTCGCCGCTTTTCGGCGCCCCGGAATGACGACAATCACATCGGCTTATAGCCGCGCTCCATGTCGACATCGATCAGCATCGCCTTGCCGTCTTTGAGCGCTTTGCCGATCAGGTCGGTCGCATCCTTCACCGTTGACGCGCGCGCGCCGTCGATGCCGAGCGAGCGGGCAAGGCCGACGAAATCGATCGCCGGATCGTTGAGCTCCATGCCGACGAAAGTGTCGGCCTGTTCGGCAAGGCCGCGCAGCATGACCAGGCGCTGCTTGAGGATGCGATAGCTGGTGTTGTTGAAGATCACCCAGACGATCGGCAGCCGATAGCGCGCCGCGGTCCACAAGCCCTGCACCGTGTACATGGCGCTGCCGTCGCCGATGAGCGCCACCACCGGCCGATCCGGCAGCGCGAGCTTGGCGCCGATTGCCGCCGGCAATCCCCAGCCGATACCGCCGCCGCGCAGACCAAAGAAACTTTGCTCGTCGTCCGAATTGATCAGCGACCTCGCGCCCGGCGCCGACGATAAAATTTCTTCGATCACCACGGCGTCTTTCGGCAGCATGGCGCCGATCGCTTCGAGAAGCGCGAGCGGCTGCACCGGTGTCTTGCCGGCGAGCGCGCGGGCCTTGGCGCGGAATGCGTCGCGGTCTTGTTTGATGCTGTCGGTCAGCGACTTGAGCCGCGTGGCTGCGGCACTCTTGGCGCTCGCCGTCATCCGTGCGGCGATGCCCGCGGTGATCTCGGGCAGCGTCGCCTTGGGATCGCCGAGGATCGCGACCTGCGCCGGATAGTTCTTGCCGATCTGCCACGGATCGGTGTCGAGATGAATGAGCGGCAGGCCCTTAGGCCACGGATCGATGGCCGACGGCAGCGACCAGGTGAACAGGTCGCCGCCGACCGAGAACAACAGGTCGTGCTGATCCAGCACTTCGCGGACGCCGGCCTGCGAGCGGGTCATCATGCCGCGATAGAGCGGATGCGATGCCGGGAACGAGGCGGTGTTGGGGATGAACTCGACATAGACCGGCGCGCCGATGGCTTCCGCGAGCGCGACGAGTTCCTTGTGGGCGCGGCTCTGCGCCACGGCATCGCCGGCGATGATGACGGGCCGCTCGGCTTTGGCGAGGAGCTCGGCGGCGGCCGCCACCGCAGCGGCATCGCCGCGAACACGTGGCGCGACGCGGGTCGGTTCGAGAAGATCGATATCGGCGTCGGCCTTGAGGATATCGCCGGGCAGCGCCAGGAACACCGGCCCGGTCGGCGGCGCCAGCGCCGTCTTCACCGCGCGATGTACATAGCGCGGCAAGTCTTCGAGGCGATGCACCTCGGCGGCCCATTTGACGAAGGGCCGCGCCAGCGTCGCCAAGTCCGCGGTCAGCACCGGCTCGGTGACGATGTATTCGAGGTCTTGCTGGCCGGCGGTGACCAGCACCGGCGCGTTCGCCTTCATGGCGTCGTAGAGCATGCCCATGGCGTTGCCGAGGCCCGGCGCGACATGGAGATTGAGCACCGCAAGCCCGCCGGAGGCCTGCGCAAAACCGTCGGACATCGCCATCAGGGCGGCTTCCTGGAGGCCCAGGATGTAGCGGATATCGTGCTCGACCGCGAAGGCGTCCATCAGCGGCAATTCGGTGGTGCCCGGATTGCCGAACATCACCCTGACGCCCTCCTGCTTGAGCAAATCGAGGAAGGCGCGCTTTCCGGACATCACGGGCAAGTTTCTCTCCCATTGCGTTCTAGCATCGTGCTTGATGCCGGCCGCTGGCGACGTGCGGCTATCGACGATTGTTCTTGTTCCCAATTTGGGAACAGGCTAACATAAGGCATGAGGGTGATCGCTCGAAACGTGCTTGTCGCCTTTTGGAGCGAGCACCCCGAAGCAAAGGCGGCGCTGGTCCCGTGGCACATCTTGGTGAAGGCGGCACATTGGAACTCCACGGATGAAATCCAGAAGGCCGCGCCGAAAGCCAAAGTGCTGAACCGGGAGCGCGTCAGATTCGAAGTGGCAGGCGGAAACTATCGGTTGGTAGCCGCCTTCGATTTCCGCCGCCAGGTGGTCTATGTGAAATTTATCGGTACGCATGCCGAATACGATCGCATCGATGCGCTGACAGTATCGCAGTTTTAAAGGAAGCCGCTGATGGACGTTCATCCAATTCGCACCGATATCGATCACCGAGCGGCGCTTTCGGAAATCGAATCTTTGTGGGGCGCGTCGCCGGGGACCGATGCCGGCGACAAGCTCGATATTCTTCTCGCCCTTGTCGAAATATATGAGGCGAAGCAGTGGCCCATCGAGGCCGAAGACCGCTTCGACCCGATCGACGTATTGCACTACGCCACTGCCGAGTTGGGTCACAGCCAAGCCGAGCTCGCCGAACTCCTCGGATCGCGTTCCCGCGCTTCCGAAATTCTCAGCCGACGGCGCGCCCTCACCGTCGAGATGATTCATGCGATCAGCGAGGCGTGGAAAATTCCGGCGGGCCTTCTCGTCCGCCCCTACAAGATCGAGCGCGCGGCCTGATTGCGGGAAAAATGAAAACAAGAAGGCTTGCCGAGTCGTAGCTCGCGTCGGTTTGGGCCCGCCTTCGCCTATCGGCTTCGGCGCGGCCTTCACTCGCTGTGCGAAGCGAAGGCTGGTGCCGCGGAAGGGATTCGAACCCCTGACCCCCGCATTACGAATGCGGTGCTCTACCAGCTGAGCTACCGCGGCACGCCGTCACGGAGAAGGCTAGTAATACCCGAAAAACGTAAACGCAAGGCAAGTTGCAGCGGTCATAACGCACTGCCTTGGAGCGTCCTTGAACCGCCCCGCCGCGGGTAATAGGCTCTACTCAATATAAAAATTGGCGGATCGGCAGCCTCCGCGCGGCGCTAGGTCCGAATTTAATCCGGGCTTCAATCCGGCTCTGGGAGGATATCATGCGGACGAGAGCGCTTTTGATCGCTTCGGTGGCGAGCCTGGCCGCCTCTATGGCGATGCCGGCCATGGCGCAGAATGCCGCCGCCCTCTCCGGCGAGGTCTCCTCCGCCAAAGAAGGCCCGATGGAAGGCGTCGTGGTCAGCGCCAAGAAAGACGGCTCGACCATCACCGTCTCGGTCGTCAGCGACGACAAAGGCCACTTCAGTTTCCCGGCGTCGCGCCTCGATGCCGGGCCATTACGCGATCGGCATTCGGGCCACCGGTTACGATCTCGACGGGCCTGCCGACGCCACCCTTGCGGCCGGCCAGGAAGACAAGATCGACATCAAGCTCAAGCCGACGCGCAATCTCGGCGCGCAATTGACCAATGCCGAGTGGCTGATGAGCATGCCCGGCACCGACGATCAAAAACGGTTAGTGCTCGACTGCAATAGTTGCCACACGCTCGAACGGATCGTGCGCTCGACCCACGATGCCGAAGAATTCAAGCAAGTCTTCCTGCGCATGGCCGGCTACTACCCGGGCAGCACGCCACTGAAGCCGCAGCGGCTGATCGGCGATGCGGCGCGCCGGCTGATCTCCGCCGAGGACGCGCCGGGCGCAGCGGAATGGCTCGCCGGCGTAAACTTGAGCCGGCAGGACACCTGGTCGTGGCCGCTCAAGACGCTGCCGCGGCTCACCGGCAAATCGACCCATGTGATCATCACCGAATACGACATGCCGAACCGGCTGATCGAGCCGCACGACGTCGTGCTCGATCACGAAGGCAACGTCTGGTACTCGGATTTCGGCCAGATGTTCATCGGCGAGATGGATCCGAAAACCGGCCAGGTCACGCAATATCCGATCCCGGTGACCAAACCCGGCTATTCGCTGGGCACGCTCGATCTGGAGATCGACAAGGACGACAATCCTTGGGTCGGCGTGATGTACCAGAGCGCGATCGCCAAGCTCGACCGCAAGACCGGCAAATTCGAGACCTGGTCGACGCCCAAGGACTGGGACTCAGATGCCGGCCAGCTCGGCCATCTGGCGGTCGAGGGCACGCCCACCGACGACAAAGTCTGGATCAAGAATTCCGCCGGAGGTCATATCTATAGGCTCGATCTGAAGTCGAACGACTTCGAAGACGTCGGCGTGCCGAAGGATCCGCGCACCGGCAAGCGCATCGGCACCTACGGGATCCATGCGGATGCGGAGAACAACCTCTATCTGCTCGATTTCTCGGCCGGCAATATCGTGCGGCTGGACGCCAAGACCAAGGAGCCGACGGTCTATCTGACGCCGACGCCGAATTCGCATCCGCGGCGCGGCCGCGTCGATCCGGAAGGCCGGCTGTGGTTCGCCGAATATTTCGGCAACGCCATCGGCATGCTCGATCCGGAAACCGGCAAGATCGAGGAATGGAAAGTGCCGACGCCGTGGTCATCGCCCTATGACACGGTCGAGGACAAGAACGGCAATGCCTGGACGGCGTCGATGAACACCGACCGTGTCGCACGGCTCGACATCAAGAGCGGGCAATACACCGAATATCCGCTGCCGCGGCCGACCAATATCCGCCGCGTCTTCGTCGACGACGCGAAAAATCCCGGCACGCTGTGGGTCGGCAGCAATCACGGCGCCTCGATCGTCAAGGTCGAGCCGCTGGATTAGCAATCGCGTTTCCCCGGGCGCTGCGCCGCATCCGGGGGACGGCCATATTTACTTCCCGTCCGCCTCCGCTCTTAGCTTGAAGCGCTGGATTTTGCCGGTCGCGGTTTTCGGCAATTCGCTGCGGAACTCGATCCAGCGCGGATATTTGTAGACCGCGAGCTTCGTCCGGCATTCGTTCTGCAGCATCTCGGCGAAAACGTCGTTCGCCTTCTCGGGCGCTTTGAGCACCACGAAGGCTTTTGGCTTGATGAGCCGGTCGGTGTCGGGCCAGCCCACCACGGCGGCTTCGAGCACATCGGGATGGCTTTGCAGCACGCCCTCGACCTCGAACGGCGACACATACATGCCCGAGACTTTCAGCATGTCGTCGCGGCGGCCGCAGTAGACGAAATAGCCGTCCGTCGTCCTCGACATATTTGTCGCCCGATCGCGTCCATTCGCCCAGAAAAGTCGACGCGCGACTGCTCGCGGTTGTTCCAATACATGATGGCGCTGGTCGGCCCGCGCACCTGCAACTCGCCCATGTCGCCGCGCTTCTTGATCGGCTCGCCGTCGTCGTCGACCAGGCGGATATCGTAGCCCGGCACCGGTTTGCCGGTGGTGCCATATCGGACGTCGCCCGGCCGGTTCGACTGAGGAAAATATGCAGCATCTCGGTCGAGCCGAGACCGTCGAGAATGTCGGTGCCGTAGCGCTCGCTCCAGCGCCGGCCGATATCGGGCGGCAGCGCTTCGCCGGCGGAGACGCAGCGGCGCAGCTTCAGCTCGCGCGCGCTCCGGCGCTGCGGGACTGGCGAGAAACGCCGCATAGAAGGTCGGCACGGCGTAGAACACCGTAACCTGGTGCTGTTTCAGAAGATCGGCAACGAGGTCCGGCGTCGGCCGTTGCGGCAGCAGCACCGTGGTGGCGCCTGCCGACATCGGAAAGGTCAGCGCATTGCCGAGCCCGTAGGCGAAGAACAATTTCGCCACCGAATAGCAGACGTCGTTTGCGGTGAGGCCGAGAATCGGCCCGGCATAGAGATCGTCGGTGAGCTTGAGATCGGCATGGGTATGCACCGCGCCTTTCGGCCGTCCGGTCGAGCCCGAGGTGTAGAGCCAAAAACAGATGTCGTCGCAGGTGGTCGGCGCCGTTGCGGCTTCGCTGTTGGCGCCGGCCAACAACCGATCGAACGACAGATGCGCATGGGCATCGCCCCGGGAGACGATGACATGCTCCAGATCGGCAGCCTCGCCGAGCGCATCGGCAAACTTGGAATAGAGACTCTCGGACACGATCAAGAGCCTCGCCCGGCTGTCCTTGAGCATGAAGCGATAATCGGCTTCGGTCATCAGCGTGTTCACCGGCACCGCGACCACGCCGGCCTTGATGGCGCCGAGGAAAGCGGTCGGCCAATCCACGGTGTCGGTGAGACAGATCAGCGCGCGCTCCTCGCGGCGCATGCCGAGCGAGCGCAGCGCAGTGGCGAAGCGCGCTACGCGCTCGGCGAGGTCGCCATAGGTGTAGCCGCCGCGATCGTCGATAAAGGCGATTTTGCCGGCGCGTCCGGCGTCGAGATTGCGTTTGAGAATATCGGCCGCGAAATTGTAGTCGCGCGGAACTGCGATCGAGGGCGGCCGCTGACGCGGCGGAGCGGTTGTCATTTCGGTATTTCCTCCCGGGGGCCCGCGCGGGACTTCGCCCACCTGCGCCCACAGCAAAGCATTATGCCGACGCGGAATTTTGCCCGCAATGGCGCTGCAAATGCCCCTGTCATCGGGTCTAAATTGCGCTATGACAGCGCGCCACAGAACTTCGCCCCACAGAACTTGGCGCGCGCAGAACTTGGCGTCGCAGAACTTGCCGCCACAGAAGAACCCGCCGGAGCCCGCCCGATGATTTTGAGCCGCGACCGCATCCTCACCACCCATGTCGGCAGCCTGCCGCGCAACGAGGTCTTGAGCGACCTTCTGATCGCGCAGGAGGAAGGCAAAAGCCTCGATCCGAAGCTGTTGGCCGACGAGATGGACAAAGCCGTTCGCCATGTCGTGGAAAAGCAGATGGAAGCCGGCATCGACGTCGGCAATGACGGCGAGCAGCGCCGCATCGGCTTTCAGACTTATGTGCCGCAGCGCGTGTCGGGCTTCGCCGGCGTATCGAAACGCCGCCGCGGCCGCGAATTCGAGGAATTCCCTGACCTCGTCAGCTACCTGATGCGGCGATTTCCAAATCCGCCGAAAAGCCAGCATGGCGCGCCCGAAGCGCAGGCCGACATCAAATACCGCGACCTCAAGCCGATCAGCGACGAAACCGCGGGCTTCAACCGCATCGCCGACGAGCTGCACGCGTTTTCCGAGCGCTTCATGACGGCGGCGTCTCCCGGCATCATCTCGACCACGATGCTCAATGCCTATTACGAGTCGCACGACGCTTATCTCGACGCCATCGCGCGCGAGATGAAGAACGAATACCAGGCCATCCATAAAGCCGGCCTGGTGCTGCAGATCGACGCGCCCGATCTCGCCATGGACCGCACCATGATGTACCGCGATCTCTCCGACGCCGAGTTCGTCAAGCGCTGCGAGCGCCATGTCGAGGCCATCAACAAAGGCATCGACGGCATTCCGCGCGACCGGGTGCGGCTGCATATCTGTTACGGCAATTGGGAAGGCCCGCACATCCACGACATCGCGCTCGAAAAAATCCTGCCGGCGCTCTACCAGGCCAAGGTCGGCGCGCTGTCGATCGAGTTCTCCAACCCGCGCCACGCCCATGAATATTCGGCGCTCAAGCGCGTGCCGCTGCCGAAGGACATGATCCTGATCCCGGGCGTCGTCGAAACCACCTCGAATTTCGTCGAGCATCCGGAAGTGGTGGCGCGCCGCATCGAGGAGGCGGTGTCGGTGGTCGGCGACCGCGAGCGCGTCATCGCCTCGAGCGATTGCGGCTTCGGCACCTTCACGCGGCGCGAATGGGTGATCGAGCCGGTGGTGTGGCTGAAGCTCAAGGCGATCCGCGACGGCGCCGATATCGCTTCGGGCCGGCTTTGGGGTAAGAAGGCCGCATGAGCGAGCTTATCCTCTACGATTTCGGCAATTCGGTCTGCTGCCAGAAGGTCCGCATCACGCTGCGCGCGAAGCTCTTGGAGTGGCGGGCGATCCGGGTCGACCTCTTCAAGGCCGAGCAATACGATCCGCAATACCGCAAGCTCAATCCGAAAGGCGTAGTGCCGACGCTGGTTCACGACGGCAAGCCGGTGATCGAGTCGACGCTGATCTGCGAATATATCGATCAGACCTTTCCGCAGGCGCCGCAGCTTATTCCCGCCGATCCATGGCAGCAAAGCCGGATGCGGCTGTGGAGCAAGATGGTCGACGACGGGCTTGTTCGAGGGCGTCACCGAGATCAGCTTTTCGGCGATGTTTCGCGAGCGCATGAAGACCATGCCGGAAGAAATCCGGCAGGCGCGCTTTCGCAATGTCGGCGATCCGCGCCGCACCGATCGCTTCAAATCGACCTACGAGCTTGGCGTGCAATCGCCCTTCGTGGTGCATGCCGTCGCCGCCTATGAGCGCGCGTTCAAGATGCTGGAAGCACACGCTCGCAGAGGGCGGCCCTTGGATCCTGGGCGCCGAGCCGAGCCTTGCCGACATCAACCTGATGCCGCTCGTCGCGCGGCTCGACTATCTCGGACTGCTCGATCTTTGGACGGCCGACCGCCCGCGCGTTCAGGGCTGGTGGACCCACGCGCAGGCATGGCCGTACTTCAAGTCAGGCCTGAGCGATCTTATTTCAGAGGCCGAGTTCGCCGAAATGAGAATGCATGGGCCGAATATCCGCGATGCGCGTCGCAGCGCATCTCGCCGCGCTTCGCTTGAATGATACCGGCGTCTCCGGCAGGAACGCAGCTTAGGTATCGGACAAGTTTCACCTTAGAACCAGACAGGAATCCAACCGTGATCGATCTCTATACCTGGACGACGCCGAACGGCCGCAAGGCTTCCATCGCGCTCGAAGAAATGGGCCTGCCCTATACGGTGCATCCGGTCGACATCGGCAAAGACGAGCAGTTCAAGCCGGAATTTCTCAAGATCTCGCCGAACAATCGCATCCCGGCGATCGTCGACCGCGACAACGGCCTGAGCCTGATGGAGTCGGGCGCGATCCTGATCTATCTCGCCGACAAGACACGGCAAGCTCCTGCCGAAGTCGGGCGACGGCGCGCTACAAGGTCATCGAATGGCTGATGTGGCAGATGGGCGGCCCGGGCCCGATGCTCGGCCAGGTGCATCATTTCGTGAAATACAATCCGGGCAAGGCGCCCTATGCGGAGGAGCGTTACCTCAAGGAGGCGCACCGGCTCTACGGCGTGCTCGACAAGCAGCTTGCCGACCATGAGTATGTGGCCGGCGATTATTCGATCGCCGATATCGCGATCTGGCCGTGGATATCGCGCTACGAATGGCAGACCGTCGATCTCAACAAATACCCGAACGTCAAGCGCTGGTATGTCGCCATCGCCAATCGCCCGGCGGTGCAGAAGGGCTATAAGGTGCCGAAGGACATGGGGCCTATTCCAATACCGTGACGGCGCGGGTACCGGTATAAACCGGCATGCAGATTAGCTAGAATGGGACCGACAATCGCAGTGCCCGATTATCCATTAGAGGCCCGCTTTCATCGCGCTTCGGGATGACGGACGACAGGAGGGAGTACGCCATGGACGACATCACCAAGCGCGATCCGATCAAGATCACGCGCCGAGGACATCAACCCGCGCTATAATTGGGGCCGCCATCTGCCGGTGCTCGGCACCATGGGGGTCGATTTCGAGGAGCGCGTCGATTACCGGCGCATGCACCGCTACCGGCTCGCCCGCGCGCAAGCCGCGCTGGAAGCCTCCGATCTCGGCGCGCTCCTGCTGTTCGACGACAACAATATCCGCTACGTCACCTCGACCAAGATCGGCGAATGGGCGCGCGACAAGCTCTCGCGCTGGGCGCTGTTGGTGCGCGGCGGCGAGCCGATCCTGTGGGATTTTGGCTCGGCCGCGGTCCATCACAAGCTCTATTCGCCGTGGCTCAAGCCGGAGAACTGCAAGGCAGGCCTCGTCGGCCTGCGCGGCACGGTCGATCCCGCGTTCGGATTGATGAAGCGCCACGCCGAGGAAATGGCCGCGATCCTGCGCGACGCCGGCGTCGCCAAAATGCCGGTCGGCGTCGACATCATCGAGCCGCCGATGATGTTCGAACTGGAAAAGGCCGGGCTGAAGATCAAGGACGGCCAGCAGGTGATGCTGAGCGCCCGCGAGGTGAAATCCTCGACGAGATCGCGCTGCTCAACCGCGCCGCCGCCATGGTCGACGGCGCCTATCGACGTCGTCAACCAGATGCTGCGTCCCGGCATCCGCGAGAACGACATCGTCGCCGAGGTCAACAAGTTCCTCTACACCCACGGCTCCGACGACGTCGAAGCCGTCAATGCCATCTCGGGCGAGCGCTGCAGCCCGCACCCGCATAATTTTACCGACCGCATGATCCGCCCCGGCGATCAGGCGTTTTTCGACATCCTGCAAAGCTTCATGGGCTACCGCACCTGCTACTACCGCACCTTCAATGTCGTCCGCGCTACGCCGGCGCAGCACGACGCCTACCGGAAGGCGCGCGAGTGGCTCGACAATGCCATCGACCGCATCAAGCCCGGCGCCTCGACCGCGCATATCTGCGAGGTGTTCCCGAAGGCGCAGGAGTTCGGCTTCCCGGACGAGATGTCGGCCTTCGGCCTGCAATTCGCCCACGGCCTCGGGCTGAACCTGCACGAGCGGCCGATCATCTCGCGGGTGGTGTCGATGGATCACCCGACCGAGATCGTCGAAGGCATGGTGTTCGCGATCGAAACCTATTGCCCGGCGACCGACGGCTATTCGGCCGCCCGCATCGAGGAAGAGGTCGTGGTCACCGACAAAGGCTGCCGCCTGATCTCGCTGTTCCCGGCGGAAGAACTGCCGATCTCGGCGAAGTATTGAGATTTCTAACTCCGCTCGTCCCCGCGCAAGCGGGGACCCAGCGCTTCTGGATTCCCGCTTACGCGGGAATGAGCGGGAAGCGATCTGACTCGAGTCTTCCACATGACCGCCACCGATCTCCCCAAATTCTCCGTCGCCGAACATCTCGTGGCAAAAATCGGTGCGCTCGATGTGTCGCGCCTGCCTCAGGCCGTGCGCGAAAAATGCGTCGAGCTTCTGATCGACGTCGTCGGTCTCGCCGTCACCGCGCGCAACGAGGATTACGTCAAGCGCGCGCTCGAAGCCTGCGACGATGACGGGCCCTGCACCGCGATCGGCCACGCGCGCACGCTGTCCGCCGCGGCCGCGGCGATCGTCAACGGCACCGCGATCCACGGCGAGGATTTCGACGACACCTTCGAGGGCGGCCCGATCCATGCCGGCGCGGTGGTGGTGCCGGCGGTGCTGGCGGCCTGCGAGCGGCACAATCTCGACGGCCGCGCGGCGCTCCTCGGCATCGCGGTCGGCGTCGAGACCATGTGCCGGCTGTCGACGGTGGCGCCGACGCTCACCCACAAAGCGGGCTTTCATCCGACGGCGGTGTTCGGCGCCATGGGCGCGACCGCCGGCGTCGGCGCGGCGTTCAAGCTTACGCCGCGGCAGATGATCGACGCGCTCGGCACCGCGGGCTCGATGGCGTCGCGGCATCATCGAATATCTCGCCGAAGGCGCCTGGACCAAACGGCTCCATGCCGGCTGGGCGGCGCAATCGGGCATCCGCGCAGCGCTGCTCGGCCGCGCAGGCTTCCTCGGGCCGCGCACGGTGTTCGAAGGCGTGCACGGTTTCTTCCACGGCTTCGCCAACACGACCAAAGGCGATTACGACGCGCTGATCGGCGATTTCGGCACGCGCTGGGTGACAGAGACGTTGGCGTTCAAGCCCTATCCCTGCGGGACCATGACGCATCCCTATATCGACTGCGCGCGAAGGCTCGCCAAGCGCATCAAGGCCGACGATGTCGTCGACATGGTCTGCGAGGTCGGCGAGGGCACCGTGCATCGCCTCTGGGAGCCGCTTGCCGCCAAGCAGCATCCGGCGAACGGCTATGCCGGCAAATTCTCCTCGCCTTATTGCATCGCCGCGGGCTTCGTGCGCGGCAATGTGGGCCTAAGCGATTTCTCCGACGCGGCGGTGCGCGAGCCCGCGGTGGTCGCGCTCGCCTCCAAGGTGCGCTATCAGATCGATCCGCAAAATCCCTATCCGAAGAACTTTCACCGGCCATATCCGCGCCACGCTGCGCGACGGCACGGTGGTCGAGGAGCGCCAGCCCTATATGCGCGGCGGCGCGCAAGAGCCGCTGACGCCGCGCCGATATCGAGGACAAGTTCATGCTCAACGCCAAGCATGGCGGCTGGAGCGCGGAGCGGGCGGCCTACGTGCTAAAGCTTTGCGCCGCTCTGTTCGACGGGCCGGTCGATCTCGCGCCGCTGCGCGGCTAGCGCCGATCGTTACCCGACCAGCGGCTGATGCGCGACGAAGTGAGTGGCGTGCGGGTCGGCCGGCGGGATCGCGCCGTCATGGCCGCCATTGGCGAACTGAAACAGAGCGTGCTCGTGCTGCGCTTCGGCCAACAGCGCCTGCAGTTCGCTGATGCCGGGGGCTGCCGAGACGTGGTCGAGCGCGCTCGGATGCCAGCTCGCGGCGCCGCCGGCCGTGGCATCCGCGCCAAGATCCGCGCCAAGCCCCGGCTTGAATATGAAGGCATCATGGCTCGCCCCGCCGATCGATACCGCGGCCGCCTGTGCCAGAGCGGCGCCGCCGTTGTTCGGCGGCGGGCCGATCGTGCCGTCGCCGTTGAGGTCTTGGTTGAAGACAAGCTCGGCCGATTCCACAATCGAGTTGGTCCCGGACACGACGGCGGTCGACGTTCCCATATTGCCGTTTGAGTCGACATTGGAGATTTGGAATTCGCTGGCGCCGGTCTCCTTCCAGGCCACCTCGTAGCCGCTCGCCGTCGCCACCGCGCCGATCGGCGCCCAGGGACCGAACTCATCCACGGTCACCGGCGCGCCGGCATATTGCAGAAGCGGTCCGGAGCCGCTTGCATTGTCGAGGGCGTAGCTGTTGCCCACTTGGGTCAGGCTAGTCGAGCCGTAGACGCTGGTGTCGGTCTGGATCACGGTCCCGGCCGGACCGATGGTGCCGTCGCCATTGAGGTCCTGATTGAAGACGGTCTCGGCCAATTCCAGCGTGTAGCTCGTGCCGGCGATCACGGCGGTTGACGAAACCATGTTGCCTTGGTTGTCGACGGTCGAGAGCTGATAATTGCTGGTGTTGGTTTCGTGCCACGCCACCTCGTAGCCACTCGCCGTCGCCACGGCGCCGATCGGCGCCCAGTCGCCGAACTCCCCGGTCGTCACCGGCGCGCCCGCATAAGTCAGGAGCGGCCCGGAGCCGCTCGCATTATTGAGCGCGTAGCTGTTGCCCACCTCGGTCAGGCTGGTCGACCCATAGGCGCTGGTGTCGGTCTGGATCACGATCCCGAGAGGACCGATGGTGCCGTCGCCGTTGAGGTCCTGATTGAAAACCGTCTCGGCCAATTCCAGCGTGTAACTCGTTCCGGAGACCAGCGGCGTCGACGAAACCATGTTGCCGCTATTGTCGACGATGGAGACTTGGTACTCGCTGACGCCGGTTTCCTTCCAGGCCACCTCGTAGCCGCTCGCCGTCGCCACCGCGCCGATCGGCGCCCATGGGCCGAACTCACCGGCTGTCACCGGCGCGCCGGCGTAAGTCAGGAGCGGTCCGGAGCCGCTTGCGTTGTTGAGCGCGTAGCTGTTGCCAACCTCGGTCAAGCTGGTCGAGCCATAGGCGCCGGTGTCGGTCTGAATGACAGTCCCGAGAGGACCGATGGTGCCGTCGCCGTTCAAATCCTGATTGAAAACGGTTTCGGCCGATTCCACGGTGTAGCTTGATCCGGGCAGCACGGCAGTTGCGGAGACATAATTGCCGTTGCTGTCGGTCATCATCAGCTGATAGGCGTCGGCGCCGGTTTCCTTCCAGGCGATCTCATAACCATTGGCCGTCGCCACCGCACCGATCGGCGACCAATTGCCGAATTCACCGATAGTCACCGGCGCGCCGGCATATTGCAGGACCGGCCCCGAGCCGTTGGTGTAAAGCCCGTAGCTGTTGCCGACTTCGACGAGGCTCGTCGTTCCGAACGCGCCGGTGTCGGTTTGGACGACGGTCGAGGGAGGACCGATCACCCCGTCGCCGTTGAGGTCTTGATTGAAAACGCTTTCCGCCGATTCCAGCGTGTAGCTGGTTCCGGCGATGACGGGCGTCCACGACACCATGTTGCCGTTGTTATCGAGGGTCGCGATTTGAAACGCGCTGACCCCGATCTCTTTCCACGCCAGCTCGTAGCCGTTCGCGGTCGCCACCGCTCCGATCGGCGCCCAGTTGCCGAACTCGCCGACCGTGAGCGGCGCCGCGGCATATTTGAGCTCCGTGCCCGACGAGCCGGCCGGGCCAACGAAGTAATCGTTGCCGACCTGGGTCAGGCTCGTCGTGCCATACGCCCCGGTATCGGTCTGGATCACCGTCACGGCCGGAGTAATTTGGAACTGCAATTGCTCGGTGGCGGTTTGGTTGCCCGCGGCGTCAGTCACCTTGAACGTAAAAGAATCCGACGAAGCGCTGCTGCCGGTTTCATGATAGGAGACCAAGCCATTGTCGACGTCGGCCTGGGTGAAGGAAGACGCGGCCGAGCCGTTGTCGAAAAGAGTTCCTTGCGCCGGGCCCGCAATCACGCTGTAGGTCTCTTGCGCGTGCGAACTCAGGTTGTCGTTAAACTGTAATTGGCTCTCCGTAATGGTCACCGTGGTTCCGGCGGCGACGGCGACCGGTGTTTCGTGCACCAGCGTCGGGGCAAGCAGGTCGAGCGTATAGGCGATGGAATTGCTGGTTCCGACATTGCCCGCGGCGTCGGTCGCCTGCGCCGTGAGTGTCAGCGCCCCTTGCGTCGCGAGCAGCGTCACCGCGCTGCTCCAATTGCCGTTGGCGGTCGGCGTCGCCGTTCCGATGAGCGTCGTTCCTTCGAAGATCGACACCGTGAGGCCGGCATCGGCGGCATCGATGGTGCCGGAGACCGTCTGAGTCAGCTGGTTGGTAAGGCCGCCGCTGCTGGCGATGGTCAGCGTCGGAGCGATGGTGTCGAACGTATAGGTGACCGGGCTGCTGGTTCCGACATTGCCCGCCGCATCGGTCGCCTGCGCGGTGAGCGCTTGCGCTCCTTGCGTCGACAGCAGCGTGACCTGCTTGCTCCACGTGCCGTTGCCGGCAGGCGTCACCGTACCGAGCAACGTCGTCCCATCGTAGATCGATACCGTAAGTCCTGCGTCGGCGGCGTCGATCGTGCCGGAGATCGTCTGCGTCGTATGGTTGGTCAGAATGCCGGTGCTGGTGATGGACAACGTCGGCGGGATGGTGTCGAGCGTATAGGTAACGGTGCCGCTGGTGCCGAGATTGCCGGCCGCATCGGTCGCCTGCGCCGTGATCGCTTGCGCTCCCTGCGTCGACAGCAGCGTAACCTGCTTGCTCCACGTGCCGTTGCCGGCAGGCGTCACGGTTCCGAGCAACGTCGTCCCATCGTAGATCGACACCGTGAGGCCGGCGTCGGCGGCGTCGATCGTGCCGGAGATCGTCTGCGTCGTATGGTTGGTCAGAATGCCGGTGCTGGTGATCGACAACGTCGGCGGAATGGTGTCGAGCGTATAGGTAACGGTGCCGCTGGTGCCGAGATTGCCGGCCGCATCGGTCGCCTGCGCCGTGATCGCTTGTGCGCCCTGCGTCGACAGCAGCGTAACCTGCTTGCTCCACGTGCCGTTGCCAGCCGGCGTCACGGTTCCGAGCAACGTCGTCCCATCGTAGATCGACACCGTGAGGCCGGCGTCGGCGGCATCGATGGTGCCGGAAATCGTCTGCGTGGTCTGGTTGGTCAGAATGCCGGTGCTGGTGATCGACAGCGCCGGCGGGATGGTGTCGAGCGTGTAGATGACAGGGCTGCTGGTTCCGACATTTCCCGATGCATCGTGCGCCTGCGCGGTGATCGATTGCGCACCTTGCGTCGAAAGCAGCGTCACCGACGCGCTCCAACTGCCATTGGCGGACGGAGTTGCGGTTCCGATCTGAGTCGTTCCGTCGAAGATAAACACGGTCAGACCGGAATTGGCGGCATTAATCGTGCCCGTTATTGTCTGCGCCGTCTGGTTGGTCGGACCGCCGGTGCTGGTGATGGTCAGAACTGGACCGACGGGGGCCGGATCCCAGCCCAGCACGTCCATCATTTCCTTGTCGGTTTGCGAATAACCGAATGTCTCGCCGGGTCTGCCGGTTCCGAAAACGTCGAGTTGCGTAAAATCCGCGGTGTCGCCGCTGTTGACCTGGACGCCGGACGAATTGAATTCGTTATTGAACGACAGGCCGGCACTCGACGACAGCGTGGCGCCGCCATTGTAGGAAAAATACGTCGTGTCGCCGTCACGGCCGTCGGTGTAGTCGCGCACGCCGGCCGCATTGAAGCGGAACAGATCCATCGTACTCCAAGCGCTGTTCTGGTCCCCCAGGCCGCCGACGCGGCCCATGCCGCCTTCGCTGAGTTCGTGCTCGACGGCGTTTGTGACGTCCTGGCCGTAACTCCAATTATAGCTGGTGTTGAGAATGACCTCGTCGTCGAACGGGGCCGAAGCGTTGGTCAGTCCCAGCATGCGCGCATAGGCGATCGGTATCGACCAGTCGTCGCCGCCGGCGGGATTGGGGTCGGTCGTGGGGAGCGAGGCGACGGCGCTCTGCGCATAGGAACTGAACGCGTGAGCCGCGAGTGCGCTGGTCAAAGTCGCATAGCTGACATTGATATAATAAAAGTCGTTCTCCGCCAGGAAGCCGCTGCCGGTCCCAGCGGCTTCGGCGTCGAACGTCACATTTATCGTTACGGGATTGGTCCATAGGCTGGTGATCGCGTCCTCCGCCGCGACCACGCAGTTGATATAGGCCTGCGAGCAATTGGCGGTGAACGTATCGTCGAAAACGATGCCGCCAGCGGAGCCGACGGTCATGTAGGTGTCGCCGCCGCTGGCGCCCGTCGCGACGCCCCCGGACCCGCCTCCCGAAAAGCCGGTAAAGACGGCTGGCGTTGGGCTCGATATCTCGCCCGAACCCGCGGTGGCATGATATTGGCTCAGGTCGCTGATGGAGCTTTCGGATGCGGTATTGCCGGACGAGACCAATGACAACTTGACGCCAAGCCCGGCCGCGCCATAGCCGCCGTCATTCGCGGTCTGCTTGAGGTCCAAGCTGACAATCGAATCTCCCGACCCATGGGAAAACACCGTGAGCGGAACCGCCGCCCAGCCGTCATCGGTCTGATAATTGTCGCCCGCCGGCGTCGGGGCGTCGGAGAGGTGTGACGAAGCCTTGCTGGCGTCAGGGGAACCGGACAGGTCGGGCGAAGTGTCCGCATTGAATACGAACAGGTCGGGCGCGCCGTCTGCACCGGCCTCGAAATGATAATGACCGAGTTCCGGGGACGAAAC
Source organism: uncultured Alphaproteobacteria bacterium (assembly GCA_963696555.1). Lineage (GTDB taxonomy): Bacteria > Pseudomonadota > Alphaproteobacteria > Rhizobiales > Xanthobacteraceae > BOG-931. Next base: position 250,633 of record CAVOKR010000031.1, on the reverse strand, counting down.
GCCGGGGCCAGCGTCGCCGTGCGAAACGCCGACGAGAACGTGGTGGTCATTTGGGCCGGCTACCGGCGTGCCGCCGGTATCGATAGGCTTTGAATCAAACCCGACAAATGAATCTGTAGCCGCCGACAAGCCCACAAAGAGAATGGATAAAAGAAAAGATGCGCCAGGCCGCACGGTCTGGTCGTCGCGCGCTGCCGTCGGTCTTGCCGGAGAGGGCATCATCGGTACTCGTCTGGTCTCGCCCGAGGCCGGAATTGTTGCCCTCCCGCTTGTATGTTTGAGCGCGCCGGCCACGGTGAGGACAGTTTCCGCTCCGTCGTGCGACATCAATCCCTGGCAGATATCTGCCGCTCACGCTCACATGCACTTATTAAGCGACGGTAATTCCCCACCGCGAAACCTGAGGGAGGTTAGACGGTCCGATTGGATCGATTTTAAGCCAAATACGCGGCGAGCGCGAGTGCCGATTGGATCGTCCACAACCCCCGGATGTTCCCGAATGGGGTGAGGCGAGTAGGAAAACAGAGACCCACCGCTCTGTTTTGGTTCGTAAGCCCGAGATTCGCGCTTCACGTGGCCGGTGACTGCAAAGCTCGGGCGCCGGTACGTCGCGAGAACGATGGCGCTCGTCCACACCCGCGATAGCGGGCGTGATAACCAGGGATCCACGATGGTTAATCGGGTCTTAACCTCGCCGTACCTATGCTATGGGAACCGGCGATGCGGCGGGTGGTCCCGCTGTTCGATGATGTACAGGATGACCCGCGAGTCTCTTTCCGAGTTCTGAGGGCGTGATGCCCGATCGCGCGCAAAAGGCGCGCTCGCCGTTCGTGCGGCTGCGCGAGCTGCTGGCCGACGTCGCGCCGGGCAAGCCTGCGATCAGCCTCGCGGTCGGCGAGCCGCAGCACGCCGATTCCGCCGTTCGTCGCGCCGGTGATCGCCGCGCATGTCGCGGAATTCGGCCGCTATCCGATGAACAAGGGGCTCGACGAATTCGGCCGAGGCGGTCGCGCAATGGCTCGGCCGCCGCTACAAACTGCCGCGTCCGGTCGATCCCGCCACCGAAGTGCTGGTGCTCAACGGCACCCGCGAGGGGCTGTTTCTCGCAGCCCTTGCCGCCAAGAACTACGTGCCGGCCGCGCGCCGGACGGCCCGGCGGTGCTGGTGCCCAATCCGTTCTATGCCGCCTATTCGGCCGGCGCGATCGCGGCCGATTGCGAGCCGGTCTATCTGCCGGCGACCGTCGCCTCTGGTTTTCTGCCGGATCTCGACGCGCTCGGCGACGAACTTTTGGCGCGCACCGTCGCGTTCTATCTCGCCTCGCCGTCGAATCCGCAGGGCGCCGTCGCCGATCGCGCTTATCTCGACAAGCTCACCGCGCTGGCGCGAAAGTTCGGTTTTCTCATTCTTGCCGACGAATGCTATTGCGAAATCTACAGCGACCGCGCGCCGCCCGGCATGCTCGAAGCGGCGGGCGGCGATTTCGCAGAACGTCGTCGTATTCCACTCGCTGTCGAAGCGCTCGAATTTGCCGGGACTGCGCATCGGCTTCGCCGCCGGCGACCGCAAATTTCTCGCGAGCTTCCTGGAACTGCGCAACGTCGCGGCGCCGCAAGTGCCGACGCCGATGCAGCACGTCGCCATCGCGGCCTATAACGACGAAGAACACGTCGTGGAAAATCGCCGGCTCTATCGCGAGAAATTCGATCTCGCCGATCAGATCATCGGCGATCGCTACGGCTATCGTCGGCCGGCCGGCGGCTTCTTCCTCTGGCTCGACGTTTCGGCGCAGGGCGGCAGCGAGCAGGCGACACGGCTGCTGTGGCGCGAAGCCGGCTTGCGCGTCGTGCCCGGCCGCTATCTCGCGCGCGAACAGGCCGACGGCAGCAATCCGGGCGCCGATTATATCCGTGTCGCCATGGTGCAGAACAAGGAGATCACCGCCGAGGCGATGCATCGCCTGGTCGCGGTGCTGGGTTAAAGCATGATCCCGAAAAGTCGATGCCGGTTTTCGGACAAGATCATGCGTAAGCGAAGAGCTCTAAACGATGTCGATGATCGACCGCAGCCTCGACGGAATGGCCGCTCTCTCCGGCCAGCTCGGCGCCGTGCTGCGGCGGCGGCTGCGCGAAGTCGGCGGCATCGCGCTGATCAGTCTCGCCATGATGGCGGCGCTCGCGCTCGCCACCTGGTCGGTGCAGGACCCTTCGCTGAGCCACGCCACCGATGCGCCGGTGCACAATCTGCTCGGCCTGCCCGGCGCGATCGCCGCCGATCTGCTTGATGCAGCTTTTCGGCCTGGGCGCGCTGGCGCTGTTGTTGCCGATCGCGGTGTGGGGCTATCGGCTGCTCGGCCACCGCCAGCTCAGCCGCGAGCGGCTGCGCGTGGTGCTGTGGCTCGTCGGCGCCGTGCTGGCGGCGGCGTTCGCGTCCTGCCTGCCGCGCAGCGCCGCATTGGCCGCTGCCGTCGGGCCTCGGCGGCGTCATCGGCGACGCCGTGCTGCGGCTGCCGGTCGTGCTGTTGCACGCGCCGCTGTCGGTGCCCACCGCTTCGCCGCGGCGATCGTGCTCGGCGTCGCGGCGCTGCTCGCTTTCGCGGGCGCCGCGGGCGCGATCTGGCGCGACGCCGTCGACGAAGAGCCGTACGAGGACGAGGACGAAGCCGCCGAGCGACGAAGACGATGACGACGACAGCGGCTGGATCTCGCTCGGCCTCATGACGCATTACCTTCTGAGTTTCGCGCGCGCGGCTCGCGCTGGTTGTTCCGCCGCCGGCCGCTGCGCCGGCCGCGCCGCGCGACGACGCGCATGCCGCGGCGGCGCGATCGAGCCGCGTTTCGACAATGCGCGCGGACGCTCGCCGCCGACGATAGCGGACGAAGCGACGAAGACGACGACGCAGAATGCCGCGCCGCGCGCCGCGCAAGCCGCGCGCCGCGCGCCGAAGCCGGCGCGCCGCTCGCGAGCGGCTACGCGCTGCCGTCGCTCAATCTTTTGACCGCGCCGCGCGCCAGCGAGCGCACCACGCTGAGCGCAGGACGTGATCCAGGAAAACGCCACCGCGCTCGAAGGCGTGCTCGGCGATTTCGGCGTGCGCGGCGAGATCATCAATGCGCGGCCGGGTCCGGTGGTCACGCTCTACGAGCTCGAGCCGGCGCCGGGCATCAAATCGTCGCGCGTCATCAGCCTCGCCGACGACATCGCGCGCTCGATGAGCGCGCTGTCGGCGCGCGTCGCCGTGGTGTCGGGCCGCAACGCCATCGGCATCGAATTGCCCAATCCGACGCGCGAGAAGGTCTATCTGCGCGAACTGCTGGCGTCGCGACGATTACGCCGAGACCACGGCCCGGCTGCCGCTCTGCCTCGGCAAGGCGATCGGCGGCGAAGCCGGTGCTGGTCGATCTCGCCCGCATGCCGCATCTGCTGATCGCCGGCACCACCGGCTCGGGCAAATCGGTCGCCATCAACACCATGATCTTGAGCCTGGTCTATCGGCTGCAGCCCGATCAGTGCCGGCTGATCATGGTCGATCCGAAAATGCTCGAACTCTCCGTCTATGACGGCATTCCGCATCTGCTCACGCCCGTCGTCACCGATCCGAAGAAGGCGGTGGTGGCGCTGAAATGGGCGGTGCGCGAGATGGAGGAGCGCTACAAGAAAATGTCGAAGCTCGGCGTGCGCAATATCGACGGCTACAATGCGCGCGTCGCCGAAGCGAACCGGAAGGGCGAAAAACTCAGCCGCACCGTCCATACCGGCTACGATCGCGAGAGCGGCCAAGCCATCTACGAGAACGAGGAGCTCGATCTCGAGCCGCTGCCCTATATCGTCGTCATCGTCGACGAGATGGCCGACCTGATGATGGTCGCCGGCAAGGACATCGAAGGCGCGGTGCAGCGGCTGGCGCAAATGGCGCGCGCCGCCGGGTCTGCATGTGATCCTGGCGACGCAGCGGCCCTCGGTCGACGTCATCACCGGCACCATCAAGGCCAATTTCCCGACCCGCATTTCCTTTCAGGTCACCTCCAAGATCGACAGCCGCACCATTCTGGGCGAGCAGGGCGCCGAGCAGCTGCTCGGCCAGGGCGACATGCTCTACATGGCCGGCGGCGGCCGCATCAGCCGCGTGCACGGACCCTTCGTCTCCGACGAAGAGGTCGAGAAAGTCGTGCGCCATCTCAAGACGCAGGGCGCGCCGGAATATCTCGAAGCGGTCACCGCCGAGGAGCCGACTGACGAGGACGGCAATCCGATCTTCGATGCCACCGCGATGGGCGGCGCGGAGGGCGGCGATCTCTATCAGCAGGCGGTGCAGATCGTCACCCGCGACCGCAAAGCCTCGACGAGCTACATCCAGCGCCGGCTGCAGATCGGCTATAACCGTGCCGCCTCACTGATCGAGCGCATGGAGCAGGAAGGCGTCGTCGGCCAGCCCAATCACGCCGGCAAGCGCGAAATCCTGGTCGAAGGCGCACAAGATGAGGCTTTCTAAACACGATGAGGCTTGCTGAAAATGACAGTGGCTCTTGAGAATCAAGTATTGCGGGTTTTATCGCAGGTAAGTAGCCGCGAATTCGCCATATCGTGCGATTAGCGGGAGTGTGCCGGGCGTGCGCAGGGACGGGTCAGTGGGAGAGGGGATATGGCGGTATCGGGCCGGGTTCACGGCGCAGCGAGGCTTTTTCCGGCGGCGGCACTCGCCGCGATCCTAGGCGCGCTGGTCCTCGGCAGCCTTGCAGCCACCGCCGCATTCGCCGAGAACGTGCCGCTGCCGACGCCGGCGCCGCTGCCCAAGACCGGCTCCTCGCCGCCGCCCGCCGCCGGCCGAATGCCGCTCCTGCGGATACAAGCCAGCACAAGAGTTTCTTCCCGTTCTCGCTGCCGTCTTGGGCTCGGGTCTGTCGCCCCAGGCGACGGCCTTCGACCCCAAGCAGCGCGCCCTGCTCGACCGGGTCAGCCAATATCTGTCGAGCATGCAGACCATGGTGGGCAATTTCGTCCAGATCGGTCCGGACGGCGGGCGCACCGAGGGCACTTTCTACATCCAGAAGCCGGGCCGGGTGCGTTTCGAATACAATCCGCCGAGCCCGATCGATATTATCGCCGATGGCTCATCGGTGGTCGTGCGCGACCGCAAACTGGCGACGCAGGATCTGTTTCCGCTGTCGCAGACGCCGCTGCGCTATCTGCTCGCCGACCGCATCGACCTCTTGCGCGACACCGATGTCGTCAGCGTCTCGTCCGACGATACGTTCGTCAACGTGACCATCGAGGAAAAGGAATTGATGATCGGCACCAGCCGGCTGATGATGATGTTCGACGCCAAGGACCTGACGCTGAAGCAATGGACGGTGACCGATCCGCAAGGCTTCGATACCACGGTTGCGGTGTTCAATCTCGACGCGACCAAAAAGCCCGATCCCAATCTGTTCGTCATCAATTACGAACGCAACACGGGGATCAGCAATCAGTAGGCGAGACGCCCGCGATCGGGAATTAAGTGGCAAACCGCGCGGGCGATATTTACATTGGCGGCGAATCCATTGTTGATGCCTGATCGCCGCAGCCTCGATTCCCGATGCAACTCACCCTCACGACCTGGAACATCAATTCGGTGCGGCTGCGCATCGATCTGGTCGCCAAATTCGTCAAAGCGGTCCGGCCCGACATTCTCTGCCTGCAAGAGACCAAGTGCCCGGACGACGCCTTTCCGCTCAAGCGCTTCAAGCGGCTCGGTTACGAGCACGTCGCGCTCAACGGCCAGAAGGGCTATCACGGCGTCGTCGTGCTTATCGCGGCTGCCGTTCGAGAGCTTCAACGTCCAGATCTTCTGCGGCAAGAAGGACTGCCGCCACGTCTCTGCGGTGTTCGGCGAGCGCGCAGGTTTGCGCGATCCGATCACGGTGCATAATTTCTACGTGCCGGCCGGCGGCGATATTCCGGATCCGGCGCTCAATCCCAAATTCGCCCACAAGCTTGCCTTTCTCGACGAGATGCGGGAGGCCGCGATCCTGCGGCCGGCGAAGTCGGAGCGCGCGATCCTGGTCGGCGACCTCAACGTGGCGCCGCTCGAGCACGACGTTTGGAGTCACAAACAGATGCTGCGCGTCGTCTCGCACACGCCGATCGAAGTCGAGAAGCTCAATGCGGCGCGCAATGCCGGCGGCTGGATCGACAGCATGCGCGAACTCACGCCGGAGCCGCAGAAGCTCTATACATGGTGGAGCTATCGCGCCGCCGAATTGGGAAGCCGCCGACCGCGGCCGCCGCCTCGATCACGTCTGGACCTCGCCGCAGCTCGCCGACCGGGTCGGCAAGATCGCCATCGCCAAGAATTATCGCGGCGCCGTGCGTCCCTCCGACCACGTGCCGGTGACGGCGACGATCGAGGTCTGAGACCGCGCTATTGCGGCCCGGTGCCGCGGGCGAGCGCGGCGCGGACTTTTTCCATGTCGCTCGCCCATTGCTCGGCGCGGGCCACGATCACTTCGCGCAACCGTTGCGCCGCGTCGGGATAGCCTTCGAGCATCTTCAGGAACATCGCGCGCGAGATCCGCATCACCGTGGAATCCTGCAGCGCGGTCGCCGTTACCGGACGCAGCGTCTCCGACAGCAAAGCGGTTTCGCCGAGCAGGGTGCCCGGCTCCGAGACGACAGCGCCGTCGCCGGAGCGTTCCGGCCGGAGATCGAAGGCGCCATATTGGAGCACATAGGCGCAATCGGCGGCTTCGCCTGCGGCGAACAATAGCTGTCCGGCTTCGAGCGTATAACTTTCGGCGCCGATGGCCAGAATGCGCAGCGCGCCGGTGCCGAGCCGTTGCAGAATCGGCACCCGCTCAAGGAATGCGATATCGTCCTCTATCGTCATGACGATCCGCGGTCACGGCACAAGTTTGTAACCGCCGGCCTCGGTGACCAGGATCGCGGGGGCGGCTGCATCCTTCTCGATCTTCTGCCGTAACCGATAAATATGCGTTTCCAGCGTGTGGGTAGTGACGCCGGAATTGTAGCCCCAGACTTCCTGCAGGAGGGTCTCGCGCGAGACCGGCCGCTGGCCGGCCCGGTACAAATAGCGCAGAATCGCGGTTTCCTTCTCGGTCAGCCGCACTTTGCTGCCCTTGGGGTTGAGCAGAAGTTTCGAGCTCGGCCGGAACGTGTAGGGTCCGATGGTGAAAACCGCGTCCTCGCTCGCCTCGTGCTGGCGCAATTGCGCCCGAATGCGCGCCAGCAGCACGGCGAAGCGGAACGGCTTGGTCACGTAATCGTTGGCGCCCGATTCGAGGCCGAGGATGGTGTCGGAATCGGTATCGTGGCCGGTCAGCATGATGATCGGCGCCTTGAAGCCGTTCTTGCGCAGGATGCGGACTGCTTCGCGGCCGTCGATGTCGGGCAGTCCGACATCCATGATGACGAGGTCGATCTGTCCCGCCTTGGCGGTTTGCACGCCCTTGCTGCCGGTATCGACCGCAATGGCCTCGAATTCCTCGTGCAGCGACAATTGCTCGGTCAGCGCTTCACGCAGATCGGTATCGTCGTCGACGATCAGAATTTTCCGCGTATTCGGCATTTAAATCCGAGCCCCGCCGCCACTTTGCCGCGCCCCTTTGTGACATCACTTGGCGCGAAGTAGAACGAGCAAGGATACAAGAGCTTGCGGCGATTGGGAATCGGGGCGATCAGGCGATGCGACGGTCTTCATTTCGGGTGATCCGGATCGGCCGTCGTCCCGGGCGAGCGCACGCAGGGCCTCATCATCGCTGGACCCCGCGCCATACGGGTTGCGCTCGGCCGCAGTGGCATCAAGGCGAATAAGCGCGAGGGCGACGGCGCTACGCCGGCCGGCCGGTTTCATCCGGTCCGGCTGTGGTGGCGGGCCGACCGCTTGCAGCGGCCGCGGACCGCCTTGCCGGTGCGGCGGATCACGCCGGACCTCGCATGGTGCGAGGATCCTGCGGATCGCCGCTATAACCGGCCCTTCGGGCGCTCGGCCAATGAACCAGGCGACCGGCTCCGCCGCGCCGACGCCCTCTACGATTTGATCGTCGAGATCGACCATAATACGCGGCCTCGGATCGCCGGCCGCGGCAGTGCGGTGTTCATTCACGTCGCCCGCAAAGGCTTTGCGCCGACAGAGGGTTGTGTGGCGCTGACGCGCAAAGATCTCCGGGCGCTGCTGGGAGGAATCGACCGAAACACGATAATCTGCATTCACGCCTAGGCCAAAGCTGCTGCGCGAGTGCCGAAAATCGCGGTCCCCACGCGCACATGCGTGGCGCCAAACGCAATCGCGATGGCGAAATCGGCGCTCATGCCCATCGACAGCAAACTCAGTCCATTGCGGCCCGCGATTTTGGCCGTAAGGGCGAAATGCGGCGCCGGCGCTTCATCGTGTGGCGGAATACACATCAATCCGGAAATCCTCAGGCCATACCGGTCGCGGCACGCGGCGAGAAAGTCGTCGGCGTCTTCGGGCAACACCCCCGCCTTCTGCGGCTCGGCGCCGGTATTGATCTCAGCGAACAGGACCGGATGGCGTCCTTGTTTGGCGATCTCCTTGCCCAGCGCTTCGGCGAGGCTTGCCCGATCGACAGAATGTATCGCATCGAACAGCGCGACCGCCTCCTTGGCCTTGTTCGACTGCAGCGCACCGACGAGATGCAGCTCAAGCCCGGGATGGTGCGCGATGAGCGGCGGCCACTTGGCCTTGGCTTCTTGGACGCGATTCTCGCCGAAGACGCGCTGGCCGGCCGCTATCACCGGCTCGATGGCCGCCGCGGCGATGGTCTTCGATATCGCCACAAGCGTGACCGAAGCCGGGTCGCGCCCAGCCTCGCCGCAAGCCCGCGCGATCTCCTCGCGAACCGCTGTCAGTGCTGCCGCTTCGGTCATGCTTTCCATTCGGTCAACAGCTGTGCAGGTTGAGTTCCGGAACGCTCAAATTTTAGCGACCGCGCGAAGCCCCCTTTTACGCATCTCCGCTAGGTTGGGGAACCTGGGTGGGGACCACGGGATGTCGAACTTTCACGGAAAATCGCGACAGCCGCAGAAGCTGCGCAAGCCCATTCTGAGCATCCGGGCGCGGCTGGTCGTTCTCGCATTGCTGGCCATCGCTCCCTTCGTGATCGAGCGTGTTCATGGGCTTGAGAAGGCCCGCGTCGACCGGATGGAGCGTGCCAATAACGAAGTGATGGAACTGGCGTGGCGCGGCGTCGATGCGCAGCGCGAAATCGTCTATTCGGTTCGCGCGCTGGTCCAAATCGTATCGCGTGTTTACGCCAAGGCACCGCTCGAGGCGCCGGGCTGCAACCAATATCTGACCGACCTGACCGCCAATATCCCGTGGATACGCGACGTGTCGGTGGCCGCGACGGATGGCCGGATCAAGTGTTCGACCGAACCTCTGGCGGTTGGCCTGAACGTTTCAGATCGGCCGCACTTTCAGGAGGCGCTGAACTCGCGTGAATTCGGGCTGAGCACCTATCTGATCAATCATGTGCATCAGGCGCCGAGCGTCGTCGCGACATTTCCCGTTATCGCCGATGACGGCGCACCGAAGGGCGTCGTTCTGGCAGTCATTAATCTGCAATGGATCGGCGACCTCGCGACGACCGCCGCGCAGCACTCGGGCGCCTCGGTGCTGATGCTCGACGGCGGCGGCACCGTCATCGCCGGGTCGGCCGACGAGCAGACCTTCATCGGCAAGCGCTTCGCCGGGCATGATCTGACGCAAGCGATGCTCAAAGAGGACGAGGGCTCGATCACGACCAAAGGCTTCGACGGCGTCGGTCGCATCTTCGCCTATGTGCGCGTGCCGTGGACGCAGGCCCGTCTAGCCGTCGGTCTTGACGAGAGCGTCGTCCACAGCGGCATCGATCGGGAGATCGATTTCGCCTATTTGCAATTGGTCGTCGTCGGCCTCTTCGTTCTCATCGTGGTGTGGTTCGGCGGTGAACAGCTCGTGGTTCGGCCGATCAGGTCGCTGGTCCGTACCGCAACGCGCTTTGGCCGCGGCGATCTCCATGTTCGCGCCGCCTATGAACCTTGGGTCGCCGAATTCGCGCCGCTTGCCGCGGCGCTCGACGACATGGCGGCCAAGCTCGCGATGCGCGAGGAAGAGCTGCGCATCGCCAACGAGCATCTCGAGGAATTGGCGAGCCTCGACGGTCTTACCGGCCTTGCCAACCGGCGCGCTTTCGATCGCCAGATCGCGCATGATTGGCAGCGCGCGTGTGAACATCGTGAGCCGGTCGCGCTTATGATGATCGACATCGATCACTTCAAGCTGTTCAACGACCGCTACGGCCACGTCGCCGGGGATACTTGCTTGCGCGCGGTCGGCGAGACCTTGTCGCTGGTCACGCTCGAGGAGGCGGTGCTGGTCGCACGCTACGGCGGCGAAGAATTCGCCTTGCTGCTGCCGGGCCTCAATATCGAGCGCGCATCGGCGCTTGCCGACGAAGCGCGTCGGGCGATCGAGGACCTCTGCATCAATCACTCCGAATCGCCATGCGGCTACGTCACCGTCAGCATCGGGGTGGAGTCCTTCGTGCCGGATCGTTACCAGGAGCCGGCGGCGCTGATCGAAGCGGCGGACAGCGCGCTCTACGACGCCAAACGGCGCGGCCGCAATACCGTGGTCGCCCATATTGGCGCCCTTTTGCGGGCGGCATCCTGAGTCCGTAAGGCTTGTTCCTGTTGCGCTACCGTCTTGTGGAACGCTTCGCCGCCGTTTTCCACGGCGCCGGCTTCCGCTAGTCAGCATACCCCGGGTCTGGATAGCCGGGTTGCCCCGGCACGGGCTAACGCAGTACAGAATAGCCGGGAAACGCCATGCCGAGTACGTTGTTCGACAAGATCTGGGATTACCATTGCGTCGGACAGCGGGCCGACGGCCGCGATCTCATTTATATCGACCGCCACGTCCTGCACGAATTGCACGCCCACCACGCTTTCGCGCAATTGCGCAAACAGGGCCGCGGCGTCCATCGTGCCGACCTTACCTTTGCGGTCCAGGATCACACGGTCGCGACCAAGCCGGGCCGCGGTGACGATACCAATCCCTCGGGCACCGTCTTCATCAAAGCGATGCGCGAGGGCTGTCGCGAATTCGGCATCCGGCTGTTCGACGTCGACGATCCCGATCAGGGCATTTCGCATGTCGTGGCGCCGGAGCTCGGGATCGTGCTGCCCGGCGCGACCCATGCGGTTCCCGATAGCCACGCCTCTACGGTCGGTGGGGTGGGCGCGCTCGCCTTCGGCTGCGGCACGAGCGAGCTTGCGCATATCCTCGCCACACAGGTGATGGCGCTCAAGCGCCCAAAACGCATGCGGGTGCGGCTCGACGGCCGGCTCGGCCCTCATGTTAGCGCTAAGGATGTGGCGCTGCGGTTGATCGCCGAACTCGGCGTTGCCGGCGCCCGCGGTTTCGTCGTCGAATATGCCGGCTCCGCTGTCGCCGTGATGCCGATCGAGCAGCGCATGACGCTGTGCAATCTCAACATCGAAATGGGTGGCCGGTCGGGCTTCACGGCCCCCGACGACACGACTTTCGCCTGGCTCAGCGGCCGGCCCTATGTGCCGCAAGGCGCGATGTGGGATCGCGCGCTCGGCCATTGGCGGACGTTGACGACCGACGCCGATGCGGCTTTCGACCGCGAAGTGACGCTGGATTGCGCAACACTTGAGCCGCAAATCACCTGGGGCACCGATCCGAGCCAAGTGGTCGGCATTTCGGGGCACGTTCCCGAACCGGGCGCGGTCGATCCGAACCGCCGCGCCGCAGCCGAGAGCGCTTTCGCCTATATGGGCCTTGCGCCGGGAACGCCGCTTGCAGGCCTGCCTGTCGGCCGGGTCTTCATCGGCTCCTGCACCAATGCCCGGCTGCCCGACTTGCAGGTGGCGGCAGCCGTGGCGCGCGGACGGCATGTCGCCGACGGCGTCTTCGCAATGGTCGTGCCTGGATCGTCAACCGTGAAACGCGAAGCGGAAGCCGCGGGGCTCGACCGCATCTTCCGCGATGCTGGCTTCTTCTGGGGCGAATCCGGTTGCTCGATGTGTGCCGGCGGCAATGGCGATCGCGGCGAACCGGGCGAGCGCTGTGTTTCGACGACCAATCGCAATTTCGAAAACCGCCAGGGCGTCAAAGTGCGGACCCATCTGGCGAGCCCGGCGACCGCTGCGGCGACTGCCATCGCCGGCCGTATTGCCGACGTGCGGCAACTCGTGGCGGGAACCGCATGATGCAGCCGTTCGTCAGTCATACCGGAATCGCCGTCCCGCTTCTCGTCGATGACATGAATACCGATCAGATCGCGCCGGTCCTGCATTCACGCGGCCTCAAGGACGATTACCAGGCGGTGCTGTTTCATCGCGCACGGCGGCGCGACGATGGCAGCGAGAACCCGGATTTCGTCCTCAACAAGCCGCAGTTCCGCAACGCCGGAATCTTGGTCACCGGTCAGAATTTCGGCGCTGGCTCCTCGCGCGAATCGGCGGTCTGGAGCATGCTGGCGAACAATATCCGCGCGATTGTCGCGAAAAGCTTCGCCGATATCTATCGCGAGAATTGCTTGCAGAATGGCTTGTTGCCGGTGACCCTTGCCGCCAAGGACGCCGACGCCTTCATCGCGCGTGTCGTCGCTGTGAATGGCGCGGCGCCATTCACGGTCGATCTGGTGACCCAGCGCATCAGCGGACCGGGCGGTTCCGACATTGCCTTTGAAATTCCAGGGCCCGACCGCACGCGGCTGCTCGAAGGCCTCGACGATATCGGCCTGACGCTCAAGCACAAGGACGAGGTCGTGAACTGGGAGCGCCGCGCCGCCGTGGCGCAACCGTGGCTGCAAACGGCGCAGGACATCCGGCGATGATGGTTTCGCCTTCACCGCGCCGAGTGAACGGGCGAACCGCTTTTCATGGAGGAGACGCGCGATGAGCGTGCGAAAGAAACTGCGGGCGATCATGGCGGGCAAGCGGCTCGTTCTGATGCCCGGCGCCTATGACGGCTTGTCGGCTCGCATCATGGAAGCCGAGGGTTTTGAGGCGCTGTGCGCCGGCGGCTATGCGGCCATCGGCTCGATGCTGGCGCAGGCCGACATGGGCCAGTCCAATATGCGCGACTACGCCGACCACTACGCGCGGATCTGCGGCGCCGTCGATATTCCGGTCTATGTCGACGCCGATACCGGGTTCGGCGGCGTCAACAATGTGCGGCAGATGGTGCGCGCCTTCGAGGCGGCGGGCGTCGCCGGCGTTTTCATCAGCGATCAAGTTTTCCCGAATCGCTGCGGCTATCTGCCGGGCAAGCAGGTGATTCCGGTCGAGCAGATGTTGGCCAAGATCAAAGCCGCGCTCGATGCGCGCCGCGACCCCGACTTCTTCATCGCCGGCCGCACCGACGCCGCGGGCGTCGAGGGCCTGAATGCCGCCATCGAGCGCAGCCAGCTGTTCATGGCCGCGGGTGCCGACATGGCCAAGCCCATGGGGGTCGACACCGTCGAGGATATCAAACGCGTGATGCGCGAGGTCGGCGGTCCGCATATGGCGACGCTGTCGCAGGCGGCAGGCCTCAAGCGGCGCAGCCTCGAAGAACTCGAAGCAGCCGGCGTGGTCGCGGCGACGTTTCCGTCGATCGCGCTCTTTGCCGCCGCCAACGCCGTGCGCAACGTGCTGCGCATTCTCAAGCGTGAGAATTCGCTCACCGCGACGTTCGATCACCTTCTGCCGCTCGAGGATTATTACGATCTCGTCGGCCTGAAGGATCAACTGACGCGCGAGGAAAGCTATGACCGGGCGGCTGCAGCCCTCGTGCAGAAGCGGGCGGCCGAATAGTACCGGATGCGCGGGCCGCCAAAAAGAAAGGGGCCGGCACAAGGCCGGCCCTTCCCCATACAAGTGCCTTGCGGCACTTACCCCTTGGTAACGACCGGCGGCGGGGCCTTACCCTTACCGGTTTGCGCACAGCCTGCGATGCTCAGGAGAGCCAACACCGCTGCCGTCGCCAAAGCAAACTTTTTCATAGAACTCTCCTTCGTCATGACAAGATTAACCATACCGATGGGGCCTTGAGTCCTCTAGTGCAGAAAAGCCACAGTCGCGATCCGATTGCGTCGCTTGCGAGTTCCATGGTCGGCCGAATTAAGTACCGATTAATAAATCAAGCCAATGGCTTGGCCGCGACTGGTTCATTGGCGGATTTATCGGCGACGGGCTTCAAAACGAATCGCTGGAATACGATCGTCGCGCTGCGCACGCGAGCGTTGCAAATTTGCCGCACCGCGAAAAATCCACAATCCGCGCCGAACATTTGCCATCAGGCGACGGCTAATTCTTGGTACCATCGTGGCACTGACATCGATAACCGGGCCCGTTCGCGGCGGGGCGTACGCGATACGGCAGGTTATTCCGCGAAACGGCGACCTCGATGGATCATAGCGGTCACTCGGAGGGCACTATGCAGCATAAGCTGATTTGTAATTTCCGCCCTGTCCGCATGGCGGGGCTGTTAGCTTTGCTGTCCGTGTTGGGCTTGGGAGTAGCTCCGGCGATCGCGCAAAACGGCCCCAAGCCGGTGATTCGCGCCGCCAACACCAACGCTCCACTCATTACCAGCGGTTCCGGGCAGTATTACATCGAGTTTCGTTCCCGCTACGCCTGGGACTATGGCCATACTTATCTCGTGCATGGCCGTGTCGGCGAAACGCCGACCAAGGACAGTGTCGCCGGGCTGTCGCCGGTGGGCGATGACGCAACTGCCTGGGTGATCGGACACTATGTGCCGGTCCCCGCCGAAACCGGCTGGACCGACGGCGATCTCGAAGACAAATACGTCACGTCGCGTTATCGCGTGTTGATGAACAAAGACGAATACGATCGCGATTTGGCCTACATCAAGGATTTGCAGTCGCGCTCGCATACCTGGAGCGCGGAACTTTACAACTGCAATGCCTTCGTGGCGGACGTGGCAAAATATATGGGCCTCAAAGTGCCGTCTTCGACTTTGATCTATCCGAAGATTTTCGTCACCCATATGCGCTTGATCAATACCGGCCATCCGGACGCGGAGGCGACCCTTGTCAGCGACAATGTCAAGGAAATGAGCAATCCCACGCGCGACGGCCGTGCAATGATCAACAATCACGTCTACAAACTCGGCCCGGACGGCACGCCCATGTCGACGGTAGTGGCCGCGGCGCCAACTGCGGCACCCAAGGTCACCATCGGAACTGTCCACATGTCGAGCAAGACGTCGAGTTCGGCCGGCGCGTCCGCTCCTTCAAACTAGCGACAGATAAACCGTGCAAACTTCAAATTTGAAACTGCTGGCCGCACTGGCGGCGGGGTCGGCGTTTTCCGCCCTCGTGCTTTCCGGTTGCGCCACGAACTCTACCGGCGATGGCGTCGCCGCATCCGGCAATGCCGCAACTTCCGCCCCCGCGAGCGTCGCGCAACGCGATCTCACGCCGCAAGAGAAGAAAGCGATCGTCGATTCGGTTGCGCCGTCGCTTCGCGATCCGGGATCGGCAAAATACAAATGGGCAAAGTTTCCTACCATCGTCACCGACGAATCGGTCAATTATTGCGCGACGGTGGATGCAAAAAGTCCTTATCCCGCGTACAGCGGTCATCAGGCCTATATCGTCGAGGCCCACATGTCGGGCAACAGGGTGACGTCGTCCGTCATGGGCCTGATCGCCGGCGGCAAGGACTTCGCGATCGTCACCAATATGTGCGCCAAATACGGCCTCGATCCCAAGACCGCGAACTGAAATTCGGCGTTGAGGCGTATCGTTACGTTAATTCAGAAGTGCGGCGTCCATTCCTCGACGCTGGCGCCGGCAAGCGATTGCACGCGCGCTTCGTCGGCGGCGAGCTCCCGCGCCGGGCCGGAATAGACCACGTGCCCGTCATCGAGCACATAAGCGTGGTCGGCGACTTCGAGACTCATGCGGACGTTCTGCTCGACCAGCAGCACCGAAATGCCTTCCGCCCGCATTTTGGTCACGATGCGGAAGACCTCGCGCACGATCAGCGGCGCCAGCCCCTGCGACGGCTCGTCGAGGATAAGGAGCTTCGGATTGAGCAATAGCGCGCGGCCGATCGACAGCATTTCCTGTTCGCCGCCGGAGAGCTGACGGCCGCGGTTCGACCTGCGCTCTTCAAGCCTCGGAAACAGCCGATAGACCGACGCGATCGTCCAAGGACCGGGCCGCTCCAGCGGCACCATGAGGTTCTCTTCCACGGTGAGATTGGGGAAGATTTTGCGGCCCTCCGGGACGTAGCCGACGCCAAGGGCGGCGACGCGGAACGGCGGCCACCCCGTGGTCGAGGTGCCGAAGATCGTCACCTTGCCGTCGCGCGGCGGCGTCAGGCCCATGAGGCTGCGCAAGGTGGTGGTCTTGCCGGCGCCGTTGCGGCCGAGCAATGCCGTTACCTGACCCTCGCCGGCTTCGAGGCTGACGCCGTGCAAGATGTGGCTCTTGCCGTAGAAAGTGTGGAGGCCCTCGGCGATCAACGCTGCGGTCATGCGGCTTCACTCATGCAGCCTGGCCCAGATAGGCGGTCTGCACCGCCTGGTTGGCGGCGATTTCCGGCGGCGTGCCCTCGGCCAGGAACTTTCCTTGATCGAGCACCATGATGCGGTCGGCCAGATGAAAGACGACCCGCATATCGTGCTCGATCAACACGATGGTCAGCTTGGCCTCTTTGTGCAGGCGGCGGATGAGCTGGGTGATGTCGTAAGTCTCCTGGTCGCCCATCCCGGCGGTCGGCTCGTCGAGCAGGAGGAGACGCGGGTTGAGCGCCAGCGCCATCATGATCTCAGTGGCGCGCTGGTCGCCATGCGACAGCTCTCCCACTTGGCGCTCCGCCTTGCCGGAGAGGCTGCCCATCTCGAGGAGCTCGGCAACGCGAGCGCGGATCTTGACGTCGTCCGATCCGGAGAGCCACGGCCGCAACCGCAGTCCGGAAGCGACTTCCACCGGTATGCGTAAATTCTCTCGAACCGATAATTCGGGAAACACTTCGGTGACCTGAAAGGTACGCGCCATGCCGAGCCAGACCCGGCGCGCCGGCAACAGGCTGCTGATATCCTGACCATCGAAAAGAATACGACCCGAAGTCGGGCTGAAAAAACCCGTGATCAGGTTGAAGAACGTGGTTTTACCGGCGCCGTTCGGACCGATGATCGCGCGCAGTTCGCCCGGCTCGACCGTCATCGATATACCGTTGACGGCAATGAGGCTGCCGAAATGCTTGGAGACGTTTTCGATCTGCAACAAACTCACGATGTTGCCTTTCGCCGGATGATGCCGAGCACGCCCCGTGGGAAGAACAACACCACCAGTACGAAGATGAGTCCCACGAAAGACTGCCAGTTTTCGGTGTGGCTCGAAATGTAATCGCGCAACACGATGAAGATTGCCGCGCCGACCAGCGGGCCCCAGAAGCTGCGCATGCCGCCGAGCACCGTCATGATCACGAAGGTGCCGGACTGGTCCCAGCGCAAGGCGCGCGGATCGACGAAATCGTTGAGCAGCGCGTAAAGCGCGCCGGCGAGGCTGACCATGGTGCACGAAATCACCCACGACAGCCAGATATGGCGGTCGACCGGTATGCCGAGGAATCGCGCGCGCCGCTCGTTTTCGCGGATTGCCAACAGCGTGCGGCCGAACGGGGAGCGCAGCAAAAACGCCATGAAGCCGACGGCCAGCGCGAAAATCGCCAGCGTCAGATAGTAGAAAGCTTTGTTGCTGTTGAGGATATCGAGCTGGGCGAAACCGAAATCGATCGGCACGCGATGCCAGGCCGAGAGTCCGTCGTCGCCGCCGGTGACGTCGCGCCATTGAAAGGCGATGAAATAGAACACCTGACCGAAGGCGATGGTGCACATCGCGAAATAAACGCCGCGCAGGCGAACGATCAGCGGTCCGATGATTGCGGCCGCGACCGCGCCGACCGCGGTGCCGATCAGGATCGCGAGCGGCGTGCTCTCGACCAGATACTTCATCGTCATGGCCGTGCCGTAGGCGCCGAGCCCGAAATAAGCGGCGTGACCGAACGACAGCACGCCGGTGTAGCCGAGCAAAAAATTGAGCGCCATGGCGGCCAGCGCGAACACCACCACCTCGCTGCCCAGTTCGACATAGCCGCCCATCAGCGGCAGCCAGTACGGCGCTGTCAGAAGCAACAGCCAAACGATGATGTCGCCGGAGCGAAGGTTGAGCTTGTCCATCAGAACCGCCCTTCCTCGCCGAATAGGCCGCGCGGACGGACCATGAGGACGGCGGCCATCATGACATACATGACCGCCTCGCTCGCCGCCGGCAGATAAACGGTCGTGATGCCGGAGGCGACGCCGATCAACAAACCGCCGATGAGCGTGCCGGGCAGGCTCCCCAGCCCGCCGACGATGATGGCAATGAAGCTCGGCATGATCAGCGAGTCGCCGATATTCGGCTGCAGTCCGAGCATGCCGGCGGCCAGCACGCCGGCAAGTCCGGCCATGTAGATGCCGAGACCGAAATTAAGATTGCGCAGGACGCGCACGTTGACGCCGAGCACCGAGACGGTCTCGAGATCGAGCGTGCCGGCGCGAATGCGCAAGCCAAGCCGCGTGTAGTTGAGGATGAAGAACAGCGCGCCGACAATGACGGCGACCATCCCCACCATGAACACCCGATAGCCGGTGAGGAAGAACAGCTGGTAGCTCAGCGGCTGCTGCAGCCAGGACGGAATTTGGTACTGCAAACCTTGTGCGCCCCAGATGAACCGGGTGCCGTCTTCGATAATGAAGGCGAGCCCGAAGGTTAACAGCAGGCTGTAGAGTGGGTCGCGGCCATAAAGCCTGCGGATCAGAACCCGTTCGACTATCAGCCCGATACCCGCGGTCAGGATCGGTGCCGCCACCAGCGCGCCCCAGAAGCCCACATAGGGGATCAGCATGTAGGCGATGTAGGCGCCGATCGCCAAAAACCCGCCATGGGCAAAATTGATCACGCCGGACAGGTTGAGGATCAGCGACAGGCCGAGCGCCATCAGAGCGTAGAACGCGCCGATGATGAGGCCGTTGAAAACGTTGAAAAACAGCAACTGCGACATTGGCGAGCTGTCGTCCCCCCAAACCCTGGATGCGCTGGCTTCTTCCCTGCCTTAATTTCCTGTTGTGCCCCGATCACAACAAGGTGGCCCGTCCGTCGGCGGGCGGGCCACTTTAGTCAAGCGACGTTATTATGAAACCGGGCTTCAGGCAAAGCGCCGATCGCGACGATGCGCGCCCGGCGCTCTGCATGGTTAGCTCGGCCAAACCATTTTGCAGCCGGTCTGCTCGACGGACAACGCCGCCTCGTCGCCCTTGACCAGCTGGAGGACCTTGAACAGGTCTTCTGGATCGCCACCCTTCGGCGCCGGCTGCGATTCGCCGACGAACAGCGTCGGCATCAACTGGTTGTCGCCGATCCGGTAGTAGGGATTGTTCGGCATCAGCGCCACTTCCGGCGGCAACACCAGGCCTTGCATCGCCTTGGCCATGGCGACCGCATCGAGCGACTTCGCCTTCTCGGCGGCGAGCTTGCAGCTCCACGTCGCCGCATAGCCGAACCATGTGCGCGCCGTCGGCACATGGCCACCGCTCTTCTTGCGGACGTCGGCGACGAACTCTTCGAGATGCGGCACGCCGGGTTGTTTCCAGTACCACTCGAACACCCAGTCGCCGAGCAGCGCTTCCGGCGGCAGCGCCAGATTGACTTCCATCTCCTGCTGTGCGCCCGCGATATGGGTCTTCTTGTCGAGCCCGAACTGCACCGCCTGCTTGAGACAATTCACCATGTCGTCGCCGGCCAACAACAGGATGATGGCGTCCGGGTTGGTCGACTGCGCCTTGATCAAATTGGCCGAAAAGTCGGTGGTGCCGAGCGGCGTATAATCGGCGCCGAGCTCGGTGCCGTCCGCCACCTTCAGGCTGGCTTCGAAGCCTTGTTGCAGGGTGCGGCCGAACGCGTAGTCGGTGGTGATGAAGTACCACTTCTTGCCATAGCTCGAGAGCAAGAGCTTGGACACCGAATTGGTCTCCATCCGCGTCGTGTTGCAGACACGGAATACATTCCAGTGACACTGCGTGCCGGTGACCGAATCGGTATGGCCGCCCGGCACGATGTGGAACACCTTCTTTTCGAAGCTGACATTCGCCATTGCCTGCGCCAGCGCCGAATTGATGTTGCCGAGCAGGAAGTTCACCTGATCGCGCTCGATCAGTTTGTTGGCCTTCTGCACCGCCACTGCGGCTTCGCCGCTGGTCGAATCCTCGACCAAAAGGTCGACTTGACGCCCGAGGATGCCACCCTTGGCGTTGATCTGTTCCACAGCAAGCTGGCAACCGATCAGTTCGTTTTTGCCGACGGCGGCGAACGGTCCGGTCAGCGGGTTGTCGAGGCCGATCTTGATGTTGGCCTCGCCGCGGGCCGCGATGATCGCCGGAGCCGCGATCTGGGCGAGACCGGCGACCGCCGTTGCTTTCAGCAACGTACGGCGGTCGAGACCGCCAGAACCTTGACGCTTAACCATTTTTTCCTCCCAAAGAGCTTGTTTCCCGGTGACGCGATCTGTGTCGCGTCGTTCCCAACCTGAGTAGATAGCCGAACTTTATTTGACGGCACAGGGGGGCGGCAAGGGTGTGACCATAAGCGGCACGTGGACGTGTGCGGCGGCGTTCTTTTCACCACGCGACCGCATGCTACTTTTGGCTAAGAGACGCCATCGATCAAACGGGCGCTCGCCCGCGGACAAACGACCTTGCCGCGGTCGTTACGGCGCCACGTACATAGCTTTGGCGTCGGCGGTGAATGCCTTGCGTGACTCCGGATCGAGATAAAACATGTGTCCGCCCCGATAAAGCTTCAGCACCTCGCGACCCGGATCGTCGGAGACGGGGAGGTGATTAAGCACATAACGAGAATCCGCGAATGGAGTGACCATATCGCTATAGCCATGGCCGATCATCAGCCGGAATGTCGGCGACAGGGTCAGCAAAACGCGCAGATCGTCGGCGACGCTCGCTGTTGAGCGGCCCGAACCCCAGTCCCATTTCTCGGCGATATCTTCGGCGAGGAGCGTGTAGGACATCTCGGTTTTGAAGCCGAGCTCGTCGCGCGCATAGCCCACGAAGGCGCCGCCGTAGGCCCGGATGAAGCCGTCGAGGATAGGATCGGGGCCGTGTGCCACCGGCGATTCCGGGTAGGGGTCGGCGGACGCGAAAGTCGCGTCATAATGGCTGACGATCTTATGCGTTCCGGAGTAGAGGTCTTTGACATAAGCGTCGCGGATGAATCCATGGGTCTCGGCGAGGGCCTCGGGCGGGATTCCGGTCATTTCAGCGACCCGGCCGTAGAATTTTTTGGCCGCGTCGCCTTGCAGCGGCGCGCCCGCGAGCGTGGAAAGATAGTCCGTCAGCGCAAAATGCTCGGCCTGATCCAGCGCGTCTTTGCTGAACGTCCCCTTGCGCTCGAGTTCGGCCGCGGCGAGCGACGGCAGTTGCAACGCCGCGCCGAGCGCGAAGCGGTCGCCGCCGAATTGAAACGAGCCTTCGAGCAGCGGCGACAGCATCAGAATACCGGAAACGACGATGCCCTGGTCGTTCTGCAGCACGCGCGCGACCTTGGCGGCGCGAAAGCCGCCGTAACTTTCGCCTAAAATGAATTTCGGCGAGCTGACGCGGCCGTTTTTCGCCACGTAGAGTGCGATGACTTTCGCCATGGCTTCGGCGTCGCTGTGGATGTCCCAAAAATTGTGGCCGCCGTCGGGCTTCGCCGCGCGGCTCCAGCCGGTGCCGACCGGATCGATCAGCACCAGATCGGTGAAGCCGAGCCAGGTCTGCGGGTTATCGATCAAATGGACGTTCGAGCCGTCGCGGCCGCTTGGGCCGAATTCGGCGATGCGCGGTCCCACCAGGCCGAGATTGAGGAAGGCTGACGCCGCGCCCGGTCCACCGTTGAAAACGAATGTGACCGGCCGCGGCGCAGCGTTCGCGGATTTCGCCACGAAGGCCGTATAAAAAATCGCCGCCGAGCGTTCGCCCGATTGATCGAATAGCGAGAACGTACCGGCGGTCGCCGTATAGTCGAGCTTGCCTGACGCGAGATCGAGGCTGTGCTCGGTCACTGCGTCGGCCGGCAAGAGCGAAAGCACACCCGGGCCGGTCGGCCGCGCGTTCTGCTGGCCGTCTTGTTCTTGGTGGCTCGGCGGCCCCGCGCCATGCCCGGGATGATCCTGGGCCATGGCCGCGGTCGAGACGGCGGCAAAGAGCAACGCGATCAGCAAACGGCGTGCATCGAGCATCGTGTTTTCCCGGCAAGTGACGCGAACAAGTAACGCGAACATCTATTCATTCAAGCTCGATGGCGCCTTCGATATCGACGTTGAGCGCGATGGCCTCGATCGTCAGCACGATTTTGGCGGGCAGCGCCTCGTTGCCTTTCAGTTGGCGGGCGGCGATCGCGGCACGCACCGCCTGCTCGATTTCGCGCTGCGAGGTGATGCCGACCTTTTTGAGGAACTTACGCAGGCTCACATTGAATGCATCTTCGTTCATGATCGCCTCCCGAAAGTGCCGGAAAGATGTCCGTCAGCGGCGTCACTTTACCGGATCGGCGCGGCGGTAACGATGGGCGCAGTGGCGGCGGCTAGGTGGACAATGCCGGTCAGATCGGGGAAGTTCTCCCCCCTCCCGGCCCGTGGATTTGAGCGTTTGGCCGGCAAGAATTGAACCGGTGCAAGCCGGACCCTCAGACGGCCTTTAAAGCCGGACGTTAAAGCCGACCTGGAGACGCCTATGCCCTTTCCCCGCGGTTCGAAAGCTCTCGCGCGATTCACCGTCCTCGATCTCACCCGCGTGCGGTCCGGACCGACCTGCGTGCGCCAATTGGCCGACTGGGGCGCCAATGTCATCAAGATCGAAACCCCGCCCGGCATCGAAGAGCCGATGGGCGGCCCCCGCGAGGGTCCCGACTTCCAGAATCTGCACCGCAACAAACGGAGCATGACGCTCAATCTCAAGGCCCCCGAAGGGCTCGCGGCCTTCAAGCGCATGGTCAAGAAAGCCGACGTCGTGGTCGAGAATTTCCGGCCCGACGTGAAGAAGCGGCTCGGCATCGACTATAAGGCGCTCGCCAAGATCAATCCGCGCATCGTCTATGCCAGCATTTCGGGCTTCGGCCAGGACGGTCCCTATGCGGACCGGCCGGGCTTCGACCAGATCGCCCAGGGCATGGGCGGCTTGATGTCGGTGACCGGCCTGCCCGGCCAGGGACCGGTGCGTGTCGGCATCCCGATCGCCGACCTGACCGCCGGCCTGTTCGCGGCGCTCGGCATTCTGGTCGCCCTCTTGGAGCGCGAGAAATCGAAGAAGGGCCAGCACATCGAGACCTCGCTCCTGCAGGCGCAGATCTTCATGCTCGACTTCCAGGCCGCGCGTTACCTGGTCGACGGCGAGGTGGCGAAGCAGGCCGGCAACAATCATCCGACCAGTATTCCGACCGGCGTGTTCAAGACCAAGGACGGCTACATCAATATCGCCACCACGGGGCAGCGGATCTGGCAGCGCTTCTGCGAAGCCGCCGACGCGACCGCGCTGATGAAAAAGCCCGAATACGAAAATGCCGCGGCGCGCTCCAAGAATCGCGATGCGCTCAATGCCGAGATCGACACCTATCTGACCGGCCGCACCAGCGCCGACTGGGTCGAGCGCTTCAATGAGGCCGGCGTGCCGTGCGGGCCGATCTACAACATCGACCAGATGTTCGCCGATCCGCAAGTGCAGCATCTGGGCATTGCGCAAAGCGTGACCAAGAAAGACAAGAGCAAGATGCGTCTCATCGGCCAGCCGGTCACGCTGTCGCGCACACCGTCGCGGCTCGCGGTGCGGCCGCCGGAGCTCGGCGAGCATACAGACAGCGTGCTCAAGGAATTCGGCTTCAGCAAGCGCGACATCGCGACTTTGCACAAGGCGAAGGCGGTGTAGGCGGTCTGTTCGTCATTGCCGGACTTGATCCGGCAATCCCGAGCGATTGGCATGGTGCGATAATATTCGGGATGCGCGGGACAAGTCCGCGCATGACCTGGGAAACGAGGATAGGCAATGACCCAAACCGACAAGATGCTCTCGCGCAAAGAAGGCGGCGTCGGCATCGTCACCTTCAACAACCCGGAGCGGCACAACGCGGTGTCGCTCGACATGTGGGAGGCGACCCGGCACATTCTCGACGCGTTCGCGGCCGACGACGATGTTCGGGTCGTGGTGCTCAACGGCGCGGGCGACAAGGCTTTCGTCTCCGGCGCCGACATATCGAAATTCGCCAGCGAGCGCGCCACGCTCGAGGCCTCGCGCGCCTACAACGTCAAGTCCGACGCCGCCTATTCGGCCATCGCCGATTATCCGAAGCCGACCATCGCCATGATCCGCGGCTATTGCATCGGCGGCGGGCTCGGGCTCGCCACCTGCTGCGACCTGCGCATTTGCTCCGACAATTCGCGCTTCGCGGTGCCGGCGGCGAAGCTCGGCATCGGCTATGGCTATAAGGGGCTAAAGCGCCTCGTCGACATCGTCGGTCCGGCCTTCGCCAAGGAAATTTTCTACACCGCGCGCCAATTCGACGCCGCGGAAGCGCTCGTCATGGGGCTCGTCAATCGTTCGGTGCCGGCGGCGGAGCTCGAGAGCACCGTCAAGGGCATTACCGACATGATCTGTGCCAATGCCCCGCTCACCATCAAGGCGGTGAAATTCACGGTCGGCGAAATTCTCAAGGACGAGAGCACCCGCGACGTCGCCCGCACGGTGGAAATGGTCGAGCGATGCTTCGGCAGCCGGGATTTCACCGAAGGCCGCACCGCCTTCATGGAAAAGCGCAAGCCGGTCTTCACCGGCACCTAAAGCACGTTTGTTTAACGCTGAAATACCCGCTGCTCATTCCCGCGAAAGCGGGAATCCAGTTCTTTGTAGAAGCCGACTGGGTCCCCGCCTTCGCGGGGACGAGCGGAATGTGGGACGATTCAACCTGACGCGATTGCGCTCTAGACTTTGCACCTGAGATTTTTCGCGCGCGAAGAATATTGCCCACCTTTGCCCATCGTCGTCATGCGCGTGGGACGACCGCAGAGCTGCGCGATATTTGCTTCTCATCGTCGGGTCTGGCTTGCTAAGCTTGCGTACACGGCCGGCGGCAAAAGTCCGGCGCCAAATTCGGTTTCGGGGAGGCGACCACAATGTATCGGGCGACCAAAGACATTAAACTGCCGACGACAATCACCGGCTCACTGCCGCGGCCGACTTGGTACACGGAAAATCTCGGCACCCGTCATTTTCTCGAAGCGATGGTGAGCCGCCGTTTCCGCGAGCAATACGAAGACGCGGTGACATGTTACCTGCGCGATCAGGAAATCGCCGGCCTCGATATCGTCACCGACGGCGACGCCCATTTCGACGACGACGTCGGCGGCCAGAGCTGGACCGCCTATCCGCCGAACCACATGAGCGGGCTCGACATCGGGCACCCGGTGGCGACGCCGGCGGGCCGCGGCGGCATCTGGTTTCCGCGCGGCCATATTCTGCACGACTATCTGGAATCGCGCGTCATGCCGATCATCACCGGGCCGATCGGGCGCGGCAATCTGCAATACACCGCGATGTGGAAGGCAGCCCAGCGCTTCACCGAGAAGCCGGTGAAGTTCGGCGCGGTGTCGGCAGAGATCGTCGCCTTCGCGCTGCAGGACAAATACTACAAGAGCGTGCCGGACCGCATGTTCGCCATCGCCGACGCCTTCAACGAGGAATATAACGAATTGGCCGATGCCGGCTGCCCGGTGATCCAGATCGAGGAGCCGCAGATCCATCTGATCGCGGTGCGAAAAATCCAGGACAAGGTGATCACGCCGCAATTGATGGTCGAGGTGTTCAATCGCACCGTGCGGGGCTTGCGCGCCAAGACCGAAGTGTGGGCGCATTCCTGCTGGGGCAATCCGTCGCAACAGCGCATGTTTGCCGAGGTGCAGAGCTACAAGCTCGCGCTCGAGACCTACAACACGGTCGATGCCGACGTGATCACGTTCGAATCGTCGAGCTCCGGCGGCATCGATCTCGAGGCCATCGGCAAGACCATCACCGAGAAGAAGATCGCCATCGGCGTCATCGATCATCACACGCTGCAGGTTGAAACCCCCGACGAGGTGGCGGAAAAGATCCGCGCCGCGCTGAAATATATTCCGCCCGAGCGGCTGGTGATCTCGACCGATTGCGGCATGGGCCGCGAAGGCATGAGCCGCCGTCACGCCTTCTACAAGATCGTGTCGCTCGTGCTCGGCACCAATATCGTGCGCAAGGAGCATCGGTTTCCCGGAAGCGAAATGCCTCGCCGCCGACGAGCGCTACTCGCTGGTGGTGCCGACGAAATAAATCGAGCGCGGCTTTGATTCCAGCCGCGGCGGTGCCTGCAACCGGGAGAACGATGCCATGGCGCAAGCGCAAGGCGAGCCGAAACTGCTGCTGCCGTTCCTGCGGCCGTTCTACGATGCCGCCATTCCATTATCGTGGCTGATCATCCGCGTCGCCGTCGGCTGGAATCTGCTCGTGCACGGCTGGGGCAAGATCATGATCGGGCCGACGCCGGGCTTCCTCAAGGGCTTTGCCGATCTCGGCTTCACGCCGCCGGAGCTTTGGTTCTGGAGCTCGTTCCTGATCGAAATGCTCGGCGGCATTTCGCTCATTCTCGGCCTGTTCACGCGGTTCTTCGCCGCCGCGGCGGCGATCGAGATGCTGCTCATCGCCGTGACCTATTGGAACAGCGGCAACGGCTTCGCCTGGATCAAGCGCGGCTACGAATATGTGCTGCTGTGGGGACTGGTGAGTTTCGCCATCGCGCTGCGCGGCGGCGGGCCCTATTCGCTCGATCGCAAGCTCGGGCGGGAGCTGTAACGGCGCCACCGGGCCGGCCTTGTTTCCGCGACACGGCCCCGTTACATACTGCGCCGCGACGCTCAGCCCCACCCTGCGTCCCCGTGAGCGGGAGCTCGTTCCGGAGAGGTGGCTGAGTGGTTGAAAGCACCGCACTCGAAATGCGGCATACGGGCAACCGTATCGGGGGTTCGAATCCCTCCCTCTCCGCCAACTAATAAAATCAATGGCTTAGCAGTGTGCTTGGCAACAGTCATTGGCAACAGCGTTCCGGTGATTAATCGTAACTTGCCAACGCGTGCGAGATCGCCCATTTACAACTTCGTACGTCGGCAATGACCCGTTCCTTGGCTGTATAGTTGCGCATAGCGACGCTACACGCCTTTAGATTGCCCTGGCGCATGCTAGGACTCTCTCAGTTGGCGACCCCATTTGAATGGGATTGCGGGTGGCCGATGTGCAGAGAGTGAGGTTGTCCGTATGTCGAAGAAGTTCGCACGTCGGGCGCGCCTTGTTCGAGAAATCCTACGGCTAGCCACAGTCGCTCTGCGATTTGTCGCGGTTGTCTTGGAAATCTTGAATAAGGCCGCCAACTGCCATGATCGAAAACTACAAATGCAAATTTAAATCCCACGGGAAATTTATTTTCGTCCCTTCATTGGTGTGCGACAAGAAGGCGGATCGCCTCCTTGCTTTCGGCGCTTCTATCGAACTGCCCGATTATTTTTTCCACTATCGCCCCGGCGGCCATGTTGATGCGCTGCATCGGCATCTAGAAAGCCGACATTTCTTCCGTGTTGATTTGAAAAACTTCTTCTATTCGATAGGGCGAAATAGAATCTCCCGGTTGCTTCGCCAGCACTACTTTCCGGGCAATGCCCGGACATATGCCGAATGGTCTACCGTCCGAAATCCCTATCCAGACGGCCCAAGGTATGTACTGCCTATTGGGTTCAGACAATCACCCTTGCTTGCGAGTCTTGTGCTTTATGATTCCGCGGTTGCCTCTGCGATCGAGGATGCTCGCGCCCGTGGCGTTTTTGTTTCAGTCTATTTTGATGATCTGATCGGATCGTCGAATGAGGCAGAAGATTTGCGGATCACTTACAACGGCATCCTCGCAGCATGCGTCCAAGCAAATCTGATCGCTAACCCGGATAAGCTCGTTCCCCCGGCCGATGCCATAGTCGCATTCAACTGTCACCTGACACACGGCCGCGCGCAGGTAACCGGCGAGCGGATTCAACGATTCGCAGATGAGGAACGGGGCGCACGAGCGGAAGAGGCTTTCTTGGCCTATTGCGTGCGCGTTAAGGCACGCAATCACGCCGCCTAAAGGATCGACGCTAACATGGCAGAGCAATGCCCCGTTTGCGGCAGCACAGCCCCGCCCGCACACCAACAACTGTACACCCATGTATACAACTGTCCTCGCTGCGGGGTGTGGGGCCTCAACATGGTTCACAGCGGGTTGACGATGATGCTCACCAGCAAGCTCGGCAATTGGGATGAAAAATCGGTTCACCTACGGTCCCATCTCAGTCACATCATCCGACGCCAGCAACGCGATGATGGGGGTTGGGTTCAAGTACCGTTGGAATTGGAGAGTTGGCATTTAGAGTTGCCACTTCCATCACCCCAAGAGCAACTAGACCGACTAATTATTGCCGTCGGCGATAGTCAACCGTCGAGCGCCGAATCAGCGCGCGTCCCAGCGGACGCACTGTCGGCATTCATTGGAACAAAGATCACGCGACAATCACCGAATGCTGGGTTGGGCTGGCTACTGATACAACAAGAAACTCAGGGGCTTCTCGACCAGCGCGGCGAGGAACGTGGTGCCGCTTTGCTGCGGCTTAAAATGGAGGGCTGGCAACGGTACGACGCCCTAAAAAGGGCGCGGGTTGAGTCTCGCACCGCGCTAATGGCGATGCAATTTGGCGATTCCGAGCTAGATCGCGTAGTGACGGATTGCTTCACACCCGCAACGAAGCGAGCCGGTTTCGATTTGAGGCTTCTAACGGAGGGACAACCGGCAGGACTCATTGATGATCAACTCCGCGTTGCGCTCCGCACATCGCGTTTTGTCGTTGCGGATTTGACCCACGGAAACAACGGAGCTTATTGGGAATCCGGTTTTGCGGAAGGACTTGGGCGTCCAGTGATTTACACGTGCCGCAAAAAGGAATGGGATGAAAAGAAAACGCACTTTGACACCAATCACCTTGTGACAATCATTTGGGAGGCTAGCGATTTGGTAGGCGCGGCCGAACGCCTCACCGCAACGGTGCGAGCCACGCTGCCCGCCGAGGCGAAGATGACAGACGGCTGATTTCCCGTTATCCTTGCGAGTCTAACTACGAATTCTGAAGGTCATTCCCGCATATGGCGGTACCGCGAGCCTCTCGCTCGTGAGATTCGATTTTGCTTGCTCAATAAAATGATCGTTAGCGGGCGGCGCGGCTAAAGTCGCCGGACACAGAAAGTCATATGTTCTAACGACGTTGCCGTCTCGCAAGCAATCAACAAATACCGCTATATCGTCGCGCATCTCCAGCTCTCGCTCGCTACCTTGCATAAGGCGTGTTCAGGCTCGCAACATTTCCTTTGCTTTGTTGATGAAGTAATTTTTGACCCGCTCGTCTTTACAATATTCGTCCGCCCGAACGCAAACTACATCCATTGATCTGTCTTCAGGATTTTTGAGCAGGTCTGTCAGGTACTCATCTGCATAGATTTCATTTTCGATAGTGAATGATCGTATAGGCGAGACGCTCATGATTTTCCTCCTAAGTCCGATGTGGTGCGGATCAAGCCGCCTTATCTTCCTTCAAGATGTTCTCAAGTTTAGTGACGCGGTTGCCCAAGGATTCGAGTGCCGCCGATATTATAACAAGTTGCTTTTTGGTGCTCGCGTCCGCTTTCCTTCCCAGCTGCAAGAGCGCGTTCCGCGCTTGCGATATGCTAGTAGCCACGTTCGATCCTCCGAATCGGGTGCAGGCTCCATTATACCGTCAAACCGCAAGCCAATCCGAGTCGGGCGCGAAATCTCGAAAAGATGCCGTGCGACCGATGGCACGCGGCGGCCTTCACTCTAGCCGGGTGCGCCGTTATGATTTGTCGGACCCCGAACAGTAGGGTGAGAAAAATGAGACGCGGACAAGGCGGTCGGAATTACGGTGACAGTGCACTTAATTCCTCTCCCGCTGCTTCGACTTTGGCCCGCGCTTGCCCGGACGCGGCCCGCGCTCAGCGTTCTCGAATACAATGTCAATTAAGTGGCTCCCAGATCGCCACCTTGGATACGCCACTCGGGCCCCCCATAACGTGTCTGACGTTGTCACCGATAACGAGACACCCCTTGACAATCGTCCCCGATACAGTTACATACCACCAATCCCGCCCCTAAGGGACGCCGGCCGGTGACACGGCCGGCAGGGGGCGGGAGCGGTTCCCGCGGGTGGGGGCTAGTCACCTCCGCTCCCGGGCGGTTCCGGGGATACGCCCGGCCGGCATCACGACCGGTCTGCGACTAAGTCGCTGGACTGGGACAGGCGGGGGCGGGTAACGCCCGTCTCTTAGCCGCGTCCCAGGAAGTGCGTCTGGAACTGAGCGGCGGCGTTGGCTCGCTGCCGCAAGTGCCGCGGTGGAACGCCGATAGACGAGCGCGCGACGTTTCGCGCGGGCCGCACCCGTATGGTGCGGAGGTTGGACTACGCGTCTGTCGGCGTTCCGCTTCCCTTATTTATTTTGTTTTTTTCGTCATTGCCGGACTTGATCCGGCAATCCATGCGGCGAGAAGCTGGTTCGGGTTTACCGATTGGTTGTTGTAGCCGCACTCCTGCATGGACCACCGGGTCAAGTCCGGCGGTGACGAGGAGAATGGAATGGCGTGGGCAAAACTCGGGCGCCAAGGCGCCGCGAGAATGATGAAACGTGCCTGCGTGCGGGGGGCCGCAGTCTCCCTCTCCGCCAATTATTTGAAATACACCGCTATTGTCCGACGCGGAGACCGGTAGACTGCCGAGGGATCGCACTGCCTCCCCGTGCGTTATCGGGCGGCATGAGGGTCTATCCCGTGGTTGCGCGATGAAGGCATCAGGGCGGGAGCCTGCCCGCGAACGCTGGCCGTTGCGGCATCCGGCCGGAATTTTGACCGTCATTATTGTCATTGTCGTTTTTGCCGCCTCGGCCGCCGTGGCGGCGGATGGTACGTCCGCCACGGGCTCGGACATGATTTTCATTGCCGAACTCGGCTTGCTGCTTGTGGTCGGCCGCCTGATGGGCGAGGCGGCGCTGCGCATCGGCCAGCCTGCCGTGATGGGTCAACTCATCGGCGGCCTCATGCTCGGACCCTCCCTGTTCGGGCTGTTGTGGCCGGCCGCGCAGCACGCGCTGTTTCCGGTTGCCGCCGCCCAGAAAAGCATGATCGGCGCCGTTGGCGAACTCGGCGTCCTCATGCTGCTGCTGCTCACCGGGATGGAGACCGATCTGCGACTGGTGCGCCGGGTGGGACGCGCGGCCGTGACGGTCGCCGCCGCCGGCGTCGCGGTGCCGTTCGTTTGCGGCTTCGCGCTCGGCGAATATCTGCCGGCCGGGCTTTTGCCCAATCCCAATGCGCGCCTGGTCACGGCGATCTTTCTCGGCACCGCGCTGTCGATCTCGTCGGTCAAGATCGTCGCCATGGTGGTGCGTGAGATGAATTTCATGCGGCGCGATCTCGGCCAGATCATCGTCGCTTCGGCCATACTCGAAGACACTATCGGCTGGGTCATTATTGCCATCGCCTTCGGGCTTGCCTCCGCGGGCCGCATCGATCTGTGGTCTGTCGGCCGCGCCGTGGTCGGAACGGCCTTGTTCCTGGTCGCTGCCTTCACCATCGGCCGGCCCGTCGTGTCGAGCGTCATCCGTTGGAGCAACGACAATTTCAAAAGCGAATTTCCGGTCATCACCGCCATCCTGGTGATCATGGCCGCCATGGCGCTGATCACGGATTGGATCGGCGTCAAAGATGTGCTCGGCGCTTTCGTCGCCGGTATTCTGATCGGCCAGTCGCCGATATTGACGCGCCATATCGAAGAGCAGCTTCGCGGCCTCATCACCGCGCTGTTCATGCCGGTGTTCTTCGGCATCGCCGGTTTGAGCGCCGACCTTACCGTTCTCAAAAATCCGCAACTGGCTCTGCTGACCGTCGGGCTGATCCTGATCGCGAGCATCGGGAAGTTCATCGGCGCATTTGTCGGCGGCAAGATCGGTGGACTGTCCCGCGCGGAATCGCTGGCGCTGGGCTGCGGCATGAACGCCCGCGGATCGACCGAGGTGATCGTCGCCACCATCGGCCTTGCCATCGGCGTGCTCAGTTCCACCCTTTTTACCCTGATCGTCACCATGGCGGTTCTCACCACGCTCGCGATGCCGCCGATGCTGCGCTGGGCGCTGCGCCGCCTGCCCATGGGCAAGAAAGAACGGCAGCGCCTCGCGCGCGAGGAACTCGACGCCAAGGGCTTTGTGACCAATCTGGAACGGCTCCTGCTCGCCGCGGATGACAGCCCCAATGGCAAAGTCGCGGCCCATATCGTGGGCGCGATCGCCGGCTCAGGCGATAAGCCGACGACGATCCTGGAATTGCGGGACGAAGAGCGCGAGCGGAAAGCGGCGCGGCCGAAAGCCGAAAAAGCAAAGGCAAGAACCGACGCGGCAAATTCGGCCGGCGAGGCTTCGGAACACGCCGTGAAGACTGCCGCCGAGGACACGACCACGCTCGATACCCATCCGGACGAGGCGAAGCCTGGCAAGGTCGACGTTACCACCCGGCAGCCGATTATACTCAACGCGGAGACGGTCGCGGGCGAAGCGCGCAAAGGCTATGATCTTCTGGTCGTCGGCATTGCCAAGACCCGTAACCCGAAGGGCGGCTTCAGCAAGGACGTTTTCCAGATCACGAAAGGCTTCGACGGCCCTGTTGCCGTCGTCGATGCGCCCCGCGCTCAGAACGGCAAAGCAGACAACGGCTATGGCCGTATTCTTATTCCCGTGAATGGAACCGAGGTGTCGCGCCGCGCCGTCGAGGTTGCGTTGACGTTGGCGCGTTCCGACGACGCGGAGGTCACCGCGCTCTATGTCACGCGAGGCAAGAGCAATGATCGCCGCCGCAAGACCGCGCCACGCCGGCGCGCGACCCGGCGCAGCGAGCTTGCGGTGCTCAAGGATATCGGCGCGCTGGCCGACCGTTATGAGATCGATATGCGTTCGATGACGAAGACCCATATGGCCCCGGACGAGGCGATCCTGAGCGAATCGAAACGCGGCTACGATCTGATCGTTCTCGGCGTGAGCCGGCGACCCGGCGACCGACTGTTTTTCGGCAATACGGCCGCAGCGGTGCTCGACCGCGCGGAGACGGCGAAACTTTTCGTCGCCACTTAAAGCTTGGGTACGAAAATGCGAACTGTTAAAATGCGAAACGTTTTTGGCCGACAGGTAGCAAGGAATATTCAACCCGGAACAGTGTCATGACGATAATTCCGCTTTTGCAACAATCGGCGTTCGATCCGGAAACGATTGAGATCTTAGTTTCGGTATTTGAAACCGCTTGGCAAAAAGTCGAGCAATCCGGGAGCAAGCTGGCGTCGCCCGCCTATCGAGGCCCGGCCCAGGAGATCATCGCCAAGCGCATCATCGAGATGGCGCAACGCGGCGAACGCAACCCGGCCGGGCTTGCGGACGATGCCGTGGCCTACTTGCAGCGCTCTTACGCTTGAATGGCACGAAGGGGCTTCAGTCGGCGTAGCTCAGGAAGCGCGATTCGAAGCTGGAGTCTTGTTGATAGGCCCAGCGCCTGGCGCGCTGTTCCTGCGCCAGGCGGCGAAGCTCTGCGCGCGACAACTGCCCCTTCTGCCGCGCGTCAGCCGCGATAGGCGCGACAGTTGCGGCATCCACCGCGCGCTGGGCGATCGTGGTAACCGGCTGGACATGTGTCACCGCTGCCGAGTGTGACGCGCCGGTCCTGATGACGTCTGCAGTCGCTGCGACTGCCGCGGTCTGCGCGGGTGCCGTCAGCTGCGGCGGCGCGACGAAATAAAGATAGAAGGAAATGACCAGGGCGCCGACCATGCCGGTGACGCAGCCCAGATAGGCGAGCATGGCGGCAAGAATGTCCATCGACGCACGACTCATTCGACCCCCCGCGCTACAAATGCGCCGTCGCCGATTTTTGTTCCTGGAACCACGTTTTGTTGACCCAGCGGCGCTGTCATGTGCCCGCCACGTCCGCGACATAGTCGCGTTCAAAACAAGGCGCGATCGCGTCGCGCATGTGTTTTGGTTTAGGACGGCTGAACCGTCCAATTAAATTTCTAGACTAATTCACAAATACAAACGCCGCCGGCATGGCGTGCCGGCGGCGTTGTCTGCGGTCGGTTCAGCCCTGCGAAATGAATTTGGTGACCAGATAGGCGCCCAGGCCCTCGATGCCGCCTTCGCTGCCGTGCCCGCTTTCCTTGACGCCGCCGAACGGCGTCTCCGGCGTCGAGATCATGACCGAATTGACGCCGACCATGCCTGACTCGAGCGCGTCGCCGATGGCCGCCGCGGTCGAGTTGGATGTCGTGAAGGCATAAGCGGCGAGGCCGAACTCCAAAGAATTGGCGCGCTCGACCACCTCGTCGAAGGTCTTGAAGGTGACGACCGGCGCGACCGGACCGAACGGCTCCTCGGTCATGATTTTAGAATCGTCGGGCACGTCGGTGACTACCGTCGGCTCGAAGAAATAGCCTTGGTTGCCGCGGCGGTTGCCACCGGCGACGATCTTGCCGCCGCGGGCCTTGGCATCATTGACAAAGCTTTCCATGGTGTCGATGCGACGCGCATTGGCCATCGGGCCCATGGTGATGCCCTTCTCCATGCCGTCGCCGATCTTGATGCCGTTGGCATATTCGGTGAAGCGCTTGAGAAAACGCGGATAAACGTCTTCCTGCACGTAGAAGCGTGTCGGCGAAATGCAGACTTGCCCGGCATTGCGGTACTTGAACGCAGCGATGGTATCGGCCGCTTTCTCCGGATCGGCGTCGGCGAACACCACAACCGGCGAGTGACCGCCGAGCTCCATGGTGGTTCGCTTCATGCCTTTGGCGGCAAGCTGGGCGAGATGCTTGCCCACCGGAATAGAGCCGGTGAAGGAAATCTTGCGGATCGCGTCCTTGCTGAGCAGATACTCGGAAACCTCCGCGGGTACGCCGAACACCAGGTTCAGAACGCCCGCCGGCAGACCGGCATCTCCGAAGCAACGCACCATCTCGATGCAGGCGCCCGGCGTTTCTTCCGACGCCTTCAGAATGATGGAGCAGCCGGCGGCCAGCGCACCGCCGACTTTCCGGGCCGGAGTCAGCACCGGAAAATTCCACGGCGTGAAGGCCGCAACGATGCCGATCGGTTCTTGGACCACGAGCTGGCGCACACCCTTGCCGCGGCCGGGCACGATGCGGCCGTAAGAGCGGCGACCTTCCTCGGCATACCAGTCGATCACGTCGGCCGAGCCGATTACCTCGATGCGGGCTTCCGGATAGACCTTGCCCTGCTCCTGCACCATGACCTTGGCGATGGCATCGTGGCGCTCGCGCATCAGATCGGCGGCCTTGTGCATGATCTTGCTGCGGTCGTAAGCCGACGTCGAACGCCACAGCGCCAAGCCTTTCTTGGCGGCGTCGAGTGCCGCATCGAGATCGGCCCGGCTCGCATGCGGCAGGTGGGCGAGCGGCTTTTCGGTGGCCGGATTGATCACGTCCTCGCCTTTGCGGCCCTCGCCGCCGATCCATTTGCCGTCGATGAAAAGTTCGAGATTGGCGTACATATTATCCTCGCTGGGTTTGGCGTCCTCGCCGCGCTTATCGTTGGCGCGTGGATTAGCAGTTTTTGCCGGCCATGCGTAGAGCGGCCGGAGACCGGCTGGTCTTCGGCCTAGGTCTGTGTCGGATCGATGACGAAATTGGTGAAACCGCCGTCGCGATGATCCATGCCGCCGAGCGTTTCGTTGACCTTTGATAGCGGCGCGACGCGGTGCTGGAGTGCCGACAGATCGAGAGTTCCGGCGCCGGCCATCGCGGCCAATTCTTCACCCTCGCCGGTCGTGAACCAGACCGAGCCCTCAAGCCCGATCCGGTTGGTCATCATCCAGAATGCGTTGAGCGGCAGCGTCTCCAGCACAGCGCCGACATTGACCGCGCGGCCGCCGCGGCGCAGGCAAAACAAAGCCCGCATCATTGCGGCCGCCGGCGCGCCCGGCGGCAAGCAATCGATCATACCGTCGACGCCGTGGCCATCGGTTGCTTTCTTGGCCCAGCCGACAAGCGGATCAGGCTGCGCGGGCGGCGTTTTGCTCTGATCCGTACTATCTCCCAACGCGATGATGTCGATCCGTTGCGGCGCCAGCGCCTTGACGCGATCGAGCAGCTTGGCGTTGCGGCCGGTGCCAAGGATCTTGGTGGCGCCCATCGCCAGCGCCACCAGCGCGGCGTTCAGACCAAGCTGGCCGCTGATGCCGTTGATCAAGAGCGCGCGTCCGGGTCCGACGCCGATTTTCTTCAGCGCCGAATAGGCGGTGCCCAAATAGCCGAAGCGCGCGGCGGCCTCGAAGCTTACATTCTCCGGCAGTTTCACCATCGCGCTTGCGGGCGCGGTGATGAATTGCGCGAGGCCGCCGTAAGGGTAGGCGCGCATGATGTCCTGCGAGCGGCCGAAATAGCCTTGCAGCGTAAAACTCGGACAGTCGAGTTCCCGGCCGCTTCGGCACATGCTGCACGAACCGCAGGATCGCGCCGGATTGACGTAGACGCGGTCGCCGGGGCGCAGCGAAAATACCTGCTCGCCGGTTTTGGCGATGACGCCGGCCGGATCGAGGCCGAAGATCGCCGGCAGCGGCGGCATCATTTTGTTGTCGGGCGTCAGCGAGCCGAAGAAATTGCTGACGACGCGGGCGAGGTTGGGAACAACGCCGCAGGCCTTGACCTCGACCAGCACGTCCGTTGGCCGCGGCTCGGGCACCGGGATGCGATCGAGCGTCATCGGCGCGCCGTAGGCGTGAAGCCGAGCGGCCATCATGGTGTTCATGTCGTCTCCTGCCCTGCGTGTTTTTCGTCGCCTTCGTCGCTCGCCGGATTGCAGCAAAATCAGCGCAGAAGATCGAGTCCCAAAAAAAGAGGCCCTGGCGGATGCCAGGGCCTCTCGACGGACGGGGCGCTGCCGGGTATGCGCCCCAGCCGTTATCCGTGCCTTACTGAATCGTCTCGCCGTGCAGCGCGAGATCGAGACCGTCGCGTTCGACCTCCTCGCTGACGCGCAGCCCGATCACCAAGTCGACGATCTTGAGGATGATCAGCGTCACCACGGCGTCGTAGACGAAGACGATGCCGACGCCGATGCACTGGTTGAGCACCTGCCCGGGATTGCCTTCGATCAGTCCGGAGGTGCCGCCATAGGCGTTGATGGCGAAGACGCCGGTCAGGATGGCGCCGGCGGCGCCGCCGATGCCGTGCACGCCGAAACTGTCGAGCGCGTCGTCATAGCCGAACATGTGCTTGAGGCCGGTGCAGCCCCAGTAGCAGATGAAGCCGGCGGCGATGCCGATGGCGAAGGATCCCATCGGGCCGACGAAGCCCGAAGCGGGCGTGATCGCCACGAGGCCGGCGACGGCGCCAGAGCAGATGCCGAGCACGGTCGGTTTGCCGCGCAGCATCCATTCCAGCAGCATCCAGGTCATGCCCGCGGTCGCGGTGGCGGTATGGGTAACCAGCATCGCCATGCCGGCCTGCATGCCGGCGCTGACCGCGGACCCGGCGTTGAAGCCGAACCAGCCGACCCAGAGGAGGGAGGCGCCGATCATGGTCAGCACCACGTTGTGGGGCGGACCGGTTTCCTTGCGCTTGCCGAGCATGAGGCATGCCATCAAGCCGGCGGTGCCGGAATTGACGTGCACCACCGTGCCGCCGGCGAAGTCCAGCACTTTGACCCAGGCGCCGTCGTTTGCGGAATTAAGGAAGCCGTCAGGTCCCCAGACCCAATGGGCGATCGGCGAATAGACGAAGATCGCCCACAGACCGATGAACCACAGCATGGCCGAGAATTTCATGCGCTCCGCAAACGAACCCGCGATCAGCGCCGCGGTGATGATCGCGAAGGTCAACTGGAACATCGAATAGACGGACTCCGGAATCGTCGGCGCCAGCGGATTGGGATTGCCGGTGCTGTTCGTGATATCGCTCAAGATGCCCTGCAGCCCGGCGCGATCGAGTCCGCCGATGAACGGCGTGCCGGAGCGGAACGCCAGACTGTAGGTGAACAGCAGCCAGAGCACGCTGATCAGACAGGTGATGGCGAAGCTCGTCATCACGGTGTCGCCGACGTTCTTCTTGCGCACCATGCCGCCGTAGAACAGGGCCAGACCCGGAATGGTCATCATCAGCACGATGGCCATCGAGGTCAGCATCCAGGCGGTGTCGCCGGAATTCGGCGTGCATTTTTCGAGCGTCTTGGCATCGCAGGCCGGCGGCGCCGCCGGTGTGGCCGCCGCAGCCGGAGCGGCCGCAGCCGGAGCCGCTGCGTCGGGCGTTGCCGGGGCAGCGGGCGCCGCGGCCGGGGCCTGCGCGTAAGAAGCGTGATAGGTCGGCAGGCTCAATACGATCCCCAGCAGCATCGCGGCCGCGAACGCGAGCAGCCCCGCGCGGGAGAATTTCTTCAACGACATGGTTTCACTCCTGTCCGTGTAATGATTTAGAGCGCCGCAGCGTCGGTTTCGCCGGTGCGGATGCGAACCGCGTGGTCGAGACCGAATACGAAGATCTTGCCGTCGCCGATCTGTCCGGTTTTTGCCGAACTGGTGATGGTCTCGATGACCTTGTCCACCACGTTGGATGGCACGGCGATTTCGAGTTTGATCTTCGGCAGGAAGCTCACGGCATATTCGGCGCCGCGATAAATTTCCGTGTGGCCCTTCTGACGCCCGTAGCCCTTCACCTCGGTGACGGTCAGTCCCTGAACGCCGATTTTGGTGAGAGCGTCGCGGACCTCGTCGAGCTTGAACGGCTTGATGATGGCCATGACAATTTTCATTGAATTGATCTCCAGTCGCCCTCTCGTTGCCTCGATCGGGCACACACAGTTAAGCGATGACCGCGTAAGGCCCAGCCCCACCGCGTCATCGCCGCTACTGCCGCAATCAAGTGCCGTGCCAAGTCTTGAAACTGGCGCTAACGCTTTGAGAACCGGGAACTAATCGGAGGCGCCCCTGGTCTGCCGGAGGTATGGCCGTAAGCGGCTGTGAGGCTGCCGCTCAAAGGTGGGTCGGTATGCTTAAATTCTAGGCGAAAGCGATTCCAGATAGGGGCGGAAAACCGTCGACGGTGTTCTGGAATAGATATTTGCCGAGGTTTTAGTCAGGCTTGCCTGAGGCCGGACGGCGAAGCCGCAACATCCCTTCCTGGGCGACCGAGGCGACGAGGGTGCCGTCGGCCGAGAAAATCAGGCCCCGCGAGAAGCCGCGTGAGCCGGCAAGGTTCGGGCTATCCTGGGCGTAGAGCAGCCACTCGTCGGCCCGGAACGGCCGATGGAACCAGAGCGCGTGGTCGAGGCTCGCCGCCATGATGTCTTCGCTGAATACGGTGCGGCGGTGCGGGATCAGGGCTGCATCCAAGAGCGTCATATCGGACGCATAGGCGAGGACGCATTGGTGGATGGCGGGCTCATCCGGCAGGCGGCCGGTGGCGCGCACCCAGACATGGAAGCGGCCGTCTTTGGAATCCTCGCCCAGATAACGGCCGTATTCGACCGGCCGCAGCTCGATCGGGCGTTCGCGTTCGTAGTAACGGCGCACCGGTTCGGGCATCAGCGGCCAGACCCGTTCCTTCATTTCGGCTTCGCTCGGCAGCGCGTCGGGATTCGGCACATCGGGCATGTCGAACTGATGGGAGAGGCCTTCTTCGTGGAGGTGGAACGATACCGACATGGAGAAAATGGCATGCCCGTGCTGGATCGCGACGACGCGCCGGGTGCGAAAGCTCTTGCCGTCACGGATACGGTCGACTTCGTAGATGATCGGCACCTTCGGATCGCCGCCGATCAGGAAATAGGCGTGCAGCGAATGCGGCGGACGGATTGCCACGTCATCGACGGTGCGGCAGGCGGCGACCAGCGCCTGGCCGATGACTTGGCCGCCGAAGACGCGCTGCCAGCTCGATTGCGGCGAGCGGCCGCGAAACAGATTCAATTCGAGCGTTTCGAGATTGAGGAGATCGATCAGTTGCTGGACGGCGGAGGCCATGCTGTTCCCCGGCGCGCCGGCCCGGTCCGGCCGCCTGCTTTCTTGCATACGGGATCGGCTCGGCGGTCAAGCCCGCAACGGGCGCACCGGATCGGCTAGTCTGATAGGATCGCGAGGATTACCGATCCCGCCAATCGCGGGTCTCGTGATCGACAGGCCGGAACACACCATGGCGCGTAACAATGTCGACGTGCTGATCGCGGGCGGCGGGTTTGCCGGGCTGACGCTCGCCATCGCCTTGCGGCAAGCGCTCGGGCCGTCTTTTGCCATCACCGTCGCCGATCCTTCGCTCGGCAAAACCTATGCGGGCGACGAGCGCGCGTCGGCGATTGTTGCCTCGGTACGGCGGTTGTTCGACGCACTCGGCATCTGGGAGCGGGTCGAGCACGAGGCCCAGCCGATGCTCGACATGGTCATCACCGACAGCCGGCTCGACGACGCGGTACGCCCGACTTTTCTCACTTTCGCGGGCGAAGTCGAACCCGGCGAGCCGTTCGCCCATATGATCGAGAACGTGCTTCTGGTCGACGCGCTCACCGCAAAGGCCCGCGAAGCCGGAATTGATTTGCGGCCGACGGCGGTCGCCAACTTCAAAACCTCGGCTGGATCGGCGCAACACATCGATGTGACGCTGGCAGATGGCGCCGCGCTCACGCCGCGCCTTCTTGTCGCCGCCGACGGCGCACGCTCGGGCATTCGCAGCCGCGCCGGCATCGCCACCCACGGCTGGGACTATGGCCAGTCGGCGATCGTCATCAATGTCGCGCATGAACGCGATCATGAGGGGCGGGCCGAAGAGCACTTTCTCCCCGCCGGCCCGTTCGCGATCCTGCCGCTCAAAGGCAGGCGCTCGTCGATCGTGTGGACCGAGTCGACGGCCGAAGCCGAGCGCATCGTTGCGCTGCCGGACGCTGAATTTCACGCAGCGCTGGAACAGCGCTTCAAACTGCATCTCGGCGAGATCAAAGTGATCGGGCCGCGGCGCATTCATCCGCTGGGCTTTTTCGTCGCGCGCTCGTTCATCGCCGAACGCATCGCGCTGGTCGGCGACGCCGCTCATGTCATCCATCCGATCGCCGGGCAGGGGCTCAATATGGGATTGAAGGACGTCGCCGCCCTTGCCGAGGTGATCGTCGACGCGGCGCGGCTCGGGCTCGATCCCGGCGCGGCGGACGTGCTCGATCGTTATCAGCGCTGGCGGCGCTTCGATACCATGGCGATGGGCATTGCCACCGACGGCCTCAATCGATTGTTCTCCAACCGGTCCGATGTGCTGCGCGTATTCCGCGACATCGGCCTGGGCCTGGTCGATCGATTGCCGGCGCTCAAGCACCTGTTTATTCGCGAGGCGGCGGGGCTCGTCGGCGAGGTGCCCAAATTGCTGCGCGGCGAACTTTTGTAAGCGTGACAGCCGGGCTTGTCCCGGCTACCCACCGCTTTAGACTTCGCGCCGCTTCGCAAACGACGATTGCGCTGGGACCATGAACTTCAACCACATTGCCGTCATCGGCGCCGGCGCCTGGGGCAGCGCGCTGGCGCTGACCTGCGCGCGCGCCGGGCGCAAGGTGACGCTGTGGGAGGGCAATGCCGCCAATGCGGAGCAGCTCGCCAATAAGCGCGAAAGCCTGTTCCTGCCCGGCGTGCAACTCGACGAGCGCATCGTGCTGGCCGCCGATCTCGCCGAAGCCGCCGCGGCCGAGGCGATCCTGCTGGTCGTGCCGGCGCAAGCCGTGCGCGCGGTGGCGACCGCGCTGTCGCGCTCTGATAGCCGAGCGCACGCCCGATCATCGTCTGCGCCAAGGGCATCGAGCGCGGCACCAAAAAATTCATGAGCGAGGTGATCGCCGAATGCGCGCCCAAGGCGGCGATGGCGATCCTGTCCGGGCCGAGTTTCGCCGCCGACGTGGCGCGCGGCATGCCGACGGCGGTGACGCTCGCTGCCGGCGATGCCACGCTTGCCGGCGAACTGGCGCAGGCGGTCAGTTCGGCGACGTTGCGGCCCTATCATTCCACCGATATTCGCGGCGTTGAAATCGGCGGGGCGGCGAAAAACGTGCTCGCCATCGCGTCTGGCATCGTCACCGGCCGCGCGCTCGGCTTCAGCGCCGCTGCGGCTTTGACGACGCGCGGTTTCGCCGAATTGATGCGGTTCGGCCGGGCCTATGGGGCCAAGCCGGAGACCATGATGGGGCTTTCCGGTCTCGGCGATCTAATCCTGACCTGCACCAGTCCGCAGTCGCGCAATTTCAGTTTCGGCATCAATCTCGGCCGCGGTCAGAAGCCCGACGACATTCACCGCACCACCGGGCTTGCCGAGGGCGTTTTCACCGCGCCAGTGCTTCTGGAAATGGCGCGCGAGCGCGCATGTCGATATGCCGATCTCGGCGGCTGTTGCCGCGCTACTCGACGGCAGGATGAGCGTCGATGCCGCCATCGAGTCGCTGTTGTCACGGCCGTTAAAAGCGGAGGGATGATCATGGCCCATTGGCTGTTGAAGAGCGAGCCCGACACTTTCTCCTGGGACGATCAGGTCAAAAGCGGCGCCAAAGGCGAGGCGTGGAGCGGCGTGCGCAACCATCAGGCCAAGCTCAATCTGATGAAGATGAAGAAGGGCGACCGCGGTTTCTTTTATCATTCCGGCGACAGTAAGGAGATCGTCGGCGTGGTCGAGGTGATCCGCGAGCACTATCCAGATCCGACCGCTAAACCGGGCGAGCCTTGGGTCGTGGTCGACATCAAAGCCGTCGAGCCGCTGCAAAAGCCGGTTGGGCTTGCCGCCGCCAAGGCCGAGCCGCGGCTCAAGGCCATGGTGCTCGTCAATAATACGCGGCTCTCGGTGCAGCCGGTAACCGCCGATGAATGGAAGCTCATCTGCAAGATGGGCGGCGTGAAGGCGGGACCGAAAGGTTCGCTGTGACCGTCTTCGTTGCGATGGATCAAGGACAGGCGCGGCCTTGTCGTTTTTAGTCTCGCGGGCGCATAATAAGCGAGGAAACGTTCAAAATCGGGCCGGATCGGCCAGGGTTGCGTGGAGGAAGTCATGTCGGA
The DNA here is from genome assembly GCA_963696555.1 of uncultured Alphaproteobacteria bacterium. Taxonomy (GTDB): domain Bacteria; phylum Pseudomonadota; class Alphaproteobacteria; order Rhizobiales; family Xanthobacteraceae; genus BOG-931. The sequence goes on along the minus strand of CAVOKR010000031.1, from coordinate 207,341 downwards.
CAAGATTTACGAAGTGCCCGCGGAGTGGACCAAGCGCGCCTTCATCGACGACGCCCAATACAAGAAAATGTACCAACGTTCGCTTGCCGATCCGAACGGCTTCTGGGCCGAACAGGCCAAGCGCATCCACTGGACGACACAGTTCAGCAAGGTGAAGAACACGTCGTTCGCTCGCGATCATGTCTCGATCAAATGGTTCGAGGACGGCTTCACCAACGTCGCTTATAATTGCATCGATCGTCATCTCCACAACCGCGGCCATCAGACCGCGATCATCTGGGAAGGCGACGATCCGAAAGACTCAAAACACATCACCTATAAAGAGCTGCACGACGAGGTTTGCCGCTTCGCCAATATCTTGCGCAACCGCAACGTCAAGAAAGGCGACCGCGTCACTATCTATATGCCGATGATTCCGGAAGCCGCCTACGCCATGCTCGCCTGCGCACGCATCGGCGCCATCCATTCGGTGGTGTTCGGCGGCTTCTCGCCCGACTCGCTCGCCGGGCGCATCGAGGATTGCAAATCGAACGTCGTCATCACCGCCGACGAAGGCTTGCGCGGCGGCCGCAAGGTACCGCTGAAGGCCAATACGGATGCGGCTATTGCGAAAGTAGGCGGCGTCGATTTCGTCATCGTCGTCAAACGCACCGGCGCGCCGGTCGACATGGATCCGGTGCGCGACGTTTGGTATCACGAGGCCAAGGAAGTTGTGACGGCAGAGTGTCCCTGCGCGGAGATGAACGCGGAAGATCCGCTGTTCATTCTCTACACCTCGGGCTCGACCGGCAAACCGAAGGGCGTGCTGCACACCACGGCGGGTTATCTCGTCTACACCTCGATGACCCACCAATACGTGTTCGACTACCACGATGGCGATATCTATTGGTGCACCGCCGACGTCGGCTGGGTCACCGGCCACAGCTACATCGTCTACGGGCCGCTGGCGAACGGCGCCACCACGCTGATGTTCGAAGGCGTGCCGAACTACCCGTCGATGTCGCGGTTCTGGGAGGTCATCGACAAGCACAAGGTCAATATCTTCTACACTGCGCCGACCGCGATCCGCGCCTTGATGCAGGCCGGCGACGCGCCGGTGAAAAAAACCTCGCGCGCCTCGCTGCGGCTCTTGGGCTCGGTCGGCGAGCCGATCAATCCCGAAGCCTGGGAATGGTATTACCGTGTCGTCGGCGACGGCCGCTGCCCGATCGTCGACACCTGGTGGCAGACCGAAACCGGCGGCATTCTGATCACGCCGCTGCCCGGCGCGACGCGTCTGAAGCCGGGCTCGGCGACGAAGCCGTTTTTCGGCGTGGTCCCGCAGATCGTCGACGCCGAAGGCAAAGTGCTCGAAGGCGCCGTCTCCGGCAATCTGTGCATCGCCAATTCCTGGCCCGGCCAGATGCGCACGGTCTATGGCGACCATCAGCGCTTCATCGACACTTACTTCAGCGCCTATCCGGGCAAATATTTCACCGGCGACGGCTGCCGCCGCGACGAGGACGGCTATTACTGGATCACCGGCCGCGTCGACGACGTGATCAATGTCGCCGGCCACCGCCTCGGCACCGCGGAAGTGGAATCGGCGCTGGTCGCGCATCCGAAAGTCTCGGAAGCCGCCGTCGTCGGCTATCCGCACAACATCAAGGGCCAAGGCATCTATGCCTATGTGACGCTGATGTCCGGCGAAGAGCCGACCGAGGAACTGCGCAAGGAACTGGTCAATTGGGTGCGCAGCGAAATCTCGCCGATCGCCTCGCCCGATCTGATCCAGTTCGCCCCGAACCTGCCGAAGACGCGCTCCGGCAAGATCATGCGCCGCATCCTGCGCAAGATCGCCGAGGATGAGTTCGGCAATTTGGGCGACACCTCGACGCTTGCCGATCCGGCCGTGGTCCATGATCTGGTCGATAACCGGCAGAACAAGAGCAAGGAGAAGGCCTAGGCCCCACTGCCTCTCCCCCATGGGAGAGGCGTTTTGCGGCGTTCGGCACGTCTCGTCGCTGCGTTCACGCATTTTCTGTCGCCGGCGGACCACACCCGGCGAAAAATTTCCGAAACTTTTACCCTGTTGCAGCCGCGATACTGAGGAACGCCGCCCGATGGGTTAGGATTGTTGCCGTCAGCGATCCCCGCGGGGATTGGCGGGGCGATTGCGTCAGTTGGGGTTCCGAACATGCGTGCGAAAATCCTGCTCTCGGCCGCGCTTGCGGCAGTCGTCGCTGCGTTCGCCTTCGCGCCGAATCCGGCGCAAGCCCGCGGCGATCTGGTCGTGGTGCCGGAAAGCTTCATGCCGGGCACCATCGTGATCCGGACCAACGAACGGGCGCTCTATTACTTTGTCGGAATGGGCCAGGCGATCCGCTATCCGGTCGGCGTCGGCCGTCTCGGCATGCAATGGTCAGGTACCGCCTATATCGACGGCAAGTATGTCCGGCCAGCATGGTCGCCGCCGGACTCCATCAGAAAAGACTACAGCCGGTTCCCGCCCGTGATCCCGGGCGGCTCCCCGCAAAATCCGATGGGCGTTGCGGCGATGACGCTGTCCGGCGGCGGCCAATACGCCATCCACGGCACCAACAATGAAGGCTCGATCGGCGGCTTCGTGTCGCATGGCTGCATTCGCATGCACAATTCGGACATCACCGATCTCTACGAACGCGTCAGCATCGGCACGCGGGTCGTGGTCACGCGATAACAGAGTATAACCCAACCCGAGCGTTCGAAAGCGGCGCCGGTCAGAAGTCCGAGATCAGGCCTTTGATTTCCCAGTCGCCATAGCGGGTGGGATCAAGCCCGCCTCGGCCGGCCAATTCTTTTGCCACCTCGGTCTTCTGGCGCGCCTGTTCGGCGCGGCGGGCCGCCGCTTCCGCGAGCGCGCGTTCGGCCTCGGGCGTCAGGCGGCGCGCGGGGCTTGGATTTTCGGCCGCATCCTTTGCGGGCGGTTCCGAGGGGGCTTGATCGGTTGGCATCGCCCCTGACTTGGCGTAGCGCTGGCCCGCCCGCAAGAAGGATTTTTTCGCAGTGAAGAGTGTGCGCCGACCGCCCCCTCGGTCCGTCCGTCCGGAAGAGGTGCCAGGGCTCGCTGTGCGGCGCCTCGCCGCCGACATTCTCGACGGCGTCTTGCGCCGGCGCCGTCCGCTCGACGAGCTCCTGGATACGACGCGCGAGCTTTCAACGCTCGAGGAGCGCGACCGCGCGCTGACGCGGGCGATCGTCGCAACGACACTGCGCCGCCTCGGAACGCTGCGCCACCTGCTCGGCGCTTTTTCTCGATCGCGGTCCACCGGCGCAAGCGCCGCGGGTCGAGACATCACTCCTGATCGGAGCCGCGCAAATTCTTTTTCTCGGCGTGCCCGATCACGCCGCCGTCGATCTGTCGGTGCGGCTCGCGCAGGCCGACCGGGAGGCGCTGCATTTCTCCGGCCTGGTCAACGCGGTACTGCGGCGCGTGACCCGCGAAGGCGCCACCCGGCTTGCGACGCTTTGACGCGCCCGTTCTCGACACGCCCGATTGGCTCATGGCGCGCTGGATCAAAGCCTATGGGGGCGAGACCGCGCGCGCCATTGCGGCGGCGAACGGCCACGAAGCCGGCGCTCGACATCACGGTAAAAAGCGACCCCGAAATTTGGGCGGCAAAATTCAACGGCCGGGTGTTGCCGACCGGTTCGGTGCGCGTGCCCGCCCATGGCGCTGTGACGGCGCTCCCCGGCTTCGCCGAAGGTGCATGGTGGGTGCAGGACGCTGCGGCCGCGCTGCCGGCGCGGCTCTTCGGCGACATCCGCGGCCGCCGCGTCGCCGATCTCTGCGCGGCGCCGGGCGGCAAGACGGCCCAGCTTGCCGCAGCCGGCGCATCGGTCACGGCTGTCGATCGTGCACCGGCACGGGTCCGCCGAGTGTCGGAGAATCTCGCTCGACTGTCGCTCGCGGCCGAACTGGTTTGCGCCGACGTCACGGATTGGCAGGCGGAACCCTTCGACGCCGTCCTTCTCGATGCGCCATGCACGGCGACCGGAACCATCCGCCGCCATCCCGATCTGCCCTGGCTCAAACAGGCCGTCGATATCGAAGCGCTTGCGGCCTTACAACGCCGGATGCTCGCGCGGGCCGCGGCGCTCACGAGGCCGGGCGGAACGCTGATCTATTGCACCTGTTCGCTCGAACCCGAGGAGAACCAGGGCAACGTGGCCGAACTTCTCGCGCAGTGAGCCGAGCCTGCGCCGGGCGCCGATCGCGGTGTCCGAAGTTTTTGGCCGGTCCGAACTGCTCACCACCGACGGTGACCTGCGGACGCTGCCGTGCCACTTCCCCGAGCCTGATTCGCAAAGTTCCGGAATCGATGGTTTCTACGCCGCACGGTTGGTAAAACAGTAAGCGAATCAGCGGATTATCCGGCGGTTAGCCGATCTGTCGTGGTTCCGTTATGGTCCGCTGAGCGGGAAATTCTGCGCCCGCACGCAGAAAAGGGGCGAACGCGTCGATGGCGCGCGGTGCAGTTTCGAACCACGCGAAGCTGTCTTGGCTGTTGCTGCGCGGCGCCATGCGGAGCCTTGCCGGCCGCGCCAATGGGCATCCGCTGGTGCGGTGGCCGCTCGTGCCGCTCAAAGCCGATCGGTTGCTGATCGCGCCGCAGGATTTGCGCACGACCGATGCAACTCGCGCGAGCGAAATCTATTCCGGCCGCTTTGCTTTCGCGGGCAAGGTCATGGTTTGCGACACCCGCTCGATCTTCGAGATGGAGCCGCCGTCGGAGGATTGGGCGGCGATCCTGTTCGGCTTCGGCTGGCTGCGCCATCTGCGCGCGGCGGAATCCGGCATCACGCGGGCCAATGCGCGCGCACTGGTCGACGAGTGGATCGCTCTGCAGGGCTCCTGGCATCCGATCGCCTGGCGGCCCGATGTGCTGTCGCGGCGTATCATCTCCTGGCTCACGCATTCGACGCTCGTTCTGCAAGACGCCGATGTCCGCTTCTACCGGCGCTTTTTGCGCAGCCTGGTGCGGCAGGTGCGATACCTCCGCCACACCGCGGGCGATGCGCGGCGCGGCGTGGCCCGGATGCAGGCCGCCATTGCGCTGAGTTATGCGGCGCTTTGCATCGCCGGCCAGGCGCGGCACATCGCCTCCACCACCGAGCGATTGAAGCGGGAGATCGAGCAGCAAATTCTTCCCGATGGCGGCCATATCAGCCGCGATCCGGGCGCCATCATCGAAATATTGCTGGAATTCTTGCCGCTGCGGCAGGCTTTCGCCTCGCGCAACATCGCGCCGCCGCAGGCGCTGCTGAACGCCATCGACCGGATGATGCCGATGCTGCGCTTCTTCCGCCATTCCGAAGGCACTTTCGCGCATTTCAACGGCATGGGCGCAACGCCGGCCGACCTGGTGTCGACGCTGCTCGCCTATGACGAAACGCGCGGCGCTCCGTTCGCCAACGCGCCTTATTCGGCCTATCAGCGGCTTGAAGCCGGCGGCGGCGTTGCTCATCGTCGATACCGGCGTGCGCGCCGCCGATCGAGATGAGCCTCGATGCCCATGCGGGCTGTCTCTCGTTCGAGTTTTCTTCGCCGAAGCAAAGCCTCATCGTGGTGAACTCCGGCATGCCGGCCGTTGGGCGCGAGAATTGGCGGCAGCTTGCGCGCGCGACCGCGGCGCATTCGACGGTGACGTTCGAGAAGACCTCGTCGGCGCGCTTTGTCGAATTGGCGACTTTCCGCCGCGTGCTTGGCGGCTCGCCGATGCTCGGCGGGCCGAGCAAAGTCACGGTTACGCGCGAGGATGGGCCGGACGGCATCGTGCTGCGCGCGTCGCATGACGGCTACGCCGATCGCTTCGGCATCCTGCATGAGCGGGTCTTGACGCTGGCGTCGGACGGCAACCGGCTCGACGGCGAGGACATATTTCTCGCCGCCGACGGCGGCGCGCAATTGCGGACCGCGCAAGACGAGTTCGCCGTCCGCTTTCATCTGCACCCGACGGTGAAGGCTACCCGCCTCACCGACGGCCATGGCGTCATGCTGATGATGCCGAACAAGGAAGTGTGGACCTTCAGCGCGCGGGAAGATCGCGTCGAGCTCGAGGACGACGTTTTTCTCGCCGCGCCCGAAGGCCCGCGCAAGACCGCGCAGATCGTCATCCACGGCCATGCGCGCACCGCGTCGCGCGTGCAGTGGAGTTTGCAGCAGGCGCAGCCTACAACGCTCGCCGGCGCCGGCACGACCCGCCGGTCCCGCGAAGAGGACGAGCCGCAGCTACCGCTCTGACGCTTTCTGGAACGACAATGACCGAGCATCTGCGCCGCGCCACGCGCGCTCTGATTTCCGTCTCCGACAAAACCGGCGTGGTCGAATTCGCCCGCGCGCTTGCGGGTTTCGGCATCGAGCTTGTCTCGACCGGCGGCACCCGCAAAACGCTGAGCGACGCCGGGCTGAAAGTGCTCGACGTCAGCGACCTGACGGGCTTTCCCGAAATGATGGACGGCCGGGTCAAGACGCTGCATCCGGCGGTGCATGGCGGCTTGCTCGCCATCCGCGACAATCCCGACCACGTCGAAGCGATGCGCGCGCATCACATCCGGCCGATCGATATTCTGGTGGTCAATCTCTATCCGTTCGAGGAAACCGTCGCGCGCGGCGGCGATTTCGCCGACTGCATCGAGAACATCGATATCGGCGGCCCGGCGATGATCCGCGCCGCGGCGAAAAACCACGACGATGTCGCGGTCGTGGTCGATGCCGGCGATTACGCGGCGCTGCTCGACGAACTCACCGCGCACGACGGCATGACGACGCTCGAGCTGCGGCGCAGGCTCGCCGCCAAGGCCTATGCGCGCACCGCGGCCTATGATGCCGCGATCTCCAATTGGTTCGCCGGCGCGCTTGGCGATGAGGCGCCCGGATTACCGCGCCTTCGGCGGCCGGCTGATCGAGAAATTGCGCTACGGCGAAAACCCGCATCAGGCGGCGGCGTTCTATCGCACGCCCGATCTGCGCTTCGGCGTCGCCACCGCGCGCCAGGCGCAGGGCAAGCAGCTTTCCTACAACAATATCAACGACACCGACGCGGCCTATGAATGCGTCGCCGAGTTCGACCCGGCGCGCACGGCGGCCTGCGCCATCATCAAGCATGCCAATCCGTGCGGCGTCGCCGAGGGCGAAAGCCTCGTCGAGGCCTATCGCAAGGCGCTCGCTCTGCGATCAGACCTCGGCGTTCGGCGGCATCGTCGCGCTCAACCGCACGCTCGATGCCGAAGCCGCGCGCGCCATCACCGAGATTTTCACCGAGGTCATCATCGCGCCGGACGCGACGGCGGAGGCCATCGCCATTGTGGGCGCCAAGAAAAATCTGCGGCTGCTGCTCGCCGGCGGCCTGCCCGATCCGCGCGCCGCGGGGCTCACGCGCAAAAACCGTCGCCGGCGGTCTTCTGGTGCAGACGCGCGACAATGCCGTGGTCGACGATATGGATTTGACGCCCGGTGACCAAGCGCGCGCCGACCAACGCCGAATTGCGCGACCTGCGTTTCGCCTTCCGCGTCGCCAAGCACGTGAAATCGAACACCATCGTCTATGCCAAGGATCTGGCGACCGTCGGCATCGGCGCCGGACAGATGAGCCGCGTCGATTCGGCGCGCATCGCCGCGCGCAAGGCGCAGGACGCCGCGAAGGAGTTGGGCCTCAAGGAGCCGGCGACCAAGGGCTCGGTGGTCGCGTCCGACGCGTTCTTTCCGTTCGCCGATGGGCTTCTGGTCGCCATCGAAGCCGGCGCCACCGCGGTGATTCAGCCCGGCGGTTCAATGCGCGACGACGAGGTGATCAAGGCCGCCGACGACCACGGCATCGCCATGGTGTTCACCGGGACGCAGGCATTTCCGGCATTAGCGCATATCCCGATCGTTACCGCGCGAGCGGGCCTCGAGGCGCGATAGTCGCGGCGACGCACCGGGTCCCCGCTTACGCGACGAGCGAGTCAGTACGAATCACACCGAAGCGGTGATCCACTGCTCGAGCTTCTGCTTCGGCGCGGCGCCGACCTGGCGGGAGGCGAGCTGGCCGTCCTTGAACAGCATCAGGGTCGGGATCGACATGATGCCGTATTTCGCCGCGGTGCCCGGGTTCTCGTCGACATTCAGCTTGACGATCTTGACCTTGCCGTTGAGCGAGTTGGAAATCTCTTCGAGCGCCGGCGCGATCATTCGGCACGGGCCGCACCATTCCGCCCAGAAATCGACGACGACCGGGCCGCTCGCCTTGAGCACGTCCGTATCGAACGTCGCATCGGTTGTTTTCTCGACCATGGAATACCTCGTTTATTCGGGAGAATCGGCAGCCCGGGGCCGATGAACGTATGAACCGCTCCGGAGGGCGTCAAGGCACCTTCACCGCAGCGTGACAGCCACCGGTTAGGACTTCGTCAAATCCCGCCCGATGGCCGCTTCCAGGGCCTCGTCCATGGCGGCGGCCGGGACCTCGATCAGCGCCGGGCCCTGGGTGAAAATCAGCGCCGCGCGCACGGTTTTGCCCGGATAAAGGCGCGTCAGCACCGCGCGGTAAAGCGCGAGCTGCAGTGACATAGGGCTCGACCTCGCCGAGGCTTTCGCGGAACCTTGCGGTCGGTCTTGTAGTCGGCGATCAGAACGCTGTCCGTCGGTGACGATCAACCGATCGACCTGGCCGGCGACGGCGATCGGTCGGCCGTCGCGGCGCGCAAAGCGGCCGACGATCGGCACTTCCGGCGCGGCTGCCGGGTGCAAAAACCTCGGCAAAATTCGCGGCTGTCGAGGACGGCGAAAACCTGCCGCGCGATCTCGGCCTGCTCCGCCGCGGAGAAATCCTCCGGCCGCGCCGGCGAGAAAGCGGTCGGCCGCGTCGGCGCGGCGCTCCGCCGGAATGTCGGGCAATGCCTGCATCAGCCGATGCACGATGCGGCCGCGCCGCAGCGCCTTTTGCCGCTCGGCGGCCGAAGCGCCGCCGCGGGACGAAGCTGCCGATCTCTTCGTCGAAGGCCGAGGAGGGCGACAGCGGCGTTACGCCGCGGCGCTCGACGCGGCGCCGGCTCGCGCAGCCAGATCGGCAGCTCGGGCCGTTCGGACTTTGCTTCGACGGCGCGGCGCGGCGATGCTCGCTGCGGCGCGCATCGGCCGTCTGTTTGCGATAACGCAAGACTTTCTTCCTCGCCGTCGCCTTCCTCGACCAGGAACGGTTCCAGCGGCTCGCGCACCAGATCGTACCAGCAGCCGTCCGGCCGCTTGTTCTTGCCTTCCGCGCCGCAGACGATCAGCCGGTCGGCGGCGCGCGTCATCGCGACATAGAGCAGCCGGCGGTATTCGTCGGTCGCCTCGCTCTGCACGAGCTGCGCGCGCCGCGGCGACCGGCGCGCACGTCGTCGGCCTTGCGTCCGGCCCAGACCATCGGGCCGTCGGCCAAGCTCGCAGCAGCCGCGGCGGGCGCGGGCCGGCGGGCGGCGTCATCGTGTCGGCGAGAATGACGATCGGCGCTTCGAGTCCCTTGGCGCCGTGCACCGTCATCACGCGCACCTCGTCGCGCGCGATCTCCATGTCGCGTTTTACCTCGGCGCGGGCCTCGCGCAGCCAGGCGACGAAGCCTTGCAGCGACGGCGTCTCGCGCCGCTCATAATCCAAAGCGAGATTGAGGAATTCGTCGAGCGCGTCGTTGGCCTCCAGGCCGAGCCGGGCCAGGAAACGCCGCCGCGCGCCGCCGGCGCCGAGGATCTGCGCATAGAACGCGAACGGCGTCTCGCGCCGCGCGTCGTCGCGCAAGTTTGTCGAGGAGCGCTGCCGCCGCGGCGAATTTCTCGCCGGTCCTTGCGCGACAGCGCCGCGCGCAGCGACGACGAGCCGCGATCCCAGGCGATCTCGAACAAATCCTTGTCGCTCGAAGCCGAACAGCGGGCTGCGCAGCACGGTCGCCAGCGCGAGATCGTCCTGCGGCAACAACAGCGCATCGGCGAGCACCATCAGATCCATGACCGCGATGTGCTCGGTCAGCACCAGGCGGTCGGCGCCGGCGACTTCGACATGTTCCTGCTTCAGCGCGCGGATGATCGCCTCGAACAATTCGCCGCGCTGGCGCACCAGGATCAGCACGTCGCCGTAGCGCGCGGGACGGCGTTCGATCCCGACCGGCTCGCGCGCATCGATCAGCTTGCGCACCGTGCGCGCGATGCGGCGAGCGAGCTTAACCCGCGGGCTCGTTTCGCTGACGCGAGTCGAACGGCGCGTCCCAGCCTTCGATCGTCCTTGCGCTTCGTCCGGCTCCGTCGGCTCCCAGATTTCCACCACGCTGGGCGGCGCATCCGGCAGCGCGATATGCGGCGGAAAACCGTCCGTGATCCGATGTGACGCTGCCGGCGATTTCCTTGAACACGATATCGACCGCGGCAAGCACGCTCTCGCCGGAACGGAACGAATGCTCGAGCTGGCCGAAGTCGAATTCAAGACCGCTGTCGTCGTGCCGCGTCGCGAAATAGCTGGCCGCATCGTCGGCAAATTCCCGGGGCGCCGCGTTCTGGAACGAATAAGATCGACTGCTTCTCGTCGCCGACCGCGAAGATCGTGCGCGTGACGCTCCGCGCGCCGGCGCCAGCCGTGAATTCGGCGACCAGCCGCTGCACGATCTCCCACTGCTTGGTGCTGGTGTCCTGCGCCTCGTCGATCAACAGATGATCGATGCCGAGATCGAGCTTGTAATGGACCCAGGCCGCATCGACGTTGCGCAACAGCGCGAGCGTCTTGTCGATCAGGTCGTCGTAGTCGACCAGCCCGCGGCGCTTCTTTTCGTCTGCGATACCGCTTCAGCACCTCGTAGGCGACGGTGATGAGGGCTGCGCTGCGGTCGCGGCAGATAACGGCGCGGCGGCGTTCGAGCAGCGCGCAGATCCGGTCCTGCTCGGCGTGCAAGCGCTCGACCAGGCTGCTTCATCCGTGATGGCCTTGGTGACGATCGATTTGCGCGGCCGAGCTCTTTGGTACAGAAAATTTCCGAGGTATTTGGCGGTGCGCTCAGGATCTCGACAGGCCGCTCAGCGCGCCGAAGCGCGCAGCCTGCTCGCTTGTCGGTCTTGGTCGCCTTGCGCCAATGAACTTGCGCGAGCAGCCGGCCATTCCGACGGCGCGATCAGAGCTGACCGGCAAGAAATTCCGCTTCGACGGTTTCGCGGCTCGTCGCCGGGATCGACGCCGAGCGCGAGTGACAGATCGGCGATGGCATGCGTCGATCGCCGCCGGCTTTCGCGATCCAGCGCCCGATCGCGTCACGCTGCGCGATCGCGCCGCGCACGACATCGCGAAAGGTCTGGTCCGCGGCCGCGGTCATCGCGATGGCGAGCGCGCGGCCGAGCGGACTTTCGGGATGCTCCGGCGCCCTCAAGCAGGACGGCAAGCGTCAGCTGCTCGAGCAGATGCGTCTGCGTCGGTTTCATCGAGCACGGCTGAACCGCGCGGCAACATTGGCCTCGAACGGAAACTGATGCAGGAGCTGCGTGCAGAAAGCGTGGATGGTCTGCACTTTCAGGCCGCCCGGCGTTTCCAGCGCGCGCGCGAACAGCCGCCGCGCCAGCGCGCGCGATCGGCGGTCGGGCGGCGATTCCGGAAAGCTCCGCGATAGCGCCTTGTCCAGCGCCATGTCGTCGAGCGTGGTCCAGGCGCCGAGCGTGTCGAACACTCGCTTCGCCATATTGGCGGCGGCCGCCTTGGTGAAGGTGATGCAGAGAATTTTTTCCGGCTCGACGCCATCGAGCAGAAGCTTGATGACGCGCTGCGCCAGCACATGGGTCTTGCCCGATCCGGCATTGGCGGCGACCCACGCCGATACGTTCGGGATCGGACGCCTCGGTTTGCCGGCTGCCGCACGCTCGGCCGGGAATGTCTGCGGTCGTTGCTCATTCGCCGCTCGCCGCCGTCGCCCGCGCCGCCGGTGCTCGACCATTCCTTGACGCGGGCGAGATGATCGTAGTCGCCGTAATGCGTGGTCCACATCGGATGAACGAGCGATCGATAGGGCGCGCTCGTCGTCCTCGAAGCGCCGCGCCAGTTCCGCGAGCTTTTCGCAGGCGCGATCGGCGTGAAAATCCGGCGTGCCGTCCTTGAACGAGACCGACTTGTAGATCGCCCGGCGGCTCGCCGCCTTTCAACAGCACGTAGACGACCTCGGCGACCGAGGCGCCGGCGGGAATTCCCTTGAAATCCGCCTTTGCGCAGGATCGCGGCTTCCAGCGGAAGCTGCGGCGCAAGCCCGGTGCGCACCTGCTTGTCGGTTCGCGCCGAGCCGGTCTTGTAGTCGAGGATCACATAGCTGCCGTCGGCGCGGCGCTCGATGCGGTCGGCGATGCCGCGCAGCTGGAAGCTGCCTTCGGTCGAGCGGAATTTCGATTTCGCCTCGGATCTCGGCGGCGATCGCCGCGATGCGCGGCGCGGCGTTCGATTTCCCAGCGCGCGAACCAGCGCGCGATGCGCTCGAAGCGCGGCCACCAGAACGCTCGCGCCTCCGGAAAATCCTCGATGCGCGGCAAAATGCTTTCGGCCGAGCGCGATGCAGTTCGCCGACCGGATCCGGCGGCAAGCTCCTGGCGAATTTCTGCGTGAACTCGCCGATCGCGGCGTGAATGAAAGTGCCGCGCTCGGCGGCGCCGGGCGCGACATCGACCGCGATCGAGCGGCCGCAGCCGCAGAATATGCTTGGCATAGATCGTATAGGGATCGCGCAGCCAATGCTCGATCTCGGTGACCGAAAGCCTTTTCGGCCGCGCCGCGCGCGGCGGCGTTGGCGCCGGGCTGCGGCGCCGGCGCGACCTCGCCGGGCCGGTCGAGTTCGCGCGCCCAGGCCGAGATAATTTTCGCCGCGCGCTGATCGGCTGTCGGCCAGCGCTCGCCGGCGACGGCGGCAAGCCGCTGGATAAAGCGCGACGGCACCGTCGGCGTGCCGGCGATCTTTGCCGGCAAGCGTCAGGATCACGTCGCGGGCGCCGAGCAATTGCGCGAAATCGTGCGCGGTCAGGCCGATGCGGCGCTCCGGCAGATCGAGGCCGAGATCGAGCCGCATCGGACGGCTGAGCCAGGCGTCGGTGCGGCTTTCCGGCGGCCAGGTGCCTTCGACCAGGCCGCCGAGCACGACGCGGTCGCTTTCGGTGAGGCGCGCTTCGAGCAGGCCGAGGATGCGCACGCGCAGGCCCGGCCGCGGCGGGCGGCGGACGACGCGGCCGGCCAACGCCGCAGCGAACAATTCGACATAGTCGGAGCACGCGACCGGCGAGTCCGGCAGCGGCATCACTCGTCGCGAGTTCGTCGAGCGCCTCGGCAAGCTTCGCGCCGTCGGGGCCGATGAAGGCGGCTTCGTCGCCTTCGTGCGCGACAGCGCCGCCAGGACGTCGCGATGCCGCGCGGCAAGTTCGCTCGAAGCTGCGACGGCTTCGCCGCCGAGCTTTTCGAGCGGCGCCAGCGCGGCGGCGAGTCGCGTCACGAGATCCGCGGCCGCGGCAAGATCGGTCGTCGCTCAGATTCGGTGCGCGGATCGGAGCGATGCAGATTCGGCTTTGGCGGCGCGCGAAACTGTCCGCAGGGCGCGCGCGCGAGACCGGCCGTGCCCGGGCTCGGCCGCGGCCCGCGCAGCACGGCGCGCTCGAGCGTGGCGATCGCCTGATCGTTGATCGCTCGCGCCGAGCCGCAACAGCGGATGTTTGAGCAACGCCAGCAGTGTCACCGGCGCCAAGCCGTTGATCGCGGCTTCGGCGGCGAGCCGGGCGAAAATCCCGGCGGGCGTATCGGCCAGCGCCTCGCCGCCGGAATCCTCGGCCGCGATATTCCAGCGCGCCAGCGCGGCGAGCACGCGCCGGCCGAGCGCACGATCCGGCGTGACCAGCGCCGCGGTCTTGCTGTCCTGCACCGCTTCGCGCAGCGCGATCGCGATGGCGAGCGCTTCCTCCTCCGGCATTGGCGGCTTCGATCACCGTCGACGCTGGCGAGCGCGGCATCGGCATGCGCCTCGAAATCCGGATCGCCGGCTCGCTTCTGCCACAAGTCGGTCGCGGCCGCCGGACGCATCGCTTCCGACAACAGCCGTTCGCGGCCCTTGCGACTCCGCCAGAGCGGTGACGGCGTCGCGGGCGATCCCGATCCGGGTCAGGAGCGCCTGCATGGCGAATTGCGGATGACCCGGAGCCGGCGCGATATTCTTTTCCGGCATCGCCGGCGATGAGCCGCCACGACGCTTCGTCGAGATCGGTGTCGAGGCCGGGCAGCACCACGGCGCCGTGCGGCAGGCGCGCGATAGTGGCGATCAATTCGGCGGTCGCCGGAATCGAGCCGGTCGATCCGGCGGCAATCACCGGACCGTCGGTCTTGCGCGAGAGCCGCTGCGGTTTCGGCCTTGATCAAAGCGTCCCGGCGGTCCGCGGCTTCGATGCAGCCGCGCTCCTTGAGGATTTTTGGCCACGCCTCGATGCGCGATCTGCAGGAATTTCAGCGTCTGCTGCCAATATATGTCGAACTGGTCGGGCACGAGCTCGTCGAGCCGATCCCATGGCACGCCGCGGGTCGTCATATCGTCGATCAGCCGCGCCAGATCGTCGGCCAGCTGCGCACGCCGCCGCCGGAGTTTGTGCGACCAGCGGCGTGCCGCTCATGCCGTGAAGTTCGGGCGAGTTGGCCCATTGCGTCACCAACCGCGTCAGCAGCAGTCGGCGCTCGAGCGGATCGAGCGCGGGCGGCACAGCCAGCGCGTCGGCCGCGATATCGCCCGCTGCCGCCTCCGCGAAGGCGATCTCGTCTTCGTCGATATCGCCGATCGCGAATAATGCGCGGCAGGATGGCGGCGTCGCCGTGGCGCGCGTCGAGGAAAGCATCGCGCATCAGCCGGCAGGCGCGGCGCGTCGGCAGATAGAGCGTCGCCGACGCCAGCACGAGCGGATCGTCGGCCACGGCAAAGCCGAGCTTGCCGCTCGTCAACGCCTCGATCAGCGTCGGCAGAAACGGCGCCGACGCCGGAATGGTGAAAACACGCGGGGTCATTTTCGGATTCGCGGTGATGCGCCGCGAGGACTTATCAGATGTCAGTGCCATCGCGGCGAGCGCCGTCTCGGCGGCCGGCGACGGCCTCGGGCGTGCCGACATGCATCCACACCCCTTCGAGACGCAGGCCGAACAGCCGGCCGCTTTGCGCCGGCACGGTCGAACAGCCGGGTCAGCGCAAAGGCGCCGGCCGGCGCGCCGGCGAACAGCGCGGGGCTAAGGATCGCCGCGCCCGCATAGATGAACGGCGCCACTTCGTGCTCGGCGCGCCGCCGCAGCCGGCCGTCGGGCAGCATCATGTAATCGCCGCGGCCCGAATAGCCGATGCTGTCGGCGGTCGGCGCCAACAGCAACAGCGCGTCCATAGCGGCGGAATCGAAAGCATCGGCCAGTCGGGCGAAATTCGGCTTGACGCCGTCGAGCCACAGCGTGTCGGAATTGACCAGGAAGAACGGCGCGTCGCCGAGCTGCGGCAGCGCCTTGGCGATGCCGCCGCCAGTGCCGAGCAGTTCGGCGCGCTCGTCGGAAATGACGATCTGCGGCCGCTGCCGGGGCGCGAGATGCCGCTCCACGGCGTCGGCGAGATGGTGCACATTCACCACCGCGCGCTCGACCCCGGCATCGGCCAGCCGGTCGAGACCGTAATCGATCAGCGATTTGCCGCCGACCGTGACCAAAGGTTTGGGGATGTGGCCGTTATACGGCCGCATGCGCGTGCCCAGACCCGCGGCCAGCACTATGGCGCTTTTCGGCATCATCGCGTCGGGCGGCCCCACCATCGCCATTGTCCGAATCGAGGCATCATAACCTATCCGGAGCGGACAAATTTGGTGCGGACAGATTTGGAGCCGGCACGTGGGCAGAGTACCAGGCCTTGAGCGAGGCGAGAGCGGGGTGGGCCAGCGAGCGCTGCAAGTAGTTCCATAGGCGGGGCATGTGACGCAGATATTGCGGCTTGCCATCCCGGCGGTCGAGCCTGGCAAAGATGCCGAGGATCTTGGTGGCGCGCTGCGCCGCGAGCGTCGCGTAAAGCCGCGTGAAGCCCGCGGCGTCGAAATTGCGGTCGTCGGCGAAGCGCGCGCGCACATAGCGGCTGAGGAGCGCCACTTCCATCGTCTCAGGGACATCGACGCGCGCATCCTGGAGAAGGGAGGCGACGTCGTAGGCGGCGGGACCGACCAGCGCATCCTGAAAATCGAGCACGCCGATGCGCGCAATGTCGTCGCGCTCCGGGAGCCAAAGCAGATTGGGCGAATGATAATCGCGCAATACCCAGGTTGGCGGCGCGGTGAGCGCCGGGGCAAGCGCCTCGCGCCACAGCTGCACGAAAGCTTTGCGCATGATCGACGACGGGGCGGTGCCGGCGCGGGCCATATACCAGTCGAGCAGAAGCTCGGCCTCGATCAGGAGCGCCTGCAGATCGTAGTGCGGCAGTTCGTAGTCGATTTCAGATGTAACGGGCAGCGTGCCCGGCAAGTCATAGCCGTGGAGCGATGCCAAGAGATCGACCGCGGCCGCATAGCACTCTTCAACCGGTATCGGCGGCTCGCCGGCAACGATACGCTCCTCGCCGAGATCTTCCATGACGAGGAGGCCGTGATCGAGATCGGTATGGAGGATTTCCGGCGCCGAAAGACCGCGACCGCGCAACGCATCCGCTATCGCCACGTAAGGCACGACATCCTCGGCGAGATGCGCAATGGCGCTATAGGGCTTGCCGTCGCGCACCGGCGGGCCGTCGGGGCGGCGCGGCGCGTTCATCAGGATCGCGCGATCTGCCGCCGAGCGTCAGACGTTCGAAAATGCGCGTCGAGGCATCGCCCTGCATGCGTTGCCGCCGCGCCTCGCCGAAGCCCGCAGAGTTCAGAAAGCTGCGAATGCGTGCGATGCGTTCGGCGCGCGGCGCAAACCCGCCATAGCCGGCGTAGCGGACGTTTCGCACCCCGGGGCCGAGCGTTGGCGCCAGCGTGAAGGTGATATCGAAACGATCGGCGGGAAGAAATCCGGCGGCGCGGTCGGGCCATTCCATCAGCACCACGGCGCCGTCCGGCAAGTCGTCGAAGCCGAGCTCGGCGAGTTCTGACGCGCCGGCGAGCCGGTACAGATCGGCGTGAACGAGATCAAAGCGCGGCAACTCGTAGGTCTGAAGGAAGGTGAAGGTCGGGCTGGGCACCTCGAGCGTATCGTCGCCGCCAAGTGCACGAATCAGCGCCCGCGCGAAGGTGGTCTTGCCGGCGCCAAGGTCGCCGGACAGTGTAACGAGATCGCCCGGCTCAAGCGCTGCCGCGATATCGCCCGCGAAGCGCACCGTCGCTTCCTCATCGGATAACGTCACGGCAAAGCTTGCGCCACCGATGGTGGTCAGAAGCATCGAAAAAACTCCGTTCGAAGCCTATTCGGCCGCCGTCAGCGTGGCGGCTTCGACCAGCGGGAATGTACATGTAACGGTGGTGCCCTGCCCGACGATCGAGGCGATCGTCACGGTGCCACCGTGAAGTTCGACGAACGAGCGGACCAGTGACAGGCCGATCCCGGGACCGCGATGCTGTGAACCGAGCGAATGCGTTTCGAACCAGTCGAATACCTTTTCGAGAACGTCGGGAGGAATTCCTGGCCCGCGGTCGGTGACCGAAAAACTCACAGCGTCGCTTCGCCGTTCGGCCAACAGCAAGATGGTCGCGCCGCCCGGCGAGAAGCTCGCTGCGTTGGCCAGAAGATTGAACAGGATTTGCCGCACCCGCAATTTGTCGGCGATAAAGCCGCCGATTTCATCATGCGCCTTTATGTCGAGGGTAAGGCCGGCGCTGACCAGCCGATCCTGAACGCCTTCGGCGGCCGCCGCCATGGTTTCGCGGATATCCACCGGCCCGAGATTGAGCTGCATGCGGCCGGCGTCGATTGTCGCCAGGTCGAGGATGTTGTTGATAAGCGCCATCAATGTGTTGGTCGAGACGATAATGTAATCGAGATATTCGCGCTGTTTGGTCGCCAGCGGGCCGGTGCCCGGGTCGCTCAAGAGATGCACAAAGCCGATGATATTGGTCAGCGGCGAACGCAGCTCGTAGGAGACGTGATGGACGAAATCGATCTTGATTTTGTCGGCGTCTTCGAGGGCCTCGTTGCGCTCGCGCAGCGCGCGCTCGACATTGACGGAATCGGTAACGTCGTGGAACGTCACCAGAGTGGCGCCGTCGGGGAGTGAGACGGTGGTACAGTCGACCACGCTGCCATCGCGGCGTTCGAGCCTGGCAAGCGTCGCTTCGCGGCTGTCGATTGCGGTGACGACGTCGCGGAGCGCCTGCCAAGCCGGCGCATCGCCATGCAACGGCTGGCAGAGCGCAGTGATTTTTTCGATGTGCGGCCGCTCGGCGAGCGGCTCCGGCGCGAGCCGCCACATCCTTGCGAAGGCCGCATTGTGCAGCCGTAGCCGGCCGTCGCTGCCGAATACCGCCACGCCCTCGGCCAGATTGTCCAGCGTCTCGCCCTGGACGCGGATCAGCTCCTGAAAGCGGCGTTCCAGATCGAGCCGTTCGGTGACGTCGTGGAATAGATAGGTCACGCCACCATCGGGATTGGGCGTGGTTACGACCCGCAGTGTGCGGCCGCCGGGCAAATGCCACGTGTATTCCTTATCCTCGACGGCGCGATAGGCCTCGTGCAGTTGCGCCTTCCATTGCCGGAAGTCCGGCTCCTCCGGCAGCTTGCGGGCGGCGCGCAAGACGTCGATGACCGCCGAGTCGGTCGGCTCCTGATCGAGGAACGCGGCATCGAGATCCCACAGCGCGCGATAGGAGGCATTGTAGAACGTCAGCCGGTGATCGGCGCCGAACATGGCGACCCCGGTCGACAACTGGTCGAGCGTGCGGCGATGCGCGTCGGCGAGCCGAGACAGTACGCTGCGCATTGTTTCCACTTCGGTGGCGTCGATGCCGATACCGACGCTGCCGGTGGCGATCTGAAAATCAAGCACGTCGAAGGTCCGGCGTGATCCGGCGACGACGGCGCGCAGCCGCCCCGCATAGCCGCCGCTGTCGCGGGCTTTTCCGATGTTCTCGCGCGCGACGCTATCGAGCAGCTCGAGGTGCCGTTCGATCGCGTCGTCGGCATTTTTAGCTTCAACGGCGCGTGTGTAGGCGGCATTGACGTAGCTGAGCCGGCCCAAGGCGTCGCGCGTCCAGACCGGTGACGGCAACGCCTCGATCAACGCGCGCAATGAACCGGCCTCGGCCGACAGCTTCTCGTAGCGGCCGACGAGCTCGACCAGTTCGCGCTTGACCCCGCTGGCGTCCTTGAGGCGGAGCACGGCGTGGCCACCGATGGCGCGGCCCTGCGCTTCGATCGGCTGACCGGAAAGCGTCGTTAATGTCATCGCAAAGGCTTCGCCGCGTTCGCGTAAGCCGTCGACGGCGCGTTCGATCGCGGTCGCTTTGCCGGGATCGAGCCAACTGCCGAAGGCGAGCACGCGATGCGAAGCGGCGACGCCGACCGCGGCAGGATCGCCGTCGATGCGAGGCTCGTCTGAGCCCGCCGGCCACACCACGATGACCTGCGGTTCGGACAGCATCAGCGCTTTGGCGCGGTCGGCTTCGTCGCGCAGCCGCGCAATCTCATCGTGCGACCACGCTTCGAGCCGGGCGGCGCGCGCCCGGCTGCGCACCAGCATGATCGCGGTGACGACGGCGAACAATACGACGCCGACAACACAGCGCGAGAAACGCGATCGCGTGCTGATCGATGCCGCGATGTGCGGTCAGGACGAGTTCTTCCAGCGCCAGCACCGGTTGTTCGGTCGCGCTGGCTGGGTGCGGCAACAAGGCGCCCATAGCTCCGCCGACGGCGAGCGCCAAACGAGGCGCAGAATCCGCCAATTCGCTGCCGCCGCCGCTCTATAGCCTCGGCCGATCCGGATCGTGTCCGGCATGCCCCTTTTGCCTCTGCTGGCCGCCACCGCCATTTCGCCAGCGGGTATGTCGCGGGACGAGCCCGCGAATCGGACGACTTTACTCTCAAGCGGAATCGCGCCGAAAGAGTCCAGATCGTGAACGAGAGAGTTGTGCCAGCAGGCGGGACTTAGTTGCGCACCGCGCCTCTACCTGGGGGCTCTTCCAGCGCCTGCGCGTCGCGCGCCAAGTCCTCGACGCTGATGCGGGCCAGCGCCACGCCGAATTCGTGCTCGGCCGTGGCCATGGCGGGAAGCACGATCTTGTCGAGAAGCTCGGAACCGGCATGTTCCGTGTCGGCGTCATCCACCGTCCCGGCGGCACGCAAAATATCGTTGGCGGAGACGTGACGGCGGTCACGCGCCAATTCATAGCCGCCGCGCGGGCCGCGGATGCCGTTGAGGATTCCGCAACGCACCAAGGCTTGCAACACCGGTTCAAGATGCCGCGGCGGAAGTCCATGACGTGCCGCCAGCGCTTTTGCTGATATAGGCTGACCATGCGCTTGCAATGCGACGTCAATCACCGCAGCGACGGCAAGAACTCCTTTGCGTGGAAGCAGCGGCATCTAGGAAAAAACTTCGAAGGAGGGAAGTTAGTTCACCGGTTTTGGTATTATATTACGACTAAGATTCCGTCCAGTTGAACGCGTCGTTAGTTGCCGTTGTCGACAGTATTCGATTTGGTCCCTGTGGAACCAAATCCGCCTGTGGCGCGTTCGGTGAGATCTAACTCCCTCAATTCAACAAGTTCCACGTGTTGTATCTGCGCGATGACAAGTTGCGCGATGCGCATTCCGCGCTGAACAACGAAATTTTCGGAACCGTGATTCACAAGAATTACTTGTAGTTCTCCGCGATAGTCTGCGTCGATGGTTCCGGGCGCGTTGAGCACGGTCACGCCGTGACGCAGCGCGAGACCCGAACGCGGGCGAATCTGTGCTTCGTTGCCTGGCGGCAGAGCAATTGCGATTCCAGTTGGAATGAGTGCACGGCCGCCGGGCGCAATCTCCACCGGACCGTCAGCTGGCAACGCGGCGACAAGATCGAGTCCGGCGGCAAGCGCAGTCTGATAAGCCGGCAAAGGCAGGTCGGCACCGTGCGGCAGCCGCGTGACGCGGACCTCGACGCTCACGGTTTGGCTCCGCCGAGCGCCCTCGCAATCCGATCCACCAGCATGCGCGCGACGTCTTCTTTCGATTGGGTCGGCCAATCCTCGACACCCGCCGCGGTGACCAGATGAATGGTGTTGGCATCGCCGCCCATGATGCCAGTTTGCGGCGAAACGTCATTGGCAAGAATCCAATCGCAGCCCTTTCTGGCGAGCTTCGTCTTGGCGTTGGCGACGACATTGTCGGTTTCCGCGGCAAAGCCGATGACGAGCTGTGGACGCGCGGATTTCCGGTGCGCGACCGTCGCCAGAATATCGGGGTTCTCGACGAGCTTGAGGGTCGGGATGCGGCCTTGCTGCTTTTTGATCTTGTGCGTGTTCGCTTCCTCGCTGCGCCAATCCGCAACCGCGGCAGCAAAGATGGCGACATCGGCCGGCAGCGCACCTTCGACGGCTCCGAGCATCTGCCGCGCGGTTTCGATTTTGACGACCTCGACGCCGGGCGGATCGGGCAGGTTGACTGGGCCGCGCACCAGAACGACTTCCGCCCCTGCGGCCGCTGCGGCCGCGGCGATGGCGTGCCCTTGCTTGCCGGACGAACGGTTGGCGATGAAGCGCACCGGATCGATCGGCTCCGCGGTCGGACCCGAGGTGACGAGGACGCGTTTGCCGGCGAGCGCTACGCCACGGCGCAACAGCGCGTCCGCGGCGGCCACGATCTCCGGCACCTCGGCCATGCGACCGAGGCCGGCCTCGCCGCGCTCGGCCATTTCACCGGCATTCGGACCGACGATATGGATAGCCGTCGGCGGCGAGTTGCGCCAGGTTGCGCTGCGTCGCTTTTCTCGCCCACATCTGCGGATTCATCGCCGGCGCGAGAAGGATCGGCTTATCGGTCGCCAGCAGCACGGCGCTGGCAAGATCGTCAGCATGCCCACCGGACATCTTCGCCAACAAGTCGGCGGTCGCCGGCGCGACGAGGACGAGATCGGTATCGCGCGCAAGGCGGATATGGCCGACATCGAATTCACTCTGCGGATCGAACAGATCGGTATAGGCGCGTTCGCCGGCAAGCGCGCCGGCGGCGAGCGGCGTGACGAACTTCTGCGCGGCCGGGGTGAGGATGCAGCGTACGGTCGCGCCGCGATCTTGTAGGCGGCGGATGAGATCGAGCGCCTTATAGGCCGCAATGCCGCCGCCGATGATGAGCAAGATGCGCCGCTGTCGCGCCTCGGTAAACTGCGCGCTTTGGCTGGCCGGCCGTGCAGGCGGCACGAAATTCTCCAGGACATCGTGGCCGGTCTCCGCCGCCGCTTCGCGCAAGATGACACGGACCTCGTCTTCCATCGATCGGCCGTGACGCGCCGCGCGCAGGCGCAAAAGCTTCTTAAGCTTCTCGTCGAGCTGGCGGACGGTGAGACTGGCCAAGGCTCTACTCCTCGACGGCACATTAACAGCCCATTGATTGCATTGCAATCAATGCAATCAAAAGTGCTTTAAGACTAGCCAAAGCAGAAGAATGGCGATTGCCCACAGCGCCCTTGTGGTCCAGCGGTTGCGTCGCGCCTCGGCTTTGCCGATCTCGGTGATGGTCTGCGGCGACAGCACGAGGCCGTCGCGCGTGGCCTCGTCGAGCTGGTCGAGGACGCGGGCGCCGCGCGTGAGCAGTTCTGGCGCATGGCCGAGGAAGCGGCGGAGTTCGGCGAAACCTTGGCCGGCGCTTTCGAGCGCACCGACCGGGCCGAGATAGCGGGTCATCCATTCTCGCACCACCGGCTCGGCCGTACGCCACAGGTCGAGCTTGGGATCGAACGAGCGCGCCACGCCTTCGACTACCACCATGGTCTTCTGCAACAACAGAAGCTCCGGCCGGGTGCGCATGTCGAACAGCCCGGTCACGTCGAACAGCAAAGAGAGCAACTTCGCCATCGAGATGTCTTCGGCGGTGCGGTTATGAATCGGCTCGCCGATGGCGCGCAGCGCCTGGGCGAAATCGTCGATCGAATGGTGCGGCGGCACATAGCCGGCTTCGAAATGGACCTCGGCGGTACGGTGATAATCGCGCGTGATGAACCCGTGCAAAATCTCGGCAAGGAACAGACGCTCTTTGGGGCCGAGCCGTCCCATGATACCGAAATCGACCGCGACGAGGCGGCCGTCATCGTCGACGAACAGGTTGCCGGGATGCATGTCGGCATGAAAGAAACCGTCACGCAGCGCATGGCTCAGGAACGTCTGGATCACCGTGCGACCGAGCTTCGGCAAGTCGAGGCCCTTGGCCTGCAATCGGGCGCGGTCCGACAGCGGTGTGGCGTCGATCCATTCCAGCGTCAGGACTTCCTTGGTCGTGCGGTCCCAGTCGACCACGGGCACGCGAAAATCAGGATCCGCTTTGGCGTTGTCGGCCATTTCCGATAGCGCAGCGGCTTCCAGGCGGAAATCCATTTCGACCGTTACCGACCGCCGCAGCGTTTCGACTACTTCGACCAGGCGAAGCCGACGCGCTTCGGCAGACAGGCTTTCGGCGTGCCGTGCGGCGAAGGCGAGATCGGTGAGATCGTCGTGGAAACGCCGGTCGACGCCCGGACGCAACAGCTTGACCGCGACAGCGCGCGGCCCGGTCGCCGTGGCGACCGTTGCCCGATGCACCTGTGCGATCGAGGCGGCCGCGACCGGCGGCCCAAAACTCGCAAAGATCGACGCAAGCGGGCGGCCGAACGCGGCGGCGACCGCCGCTTCGGCTTCCACCTGCGGGAACGGCGGCATCTGATCCTGCAAGCTTTCCAGATCCCGCGCCAATCCACCGCCGACCACATCTGGCCGCGTGGCCAAAAATTGCCCGAGCTTCACATAGGCCGGCCCGAGCAGGTTGAGCGCCGTAGCCAGCGGTGTCCCCCCGGGACTTGATCGCCGCTCGAATAGGCGCGCCATGCGCAGAAACGGCCGCGCCGGGAGTGGAACCATCGCCGGATCGAGGGCGCCGAACACGCCCTCACGGGCGAACACGAAGGCGGCACGGCCGAGACGGACGAGATGCGTGGGTGCCGAGGTCACAAACGCCAGCCGGAATGGAGCGCCACGATGCCGCCACTCATGGTCTGGAACGAAACCCGCGCAAATCCCGCACCGCGCATCATGGCGGCGAAGTTTTGTGGGGACGGGAAGCGGCGGATCGACTCCACAAGATAGCGATAGGATTCGGCATCGCCGGCGACAAAGCGGCCGAGGAGGGGAATGACGTTGAACGAATAAAAGTCGTACAGCCGGTCGAGACCGGGCACATCGACGGCGGAGAATTCGAGGCAGTGAAATCGGCCGCCGATCTTGAGCACGCGATGGGCCTCGGCAAGCGCCTGTTCGATCCGCGGCACGTTGCGGATCCCGAAGGCGATGGTCACGGCGTCGAAGCTGCGATGGGCAAACGGGAGTGCCTCCGCATTAGCCTTCCGTGAAGGTGACCGCATCTGCCACCGCGCGCGCCGTTGCGCGTTCGCGACCCACCTCGAGCATGTCGGAATTGATGTCGCAGACGGTGGCGTGAGTTGCCGGACCGCCGCGCGCAATGACCCGGAATGCGATATCGCCGGTGCCGCCGGCAACATCGAGAAGCGCGAACGGCACATTGCGCGGCGGTGCCACCGCGGTGACCAAAGCCTCCTTCCAGGCGCGATGCAGGCCGAACGACATCAGATCGTTCATCAGATCGTAGCGGCGTGCGACGCTGTGGAAGACGTCATCGACCAGCGCCTGCTTGTCCTCAAGCGGTACCTGTCGGGCGCCGAAATCGATCTCTTTTCGCTCTGACTGGGTCATGGTGCTCCTGCGGACAGACGATAGCGCGGCGCGGGGCGCGGCGCTACAAAGCCCGCGCGATGCTTAACGGGTGCGGCAGCCCGCGGGGAGGTAAAATGACGGACCGGACAATCCGCGAGATAGCGGCGGATAGTTGAATGCCCGAACTTCCCGAAGTCGAGACGGTGCGACGTGGTCTTGAGCCGGCCATGGACGGCGCGCGCTTTACCAAGGTCGAAGTTCGCCGTGGCGACCTGCGCTGGCCGCTGCCGAGGGATTTCGCCAAGCGGCTGACCGGCACGACCGTGACCGGCCTCGGCCGGCGTGCGAAATACCTGTTGGCCGATCTTTCCTCCGGCGACGTCCTGGTCATGCATCTCGGCATGTCGGGCTCGTTTCATGTCTTCGGCGGCAACGATAAGCGTCTCGGCGCGCTATTATCACGAGCGGGGCAAGCATCTCGCCCACGATCACATTGTTTTTCACATGTCGTCGGGCGCGACCGTGACCTTCAACGATCCGCGCCGCTTCGGCTCGATGAAGCTCGTCGCGCGGGAAAGGATCGATGCCGAACCGCTGCTGAAGGGTCTCGGTCCCGAGCCGCTCGGCAATGCTTTCGATGCCGCGATGTTGGCAAAGGCATGCCGGGGCAAGAAAACGAGTCTGAAAGCTGCCCTGCTCGACCAGCGTATCGTCGCCGGCCTTGGCAATATTTACGTGTGCGAGGCGCTGCATCGCGCGCATCTTTCACCGAAGCGCCGCGCTTTGACGATCGCCGGCAAAGGCGGCGCTGCCAACGAGCGCGTCGAACGGCTCGTCGACGCCATCAAGACGGTGCTCAACGAAGCCATCAAGGCTGGCGGGTCATCTCTGCGCGATCACCGGCTCACCGACGGCGAGCTTGGTATGTTCCAGCATAATTTTCGGGTCTACGATCGTGAGGGCGAGCCATGTCCGACCGCGGGCTGTGGTGGTGTCATAAAACGCCTGGTGCAAAACGGCCGCTCGACCTTTTGCTGCCCGGTATGCCAGAAGTGACCCGTGCCTCGCCGTTTGCCGGGAGAGAGCGTCCATGAGTAGCAAAGAGCTGCGCACCGAAAATATCGTGGTCGAAACCCGCGGCCGAGTCGGACTGATCCGGCTCAATCGGCCGCAGGCGCTGAATGCGCTTAATCGCGCGCTGATGGACGAATTGGCGCAGGCGATCGATGAGTTCGAGGCCGACGGCGCTATCGGCTGCATCGTCATCACCGGCTCCGACAAAGCTTTCGCCGCGGGCGCAGATATCAAGGAGATGGTCGGCAAGGATTTCAAGGAAGCATTCCTCGACGATTTTTGTGCGAATTGGCATCGTGTCGCCGAAGCGCGAAAGCCGGTGGTCGCCGCGGTGGCGGGTTTTGCGCTCGGCGGCGGCTGTGAACTCGCTTTGCAATGCGACGTCATTATTGCCGCCGACAATGCGAAATTCGGCCAGCCGGAAATCAAGCTCGGCATCATTCCGGGAATCGGCGGCACGCAGCGGCTGACGCACGCGGTCGGCAAGGCCAAAGCCATGGATCTGATCCTGACCGGCCGCATGATGGACGCCCAGGAAGCCGAACGCTCGGGCGTCGTTTCCCGTATCGTGCCGCTCGCCAACCTTCTCGAAGAGGCGCTCAAAACCGCCGAAACGATTGCGGCGATGTCGCTGCCCTCGGTGTTGGCGGCGAAGGAAGCTGTCAATCGCGCGCCCGAGACCTCGCTCGCCGAGGGCATCCGCTTCGAACGGCGCATCTTTCATTCGCTGTTCGCGACCGCAGACCAGAAAGAAGGCATGACGGCCTTCGTCGAGAAGCGGCCGGCCAAGTTTCAGAACAAATAGCGCCGCTTATTTCCGCACACAGATCAGCCG
The DNA here is from genome assembly GCA_963696555.1 of uncultured Alphaproteobacteria bacterium. Classification (GTDB taxonomy): domain Bacteria; phylum Pseudomonadota; class Alphaproteobacteria; order Rhizobiales; family Xanthobacteraceae; genus BOG-931. The sequence continues at coordinate 180,589 of CAVOKR010000031.1, read as the reverse complement.
TACAACCGATTGGTCCATCGTCGCATTGGCGGCGGCGATCGCCATGCCGGTTGTCGCTGTGCCGGTTGTAGGTATTCCTTGGGCCGCAAGAAAAGCCCGCACCACCGTGGCCGGCACCAGCGCGGCTTGCGGTCCGGTCGGACCCGCGCCGGCGACGATCGCTGACTTTAGTGCGACAACGCCGGCAAAGCGTCCCTGTCCATCGAGCGCCGCCGCGCCGGAAAAGCCCGGGCTTGGCGCCGGTGCGATACCCTGAGCGGTCAGTTCGGCGGTGGCGCTGCTGACCGAGCCGTTCCCCGCCTGCGCCAACGGATCGGCAGCACCGAACAACGTGAGGTCGGTCGCGGCGGTCGGCGTTGCCGCTGAGCGGCGCGGGAACGAGATTGCGAGCGCCGTACAGCCGTAGCAGCGCGAGATCATTCGCCTTGTCGATCGCAACGCGGTCGGCATGGCCAAATCCCGGCACCGTGATGGACTGGCATTCGTCGGTAATGGCCGCAGTGCTGACAAGATCGCCGCGTGTTCGACACCACGATCGCGCTGCCGTATTCCACGCCGCGTTTGTGGCCGATCGTTGCGACGGCGTTCGGGTCCGGGAATCCGACGAACGTGTCGGCTATCGCAACCGCGACGGAAGCCATCGTGCCTTCGGTGGCCTGGTCGTAGAGGATCGTGACACCGCGCACTTCGCTGCCGTTCGACTGCACGCGGACCACGAATTTTTTCAGATGCTGCTCGCCGATGATGACGAAGGAATCCGGCTCGAGCGCGCTGGATGCGACTTGCCGTTGCGAGGTCCTCTTTTCCTGTTCGAACAGCGCCGGCAACGAGGCATCGTGCAGGCTGAAGCTTTCGATCTGGACTTGGCCAAGCGGCGAAGTCCAGCGGCTGCCGGTCCGGGCCGGGCTCGCGCGCGGCACGAGCTTCTCCGGCACGCCGACCCGCGCGCCAGTGGCGCTATCGTCGATCAGCCGCCAGCCGACCGCCGCCTGATGCGGTCTCGCTGCCTCCGTGAGCGAAGCGCGCTCCTGGTCGCTGAGTACGCCGGTTTCCTTGCCGCCGTTGCGCCGCTGGAAGGCTTTGATGGCGTCGAGGGTGCGGGCGCCTATCTCTTCGGCGCTGAGGCCTTCGAAATGGCCGAGCCAGGCCAGATCGGCCTGGATGGAAAGACGATCGGCTTCGGGAATTGCCGCGAGAGCCGCCGGCAAGGGGGCACCCGCGCCTTTTGTGGAAACGACACCCTTCGCAGAAGCCGCGTTGGCGTGAGTGGCGTGTGCGGGTTTCGCCGCTGCGGGTTTGGTCGCTTGCTGCGCGAATGCCGGCGCGCCCGCGAGCACCAGCAGACCGACAGCAAGGCTTATCACCCTCGCGTTCATGACGGCACCCGACGCTGAACCCGGCACCGTATCCGAACGACGGTCAGTGGCCAATCTCCGGCAAGGCCGCCAGTCCGGGTCGCCCGGCACGATATTGCGACCTATATTGCGGGCATGCTGAGCACCCAATTGAGTGCCGACGAACTGGAGCGTTACGCGCGCCACATCGTATTGCGCGAGGTAGGCGGCCCGGGTCAGGCCGCGTTGCGCCGGGCGCGCGTGCTGGTCATCGGCGCCGGCGGTCTCGGCGCGCCGGTGCTGCTTTATCTCGCCGCCGCCGGCGTCGGCACGCTCGGCATTGTCGACGATGACGTCGTGGCGCTGTCGAATTTGCAGCGCCAGGTGATCCACGCCACGCCCGATCTCGGCGCGCCGAAAATCGGCACGCGCGGCGGCGGCGATCCGCAGGCTCAATCCCCATGTGGCCGTTGCGGAGCATGATTTTCGGCTGACGGCGACGAACGCGCTCGAAGCTGATCGGCGATTACGACATCGTCGCCGACGGCTCCGATAATTTCGCCACGCGCTATCTGGTCGCCGACGCCTGCTATTTCGCCAACAAGCCGCTGGTGACGGCGGCGCTCGGCACATTCGACGGCACGCTGACCACGATCCGGGCCCATGAACGTTCTGCCGACGGCACACCGAACCCGACCTACCGCTGCCTGTTTCCCGAGCCGCCGCCGCCCGGGCACCGTGCCGGCTTGCGCCGAGGCCGGCGTGCTCGGCGCGCTGGCCGGCGTCATCGGCTCGATGATGGCGCTCGAAGCAATCCGGGAGATCGTCGGCTTCGGCGAAAGCCTGGTCGGCCGGCTTGTCATGATCGATGCCCGCGCCATGCGCTTCGAAACGCTACGCTACGGCTGGGACCCGGAAAATCCGCTGTCAGGCGAGCATCCGACGATCAGGGATCTGTCTGTGCACGCTTGAGACGGCGTTTTGCTCTGGCCCTACTTGCTCCACGTCGCCATGATGGTCGAGCCCTTGAGCACCGACCATTTATTGTCGCCGGCGCTCGTCACCGTGAAGCAATTGGCGCCTGCGTTCTTCCAGGTGGTGCAGAAACCGTCCTTGGAAAGTTTCCACGTACCTTCGCCCTTGGCACCGCCGCCGCCGCCGGCCGGTTCGCGTTTCATCTTGCCGTCGGCCGTAAAGGTCATCTTGAACTTGACGTTGGACGTCGTCGCCGCGGTGAACGGCTGGCCGTTGAAGAAGGTCGTCTGAATATCGTTCGGGCGCAAGTTTTGCGGGCGGTGCCGCAAATGCCGATGCGGCGAAAACGACAACCGACGCTGACACCCGCCGTCACGCCTGCGCGTTGAGCTTGCATCGAGACCCCCCAATCCCGTGATTCCCGCCTGCGATGATATGTCAGCGCGCTTGCCGATGATACACGCTGTTCGGCCGCATATCGGTCGCGGAAGCCACCCGGTTCGTCATGTTGAAGAAGGCCGCGACCGCCGAAATATCCCAGATATCGCGGTCGCTGAAGCCGCAGCGGCGCAGCTCGCGCGCGATCCTCGTCCTCGACGAGCCATGGCTCGGCCGTGAGCTTGACGGCAAAATCGAGCATCGCGCGCTCGCGTTTCGACAGCCGCGCGGCGCGATAATTCATCGCCATCAATTCGCCGAGGGCGGAGTCGCCGGACAATTGCCGCACCGCAGCGCCGTGGGCGACCAGACAATAATAGCAATGATTATGCGACGACACCGCGACCGCGATCATCTCGCGCTCGAGCTTGCTCAAGCCCGAAGGCGCCAGCATCAGATCGTTATACATGGCGACGAAAGCCCGCAAGCTTGGCGGGGTCGAACGCATAGGCTTTCAGCACATTCGGCACGAAGCCGAGCTTTTCCTCGCATTTGGCGAAATAAGCCGCCATGTCGGGCGAAAGCGGCGCCGGCGGCAGGTTGAGCGCGGTAATTGTGCTATCGTCGCCTGCCGTCGCGCCGATGCGAGTTTTTGAGGCGGGCCGTGGAGCTTTGCTGCTGCGTTTGGTCATGGTCATCCTCGGCGGTCTTTGGCTGCCGGCACAGGCGAGCCACCCATGCACCGGAAACGGAGATTATAACGACGCCCCTTTTCGCGTCTGACGCGCAAGCCGCCGCTGGCGGACGAGCACGTAAAGCGAGTAGTATTATCGACAACTGATAACGGACGGTAGGGAGGGGCGCGATGAACATCCAGAATGGCCCGAGGCGCGCCGGCGACTATGAAAGCGTGGCGCTTATCGAGGCTGCGACCATCTTGCTCGCCAAGCGCAACGGCGAAATTCCCAAGGATTTCCTGACCAACTTGTTCGGCCTTGCCGTTCCGGACGACCTCGAGCGCTACACGGCCGAGGAACTGGCGGGCATCGCCGAGCAGGCCTGGTCGTTTTTCGCCACGCGCAAGAGCGGAGTGCCCAAGCTGCGTTTCGAAGCCGCCGCGAGGACCGGCATATCGGTACTCGAGATCGTCAACGACGACATGCCGTTTTTGGTCGACTCCGTGGTCGGCGAGCTGACCCAGCGTGGGGTCGATATCCGCCTCTTTGTCCATCCGGTATTTTTTGTCGAGCGCGATGCCGCCGGCAAGCTCGTTACGTTTCGGAGCGCGCGCACCGTCGGAACGCACAGCGAAAGCTTTATTCATGTGCACGTCGCGGGAATCGAGGATGCCGAACAGCGGGCAGGCATCCTGCGCGAACTCGAAGCTATACTGGGCGATGTCGGCGTTGCGGTCCAGGACTGGCAGCAGATGCTGGCGCGGGTCAATGGCATCGTCGCCGACCTGCGAAACAACCCGCCGCCGCTTCCGGTCGATGAAATCGCCGAAACGATCCACTTCCTGGAATGGCTTGCCGACCACCATTTTACGCTGCTTGGCGCGCGCGATTACTCCTTCACCGAGAGCGAGGATGCGCTCGAGCCGGCCTTCGAGACGGGTCTCGGCCTGCTGCGCTCGCCCGAGATGCGCTTGCTGCGCCGCGGCACCCAGCTTGTGACGATCACGCCGGAACTGCGTCGAATTCCTCAAAGAACCGAAACTCATCATCGTCACCAAGGCGGCGGTGCGCTCGCGCGTGCACCGGCGCGTGCATCTCGATTATATTGGCATCAAGCGCTTCGACCGCGCCGGCAGGCTTGTCGGCGAGCGCCGTTTCTGCGGCCTGTTCACCTCGACCGCCTACACGCGCCCGGCCCGTACCATCCCCTATCTGCGGCGCAAGCTCGACAGCATCATCCGGCGCGCCGGCTTCGATCTGTCAAGCCATTCCGGCAAGGCGCTGATCAATGTGCTGGAGAATTATCCGCGCGACGAATTGTTTCAGATCGACGAAGATACGCTCTATCAGTTTTCGCTCGCCATTCTGCAGCTCGACGAGCGTCCGCGTGTCCGGGTGTTGCCGCGCCGCGACCGCTTCGACCGCTTCGTGTCGATCCTCGTCTACGCGCCGCGCGATCGTTATGACGGCCAGATTCGTGCCGCGATCGGTAATTATCTGGCCGCGGCCTATCAGGGACGGTTGACGGCCTATTATCCGTTCTTCGCGGAAGGGCCGCTGGTTCGCGTTCATTACATCATCGCGCGCTATGAGGGCGAAACGCCCAATCCCGATCGCGCCGAGCTCGACCGCGCGGTCGAAGCGATCGTGCGCAATTGGACCGACGGGTTGCGTGAGGCGCTCGCCGGCGGCGCCGATCCGCGCCGCGAGCAGATATTGTTCGCGCGCTATCGCGACGCCTTCCCGATCGACTACCGCGAAGTGTATCCGCCGGCCACGGCAGTGGCCGATATCGGCGTCATCGAGCCGCTCGCCGAAGAGCGCCCGCTCGGTGTCCAACTCTACCGCGAGATGCGGCGCAGGTCCGCAAAGCGCCGGCCTCAAAGTGTTCAGCCGCAATCGGCCCGATCCAGCTGTCGGAACGCGTGCCGGTTCTGGAGAATATGGGTTTCCGCGTCGTCGATGAGCGCACCTATCACATCCGGCCGAACGGATCGGCCGAGGTCTGGTTCCACGACATGACGCTTGAAAGCGCGCTCGGTCAGGATTTCGACCTCACCGCGCTCAAGGAGCGGCTGCAGAGCTGCTTTCTTGTGGTGATGGGGAAGAAGGCCGAGAGCGACGGTTACAATGCGCTAGTGCTGGCGAGCGGGCTGGGTTGGCGCGATGTCGCGCTGATCCGTGCCATTTCACGCTTCCTGCGCCAAATCCGCGTGCCCTATTCGCAGGACTATATGTGGACGACGTTGCGCAAATATCCGGGGATCGCCGCGCAGGTCGTCGATTTATTTCACACCCGCTTCGATCCGCATCCGTCCGCGCCGCAGGACGGCCGCGCCGCGCGCGAAGCCGGCATCGTGGCGGCCATCGAAACCGCGCTGGCCGCGGTCGAAAGCCTGGACGAGGATCGCATCCTGCGTCACTTCGTCAATGCGGTGACCGTCGGCGATCCGCACCAATTTTTATCAGCTCGGCGCCGATGGACTCGTCAAAGACACCATCGCGATCAAGTTTTCGAGCCGCAAGGTCGACGGCATGCCGTTGCCGCGGCCGCTCTACGAAATCTTTGTCTATTCGCCGCGCGTCGAGGGCGATCATCTGCGCTTCGGCAAAGTGGCGCGCGGCGGCATTCGCTGGTCCGACCGGCCGCAGGATTTCCGCACCGAAGTTCTCGGCCTGGTCAAGGCGCAGAACGTCAAGAATGCGGTGATCGTGCCGGTCGGCGCCAAAGGCGGCTTCGTTCCAAAGTATCTGCCAAGCGGCGGTTCGCGCGAAGCAATCCAGGCCGAGGGCGTTGCCTCCTATAAGATCTTTATCTCGACGCTCCTCGACATCACCGACAATATCGGTCCCGGCACGGCGGGCGTCATCCCTCCTGTCGACGTCGTGCGCCATGAGGGGGACGATCCGTATCTGGTCGTGGCCGCCGACAAGGGCACGGCGACATTTTCGGATATCGCCAACGAACTCGCCATCGCGCACGATTTCTGGCTGGGCGACGCCTTCGCCTCGGGCGGCTCGGCCGGTTATGACCACAAGAAGATGGGCATCACGGCGCGCGGCGCCTGGGAATCGGTGAAGCGGCATTTCCGCGAAATGGACATCGATATCGCGACGACACCGTTCACGACGGTCGGTGTCGGCGACATGTCGGGCGACGTGTTCGGCAACGGACTGCTGCGCGAGACGACCACCAAGCTCGTCGCCGCGTTCGATCACCGCGATATCTTCATCGATCCGGACCCCGACGCCGAGCGCGCCTTCGCCGAGCGCAAGCGCATGTTCGACCTGCCGCGTTCGAGCTGGCAGGATTACGACAAGTCGCTGATCTCGAAGGGCGGCGGCGTCTATTCGCGCAAGTCGAAGGACATCGAGCTTTCGCCCGAGGCACAGAAGCTGTTCGGCGTCGGCGACCACATCACGCCGCAGGAGCTGCTGCGCGCCATCCTCAAGGCGCCGGTAGATCTGCTGTTCTTCGGCGGCATCGGCACCTATGTTCGCGCCGCGGATGAGAGCGACGAGGCCGCCGGCGACCGCGCCAACGACGCCGATCCGCATCGCCGCCAAGGATTTGCGCTGCAAGGTGATCGGCGAGGGCGCCAATCTCGGCATGACCCAACGCGGCCGCATCGAGGCGGCGTTCAACGGCATCAGGCTGAACACCGACGCGATCGATAATTCGGCGGGCGTGAACACCTCCGACATGGAGGTCAATATCAAGATTGCGCTGAGCATTCCGTTGCGCGACGGCCGCCTGTCGATGCCGGCGCGCAATGTGTTTCTCGCCGAAATGACCGACGAGGTCGCGGCCCTGGTCTTGCGCAACAACTATCAGCAGACGCTGGCGCTGTCGCTGTCGCAGCGCCGCGGCATGGAGGATTTCGGCTTCCTGCAACGTCTTATCCAGACGCTGGAAGCGCGCGGCTTGCTCGATCGCGCGGTCGAATTCCTCCCCGACGACATGCAGCTTGCCGAGCGCCGCCGCCGTTCGCAAGCCTTCACGCGGCCGGAACTATCGGTGCTGCTCGCCTATGCCAAGCTGACGCTATACGACGACCTGCTCGAATCGACGGTGCCGGACGATCCCTATCTCGCGCGTGAGCTGTCGCGCTATTTCCCGGCCGCGATTCCGCAACACTATCCCGACGCGCTCGACCATCATCGACTGCGCCGTGAAATCATCACCACGCATCTGACGAATTCCATGATCAATCGCGGCGGCCCGTCGCTGATCGTGCGCATTGCCGACCAGACCGGAGCCGCGCCGGCGGCGATCGCCTCGGCCTTCGCGTTGGTGCGCGACAGCTACGGCATGCCGGCGCTGAACGCGGGGATCGACGCACTCGACAACAAGATCACCAGGCAATGCTCCAGCTCGAACTCTATGCGGCGGTGCAGGATCTCCTCCTCGACCGCATCATCTGGTGCTTGCGCAATGTCGATCTCGCCAAGGGTCTGGCCGCCACGGTGACGCATTATCGCGACGGCATCGCAGCGGTGTCGGCAGCCCTCGACGGTGCGCTGTCGCCGGAGCTTCGCAATGCGCGCGCCGCGCGCCGCCAGGAACTCACGAGCGCCGGCGTGCCCGAGGAGCTTGCCGGCCGGCTTGCCGATCTGCGGGCGCTCACCGCGGCGCCCGATATCGTGCAGGTCGCCGACCGCACCGGCAAACCCGTCGGCGAGGTCGCGGCGACCTATTTTGCGGCAGGCGCGTTCTTCCGCCTCGATCGCATCGCCGGCGCCGCGAGCGCGATCCCGGTCACCGACTATTTCGATCGGCTGGCGCTCGATCGCGCGCGCGACTCGATCGGCGATGCCGAGCGGCGGCTCACCGCCGCCATGGTCGGCAACGGCGCGGTCGGCGCCGTCGCGGTCGAGAACTGGGTCGCGCCGCGCAAGGAGCGAAGTCGAGCGCATCCGCACGTCGATCCATGAGATCGCCAATTCCGGTCTCACGCTGTCGAAGCTGTCGGTGGCCGCAAGCCTGCTCGGCGATCTGGTCAAGAACTGAGGCGCGCGGTGGACCGAACCGTCGCGCGCAAAAAAGAACCCCAAGCAGATACGCCGCTTGGGGTTCTCGAGTTGTTGCCTCAACACAGGCTTATCTGGCCGGGCGACGGGGTGTCGGGGGATGGGGGAGCCGCCCGGTCGGCCTTGATGTCCAGCAAATAGGGTCGGGCCCGGCGGACGCAACGCGAGATCACGTCTTAGTGTTGTCCGGCCCTCTTGCGATAAGAAGATGCAGCTACGTGTTTTCCGCATGCCTTGGGAACGCGATTGTCACAAATCCTTTGGCGTAGAACCCAGCCGTGGCGCACGCCGCACGCTGGTTCTTTCTTGTTCGCGTTGCACAATAGAAAACCATTCCCTGGCGAAGCAAAACTCCGCAACAGACAGGATCGCACGGGTAGGATAGCATTGCGGTGCTTGAGATCAGGTTCCGCTCCGCGACTTATTTAGGAAAATTGAGGATGGGAGCGGGCCGGAACCAACGTTCAAGATGGCAGAATGAGCATTCTTGATTCACTGCAACCGCTGTATTCCATGGCTGGCTTCGCGCGTCGGCCTGTTAGTCGGATTGACCGGCGTCGGCGGTGGTTCGCTGATGACCCCGCTTCTGATTTTGCTGTTCGGCATCCATCCGGCGACCGCCGTCGGCACCGATTTGCTCTATGCCGCTGCGACCAAGACCGCCGGCAGCGCGGTACATGGCTTCAACCGGACCATCGATTGGCGTGTCGTGCGGCTATTGGCGACGGGCAGCGTACCGGCGACGGTCGTGACGATCCTTGCTTTGAGTCACCTCGGCATCAACAGCCCTGCGGCGCGCAATCTGATCACAGTGTTCCTGACCATTGCGCTGTTCCTGACCGCGGCAACTTTGGTGTTCCGCGAGAAGATCGTCGCGCGCTATGCGAAGCGGCTTACCGCCTTGCAGCCCAACGAAGTCGCCACCCTGACGATATCGGTCGGCGCCATTCTGGGCGTGCTGGTGTCGATCACTTCCGTCGGCGCCGGCGCGATCGGCGTCACGGCGCTGATCCTGCTCTATCCGAACTTGCCGACGGCGCGCATCGTCGGATCCGATATCGCTCATGCGGTGCCGCTGACGCTCGCCGCCGGAATCGGCCATCTGTTTCTTGGGTTCGATCGATGTCGATGTCTTGGTATCCCTGCTGGTTGGTTCGATCCCGGGCATTCTGATCGGCAGCCATGCCGCAGCGCGCATTCCCGAGAAGGCGCTTCGTCTGGTACTGGCCGCAACCCTGATCGTCGTCGCGACCAAGATGATCACCGATATGCGTCCGGCGCCGTCGCATGGCGAGCCGGTCACGGCCAGCACCGCGCATTGATCGGGCCTGCAACCGGCTATCCGCCCGCGTCCGACAGACCGTAACGATGCAGATCCGCGCCATGCGCATCGAGCCAGGCCTTGGCGGCCTCGTGACCCGGGTAGAGCCGCTGCACCAAGCGCCAGAATTTCGCCGAATGATTCATCTCGACGAGATGCGCGACCTCATGCGCGGCGAGATAGTCGAGCACGCGGCTCGGCGCCAGGACAAGCCGCCACGAATACGACAGCACGCCGGTCGTCGAGCACGAACCCCAGCGGCTCGATTGATCGCGCACGACGACGCGCCGCAACAGCGACGCCGAGATCGCGCGCGAAGCGCTGGCTGGCTGCTTCCAGATCGCGCCTCGCCTCGCGGCGCAAAAAATCGCCGATGCGCCGGTCGATATGCGGAGCCTGGCCGGCGACGCAGAGCAACGGCTCGCCGCCGGCGTCGGTCTCCGTCCACACCGTCCCGCGCGCGCCGCGGCCGATGCGCAATGCGATGCGGCACGCCGCGCAGCGGCAGCACCGCGCCGTCGGCGAACGGCGCGGCCTTCGGCAGTCGGCCGAGCCGTGCCGCGATCCAGCCGCCGTGCTTAAGCGCGAACGCGCTGGCCTCCTTCAGCGTGCCGCGCGGCGGAATGGTGAGAATGACTTCGCGAGTCGTCGCCTGAATGCGAAGCGTATAGCGGCGCGCTTGCCGGTGCCGCCGCAGGCGCACCGGATAAACCGAACCGTCGAACACGATCTCGATCGTTTGCGGCTCGCTCGGGCGGCGATAAAGCAGCGCACGCTGCAGCATGGCGGAACACCCCGGATCCGAATTCTGCCGGCGTATTCTGCACGAATCTGCCGCACGCGAATACGAACTTCAGAATCGAAGATCGACGGCAATAATGCCACATTCGAAACGTCGCTGGCGAGAAAAACGCGTGATGAAGCAGCGCGCTTGGACTGGCGCTCAGACGCTGTGCAGCGCGACGCCGTTGCCGGAGCCGTTGCGCACTGCTGCGCGCGACCGCGGTTTGGCTCGCGCATCGACAGCACGAAATCCGAAATGCGCGGCACGATCTCGGAGCGGAAGCGCGAACCGTTGAACACGCCGTAATGGCCGACGCCCGGCTGCAGGTAATGCACGCGGCGGTCCGGCGGAATGTTGGCGCACAAGCGGTGCGCCGCCTCGGTCTGGCCGACGCCGGAAATATCGTCGAGCTCGCCTTCGACGGTGAGCAGCGCGGTGCGCTTGATCCGGCTCGGATCCACCGGCCGGCCGCGATGGGTCATCTCACCTTTCGGCAGCGCATGGCGCACGAAAACAGTCTCGACGGTTTGCAGATAGAATTCTGCGTCGAGGTCCATCACCGCGAGATATTCGTCGTAGAACTCCTTGTGCTTCTGCGCCGAGTCGCCGTCGCCGCGCACGAGGTGAAGAAACAATTGCTTGTGCGCCTCGATATGGCGGTCGAGGTTCATGCTGACGAAGCCGTTGAGCTGCAGAAAGCCCGGATAGACGTCGCGCATGAAGCCGGGATTGGGAAACGGCACCTTGGTGATGACGTGGGTGCGAAACCAGTCGATGCCGCGCTTTTCGGCAAGCAGATTGACCTGCGGTCGGATTGACCCGTGTGTCGATCGGTCCGCCCATCAGCACCATGGAGGTCGGCACATAGGGATCGTTGTCCGCCTCCATCAGTGCCACGGCGGCAAGCACCGGGACTGATGGCTGACACACCGCGAGCACGTGGGTGTCGCCGCCGAGCGTGTGCAGGATCGAGATCACATAGTCGATGTAATCGTCGAGATCGAAACTTCCCTCGGTCAGCGGAACCATGCGCGCATCGACCCAATCGGTGACGTAGACGTCATGATTGGGGAGAAACGCCTCGACCGTGCCGCGCAACAGCGTCGCGTAATGGCCCGACATCGGCGCGACGATGAGGAGCCGCGGCTGCGGACGCTTCGGCGGGCGCTCGAAAGTGCGCTCGAAGTGGACGAGCTTGCAGAACGGCCGCTCCCAGACGGTGGAGATATGGACCGGCACGCGCTCGCCGCCGACGACCGTTGAATCGATGCGCCATTCGGGGCGGCCGTAGCGGCGCGTCGAGCGCTCGAACAATTCGCATGCCGCGGAGACGGACTTTCCGAACGTCGTGAACGACAGCGGATTGACCGGGTTCTTGAAGAACAAGCGCGTCGCGTCGGCCCAGGCTCGGGACGGGTTGAGCGCCGCATGGCTCATCTCGTAGAACCAGTAGAGCGGGGTCGACAGCAATGCTTAAGTGCCGTTGTCGACCGGCAGCGCGGCGCGCCGCCAAACTCTCCGATGGCCATGGAGGAACCTTGCCCGGCTTCTTGCTGCAGTGCAGCATTGCCCTGAATATATGTCATAGATCAACATAAACGCAATTTTTTCGTTCTTCCTTACGTAAGATGCGGACGCCTTTTGCCTGGGTAAGGCTCAACGCTTTGCTGCTATTCGCAGCGCACATAGCCGCCGCGCATGGCGCCTACTCGCCGGTCTGCAGCAGCGAGCCGTGGCGGCGGGCGCTCTGCAAAAGCTTAGGAAGCAAAGACGCCGCCGGCAAACAGCACGACATTCAGCGCCAGCGCGTCGAGCATCAGGTCGGGACGAAACACCTTGTCGATGACCAGGGCGCGCATGCCTTCGAACACATAGGTCGGCGGCAACAGCCAAGCGACGTGTTGCAGCCAGACCGGCAGCGTCGTCACCGGATAATAAACGCAGGTCAACGGCATGAACAGAAACATGATCGACCAAGCGAAGTTTTCGGCGCCCATGCCGTTGCGCAAAATCAGACCGGAGACGAAAATTCCGATCGCCCAGCTGGTCAGCATCAGATTGAAGAAGAACGCGACCAGCGCGAAGCCCAGTCCGTAAAGATTGAAGCCGAAGAACGCGATGGCGAGAAACGTCACCGGGACGGCGCCAATCGACAGCCGCACCACGCTCATCACCATCAGCGCGGTGATGAATTCGAACGGCCGCAACGGGCTCATCATCAGATTGCCGATATTGCGCGACCACATTTCCTCGAGAAACGAGATCGAGAAGCCGAGTTGCCCGCGAAACAGGATATCCCACAGCAGCACGGCGCCGATGAAGGTGCCGCCGGCGCGGGCGAAAAAGCCCGCATTGCTGGCGATGTAATATTGCAGGAAGCCCCAGGTGACCATCTGCACCGTCGGCCAATAGACGAGATCGAGAAGCCGGGGCCATGACGAGCGCAGCAAATACCAGTAACGCAGCATCATCGCCGCGATGCGCCGGGCGGAGCTTCCCGTTGACGAGGGCGGCGGGAGCATTGGCAATGACATCGCTCATTGCGCCGCCTCGCTTTCAATGCCGTTGCCGCGGGCAACGTCGAGAAAAACTTCCTCAAGCGTGCGCCGGCCGTAGCGGGCCAGCAATTTTGCCGGCGTGTCGTCGTCAACGATGCGGCCCTTGCTTCATGATGATGACCCGCTCGCACAGCCGTTCGACTTCGGCCATGTTGTGCGACGCGAGCAGCATCGTCGGCCGGCGCTTGTGGCAGTAGCGCTCGAGATGGCCGCGCACCCAGTCGGCGGTGTCGGGATCGAGGGATGCCGTGGGCTCGTCGAGCAGCAGTACCTCGGGGTTGTTGATGAGCGCCTTGGCAAGCGCGACACGGGTCTTCTGCCCGGCCGAAAGCCGCCCGGTTGGCCGGTCGAGGAAATCGGTGAGGTCGAGGTCATCGGCGAGCTTCGCGATGCGCTCGCGCAGGTCGTCGACACCGTACAGCATGCCGAACACGGTCAAATTCTGCCGCACGGTCAGCCGCATCGGCACTTCCACATAGGGACTTTCGAAGTTCATGCGATGCAGCACCCGATAACGCTCGCGCGGCATCTCGGCGCCGAGCACGGTGACCCGGCCCGATGTCGGCATGACCAGACCCATGATGCTGGCGATCGTCGTCGTCTTGCCGGCACCGTTGCCGCCAAGGAGGCCCGTAATCGATCCGGGCGACAGCGTGAACGAAATGCCGTCCACGGCCGGGACGGTCTTGTAGGTTTTGACGAGGCGTTCGACCGCTATGGAAGGCGAAACCGGCATCGCGCAGATGTGGCGCGCTCGGCCGCCCGAGGCAAGAGGCGACGTAGGCGGTTGGGATGCTACTGGCGGAACATCTAGCCTCGTCGCGGCGAAACTGGCACAACGGTCAAAAACGGGGAGGGCCAATGGCTGCCGTCATATGAGTACCGTCACGCTCGCGCAGGCCGAGCGCATCATCGATGCCGTCATCGAACGCGGCGCTGCGCTCGATTGCCGTCCGATCAGCGTCATCGTGGTCGAGCCGGGATGCAAAGTGAAGGCGTTCAAGAAAGAGGACGGCGCCTCCATGATCCGCTTTGAAATGGCTTTCGGCAAAGCCTACGCGGCGCTGTCGCTTGGCCGCAGCTCGAAGCTCGTCCGCGAGCGGGCGCACGAACGGCCGATCTTCATGCGCTATCTGATCGCCGCGAGCGGCGAGCAGATCTTTCCCGAGGGCGGCGGCATGCTGATCCGCGGCGACAGCGGCGACGTCATCGGCGCGGTCGGCGTGACCGGCGATACCGAGGACCGCGACGAGGAGCTTGCGATCCACGGCATTCATGCGGCCGGTCTCAAGACCGACGAAGACTGCCGCGGCATGGGCCGGCAAGTCGGGCTATTGCCCAAAAAATAAAGAAGAAATATTCCGTCACCGCCATCAGCACAGAGGCATCATGAAAATCGGACTTTTCGACCATGTCGAGCATGGCGACCGGCCGCTCGCGACCCTTTTCGATGAGCGATTGCGCTTCGCCGAGGCCGCCGACGCTGCCGGCTTCTACTGCCTGCACGTCGCCGAGCATCATGCCACGCCGCTCAACATGGTGCCGGTGCCGGGTGTCTATCTCGGCGCGGTGGCGCGCGCCACCAAGCGCATGCGGTTCGGGCCGCTGGTTTATCTATTGCCGCTTTATTCGCCGCTGCGGCTGATCGAAGAAATCTGCATGCTCGATCATTTGAGTTACGGCCGGCTCGACGTCGGCGTCGGCCGCGGAGTGTCGCCCTATGAGCTGCGCTTTCACAAAGTCGAGCACGATCAGTCGCGCGAGATTTTCATCGATGCGTTCAAATGCGTCAGCGCCGGTCTGCTAACGGATTCGCTCACCTATAAGGGCGAGCATTTCACCTATGAGAACGTGCCGATCGCATTGCGGCCGTTGCAGGAGCCGCATCCGCCGTTCTGGTACGGCTCATCCAATGAAATCGGCTCGGTCTGGGCCGGCGAGCAGGGCCTGCACTTCGTGACGCTCGGGCCGCCGAAAGTCGCCAAGGCCAATATCGATGCATTCAAGACGGCGCTGGCGAAGCGCGGAGGGCCGGCGCAACCGAAGGCCGAGTTTTCCGGCGGCGTCGCGATCGGCGTGCAGCGGCATATCTTCGTCGCCGACACCGATGCGGAAGCGCAGTGCGCTTCGCGCAAGCCGGCGATGGATCGGCACCTTGCGCACCTGAACTGGCTGCGGGTCAAGCACGGCGAGACCGGATTGACGTCGCGGCTCAACGTGCCGCGTGGCGCGAATTTCGAGGCCTGTGTCGCCGACCGCACCGTCATCGCCGGTTCGCCGCAGACCGTGCGCGCCGAAATCGAGCGGCAGGTCGAGGAGCTCGGCGTGAATTATCTTTTGACTTATCTGTTCCTCGGCACGATGTCGCTCGCCGAGGCGCTGCGTTCGCTGCAGCTATTCAGCACGGAAGTCATGCCGCATCTGGCGAAGCTTTGACCGCGTCATGCCCGGACTTGTTCCGGGCATCCCGTTCAGTCACGCACTGTGCTTTGCTAAGCGAGATGGCCGGGACAAACCCGGCCATGACGAAGTATTCACTTCCCCGCGTCGTCCGCCGCCGCCTTGTTGTCGGCCCGCAGCGCGTCAGGGTGCGGCATAGCTATGACATTGTAGCCGGAATCGACGAAATGAATTTCGCCGGTGACGCCGGTCGAGAGATCCGACAGGAGATAAAGCCCAGCGCCGCCCAGTTCATCAAGCGTCACGCCGCGATGGAGCGGCGAGTGGCGCTGTTGGAAGGCGAACATTGCCCGCGCGTCGCCGATGCCGGCGCCGGCGAGCGTGCGGATCGGCCCGGCGGAAATCGCGTTGACGCGGATGCCGCTCGCGCCGAAATCGACCGCCAGATAGCGCACCGACGCTTCGAGCGCTGCCTTGGCGACGCCCATGGCATTGTAATTCGGCATCGCGCGCGAGCCGCCGTTATAGGTCAGCGTCACCATCGCGCCGCCGTTCGGCATCATGGCGGCGGCGCGCTTCGCCGCTTCGGTAAAGGACAAGCACGATATCAGCATGGTGCGGGCAAAATTCTCGCGCGTGATATCGGCGTAGCGGCCGGTCAGCTGCGACTTGTCGGAAAAGGCGATGGCGTGAACCAGGAAATCGAGCGTCCCCCAGGTCCGGCCCAACTCGGCGAACACCGCATCGACCGAGGCATTCATCCTCGACGTCGCATGGCAGCACGATATCGGCGCCGACCGAAGCCGCCAGCGGCTTGACGCGTTTGCCGAGCGCCTCGCCCTGAAAGGTGAAGGCGAGCGTGGCGCCATGCGCGGCGAGCGTCTTGGCGATGCCCCAGGCAATCGAGTGGTCGTTGGCGACCCCCATGATCAGGCCGCGTTTGCCTTCCATCAAGCCGGGCATGTCAGGCATCCGGATGCTTGAACACGACCGAGGCATTGGTGCCGCCGAACCCGAACGAGTTGGACAGCACGCAGCCGAGCGTCACGCCGTCGCGGCGCTCGCGCATGATCGGCATGTCGGCGAAGGCCGGGTCGAGATTCTCGATATTGGCGCTCTCGCAGATGAATCCCGAATTCATCATCAGCAGCGAATAGATCGCCTCCTGGGCGCCGGCGGCGCCTAGCGAGTGGCCGGTGAGCGACTTGGTCGCCGAGATCGGCGGGCATTTTGCGCCGAACACTTCGCGGATCGCCTCGATCTCCTTGAGATCGCCGATCGGCGTCGAGGTGGCGTGCGGATTGATGTAATCGACCGGCGGCGTGACGGTCGCGAGCGCCATTTTCATGCAGCGCACGGCGCCTTCGCCGGAAGGCGCCACCATGTCGGCGCCGTCGGAGGTCGCGCCGTAGCCCGCGACCTCGGCATAGATCTTCGCGCCGCGCGCCTTGGCGCGCTCGAATTCTTCGAGCACCAGCACGCCGGCGCCGCCGGCTATGACGAAGCCGTCGCGATCGGCATCGTAAGCGCGCGAGGCCTTGTCGGGCGTCTGATTGAAGCTCGACGACATGGCGCCCATGGCGTCGAACAAGACCGACAGCGTCCAGTCGAGCTCCTCGCAGCCGCCGGCGAAAATCACGTCCTGCTTGCCGACCTGAATGGTCTCGTAGGCATTGCCGATGCAGTGGTTCGAGGTCGCGCAGGCCGACGAAATCGAATAGTTGACGCCCTTGATCTTGAACCAGGTCGCGAGCGTCGCCGACGCGGTGGACGACATCGCCTTGGGCACCGCGAAGGGGCCGACGCGCTTCGGGCCTTTGCTGCGGGTGATGTCGGCGCTTTCGACGATGGTCCGGGTCGATGGACCGCCCGAGCCCATGATGATGCCGGTGCGCTCGTTCGAGACGTCGGTCTCATCGAGGCCGGCGTCGCGGATCGCCTGCTCCATGGCGACATGATTCCAGGCGGCGCCGCCGCCCAGAAAGCGCATGGCGCGGCGGTCGACCGACTTCGCTGGCATCGAGCGTCGGCGCGCCGTGGACCTGACAGCGGAAGCCGAGCTCGGCGTATTTGTCCGCGCGCACGATGCCGGATTTCGCTTCGCGCAGCGACGCCACCACTTCCTGCGTGTTGTTGCCGATGGACGAGACGATGCCCATCCCGGTGACGACGACACGTTTCATGTGCTTTGCCTCGCTTCGCCTAGGATTTTAATTTAAGCACGATCATATCCGAAAGAACGGTACCCAATATTCGGGACTATGGGCCCGGTCACCGCGCGTTGATCTAAGCGCCGGTCGTCTGCGGCTCCACGTCGCGGAATAAGCCGACCTTGAGATCGAGCGCACGATAAATCACGGAGCCGTCCGCCGAAAGCCAGCCGTCGGCGATGCCGAGGACGAGCTTCGAGCGCATCACGCGCTTGATGTCGATGCCGTAGACGATGTTTTTCATCGACGGCAGCACCTGCCCGGAAAACTTCAATTCGCCCATGCCGAGCGCGCGGCCTCTGCCGGGCGCGCCGAGCCAGCCGAGAAAGAAGCCCAGCATTTGCCACAGCGCATCGATGCCGAGACAGCCCGGCATCACCGGGTCGCCCTTGAAGTGGCAGGGGAAGAACCAGAGGTCCGGCTTGAGATCGAGCACCGCGCGCACCAGACCCTTGCCGTATTCGCCGCCGACTTCCGCGATTTCGGAAATGCGATCGAACATCAGCATCGGCGGCAGCGGCAATTGCGGCCCTTCGGCGAACAGTTCGCCGCGCCCGCAGGCCAGCAGATCCTCGTATTCGAAGTTCGAACGGCGTTCCTGCATAGCGTATCCTGTTCCGCCGCATCCGGCCGATGGTCGAATTCCTAACATATGGGGAGAATGCGGCAAAGCCGCTCGCTCCGGCGCTCGCCCCGCGCGGTGGGAAACTCGCCCCGCGGCTTTGCCGCTGGGGAGTTGCAGCAGGCGCAAGGTGGCGTATACTGATTTCACTTGCAACCATATCTTGTCGGCCGATGTTCGCGGCCTGCAAATCGCCGTTGGTGTATCGCTATGGCAGAATCGCGTTCTATTCGGGTCCAGCGCGCCCGACCTTTCCGGCTTGTCCGGCACCGTCCGGGCCGAAGGTGTCGGCGCAGCCGGCGTTCGAGCCGGCGCGTGGCGATCTCACGGGTTGTCCCTGGCACGACGTCAAGGCGAAGCTGCGCGATGTCGGCTTGCGCCCGACGCGGCAGCGCATGGCGCTCGGCTGGATTCTGTTCGCCAAAGGCGACCGCCATGTGACGGCGGAAATGCTCTACGAGGAAGCAACCCGCGCCAAAGTCCCGGTGTCGCTCGCCACCGTCTACAACACGCTGCACCAGTTCACCGAAGTCGGCCTGTTGCGTCAGGTCGCGGTCGACGGCTCGAAGGCCTATTTCGACACCAACAATTCCGAGCACCACCACTTTTTCATCGAGGATCAGAACGATCTCATGGATATCCCGGTCGAGCGACGTGGTCGTCGGCAAGGCGCCGGTCGCGCCCGAAGGCTACGAGATCGCCCGTATCGATGTCGTGGTCAGGCTGCGGCGCAAGCGCTGAAGCCGTTTCGGCCGCGCACCTCACGATCTTTCGAGCCTATCAGAAGCAATAATTCGGCCGGACCGACGCGGAAACATTATTCCGCGGACGTGCAGTCCGAGCGCGTGTCGAGCATGTAGCAGAGCCACACGTCCTTGCCGCGCTGCATCACCAGATAAGAGCCGATCGTCGCTTTGACCTCGAAGCCTTGCGCGGCGAGCGATCGGCAAGGTGATCTTTTGCTTTTTGGCGGCGGCGGCGCTGGCGTTTGCGCCGAGGCGCTAAAACTTCCCGCGGCCCAGGCGACGGCGCACATCAACATGTCGGCTCGTGCGCATGGCCGATCGCCGTGTCATCGCGTCACTCGATCTTCTCGTCGGGATAGACGCCCCACAGTTCGTTCTGCTCGATCCAGCCGTCAAAGCCGTCGCCGGAGATCTGGCACCAGGTTCCGGTGCAATGTTTGACCGCGCCGAGCACGCCGACCTGCAATTGCGCCGTCACGCCGCTCTTGGCATCGGGCTTGGCATAGAGCGGCGCCAGGTCGGTTTTCGACTTCAGCTGCACGGACGCCATGCGCTTTCCCGAAAGCAACGAAT
Organism: uncultured Alphaproteobacteria bacterium; assembly: GCA_963696555.1. GTDB lineage: Bacteria > Pseudomonadota > Alphaproteobacteria > Rhizobiales > Xanthobacteraceae > BOG-931. Next base: position 160,980 of record CAVOKR010000031.1, on the reverse strand, counting down.
GGTAAACCCATCCTTCCGAGCCGTCGGAATCGCGAATGCGGCGCCAATTGTCGAATTCGGCGGTGATTTCGACCGGCCAGCCGACGCGGGTATAGATCCAGGCGACGTCGTGGTTCTTGTCGGGGCCGCCGCGCACGGTGACGCGATCGGCCTTGATGCTGACAAAGCGCGGAACCGGCAGCCCGCTCGTCGTGGCGTCGCCGCCGGCTTGCGCGATGCCGAGGCTGCAGCCGAGCACCAGCAGCGGCCGCCACGGCGGCCCGCAGCGTCACAATCGTGGCCCTGCCACGCCGCAAGGTTCGCGACTTGCCCGGTCAACTTGGCAGTTCCCGTTATCGACGCCCAAACACGCCGGGAAACCCGGCGCGCTTTGTGAGAGGCGCAGCCATCTGGTAGAGAGATTGGATGGACCACCTCCCGAGTTTGTAGTGTCGGCGAGGGGGGTTAATGAGACCTGAACGGGCGGACGGCGGCGCCGGCATCGAATGGCCATTGCCAAAGGCCGAATTGCAGGCTGAATTGTTCGCGTTCCGGGCCGCGTGCTGAGGCGGCGTGCGTAAGAGGCAGCGCATGGCGACGGGAAAAAAGCCGCTGGTCGTGGTCACCCGCAGGCTGCCGGACAGCGTCGAAATGCGCATGCGCGAACTGTTCGACGCACGACTCAATGCCGACGACAAGCCGATGACCCAGGCCGAGCTCGTCGAGGCCGCCAAGACCGCCGACGTGATCGTGCCGACGGTGACCGACCACATCGACAAAGCGGTGCTCAGCCATTCCGGCGAAAGGCTGAAGCTGATCGCCAATTTCGGCAACGGCGTCGACAATATCGACGTCGCGACCGCCGTGCAGCGCGGCATCACCGTGACCAATACGCCGGGCGTCCTCACCGAGGACACCGCCGACATGACGATGGCGCTGATCCTCGCGGTGCCGCGGCGGCTGGCCGAGGGCGCGCAAGTGCTCACCGGCGATCGCGAATGGACCGGCTGGAGCCCGACCTGGATGCTCGGCCATCGCATCTGGGGCAAGCGCCTCGGCATCGTCGGCATGGGCCGCATCGGCCAGGCGGTGGCGCGCCGCGCGCATGCCTTCGGCCTGAAGATCCATTATTACGACCGCCGCCGCGTCGCCGAGGACATCGAAGAAGACTTGCACGCGACCTATTGGGAGAGCCTCGACCAGATGCTCGCCCGCATGGACATCATCTCGATCAATTGCCCGCACACGCCGGCGACCTATCATCTGCTGTCGGCGCGGCGGCTCAAGCTGATCCGGCCCGAGGCCTATATCGTCAACACCGCGCGCGGCGAGGTGATCGACGAGAACGCGCTGGCGCGCCTGATCGAAGCCGAAGAAATCGCCGGCGCCGGCCTCGACGTGTTCGAGCACGAGCCCGCGGTCAGCCCGAAGCTCGTCAAGCTCGCGCGCGCCGGCAAGGTCGTGCTGCTGCCGCATCTCGGTTCGGCCACGATCGAAGGCCGCATCGACATGGGCGAAAAGGTCATCGTCAACATCAAGACCTTCCTCGACGGCCATCGGCCGCCGGACCGCGTGCTGCCGTCGATGTTGTAATTGATGCGAATTGGCAAACTGCGCTGGCGCACGGGCGTCGCGTTCCTCGGTCTGGTCGCGCTCGTCAGTGCCGCGCACTCCGAGGATCGCAGCGCCGAGCCCGCCATCGGCCATGCCGAAGCCGTCACCGCGCAGGACGGCATGGTGGTGGCGCAGGAAGCGCGTGCGGCGCGCGTCGGCGTCGATATTCTGCAAAAGGGCGGCAATGCCGTGGATGCCGCGGTCGCCATCGGCTTTGCGATGGCGGTGAGCTATCCGCGCGCCGGCAATTTCGGCGGCGGCGGCTTCATGGTGATCCACCTCGCCAACGGTCAAGATACCGCGATCGATTATCGCGAGACCGCGCCGGCCGGCATCAACGCCAAGAGTTTTCTCGATGCGCCGGCAATGCCGATCCGCAGAAGTCGCGCGATTCCGCGCTTGCCATCGGCGTGCCGGGCACGGTCGCCGGCCTCGCGCTCGCCGAGGAAAAATACGGCTCCGGCCATTTCACGCTCGCCGATCTGATCGCGCCGGCGATCGCGCATGGCGCGCGACGGCATCGTTTTCACCGACGATCGGGCCGAATCGTCTGCCAACGAACATGACGCGGCTCGCCCGCTGGCCGTCGACCGGCGAAGATCTTTCTGCAAGCCCGACGGCAGCCCGCTGGCGGTGGGCGATCGGCTGGTCCAGAGCGATCTCGCTGACTTCGCTCGAGGCTATCGCGCAGGACGGCCCGCGCGCGTTCTACGAGGGTCCCGTCGGCGCAAAGATCGCGGCCGCGGTGCAGGCCGCGGGCGGCGTGATGACCGCGGACGATCTGAAAAATTATCGTGCCATCGAGCGCAAGCCGGTGCGCGGCACCTATCGCGGCTACGACATCGTCTCGATGCCGCCGCCGTCGTCCGGCGGCGTCGATCTGATCGAGATGCTCAACATCCTCGAAGGCTACGATCTGGCGCATGACGACGCGCTGCAGACCCAATTCCTGATGATCGAAGCGATGAAGCGCGCTTACGCGGATCGCGCGCTGTATCTCGGCGATCCCGACAAAGTGCAAAATCCGGTGGCGCGGCTGACCTCGAAGGACTACGCGGCGGCGTGGCGCGCGACGATCGATCCCGCGCACGCGACGCCCGCAAGTGCCATCCGCGCCGGCGGCAATGTGCCGAACGAAGGCCGCAACACCACGCATTTCTCGGTCGTCGACAAATTCGGCAACGCGGTCTCCAACACCTACACGCTCAATTTCAGCTACGGCGTCGGCCTCGTCGCCGAGGGCACCGGCATTCTGCTCAACAACGAGCTCGACGATTTCGCCGCCAAGCCGGACGCGCCGAACGCCTATGGGCTGATCGGCTACGAGGCCAACGAGCCCGGTCCCGGCAAGCGGCCGCTGTCGTCGATGACGCCGACCATCGTGCTCAAGGACGGCAAGCCGTTTCTGGTCACCGGCTCGCCGGGCGGCAGCCGCATCATCACCACGGTGCTGCAGGTCGTGGTCAACGTGATCGACCGCGGCATGGATATCGCGAGCGCGGTGTCGGCGCCGCGGCTGCATAATCAATGGATGCCCGACCAGGTGTTCGCCGAGCCGGGCGTGCCGGACGATGTGATCGCCGGGCTGCAGGCGCGCGGCGACAAGGTCGTGCCGCAGCGGCCGTTCACCTCGGCCAATTCGATCATGGTCACGCCGGAGGGTTTTGTCGGCGCCGCCGATCCGCGCACGCGAGACGGGCTCGCGGCCGGCTATTAGTCATCGGGCGACGGCGGGCTGACCGGCGCTGCTGACGGTCGAGGACAGCGCCACGATCAAAACGCCGCACAACGCCACCGGCAAGAGCCCGGCGATCGGCGAGTTGCGTCAAATCCCACAGCCAGCCGCCGACGACCGACAGCACCATGGCGACGCTAGTAGCTGATGGTGAACATGCCGGCCGAGGTGCGATGCACGTCGTCGGGCGCGCTCAGCACCGACGGCAGCGCCAGCGCCAGAATGAGCGTGACGGCGGTGACGAAGCCGAGCGTTCCCGCCCAGAACACGACCCAGGCGCCCGGCATCGTGATCATGCCGATGAGGCTGATCAGCGCGAGGCCGCCGGTCGCCGCGGTAGGCCCAGGGGCTTTTGACCAGCCGCCCCGCGATCGGCAGCATCAGGAACGGACGCCGGAATTTGCGAGAGATTGAGCGCGGTCAGCGCGCTCGAGATCAGGTCGGAGCGGCCTTCTGCGGTGACGTAATCGGGCAAGAACGCATTGGTGACGAAATACATGGCATTGACGCTGCCGAGGATCAGCCCGAGCCGCCAGATCACGCCGCGCCGCCAGTCCGGCCACCAGCGCCGGTTGGCGGCGATGGTCGCGGCGTGGCCGGTGCCGAAACGCGGCGCGCAAAGCGCGACCAGGAGCGCGGTCAGCAAAACCGGGATCGACCAGAACACGAAATTCAGCCGCCAGCTGTTGCCGACGAGCGGCAGGACGAGCGGGATGGTGAGCGCGACCGCGAGCGTCTCGCCGACCAGAAGCCCGTTGGTATAGACCGCGGTGGCAAAGCCGATGCGGGCCGGAAACCAGCTCCGCACCAATGGCGGCAGCGCCGGCTGCATGATCGCAACGCCGGCCGCCATCACGATTGTCGAGGCGTAGAGAAACGGCGCGGTCGGAATGGCGCCGCGCAAAGCGCCGACCGATCGCGTTGAGCAGCAGGCCCATGACCAGGGCCGGCACGATGCCGAAGCGCGCGATCAGCATGGCGCCCGGCACGGCGGCGATGGCAAACAGCATCGGCGGCAGGCTCGAAAGCCAGCCGATGCCGGTTTCCGACAGATGCAGGTCGGCATGCAGGAGCGGCACCACCGGCGGCACCGCCAGCACGGTGAAGCGCAGCGAAGCGCCGGCAAGCCAGAGCAACGACAGCGCGAGCAGGCTCCGGCCTGCCGATGGGGCGGTTTGATTGTCCACGAGGGTCCCGGGCGAGAGTCGTGATGCAGAGCGGCGGTAGCGCTCCACCGTGGCGGTTTTCGGCGCGGGAGGGAAGACGCATTGGCGCAAAGCGAGTTCCATTTTCGCACCCTGACCGCATGGTTGTGTTGCAAGCGAAAGCGTTCCCGCGGCGCGTCTGTGCGCCCGAGTTTTGTAATTCGCGCCCGTAGCGCCCGTAGCCCGGATGGAGCGAAGCGCAATCCGGGTACGATCATGACGCTTCACTGCCGCTCCCGGATTTCGCTTCGCTCAATCCGGGCTTCTGTAACGGGCCTCTATAAGTCAATCCCTTTTCGTCGATCCGCTCGCCGGGGACTTGCTTCTGTACGGGATCGGCGCATGGCCGTCGCCTGATGGGGTGCATAGAGGATAGGCCGGCCAATCTACGAATGCGTGGTCGCGTGCCACTTCCCGGATTGCGGTCTGACCTGATCCATCGTCCCGGCGAAGGGACTTCGCTTCAGGAAGGCCTGGTGTCGTGACCCGCCCGAAAATCTGTTCTCCTGGTTAGGCCGCTGCAGCGGCCGACGTTGAATTCGCTGGCGTCGGCGAGCATGCGATGCATGATCACGGCGAGCTTGCGCGCCAGCGCCACCTTGGCCCTGCGCATGCCGGCTCTTCTGGCGATGCGCATCGCCCAGCTTTTGAGGGCCGAGCAGCCTTTGACCGGCTTGGTCAGCATCACATGGGCGGCCTGGTAAAGCGCCTCGCGCACCGAGGCATCGCCGATCTTGCTGATCCGTCCGGTGTAATCAGTCTGTCCCGATTGATACTTCTTCGGCGTCAGGCCGAAATGGGCGCCGATCTGCTTCGACGAGCTAAACCGTGCCGGGTCGTCGATGGCGCCCACGTAAGTGAGCGCCACGATCGGACCGACCGCCGGCGTCGTCATCAACAGCCTGGCCTGCACATGGTTACGCGCCATCAGCCGCACGCGTTTGTCAAAGCCACGGAACTCGCGCTGCAACACCGTGTGCACCGCCAGCAGCGCCTGCGCGATCGCCTCAAGGTTTGGCTGTCCCGCCACCAGTTCGCGGATCCGTCCGGCAAAGCTCCTGGCGGTGGTCTTGCCGACCTTCAGCCCGAAGCCGCGCAAAATCCCGCGCAGACTGTTCTCAATGTCGCGAAGCTTCGACTGCACAAGCTTGCGCGCCGTAAGCACCGCCCTCAGCTCTTGGGCCGCAATCGACTTGCAATGTACCGGCCGAAACCAGCCCATCCGCATCAGTTGTGCGATCCCGCGCGCATCGTTGCGGTCGCTCTTCACCGGCATCGCCGAAAACGCATCGCGCACATGCCGGGTCTCCAACAGCTCAACCGCCAGGCCTGCTTCCTGCATCTCCGCATAAAGCCATTGCGATAACGGTCCCGCCTCCAACCCGATCCGCGAAGCACAAAACCAAGCGAGCCAAGGTACCCTAGTCAGCAGCCTCCGCGCTCGCTCGCCACCTTACCCTCGCGCACGATCTTGCCGCTGCCGCATCGACAACGCACACGCTCGATTGTTCCAATGACACGTCGATTCCTGCATAATGCTCCATGGTCGTCCCTCGTCGATGCTTGGAGCGGCTCACGCCCGACTCCGTCACACCATCAGTTTGAGGGACGACCGCCTTCCCGCCAATCGCAACAACAGCGCCTGCTACAATGGCGTTGGCCCGTTACCCCATCTACGAAGAAAATAAAAAAGGGAGGCGAAACGCCGACAGACGCGTAGTCCAACCTCCGCACCATACGGGTGCGGCTCGCGCGAAACGTCGCGCGCTCGTCTGTCGGCGTCCCGCCGCGGCGCTTACGGCAGCGAGCCAACGCCGCCGCTCAGTTCCAGGCGCACTTCCTGGGACGGGGTAGAACGCGGGTGTTACCCGCGCTTGGCCTGTCCCAGTCCAGCGACTTGGTCGCAGACCGGTCGTAATGCCGGCCGGGCGTATCCCCGGAACCGCCCGGGAGCAGCCTGCAAAGCCGCCCGCGGGAACCGCACTCGCCCCATGTTCAGGTGTGCCTCGAGAACACGTCCCGATGAGCGAGTGGGGATGATGTAACTGATACAGAGACAAATGTCAAGGGTGCCGTCCTATTTCCGGGGACGAAGACTGCGTCCTTGAATTTCGCACATATATGTGCGAATGTGATCTGTATGAACGGCCATGAATTCGAGAGGAAAATCAGGAAGATTGGCCGCCAGCGCGGGGTGCTTGTCGGCTTCGACAGCGGTCACGGCAAAGGCAGCCATGGTCGTCTCTATTATGGCGGCAGGTTCACGACGCTGAAGGATCGCCGGAAGGAAATCGGCCCCGGCCTGCTCAAGGCGATGCTCGATCAGCTTGGTCTGACCCGAACGGATTTGGAGAACGGATAATGGCATTTGGCTATCGCTACAAACTTGAGCGTCAACAAAACGGCTGGTGGCTCGTTCGCTTTCCCGGAATTCCGGAGGCGTTGACAGAAGGCGAGACCGAGGCCGAAGCGCGCGCCAGCGCGGTCGATTGCGTCATTGCTGCGCTCGAAGGCTACATGAAGGCCGGCCGACCGCTGCCGAGACAAGGGGCAGGGCACACGGGGGTCGACCGCGCCGTGCTGCCGTCTCTGGTGACGGCCAAATTGGCGGTTTACGAAACAATGCGCAGTCGCGGATGGTCGAAGCTTCGGCTGGCGAAAGAACTCGGCATGCCGGAGAACTCGGTGCGTCGCTTGCTCGACCTGCGCCACAGCTCGCACATGTGGATCATCGATGAGGCGCTCGCGAAAATGAAATCCGAGCTGTCGATCGATCTGCCGAAGCTGCGGCCGCGGAAGAGGGCGGCCTAGCAAAGGGACTGCGGGTCGATTGGGCAAGCCCCGCGCCTGCCGCGCTCGGTCAGCGCGTGTTGCAATGACAGGAGCGTGGCGGTGAACGACCTCACTAAGCTCGGCAAGCCCGGCGGCGATCTGGAATTGTTTATCGGGTCGCTGGGCGACGTGCCGATCGAAACCGACGCAAAAATTCTGCACAGGAAATCGCGCGACTTTTTCTGGTTCAGTCCGGTCCTCAAGCGTCAACTGCAGGACAGGATTGCGGACCTGGTGGTGGCGCCGCGCGACGAAGCCGACGTGATACGGATCGCCGGCATGGCGGCGCGCTATCGGGTGCCGATCACGGTCCGCGGCGGCGGCACCGGCAATTACGGCCAATGCGTGCCGGTCGAGGGCGGCGTCGTGCTCGACATCAGCGGGCTTGACGCCATCGAATGGCAGAGGGGCGCGGTGCTCCGGGTCGGCGCCGGCCGCAGGATGCATCACATCGATGCCGAGACCCGCAAGGCGGGCTACGAACTGCGCATGCATCCCTCGACCAAACGGATGGCATCGATCGGCGGCTTCGCCGCCGGCGGCTCGGCCGGCATCGGATCGGTGACCTATGGCGGCTTGCGCGAACTCGGCAACATCACCGGGGCGCGCGTCATCAGCCTCGAGGAAACGCCGCGGGCGTTCGAACTCAAAGGCGATGCGGCGCTGAAAATCTGTCACGGCTGGGGCACCACCGGCATCGTCACGGCGCTGGAAATGCCGCTGGCGCCGGCGTTCGACTGGATCGATCTGATCGTCGCTTTCGACGATTTCATCGACCGCGGTGCGCTTCGGCTATGAGCTCGCGCTCGCCGACGGCGTGGTGAAAAAGCTCGTGACGCCGCTCGATTGGCCGATCCCGTCCTACTTTCCGGGCATGGCCCAATATTTTCCAAAGAACCGCCCCGTGGTCATCGCCATGGTGGCGGACCATTCGATCGAGCCGTTCCTGTCGCTCGTCGCCGCGCACAAGGGCGACATCACCTATCAGCGGCCGACCGACGAGGCGATGGGCGCCCGGCCGCTCTACGAACTCACCTGGAACCACACCACCTTGCACGCGCTCAATGTCGACCGCGACATCACCTATCTGCAGGCGCTCTACCCCGCGTCCGGTCTCATGGACAAAGTCGCCGAGATCGCGGCGCTGTTTTCGCCCGACGAGTTGATGCAGCATTTCGAATTCACCCGCTATGCCGGGCAAGTCATCGGCCTCGGGGCTCGGCCTGATCAAATACACGAGCGACGCGCGGCTGAACGAGATCATGGACATTCATCGCCGGCACGGCGTGTTGATCGCCGATCCGCACATCTGGATGCTGGAGGACAGCGCCGGATTCAAGAGCGCCGACGCCGACCTCATGGGCTTCAAGCGCGAGGTCGATCCGCTGGGCATCTGCAATCCCGGGAAGATGAGGAGCTATGTGCCGGTGCGGTGAGGCCGTAGCCCGTAGGTTGGATTAGCGGAGCGTAATCCGCCCTTTTCATCGAAGAGGCGGCGGATTACGCCTTCGGCTAATCCGCCCTACGCGCTAGTCAAACGTTTTGTAGAATGCGTCGAATACTTCTACGAGGGCAAGGACGCCGAACACAGCCAATTCCGGCGTTTTGAATACTGCGTAGCAAGCGGCACCGACATACATGATATCAGGGGCGAGATTAAGTGGTGGGTAATTGTCGCCAACGTGACAGACACAAAAATAAAGCGGCAGTCGATGCTTAACTTCGGGAAAACCGCCCACATCGACCCAGCAATAGAAAATTAGTCCGCTCGGCGTCTGTTTGCAAAAGGCCTTGCCTTTGCCGGCAAATCCTCGGACAGGCAAAAGTCTTTCTTCAAATCCTCTTGACTGAGCAAAGGACCGAAGTAACGGAACTACACCTCTCTTTGTCCCGGTCCAGCCGTTTCCCGAGATACCGTACCTTCGACGCTCGCCCTCCTTTAGCTCGTCAAGCTTTTGATTAAGCAAAAAAGCTGACTGTCCGGGTGCCTTTTCATTTTCTTCGAGCCACCGCCGGAGGCACGGATGAATTTCGGCCACCCGTGATCCTTGCGACGCCTCTCGTTCCGTTGCCAGCCGATCAAGGTATGCAGACCTGTATGCTATTTCGCCCAAAAATCGACGTCTATAATAATCAACGTGCCCGCCGCAAAGCACATGTTCTCGTGCCCATTCCGACCAATACGTCTCTAGATCTGAGGCGACGCCAATCCTTTCGCAATACGCGATCATTTCCCGACGATAAGCTTGAGGGACCAACAAGCCTCGCTTTACAATGTCGTTTCCGACCGCCTTTGGTCCCCGCCAACTCGCCAGCGATTTAAGTAGTGGCCTCATAGGTTCCTTTTAGGGTAGCGCAGGAATTGGTCCCAGCATTGGCAGCGGGGGCGGGTAGGTCCCTGTTGATTTCTATACCTCGAAACTGGAACAAACCGAGGGACAACAGCGCGTAGCGCGTAGGGCGGATTAGCGAAGCGTAATCCGCCGTTTCGGCGCCTGCTTCATCGTTCGCCGAACTGCCCATTCGTTACAACTTCGCCCGCCCAATCGAGCGGAAAAATGCCGCGCCGAACGTCGCGGTGAAAAGATGAGTGCGGCCAATCTTGGACGCGCCGCACAAGGCCATGTTTGACGGGATTAATGTAACAATATTCGACATGACGCGTATAATCTACCTCATCCCGGATCAAATGCTCCCAAAAACGGCGTTGCCAGATGCCGCGTTCACCGCGCCGCTTGCGGGTAGGAGATAGACGCTCCAGCTTGGGCAATGATTTTGCGAAACGTGTTTTTATCAGTCTCCAACGCGTCGAAAAATCGGCATCGTCTGGCGGTAGGTTCCAAACCGCATGAATGTGGTCTGGGAGCACGACAATGGCCGCGACCTCAAACGGATAAAGCGCTTCCGTCGCTTCGAATGAAGATCGTAATGCAGCGATATTATCGACGAGCAAGCCTTGGCGGCGATCAAGCAGGTTGAGCGTGAAAAACCAGCATCCACCAGGAACGAAAGCGCGACGATAATTTGGCATGGCCGAGGCTGATGCTTTTAAAGCGCAATATACTTGCGCTGGCGGCGGCCGAAAAGCACAATCCGCTGGAGCGGTGTGATCGATTGGCGGATTACGCCTTCGGCTAATCCGCCCTACGCACTAATATCTGACATGACGCTGACGTCGCCGCTACGCCTGACGATGATCAGCGCGACTCGGCCCTAATCCCCGCATCCCCAATAACGGCAGTCCATCGCGCCGTCTGCGTTTTCAGGACGGCCGAGACATCCGCGGGGCCTTTCAGCATCGGCACAACACCTGCCGCGCGCAATTTCTGTTTGACGGTGTCGTCCTCGACGGCGCTTTTGATCGCCGCGTGGAGCTTGCTGACGATGTCCGGCGGCGTGCCGCTTGGGGCGAAGACGGCGTAGTCGGTCGAGGCTTCGAAGTCGCCGAAGCCTTCCTCCTTGACGGTCGGCACGTCGGGCAGATCGGGTGAGCGTTCGTTGCCCGACACCGCGAGCGCGCGCAGCGCGCCGGCTCTGACCTGATCGAGCCGGGTGGGAATGGGCGCGATCCAGAACGCGATGCGGCCGGCCAGAAGATCGGTCGTGCCCTGGCCGCCGTTGCGATAGGGGACGTGCAGCGTCTTGATGCCGGTGAGCCAGGAAAACAGCGCGGCATTGAGGTGACCCGGCGTGCCGATGCCGGTCGAGCCGTAGGTCAGTTGGCCCGGTTCGCTTTTGGCGAGGGCTATAAATTCGGCAAGTGTCTTGGCCGGCAGCGAATTCGTCACCAGCAGCGCCGCGCCGGTGGTGCCGAACAGCGCAATCGGGGCGAGGTCCTTGACGGGGTCGAGGCCGAGATCGGGATAGAGCGCCGGCAGCACGGCGAGCGACACCGACGGATCGTCGACCACGAGCGTGTAGCCGTCGGGCGGCGCTTTCGCGGCGAGGTCGAGCCCGATATTGCCGCCGGCGCCCGGACGATTGTCGATGATGATGGTTTGGCCGAGCAGTTGGCCCACACGCTCGAACAGAATGCGCGAAACGATGTCGGTCGTTCCGGCGCCGGCGAACGGGATGATGACGCGAATGCTGCGGTCGGGAAATTCTGCCGCGCCGCTCGCAGCAGGGTGTCCGAAGATCGCCAGCGCGAACAGTGACGCCAGTGCCAATCTGACGGCGGTGTGGCGCATCGCGATCGCTAGTTCAGCTTGAGCAGCCGGGCGGCGTTGCCGCCCATCACCTTGCCGTATTGCTCCCGCGTCATGCCGATCTGGCTCATCATTTCGAACCCCTTCTTCTTCAGGGGCACCATCGGCGGCGAATTGGTGCCGAACATAAATTGTCGGCGCCGACCGTTTTGAGCGCGCATTCCGCGGCCGGCGCCGCGTAGCAGGCCGAATTCGAGGTACATCCTCTTCAGGTAATGGCTCGGCGAATGCTTGATCAGCATCGGCTCGTAGCTGCCGAGGAACACCGAGAAGTCGAGGAGATCATAGGCGTAGTCGAGGCGGCCGATGACCTCGCAGATGCCGCCGCCCAAATGGCTGCCGACCAATTTGAGGGTCGGGAATTGCTCGAAAATGCCGCGCACGATCAGCCGCGCCAAGGACAGGCAATTGTCCGCCGGGCGCCCGACGCTCGACGCCAACCGATAGTCGGCCATGGCGGGGGTCGTGGCGTCGCCCGGATGGATGAAGACCGGGATATCGAGGTCGGTCACCAGCTTGAAGAACGGCCGGGCGGCGTCTTCATCCGGGTAGTGGCCATGATGGCTGGAATTGATGATCACGGCGCGGGCGTCGTCCTCCTTGACGGCGCGCTCGAGCTCTTTCAGAAACTCGTCGCCGCCGTTCGGCACGCAGGTCGCCATGACGATGAATTTGTCGGGATGCTGGTCGCGGCATTTGGCCAGATAGCGGTTCGAGCTCTCGATCGCGGCGAGCGTCTCTTCCTTGGTTTTCATATGCCGGATGTAGTGCACTGCATTGCTGATCACGGTGCGGTCGAGGCCAATGAGCGCGTGGGCGTCGAGCGCGTCCTGCGGCGTCATCGGCACGGTGTGGCTCCACCACGGCGGGCCGAGAAATTTTGGATCGGTGATATGCACATGCCAGTCGATCAGCACGGTCGGCCCCCCATGGTTCTTGTTTTCCGGCGCGAGGTTCGGCCAGGCGCCGTCACGCCCGAAGAGCGAAACGAGCGTTGAAGTAATTGCCCGACCTGAGAGATAGGTGACAGATCGTACCGGACACATGGGTAACACTTTTCGCCTTTTGGCGGGAGGTGTTGATGCCGTGGAAGGAGTGTTCGGTGACGCAGGAGCGTTTACGCTTTGTCGCCCGTCTTCTCGAGGGCGAAGGCATGAGCGAGGTGTGCCGCGAGTTCGGCATTTCGCGCAAGACCGGCTACAAGATCTTCGACCGCTACAGGGACCAGGGGCTCGATGCGCTCGCCGATCGCTCGCGCCGGCCAGTGCGCTATGCCAACCAGTTGCGGGACCAGGTCGAGCGGCTGATCGTCGATCTCAAGCGCGACAAACCGCATTGGGGCGCCCGCAAAATCCGGGAACTGCTGGTCCGCAAGCTTGCCGGCGAGGTGCGGCTACCGGCCAAGAGCACCGTGCATGCGGTGCTCGACCGCCACGGCCTGGTCAAGCGCGCCCGCGGGCGCCGCAACCGCGCCACCGGCACGCCGCTGTCAGTGGCCGCCGCGCCCAACGCGCTTTGGTGCGCCGACTTCAAGGGCGAGTTCAAGCTCGGCAATGGCCGCTATTGTTACCCCCTGACCGTGTCCGACCAGGCCTCGCGCTACCTGCTCTTGTGCGAGGCCCTCGAATCGACCCGGGAGGCCCCCGTCATCGAGGCGTTCCAGCAGCTATTCCGCGACCGCGGCTTGCCGGGCGCCATCCGAAGCGACAACGGCTTGCCGTTCGCCAGTCCAAACGGCCTCTACAATCTCTCCCGCCTGTCGGTCTGGTGGCTGCGGCTCGGCATCGCAATCGAGCGCATCAAGCCCGGCCATCCGCAGCAGAACGGCCGCCACGAGCGCATGCATCTGACCTTGAAGAAGGAGGCCACCCGCCCGCCCGGCCTCAACTCTCTGCAGCAGCGGGCCAGATTCGATGCCTTCCTGCGCGAGTTCAACACCGAACGCCCCCACGAGGCGCTCGCCATGCGATGCCCGGCCGAACTCTACACCGCCTCACCACGCCACTATGACGGGCTGCCCGAACTCCAATATCCCTGGCACGATCGCGACATCCTCGTCACCGCCTGCGGCCGCATCTGCATGCACCGCAAGAAGATCAATATCTCAACCGTGCTCGCCGGGCAGAAGCTCGGCATCAAGGAAGTCGACGACGCCATTTGGCTCGTCAGCTTCATGCACTACGATCTCGGTTATATCGACCTGGAGCAGAGGACATTGCAGACCATCGACAATCCGTTCGGCACGAGATTGTCACCCATGTCTTAGGTACGTTCTGTCACCCATGTCTCCGGGTCGGACAATTGGAGATTGGAGCGGGCGAAGGGATTCGAACCCTCGACCCCGACCTTGGCAAGGTCGTGCTCTACCCCTGAGCTACACCCGCATCCGAGAAGGGTAAACGGTCGCCGCCTGGGCGGGACCGGGGCGAAGCTATGCCAAACTGCGCCCGGCTTGGCAACCGGGGCGGGGGCGATCACGTAAAGCGCGGCACCGAGTACCGCCCCGTCTGTCGGTCGAAGACGAATTTCTCCTTAAATTGCACGGAAAACCGCAGCGCGGAGAGAAATGGAAGTCAAGGATGCTGCGCACCGCCGCAGGCGGCGGCCCTTCGGGCCGTCCTTGAGTTCCATTTCTCTCCGCGCTTGAATGCGACCGTGCAATTTAAGGATAACTAACTGCGGGTCGCAGTTGCAGCCTTGTCCGGACCCGGACCCGGACACCAGGGCCGGGGCCAAGAATCTGACCCTTGCTCGCCCCATGCCCGCCTCGCCCGACGACCTCTTCGCCTATCTCGACAGCCTCGGCATCGCCCACCAGACCGTGACCCACCCGGCGGTGTTCACGGTCGAGGAGGGCCGCGAGCTGCGCGGGGCGATCGCGGGCGGCCATACCAAGAACCTGTTCCTGCGCGACAAGAAGGGGGTGCCGTACCTCGTGGTGGCGGAGGAGGATGCGGCGATCGAGCTGCGGGCGCTGCACCGGCTGCTTGGCGCCACCGGGCGGTTCTCGTTCGGTTCGGCCGAGTTGATGCGCGAACTCCTTGGCGTCGAGCCCGGCTCGGTGACGCCGTTTGCCGCCATCAACGACACCGCGCATCGCGTCACGGTGGTGCTCGATGCCGCCATGATGGCGGCACGCGGTGCTCAATTTTCATCCGCTGCGGAACACCGGCACGACCACGATTTCGCGGGAAGGGCTGGTTAAATTCCTCGAAGCCACCGGTCATCCGCCGCGGATCGAGGCGGTTTCCGGGCCGGCGGTCGGCGAAAAAGCCTGATTGCATTTGCGCGTTTTATTCCCATTTATCGGGCGAATAGGGCATGGTCCCGGTCCGCTGGCGCGGGCCAGCCGGACCGGGCATCGGTAGCAAGATTACGGGTTTGGGCAAGGACAACATGTTGCAGCAAGCAGGAACCGCTAACCGCGGACGCGCCGATCAAGGACACGACGACGCAAGCCTTCGTCAAGGACGTCATCGAGGAATCCAAGCGCCAGCCGGTGCTGGTCGATTTCTGGGCGCCGTGGTGCGGGCCGTGCAAGCAGCTGACCCCGATCCTGGAAAAGGCCGTGAAGGCCGCCAAGGGCAAGGTCAAGCTCGTCAAGATGAACATCGACGACCATCCGGCCATCCCGGGCCAGATGGGCATCCAGTCGATCCCGGCGGTGATCGCCTTCGTCAACGGCCAGCCGGCCGACGGCTTCATGGGCGCGCTGCCGGAAAGCCAGGTCATGGCGTTCCTCGAGCGGCTGACCAAGGACCGCATCGGCGGCGAAGCGAAGGATCTGCTCGACGGCGGCCGATGCGGCGCTCGCCGAAGGCGATGCCGCGGGCGCGGCCGAGATTTATGCGCAGGTGCTCGCCGAGGACAGCACCAACCTGCCGGCGCTCGGCGGGCTGGTGCGCTGCTATGTGGAGACCGGCGCGCTCGAGCAGGCGCGGCAGACGCTCGCCATGGTGCCGGAAGCCAAGCAGCAACGATGCGGCGGTCGCCGCGGCGCGCGCGGCGCTCGAACTTGCCGAGCAGGCCAAGACGCTCGGGCCCGCTCGCCGAGCTCGAAGCAGAAGGTCGCCGCCAATCCGCTCGATCATCAGGCGCGGTTCGATCTTGCGCTCGCGCTCAACGGCAAGGGCCAGCGCGCCGAGGCGCTCGAGCATCTGATCGCGATCGTCAAGCGCGACCGCAAATGGAACGACGACGGCGCGCGCAAGCAGCTCGTGCAGTTCTTCGATGCCTGGGGGCCGGCCGACGAGGCGACCATCGACGGCCGCAAGCGGCTGTCGTCGATCTTGTTTGCGTAGAATCGTCACTGAAGCATTCGGTGCCGTCGCGGAGCGGAGTGCGACATGCCGATGAACGCGATCTACAAAGGGCCGGACGATTTGCCGGACGTGATTCCGGTATTTCCGCTGCCGGGCGCCTTGCTGCTGCCGCGCGGGCAGATGCCGCTCAACATTTTCGAGCCGCGCTATCTGGCGATGATCGACGACGCGCTGCGCTCGGCGCACCGGCTGATCGGCATGATCCAGCCCGATCCGGCGCATCCCGGTCCGGACAAGGACAAGCCGCATCTGTTCCATGTCGGCTGCGTCGGGCGCATGACCCAGTTCGCCGAGAGCGGCGACGGCCGCTATCTGATCCAGCTCACCGGCGTCGCGCGCTTCCGCATCGAGGAAGAGCTCGCCGTCACCACGCCGTACCGGCAATGCCGGGTGGACTATCGGCCCTTCATCGACGACTTCACCGCGCGCAAGGGCGAGGACGAGGTCGACCGCAAGTCGCTGCTGCGCGCGCTGACCGCGTTCCTCAAGGCCAACAATCTCAAGGCCGATTGGGACGGCATCGAGAACGCGCCCAACGAGGCGCTGGTGAATGCGCTGGCGATGATGTCGCCCTACGACGCCGCCGAGAAACAGGCGCATGCTGGAAGCGCCGGACCTGAAAACCCGCGCCGAAATCCTGGTCGCCGTCACCGAGATCGAGCTTGCCAAGAGCAAGACGCCGGGCGAGACCTCGCTGCAGTAGCCCAGTATCATCGCGCCAGCCGCACCGGAGTCCGCTCCATGTCCCTGCCCATGTCCCTGCCGTCCGACCGTCCCGCCGATAGCGTCGATCCGAAACTTCTGGAAATCCTGGTCTGTCCGCTGACCAAGATGCCCGCTCGAATACGACGCGGAGAAGCAGGAGTTGATCTCGCGCGCCGCCAAGCTCGCCTATCCGATCCGCGACGGCATCCCGATCATGCTGCCCGAGGAAGCGCGCCGGATCGATTGACTTAGGCCATGCTCCCTTACTAGCGTCATGCCCGGCTTTATGCCGGGCATCCACGTCTTTCAGGATGGCGACGTCGACGTGGATGGCCGGAACAAGTCGGCCATGACGCGTCAGTGGAGGAAATGCCGTGATCAAAATCTGGGGCCGAACGACCTCGTCGAATGTGCAGAAGGTGATGTGGGCGGTGGGCGAGATCGGCCTGCCGCACGAGCGCATCGATATCGGCGGCCCGTTCGGCAAGAACCGCGAGCCGGCTTATCTGGCGATGAACCCGAATGGGCTGGTGCCGACGCTCGAGGAAGAGGACGGCTTCTGCTGTGGGAATCCAACTCCATCGTGCGCTATCTCGCCGCCAAGCATAAATCGTCGGTGCTGGAGCCGGCCGATCTGCGCATCCGCGCCAATGCCAGCAAATGGATGGACTGGCAGCTTGTCGGTCGCGGCGCCGGCGATCTTCGCCGTGTTCTGGGGCATGATCCGCACCGCCGCCGGAAAAGCGCGATCACGCGGCGATCGAGGAATCGCAAGAAGAAGACCACCGCGGCGATCGACCATGATGGACGAGCAGCTCGGCAAGACCGCTTATCTCGCCGGCGATGCGCTTCTCCTACGGCGATATTCCGGTCGGCATCATGGCCTATCGCTATCGCCAGCTGGTGCCCGACCGGCCGCCGTTCCGCAATTTCGAGCGCTGGTATGCGGCGATCTCCGCGCGCCAGGCGTTCAAGGATCACATCGCGGCGGTGCCGCTGACGTAAGCGTCGTCATTCCGGATGCCGCGAAGCGCGAGTCCGGAATCCATAGACACTGTTCGCGCGGGCTGTGCCGAGACGATTCTGCTCGCTTCGCGATTATGGATTCCGGGCTCCGGCCTGCGGCCGGCCCCGGAATGACGAATTACTCCGCCGCCGCGCGCGCGCCGCCCGCATAGGCCGACACCATATAATCCATCGCCGCCTGCACGCCGCCTTTCTTGTGCGGAATGCCGGCGAGCGCCAGCGCCATTTCGGTGATCGCCAGCGCGCCGATCATCGTGCCGTCGTTGATGTCGCCGAGATGGCCGATGCGGAAATATTTCTTGGCGTAGGGGCCGAAGCTCGCGCCGTAGGAAATGTTGAAAGTGTCGAGCGCGAGACCGCGGAACGCATCGGCGTCATGGCCGTCCGGCAACAGCACCGCGGTGATGGTCGGCGAATAATATTTCGGCATCGCGGCACAGGATTTCGAGGCCCCAGGCGCGCACCGCGCGCCGCGTCGCTTCGGCGAGCCGGTGCATGGCGGGCGAACACGTTGTCGAGGCCTTCCTCGTGCAGCATGTCGATCGACACCGCGAGCCCCTGCAGCATCTGCGTCGCCGGCGTGTAGGGGAAGAAGCCGACCTTGTTCATGGTCAGCATGTCGTCCCAGGCCCAGAACGACTTCGGCAGCTTCGAGGTCTTCGACGCGGCGAGCGCCTTGTCGCTGACGGCATTGAACGACATGCCGGGCGGCAGCATCAGGCCCTTCTGCGCGCCGCCGACGGTGACGTCGACGCCCCATTCGTCGTGGCGGTAATCGGTCGAGGCGAGCGAGGAGATGGTGTCGACCATCAAGCAGCGCCGGATGGCCGGCGGCGTTGATCGCCTTGCGGATCGGCTCGATCGGCGACAGGCAGCCGGTCGCGGTCTCGTTGTGCAGCACGCACACCGCCTTGATCTCGTGCGCCTTGTCCTTGCGCAGGTGCTCTTCGATCACGGCGGCATCGACGCCGGTGCGCCAATCGCCGGGAATGAATTCCGGCTTCAGGCCGAGCTTCTGCGCCATGGTCTTCCATTGCGTCGCGAACTGGCCGGTCTCGACCATCAGCACGCGATCGCCGGGCGACAGCGTATTGACCAGCGCGGCTTCCCAGGCGCCGGTGCCGGTCGCGGTGTAGATGATGACCGGATTGGTGGTCTTGAAAATGGTCTTGATGCCGTCGAGGCAGCGCTTGGCGAGCTTGGCGAATTCCGGCCCGCGATGGTCGATGATCGGCGTATCCATCGCCCGCAGGACGCGGTCGGGCAGCGGCGTCGGCCCCGGGATTTGCAGGAAATGACGCCCGGCGGCGCGCGAAGTATTCTGCGGCATTGTCGGCACTCCTTCGGATCGATCGGATCAGCCCCGGCGGCGCATATCCGAAAGCGCGCGCGGCTTGTGGGGTTGAATAGCGAATGCGACATTCGGGTCAAGTCTATTTGACGCCGCCGATAGGTCATTGTTATCGCGTCGCTTTTGGGCGTGGAGGGATAGCGTGCCAGCGCGGCTCGTGCCGGGGCTCGAACGGCGGCTGAAGGCGGAAGCGGTTGGGCGATGTGCGCTTCGACGCCTTCACGCGTGGGCGCTATGCCACCGACGCCTCGCATTACCAGATCATGCCGCTCGGCGTGGTGACGCCGCGCACGATCGAAGAAGCCGATCGGGCGATTGCGATTTGCCGCGCCGAGGGCGTGCCGGTGACGCCGCGCGGCGGCGGCACCTCGCAGGCCGGCCAGACCGTCAATCGAGTCGGTGATCGTCGATTGCTCGCCGCATCTCAACCGCATCGTCGACGGTCGACGCCGCGGCGCGGCGCTGCACGGTCGAGCCGGGCATCGTGCTCGACGAGCTCAACCGCGCGCTCAAACCGTCCGGCCTGTGGTTTCCGGTCGATATCTCGACCGCCTCGCGCGCCACCATCGGCGGCATGGTCGGCAACAATTCCTGCGGCGCGCGCTCGCTGCGCTACGGCAATACGCGCGAGAACGTGCATCGCCATCGACGCCCTGCTGGCCGACGGCACGCGCGCGCATTTCGGCCGCGCTCGGCGATGCCGACGACCAATGTGCCGCAGGCGCTGCGTGCGCGATCTTCTCGCCATCGCCGCGCGCGAGGCGGCCGAGATCGAACGGCGCTTTCCGAAAGTGCAGCGCCGCGTCGGCGGCTACAATCTCGACGCCCTCGTGCCGGGCACGAACGACATCAATCTCGCGCATCTGCTGGTCGGCTCCGAAGGCACGCTGGCCTTCTCGACCAAGATCGAGCTGAAACTTTCGCCGCTGCTCGGCCGCCGCGCGGTCGGCGCCTGCCATTTCGGCAGCTTCCACGAAGCGATGACGGCGGCGCAGCACATCGTCGAAGCTTGGGCCGATCGCGGTCGAACTGATCGACCGCACCATGCTGGGGCTCGCGCGCGACATCGCGATGTTCAAGCCGACCGTCGACGCGTTCCTGCGCGGCGATCCCGAGGCGATCCTGTTCGTCGAATTCGCCGAGGACGATGCGACGAGAATTTGCGCCGGCTGAAGCGGCTCGGCGAACTGATCGGCGATCTCGGCCTGTCCTGGGACAACAGCGGCGCCAAATGGGGCGGCGTGGTCGAGGTGCTCGATCCGAAACTGCAGGCCGGCATCACCGAGGTGCGCACCGCCGG
Organism: uncultured Alphaproteobacteria bacterium; assembly: GCA_963696555.1. Classification (GTDB taxonomy): domain Bacteria; phylum Pseudomonadota; class Alphaproteobacteria; order Rhizobiales; family Xanthobacteraceae; genus BOG-931. Next base: position 140,703 of record CAVOKR010000031.1, on the reverse strand, counting down.
GCTCAACATCATGATGTCGATGAAGGAGGCGGGCAAGCCGATCTCCTTCGTCGAGGATTGCGCCGTGCCGCTCGAGCATCTCGCCGACTACACGGCGCGGCTCACCGAGGTGTTCGAAAGAAACGGCACGCGCGGCACCTGGTATGCGCATGCCGCGGTCGGCTGCCTGCATGTGCGCCCGGTGCTCAATCTGCGGCTCGACAAGGACGTGCGCGCCATGCGCGCCATTGCCGAGGAAGCCTTCGCCATGGTGCGCGAATACAAAGGCTCGCATTCCGGCGAGCATGGCGACGGCATCGTGCGCTCCGAATTCCATGAAAAGATGTTCGGCGCCGAACTGGTGCATGCCTTCGAGGAGGTGAAAGACCGCTTCGATCCGCAAGGCCTGTTCAATCCCGGCAAGATCGTGCGCGCGCCGAAATTCGATGACCGCACGCAATTTCCGCTACGGCCCCGATTATCGCGCCGATGACATCGCCACCGCGCTCGACTGGTCGGCCTATCCGGGCGCGGGCGGCGGTTTCCAGGGCGCGGTCGAGATGTGCAACAACAACGGCGCCTGCCGCGCGCTCGCGGGCGGCGTCATGTGCCCGAGCTATCGCGTCACCCGCGACGAGCGCGACGTGACCCGCGGCCGCGCCAATACGCTGCGGCTCGCCATCACCGGCCAGCTCGGGCCGGACGCGCTCACCTCCGACGACATGGCCGAGACGCTGAAGCTCTGCGTCTCCTGCAAGGCCTGCCGGCGCGAATGCCCGACCGGCGTCGACATGGCGCGCATGAAGATCGAAGTGCTGCGCGCGCGGGCGGAGAAGCTCGGCCTGTCGCTGCACGACCGGCTGGTCGGCTATCTGCCGCGTTACGCGCCCTATGCGGCGCGGCTGTCCTTGGCTGCTCAATCTGCGCGACCGCTTCCCGGCGCGGCGAAGCTGTCGGAAGCAATCGCCGGCTTCAGCGCGCGGCGCAGCCTTGCCGAAGTGGCGGGCGGATTATTTTCGAGAACCCCGGCCGAGCATGACGGCGGCGCAGACGGTCGCGATGTCGTTCTGTTCGCCGACACCTTCAACCGCTATTTCGAGCGCGAAAACATCGACGCCGCGCGCGCGGTGCTGCACGCCGGCGGGCTATCGGGTTCATTTCGCGACGCCGGCCGATGGCGGGCGGCCGCTGTGCTGCGGCCGCACATTTCTGTCCGTCGGCAAGGTCGACGAAGCGCGCGCGGAAGCGGAGCGCACGCTCGCGGCGCTCGCGCCTTATGTCGGAACGGGGCGTGCCGGTCATCGGGCTCGAGCCGAGCTGCCTGTTCAGCTTCCGCGACGAAATCCCGGCGCTGATGCAAGACCGATCTGGCGCGCAACGTCGCCGGCAACGCGCTGTTGTTCGAGGAATTTCTGGCGCGCGAAGCAAGCCGCGGGAAGCTCGATCTTGACGCTCGCGCCGATGAAGAAGCGCGCGCTGCTGCACGGCCATTGCCATCAAAAATCCTTCGACACGATGGCGGCCGTCGAAGCGGCGCTGAAACTCATTCCCGATCTCGACGTCGAAACCATCGAATCGAGCTGCTGCGGCATGGCGGGCTCGTTCGGCTACCATGCCGATACCATCGAGGTGTCGCGCGCCATGGGCGAACTGTCGTTGCTGCCGGCGGTGCGCAAGGCGCCCGACTGACGCGCTCATCGTCGCCGACGGCACGTCCTGCCGGCATCAGATCCACGACGGCGCCGGTCGCGAGGCGATCCATGTGGCGCGCGTCCTGGCCATGGCTCTTTCGGCATGATGTCGCCCGACCTGATCGATGGCCGGCTGCTGGCGCTGCTGGCGTGTCCGCGCGATCGCGGCGAGCTTCGTGTCGAAAATGGCCGGCTCTGTTGCGATCACGGACACAGCTATCCGCTCGTCGACGGCGTACCGGTTTTTCTCTTGGCCGAACGCGAACAGACCATCGGCATCGCCACGGCCTCGGTGCAGGCCGCGGAGAGCGCGGCCGGGGCTCCGCTCTACGTCGAGACGATCGGTCTGACCGACGAGCAAAGACGCGCCATCGCGCGCGATTGGACCGAGGGCGCGAAGATCGATTCCGTCATCTCCTATCTGATCGGCGCCACGTCCGGTTGGGGCTATGTCGACCTCGTCGGCAGTTTGCAAAATTATCCGATACCGGACATTCCGGTCGGACGCGGCAACGGCGAGTTTCTGCTCGACATCGGTTCGAATTGGGGCCGCTGGTCGGTCTCGGCGGCACGCAAGGGCTGGCGCGTGGTCGGCATCGAGCCCTCGCTCGGCGCCATCATGGCGGCACGGCGGGCATTTTCCGGCCTGGGTTTGGACATCGCCTTCGTGTGCGGCGACGCGCGGTTTCTGCCCTTTAGGCCGGATCTCTTTCAATGCGCGTTTTCCTACTCGGTCGTTCAGCACTTCTCGGAAGCCGATGCCGAGCTTGCGATAGCGGAGATGGGCAGAGTGTTGCGCCGGGGTGGGTTGGCCAAAATTCAGATGGCCAATCGGGGTGGGCTGCGGTCCACCTATGTGCGCACCCGCCCGAACTACCCGGAGGGCGGCTCGTTTCGCGTGCGCTATTGGTCGCTCGCGGCCATGCGTGAGGTGTTTGGGCGGCATGTCGGTCGCACCAAGCTGAGCGCCGAAGCTTTTGGCGGGCTTGGTCTGTTGTCGGAGGATCGGAACCTCGTTTCCGCCAAGGCCAAAATACTGATTGCCGCGTCCGCGCTGCTGAAGAGGCTTTCGGCGGCGATGCCGGCATTGATCAACTTCGCCGACAGCGTCTACGTGGTGTCCACAAAGCCGTAAGTCAGGCTTTCGATTGCCGGGAACCCATGAGCGCGATTTTTGGGATTCTGCGTCTCGACGGCGATAGCGCAGCGGCGCGCGAGCTGGAGCGCATGGGCAACGCGCTTGTCCACCGCGGGCCGGACGGGCGCGCGCATATTGTCGCCGGCCCGGTCGGCTTCGGTCACTGCCTGATGCGGGTAAACCGAGAGGATCAGTTCGAGGCGCAGCCGCTTTACGACGCCGCCGCTGACACAACCCTGGTCGCCGACGTCCGGCTCGATAATCGCGAAGAATTGTCCGTGGCGTTCGGCATCGCCGCGGCCGACCTCCGCGAGATGCCCGACAGCGCGTTGGTGATGCGCGCCTACAAAGAATGGGGTGAGGCTTGTGCCGCGCATCTGCTGGGCGATTTTGCTTTCGCGATTTGGGATGGCCGGAGCAAAAAGTTCCTGCTGGGTCGCGACCACATGGGTCAGCGCTACATCCACTATCATCATGGCAAGGATTTCTTCGCCTTTGCGACCGAGCTCAAGGCGCTATGGGCGCTTCCGGATGTGCCGCGGAAGCTTTGCGACACCGAAATCGGCAAATATCTGCTGCTCGACCCGCGACGCAGCGAAGGTGCGACCCTCTTCGAAGACATTTGGGGCGTTCCGAGTGGCGCCACCGTCACGATTGATTTGAATGGCGCCAGCTCCACGCGTCGATATTGGGAACCTCGGCCCGGTCCCGAGCACGTCAACCGCGACGAGGCCTATTATATTGAAACCTATCGCCGCATTTTCGCCGAGGCCGTCGAATGCCGCATTCGCAGGCTGATCGCGCCTCCCGCACTGTGCCTGAGCGCCGGCTATGATTCCGCCGCGATCGCCGGGCTTTGCGGCCCGATACTCACGGCCAGCGGCCGCAAGCTGATTACCGTGTCATCCGTCATGCCGGAAGGCTATCGCGGGCCGCTGCCATGCGCGCGCCGTTGGGTAGAACTCTGCCGCCGCGACATGCGCCATCTCGACGTGCGCTATTTCGTTCGTCATGGAGAAACACTGTTCACCAATGTCGAAAAAGCATGCCTGATGGCCGACGGCGTTCCTCGCGTCGAGCAATACGTGATTGACGGGTTTGTTCCGGGAGGCGGCGCAGGCGGGCGCGCGCCTGATCATGGATGGACTTGGCGGCGACCAGACGCTCAATCAGCGCGGCGGCGGCGCCTTGGCGCATTTTTTGCGCACCGGTCAGTTCCGGCGATTCCTGTCGGAGTTCGGCCCGCATCTTCGCCTATCCGGACATTCGTTGTGGCAGACATTGCGGCGCGACGTTGCGGGTCCTTTCCTGCCGCGATGGATCGGGCGGGTCGCGAGAGCCGCGCGGCGCGGCTTTACGCCGCTCTGGTCGAGCGCCCCGATCGCGCCCGGCTTTGCATCCGCTTTGGTCAAAACCGGCGCCATCGACGAAACGGAAATACTGGGGCGGTATTGGTTCGACAGCGATCTCAGCGCGCGCACCCAGCAGGTGTTACGCAATTGGATGGCGTCGAGCGGCCGCAATGACGCCAATGCGGCGGCCGCCCATGGGCTCGACATCACGCGGCCGCTGATGGACAAGCGCGCCGTCGAATTCGGCCTTGCCATTCCGGAAGATCTCTATGTCAAGAACGGACGTAGCCGCCATCTGGCCTGCCGCGCGCTGGCCGATATCTATCCGCCGGAATTCCAGGCGCGGTTACGAAACCAGGATTTGCTGGAGCCGGACTACGCCGGCATGCTGCGCGACAGCCAAGCTCGATTGAGTATCGAACTTGCGCGATTGTCGGGTAATGCGCGACTTCGGAACTATATCGACTTCGACAGGCTGGAAAAGCTGCTCTCGGCGTCCGTTACCGCGCCACGGCTCGGTCCAGCGGACGGCCTCGCTCTGCGAGCGCTGCGTACCGCGCAATTTATCGACTGGTTCGAGGGCAAGAACATCTGAACGCGCACGTCGCCGCGCTATTCGGGCGTGCTATGAAAGTAAACCGCTGGAAGCCTCGGGTATGTTGACTAGGCCGCCCTCGGTCGAACCGAAATTCGCGACGATCACGCGCGGCGTCGACCAGGACTTCAGCGACTCGGGCTTCTGCTCGGGACTAGCCGGCGTTGCGGGAACTTCCGTTTCATCGATGTTGAATTCCGACATGGCTGCGACCTCGCAAGACATGAATACGGATTCGTGCGTGCAGTGTCCAGTTTGATCCGGGGCGAGAGCGACAATTCCGCTCCGATATTACCTTTCCTGCCCCAGCGCGCTCTCATGCCAGCGGCGCAGCGCCAGATAATTGACCAGCGACAGGAGATAAAAAATGGCGATGCCGGCGACGGAGAGCAGCAACAGCGCCGCGAACATGCGCGGGATGTTGAGCCGGTAGCCGGATTCGGCGATGCGGTAGGCGAGCCCCGAGCCGGCGCCGGCCGAGCCGGCGGCGATTTCGGCCACCACGGCGCCAATGAGCGACAGTCCGCCGGCGATGCGCAAGCCGCCGAGGATATAGGGCAGCGCCGACGGCAGCTTCAGACGCCACAGCATCTGGCTCGCGCGAGGCGCCGTAGAGCGCGAACAGGTCGGCGAGATTGCGGTCGACCGAATGCAGGCCGAGCGTGGTGTTCGCCAGCACCGGAAAGAACGCCACGATCCAGGCGCAGGCCAGGACGGCGAGCGGCTGCGGCAGATAGATCAGCAACAGCGGCGCGATGGCGACGATCGGCGTCACCTGCAGGATGACCGCGTAAGGATAAAGCGAATATTCGACAAGGCGCGATTGGTTGAACAGCACCGCCAAGCCGACGCCGCCGACGGCGGCGAGCACAAAGCCCTCGAAGGTGGTCGTGAGCGTGACCAGCAGCGATTGCCACAGCAGCGCCCCATCGGCGACCAGCGTCTGGGCGATCAGGCCGGGACCCGGCAGCACATAGGGCGGAATGTTTCCGATCCGCACCGCGGCTTCCCAGACCGCGAGCACGAGACGCCAGCACGAGGATCGGCAGCGCAATGCGCAGCATCGGTCGCGGCGTTCGCGCCGCAACGAATTCCCGCTCGTCCCCGCGAAGGCGGGGACCCAGTCTTTCGCTGACGAGCCGCAGCTCGAGTCCCGCTTTCGCGGGAATGAGCGGGGAAGGGGTCGGTCATTCCTCGCCTCCCGCCGCCATGGCCTCTGCCAGCGCTTCGGAAGTGCGGCGGCAGAACGCGGCATATTCCGCCGAGGTGCGGAAATTTTCATCGCGCGGATAGGGCGCGTCGATCGGCGACTTCGCGGAACGACCGCCCCGGCCGGGCCGCCATGACGACGATGCGGTTCGACAGATAGACCGATTCGAAGACCGAATGGGTGACGAACACGATCGTGGTGCGCAGCGCCTGCCATAGTTCAAGCAGATCGTTGTTGAGCTTAAAGCGCGTGATCTCGTCGAGCGCGGCGAACGGCTCATCCATCAGCAGCAGCGCAGGCTCGGTAACGAGCGCGCGCGCGATCGAGACCCGCATGCGCATGCCGCCCGACAATTCGCGCGGATAAGCTTGCGGCGAATTTCTGCAGGCCGACGCGATCGAGCGCCGCTGTCACGCGCGCCGCGGCCTCGTCCGACGGCGACGCCTTTGAGCTTGAGCGGCAGCAGCACGTTATCGAACACCGAGGCCCACGGCATCAGCGTCGGCTCCTGGAATACGAAGCCGATGCCGGCTCTCGACTGTCCGCCGCAGCGGCGTCGATGCCATTCCACACGCCCGCGCTCGGCTCGCTCAAGCCGGCGATGATGCGCAGCGCCGTCGACTTGCCGCAGCCGGAGGGGCCGAGCAGCGAGACGAATTCGCCCTGCGCGCACATCGAGATCGAGCCCCTTGAGCGCCACCGTGCCGCTCGGGAACGTCTTGTCGACGCCGCGCAAGGCGACCAGCGGATTGGAATTGGCGGTAGTGGCCGGCGGCATCGACGTTAGCTCTGCACAATTACCCCTCCCCCTTGTGGGGAGGGGAAGGGGTGGGGGTCGGGAGGCGGTCCATCAGAGTCGACGAAATACTCTGCACCCGTCTACGTTCGCGCGTCGCCTGTCGACCCCCCACCCTACCCTCCCCCACAAGGGGAGAGGGAAATGGCATTATTGTTTCGGCCGCAGCTCGAGCCCGACCTTCTTGTCGACGAATTGCAGCGTGTAGCCCTTGCGGTAATCGAGCCCGGGCTTGACCACGCCGGCGCGCACCATCTCGTCGAAAAAATCCTTCATGCGGGCGTCCGTCATGGCGCCGATGCCGAGCGTTAAGGTATCGCCGGAATCGACGATGCCGTATTTCTTCATCGCGGCGATCGAATAGGCCAGGAGGTCGTCGGTCATTTCCGGGTTCTGTTTCTTGATCAGCGCATTGGCGGCGGCATTGTCGCCGTAAATGTAATTGTACCAGCCGATGATCGAGGCATCGACGAAGCGCTGCACCAGATCGGGTTTCTTCTCGACGAGGTCGCGGCGGGTCTCGATCAGTGTCGAATAGGCGGAAAAGCCCTCGTCGGCGAGAAGAAACACTTTCGGCGCGACATGCGTGGCCTTTTCGATGACGAACGGCTCCGAGGTCACGTAGCCCTGCATGGCGCTCTTATTGTCGGCGAGGAACGGCTGCGGATTGAAGGTGTAGGGCTTTACCTTGGCATCGCTGAAGCCGTAATCGGCTTTGAGCCATTGGAAATAGCTCGCCATGCCCTCCTGCGAGACGAACAGCGTCAGGTTTTTCAGATCGGCAAGCTTGTCGATGCCTTGGTCGGGATGCGCGATCAGCACCTGCGGGTCTTTCTGGAACAGGGCCGCGACTTCGACGGTCGGGATGTTTTGCGCGACCGCATCGAAACCCTCGAGCGTATTGGCGGCCATGAAGAAGTCGAGCTTGCCGACCGGCAGCAGGATGCGGTTGTTCACCTGCGGTCCGCCCGGCACGATGGTGACGTCGAGGCCGTATTTGCGGTAAGTGCCGTCGGCCAGCGCCTGGTAGAAGCCGCCATGCTCGGCCTCGGCGACCCAATTGGTGCCGAATCTCACGCTGTCGAGCGCTGCCGCGGGCGACGCCGCGGTCGCGGCCAGAATCGCGCACAAAGCGGCCGCAAAGGCTCTTGCCAACGGCATCGATTGCTCCCTTTGGTCACGGACGCGAGAATAGAAGGGCAGAGGTAGATTGGCGAGGGACGTTGCGCGTCGGTTGTATTTTTCGCCGCAATCCCACAAAATTACGCTGGCGATTGGTGCCTTCTCTTCAGGGCGCGTTATTGACGGAGTAAGATTCATTGACTGCGCCCGGCACACAATCCGGCCTGCCTCCCACGCCACAGGCGGTGGTTCAGTCTTTGACTCGTGCCGCGATCTTTCTGGTCGTAACGGTCAACGCCGATAGCGCGAGTCGCGAGGCAGTCCGATCGTTTTGCGGCGACCTCCCCGCGCTGTTACGCGCGGTCGGTTTCCGCGATATCGAGGGCAACCTGTCCTGCGTGATGGGGATCGGGTCGGACGCGTGGGACAGGCTGTTCGGTCACCCGCGGCCGGCGGAACTGCATCCGTTTCGGGAAATCAGGGCCGGCGCGCGCCATGCCGTCGCGACCCCCGGCGATCTCCTCTTTCACATTCGCGCCAAGCGCATGGATCTGTGTTTCGAATTGGCGACGCAAATCATGGACCGGCTCGGCGAAGCCATAGCCCCGGTCGATGAAGTGCATGGTTTTCGCTATTTCGACGACCGTGATCTCATCGGCTTTGTCGATGGCACGGAGAACCCGACGGCGCAAACGGCGATCGATTCCGCTTATCTGGGCCCTGAAGACCCCCTGTTCGAAGGCGGCACCTACGTGATCGTGCAAAAATATCTGCACGATGTGTCCGGTTGGAATGCGCTGCCCACCGAAGCGCAGGAGCGCATTATCGGACGCACCAAGCTTGCGGACATCGAGCTCGACGATGCCGTGAAGCCGACGTCGGCTCACAACGCGCTGACGACCATCGTCGAGGACGGCAAGGAAATAAAAATCATCCGCGACAACATGCCGTTCGGCCGCGCCGCCGAGAAGGAATTCGGCACCTATTTCATCGGCTACGCGCGGTCGCCGCGAACGATCGAGCAGATGCTGGAGAACATGTTCGTCGGCCGCCCTCCCGGCAATTACGACCGTTTGCTCGATTTCAGCGTCGCCAAGACCGGTAATCTGTTCTTCGTGCCGTCCGCGACTTTCCTGGAAAACATCGGCGACGACGCTCCGCCGGCGGGGCTTGGGCTTTCCGGCACGCCCGACCCTGCGCCGCCACAACCGGCACCGAAACGCGACGGTTCGCTCGGTATCGGTTCGCTCAAAGGAGACCTCGGCTCATGAACAACCTTCACCGCGAGCTTGCCCCGATATCCGACGCTGCCTGGTCTCAGATCGAGGAGGAAGCCTCGCGCACCATCAAGCGCTATCTCGCCGGCAGGCGCGTCGTCGACGTGCAGGGTCCAACGGGTGTCGCCACCCCCGCCATCGGCACCGGCCATTTGCGCAATGTCGCGGCGCCGGGAGACGGCATCCTGGCACGACAGCGCGAGGTCAAAGCGCTGGTCGAACTCCGCGTTCCTTTCGACCTCGATCGCCAGCAGATCGACGACGTCGAGCGTGGCGCCAACGATTCGGATTGGCAGCCGGCGAAAGATGCGGCGCGGCTTTTGGCCTTTGCGGAAGACCGGGCGATCTTCGAAGGCTATGCGGCCGCCGGCATCGGCGGCATCCGCGCCGGAACCAGCAATCCGGTGACTGACGCTCCCGCCGACATACGCGCCTATCCGGACGCTATCGCCCAGGCGCTCAGTCAATTGCGGCTCGCCGGCGTCAACGGTCCCTATTCGGTGTTGCTGAGTGCCGATGCCTATACGGGATTGAGCGAGACCAGCGACCACGGCTATCCGGTCATGGAGCACATCAAGCGCCTCGTCGACGGACAGATCATCTGGGCTCCGGCGATCTCCGGCGCCTTCGTGCTCACGACCCGCGGCGGCGATTTCGGCCTCTATATCGGCGAGGATGTGTCGATCGGCTACCTGAGCCATGACGATAAGAAGGTCCGGCTTTATCTCGAGGAGACTTTCACCTTCCTCTTGCTGACGACGGAGGCTTCCGTTGCGCTGACGGTGCCGAAAACCAAAGCCCGCACCTGATCCAATTCAATCGAATTGGATCGGCGTCACGCCGCGATCTTCACGTATTCGAAATCGCCCGGCTTGTTGTCGATGCCGACGCGCGGCGGGGCGATCCAGCTGGCGAACTGGCCGGGCTCGGTGACCGGCTGCATCAGGCTGCCGATGAAATCGCCGTCGTCCTTCGACGGCAGCCAGGCGCTCTTGAGGCGGTTCCAGGTCGCCTCGTCGATCAGCTCGCCGGCGGGCGACACCTTTACGTCCTTGAACTCGCCGATCTGGCGGTGGAAGCCGACATGCGGGAGTTCGAACCGGAACGGCACGCCGATGCGCTCGATGATCTTGTTCCAGCGGTCGAGGCCGCGCTGGCAATCGGCGGTGTAGTCGTCGCGCAGCCGCATATTGATCGCGGTCAGCGCCGGCTCGTCGACCCGCTTGATCGCGCCGTCGACGAATTTCAGTACCGGATAGGCGGCGTGCTCGAGGCGGTGGTCGTCCTCGATCTTGGTTTCGTGGAAGCGGCCTTTGAGGCCTGCCGTGAACGTATTCGCCGCGTTGGTCGAGACCTCCGAGCCGAACAGATCGAGCGACAGCGTGTAATGCAGATTGAGTTTTTTCTGCATGGTCGGCAGGTCGATGACACCCAGCGCGCGGATTTTCTCGATGGCCGCCGGGTCCTCGATGCCGGCCAATTTCATCGCCTCGCAGGTGCGCTGGATGGTGCGGCCGACGCCGGTCTCGCCGACGAACATGTGGTGGGCTTCCTCGGTGAGCATGAAGCGGCAGGTGCGCGACAGCGGATCGAAGCCCGATTGCGCGAGGCTCTCGAGCTGCATCTTGCCGTCGCGGTCGGTGAAGAAAGTGAACATGTGGAACGACAGCCAGTCCGGCGTTTCTTCGTTGAAGGCGCCGAGCATGCGCGGCTTGTCGGCTGAGCCGGAGCGGCGCTGCAACAGTTCGGCCGCCTCCTCGCGGCCGTCGCGGCCGAAATATTTCTGCAGGATATAGACCATGGCCCAGAGGTGGCGGCCTTCCTCGACATTGACCTGAAACACATTGCGCAGGTCGTAGAGCGACGGCGCGGTCTTGCCGAGATGGCGTTGCTGCTCGACCGAAGCGGGCTCGGTGTCGCCCTGGATGACGACGAGGCGGCGCAGCATGGCGCGATATTCGCCCGGCACCTCCTGCCATGCCGGTTCGCCATAGTGCCGGCCGAACGGCACGGTGCGGCCGTCTTCCTGCGGCGCCAGCAGGATGCCCCAGCGGTAATCCGGCATTTTCACGTAATCGAACTTGGCCCAGCCCTTGGGATCGACCGACACCGCGGTGCGCAGATAGACGAGCGCATCCTGGAATCCTTCCGGACCCATATCCTTCCACCAGTCGATATAGCCCGGATGCCAGCTTTCCAGCGCGCGCAGCACCTGGCGGTCTTCGGCGAGATTGACGTTGTTCGGGATCTTGGTCGAGTAGTCGACATCCTGAATGTTCATGGCCGGAATCCTTTATTAGAACTCGATACGTTCGCTGTGTTCTTGCTTTCCGTAGCGCTTTATCGCGTAGCCGCCTCTGAGGGGCTCCCATGTCTTCAACAGTGGATTGACAACATCAAAGAGTCTGTCTGCGTCTGGGCCGTACATGAACAAGACACCTTCGCCGTCGCCGAATTCATCCCCGTCAAAGGTTCCTGTGCGGCTCTCTTCGATGATTGAAGCCAGCTTGTCGGTAAACTCGTGGACCCTATCTCGCTCGTCCGCAGTCCCGAGCTTTCCACCTAAAAGCTTGAAGTGGATTGCAATCCATTCCTGTCTGGGCGTTGGCGAAGAACGCCTGCTGAATATCCGTCGCCAAAATCTCATATCGACTCACACCCTTCGCGTATCGAACACCGGCTTCTGGCCGGTGCCGTAGCGCTTGAGCGCGCCGTCTTCGCCGATGGCGTTGGGGCGCTGGAAAATCCAGTTCTGCCACGCGGTGAGCCGGGCGAAGATTTTCGATTCCATGGTCTCCGGCCCGGCGAAGCGCAGATTGGCTTCGAGACCCGGTGAGCGCGTCGGGTGAAAAGCTCGCGCGCTCTTCGAGGAAGACCCGCACTTCGTCGTCCCAATCGATATCGTCGAGCGCGAATGTGACGAGGCCGAGCTCTTGCGCGCGTTCGGCGTCGAGGCCGTTGCCGCATTCCGCCTTGGCGGCGTCAACGTCGGCGGGATTGGCCAGAAAGCGCGACTGCAGCCGCGTCAGCCCATTCGACATCGGATAGGCGCCGAAATTGGCGGCGGCGAGAACGAGTGACGCGGCGGGCTCGTTATCTCCTTCGCGCCCCCCGATGAACATGTAGGAGCGGTCGCTGGCGAAGGGCAGTTCGGCGAGCGTGCCGGCGAAACATGAACCGGGCTCGATCAGCGTCACCAGCGAGCGCGAGGTCAGATCGACGCGCTTGAGCACGCGCTTCCAGAGATGGCGGATTTCGCGCGCCAGCCAATGGTCTTGGCTGGAGTCGAGGAAGCTTTCGTAGGCGAGTACCTGATCGGGGTCGCCGGACGATTTGAACACGATCGCCGCGACATCGAGCTCGTTGAGCCGGATATTGAGAATGGCGTCGTCAAGCTCGCGCGCCAGGCGGAGCGGCCAGAAATCCGCGCCGAGCGCTGACCATCGCGTCGGCTGACGCCGGCGGCGGCGTTGCGGGTCCGCGCAATGTCAGCGTCGCAATCCGCGTCTCGCGTGCGAATTCGACGGAGACGCTGGCATATTCCACACTGTCAGACGCGAAGCTTCGGTTGAGCGGCGTCAGCGCGATACCCGTCGCGGCATTCCTGCGGCTGGATTTCGCGGCGAAATCCTTGGCGCGCGCGGCGACCGCGTCGTCGAATTTCGAGCCCGGCACAACTTCGTCGACCAGCCGCCATTCGACGGCGCGCTTGCCCTTGATGCCTTCCTCGGTGGTGCAGAACACGTCGGCGTGGTCGCAGCGGACCTTGCGCTTGTCGGACACGCGGGTGAGGCCGCCGGTGCCGGGCAGTACCGCGAGCAGCGGCAGTTCCGGCAACGACACCGTCGCCGAGCCGTCGTCGACCAGCATGATGTAGTCGGTGGCGAGCGCGAGCTCATAGCCGCCGCCGGCCGCGGTGCCGTTGATGGCGCAGATCGACGCGACGCCGGAATGCGCGCTCAGATCCTCGATGCCGTTTCGCGTCTCATTGGTGAATTTGCAGAAATTGACTTTGTGGGCGTGGCGTCGCGCCGGCCAGCATGCGGATATTGGCGCCGGCGCAGAACACCCGGGGCTTTGCCGAACGCAACACCAGGACCCGCACCTGCGGATGCTCGAAGCGCAGCCGCTCGAGCGCGTCGGCCAATTCGATATCGACGCCGAGATCGTAGGAATTGAGTTTCAGCTCGTAGCCGTCGAACAGCCCGCCTTTCTCGTCGACATCCATCACGAGGGTCGCAATGTCGCCGTCGATCTTGAGGCGCCAATGGCGGTAGCGGCCGGGCTCGGTCTGAAAGTCGATCCGCGTTTTGCCGTTCGCCATCGAGGGCCTCGACCCGATCGGTCCTCGCGGCGCTTCGACCCGAAGGGAAGACGCCGAGAAGTATTATAATGCATGTAGAAACGAAACATGCATTATAATTCACCGCGCCGCAAGCCCTGGAACCTTGGCGGCATCACCCTCGTGGTGATCGCGCAGCAGCCGATTGATAAAGCCGGCAACGGTGTCGAGCGTCAGCTCCGGCGCCTCGCGATAGGGCACGTGGCGAGTGCGGGGCAGCACGGCGACCTCGACCGGACAGGTGCATTCCCGTTCGCGCTGCCTCGATCTGTTTGAGCGTGCCGTATTGATCCTCTTCGCCCTGCACGATCAGCATCGGCACGCGGATGTAGCCGAGCGCGTCGGTGATGTCCCAGCGTTGCGAAATCCGGATCGAGCCAGGGCTCGTTCCAAGAGCGGAAAGCCGCGTCGACGTCGGCATGACAGCGGCTGAGCCTTTCGCGCAGCGCGCCTGACTCGAACGACTTGCGGGCGCGGCGGATTTCGCTGAGGCCTATTTCCTCGGTGAAGAAATGCGGCGCGATCAGCACGAGCCCGCGCACGCGGTGATCCTGCACGGTGCCGGCATAGATGGCGGCGATCGAGGCGCCGTCGCTGTGGCCGACGAGGAAGCCGCGCTGGAAGCCGATCGCGTCAAGCACGCGCGGCAATACCTCGCGCGCTTCCTCGTCGAGGAACGAGGTCGTGCGCGGCAGCTTGCCCGGCGGCGATTGGCCGTAGCCGGCGCGCGAATAGGCGAACACGCCGATGCCGGTCGCCGCGGCAAGCTCATCCTGGAACGATCCCCATAAGCCCGACCGAGCCGAGACCTTCGTGCAGCATCACGATGGTCGGCGCCGCATCAGGCCGCGGACCGATCATGCGGTATTCAAACCGCAGCGGGTCGAGATCGAGGAAGCCCGAATCGGCGAGCGTCACGGCGCGCGGCTTTCTTTCAACGATGGTCCCGCAAGCCAAGGACTGACCGCCCGCAACAGCTTGGCAAAGCTTTGTTCCACAGTATCGCCCGCGGTCTCGATCTCGGCCTCGGCGCGCGCATAATCGGCGCGCCGCGCCTCGAGGATCGCGACCAGATCGGCCATTGCCCCGTTGGAATCGGCGCCCTTCGAGCCGGCGTCGCGATTTTGCGCCATCGGGCGAAAATCGCCCTGCGCCATGACCCGGCTCATGTGATCTTCAGGCCGCGCCTTGACCCACACCGTGTGGGTGCTGCGCAGGAGGACGGCGTATGTTTCGGGGATCGACACGATGCCGCCCGCGGTGGTGATCACGGCGGCCTCGTGCGCGGCGACGATCCGGTCGAGCGCGCTTCGCTCATGACGGCGGAAGGTCGCCAAGCCTGCCATTTCGATCAGATCGGGAATGCTGACGCCGTAATCTTCCTCGATCGCGCGGTCGAGTCTCGATGAACGGCCAGCCGAGATGCTGCGCGAGCATGCGCCCGAGCGTCGACTTGCCGGCGCCGCGCAAACCGACCAGCGCGATGCGCCGCGCCCGGTCGGCGCTGCCCGGCCGCGCGATGCGCGCCGCGATCAATTGGGCAAGCTCCGGCAATTCGCCTTCCGGCACTTGCGTCGAGTAAATCGAGAATGCCGCCGAGCGCGGCCGGATGCGCGCGCCGTCTCCGGCAGCAAAGCCGATGCCGGAAGATCGAGCGCCTGTGCGATGGCGCGCAACACGCTCGCCGAGGGATTGCCGCCGCCGCTTTCGATCTGGGCGAGATAGCGCTCCGACGCGCCGGAGCCTTGCGCCAATTGGCGCCGCGTCATGCCGCGCTTGGCGCGTTGCCGCCGCACCTCGCGCCCGATCGCGGCCAGGAAGTCGGCATCGGAAGCAGTCTCGCCGGGCGCCGCCGGTGCGGCGAGCGAGCTGAGTTTGGGTTTGGCCTCGTCCAAGGTGCGCAATCGCCTCATGCACTATAATGCATGTCGGTTATCGCATGGCGCACCGGCCGAGGACAAGCCGATCCGCAGAGCTCTCGCCGATAAAGAACTTTACCCGAAAATCTTGCGCCACCCGCTCGCTCGGCCAGCCGGTGCGTCGCCCTCCTCGCCCGGGTCCGGGCCCGGATCGTCGGGAGCGTGAACCAGCGGGATGATCGGCTCGGCTTTGGGCTCAGCCTTGATCGGCGCTGCTCGTCGGCCGGCGTCTTCACTTCCATGATGGCGGGCGGCGCGGCCTCAACTGGGTGCAGGAGGCTCGAGCCGCCGGCAGTAGCGGCGCCGGCTCGGGCTCGATCATCGGCGCGCTCAGCGTTCCGGAGAGCGGCACCCGCCATTCCAGCGCATCGAGCCGGCCGGTGACCGGCGAAGCCGGCAGCCAGCGATCGGAGACGTGGCCGTCGGCGGTCCAGGCCGGATCGGGCGCGGCGTGCAGCGCGCGCGCCACCCATTCGCGGGCGCGGCCGACATCGTTCTTCTCGGCGCGCTCGATCTCGGCCATCAAGAGCGCGATGCGCTTGGTCGGCGTCTGCAGATAGGGCGCGATCGCGGCGCGCGCCTTGGCGAATTCCTGCGCACTGAGCGCGGCTCGTGCCACCGCGAGCGCGCCTTCGATATGGCCCGGCACTTTTTTCGCCAGCGCCTCGATCCGCTTGAGCCGGTCGCGCGCCGAATCGCCGGAGCGCAGTTCGGCGTAAGTCTTGCGCCAGTTCGGGATGGGGGTTGGCGGCCCAGGCCTTGTCGACGATGCGGTGGGCTTTGCGCAATTGGCCGGCCTCGGCGAGGAGCCGTGCGGCGAGCGCCGCCGCCGGCACCAGAGCCGGCGCCAATTTGTTGGCCTCGAGCGCAAAGGCTTTGGCGCTGTCGCGGTCGGTCTCCTCGGCGGCGAGCGCGCGCGCGGTGAGCAGAATAGCGCGCTGGCGCCGATAGCTGTCTTTGGCGAAGGCCGCCATGTTCTGCTCGAGGTGATGCAGTGCGCCCGCCCAATCGCCGGCGGCGCTGCGGAATTCGAGCACCGCGCGTCCGGCCCAGCCGAGCGACGGCGATGTCCGCGCCGCCTCCTCGGCGACGCGCGCGCGCCTTCACCAGATCGTTGCGGCGGCGCGCCTCGACGAAGAGCCCGTGCAGGCCGAGCGCCTTGGTGTCGGCGCGGCTCGCCATGGTCTGGAACGTACGCTCGGCGGCTTCGAGGTCGCCTGACAAGCTGCGCCACTTGCGCGCGCAGCAACAGCGCCAGCGGCTCGTGCGGCGCGATCCGGTTCACTTCGGCGGCAAGCTTGCTGGGCGGCCGCGACATTGCCGGCGCCGACGGCGACGAGGCCACTCGAAATCGCCTCATAGGCGCGCACGCCGCGGCGATGGCGCATGAATCTCGCCAGCAGATAAGGCGATCGGACGATGGCGCGAAGCAACGTCCAGACAAGGGCAATGACCACCATCGCGGCGAGCAGCGCCGCGCCCAAGACCATCAGCGAGGTCTCGATGCGCATGCCCTGCCAGGTGATGACGACATCGCCCGGCCGGTCGGCAAACCAGGCGACGCCGAGCGCCAGCGCGCCGACCGCGATGAGAAAAAGGACGACGCGAATCATTGCGAGGCCGGCTTGGTAAGAGCCGCGAGCGCGTCGGCTGAGATCTGCCGGCTCGCCGCAACGGCCGTATCGCGCGCTTGCGCCTTGGCGACCCAATCGGCGGTGAGCGGCCTGGCGGCGTCGGGCAGCGCGGCGACGTCGGTCAGCGCCGCTTCGATATCGGCGCGCGCCGCGTCGAGCGCGATGCGCCCGATCAAGGTCGACGGATCGGTGCCGGCCGGCGCATCGACCGGTGTGACGCGGACCAGTTTTTGCGCATTGGCCTCAAGCCGGCCGAGCAATGTCGTTTCGCCCGGCGTGGTGAGGACGGTCTGCTGCAATGCCGGAATTAGGACTGCGAGTTCGCGGCTGAGTGAAACGGCGCTCGGCACGCCGCTCGCGGCAAACGGCACAAGCGGTGCGACGGCGCTTTGGTCGGCGCCGAGCGATTGCACCGCTGCGAGCTCCGCCTGAAAGGGTGCGCCGCGTTCGACCGCCGCGCGAAGCGCTTCGGCCGCGACAGTGAGGCGCGCCGCGGTGTCGGCGCTGGCTGCGGACGGGTGTGCGGCATTGTCGGACAACGTTTTTACGGCGCTTTCGAGTGCCGTGAGGCGGCTTGCGAGCGGGTCGATGTCGCTTTGCTGGAGGCCGTTCTTTTGGGCGTCACTCTTGGCCTCTTGCGCGGCTTGCTTGGCGGCGTCGGCCGCGGCGGCGGCATCACCGGCCTCCTTGGCCGCCTTTTGGCTTGCCGCGGCGACATCGTCGATGCGGCGGTTCAATGCGGCAAGTTGATCGGCGAGCGACTTTGCTTGCGCGTCCGCCGCCGCCAGCCGATTGCCGAGCGCGGGCGGGATTGCGGCAGGTTCTTGCCGCTGCAATTGTTGGTGCTGCAGTTCCTGCTGCTGCGCCTGAACGGTCCGCTCGATTTTGTCGAGGCGCGCCGCGATGTCGCCGCCGGTCGCCGAGGCTGGCGCGGCTGCGCCGGGCGTCTCCGCTGGCGCGACGGCGGAACCCGTCGGCAGATAGCCAGTGGCCCAAAGTCCGGCGACGACCACGGCGAGCGCACTGACGCCGCCGCCAATGACATAAAATTTCAACTGGCCGCGGGAGCGTTTTCCTGGCGGCGCAGCGGCCGACGGTGGCTCAGCCGCCGGTTCGCTCGGCGTCGCACCCTCCGGCCCAGCCGCGCCGGTATCCGGTGCGGGGGGTTCGACCTCGGTCGCCTTGAGCTCGATGGTCGGCGGCCGCCGGCCTGGTTTGCTGTCAGGCTCGCTCGTCATCTTGTCCTCGGGGCAAGCGCGCCGCTCGCGCGATTACCGAATCATAGAAAAACCGGCCAGCCGACAACGGCATAGTACGGGGCGCAGAGAGCGGCAACATGGCGAGTAGTTCGGTGAACTTGGCTCGATTTCATCCGCAAAGATCGAGGAGCGCTGCTTCGTCGGCTCGTGCCGCGATGTGCAGCCGTGCCGCGCCGGCCGACCGCAATGGCTCGGCAACCCGGGCCGACAGACAATAATGGATCGGATTTTTGAGCGCGGAGTCGAGGAGGCCGGTGTCGCGCGCCGCCGCAAGGTAGGCCTCGGCGCTGCGGCGCGAGAAGTGCAAAACGCCGTCGATGCCGGCCGCAAAGGCAGCTCTCGCGTGGCGCGTCTCATTGATGACGGCGCGATAGACCAGCGCCGTATCGACGGCAAAATTGCGCGCGCGCAACAGGCCCCCGAGATCGCCCGATCGCTCTTCACCGGCAAGATAAAGGAGCCGCGCCGGCGGCGTCATCCGCGCCACAACGAGGCTCGCGAGATCGGTCACATTGCCGTCCGCCGAGGTGACATTGGCAAAACCCACATCGCGCATGGCCTGCGCGCTTCGGCCGCCGACCGTGAAAACCGCAATGCCGCGCAATTCGCCGTGGCGCTTGTGACCCGCGATGGCGCGCACCGCGTTGGCGCTCGTCACCAGGATCGCCGCCCAAGGTCCGGCGCCGAGATCGGCATCGGGCACAATCTCGATATCGAGCAGAGGTGCCAGGATTGGCTCGTGGCCGCGTGCCCGCAAAGCCGCTGCGGTGCGCGCGGCGTCGGCTGCGGGGCGGGTCAGCGAGGAGGCGCACGATCAATCCCCGGCCAGAAAGCCCTGCCCGGCACGGCTTTTAAGCTCGCGGCCGGCATCGGCGCCGAGTGCCGCCGCATCGCCGCGGTGTCCCCTGCGGGTGACTTCCAGGGCTTCGCTGCCGTCGGTCTTCGCGATCATGCCGCGAAAAAAAATCGCCTCGCCGTCGCTACGCGCGTGTCCGGCAATCGGCGTGCGGCAGGAGCCGTCAAGCACGGCGAGGAAGGCACGCTCGGCGATGAGCGCGGTCTCGGTATCGGGATCATTGATCGCGGCAACGAGCGCCCGCGTCCGCGCGTCGTTCGCTCGCGTCTCAAGCCCGATCGCGCCTTGGCCGACCGCGGGCAGAAACGTGTCGATGTCGAGCACTTCGGTGGCCGCCGCCATGAGGCCGAGCCGCTTCAATCCGGCAACCGCAAGGAGCGTCGCATCGGCCTCGCCTGTGGCGAGCTTGCGCAAGCGGGTTTCGACGTTGCCGCGCATCGGCGCGACGGTGAGGTCCGGGCGCAAATGCTTGAGCAGCGCCTGCCGCCGCAGCGATGCCGTCCCGACGACCGCTCCCTGCGGCAATTCGGCGAGGCTTTTGGCGGTGCGGCCGATAAAGGCGTCGCGCGCGTCCTCCCGCGGCAGAAACGCCGTGAGGATGAGGCCCGCCGGCAACAGCGTCGGCATGTCTTTCGAGGAATGCACCGCGAGATCGATGGCGCCTGACAGCAGCGCCTCCTCGATTTCCTTGGTGAACAGGCCCTTGCCGCCGGCTTCCGCCAGCGGCCGGTCCTGGATCGCATCGCCGGTGGTGCGAATGACGTTGATTTCGATCGCTTCGGGGGCAAGCCCACAGGCTTTCGCGAGGCGGCTTTGCACTTCGCGCGCTTGCACCAGCGCCAGCGGCGAGCCGCGCGAGCCGATCCGCAGAACCGAGGAATTTATCGAGGATTGTGTCATCGGACCTTCAAATGCTACGCCGCGACGGCCATACGGGCGGCGAACGCTAGCCCTATATTACACCCATGGTCATCCTCGGCATCGAGACCACCTGCGACGAGACCGCGGCCGCCGTGGTCACGCGGACCGCGGACGCGCAGGGCCGTATCTTGTCCAATGTGGTGCTGTCGCAAATCAGCGAACATGCCGAATTCGGCGGCGTGGTGCCGGAGATCGCCGCCCGCGCCCATGTCGACGCGCTCGATCACATCATCGCCAAGGCGATGACCGAGGCGAAAATTTCCTTCCGCGCCCTCGATGGCGTCGCCGCCGCGGCCGGACCGGGGCTGATCGGCGGCGTCATCGTCGGGCTGACGACTGCGAAGGCGATCGCGCTCGCGCACGACAAGCCGCTCATCGCCGTCAATCACCTCGAGGCGCATGCGTTGACGGCGCGGCTCACCGATGGCGTGCCGTTCCCCTATTGCTTGTTTCTGGCGTCGGGCGGCCATACCCAAATTCTCGGCGTCCGCGGGGTCGGCGATTATCTGAAATTCGGCGGCACCGTCGACGACGCCATCGGCGAAGCGTTCGACAAGACCGCAAAGCTCCTCGGTCTTGGTTATCCCGGCGGTCCGCTGGTCGAACGCGAAGCGGCGAATGGCGATGCCGCAGCGCTTTGCTTTGCCGCGGCCGATGAGCGGACGGCGCGACGCCGATTTTTCGCTGTCGGGACTGAAGACCGCGCTGCGGCTTGAGGCCGAGAAGATCGCGCCGCTCAGCGACCAGGACGTCGCCGATCTCTGCGCCTCGTTTCAGCAGGCCGTGGTCGATGTCGTCAAAGACCGGCTGCGCAACGGATTGCGCATGTTTCGGGTGCGCATCGGGCCGCCGACCGCGCTCGTTTGCGCTGGCGGGGTCGCCGCCAACGAGGCGATCCGCAAGATTTTGCACCGCGTTGCCTTCGAAATCGGCGTCGAATTGGTGGCGCCGCCGCCGGCGCTGTGTACCGACAATGGCGCCATGATCGCCTGGGCGGGCGCCGAGCGGCTCGCGCTCGGCCTGACCGATCCGCTCGATTTTGCGCCGCGCGCGCGCTGGCCGCTCGAATTGGTGACCAAGGCTCCGGCCGAAACGGCTACTGCTCGAAGCGATCGATGAACCAGCGCAACAGCCTGATCCAGATCTCGTCCTTGCCGACGGCGTCTTCGATGCCGTGTTCGAGATTGGGGTTATCGTTGACCTCCATGACGACGATGCCATGGTCGGTCTCTTTGAGATCGACGCCGTAAAGTCCGTCGCCGATCGGCCGCGCCGCGCGCACCGCGATATCGATCGACCTCGCGCGGCGCCTGATCGAGACCGAAGGCGCGAAAGCCGCCCTCGTGCGAGGAGCCGTCGGGCCGGTATTTCACCACCTGCCAATGGCCCCGCGCCATGCGGTATTGGCACACGAACAATGGCTCGCCGGCGAGCACGCCGACCCGCCAGTCGAAATCGGTCGGCATGAATTTCTGCGCCAGCAACAGGTCGGTTTCCTCGAACAATTCGTCGCAGATGCGGCGAAACTCGGCCGCCGATCCGACCTTGTGAACGCCGCGCGAGAACGAGCCGTCCGGGATTTTGACCACCAGCGGCAGGCCGAGCTCGTCGATGGCTTTGGTCAGGTCGGTATCCTCGGCGATGATCACGGTCGGCGGCGTCGGCACCTGATGCTGCTGCATGAGCTCCATCAGGAACACTTTGTTGGTGCAGCGGATCATCGAAATCGGATCGTCGATGACCGGCATGCCCTCCTGCCAGGCGCGCCGCGCGAAGCGGTAGGTGTGATTGTCGATCGAGGTGGTCTCGCGGATGAACAAGCCGTCGAATTCGGCAAGCCCGGCCAGCTGGCGCTTGGTGATCGGCTCGACGTCGACCGACAGTTTTTCGGCGATGCGGACCAAGTGCTTCAGCGAGGCCTGCGAGGTGGGCGCGGTTTTCTCGTTCGGGTCGTAGAGCACGGCGAGATCGTATTTGGCGAGCGAGCGCGCCTTCGGATCGCGCCATTCGCGCTTGGTGTGGCTGTGCAGCGCATCGCGGAAAAATGCGGCTTCGCCGTTGGCGAGCCGGGTGATGGTGCGCGGCCGGATGCGGTCGATGGAGAGCCGGGCGGTGCCGGTGTCGATGGTCACTTCGAGCGCCGGGCAACGGAACGTGTCGAACAGCAAGCGGCCGAACGGCTCGAAACGCGTATCGCGGGCGATGCCGAAACAAACCAACAGCTTGAATTCGCCGTCGGCCTGGAAATCGGCGCGCCGGGCGCAGCGGTTGAGCTCTTCCTCGAGGTCGGGCAGCGCATATTCGTAGAGCTTCTGCTCGCGCAGCTCCAACATGGTCTCGACGGTCGGCACGATGCGGTGACCGCGCGCCTCGGCCAACAGCGACGCGTAATAGCCCTTGGACTGATAGGCGTAAGAGCGCGCCAGATTGACGAGCTTGGGCCGCCCGACCTCGAACAGCCGCGGCCGTGCCAGGTACTCGCTGGTGCTGATGACCTTGTGGGGGGTCTCGGCGTTGGGCAGATCGCGCGGCTGGTCGACCAGGATCACCCATCCGGTCATGGATGGGTTCCTTTCAAGGCGAAACAGTTCTGCGGGACGGGGCCGATCATGCGTTCAAAGTCGAGCACGGCGCGATTCGTCATAGCCGGATTCAAAACGCTTGGCGACAGCGCCGGGCGCAATGTCCACCGCCAAAAGCGTCTCGTGGCGCGAAGCCGGATTTATTGAGCGGTGACGCGCCTGGGGCCGCGAGGTTCCGCGCCGAGGGGCTTTTCGAAACGCAGCGCGCTAAAGCGGTCTTCGTAATAGTCGGCATATGCCCCGAAACAACGATAGCCCGACCTTTTGTATAGTCTGATCGCCGGCTTGGCATATTTGCGGACTTCGAGCCGGATGGCCGTGCAACGGCGATCGTTTGCATCCTTGTCGGCTGCCGCCAGAAGGCGCGCACCCAACCCGACCCTCCTATAATTCACGTCGACCGCAATGGAATAGACGCGTGCGAGCTTGTGGCGCGAAAAATAACGCACCAAGACGTAACCGGCGAGCTTTCCTCGATCTTCTGCCACGATGAACGTTGCGCTCGGCGAAATAAGGAAGTGGCCCAAACTGCGCCGCGACAAGGGCTCAGCTTTGAAGGCTTGCCGCTCCAGTAAGAGCAACGCATCAATGTCACTGATGCGGCCGCGTCGGAGTTTCGGGGGCTGGGATCTGGACGTTGCTTTGTTCACGCGATGCGCCCCAGCCGTCCCTGTTCGATATGCACGAGCATCGTCTCCAGCCGCTCCAGCCGATCGGCCTCGCCGGGTGGCTTATCCCAGCGCAGCCGGCTGATACGCGGAAATCGCATCGCGAGGCCCGATTTATGCCGAGTCGAACGTTGCAGCCCTTCAAAAGCCACTTCGAGCACCAGGCCCTCGTCGGCTGTATGCACGACCTCGCGCACCGGACCGAAGCGCTCCGTCGTGTGGTTGCGCACGAATCGATCGATCTGCAACAGTTCCTCGTCGGTGAAGCCGAAATAGGCTTTCCCAACGGGTACTAGTTCTTCCCCTCCTTCGCCGTTCGTCCAGACCCCAAAGGTGTAATCGGAATAAAACGACGAGCGTTTGCCGTGGCCGCGCTGCGCATACATCAAGACGGCGTCGATGACGAATGGATCGCGTTTCCATTTCCACCACGGACCCTTCGGTCGCCCGGGCAAATAAGGCGCATCGCGGCGCTTGAGCATGACGCCTTCGACCGCCGCCGCATCGGCGCCGGCCCCGGCGGCAGCGGGATCTTTGCGCGCGGCGGTGAGTTCATCCCAGTTCGCAAAACGCACGAGCGGCGAGAGATCGACGCGTTCGTCGTTGAGCCGCGCGATAAATGCTTCGAGCCGCTCGCGGCGCTGCGCAAACGGCAGCGCGCGTAAATCCTCCGAGCCGTCGGCGAGCAGGTCGTAAGCGCGCAGATGGGCGGGAAATTCGGCGATCAGTTTCGGCGTCACGGATTTGCGGTTGAGGCGTTGCTGCAGGACATTGAACGACTGCACCCGGCGATCGCGCATGATCAGAAGCTCGCCGTCGATGGCGCCGGGCAAATGCAGCGCGTCGAGCAGGTCGGGGAAGCTTTTGGAAATGTCCTCGCCGGTGCGCGAGTAGAGCCGCGAGAGCGGGGGTGCGGCGACGGCTTGCACCCGGATGCCGTCCCATTTCCATTCGGCCATGAAATCGCCCGCCTCAAGGCCGGCAAGATCGCCATCGTCGAGCGCATGCGCGAGCATCGCCGGCCGAAACGGCACCGGATCTTTGCTGACAGGCTTTTCGCTCTTTCCTTCGAGCCACTGGAACAGTTCGCGGTAAGGCGGCGCCAAGCCGGGCCAGAGCAGCTCGACCTCCTCCGCGTCCTTATCCGCAAGCGCCGCGGCGGCGGCTTTCGCCAGCCGCGCCGAAACGCCGACCCGCAGCCCGCCGGTCACAAGCTTGATCAGCGCCCAGCGGCCGGTCTCGTCGAGCGCATCGAGCCAGCGCGCCAACTGCTGCGGCAATTGCGTCTTGCCGAGGGTGGAGAGGGATTCGATGACCGTGGTGAGGGATATTTCCCCTCCCTCACCGGGGCCGCGCTTGCGCGCGCCCGAGTGCATGCTTGTTGGGGAGGGAGTTCGCCGCGCGAGCGGCGAGGGCCACATCAGCGCGACGGTCTCGGAGAGGTCGCCGACATAATCGTAGGACAGCCCGAACAGCACCGGATCGGTGCGTTCGGCGATCAGGCCACGGATCAAGCCTGCTTTGGCGTGCGGGAAGCTCAGCGCCCCGGTAAGCGCCGCGAGCGCCCAGCCGCGCTCGGGGTCCGCGGTACTGCGGAAATAATCCGTCATCAGCCGCAGCTTGTTGTTGCGGCCGGGCTCGTAAGCGAGCCGATCGAGCAGTTCGGCGAAGCGGTTCATGAGGCTTCGGCGCTTTCGGCCTGGGCGGCTTCCTCATCCTCGTCGCCATAGCCGACGATATCGAGCGGCCGCGCCTTCAGGCCGCGCGTCGTGCACCAATGCACCAGCGCGTCCTCCTGGCCGTGGGTGACCCAGATTTCGCTCGCCGCGGTCGCCACGATGGTGGCGGTGAGGCCGTCCCAGTCGGCGTGATCGGAAATCACCAGCGGGAGCTGGACGCCATGCTGGCGGGCTCGCGCCCGCACCCGCATCCAGCCCGACGCAAAGGCCGTGACCGGATCGGGAAAGCGCCGCGCCCAGACGTCTGTGAGCGCGGATGGCGGGCAGAGCGTGATGGTGCCGGCAAGTTCGGTCTTGTTCGCGCCGCGCACCGGTCGCAGTTCGCCGAGTGCGATGCCGCGGCTGACGTAGTAGTCGGTGATCTTTTCCATCGCGCCGTGCAGATAGATTGGCGCCTGGTACCCGGCCTTGCGGATGAGCGCGATCACCCGCTGCGCCTTGCCGAGCGAATAGGCGCCGACGAGATGCGCGCGTTCGGGAAACACCGCCACCGAATGCAACAGCTTTTCGATCTCGCCGTCAGCGTCGCCATGCCGGAACACCGGCAGCGCGAAGGTCGCCTCGGTGATGAAGACGTCGCAGGGAATAAGCTCGAACGGCGCGCAGGTCGGGTCGGCGACGTTCTTGTAGTCGCCCGAGGCGACGACGCGCAGCCCATTCGCCGCGACCGCGATTTGCGCCGAGCCGAGCACATGGCCGGCGGGATGGAACGTGACCCTGACGCCGCCGAGACCGACGGTCTCGCCGTAACGCGCGGCCTGGGTCGAACCGGCGAAATTGTCGCCGTACCGCAGCCGCATCAGATCGAGCGTCTCCTGCGTCGCCAGCACCGCGCCATGCCCGGCGCGTGCGTGATCGGAATGCGCGTGCGTGATCAGCGCCCGCTCGACCGGCCGCGTCGGATCGATATGAAAGCCGCCCGGCTTGCAGCAGACGCCGGCCGGGGTCGGCACCAAAATATCTTCGGGACGCATCGTGGGTGATAGATAGTCATTCAAGCTTCGAGGCGCGAGCAGCCAATGTCCGACACCGGCCCGTTATTCGTCTCTTCGGGCGATCTGATCGCCGACCGGCGCTACAAATGGGCGCTCGATCTCGCCGCGCGCGGCGACTTCTCGGGCGCCGCCGATGTGCTCGAGCAGACCGTGGAACTGGCGCCGGGTTTTGCGACCGCTTGGTTCGCGCTCGGCGCCATCCGCGACCGGCTCGGCGAACGCGAAGGCGCGATCGCGGCGTTCGAGCACGCCCGCGACGCCGACCCGGAGGATTACCACGGCGCCCGGCTTGCAATTGGCGAGGCTCGGCGCGGGCGAGGCCGCTCCCGCCATGACTCAGACTTATGTGAAGCGGCTGTTCGACCAATATGCCGGGCGCTACGACGCAGCGCTGACCGAACGCCTCAATTATCGCGGTCCGGCGCTGTTGCGCGAAGCGATTGACGCGGCGGAACGACGGTCCGGCCGGCCCGTGCATTTTGCGGCGATACTCGATCTCGGCTGCGGCACCGGGCTCGCCGGCGTTACCTTTCGCCCCTTGGCCGACCGTTTGATCGGGGTCGATCTCTCGCCGGCGATGATCGAACAGGCCAAGGCGAAGGATCTCTACGACCGTCTGGTCCGCGCCGATCTTGCGGAGTTCCTCGCGACGAAACCGCGGCTGGCAGCGCGCTATCAGCTCATTCTTGCCGCCGATGTTTTTGTCTATGTGAACGATATCGCCCCGATCATCGCCGCTGCGGCGCGTCTTCTGCCGCCCGATGGGCTCTTGGCCTTCACGGTCGAGACCCATTCGGGCGACGGCGCAAAGCTTCTGCCGACGCTGCGTTACGCTTACGGCGAAGCCTATCTGCGGAGCGCGATTGCGTCAGCCGGCCTGACTTTGCTCACCTTGCGATCAGGCTGCGATCCGTACCGAGAAAGGCGTTCCGGTCGACGGCCGCGTGGTGGTGGCGCGGGCCTCGACCGTCATGCCCGAGCCCGTTAGTTCTGGCCGGTGACCGTCATCGACCGCGACGTCGTTCTCCCGGAACCGTTTATGCGGTGGTTCGCCAGCCGCGGCTGGAGCCCGCGCGCGCATCAGCTCGAACTCCTGGCCAAGGCGGAGGCCGGCCGCTCGGTTCTGCTGATCGCGCCGACCGGCGGCGGCAAGACGCTCGCGGGTTTTCTGCCGAGCTTGGTGGAATTGAGCGGTGAGCGAGGGCGGTCGCATGCGCAATCGTCGACGCTCGCGCCTCGCCTCCCGACCCCCACCCCTATCCCCTCCCCACAAGGGGAAGGGCAACAGCGAGCGGCGCGGTCGCGGCTATTCTCCACCGGCCGCGACCTGCGGCGCGCGGGCGGATTGCACACGCTCTACATTTCGCCGCTGAAGGCGCTCGCGGTCGATATCGCGCGCAATCTCGAAGCGCCGGTAGCCGAAATGCGGCTGCCGATCCGCATCGAGACGCGCACCGGCGACACGCCGACTTCGAAGCGCCAGCGCCAGCGCCGCGATCCGCCCGACATTCTTTTGACCACGCCCGAACAGCTCGCGCTGCTGCTGGCTTCCGCCGATGCGCCGTTTTTGTTCGGCTCGCTCCGCCGCGTCATTCTCGATGAGTTGCATGCGCTCGTCACGTCGAAGCGCGGCGATCTGCTGTCGCTCGGTCTGGCGCGGCTGTTTCGCGTCGCGCCGGGCCTCACCAGCGTCGGCCTGTCCGCGACCGTCGCCGAACCCGACGACCTTCGCCGCTTCATGGTGCCGCAGCGCGATGCGGCTGGGAACGGTTTGATGGCCGATCTGATCGTCGCCGAAGAAGGCGCCGCGCCCGATGTCGCCATGCTCGAAACCATCGAGCGCCTGCCCTGGGCCGGCCATTCGGCGCGCTATGCGCTCGGCGAGCTCTACACGCTGATCAAGGCGCACCGCACGACGCTGGTTTTCGTCAATACCCGCAGCCAGGCCGAGGGTATCTTCCAGGATCTCTGGCACATCAACGACGACAATCTCGCGATCGCGCTGCATCACGGCTCGCTCGACGTGGCGCAGCGGCGCAAGGTCGAAGCCGCGATGGCTGACGGCCGGCTGCGCGCGGTGGTGTGCACCTCCTCGCTCGATCTCGGCGTCGACTGGGGCGATGTCGATCTCGTGGTCAATGTCGGCGCGCCGAAGGGCGCGTCGCGGCTGATGCAACGCATCGGCCGCGCCAATCACCGCATGGATGAGCCGTCGAAGGGCATTCTCATCCCGGCCAATCGCTTCGAAGTGCTGGAATGCCGTGCCGCGCTCGACGCCATCGCGGTGAATGCACAGGACACGCCCGCTTCGCGGATCGGCGCGCTCGACGTGCTCGCCCAGCATGTCCTCGGGTGCGCCTGCGGCGCGCCGTTTGCGAGCGACGACCTTTACGCCGAGGTGACGACGGCCTCGCCTTACGCGACGCTCAACCGCGATGATTTCGACGCGGCGGTCGATTTCGTCGCCACCGGCGGCTATGCGCTGAAGGCCTATGAGCGCTTTGCCCGCATCCGCCAGGGTAAAGACGGGCTGTGGCGTGTTGCCAATCCGCGCGTGGCGCAGCGCTACCGCATGAACGTCGGCACGATCGTCGAAGCCGATATGCTGAAAGTGCGGCTCGTGCGCTCGCGCGCCTCGAAAATGATTCCGCGCGGCGGCAGGCTGCTCGGTGAAGTCGAGGAATATTTCGTCGAGACCATGGTGCCGGGCGACACCTTTGTGTTCTCAGGCGAAATTCTCAAATACGAAACGCTCGTCGAGGACGAGGTCTACGTATCGCGCACGACCGCGGAGGATCCGAAAGTGCCGGCCTATGAGGGCGGCAAATTTCCGCTCTCGACTTATCTCGCCGACCGCGTGCGCGGCATCATCTCCGATCCGCGGGCCTGGAAAGCTTTGCCGACGCAGGTCGGCGAGTGGCTCGAAATCCAGCAATGGCGCTCGCAATTGCCCGGCCGGCGCGAACTCTTGGTCGAGACCTTTCCGCGCGCCAATAAGCATTATCTCGTCTGCTATCCGTTCGAAGGCCGGCTTGCCCATCAGACGCTCGGCATGCTGCTGACGCGCCGCCTCGAACGCGCGCGGCAGCGGCCGCTCGGCTTTGTCGCCAACGAATATGCGCTCGCGGTCTGGGGCCTTGGCGACGTCGCACTGCACCTCGCCCGCGGTGAGCTCTCGCTCGCCGCGCTGTTCGACGAGGACATGCTGGGCGACGACCTTGAAGCCTGGCTCGCCGAATCGGCGCTGATGAAGCGCACCTTCCGCAATTGCGCGATCATCGCCGGATTGATCGACCGGCGCTTTCCCGGCGAGGAGAAGTCGCGGCGGCAGGTGACGATCTCGACCGATCTCGTCTACGACGTGCTGCGCAGCCACCAGCCTGACCATGTCCTGCTGCGCGCGGCGCGGGCCGATGCGGCGACGGGCCTCCTCGACGTGCGCCGGCTCGGCGAAATGCTCTCGCGCATCAAGGGCCGAATCGTCCATAAAGCGCTCGATCATGTTTCGCCGCTCGCGGTTCCGGTGATGCTGGAAATCGGCCGCGAGGCGGTCTACGGCGAAGCCGGTGACGCGCTGCTCGCCGAAACCGAGGCCGAATTGGTGAAAGAGGCGATGCAGTGAGGGGACGTGCGACGCGCGCAACGCTTGCTCCTCCCTCCCCCGTTGTGGGGGAGGGGTGGGGAGGGGGGTCGGGAGGTAACGCCCTGGCCTCGGCGACTGCGCTCATCCTCACGACCCCCACCTCCATCCCCTCCCCACAAGGGGGAGGAGAGCGGCGAGCCGCTGCGGCGGAGATAATGCTCGCCGGCGTCACGTTGATCGCCGATCCGGCCGGCGCGCTTTTCTGGCCGGACGAGAGGCTCCTCGTCGTCGCCGATCTGCATCTGGAAAAAGGCTCGGCCTTTGCGGCGCGCGGCGTGCTGCTGCCGCCTTACGATACGGCGGCGACGCTGGCACGGCTGGGGCGCCTTATCGAACGCTATGGGCCGCGTCTCGTCATCGCGCTGGGCGACAGTTTCCACGACGGCGGCGGTCCATCGCGCATGAGCGATATCAGCCGCGGGGCGCTCACGGCTTTGCAGCGCGGGCGCGACTGGGTCTGGATCGCCGGCAATCACGATCCCGTTCCGGCCGAGAATATCGGCGGCCGTTTTGCCAAGGCGTTGGTGTTCGGCGCGCTGAACTTCCGCCACGAGCCGGCGCAAAAACCAAGCGATGGCGAAATTGCCGGGCATCTGCATCCGCAGGCGCGGGTGGCGCGGCACGGCCGCGCGGTGAGCCGGCGCTGTTTTGCCTGCGACGGCAAGCGCCTCGTCATGCCGGCCTTCGGCGCCTATGCGGGCGGCCTGAATGTGCGCGACCGCGCCATCGTGTCGATATTCGGTGCGCTGTCGTTCACCGCCCATATGCTCGGCGCGGCGCGGCTCTATGCCGTTCCGGCCGCGCGCTGTCTCGCCGATTGATCTTCAGTTGAGCTTGGCTTCCGGCGCTGCTGGCTTGGCGCCGATGACGCGCACCTTCGACTTTGCCAAAGGCTGCGGATCCCAGCCCCCGGGCGGCGTTTTGACGTTGATCGCGTCGTCGGGTTGCGGCTCGGCGGTCCATTTCTGTGCATCGGCTTGGGCCGCGGCGAGCGATTGTGCGTCGAGATGGGAGGCGACTTCGTCGCGCTTCTTGGCCGCTTCGCTATCGCCGGCGTTGGCGCCGAGCAGGAACCATTTGTAGGCTTCCGCGTAATTCTGCTCCACGCCGATGCCGCGGGCATAGAGGATGGCGAGATTGTACTGGCTGTCGGTGATGCCGTGTTCGGCGGCCTTGCGGAACCAATGCGCGGCGCTGCGGTAATCGGCCGGGCCGTTGATGCCTTCGGCGTAGAGCACCGCGAGATTGTGCATGGCTTTGCCGTTGCCTTTGTCGGCCGCGGCCCGATAGAGGTCGCGCGCCACGCGCGAGGTCCTTCTTTACGCCGACGCCTTTTTCATAAAACCCGCCGAGGCGGAATTGCGCCGGGGCCAGTCCCTGCTTGGCGGCGCGTTCGAGCCAGCGCGCGGCCTCCTCATTGCTTGGCGGCACGCCGTGGCCTTCGGCGAAGCGCGTCGCGACTTCGAACTCGGCCGCGGCATCGCCCGCGAGCGCTGCCGCGCGCAGCGACGGTCCGCCGATGGCGACCGGCAGCTTCTCGATCGCCACGGCGTCCGAAGGTGCCTGAGCCGGCGCAATGACGGCCGGCGGCGGTGCCGGCGAGCGGCGCGGTATCGAGCCGGTGATGTCTGCAGACGTTTGCAGGGAGGATTGCCGGGCCGGCGCCACCGGCGCCGCGGGCACGGGCGTCGGCGCGGGCGCCGGAGAAATGGCGGGCGCCTGAGGTGGCGCCATGACCGACTGTTGGTTCGGAACAGCCTCCGGCGCGATGCTCAGCGGCGCGCTCGGTGATGCGCTCGGTGCGGCGTCGGAAGCCCCGCCCGGGACCGGGAGCACCAGGGGGCCGGACGGCGGCGGCTGCGAATTGGCGGGATCGGAGGGCAGCACCGCGGGTGGCGCTGATTTTTCCAGCGGCGGCGGCGCCGTGGCCGTGCCGGGATCTTGGAACATGTGCAAAGCCACGTGCACAAAGCCGAACAGCACGAGTATGGCGCCGCCGGCGACCAAAAGTTTGCGCAGGCGCCGTGACGACTTTTCCGCGGGCAGGCCTTCGATCTCGGCGCGCTGCTGACGCTCCGGCGCGCCTGCGGCGGCAGCTTGTGCGGCGCGACGGGCGGCGGCGATGAAATTCGGTTTTTCGCCGGGCTCGGTAAGCACCGGCGGCTTGCCGTAGCCGGCGGCTGCTTCGGACGCAGCGATACGGTCGGCCGCCGACGGCGCGGCGCGCGAGCCGGCCGTGAAGCCGGGCTCGAGCGGATGATCGGGCGGCAAATTGGGGTCGATCGGCTTTCGCGGCGGCGCGGCGCGGCGCGCTGCGGCCTCGGCGATTTGCTCCGGCGATGGCGCGGAACTCGCGACCGGAGCGAACGGCGCCGGCGCGGCGGGTTTTGCCGGTTCGGCTACGACAGGCGGCGGCGCGTTTTCCGCGACCGCCGGCGGGGCGACGGCGTTTCCCGCAGCCGGCCGCGCCGGGTCGTGGATGCCGCTTTCGATCATGGCCAGGCGATCGACGACCTGCTCCACGGTGCCGTGCACCGCTTCGAGCGAATCTTCGAGTGAGTTCTTGGTGCGGCGGTCGCTGCGTTTGATTTCGGCGGCTCCGCCGCCGCGGGACTTGATCGAGATGCACCAACAGATCCGCGAGCCCGCGCTCGATGGCTTCGAGATTGCCGAGCTTGGCGTCGGAGGCGTCGAGCCGCTTCATCAATTGGGCGATGCGATCCTCGAGATTGCCCAGCGCCGCGTGATCCGTATGCGTGAGCTGAACCCATTCGAGCTTTTCGATCAGCCCGGAGAGCAATTTTTCAAGCTCGTGCGGCACCGCGTGGCCGGCCTCGGCCGAAGCGCCGAGCGCCTGCGTGAGCGTCTCGATACGGTTTTCCAGCATCGACATCGCGTGCCCGCTGACCGCGCTATTGGCGAGTTCGTCGACCTTGGCGCCGAGCGAACGAATATCCTCGGCTACTCGGTTCAGCGTGTCGTTGGAGGCGACATGGGACACGATCCCGCGGAGTGCGCCGATCGCCGTCTCCAACTGCTCGAGCGCCGCCGGGTCTTCCCGGGCGATGATCATGTCGACCTTCTGCGCCAGCGACCGCACGGTGTCGTCGAACCCGGCCAGGCTCTCGGCGGGCGTCAGGCCGTGCAGCGCGTCGCGGACCTCGGCGAGCCCGCGTTCGATGCCGGCGACCGCCGCCGGATCAACACCGGCGTCGCGCGAATAATCGATGCGCTGGGCGAGCGCCTGGGCTTCGTTCTCGAGCGATTGCACGACATGGCGCGGCTGCGCTTCGGTGAGCTGGCGGCGGATTTCGTCGAGGTCTTTGTGGATGGCGGCGATGGCCCGGCCGAGATCGTTGGTCGGCCGCAGCGATTCGATTCGCGCCGTCATGTCGCGCAGTTGATCTTTAAGGCTGGCGATATCGACTGCGGGCTCGGATCGCTGCGGCGCGGCGGGCGTAAGCACCGGCGGCGAGAGCGGGGGCGAAGGCTCCTCCGGCGGCGGCGCGAGCGCCACCGGCTCGCCATAGAGGGCGCGCTGGCGCTCGGCGATCTCAGCGATGGCGTCATCGACCAACCCGCCATTGCCGCGGACCGGCGGCCGCGGGGCCTGACGCGGCAGAGGTTGCGACTGCGGCAACGGCGCCGCTCGGCTCCGCGGCGGCGGCGGCGGCGCGCCGGTCAGCCGCTGCATGCTGCTGCGCGCCAGGCGGTCGAGTTGTTGGGTCAGCCGATCGAGCCGGGCATTGACTTCGCCGAATTCCTCGCGGGCGAGCGTGGCGCTGTGGTCGACCGGAAGCTCGCGCCCATAGTCGCGTTCCCGCTCTCTGTCGCGTTCTGGCGCGGCGGCGGCGCGGCCCGCGAAATTCCGAACGCGGGGCCTGCCGGTAATCGTCATGGGGTTCACGACGCGATCCGCGGCGCGCGCCGTCGCGCCAGCCGTCGTCGTCCTCGTCGTCGTAATCAGCGAACCGCATCTCGTCGCCGTAATCGGCGTCGCCCGGCTGGATGACGCTATTGAGCCATTCGCCTACCGACATGCCGGACCGGCGCGCGGCATCACGGGCGGCTTCGCGGGTTTCGGGACGGAGGCCTCTGAGATTCCACGGACCACCGGATTTCATTGCGCGCCCAACCACATCGAGGGACGAGGGATGGCCCTGTCTTGAGCCTTGACTCGCTAACAGAGCTTGGCCCGTTAACAGACGAAGGGGAGGGCGCGGTCATCTGTCCTCGACGCCGACTTTTCCGGATTAGAGTAAACAACTGGTTAAGGCGCGGGCCGAACTGGTAAATCTCTTAATCTTCGTCAACGTTTCGGTGCCCGGGCGGGGCGCCTAAATCGTCATCGTGGCGCCGTCGTGAATCGGCTAGGCTAATGGCGTTCGATCCGGCCTTCAGAAGCCGGACAGAGTGCGGAGAGCGAACATGCCGGGCTACAAGGCTCCCGTCGACGACGTACAGTTCCTGTTGGGCGACGTGTTCCATGTCGAGCGCTTCAACAATCTGCCGGGATTCGCCGAAGCTACCCCCGACATCATCGAGGCCGTGCTCGCCGAAGCCGCGAAATTCTGCGAGGGCGTGCTGACGCCGCTCAACCGCGTTGGCGACAAAGAGGGCTGCCGTCGCAATGCCGACGGCTCGGTGACCACGCCTTCCGGATTCAAGGCCGCCTACAAGGAGCTGACGGCCGGGGGTTGGACCGGGGTCGCCGCGCCCGCCGAGTTCGGCGGCCAGGGTCTTCCGGTAGTGCTGGCGCAGGCGGTCGGCGAATTCATGTGCTCGGCCAATATGGCGTTTGCCATGTATACCGGCCTTACCCAGGGGGCGATCGCGGCGCTGATCTCGCACGCCTCGCCCGAGCAAAAAGCGCTGTACCTGCCAAAACTCGTCTCCGGTGAATGGGCCGGCAACCATGAACCTGACCGAGCCGCAATGCGGTACGGACCTTGGCCTGGTGCGGACGCGCGCCGCGCCGCAACCCGACGGCAGCTACAAGATCACCGGCACCAAGATTTTCATCTCGGCCGGCGAGCACGATCTGACCGATAACATCGTCCATCTGGTTCTTGCCCGCATCGAGGGCGCCCCCGAAGGCACCAAGGGAATTTCGCTCTTCATCGTGCCGAAATTTCTGCCCGGCGCGGGCGGCGCGCTCGGCGCACGCAACGCGGTCAGTTGCGGCTCGATCGAAGAGAAGATGGGCATCCACGGCAACGCGACGTGTGTGATGAATTACGACGGCGCCACCGGCTGGCTGATGGGCGAGGCCAATCGCGGCCTGCAGGCGATGTTCACGATGATGAACGAAGCCCGGCTTGGCGTCGGCGTGCAGGGGCTGGCGCTTTCCGAAGTCGCCTATCAGAACGCCGCCCTTTACGCCAAAGAGCGCCTCGCCGGACGGGCTTTGAGCGGGGCTAAATTTCCGCAGCAGCCGGCCGACCCGATCATCGTGCATCCCGACGTGCGCCGCATGCTGCTCACCATCCGCGCCTTCAACGAAGCGGCGCGCGCGCTCGTGATCTGGACCGCGCTCAAAAGCGACGTCGCG
Source organism: uncultured Alphaproteobacteria bacterium (assembly GCA_963696555.1). Taxonomy (GTDB): domain Bacteria; phylum Pseudomonadota; class Alphaproteobacteria; order Rhizobiales; family Xanthobacteraceae; genus BOG-931. The sequence goes on along the minus strand of CAVOKR010000031.1, from coordinate 105,434 downwards.
CACCGCTCGGAAGATGCCAAAGAGCGGCAGGCCGCCGAAGATCACATGGGCCTGATGACGCCGGTCATCAAAGGCGTGCTCACCGACCAGGGTTTTGCCAATACGGTCGCGGCGCAGCAGGTGTTCGGCGGCCACGGCTATATCGCCGAGCACGGCATGGAACAGTTCGTGCGCGATGCGCGTATCGCGATGATCTACGAAGGCGCCAACGGCATTCAGGCGCTCGACCTCGTCGGCCGCAAATTGCCGCGCGACGGCGGCCGTGCGCTGCAGGCCTTCTTCGCCGAGGTCTCGGCCTACATCAAAGAGCGCGGCGCGGACAAGGATATGGCGCCCTATGTGAAGCCGCTCGGTCAGGCGCTCGGCGAATTGCAGCAGGCCACCATGTGGTTCGTGCAGAACGCGCTCGGCAATCCCGATCAGGCCGGCGCCGGCGCCACCGATTATATGCAGCTCTTCGGCCTGGTCGCGCTCGGCTATATGTGGTGCCTGATCGCGGAAGCGGCGAAGCCGAAGGCTGCGGCGGGGAACAATGGGACGGAGCGGATGACGCAGCGGCTGGTAACCGGCCGCTTCTTCATGGAACGCATGCTGCCGGCCACCGCCACGCATCTCGCCCGCATCAAAGCCGGCGCCACGAGCACCATGGAATTACCCGCCGAGGCATTCTAGCTATTGGGATGGATGATTATATCGACGTCATCCCGCGGGAGCGGGGAGATATAAACTCGGCGAATGACATCGCTTGCGGCCTGCGTTTTTTGGATTTCCGCGCTCGCGGGAATAGGAGGGAGTGGACTTTATGCCCGACGCCTTCATCTACGATCACGTGCGCACGCCGCGCGGCCGCGGCAAAGTCGATGGCGCGCTGCATGAAGTCACCGCGCTCAATCTGGCGAGCCAGGCGCTCGGCGCCATCAAGAGCCGCAATGATCTCGACACCGCCCTGGTCGATGACGTGGTGATGGGCGTGGTCGATCCGGTCGGCGAGGCCGCGGCCGATATCGCGCGCACCGCGGCGCTGGTCGCGGGCTATCGGCGACAGCGTTGCCGGCGTGCAGATCAATCGCTTCTGCGCTTCCGGCCTCGATGCGGTGAATTTCGCCTCGGCGCAGATCATGTCCGGCCAGCAGGACATGGCGATCGGCGGCGGCGTCGAATCCATGAGCCGCGTCGGCATCGGTTCGGCCGGCGGCGCCTGGGCGGTCGATCCGTCGATCGCGGTCGCGCATTACTTCCTGCCGCAGGGAATTTCCGCCGACCTGATCGCCACCAAATACGGATTTTCGCGCGACGACGTCGACGCCTATGCGGTCGAAAGCCAGAAGCGCGCCGCGGCGGCCTGGGACGACGGCCGCTTCGACCGCTCGGTGATGCCGGTCAAGGACGTCAACGGCCTGACCATCCTGGCCAAGGACGAGCACATGCGGCCGGGCACGACCATGCAGTCGCTCGCCGCGCTGCAGCCCTCATTCGTGCAGATGGGCGAACTCGGCGGTTTCGATGCGGTCGCCATCCAGGCCCATCCGGAAGTCGAATTCGTCAATCATGTCCACCACGCCGGCAATTCGTCCGGCATCGTCGACGGCGCCGCCGCGGTTCTGCTCGGCAACAGGGAGGCCGGCGAGAAGACCGGGCTGAAGCCGCGGGCACGTGTGCGCGCCTTCGCCAATATCGGCTCCGATCCGGCGCTGATGCTGACCGGACCGATCGACGTCACCAAGAAGGTGCTGAAGAACGCCGGCATGAAGCTTTCCGACATCGACCTGTTCGAGGTCAACGAGGCTTTCGCTTCGGTGGTGTTGCGCTTTCTGCAGGCGTTCGATCTCGACCCCGCCAAGGTCAACGTCAACGGCGGCGCCATCGCGCTCGGCCATCCGCTCGGCGCCACCGGCGCCATGATTCTCGGCACGCTGCTCGACGAACTCGAGCGGCGCAATCTTTCCACGGGGCTGGTCACGCTCTGCATCGGCGCCGGCATGGGCACCGCGACGATCATCGAGCGGGTGTGAGGCGATGCCGAAGATCGATATCGGCAAGCTGCCGACCGACACGCGCACCAATTATCCGGCGCCGTTCGATCGCGTCGTCGTCGGCCGCGAGCGCAAGCGGCTCGGCAATGCGGCGGGTCTCGACCAGTTCGGCGTCAATCTGACGACGCTCAAGCCTGGCGCGGCGTCGGCGCTGCGGCACTGGCACGAGAAGGAAGACGAGCTGATCTATATGCTCGAAGGCGAAGTCGTGCTGGTCGAAGACGAGGGCGAGACCGTGCTGAAGGCCGGGCGATGCCGCGGGCTTCAAGGCCAACAGCGGCAACGGCCATCATCTCGTCAACAAGTCCGATCGCGACGCGGTCTATCTCGAAATCGGCACGCGCTCGAAGCACGAGCGCGTCGACTATCCGGACGTCGATCTGATGGTCATCCGTGACGACAAAGGCGCGCGCTACACCCACAAGAACGGCGATCCCTATGAGTGAGGGCGGGGCGAATGAGCTACACCAATTTCACCCTCGATATCGACGGCGACGGCATCGCGCTCGTTACCTGGAATTCGCCCGGCCGCACCATGAATGTCATCGACGCGGCGGTGACCGAGGAACTGTCGGCGATCGTCGAAGAGTTGGCCACCGATGCGGCGGTCAAGGGCGCGGTCATCACCTCGGGCAAGGATACGTTCTGCGCCGGCGCCGATCTGAGCGTGCTGGAGAGCGCTGAGCCGCAGCTTCGCCGAGATGGTTGCTTCGCAAGGCGAGGAAGCGGCGAACACGCGTCTGTTCGAGGAAAGCCGCAAATGGTCGCTGCTCTGCCGCCGCATCGAGACCTGCGGCAAGCCGTGGGTCGCGGCGATCAACGGCACCGCGGTCGGCGGCGGCTTCGAACTGACGCTCGCCTGCCATCACCGCATTGCCGCCGACAATCCGCGCACGCGGCTCGGCCTGCCCGAGATCAAGGTCGGCCTGTTTCCCGGCGCCGGCGGCACGCAGCGCGTCGCGCGCATGGTGCCGCCGGCCGACGCGCTGCAATTTCTGCTCAAGGGCGACCAGCTCCAGCTCGGCCGCGCCAAGGCGATGAAGCTTATCGACGCCGTGGTGCCGCCCGGCGACCTGATCAAGGCGGCGAAGGACTGGATCAAGACCGGCGCGACCGCGAAAGCGCCGTGGGACGTCGACGGCTTCAAGCTGCCGGGCGGTCCGGTCTATTCGAAAGCCGGCATGCATGGTATTCGCGCCGGCGAACGCCATCTACCGGCGCGAGACCTACGACAATTATCCGGCCGCGCGCGCCATCATGCAGGTCGTCTATGAGGGCTTGCAACTGCCGATGGATCAGGCGCTGCGCGTCGAGTCGCGCTGGTTCGCCAAGATTCTGCGCTCGCCGCGAAGCCGCCGCGATGATCCGCTCGCTGTTCGTCTCGATGCAGGACCTCAACAAAGGCGCGCGGCGGCCGGCCAATGTGCCGGCAAAGCCGCTGAAGAAAATCGGCGTGCTCGGCGCCGGCTTCATGGGCGCCGGCATCGCCTATGTCAGCGCGCTCGCCGGGATCGAGGTCGTGCTGATCGATCGCGATCCGGAGACCGCCGAGAAGGGCAAAGCGCATTCGCAAAAGCTGATGACCGATCAGGTCAATCGCGGCCGCGCCACCACCGCCGACCGCGACGCCGTGCTGGCGCGCATCAAGCCGACCGCCGATTTTGTCGCGCTGAAGGATTGCGATCTTGTCATCGAAGCGGTGTTCGAGGATCGCAAAGTCAAGGAAGAAGTGATTTCGCGGACGCAGAACGTGATCGGCGACAGCGCGATCTTCGGCTCCAACACCTCGACGCTGCCGATCACTTCGCTTGCCGCAGCCTTCAAGGACCAGCGCCGCTTCATCGGCATCCATTTCTTCTCGCCGGTCGAGCGCATGATGCTGGTCGAGATCATCATGGGCAAGGAAACCGGCGACGCGGCGCTGGCGCTGGCGCTCGATTTTGTGCGCGCGATCCGCAAGACTCCGATCGTCGTCAACGATTCGCGCGGCTTCTATACCTCGCGGGTGGTCGGCACCTATCTCCGCGAAGGCCATCTGATGCTGACCGAAGGCGTGCCGGCGGCGATGATCGAGAATGTCGCCCGCATGGCCGGCATGCCGGTCGGCCCGCTGGCGCTTAACGACGAAGTCGCCGTCGATCTCGCCTGGAAAATCCTCAAAGCGACCGAGGCCGATCTCGGCCCGCAAGATGATCGACCGCAAGCAGAAGGCGCTGCTCGAAGAGATGGTGGAAAAGCGCGGCCGCCTCGGCCGCAAGAACGGCAAGGGCTTCTACGATTATCCGCAGAACGCGCCGAAGCGATTGTGGCCGGGCTTGCGCGACTTGCAGCCGAAGCACCTCGATCCCGACACGATCGATATCGCGGCTCTCAAGCAGCGGCTGCTGGCGATCCAGGCGCTGGAATCGGCGCGCTGCATCGAGGAGGGCGTCGTCACCGACGTGCGCGAGGCCGATGTCGGCTCGATCCTCGGCTTCGGCTTTGCGCCTTTCACCGGCGGCACCATCTCCTATATCGACGGCATGGGCACCAAGGCCTTTGTCGAGCTGTGCAATGGATTGGCCAAGATCTATGGCGACCGCTTCAAGCCGTCCAAGCTGCTTGCTCGATATGGCGAAAAAGGGCGAGACGTTTTACGGCCGCTTTGCGCCCGAGAAGCGCAAGGCTGTCGCGTAACGGGCCATTGCGGAGCCGTCATCCCGCACGCATTGCTCTCACGTGTGCGCCGCGTATAAGGTCGCGGCCGATTTTTCCCGGGACCCTGCAATGGCGCGTGATCAAGTCGACCTGACGCCGATCGAGCGGCGCGACGATCTCGTGGCTTGGCTTGCCCAGGGCGTCAAAGCCGAAATCGCAATTCCGTATCGGCACCGAGCACGAGAAATTCGTCTTCACGCTCGATGGCCATCACCCGGTGCCCTACGAGGGCCAGCGCGGCATCCGCGCCGCTGCTCGAAGGCATGCAGCATTTGCTCGGCTGGGAGCCGATCATGGAGGGGCCGAATCTCATCGGCCTGTTCGACGTCACCGGCGGCGGCGCGATCTCGCTCGAGCCGGGCGGCCAGTTCGAACTGTCCGGCGCGCAGGTGCGAACCGTGCACCAGACCTCGAGCGAGCTGATGGCGCATCTGGCGCAAGTGCGCGAAGTGGCGCAGCCGTTGCGCATCGGCTTTCTCGGCATCGGCATGACGCCGAGCTGGACGCGCGCCGAAATGCCGAAAATGCCGAAAGGCCGCTACAAGATCATGACCGCCTACATGCCGAAGGTCGGCACGCTCGGCCTCGACATGATGTATCGCACCTGCACGGTGCAGACCAATCTCGACTTCTCCTCCGAAGCCGACATGGTCAAGAAGCTGCGCGTGTCGATCGCGCTGCAGCCGGTGGCGACGGCGCTGTTCGCCAATTCGCCGTTCACCGAAGGCAAGCCGAACGGCTTTCTGTCGTTCCGTTCGGAAATCTGGCGCGACACCGACAATGCGCGCGCCGGCATGCTGCCCTGGGTGTTCGAGCCGGGCATGGGTTTCGAGCGCTGGGTCGACTATGCGCTCGATGTGCCGATGTATTTCGTCAAGCACGGCGACGACTATGTCGATGCGTCGGGGCAATCGTTTCGCGATCTGCTTGGCGGGCAAGCTGCCGGCCATGCCGGGCGCACGGGCCACGATTTCCGATTGGGCGAACCACATCTCGCACGATCTTTCCGGAGGTGCGGCTCAAGCGCTATCTGGAAATGCGCGGCGCCGATTCCGGTTCGCTGCCGAATCTGCTGGCGCTGCCGGCGCTTTGGGTCGGCGTGCTCTATGACGATGTTTCGCTCGATGCGGCGTGGGATCTGGTCAAGCACTGGACCGCCGAGGAGCGGCAGAAGCTGCGCGACGAGGTGCCGAAACACGGCCTTGCCGCCACGATCGCAGGCCGCACCGTGTTCGAGATCGCCGACCGAATTCCTCAAGCTGGCGCGCGCCGGCCTCGACGCGCCGCAAACGTCTCGATGCCGGCGGCCAGGACGAGACGCACTATCTCGATGTGCTGGACGATCGCGTCGCCCGCGGCACGACGCCGGCGCAGGAATTGCTGGAAAAATTTCACGGCGCCGTGGGGCGGCTCGGTCGATCCGATCTATGCCGAAGAGGCGTATTGACGGGGCACCGCCGCATCACTTCGATGCCGTAAAGGCGCCGCGCCTCGGTGAGGGCCGCCTGGCATAACAGCTGCGGTCGTTGGCGGCGTCAGCCTTGCGAGCGCGTTCCAGCGCCGCATCCGCATCCTTGTTGGCAATTCGCTCGGCGTGCTCGACCGCGCCGGGCGTCGGCTGGTGATGGAGTTGGGCGCCGACCGATTGCGGGCGCGAGCGGGCCGCTTTCGGGACCGGGCGGAATGACGCTGATTTGCCGCTCGATCCGGGCGATTTGTGCGGTGCAGGGACCGCTATGGGCCGCGCCGACGCGGCCGAGCACAGCGGCGCTCACGATGCCGATGAATAGCCCATGATGGATAAGCGTTCTTTGCGGGCCATAAATGAGCATGCCGGCCTCCTCCGAGTAAGGAACCCTGGTGTGTCGGGTCGGGAGCGCGGCAGCGGCTTTGCTTCGTCCGTGGGCGATCCACGACCTAATTTACCTTCCGTTAGTAATTTGGCGCCGAACCTGCCGTGAGCACAACTACCGTCTGCCGCGCCGGAATGCCGGTTTTGATCCAATTTTTACGCATTTGCACCAGACTGACCGTCCATGACCAAAGCCTTCACGGTTGACGCCCTGCGCAGCAATGCCGAGCTGCAATTGTTCAGTGCCCGTCGGGCCTTGTCGCACCTTGTCGAAATGTACGACAGCGGCCAATGGCGTCACTACTACAAGAAGGAAGACGCCTTCGCCGAGGCGGTGCGCGATGCGCGGCAGGCAGTCGAGCATTGGGCGAGCGTCTACGACAAATGCGAAGGCGGATCGGGCCGCGACCGCTGAGCCCGCTGGTCGGCGATCGCTTCAGCGGCCGATTCGCTCGCCTCGTTCGTGCGACCTCGACAACACCCAGGCGCTGGCGTTCGGTCTCCCCCGTCTCCTGAGCGCACGGCTATCTGATAGTCTTCGACGTTCGGCAGTAGACCCCGACAAGGCCGTCCCATGGCATCGCCGCTGAATGCTGTTCTGTGCGCCTTGGCGGCAACCGCGTTCTGGACGGTGCTGGGCTATGCGCTTGCGCGCGAGGTGTTGCCCCGCGTGCGTCGCTGTCGGCGCGGCGCCCGTCGTCGGCTGGGCTGCATTCAGCGCCGCATCGCTGCCGATCCTGACGCTGATCGGCTTTTCTCAAGCCGCTGTCATAGGCCTCGCCGCGCTCGGGATGATCGTTGCCGGGGCTTTCACTCGCGATGCGCCGGGCGCCGGCCGGGGCGGCACCTAGTCCCGGCACTCCGCCGGCCGCCTCCGCCGCTGCCGCCATTCTTGCGCTGGTGCCGGCGAGCGCGATCATCCCTAAGATCTCGGGCGGTGCCGTGCGCTTGGCGGACCCGATTTTCGATCATTCCAAAATCGCCATCATCGACGCCATGGCGCGCCAAGGCTTGCCGCCGGTGAATCCGGTGTTCGGGGCGGCCGGCCGGCTTGCTTATTATTATCTCTGGCACTTCAGCGCTGCGGAGCTGGCGCTTGCGCTGCACGCTTACCGGCTGGGAAGCCGATATCGCGCTGACCTGGTTCACCGCTTTCGCCTCGATCGCGCTGATGATGGGCATTGCGGTCTGGCTCAGCAAACGCTCCGCCGCGGCGTTCCTGGTCGTCGTTCTTGCGGCCGCCGCATCGTTGCGCGCGACATTCAGTTTGTTGTTCGGCAGCCGCGATCTCGAACCGTTGCTGCAGCAAGCCAATGGCTTTGCCGGCTGGCTGTTTCAGGCCGCCTGGGTGCCGCAACATCTGATGTCGGCGTCGTGCGCGGTCGCGGCGATGATGGTGCTCGTCCACTATGCCGAGCGGCAGAGCGCGCTGCGGCTTTTATCGCTCGTTGTGATTGTGACCGCCGGGTTCGAAAGCTCATCTTATGTGGGCGGCGTGACCTTCGCGGTTGCGGCGCTCGCGGCGGCGCCGCTTCTGTTCGCTGCAGTCGAGCCCGGCCGGCGGATGCGCTTCGGCGCCGGTCTGGCCGCGGCCGCGGTGTTGACGGTCGGTCTCGCGGCGCCGTTCATCCACGATCAATTGGCAACCGTAGCGGCGCGCGGCGGCGGCATTCCGATTGGGTTTCATGCCGCGAGGTTCTCGGCGACATGTTTTCGCCGCCGCTGCGCCGCGTGCTCGATGTCCCGGCCTTTTGGCTCGTTCTGCTGCCGATCGAGTTTCCCGCGACCTTCGTCGCCGGGCGCGATTGCGCTTCTGGCATGGCGCGGCGCTCCCCCTGCACCGGAAAAAACCGCCGTGGCCGTCCTCACGGCGCTGGCCGGCGCCGGTCTTGCGATCTCCTGGCTCCTCGTCGGCACGCTCGGCGACAATAACGATCTCGGCCTGCGCGCCGTGCTCCCGGCCGCCATGGTTCTGATCGCGGCCGCGGCGGCGGGCATGATGCTGGCTCGGATTTCGCTCGGCGATCGCGGCGGCGGCGCTCGGCCGGACTTCTGCTCAGCCTGCCCGACACCGCGCGCATGATCCGCTCCAATATCATCGGACACGGCGCGACCGACGATCGCGTCTTCGCGCAGTCGCCGGAATTATGGGCCGCGGTGCGCCGCTACGCGCCGCCTACCGCGCGGGTCGCCAACAACCCGCTCTACTTGCAAGACCTGACGCCGTGGCCGGTGAATGCGAGCTGGGCGCTGCTTGGCCGATCGCAGTTCGTGCTTTGCCGGCCGCGAATTGGCGCTCGCCTTCGCTAGCCTGCCGGCGGATCGCCGCGAGGCGATCAATGCGCAATTCATTCGGGTGTTCGACGGCAAGGCCGAGCCGGGCGACGTCGACGATATGGCCAAGCAATATGGCTGCGATGTCGTTGTGGTGGTGCCGCAGGATGGCGCCTGGAAGAGCGATCCATTCGCCGCCAGTCCCGATTATCGGCTGGCGGAATCGCGCGACGGCCGGTGGCGGATTTATCGTGAAGGTGCCGGCTGCGCCGGCCGCGCACTAAATCCCCGCGAACCAATTAAATCCCTGCTTGCTCCAGAACGTTTCGCGGAAATCGTTGGTGACTTCGATGGCCTTGATCCACTTGGCGTTCTTGTAGCCGAGCTTGGTCGAGGTGCGCAGCCGCAGCGGAAAGCCGAACGGGTCGGCGAGCACGTCGCCGGCGTATTTGGTGGCGAGGATGGTCTGCGGATGCAGCGCCGTCGCCATGTCGATGCTCTCGGTGTAATCGTCGGCGCAGATGAAATAGACGTATTTGGCGGTGAGGTCGGCGCCGACGCGCTCGAAGAATTGGCGCAGATTGGGCCCGGACCACTGGCCGATATAATCCCAGCCCTCGACGCAAACGTGGCGGATGATGATTTCCTGTTCGGGCAATTGATAAATCTGCTGCGCCGTCCACGGCCGTTTGTCTTTGATGAGGCCGGCCAGTTCCAGCGTCCAGGTCGCGCCGTCGACGGGCTTTAACGTCCTCGATATCGTAATAGGCGTTGAAGCGCGGCGGCTTGACCACCTGCGACGGCGAGAAAGTCGGCGCCAGATGATTAGGCCGGAAGATCGCTTCTTGAACGCCGTCGTTCCACGCCGAGACCGTGCGCAGGACTTTCTGCACCGAATCGTCTTCGGTCACGTCGCAGCCGGTCAGCAGCGTCAACGCGCCGAGGCTCAGCGCGCCGCGCAACAGGCCGCGGCGATCGATGTCCTCGACCAGCTTGCGGTTCTCGCGCAAGCACATGCTGATCGACCGGCCGGCGCGGACGAAATATCGATGGCGTGGGCGTTCTGATCATCGGCTCCCCGCGTCAATGCGCTGCTTCGATTTCGGCCGCGGTGCCGGCCGGTTCCGCATCGGATACGACCGGGCCGCCTTTGACCATGGCGACGAGGCTTTGCGGCACCAGCAATGCGAGCGTGACGTGGACGAGCACGAAACCCACGATCGCCGACATGCACAGAAAATGCACCAGCCGGATGGTCTGAAAACTGCCGAACAGATCGGCGAGCTCGGAAAACTGCACCGGCTTCCATAGCGCCAGGCCGGAAATCACGATGCAGATGCCGGCCAGGATGACGCCGAGATAAAGGATCTTCTGCACGGCGTTGTAATGGGTCAGATCGTCGTGGGCGAGACGGAAATGCAGCGCGTCGCCGATCGTCGTCAAGAGTTCACGCGCCGAGATCGGCAACAGTTTTCGGCGGAAGCGGCCGGTCGTTATTCCGTAAGTCAGATAAGCGAGCCCATTGAGCACGAAAATCCACATCCCGAAGAAATGCCATTGCAGCCCATGCTGGGCCCATTTGCCGATGACGAGGCTGTCGGGAAAATGCAGCACGCCGAAGATGACGTCGTCGTTATAGATTTTCCAGCCGCTGCCGATCATGATGAAAATCGCCACCGCATTGATCCAATGCATGATGCGAAGCGGCAGAGGGTGGAGGCGGCGGCCGGACGCGGCCATTGTGATGGGCGGCGTTGACATCGTCTGTCCGTATTCCCTGATACAACGGAACTGAAATTGTGCAGCGGCGGGGCCGCCTGAAGTAAACGCCGCTCGAAGGAGGCCGCGCGTCACAACAAGTTGTCAGGACCGTGCGCCGTGACCGCGTTACGATGCGCGGACACTACGGGCGGACAATTTAGTTCGCAAGCGCGGCCGCTTCACAAAGTCGCGTGGACTGTTTGATCGGGGAGATCGTGCTAATGCGGCGTGCCATGCGGCTCAGGCCACTAGCAGCATTCGGATTGGCAGCGAGCGTCGCGGCGGCAGCGGCGGCGAGTGCGGCAGCGAACGGCGGCGTATTGGATCGCACCTTCACGGTCGCGCAGGCCATGATCCCGCCGACCGGAATGGGAGATGCCGACAAAGCCATGGCGGCAGCCAACATGGCAGCGGCGGAGCGCATGAATAAGCGCTACCCGCAGCCAGCGCGGGTCGGCGACCTGATCGGCTACCCTGTGCTCGACGACAATAGCCGCACCCTTGGTTATGTCCGACAGGTCGTGCGCACGGCGGACGGCAAGATCGAACTGATCGTCGCCTATAACTCCTGGTGCGGTTGGTGCGGCTTCGACACGCGACCCGTCGCGGTGCCGATCGAAGTGGTCGGCGTATTGGGCCGCCAGATCGCCTCGCTCGATATGCCGCCGAGCGAATTCGCTTCGGCTGCGACATGGAACGGGTCGGGCGCGACAATCCTCGGGGCCGACGAGACGATACGCGTAGCGCTCGCCCGCCGATGAGCGGCGGAGCGCCGATCACGAAATAGTGAAGCGGATAACTTTTCGGTGTATTGCGACTTGTAGGAGGTGAGGCGGAAGTGATTGGCGCGCTGCCGATCGCTTTGGCATGCAGGTAGCTTGCGTTTCTTAAAGTTTTTTGTGACTTCAGGGGGCAAGCGCATGGATCGTTCGGGCCGGTTCAATCCTACGTCGCGCGCGCACCAAGGTTCGACGGCAGTGAGCCCCGCGTTCTGCGGCATCGCCTTCATGGCCAAGGCCTCCGCCCCCGGACGCACCAAGACCCGGCTGGTGCCGCCGCTGACCTTCGATGAGGCGGCGGCGCTGAACACCACTTTCCTGCAGGACGTATCCGATAACGTCGCATTGGCCGCTCGCCACGCCGCGCCGGGCGCCGGCATTGCCGGTTACGCCGCTTATGGGCCGCCGGGATCGGAAGAATTCTTCCAGCGAAACTTTGCCGGCGGCGATCGGCCTGATCGGTGCGTGGCTGCCGCATTTCGGCGAGTGTCTGTTTCACACCGTCCGCGAGATTCTGGCGCGCGGCCACGGCTCGGCCGTGGTGCTCAATGCCGACAGTCCGACTTTGCCGACTGCGCTTTTGATCGAAACCGCCGCCGTGTTGGCGCGGCCGGGCGATCGCGCAGTGCTCGGTCCGTCGACCGACGGCGGCTATTATCTGCTCGGTCTCAAAACCGCGCATCGCCGCATGTTCGAGGACATCGCCTGGAGCACCGATAGTGTCGCCGCGCAAACGCTGGAGCGGGCGCGCGAGATCGGTCTCGACGTCCACAGCCTGCCGGTCTGGTATGATGTCGACGACATGGAAGGCTTGAGCCGGCTTCACGGCGAGCTTTCCGGGCGATGATATGGCGCGGCGGCCGCCCGGCGCCTATCCGCCGCATTACGCGGTGCAGACGGCGAAATTGATGCACCGGCTGTGGCGCGACCATGATTTCGGCCGCCGTGCCGAGCATGCGGTGCAAGCCGAAGCGGCGCGCGCTTGAGCGGCGCCGTCTTACACCGTCAACCGAGGCGAACATAATGCAAAGCGTGGCGACGAAGCCGGCCATCGATCCCAAGCGCTATTTCGAAAGCGTGCAGGCGGACCGCGAAATCCCCGAGCACGATCCGGTCTGCCTTTATCTGGAGACGACCAACCGCTGCAATCTGTTGTGCACGACCTGCCCGCGCACCTACGAGGAACTCGAGCCGCCGGCCGACATGAGCTGGGCGCTGTTCACCTCGATCGTCGATCAAATCCCGAATTTGAATCGCGCGGTGCTGCACGGCGTCGGCGAACCGATGCTGGTGAAACATTTGCCGCGCATGGTGCGCTATCTGAAGGACCGCGGCACCTATGTGCTGTTCAACACCAACGGCACGGTGCTGAACGAAAAAAACGGCCGCGCCTTGATCGCGGCCGATCTCGACGAATTGCGGGTGTCGTTCGACGCGGCGACGCCGGAGACCTATCTCGCCGTCCGCGGCAAGAATTATTTCAATCGCATCCTCAAAAACGTGCGCGCCTTTCGCGAACTGCAGGAGCGCGAGGGTCACGCAAAGCCGCGGGTCTCGGCCTGGCTCACGGGCTTGCGCGAAACCATCGAGGAATTGCCGGACTTCGTCCGTGTCGCGGCCGAGACCGGCATCAAGGAAGTGCACCTGCAGCGGCTCGTCTTCTTCACCGACAAGGCTATCGGCATGGCGCGCCCCGACCAGGCGCTTTACGAGCAACTTGTCGGGCGAGGAAGCCATCCATATCGACCGCGCCACGGCGCTCGCCGCGACGCTCGGCGTCACTTTCAGCGCGTCGGGCGGCGCCTCGGAGCCGGGCGTCAGCCTCAAACGCAGCGATACCGGCACGCCCTGGTCGCTGTGCCGGCGGCCATGGACGGTGATGTATTTCACCGCGAATGGCCGCGCGCTGCCGTGCTGCATCGCGCCGTTCTCGCAGCGCGGCTATGAGAATTACACGCTCGGCGACGCCACCCAGCAGACGCTGCGCGAAATCTGGACCGGTCCGGCCTATAGCGACTTCCGCAAGGCGCTGAAATCCGACAAGCCGCCGGACGCCTGCGCCAGTTGCGGCTTGCGCTGGAGCTTGTAGCCATGCCGCCGCCGGCGGGCTCGGTCGCCGTCGTCATCCCGACGTTCAATGAAGTGGAATCCATCGGCGCGGTGGTCGCAGAATTGCCGCGCTGCGATCGTCGATCGTGTCATCGTGGCCGACGGCGGCTCGACCGACGGCACCCAGGACGCGGCACGCCGCGCCGGCGCCGAGGTGATCGCCGTCGGCCGCGGTTACGGCCTTGCTTGTCTGTCCGGCGCGCAAGCCGGCCGATGACGCCGATATCGTCGTGTTCATGGACGGCGACGGCGCCGACGATCCCGCCGGCATTGAGGCGCTTGTCGCGCCACTCCGCGCCGGCGCGTTCGATTTCGTCATTGCCTCGCGCGCGCGCGGCGAGCGTGAAGCGGGCAGCATGGCATGGCATCAACTGCTGGCCGGGCTCGGGGCTGGCCGCCTGACCAAGCTGCTCTACGGCGTTCGCTATACCGACATGTGTGCCTTTCGCGCCATCCGCCGCGAGACGTTGCTGGCGCTGGGCATGCGCGAGATGACCTACGGCTGGAATCTCGAAATGCAAATGCGCGCCGCGCGGTCGGGCCTGCGCGTGCTGGAAGTGCCGGTCGGCTACCGCGTGCGCCGCGGCGGCGCCTCGAAGATTGCGGGCTCCTTGAGCGGCTCGATCAAGGCGGGTTTGAAGATCATGTCGACCTTCGCGCGCGTCGCGATGGAACCCGCGCGCCGTCGGGCTTCCTGAATCACACCGCTACTTTGCGGAGAAAGCCGTCGACGCTGTCGCGCAGGCTGTCGGCGGCCGTTTCGACGGCGGTGGCCGCATCCAGCACCGTATCGGCGGAGCTTTGCATCTCGGCGATCGCGCCGGAGACGCGTTGCAGCACGGCGACGACCGATTGCGTCCCCGATGCGGCGGCCGCGACATTCTCGGAAATCTCGCCGGTCGCGGCATTTTGCTGTTCGACCGATGTGGCAATCGCCGCGGTGAATTCCCGGATCTCTTCCATGCGGGCCGTGATGCTGCTGATGGCGCCGACGGCGCTCTTCGTCGACGATTGCACGGCGTCGATCTGCGCGGCGATAACGTCTGTCGCCTTTCCGGTCTGCACCGCCAGCGCTTTGACTTCGGAAGCGACCACCGCAAACCCCTTGCCGGCGGAGCCTGCGCGCGCGGCCTCGATCGTGGCGTTCAGCGCCAGCAGATTGGTCTGCCCGGCGACGCTTTGAATGAGCTTGACCACGTCGTCGATCTTCTGCGCCGCTTGCGCCAGCCCGCCGATGGCGTCGTTGGTCGATTGCGCTTCGCCGCTGGCGGCCCGCACCACGTCGCCGGCGCTGACCAGTTGCCGATTGATCTCGGCGATCGATTTCGACAATTCGTCCGCGGCGGCGGCGGCGCTTTCGACGCCGCCGAACGCGGCGTTCGATGTGCGTGACCGCGCCGTCGGTCCGCGCGGTGGTGTCCCTCGACGTCGCCGACAGCGCGGTCGCAGTCGTTTTCATCGCCGCGACGCTGTCGGTGACGGTCTTGAGCACGCCCTCGACGCTGCCGCGAAACCAGACAATGGCGTCGTCGACGGCGGCGCGCCGGGCCGCCTGCTCGCTCGAGCAGAGCGCTTTTCTGCTCGGCCGCACGGCGCTCGGTGATGTCGTCATGGGTTCCGACCCAGTACCGGCCACCCGGGTATGGCGCGATTGACGACGGCGATGGCGCGCCCGTCCGGCGCCTCGCTGACGAAGCTCACGACTTTGCCGGACGCCATGCTGTCCATGAGTTCGGCGCAATATTGCGCCGGGTCGCGCGGCAGGCTGCCGCTGTCGAAGCGATGACGGACGATGTCGACGAGCTTGGCGCCGGGTTTGACGATATCCGGCGACAGTCCGTACATCTGGAGATAGCGGTCGTTGCGGACGACGAGCCGGCCGGCCGCATCGAACATCACGACGCCTTGCGTCATATTGTTCAGCGTCAAGCGCGAAGAGGCGGCCGTCGCCGGGACGCCGGCGCTTGATCGCAAAAACGGCGGCTAGGGCCAAACAGGCTGCGCCAGCCGCGGCAAGCGTCCAGCCATACTCAACCGCAAAACCGGTCAAGATCCGGAACATCGCGCGTTCCCGCCCAACGGTTATTGCGTCCTAAGGCCTAGCTAGTCCCGATCGATTTACGTTTCGTTAATGAAACAGCCCGCACGCGGCAAAAGACCCGGTCAGTTCGCCAGAATTTGCTTGTCCGGGTCGAGCCAGAACGCCCATATGCCGGAGCCGATGACGAGGAGGGCTGCGGCGACGATGAAGGGCGCCTGCCAATTGCCGCCTTGGGCCAGATAACCGAACACGATCGGCGAGAGGGCGCCGCCGAAATTGCCGGCCATGTTCATCATCCCGGAAACTGTGCCGGAATATTTGCCGCCGGTGTCCATCGGCACCGCCCAGGATGGACCGATGGTGCATTCGAGGAAGAACATCGAAGCGGTGAGGCAGAACACGGCGGTATAAGGATCTTCGGTGAGCGCCGCCGGCACGATGCACACCGCGCAGCCGAGCAGCCCGGTGATCGCGACGGCGCGGCGGCCGATCTTGGCGCTGCCGGTTCGCTTGAGCAGCCAATCGGTGGCGAGCCCGCCGGCGGTGTCGCCGACGACGCCGGCCCACAGCGGCAGCGAGGCCAGCATTCCGCCTTTGAGCAGCGTGAAATGCCTGACGTCGACGAGGTACGTCGTCAGCCAGGTCAGGAAAATCCACAGACAATAGACGTAAGTGAAATAGGCCAGCATGACCGCCCACATATTGGGGGAGCGCAGCAGGATCGACCACGGCACCTTGGCCTGCTTTTCGATCTGCGGCGGATTGATCAGGCCCTGCGTGCTGACGCCGCGGATCTGTTCAAGCTCGGCCCGGTTCACCATGCCGTGCTCTTCCGGCAGGTTGCGATAGCTCAAGCTCCACCACAGCGCCCACAGGAAGCCCACCGCGCCGCAAATGATGAAGGCCCAGCGCCAGCCGAGATTGAGCATGATCGCGAGCACGATCGGCGGCGCGATCGCGGCGCCGGCGCGGCTCGCGCTGTGGGTAATGCCCTGGACGAAGCCGCGCTCGTGCCGCGGATACCACAATTGCATGGCGCGGGTGGCGCCCGGAAAGGCGCCGGCCTCGCCGACGCCGAACATGAACCGAACCACGATGAACGACGTGGCGCTGAACGCCAGCCCGGTGATGGCGGTCATGATCGACCAATAGCCGACGACGCAGCCCAGCACCTTGCGAGCGCCGAAGCGGTCGCTCAGCCAGCCGCCGGGAACCTGGAACAGCGCATAGGCCCACACGAAGGCGCTGAAAATGTAGCCCATCGTGATTTTGTCGAAGCCGAATTCCTTGCTGATCTGTGGCGCCGCCGTCGAAATATTGACGCGATCGAGATAGGTGATGAGATACATCACGCTGATCAGCAGCAGGATATACCAGCGGCCGCGACTCGGCCCAGTGGCGACAGGATCGGCCATATTTCACTCCCCCGGGCTGCGTTTCTTGTGCGTAAATTCTGGTCGCGCAAACTGCCTGTTTCCGCCTTCGCGGGCAAGCGTCCAGGTTGACGCGGCGGTATAAATCCCGCTTGATTCCACGGGGAAAATCGAATGATCAAGCGTTACAGCGACCACGCCGCCAACGAGCGGACATTTCTGGCCTGGGTCCGCACCGCCATTGCGGTGATGGCCTTCGGCTTTCTGATCGAGCGCTTCGATCTGTTCATAAAATTCGCCGTGCCGCAGGCAGCGCAGCAGCAGATCGCGCCGCACGGCCAGGCCTTCGCCAATGCGGCAGGACTCGCTTTCATCGTCCTCGGTGTGGCGATGATCGCGATCGCGGGCGTTCGCTTTGTGAAGACCGCGAAGGACATCGAAAGCGAGGAGGATGTGCCGTCGCCCGGTGAGCGCTTCGACCTCGCGCTCGCACTTCTTGTCGGCCTGTTGGGCGCGGCGCTCCTGCTTTACATGGCCCGGACGGTGTTGCCCGCGATCTAAGCCGGTCGCCATGCGTCACTTGCACAAGCGGCCGCTTCGCGGTAATGGCGATGCCGCGCACAAATACGACAATGCGCCGTAAGCGTTTACGTCAACCAACGCGCTCTTAGGAAGGCCACGCGGATTCCGCGCCGGCCGCGAGCGTGTGGAGCTTCGACGTGAACCGGTTTTTCAGCATTTTTACCGCGAGCCTGACGGTATTGGCGCGCGCGCCAGGCGCCGCCCGCATCGGCATGTTTATATATTTCGCCGCGTCAGCCGCCGACGGCATCCTGATGCCGTTCTTTGCGTTATGGGCGCACCGGGTCGCCGGCATTCCGATCCAATTCATCGGCCTGCTGCTCGGCAGTTATGCCGGCGGCGAACTGCTGGCTACGCCGTTTGTCGGCGGCATTGCCGATCGTATCGGCCGCAGGCCGGTGTTGCTGGTGTCGACCTTGGGCGTGGGATTGGGATTTCTGATTCTGTTCTTCGTTCACGGCGCCATCGCCGCCGCGGCAGCGCTGATCACCATCGGCTTGTTCGAAAGCGTGCTGCATCCGACGGCGGCGGCAGTGATCGCCGATGTGGTGCCTGCGGAGAACCGCCGCGAATACTTTGCCGTAACCCGGGTGTTGTCGAATGCGGGCGGCATGGCGGGACCGGCGCTGGGCGCGCTGCTTGCGCTTTCATCGCTGCATCTCGTCTTTCTCGGTGCGGCCGCCACCTTGGGCGTGGCGGCTTTAGTCGTCGCGCTGTTCCTGCGCGAGACCCGCATAGCGGCCGCCGCGCCGGATGACGATGACGATGACGAATCGCTCCTGGCCTTGACGGCGGCGTTTCGCGATTCGCGGCTCGCCGGTCTGTTGCTGCCGGTGGCGGCGCTCGAAATCGCCGCGAGCTTTGTCCAAGCGGTGCTGCCGCTCGATGCCGACGCGGCCGGCACGCTGACGGCCTCGGGCATCGGACTTCTGTTTACCTATGCGGGCGCGCTGGGCGTGATCCTGCAGATGCCGATAACGCAAGCGACGAAGCGCATGAGCGGCTTTTCTATCGTGTTATGGAGCGGCGCGGCCCAGGCTGTCGCGCTTGCCTGTTTGTTCGTCTCGCCGGCGCTTGCCGCGCTGGTCGCCGCCGTGACACTTTTTGAACTGGCGCAAATGCTGGCGCGGCCGCTGGTGCAGACCATCGTCGCCGAAATGGCGCCGCGTGGCGCGCAGGCGACCTATCAGGCGGCGTTTTCCGTTGTCTCCGATCTGCGCGATGCTGCAGGCCCGGCGGTCGGGACGTGGCTGTTCGCGCTGTCAGCCGGGCTGCCCTGGGCCGGCGGTGCAATCGTTTCGGTCGCCGCTGCATTGGGTCTGGCGCTCGCTACGCACCGGCATGAGAATCAATAATCGTGCCGATTCAATCAGAGCCGATAGGGCACTACTGCGCCGCGGCCCCGGCCGGCGCCGTCGCTTCTTCGGTAATGACCTCGAAGTTTGCGAGCGTACAGGGGCCGAACGAGGTGACGATGGCCACATCGGTGGCGTCGCGGCCGCGCGCCATCAGGATGCGGCCGATGCGCGGCGTGTTGTGGCGGGCGTCGAAAGTATACCAGCGGTCACCGAGATAGACTTCGAACCAGGCGGAGAAATCCATCGGCGCGGGGTCCGGCGGCACGCCGATATCGCCCAGGTAACCGGTGCAGTAGCGCGCCGGGATGTTCATGCAACGGCACAGCGTGATCGCCAGATGCGCGAAGTCCCGGCACACGCCGCGGCGCTCGGCATGCACATCCCATGCGGTTTTGGTCGGGCTCGCGTGCTCGTAGCCGAATGTGATGTGAGTCGTGCACGTAATTGCAGATCGCCTGCACCAGCGGCCAGCCCTTGGGCAACTTTCCGAACAGCGACCATGCCGTATTCGACAGGCGATCGGTCTCGCAATAGCGGCTGCCGAGCAGAAAGAGCAGAACCTCGACCGGCAGGTCTTCGAGCGCGTGCTGCTGCGCCTCGGGAGCCGCGGGGTCCGGCTCGCCGTTGTCGCGCACCAGGAAGTCCGCCGACATCGTCAGGCGGCCGGCCGGCGCCCGGATCACATGGCAGAAATTGCCAAAGCTGTCGTGATAGGTGTTGGGGACGATCGGCGGGTCAAGCCGCATGCGATCGAGCGTCTCAAGGTCGTTGAAGCGCGACGGATGGACGCTCAGCGTCAAAATCATCGGCGTCGGCTGCGGACAGTCGTAGGAAATTTCGTATCCGGCGCGTATCTTCATGACAACCAAACGATATGCATTTCCCGGGCCAGATAGTGCCGGGGCGAACCACTGGGCATGATGCCTCACCTTCGTGAGCGGGAATGATCGTTCGAAGCGAGAAATTGCTGGCGGCGGATGAACCGGAGCCGGTATCGGTCTACAACGCCGATAGCAGGTCCGGGTTTCTCTTGGTCGCCGATCATGCCGGTAACGTGATCCCGCGCGCGCTCGGCAGGCTCGGGATCGCCGAGGCGGAATTGCAGCGGCACATCGCCTGGGACATCGGCATCGCGGGCGTCGGCCGCCTGCTGGCGAAGCGGCTCGATGCGACGCTCATCCAGCAGAACTATTCGCGACTCGTCATCGATTGCAATCGGCCGCTCGATGCGGCGACGTCGATCCCCGAGATCAGCGAGAGCACCGCGATTCCCGGCAATGTCGGCTTGGACGCAGCCAAGCGGTCGGCGCGCGCCAAGGAGATTTTCCAGCCCTATCACGATCGCATCGAAACGGAACTCGATCGCCGGCAGACGGCCGGACGCCCGGCTACGCTCGTCGCGCTGCATAGTTTTACGCCTGTGTTCATGGATGTGGCGCGGCCCTGGCACGCCGCCGTGCTCTATAATCGCGATCCGCGCTTCGCCCATCGCCTGATGGCGCTGCTCAACGCCGAACAGGAATTTACCATCGGCGACAATGCGCCCTACCAGGTGACCGACGCGAGCGACTACACCATCCCGGTGCATGCCGAGCGCCGCGGCTTGCATCATGTGTTGGTCGAGATCCGCCAGGATTTGATCGCGGACGACGCCGGGCAGGCGCAATGGGCCGCAAGGCTTGCGCGGCTACTGCCGTTGGCGCATGAGGGCTTGTAAGAATTGATGCGTCCTGATCGGGAGAGAAGCTCATGAGTATTCGGCTCGCAACGCTTGCATTCGCATTCGCCATTGTTGCCTGTTCGAACGCGCAAGCGCAGATGGCGGTGGACCTCGCCAAAGTCACCTGCAAGCAATATCTGTTCGACAGTTTCATCAGCGCCAACGCGCCCAAAGTCGCGATCTGGCTCAGCGGCTATTTCAACGGCAAGCGCGGCAACACCACGATCGACATCGGCGCCTTTCGCAAGGACAAGGACATCGTCGAGGATTACTGCCGGATGAACCAAGATTTGACGATCATCGACGCCGCCACAAAAGCGCTCGGGCTGGACAAACCGTAAGCTACGCGCTCAATCCGCCGTCCACCATCAGCGTGCTTCCGGTCGTAAAGCTTGAAGCGTCGGACGCCAGAAAGAGCACCGAGCGGGCAACCTCCTCGGCGCGGACGTGGCGGCGCAACGGGATGATCTCGTTGAAAAACGCTGTGGCGTCGCGCCCGAGCACGCCGCTCAAATTCTTTTCCACGTGCAGTTGGAATTCGTTGTCGACCGGGCCGGGATGGATGGTGTTGACGCGGATATTGCGCGGGGCCGCTTCCTTCGCCAGCACCCGCATCAAGCCGACCTGGGCGTGCTTGGCGGTGATATAGGCGCACACGCCGGGATCGCCCTTCACGCCGACGATGCTCGACGTAATGATGATCGAGCCGCCGTCGTTCATCTGCGGCAGCACGTGCTTGGCGGCGAGGAACGCGCCTTTGACGTGCACGGCGAGAACGGAATCGAAAACCTCCTCCGGATAGTCGGTGACCGGCGCGACGACGCCGAAATTTCCGGCGTTGCTGAACAAGACGTCGATCTTGCCCCACCGGGTCACGGTCTGCGAAATGCACCGGGCGATTTGTTCCGAACGGGTGACGTCGGCCGCACACCAGGCGACGTTCTCCGCGTTTCCGGCGTCGCCGATCTCGGCCACGGCATTTTCAAGGCCGGCCTCGCTCAAATCCATCAGCATGACCTTGGCGCCTTCGGCGACGAGGAGTTTGGCTGCCGCCACGCCGATGCTGCCGGCGCCGCCGGTGATGACACATACTTTGCCGGGCATTTGCTTGGGCATCGAGGGAATCTCGCTTGGCGGGACCGACCCTAACAGCGAACCCGCGCCGCCGCGGTGCTGCTGGCGCAAGTCGACAGGCTCAACTCGTCACTCTTTTATGTTGATGGTGCCCAGGGGCGGAATTGAACCACCGACACCTGCATTTTCAGTGCAGTGCTCTACCAACTGAGCTACCTGGGCCCACGATGCCGCCTCGGGACATAGTCTGCCAAACGGGTCCCGCGAGAGCGCCGTCTTATAGAGGCTCGATTCTGCGCTGTCCAGAATAGGTCGGCAAGCCGCGCGGCCGACCTAATTCGGCATCTCGCCGCCATCCTCGCGCCGCTCGTCCTCTTCTTCGTCCTCGGTCACGGGCGCCGCATAGACGCCGGAGAACCAGCGGTGCAGGTCGACGTCGGCGCAGCGTTTTGAGCAAAACGGCCGGAACTTCTGCTCCTGCGGCTTGCCGCAGATCGGGCAGGCTGGGCGGGCTTTCGGGTCGGGCATCACGGACATATGGGGCGTGCGGCGGGCAGCGGCCAGCATCATAACGTATTGAGCCAGCCGAAATGGACCGGATAGCCCTCGCCGCCGAGCAGCGACAGCGTCTCGTAGAGCGGCAGGCCCACGATGTTCGAGTAGGAGCCGACCATCTTCACCAGAAAACTGCCGGCGATGCCCTGGGCCGCGTAGCCGCCCGCTTTGCCGCGCCATTCGCCCGAGGCCAGATAAGCCTCGATATCCTGGTCGGAGAGCCGCTTGAAACGGACCCGGGTCTCCACATGGCGCTGCCGGAAGGTCTCCTTCGGCGTCACCAGGCAGACGGCGGTATGGACGCGATGATTACGGCCGGACAAGAGCCTTAAGCACTGCGCCGCCTCGTCGAGCAATTCGGCCTTCGGCAGAATACGCCGGCCCACCGCCACCACGGTATCGGCGGCGAGGATGTAGGAGCCTTTCAACTCGTCGTCGATGCTCACCATGGCGAGCGCGGCTTCGGCCTTCAGCCGGGCGAGCCTGGTCGCGCAGGCGCGCGGCAGTTCACCCCGCTTCGGTGTCTCGTCGATATCGGTTGGGCGCAGCGCATCCGGCTCGATGCCGATCTGATTGACCAGCGATAGCCGGCGCGGCGAACCGGAAGCGAGCACGAGTTTCGGGCGGCCGATCATTTGAACCGATAGGTGATGCGGCCCTTGGTCAAATCGTATGGCGTCATTTCTACAAGCACCTTGTCGCCGGCCAAGACGCGGATGCGATTCTTGCGCATGCGGCCCGCCGTGTGGGCGATGATTTCGTGCTCGTTTTCGAGCTTGACGCGGAAGGTGGCGTTCGGGAGCAGTTCCGTCACGACACCGGGAAATTCCAGAAGTTCTTCCTTCGCCATACGCTTCCCGGAGATATCAGGCCCTGGCCGCGATCCCAAACGCGGTCAGGTAACTTCAGTCTGCTAACCTTGGTCCTGTAATCTTAGTCCCGTAACCTTAAGTGCTGGCCAAAATTGGCGCGGAACCTAGCGGATGACAGGTCAATCGACAACTGCCGCCTGCACCAAGTTGCGCTCGTCCGGTCCAAACCATTTTTATTCGTTGCCGCTGGCGCGGGTGAGGAAGCGCTGCCGGATACGCGCGAGCAACTGGTCGCGCACCTCCCGATAGGCATCGAGACGCTGTTCGCGGCTGCCTTCGACGGCGCTCGGGTCGGCGGTCGGCCAATACTCGACATCGGTGCCGCTGACCCGGGTGATTTCGAGCGCGCGGTGATGGGCTTCCGGCGCGAGCGTGATCATCAGGTCGAAATTGAGCCCCTCCCACTCGTCGAGTTCCTCGAAAGTCACCGGCTTATGACGTGAAATGTCGAGACCGATCTCGTCCATGACGGCGACGGCGAAGGGGTCGAGCTCGCCTTTGCGCACGCCGGCCGAGCCGACATAGATCGCACGTCCAAAAATCTGGCCGAACAAGGCCGCCGCCATCGGCGAGCGCACCGAATTGAGGCCGCAGGCGAATAACACCGCCAGTGGTCTCTTCGCTGTTGGCTCCATGGGGCCTCTCAGCCCTTCCAATGCAGGACCGAGATCAGCGTGAACAGCCGCCGCGCGGTATCGAAATCGAGCTCGACCTTGCGCTTGAGCCGTTCCAACACGAGCGTCGAGCCCTCGTCGTGCAGCGCGCGCCGCGCCATATCGAGCGCCTCGATGCGGTCCGGCGTCGCGGTGCGGATCGCCGCGTAATAGCTGTCGCAGACGGTGAAATAATCTTTGACGATACGGCGAAACGGCATCAGCGACAGCATATGGGCGACCACCGGCGCGCCGTCGGTGGTGCGGATATCGAAGACGAGGCGATTGCCGCTGATACCGAGAAGCAGCGCGTAGGGCCCGCCGTCGTCGCCCGACGGCCGGAATTGGTTCTCTTCGATCAGGTCATAGATCGCGACCCGGCGCTCATGCTCGACGTCGTCATTGGAGCTGCCGAGCGACGCCTCGTCGAGCGTGATCGCCGCCAGACGTCCGGTCTTTTCTCTATCGCGTCCGGTCCGCGGCATCA
Organism: uncultured Alphaproteobacteria bacterium; assembly: GCA_963696555.1. Taxonomy (GTDB): domain Bacteria; phylum Pseudomonadota; class Alphaproteobacteria; order Rhizobiales; family Xanthobacteraceae; genus BOG-931. Next base: position 81,214 of record CAVOKR010000031.1, on the reverse strand, counting down.
GCGATTGAGCCGGATCGAGATGGAGCGGGCATGGGCCTCGAGCCCCTCGGCCTTGGCGAGCGCGATTGCGGCGCCGCCGAGCGCGCGCAATTGCTCGGGCCCGCATTTCAGAATCGAGGTCCGCTTCATGAAATCGAGTACGCCCAGCCCCGAGGAGAATCGGGCCGAGCGCGCGGTCGGCAGCACGTGGTTGGAGCCGGCCACGTAATCGCCGATCGCTTCCGGCGTATGGGCGCCGATAAAGATCGCCCCCGCATTGCGGATGCGCCCGGCCAGGCGGTCGGCGTCGGCGGCGGCGATTTCCAGATGCTCGGGCGCAATGGCGTCGGTGAGCGGCGGCGCTTCGTCGAGATCGCGCAATAAGATCATCGCGCCGAAGTCGCGCCACGATGCTGCCGCCACCGCGCCGCGCGGCAGGCCTTTCAGTTGGCTTTCGACCGCGCGCTCCGTCGACGCGGCGAGTTCTTCGCTATCGGTCATCAGGATCGCTTGGGCGCTTGCGTCATGCTCGGCCTGCGCCAGAAGATCGGCGGCAATCCAGTCCGGATTGCCATCGCGATCGGCGATGATCAGGACTTCGGAGGGACCGGCGATCATGTCGATGCCGACTTTGCCGAATACGATGCGTTTGGCGGCTGCCACATAGGCATTGCCCGGGCCCACGATCTTGGCGACCGGCGCGATGGTCGCGGTCCCATAGGCCAGCGCCGCGACCGCCTGCGCGCCGCCGATGCGATAAATCTCGTCGACGCCGGCGAGTTCCGCCGCCGCCAGCACCAGCGGGTTGAGTTCGCCGCCCGGCGCCGGCACCACCATCACCAGACGCGGCACGCCCGCGACCTTGGCCGGCACCGCATTCATCAGCACCGACGACGGATAAGCCGCGGTGCCGCCCGGCACATAAAGCCCGACCGCCTCGATCGCGGTCCAGCGCGAGCCGAGTTCGACGCCGAGCGCATCGGTGAAACGATCGTCCTGCGGCAGCTGGCGGCGGTGATAGGCCTCGATGCGGCTCTTGGCGAGATCGAGCGCGTCGAGCGCCTCGCGGCTGCAGCCAGAGCGCGCCGCCGCAATCTCGGCCGCCGATACTTTGAGACCGGCGCGGTCGAGATCGAGCCTGTCGAATTTCAGGGTGTACTCCTTCAGCGCGCGGTCGCCACGGGCGGCGACGTCGGCCACGATGGCGCGAACGGTATCTTCGACGTCGGCCGCAGCCTCCCGCTTGGTATCGAGAAAGGCACGGAATTTTTGCTCGAAGTCGCTGGAATGCGTATGCAGGCGAATGGCCATAATGTCGACGCGATGCCGATTGTGTTGACGACTTTACCGCTCAGTTGCGGCGTGAGTAGCAGTCCAACGACATTATAACAATTCTAATATTCGGCTTTTAGATTGACAAAAACGGCGCCCTTCCCCAACTGCTTGGGCGAGAATTCACCGCAGAGGAAACGCGCTTTGCCCATGTTGTCGCGCGGCAAGATCGGCTACCGGCTGTTGGCGCCGCTCGCGCTCGCTGCGACCGTTTGGTTGGGAGCCGTGAACGCGCGCGCCGATGATGCCGTCGCGCTGTCGATCACCATGAAGGATCATAAATTCGATCCCGCCGAGCTTCATGCGCCGCCGGGCCGCGCCATCGCCATTCATGTCAAGAACCTCAATCCGATCGTCTCGGAATTCGAAAGCAGCGATCTGCATTTCGAGAAGATCGTCACGGTCGGCGCGGAGGCCGTCGTCTATGTGCGGCCGCAACAGCCGGGGCGTTACAATTTCTACGACGATTTTCACCGCGACACCCAAGGCTATCTGGTGGTGCCATGATTTTCTGGTCGTGTGGTGAAGCGGCAATTGGCAACTGCTCTGTAACTTGACGTGAAAGCCGTATCGTGAGGTCGCCGTGCTAGCCGCGCTGTTGATCGTGTTCCGCGAAGTGTTCGAAGCCGGATTGGTTGTCGGCATCGTGATGGCCGTCACGTCGGGCGTGGCCGGCCGCACCATGTGGATCGCTGGCGGTGTTGCGGCGGGCGTGCTCGGCGCCTGCCTCGTGGCGCTGTTCACCGGCGGGCTCTCGGAATTGTTCGGCGGCAGCGGTCAGGAAATCTTCAACGCCAGTATCCTCGGCTTCGCGGTGCTGATGCTGACCTGGCACAATGTCTGGATGTCGCGCCACGGCCGCGAATTGGTCGCCGAGTTGCGGGCCGCCGGCGAAGCGGTGGCGGCCGGCTCGAAGTCGCTTTTGGCGCTCGCCATCGTGGTCGCGATCGCGGTGTTGCGCGAAGGCTCGGAGGTCGTGCTGTTTCTCTACGGCGTCGCGGCGGCCCAGGGCGGCGCCAGCTGGGGGATGGTCCTCGGCGGCTTCATCGGCCTTATCCTCGGCTCGGTGGTCTGCCTGATGACCTATTTGGGGCTCGTCACCATTCCGGCGCGCTATCTGTTCAGCGTCACGAGCGCGCTGATCGCGCTGCTTGCCGCCGGCATGGCGGCCCAAGCCATCGCCTTCCTCGAACAGGCCGACATCCTCACCGTCGGCGACGAGACGGTGTGGGACACGTCCTGGATCTTGAGCGACTCGAGTTTCCTCGGCCGGGCGCTGCACACCTTGATCGGCTATGTCGATCAACCGACCGCGATGCAGGTTGTCGTCTACGCCGGAACGCTGGCAGCGATCGTTTTGCTGATGAAGCTCTTCGCCGCGCCGTCGGCGCAGCAGGCACGTCACGCCTGAGATATTTGTCAGGCCGTCGCCGAACCCGTCGCGAAATGATCGGGGCACAGGGCGGCTGCGGAAACTTCGCCGAGATCGGCAAGCTCGGCTTCGAGGCATTCGACATCGAGACGGATGACGCCGCCGCCCGAAAAGGTCAGCGTTACGGTGCCTGCGGGTGAATCGCTTTCGGCGAATTCGACGGCGAGCAAGTTGAGCCGGGCCGTCTTGTCACCTTGATTGAGACCGCGGCACTTGCAGGCGTTGACCCGCTCGAAGCGCAGCGCCGTCCGGCAGCGCCGGTAATCCGCCGCGGCTTTGGCATCGACGGCCGTCATCCAATCAAAGCGGTTGAGCGCCATGACGAAGCGATGCTCGCGCGGCAGCCAAAGGATGTCGGCGACCTTGACCATGGCGTCCTGCACATGCGCCGACACCACCTCGATATCGTCCTTGTCGAGAGCGACGAGTTTCAGTTCATCCGTGCACGGTTTCATCGGCGTCCGCGTCCCCAATAACTTCTGCTCCGTCGTCGAAGTTAGGAAGCCGGCATCGAGGGCCGCAAGCCCCGGCGAAGATCAGAATGCAACGCAGGCCGGCCGCACGATGATACCGACCGAGTGCTGGTGGAACTGGCGCTTGTAGGCATTCGACGATGGCTTCGAGCTGCGCCTGGTCGTCGGCTTTGCCGGGCAGCACGATTTCGACGCGCTTTGACGGTTCGCGCTCGATCGCACCGGTTGTCGGATCGCGCCACTGTCCGGCGGCATCCATGACGGTCAGGCCGTCGGGAAAACGCGGTGTTATTTCGCGCGCCAGGAAACGCCCCCAAGCCGCTTCGCTGACGCCGAGCCTGCCTCCGACATCGCGGCCGAACAACAATTCGGCGACCTGCTTCGGCCGCTGCGTGCCGTAACACGACGGCGGCGCTGTCTGCGGACGCGCGACGTTCGCGGTCGCAGCAAGGACCGCGACGCCCAGCGGCCAAACAAAAAAGGTACGCATCTGTGGCTCGCCCTCCGGAGGGGGCAAGCCTAGCGGCGGTTCGGCCTATTTGCACCCTTTCGGCCCGCAGCCGAAACTTGGCCGAGGAATTCGCGGAAGGTTTCGCGCAGCGTCGCCCGATCGAGGTTCTGTGCGCCGGTGACGGTGAAGCCCGCCGTCGTCAGCGCATCGGCGTCGTTGGCCGGCCTCGGCGGCGAATAGCCCCGGTAGGGGTCGTTGCCGATCACCGGCGCAAATCGAACTTCTTGTGCTTGGCCGGGACGCGAACCGAGAAGCAATGCCGCGACGGCGATCAAACTAAAGAACAAAGCGCGCGCAAATCCGAGTGCAAGTTGGATTTGCTTCGCGGCCCCGAGCGCGCTAAGAGCTACCTAACAAAAGCATTTGTTAACTTGCATCGCGTATCTGCCGACGGGCAGTTCTACGATGGTTGTTCTGCAATAGTCTGTCATGCAATAATCTGTCCGGCCCGGTTTCCCCTCCAATGGTTCCGCGGTCGATTGTTGGTCGGCTATACGATACGGTTGACGATTGAGGGTATCTCGACTGATATAGCTGGACTGCCAAGGTTCAACGGCCAAACGCGGTGAACTAAATCTCATCGATTGGCTTTTCTTTCATTCCCGTACGGGATACAAGCTGCGTTTCTTGAAAGGGAGGTTTTATGGCGAAGCGGACAAAGAAGCGGCGTGCGTGGACTTCGGTTGAAGTCCGTGACCTGAAATCGTTGGCGAAGAAAAAGACTCCGGCATCTGCAATTGCCAAGAAGTTGAAGCGAACCGAAGGCGCCACGCGCCAGAAGGCCTTCAGCATCGGGCTTTCGCTCGACTCTCGCTCCTGATCTTTCGAGCAAATCTGTTTAGTGCTGAGTGATGGCACCGGTCTGCACAATCAGGCCGGTACGTCGCCGTGCGGCCTTTTTGTTCGTGCCGGGAGCGTTGGCAATCAGCCCCGGGTGCAGATTGGCGTTGGCCGCACGTCCGTGCGGCCCGCGGATCTGCAAATTTCCTATAGGAATGATGTCCGCGCGGGCGCGCATCGGCGCCCGCGCCCGGACGCGCTTCGCGCGGTTCCGCCGCCGGCAAATTAACTAACGGCCGCGAACCCGCCCCAAAGAGCCTGCAATAAAGAGTATATTGGCCGGGTTCGGCGCCGCTATTTCGGTGTCCGGGTGAAGGCCGGCAGTCCATTGTAAGCTTAGCCGCTGATTGTCAGCCCTCGGGTTGGGATGAACGCTCAAGGTACGAAGCCTCCATGAGCCAGCCGATCGGCCCGCTGCGACAGCAGCCCGCCAGTTCCGAACTTGCCAACGCGCTCGGCGCCTGCCGCCGGGCGTTTATCGCCATCGCGCTGTTCAGCGGCATGAGCAACGTTCTGATGCTCACCGGCGCGCTGTTCATGCTCGAAGTCTACGACCGGGTGTTGCCGAGCCGGAGCGTGCCGACCCTTGTCGCCCTGTTGCTGTTGGTGACCTGCCTCTACGCCGCGCAGGGCGTCATCGACATGATCAGGAGCCGCATCCTGGTCCGCATCGGTCGCAGTCTCGACGAGGCGATGAGCCTGCGGGTCTACGAGACCGTCGTCCGGCTGCCGCTGAAGATCGGCTCGAAGGGCGACGGCACGCAACCGATCCGCGATCTCGACTCGGTACGCACGTTTCTGTCCGGAATCGGGCCGGTTGCCTTTTTCGATCTGCCCTGGATGCCGGTCTATCTGGCGATCTGTTTCCTGTTCCACACCTATATCGGCCTGACCGCGCTCGCCGGCGCCGTCATCCTCGTTACGCTCACTGTGCTGACCGAAGTGCAGACGCGGCGGCCGACCCGTAGCGCCACGCAATTCGCCGTGGCGCGCAATACGCTTCTCGAAGCAAGCCGGCGCAATGCCGAGGCGATGACGGCGATGGGCATGGTCGGCCGCGTCGCCAAACATTGGAACGATCTCAATCGCAATTACGTCGCCGCGAGCGGCCGCGCCAGCGATGTCGGCGGCGGGCTCGGTTCGATCTCGAAGGTTTTGCGGCTGTTGCTGCAGTCTTCGATCCTGGCGGTTGGCGCCTGGCTTGTGATCAATCAGCAATCGACGCCGGGCATCATCATCGCCGGGTCGATCCTCGGAGCGCGGGCGCTGGCCCCGGTCGATCTCGCCATCGCTAATTGGCGCGGCTTCGTCGGCGCCCGGCAGAGCTGGCAGCGGCTGTCGAAATTGCTCGGTCATCTGCCGCCGCAGACCGAGCCGATGCCGCTCAACCCGCCGGCGCGCACGCTCGTGGTCCAGAATGCCGCCGTGGCGCCGCCCGGCCAGCAAAAAATCGTGTGCCAAGACGTCAATTTCACGCTGACGGCCGGGAAGGCGCTCGGCGTGATCGGACCGACTGCCTCCGGCAAATCTTCGCTGGCACGCATGCTGGTCGGTGTCTGGGCCCCGGTCCGCGGCAGCATACGGCTCGACGGCGCCACGCTCGATCAGTGGTCGCCGGAAGCGCTCGGCCGGCACATCGGTTACGTGCCGCAGGACGTCGAACTCTTCAGCGGCACGGTGGCGCAAAATATTTCGCGGTTCGACGATGCGCCGAGCCCGATGCCGTCATTGCCGCCGGCGCAGGCGGCGGGCGTCCACGATCTGATCATCAGTCTGCCCGAAGGCTACGAGACCCTGGTCGGCGATCACGGCAGCGCGCTTGTCGGCCGGGCAAGCGCAGCGCATTGCGCTTGCGCGTGCGCTCTATCGCGATCCGTTCCTGGTCGTGCTCGACGAGCCGAATTCCAATCTCGATGCGGAAGGCGATGAGGCGCTGACGCGCGCGATCCTCGGCCTGCGCGCTCGCGGCGCCATCACGGTCGTGGTGGCGCATCGTCCGAGCGCGATCGCGGGGGTCGATTATATTCTGATCATGGCCAAGGGCCGCCAGCAGCAGTTCGGGCCCAAGGAAGAAATTCTCGCCCGCTTGGCGCCGCCGGCGGCGACGCCGCGGCCGCTGAAAGTGGCGGATCAGGGAGGCGCGGGATGATCAAGAAAATCATCGCTACGGCGCACGCGGCGCTGGCGTGGCATGTCGGCGAACCGGGCGCCGGCGCAGAGCGCCCGAGAATCGATCCGCCGACATGTTGTCGGCGGCTGCGTGCTGGTCGCCGTGCTGGTCTTCGGCGTCGGCGGCTGGGCCTCGACCGCCGAGATTTCCGGCGCGCTGATTGCGCCGGGCTCGATTGTCGTCGATTCGAATGTGAAGAAAGTGCAGCACCCGACCGGCGGCGTCGTCGGCAAGCTCTATGTGCGCGACGGCGACCATGTCAAAGCCGGCGACATGCTCATCCAGCTCGACGAGACGGTGACCCAGGCCAATCTCGCCATCGTCACCAAGGGCCTCACCGAGTTCTACGCCCGCAGAGGCGCGGCTCGCCGCCGAACGCGACGGTGCCGATACCGTGGCCGTGCCGAAAGAGCTTGCCGATCACGCCGACGATGCCGACGTGAAAGAGGCGCTTGCCAGCGAGCGCAAGCTGTTCGATTTGCGGCGCCAGGCGCGTCTCGGCCAGAAGGACCAGTTGCGGCAGCGCATCTCGCAATTGCAGGAGCAAGTCTCCGGGCTCACCGCGCAACAGGACGCCAAGGACAAGGAAACGGCGCTGATCGAGCAGGAACTCGCGGGCGTGCGCGATCTGTGGCAGAAGAATCTGGTGCAGCTCAATCGGCTCACCTCGCTCGAACGCGACGCCGCGAAGATCGAAGGCGAGCGCGGCCAGCTCGTCGCTCAAGCCGCCGAAACCAAGGGCAAGATCACCGAGACCGAGCTGCAGATCATCCAGATCGACCAGGATCTGGCGAGCGACGTCGCCAAGGAATTGCGCGAGACCGACAGCAAGATCGGCGAATATGTCGAACGCAAGGTGACGGCCGAGGATCAGCTCAAGCGCACCGATATCCGCGCGCCGCAAGACGGCATCGTGTTTCAGTCGACGGCGAATACGGTCGGCGGCGTCGTCACTGCCGGCGATCCGATCATGCTGATCGTGCCGGAGAGCGACAATCTCCTGGTCGAGGTCAAGGTCGATCCCAAGGACATCGAGCAGGTGCAGTTCGGGCAGGCCGTCGTGCTGCGGTTCTCGTCGTTCAACGTGCGCACCACGCCCGAGATCAACGGCACCGTGGTACGAATCGCCGCCGATACCGTCGACCGACCAGCGTACCGGCCAGACCTATTACCTGGTCCGCATCGCGATGACGGCGGAGGAGCTCAAGCGGCTCGGCGACGTCAAGCTGACGCCCGGCATGCCGGTCGAAGCCTTTATCCAGACCGGTGAGCGCACCATGCTGTCATATCTGATCAAGCCGCTGCACGAACAGCTGATGCGGTCGTTCCGCGAAAAGTAGAATCGCAGCATTCCGCCTTTGCCCCTGTGGGCAGCCGAGGCTGCGCTTCTGAAGGCGCGCTTCTCTTGCTATAACGCCACCGCACTGTTCGGTTGAGCGTGCAGGAATTGCCGGCCATGAACAGGATAGCCCGTTGGGCGCGAAGCTTCGGTGTGGCGCGGGCCGTATGCCTCGTGCTCCTGTTCGCGCTGGTGGCGCTTCGTCTTGCCAATCCCCGGCCGCTTGAGGAACTGCGGGTCCGCACCTTCGACCTGTTCCAAGTGCTGCGCCAGCGCCCGCAGACGACGCACCCGGTCGCCATCGTCGACATCGACGAGGCCAGCCTCAAGTCGATCGGGCAATGGCCGTGGCCGCGGACCATCTTGGCCGATCTGATCACCCGCATCACCCAGGCCGGCGCCGTCGCGATCGGCTTCGACGTCATCTTCGCCGAGCCGGACCGCATGTCGCCGGCGATCGCGGAGCGGAGTTTTCGCGGCATCGATGCCGAGACCCGCGCCAAGCTCGACAGCCTGCCGAACAACGACGATGTTTTTGCCGATGCGATCAAGCATTCGCGCGTCGTCGTCGGTCAGGTTGGCGCACAACAGGTAAACGCCGCGGGCGCAAGCCGAGATGACGCTGCAGACCGGCTTCGCCATCCGCGGACCCGATCCGAAACCCTATCTGGTGACGTTCCCCGGCTTGCTGCGCAACGTATCGGCCCTTGAGCAGGCAGCCGCCGGACGCGGGTTGTTCTCGATCAATCCGGAGGACGACGGCATCATTCGCCGCGTCCCGGTGGTCATGGTCGCGCAGGACACCATCGTGCCCTCGCTGACGCTGGAAATGCTGCGGGTGGTCGAGCCACGCCGGCGCCATCCTGATCCGCGTCAACGAAGCCGGCATCCACTCGGTGGCGGTGCCGGGCCTCGAAATTCCGACCGACCGCAACGGCCAGTTCTGGATCCATTTCACCAAGCACGACCCCGCGCGCTACGTCTCGGCAAAGGACGTGCTCGACGGCAATCTGCCGCCCGACCGGCTGCGCGGCCGGCTCGTCCTGATCGGCACCTCGGCGACCGGCCTGCTCGACCTCAAGACCACGCCGGTCGAGGCGGCGATGCCGGGCGTCGAAGTCCATGCCCAAATCCTCGAAAGCGTGCTGAGCAAGTCGGTGCTGGTGCATCCGAATTATGCCATCGGCGCCGAGCTCCTGGTCGCGGTGCTGTTTGGGCTCGCCATCATCGTCGCGGCGCCGATGTTGTCGGCGAGCGTGGTGGTGCTGCTCGGCGCCGTCTTGATCGCGGGCCTGGTCGGTTTCTCGCTCTATCTCTTCGTCGCGCATAATCTGCTCATCGACTTCACCTATCCGCTGATCTCAAGCTGGCTGATCTATCTGGTGCTCACTTTCGTGAATTATTTTCGCGAGCAGAAGCAGCGCCAGCAGATCCGTTCCGCCTTCGGCTATTACCTGTCGCCGCACATGGTCGAGCAGCTGGCGAAGTCGCCGGAGAAGCTCGTGCTCGGCGGCGAGGAGCGCCGCATGACCATCCTGTTCAGCGACGTGCGCGGCTTCACCACCATTTCCGAGCACTACAAGGACGATCCGCAGGGCCTGACCCGGCTGATGAACCGCTTCCTGACGCCGCTGACCAACGCCATCATCGAACGCAAGGGCACCATCGACAAATATATCGGCGACGCCATCATGGCGTTCTGGAATGCGCCGGTGGACGACGACGAGCAGGAAGCCAATGCCTGCGACGCGGCGCTGGAAATGCAGGCGCGGGCCGCAGCGCTCAATGTCGAACTCAAGCGGGAGGCCGAGGCGAATGGCGGCAACTACATGCCGCTGCGCATCGGCATCGGGCTCAATACCGGCCCTTGCGTGGTCGGCAATATGGGGTCCGACTTTCGCTTCAATTATTCGGTGCTCGGCGACACCGTCAATTTCGCGTCGCGGCTCGAGGCGCGCACCAAGGACTATCGCCTGCCGCTGGTCATCGGCTCGCGCACCGCCGAAGGCGCCAAGGCAGAAGTTCGCCACCATGGAGATCGATCTGATCCAGGTGAAGGGCAAAACCCAGCCCGAGGCGGTGTTCGCGGTGCTCGGCCGAGCCGAAGTCGAGCAGGACCCGCGCTGCACCGAATTGCGCGAGTTGAACGCGCAAATGCTGGCGCGATTTCGCAAGCAGGACTGGGACGGCGCGCTCGAACTGATCGATCGCTGCCGCAAATCCGTCAACGGCTTCGAAGTGGCCGGCCTCTACGACATGTATGAGGAGCGCATCGAGGCCTATCGCGCCGATCCGCCCGGGCCGGATTGGGATGGCGTCTACGAGGCAGAATCGAAGTAATTACAGCGACGCCGGATCGGCGAGTTCGGCCGGCGCTGATCGGCAGCGGCACGCCGAACTTCCGCACCCCGTCGCCGTCGAGCACGAACAGCGGAACGGCGTCGCGCATGTCCGCATCCGCGACCAGCGTCAGCGAACGGTTATCGAGCACGACCCAATGACCGTCGAGCCGGACGGCGGCGACGGCGTGATCCTCGTTGGCGGCGGTGTTGCGGACAATGACCAGTTTCACGTCCTCGGCGGCGACGCCGGCGGCCGTCAGCGCCACATATTTTGCGATAGCGTAATCCTCGCAGTCGCCGCGGCCGGTCGCAAAGGTTTCGAGCGGCGGGCTCCAGCGATCGGGTACGCCCCATTGCGCGAGGTCGCTCATCGGCTCGATCGCAAGATTGATCGCCCGATTGATGACGCCGATGCGGGCGCGACCGCCGAGCGCGCGTCCTTGGTCGATAATGGCTATAAAATTGTGCGCCGCCGGCGGACAGGATCGGCCGCCGTCGCTGCAGCGCGCCAGGATGTCAGCGCCGGCGCGGATCTGGGCCTGCACGGCGCTCCACTTCGTCAAGATGTCGCCATGCGTGACCCGGGCAGCCTCAAGCCCGAATGGCTCGGCGGCCGGCGTCACGGCGGGCTCCGCCGGATCGAGTGCGGCGATAGGCGCCGCGGGGTGTCCCAGCGCGGTGCGGTCTTCTGCCCTGGGCAGCGATCCGATTGAAGCGGTATCGGCCCCTGCCGCAATGATCTGCAGTGTGGCCGCATCCCACGGAATCAGGAGTGAGACCGTTGCGGTGGGATCGGGAAATGGAGCGAGGGAATCGGTCTCGACGCTCAACCGCGTCGGCAACACCGCCAAAAACACGGCGATACTCCACGCCGCAACACGACCGAACATTTGACGCCCCCGAACCGCGGGATCGGACGCGCCGTCCCGGCTTTTTGTTCGGAAACGTGATTAGCTCGCCTGCTGCTGACACCCCGTTAAATCCCGTACTCGTTGCGGCTGTATTTGCAAACAGCATGTAACGATCGTCGTGCGGATACCGACAATTTTAGCCATTGCTTTTGGAATTGCTTTTACAGACGGCCGTTTCTGCGATTAAATGGGGCGGTCGCTCCGGAACACGTCAAGCGTCAACAAACCGGCAAATTGGGGGGATTAAAGTCATGCAACGGACGCGCCTGTTGAAGCTGTGCGGCCTCGCCGCGCTCGGAATTATGTTCGGCCTCACGAACGCGTCGGCGCAGGACAAGACCTTCGAGCTCAAACTGTCGCATTGGGTGCCGCCGTCGCATCCGCTGCAGAAGGCGATCCAGGACTGGGCCGACGACATCGAGAAGGCCTCGAACGGAACCATCAAATACAAGATCTATCCGTCGCAGCAGCTCGGCAAGGCGTTCGACCATTACGACATGGCGCGCGACGGCATCGCCGACTTCGCCTATGTCAATCCGGGTTATCAGCCTGGGCGTTTCCCGATCATCGCGGCCGGCGAGCTGCCGTTCCTGGTCGGCAAGGCCAAGGGCGGCAATCGCGCGATCGACGCCTGGTACCGCAAATACGCCGCGGCCGAGATGAAGGATGTGCATTATTGCTTCTCCTTCGTGCTCGACCCGATCGTGTGGCATTCCTCGACCAAGAAGATCATGGTGCCGGCCGACATCAAGGGCATGAAGGTCAGGCCGGCCCAAGGCACCATCGCCGCCTGGGTCACGTCCCTCGGCGGCACCAATGTCCAGTCCAGCGCGCCCGAAGTGCGGGACATTCTCGCCAAGGGCGTCGCCGACGCTGTCACTTTTCCCTGGGGTTCGACGCTGCTGTTCGGCCTCGACAAGGTCACCAAGTACCACATGGATGCGCCGCTCGGCTCGGTCATGTTCCAGTGGGTGATGAGCCCGGCCACCTACGCGGCGATGTCGCCTTCGCAGCAGAAAGTGATCGACGATCATTGCACGAGCGAATGGGCGGCGAAGTTCGCCGATCCGTGGGCCGATTTCGAGCACGCCGGCTTGGAAAAAATGAAAGCCGAGCCCGACCAGGACGTCTACAGCATCAGCGACGAGCAGCTCGCGGAATGGAAGAAATCGGCTGAGCCGCTCAAGCAGAAATGGGCGGACGACGTGAAGAAGGCGGGCGGCGATCCCGACGCGATCTTCAAGGAGCTGCAAGCTTCGCTCGCCCAATACGGCGCCGGTTTCTAAGGGCAGCACCGGAAGCGGCGGTGGCGGATTTGGCCGCCGCCGCCATTTTCGAGCGTCAGCAAGTCCCATGGTGCAACCCCTCGCCGATTCGCCGACGCCGCTTGAGAAGCCGCCGCGCAATGCGATGGATCGTTTCATCGATACCATCGAGTTGATCGCCGCGTTCTTCATCGGCCTCGTGGCGCTCGATATCTTCGTCTCGGTGCTGCTGCGCTACTTCTTCAGCGTGCAGATTCCCGACAGTTACGATTTCGGCCGGCTGCTGCTCGGCATCGTCATCTTTTGGGGCATTGCCGCGACGTCCTATCGCGGCAATCACATCACGGTCGATCTGGTTTACGCCAATGTCGGTCCACGCCTGCAGCGCTTCATCGACGTCTTCGCGACGCTGGTGCTGTTGTTCGTCGTGACGGTGCAGACCTACACGCTGTTCGACAAGGTGACCGGCACGCGCGCCGACCACGTGCTCACTTTCGATCTGCGGCTGCCGGTGTGGCCGTTCTTCCTGGTCGCCTGGCTCGGCGATGTGTCGGCGGTGTTCTTGATCGCGGTGCGCACCTATCGGCTGATTTTCCATCCCGAACTGTTGGGCGGGCAATATCAGATCAAGCCGGTCGAATGAGGCGCAGCCGATGGCGTCTCCGAGCAAAGCGCGCATGAGCACCGACAGATGAGCACCGACGCGGTGGCGATCCTCGGCTTTGTCGCGCTGTTCGCGCTGATGCTGTTGCGCGTGCCGGTCGGCATGGCGATGGGCCTCGTCGGCGTCAGCGGCTTTGCCTATATCGTCGGCGGCACCGCGGCGCTCAAGAGCGTCGGTCTGACGTCGATGCGGACGGTGACCGACTATACGTTCGGCGTCATTCCGATGTTTTTGTTGATGGGCGCCTTCGTGTCCAATTCCGGCATGAGCCGCGAATTGTTTCGCGCGGCGAACGCTTTCGTCGGCCATTTCCGCGGCGGCCTCGGCATCGCCACCATCGCGGCCTGCGCGGGCTTTGCGGCGATCTCCGGCTCCTCGGTCGCCACCGCCGCCACTTTCGCGACCGTCGCCTATCCGGAAATGCGCCGCTACAACTATCCGCAAAGTTTCGCCACCGGCGTGATCGCCGCCGGCGGCACGCTCGGCGCCATGCTGCCGCCGTCGACGGTGCTTGCCGTCTACGGCATCATCACCGAGCAGGATATCGGCAAGCTGTTCATCGCCGGGATCATTCCGGGCCTGATCGCCGCCGCGATGGACATGATGACCGTCGTGATCATCGGCAAAGTGCGGCCGAACTTTCTGCCTGCCGCGCCGCGGCATAGCTGGGCCGAGCGGCGCGCCGGACTGCGCGATATCTGGGCGATGCTGCTGCTGTTCGTCTTCGTCATCGGCGGGCTTTATGGCGGCCTGTTCACGCCGACCGAAGCCGGCGGCATGGGCGCGTCTGGTGCGCTGTTGATCGGCGTCGCGCGCGGCAAGCTGACGCGGACGGAAATCCGCCGCTCGCTGCTGCAGGCGGTGCGCACGGCGGCCGCCGTTCTGACGGTGCTGATCGGCGCGTTGCTGTTCGGCTATTTCCTGACGGTGACGCAGACGCCGCAGAAGGTGACGGAATTCCTCACCGGCCTGGGGCTCGGCCGCTACGGCGTGCTCGCCTTGATCATGCTGATGTATATCGTGCTCGGCTGCCTGATGGACTCGCTCGCCATGATCATCCTGACCATCCCGATCATCTTTCCGGTGATCACGCAGCTCGGCTTCGATCCGATCTGGTTCGGCGTCATCATCGTGATGACGGTCGAACTCGGGCTTATTCACCCGCCGGTCGGGATGAACGTCTTCGTCATCAAAAGCGTGGTGCAGGACGTCAGCTTTTCGACGATCTTCCTCGGCGTGATGCCGTTCATCGTCACCGACCTGATCCGGCTGGTGATCCTGATCGCGTTCCCGGTGCTGGCGCTGTGGCTGCCGTCGCACATGCTGAAGTGACTGGCCGAAGAACTAGGCCCGCGAGCGAATAACCGTTAGCCCCGTCCGCCGCCGGCCAGCACCGCGCGCGTTGCACGGTCGGGCCCGAAATCGTCGACGCTGTCGATGGCGAGGAGATCGGCAAGCCGGGTGCGGGCGCGATTGACGCGGCTCTTGATGGTGCCGACCGCGCAGCCGCAGATCGCGGCGGCGTCGTCATAGGAAAAGCCGGAAGCGCCGACCAGGATCAGGGCCTCGCGCTGGTCGGACGGCAATTTCGCCAGCGCCGTGCGGAATTCCTCGAACTCGACGCGGCCGGTCTGCTCGGGATGCGATTTCAGCGTTTCGGCATAGCGGCCGTCGGCGTCCTCCACCTCGCGCCGCCGCTTGCGGTATTCGGAGCGGAACAGGTTGCGCAGGATCGTGAACAGCCATGCCGGCATATTGGTGCCGGGCTGGAAGCTGTCGATATGGGCAAGCGCGCGCAAGCAGCGTCTCCTGCACCAGATCGTCGGCGCGGTCGATATTGCCGCACAACGAAATCGCGAACGCGCGAAGGCTTGGCACGGTGGCCAGGACTTGGTCGCGTATCGCAGGGTCGAGCTTCATCGCGCTTGCCTCGTCAGCCATTACTCTGGGTCCTGATCGCCGAGCCGCCGCACCAGATCGGCGAGATGGTCCGGCACGCCCTGACTGACGACGTCGTTGTACATGGCGCGCAACTGCTGCCCGATCCGGGCCTGGACCTCGCGGCCCAAGCGGGCTTCGGGCTTTTGCGGAGCCGTCGTTCTGTCCATGGGATTCTGCCTCTCCGGCGTCTCCGCGACGCGGTTCCAACGGTTCGAGGTTGGTTCTACGGTGCTTCATTTCGTCGTCTTTCCCCCGTCCAGCCATCACTGTACCCGCCCTCCGACGATCCTCATTGCGCGCTAACGCACTGACAGCCCCCATAGTTCCGGCCCGGAACCACGATGGGAACTTTTTTTGCGCTGCGGCGTTTTTGCCAGTAACCTCAGCACTGTGGAAGGGGAGGGTTTGCGCGTGTCGACCTCACAAGCCGTACTGCAGCATCTGCCGTCGTTGCGCCGTTATGCTCGTGCCCTGACGGGCAGCCAGGCCTCCGGCGACGCCTATGTGGTCGCCGCCGTCGAATCGCTCATCGCCAGCCCGAAAATCCTGGAAATCGAGCTCCAATTCGCGGGTCGGCCTGTACCGGCTGTTCACGAAAATCTGGAATTCGGTGGCGGTGAACGGCAAGCCGGAAGCGAGCGAGGTCATCCTGCCGCCGGAACAGCACCTCACCCAGATCACGCCGCGGCCGCGCCAGGCCTTTCTTGCTGGTGGCGCTGGAGGGCTTTTCCGAGGAGGACGCCGCCGAAGTTCTCGACTGCGACCTTGCGACGCTGCGCGGCCTGGTCGAGGAATCCGGCCGCGAACTCGCCGCCGAAATCGCCACCGATGTCCTCATCATCGAGGACGAAACCTTCATCGCCATGGATATCGAGGCGCTGGTCGAAAGCCTCGGCCACAATGTCATCGGCATTGCCCGCACCCACAGCGAGGCGCTGGCGCTGGCCAAGCAGAAGCGGCCGGGCCTCATCCTCGCCGACATTCAGCTGGCCGACGGCAGTTCCGGCCTCGACGCCGTCAACGAGCTGCTCGGCACGTTCGAAGTGCCGGTGATCTTCATCACCGCCTATCCGGAACGGTTCCTCACCGGCCAGCGGCCGGAGCCGGCCTTCCTGATCGCCAAGCCGTTCCAGGTCGCGGTCGTCTCCGCTGTGGTCAGCCAGGCGCTGTTCTTCGGCCGCAAGGCGCGGCAACGCGACCGCAAGCCGGCGGAACGCCAGGCGACGGCTGTAGACACGCATCAGGTTCTACACTGAGCTGCGTGAACTTCAGCCCGGCCTTGCGCCGGGCTTTTTCTTGTCTGGCGCAGTGCTGCTGTCTCGCAAGCCTGGCTCGCGCAAGCCGCCTAATCCGCAGCATCGTCCGAAAAAGTTAGGGCGCAACCGATCGGCATATCGGTTGCGCCCAAGAATAACCGGCCAAGCACGGGGGAGGGGGAAAGAATGGCCGGTCGCTCTGACAAAGCAAAATGCGGAGTTTTGTTCCTTTCGGATTGTCGATTGCTCGACTTCGAGCGCCCGCACCGGCGACACGGGGCCATCACAAAACGTTGACCGACCGCTTCGACAGGAACCGCGCGACGAAGTGAACGTTGGCTAGCCGGTGTGGCATTCGGCGAGGGGGCTTTTCGCACGTCGATTGATCAATCTGATTGATCGGTCGGACTGGGGAGAAGTCCCATGGTCAGAGTGTTTTTTGTCCGCTT
Source organism: uncultured Alphaproteobacteria bacterium (assembly GCA_963696555.1). Lineage (GTDB taxonomy): Bacteria > Pseudomonadota > Alphaproteobacteria > Rhizobiales > Xanthobacteraceae > BOG-931. Next base: position 64,310 of record CAVOKR010000031.1, on the reverse strand, counting down.
CGCCGGCGCGTTGGGCGCCACCGCGCTCGCTGTGTTTTTCGTCGGCCTCATTCCGTTTCTCGGCGCCGAACCCAGTGCAGGCGCGGATTCAGCGCCAGAACGCCGGCCGTCGTCGTGGATCGCACCTACAAGGGCGATCGGCTTCCGATGCCATCTGAAATCAATAAGGCGGAATCGCGCGGCGAACCGGACGCGCAACAAAGCTCGCGCATGCCGCAGGAAGTCCCGGTGGGTTGCGATACGGCGTTCTCGCCGGTCGCTTCGCCGCGCTTAGCGTATTATTACGGCCGCTGCGCGACTTAGTGATCCCGTTGCCGGTTGTTTTTCTTCGATGATTGGATCCGCGCTTTTTGGCCTCCCTTACTTGAACCGTTTCGCCGTTCCGCGCGTCTCATCAGGGACAGCCTTAACGGCGCTTTGCACTAAAACGCGCAAGCGGCGGTATCTTGGTAGGCGTTTGTTTGTTGCCGGCCTCTATGAGGTGCGTGTCGGCTCTTTCACGGAACCTTCCGGCCCTGCCGAGCTTTAAGCCACTGTCTACGGCGTTCAGCACGGGGAGTGTATCATGTCAGCGAAGAAGCGATCGCGGCTGCTCTACAGCGCATTTTTGTTTGCCGGAGCACTTTTTGTCTCGGGCGGACCGGCGATGGCGCAGTCGTTAGCTTATATGCCGACAAACGAACCGTCGTTTCCTCAATATGCGCCGCAAGCAGCAACCCCAGATGATCAGTCGGGCGACGTAACGGCCGACGCATTGCCGGCGCGGCTGCAGCGGCAAGTGGTGGATTATCCGAGCAATGAGCCGGTCGGTACCGTCATTGTCGATACGCCGCACACCTACCTTTACCTCACGCTCGGCGGCGGCAAGGCGATGCGCTATGGCATCGGCGTCGGCCGTGAGGGATTTACCTGGTCGGGCACCGAGACCATCGTGCGCAAGGCGGAATGGCCAGATTGGATTCCGCCAGCCGAAATGGTCGCGCGCCAGCCTTATCTGCCGCGTTGGGTCGGCGGCGGTCCGGGTAATCCGCTCGGCGCCCGCGCGATGTATCTCGGCAATACCGATTACCGCATTCACGGCACCAACGATCCGACCACGATCGGCCAGCACGTGTCGAGTGGCTGCATCCGGCTGCAAAATTCGGATGTGATCGATCTTTATCAGCGCGTCGGCCTCGGAGCCAAGGTGGTGGTGCTGCCGAACGATCAAGGGCAGGCCGCGGCCGACGGTGGCCGCCACCTTGCCGTCCGCTGAGCAAGACTGGACCGGCCGCAACGACGCCTAGCCAAGCTCGCCGGCCGTCATCGAAGATCCCCGGGCCGAAGCCGATTCATGCTTCGGCCCCTTTCCTTTGCGCCTGCGAATGCCGATCTCTTGGATAGCGAGCGATCGAAGCAAAGGGATGGGGGCATGGACAGGGCCGATCACAGCATGCCCCGCGGAGCGCAGCCGCCCTTGAACGAGCCGATCGCCCGATCGGCAGCGGAGGCCTCGCGGCCATCGGACCGCGTCAGTCTGGAAAACGAGCTGCGCAGCCGCGTCAAGCAGCAAGAGGCGCTGGCGCAGCTCGGCGAACGGGCGCTGGTCGAACCCGATCTCGAACGGCTTCTCAACGACGCCGTCAGTACGGTCGCGGTCACGCTGTCGGTCGATCTCGTCAAGGTTCTGGAGTTGTTGCCGGGCTCCGGCGAGCTTTTATTGCGTGCCGGCTTCGGCTGGAACACAAATCTTGTCGGCACGATATTGACGACGTCGGAGCCGGGGACGTTCGCCCGCTTTACCTTGGACAGCCCGGCGCCGATTGTGATCGCGGATTTCGCGAGTGAAACGCGGTTCGAGGTTGCGTCTTATTTGCGCGATCACCATTGCACGAGCGGTATCAACGTGACGATCGCCGGCCGAGACGGCCGCGCTTTCGGCATTCTCGGCGTCTGCACGTCGCGCCGGCGCGAATTCGGCCCGCAGGACATTTCGTTCCTCGCCGCCGCCGGCAATCTTCTCGCCGGCGCCATTCAACGCCGCCAGCTCGAGCAGCGCCACGAATTGATGATCCGCGACATGCGGCATCGCTCCGGCAATCTGTTTTCCCAATTGCTGGCGCTGTTCTCACAGACCGCCAAGACATCGAAAAGCATCGCCGACCTCACCAACAAGTATCAGGCGCGCGTGCTGGCCCTGGCCAACGCCCACCGCCTGATCACCGAAAGCGGCTGGACATCGATTCCGATCATGGAGCTGTTGAGCGTCGTGCTCGGGCCCTATATCGAACGGGCGTCGCTCGAGGGTCCGAATATCGATCTCGAGCCGGACCCGGTCTTCAATCTGAGCGCCGCGCTGCACGAGCTTGCCGCCAATGCGATCAAGCATGGCAGCCTGTCGCGCCCCAAGGGACAGCTCGAGCTGCATTGGTCGGTGAACCGCACCGAGCGCGGCATGACGCTGATGCTGGATTGGATCGAGAAGAATGGGCCGCCGGCGCGGCGGCCGCGGCGCATCGGCTTCGGCTCGCGGCTGATCGATCTCGTCATCGGGCGCCAACTCAACGGCGAAGTGACGCGGACCTATTCGCGCAAGGGGCTTGACCGTCAAAATGCTGGTGCCGCTCACGCATGAGCGGTGGCCGTCGGCGGCCGCAGCGGCAAATCTCGACCGCGCGACGAACTGAATCCGCGCGCATCATTCCCTTGCGGCAGCGGGTACGACCGCCGTAGGCTGTGCGGCGCTGGCGGAGGGGCCAAGTCATGACCGATCGACGAACGCCGTTCGAACAGATCGCGCTCCTGCTGCAGGGCGGCGGCGCGCTCGGTTCTTATCAAGCCGGCGTCTATCAGGCCTTGGCCGAGGCCGATCTCCACCCGGACTGGGTCGCGGGCATTTCCATCGGCGCTATCAACGCGGCGATCATCGCCGGCAATCCGCCGGAGCGCCGGGTCGACCGCCTGCGTGAATTTTGGGAGACCGTCAGCGCTTCGCCGCTTGGAATTCCTTACCTCAAATCGGCTCGAGCTGAAGGATGAAATGAACCATCAGCTCGTCAATCAGGCGCAGGCATGGAGCATCCTGTTGTTCGGGGCGCCGAATTTCTTCTTTCCGCGCATGCCGCCCCCGGTATTTTGGCCGCCCAGGACCGCCGCCAAGGCGAGCTACTACGATAATTCGCCGTTGCGGACGACGCTGGATCGCCTCGTCGACTTCGATCGGATCAATGCCGGCGCAATGCGCTTTAGTGTCGGCGCGGTGGACGTCTGCAGCGGCGACTTCACTTATTTCGATACGACGACGCATCGCATCGGCGCCGAGCATGTCATGGCGAGCGGATCGCTTGCCGCCGGGCTTTCCGGCCACCGAAATCGACGGCAGAGCATTATTGGGACGGCGGCCTCGTCTCCAACACGCCGCTGCAATGGGTGCTGGAGTGGCCGGCCGCGCCGCGACACGCTGGCGTTTCAGGTCGACCTTTGGAATGCGCGTGGCGAGATCCCGAAGGACCTGATCGAAGTCGAAGTGCGGCAGAAGGAAATCGTGTATTCGAGCCGCAATCGCGCTGCGACCGAACAATATAAGAAAAGCCAGAAGCTTCGCATTGCAGGCGCCAAGCTGATCGCGCGGCTGCCGCCGGAGCTGCGCGACAGCGAAGAGGTGAAGATTCTGGAGCAGGCGGCGGACGACAAAGTCTGCAACATCGTCCACCTGATCTATCGCACCAAAGCCTATGAGGGCATCGCCAAGGATTTCGAATTTTCCCGCCGCACGATGGAGGAGCACTGGCTCAGCGGCTATCGCAACGCCCGGCACACGCTGGCCAATCCCGAGGTGCTCGAACTGCCGGACCGGCTCGAAGGGGTCCGCACCTTCGATCTTGGCGAAGATCGGCGAAAGTGAAATTGGTCCGGGCCGGCGCCCTCAGGGCTACTTTGCGCGCGCGCTTGCGCCGCTCGCCGAACTTCCTGTACTTGAGATCGCTCGCGCCGTTCGATCGTCGCCGGTCCGACGCTGGATCGCGCGACGGTCGTCGGTTTCCCGGGGAAAGAGGGTCGTTTCGCACATCATGAAAGAAGAAGTCGTCAGTTTTCAATCCGCGGGCTTGCGCCTGCATGGCGTATTGGGCGTGCCGGACGGGCTGCGACCGTCGGAGCGGCGCGCGGCGTTTCTGGTGCTGCACGGGTTCGGCTCGAATTGCGAAAGCCAGAACGTGCTCGCGCCGACGCGCGTGCTCAGCGAATTCGGCTATGTGACGCTGCGTTTCGACATGCGCGGCTGCGGCAAGAGCGAAGGCGAGTTCGGCCGTGTCATCTGTCTCGAGCAGGTCGAGGATCTGGGCAATGCGCTGTCGTTTCTGGCAGGCCATCCCGCCGTCGATCCCGACCGCATCGGCGCCATCGGCTCGAGCTTCGGCGGCGCGGTCGCGGTCTATGCCGGCGGCACCAATCCGCGGCTCGCCGCCGTCATCTCGAACGGCGGCTGGGGCCACGGCGAGCGCAAATTCCGCGGCCAGCATGCGACGCCCGGAAGCCTGGGCGAAATTCACCAAGATGCTCGACGACGGCCGCGCCTACCGCGAGCAAACCGGCGAGTCGCTGATGGTGCCGCGCTACGACATCGTGCCGATCCCCAATCACGTGCGCGAGAATCTGGAGCGGCAGAAGGTCGGCATGCTGGCGCCCAATTCGGTCGAAATGTTTCCCGCCGAGACGGCGCAGAGCATGTTCGATTTCCGCGCCGAGGATGTCGTGGGGCAGATCGCGCCGCGTCCGCTGTTGCTCATTCACGCCGCGAACGATTCGGTGACGCCGACGGAGCAGTCGGTCGAAATGTTCAAGCGCGCCGGCCAGCCGACCGAACTGCATCTGTTCAGCGGGCTCGATCACTTCCTGTTCGCGGAGAATTCCAACGCGTGTCTGGGGCGTGCTGCGCGGCTGGCTCGATACTTATTTCCCCGCTGCGGCGGCCTAGACCAGTTCGGGCCTCGGCCGCCCACCGCGACGCTGATGCGGGCGTCCGCGAAAAACTTGAAATGGAGCAAAAGTGAGCGGCCATAAAATCAGCCACGAAGAGCTGGCGCGTTTCATTCGCGATACGCTCGTTGCGCGCGGCGCCAGCCCAGCGGGCGCCAGCGCCGTCGCGGACGGCCTGGTCTGGGCCAATCTGCGCGGCGTCGACGGCCATGGCGTATCGCGCCTGCCGCGCTATCTGGGCCTGATCGCAAAGGGCGAAATCGATCCCAAGGCCGAGCCGCAATTGGTTCATGACCGTGCCGCGACTTTCATCCTCGACGCCGGCCACGGCTTCGGGCCGGTCGCCTGCATGATGGGCGCTGAGCTTGCGGTCGAACGGGCCAAGGCGTCCGGCGTCTGCTACGGGCTTGTCCGTCGGGCGACGCATACCGGCGCCATCGGGCGCTACGCGCAATGGATCGCCGAGCGCGATTGCGCCGCCATCCTGATGGGCGGCGGCCAGACCTTGATGGCCTATCACGGCGCGCGCGTCGCGAGCCTTGGCACCTCGCCGATCGCGATGGCGGTGCCGAGCGGCAAAGGCCCGATCGTGCTCGATATGGCATCGAGCACGATCTCGAACGGCAAGATCCTGCAATCGCGCGCGAGCGGACAGCCGCTTCCGGAAGGCACCGTGCTGACCGCCGCCGGCGAAGCCACCACCGATCCGAAAACGGCCGAAATCCTGCTGCCGCTCGGCGGTCCGAAAGGATCGGGCCTCGGCCTGATGTTCGAAATGCTGGCGAGCGTGCTTGCGGCGGCGCCGGTCCAGGCGCGCGCGCTCGGTCCGGAAAAGCGCACGCGTCATACCGCGAATACGGCGATCATTGCCGTCGATATCGCAGCCTTCCGTCCGGTCGCCGATTTCACCCACGATGCCGATACGCTCGCGGCCATCATCAAGACGCTGCCGCGGCAAGCGGGCTTCGACGAAATCTTTTTGCCGGGCGAGCGCTCCGGCCGCACCGAAGCGCAACGCCGCAAATCCGGCATCCCGATCGCGCCAAAACTCTGGCAAGAGCTCGAACAACTCACCAAAGCGGACAACATCCGGATGCCGGCGCTGCTGACGCAGCCCGCGGGCTAACCCGCACGCCGCGGCCGGCAAAATGACCTGGCCGCCGATTGTTCGCGCATGCTCGAAATGCTACTTTGGCCCGCAAAGCTGGGGATCGTCAGCTTCAATCGCAGGTCTTCGGCACGGGCACACCGCGTCAGCGGTGCGGTGAGGAATGATGCGCAGGATCGTTCTCTCCATAGCCGCTTTGGCGCTCGGAATTCTTTTTAGTCCGATCGCGATGCATTCAGCATTGGCCGAAAAGCGCGTCGCGCTCGTCATCGGCAATTCCGCTTACCAGCACGCGCCGACGCTTGCCAATCCGGCGAAGGACGCCAAGGCCGTCGCGGACATGTTCCAGAAGAGCGGGTTTGACGTCGTCACCGCCGAGATCGACGTCGGCATCGTCGAGTTCAAGCGCGCGGTGCGGAAGTTCGAGGATGCCGCGGCCGATTCCGACATCGCGGTTGTCTACTATTCGGGACACGGTCTCGATATTCAAGGCGCCAATTATCTGGTCCCGGTCGACGCCGCGCTGACCAGCGATCGTGACGCCGAGGACGAGGCCATTTCGCTCGAGCGGGTCGTCGAGTCGGTCAACGGCGCCAAAATGCTACGCATCGTCATTCTCGACGCCTGCCGCAACAAGCCGTTTCAATTGGGAGCCAAGCATGAGGACCGAACGCAGGCGCTGCGCAGCTCCGACGCGGGGCTCAGCCCGGCCGAGCCGACCGCCATCGATACGCTGATCGCCTACGCGGCGAAGCCCGGTTCGACCGCCGAAGACGGAGCCGGCGATCACAGCCCGTTCACCGTCGCATTGTTGGATAATCTTTTCGTGCCGGGGCTCGATGTTCGCTTGGCGTTCGGACGTATCCGGGACGAGGTGCTCAAGAATACGACCAACAAGCAGGAGCCGTTCGTTTATGGTTCGCTCGGCGGCGGCAACATCTCGATCGTCGCTGTGACCAGCCAGAATGCGGAGGTGGGAGGCGACGAGCGCGACTACCATCTGGTGGAGCGGATCGGCTCGGCGCGGGCGTGGCAAGTCTTCGTCAACCAGCATCCGACGGGGCCGTTTGCCGATCTGGCCCGGGCGCAGATCGCGAAACTGACTGTGGCCGATGCGGCGCCGGCGCCTCCTGCAGCGGACGCGGCCCAGACCGCGGTCGCGGCGAGCGCGCCCGCGAACCCGGCCGAGCCGCCGGCTGAAAGTGCTCCGCAGGCCGCAGCCGTCGCGACCGATGCCGCCAAGCCTGCGCCGGAAGTGCCGCAAGCATCCGCCCCGGCGGCGGCCCCGCCGAAGGAACAAGTCGCCGCTGTCGAACCCGCAACCCCTGCACCGGATGCCAACACGCGCGACCGCGTACGCCTGGCCCAGCAGGAATTGTCACGGGTCGGTTGTTACGGCGGCACCGCCGACGGCGCGCTCGGCGCGCAGACGATGGCCGCAATCCAGGGCTATGAAAACGCCCGCGGCGCCAAATCCGCCGGCAACGTCGAGGTTAACGGACGCCTTCGTCGCCGAATTGAAGAAGCAATCGTCGCGGGTTTGCCCGCTCGCCTGTCCGGCCGGCAAGTCCGCTCAGGGCGACCAATGCGTCGTCATCGCGCAAAAGCAGCCGGCCGCCCGGCCCGAGGCCCAGGCCAGCGCTCCGGCTCCCCGCGCGCCGCTCCTCAAGCAGACATCGGCGTCCAGTGCCGGCCGGATCGGCATCGGCATCGGTTTCTGACCCCGTCGCTTCGTCATGCTTCGGCAAGCCGCAGCCCGATCAGCCGATCGAGCGTCGCATGATCGGCGAGCAACGCCGCCGACGGACCCGCGATGCACGATGCTGGCCGCGTTCGATCACGATGCGCGTTCTGCGTCAGCGACAGCGCGATGTCGGCATGCTGCTCGACCAGGATGAAGGCATTGGCGCTTTCGCTGGTCATGCGGCGGATCGCGGCGGCGAGTTCCTCGACCACGATCGGCGCCAGGCCTTCGAGCGGCTCGTCGAGCAAGAGCAGCGCCGGATTGGTCATCAGCGCGCGCGCGATCGCCAGCATCTGCTGCTCGCCGCCGGAGAGCTGATTGCCGAAATTGCGCCGCCGCTCGGCAAGCCGCGGAAACAGGTCATAGACCGCCGGCAGGTCCCAGCGGCCGGCGCGCGCCGCGACGGTGAGGTTTTCCTCGACCGTCAGCGTCGAGAAAATCTCGCGTTCCTGCGCCACCCAGCCGATGCCGGCGCGCGCGCGGCGATGCGGCGGCCGCAGCGTGATGTCCTCGCCGCGCCAGCACACGCGGCCGCGTTCGACCTGCGTATAGCCCATGATGGTGAGAAGCAGCGTCGATTTGCCGACGCCGTTGCGGCCCAGCACGGCGAGGCTGCCGCGCTCCGGCAGCTCGAACGACACGCCGTCGAGCACGACGCCGGAGCCGTAGCCGGCGCGGATGTCGCTGCAGCGCAAGGAGCGGCGCGGTCATGCGGCCGTTCCGTCTCTCGTTCCTTGCCGCGTCTTCGCCGAGATAGACCGCGCGCACCCGCGGATCGGCGGCGATTTCGGCCGGCGTGCCTTCGACGCAGCACGCGGCCGCCGACCATCACGATGACGCGCGAGGCGAAGCGGAACACCAGATCCATGTCGTGCTCGATGAACAGCACGGTGATGTCGCGCGACAGGCCGGCGATCGCCGCGAACAAGTCCCTGCTTTCTTCGCGCGGCACGCCGGCCGCCGGCTCGTCGAGCAGCAACACCTTCGGCTTCGCCGCCAGCGCCAGCGCGATCTCGAGCAGGCGCTGCTGGCCGTAGGCGAGTTCGCGGGTCGGGCGATGGCACACCGGCGCCGAGCGTCAGCCCGGCGAGAATGTCATAGGCCTCGTCGATTTCGTCCCGATAGGCGGTGAGCTGCCGCCACCAGGTTTGCGCGACACGGCGGCGCTCGCAGACCGCGAGCGTCACCGATTCCAGCGCGGTCAGATGCGGAAACAGCGAATTGATCTGAAAGGTGCGAACCAGCCCGCGCCGCACCCGCTGCTCCGGCGGCGAGCGCGGTGATGTCGTCGTCGCCGAGCAGGATGCGGCCGGAGTCGGGCCGCAGCATGCCGGTCATGAGATTGATCAGCGTCGTCTTGCCGGCGCCGTTCGGGCCGATCAGCGCGTAGCGCACGCCCGCCGGCAGGTCGAGTTCGATATCGGACGCGACGACGAGCGAGCCGAAGCTCTTGTTCAGTCCGCGCGTCGGCCAGAGCGGTCTCGCTCACGGCTGTCGTCCTTAGCGCGCCGCGCCAAGCAGCGACAGGCCGCCGAGAATGCCGTTCGGCAGAACATGCACGACGGCGATCAGCAGCAGGCCGATCCAGAAATACCAGTATTGCGGATTGAGACCCGAGAACTGGTCGCGCGCGACCATGTAGACGGCGGCGCCGACAAGCCCGCCATAGAGCCGGCCGGTGCCGCCGAGGATCAGCATCACCAGCACGTCGGCCGAGCGCTGAAAGCCCAAAACTTCGAGCGAAACCGTTTCGGTGGTCTGCGCCAGCATGGCGCCGGCGATGCCGGCGATGATGGCGGCGATGGTGTAGATGGTGCGGATATGCGGCGTGGTCGGCGCGCCGATCGCCGGCATGCGCTGCGCCATTCTCGCGGATGCCGCGCAGCGCCAGACCGAACGGCGAATGGATGAGCCGCCGCGCCACCAGAAAGATCAGGAACAATCCGGCAAGCGCGTAGCAGTAGGCGGTGTAGCCCTAGAGATCGAATTCGAATCTTGCCGAAGATCGGCCAGGTGTGAATGCCTTGCAGGCCGTCGAAACCGCCGGTAATCCAGCTTGCGCTATTGGCGGCCTCCTGCAGCACCAGGCCGAAGCCGAGCGTGATCATGATCAGCGCGAGATGGCGGAATCGCGCGATGATGAAACTCGTCAGATAGCCGAACAGTCCGGCGGCGATCGCCGCGACGAGGAGGCCGGTCAGCGGCTCGCCCCAGCCCCATTTCGACAACAGCCCCGCCGTATAGGCGCCGATGCCGAAATAGGCGGCGTGGCCGAGCGAGACGATGCCGGAGAAGCCGAGGATGAGATCGAGCGAGAGCGCGAACAGCGCCGTGATCGCGATCTGGCTCGCCAGCACCAGATAATTCGGCGTCAGAAGCGAACGGCAACAGCGTCGCCAGCCAAAACGCGATCTCGCTCCAGCGCCAGCGGAACTGCGCGTGCAGATATTGAACGGGAGAAATCGGGCCGGCGATCGTCTGCGCTCGTCACGCCTAGCGCCTCCCGAACAGGCCGCTCGGCCGCCACATCAGCAGCACGATCATCACCAGATAGATCAGAAAGGAGCCGATGGCGGGAACATAATATTTGCCGGCGACGTCGCTGACGCCGAGCAGCATGGCGGCGGCAAACGAGCCCGCGATCGAACCCAAGCCGCCGACCGACACCACGATCAGCACATAGATCAGATAAGTCAGCGCAAAGGATGGATCGAGCCCGACCAATATCGATGGCGAGCGCGCCGCCGAGGCCGGCGAGCCCGCTGCCGAGCGCGAAAGTGATCGCGAACAGGCGGTCGACATTGATGCCGAGGCCGCGCGCCATGCGCTGGTTGTTCACCGCGGCGCGCACCTGCGCGCCAAAGCGCGTCTGTCTCGATGCGTGACGACCAGCGCGAGCGTGATCAGCAGCGCGACGCCGATCAGGAACATCCGGTAGACCGCGAAGATTGAGCCCGGCGAAATTGATCGAGCCGCGCAGATAGGCCGGCAATTGCACCGGCTGATCGGTCGGTTCCGTAGATATAGGCCGCGGCCGCGATCGAGACGAAGACGATGCCGATGGTCAGCAGGCACTGCTCGAGTTCGCTCGCGTGATAGAAGCGCCGGAACAACATGCGCTCCAGCACCACGCTCGCGACGGCGGCGGCGACGAACGCGACCGGCAGCGTGGCGAAAAACGGCCAGCCGAAGCCGTTCATCAGCGTGACGGTGACGTAGCCGCCGAGCATCGCGAAGCTGCAATGCGCCAGGTTGACGAAATTCATCATCCCGAGCGTCACCGACAGCCCGACCGACAGCAGAAACAGCAGCATTCCGTAGGCCACGCCGTCGAACAGACACGCCGAAAACAGGAGGCATGGCGGCTGGCCTACGGAAGCTGCTAACGCAGCGTCACTTCGTCATGCGCGCCTTGACCGGATCCTTGACCGCAGGCACGCTGTCGATCTCGATGATCGTACAAGCCGTCGGGGCCCTTTTCGACGCGGCGGATATAGACCGTCTGGACGATGTCGCGGGTCTCCGGATCGATCGATGATCGGGCCGCGCGGGCTTTCCCAGGCCATGCCCTTGGCCGCGGCGATCAGCGAGTCGCCGTCGGCCTTGCCGCCGGTCTTCTTCAGCGCCTCATAGATCAGATGCGTGCCGTCATAGCCGCCGACCGCGAAGAAGTCGGGATTGCGGTGGAATTCGTCGTTGAAGGCTTTGACGAATTCCTTGTTCATCGCCGAATTATGGGTGTAGTCGTAGTCGGCGACGGTGATGATGCCGAGCGCCGCATCGCCCATGCTCTGCAGCGCGGTATCGGCGCCGAGCGCGTCCTGGCCCAGAACCTTGATCTTGTTGAGATCGATGCCGCGTTCCGCCAGCGCCTTGCCGACCGCGGCCGGCTGCGCGCCGCCGGGGATCCAGATGTAGATGCCGTCCGGATTGGCGTCCTTGGCGGCCTGGATGAAGGCGGAGAAATCCGGATTGGCGACCGGGAAGCGGACCGAGCCGACGATCTCGCCGCCGCCTTCCTTGAAGCCGGTCTGGAACCAGGTCTCGGCGTCGATGCCGGGTCCGTAGTCGGACACCATGGTGTAGATCTTCTTCAGCCCGTGCTTCGCCGCCCAGACGCCGAGCGTGTAGTTCAATTGCGGCGTCGTCGACGAGGTGCGGGCGATATAGGGCGACTTGGTGGTGATGATCGCGGTGGCGGCGTTCATCACCACCATGAACTTCTTGGCCTCCGCCGAAATGTCGGCGGCCGCGAGCGCGTTCGGCGTCAGCGAGAAGCCGGCGAAGATGTCGGCGTTGTCGCGGACCACGAGTTCCTGCGCCAGGCGCTTGGAGACGTCGGGCGCGATGCCGCCGGTATCCTTGCGGATGAGTTCGATCTTCTTGCCGGCGACGGTGTCGCCGTGCTGCTTGATATAGAGCTTGATGCCGTTGTCGATCTGCGCCCCGGTATCGGCGAACTGGCCGGAATATTCGTTGATGATGCCGATCTTGACGCTGTCCTCGGCGCTGGCCGCACCGGCGCCGAACAGCGCCAGCATCAGGCCGGCATAGACCACACAAGAATTTCAGCATTGCGTTCTCCCCCAAAGCTACGTGCCACATGGTGCACGGCTCAGTGCCGTTTTGCGCCTATCCTCGTTCAGCGCGATGGCGAGTGCAACGTGTCATAACGCCTAATTCCAGCGTGGGCCGCGGCCCGCAATCGGCTCGAAAACCGGCCCCGGAAGCTGCCCCTTGAACGCGCCGCCCAGCCGTGGCCAGAGTAACCGTAAACGACACCGCCGGGAGCATCATGGCGCAGCATCCACCAACGGCCGCGACGATCGATCAGGACGAAATCGCCCGGTTTTCGCGGCTCGCCGGGCAATGGTGGGACCCGCGTGGGCCGATGGCGGCGCTGCATAAGTTCAACCCGGTCCGGCTCGGCTATATCCGCGATCGCGCCGCCGAGCATTTCGAGCGCGATGCTGCGCAGCTCGACAGTCTCGCAGGCCTGCGCATTCTCGACATCGGCTGTGGCGGCGGCATTCTCTCCGAGCCATTGGCGCGGCTTGGCGCCGAGGTGGTCGGCGCCGATCCATCCGACAGCAATATCGCGGTCGCGCAGCGCCACGCGGCTGACGCAGGGCTTGCGGTCGATTACCGCAACACCAGCGCCGAGGCGCTTTCGGCGGCGGGCGAAAGCTTCGACGTGGTGCTGGCCATGGAAGTGGTCGAGCACGTCGCCGATCTGGGCCTGTTCGTCGACGCGATCGCCGGGATGGTCAAGCCCGGCGGGTTATTGTTCGTCGCCACGCTCAATCGCACGCTCAAGAGCTTTGCGCTGGCGATCGTCGGCGCCGAATATATCCTGCGTTGGCTGCCGCGCGGCACCCATCAATGGGACAAGTTCGTCACGCCGAACGAGCTGGAAATCGCGATCGAGCAGTGCGGTCTGAAGATCGCCGACCAGACCGGCGTGATCTACAATCTGCTCGCCGACCGCTGGCAGCTGTCGATCCGATATGGACGTCAATTACATGCTGGCCGCCGAGAAGGCGGCGTGATGCTCGCGTGACCGCGTATCCCTGGGTCTGGATCGTCTTCACCATTATCGCGGCGGCCGCCCAGACGGTGCGCAATGCGATGCAGCGCGAGCTGACCGGCAGTCTCGGCACGCTCGGCGCGACCCATGTCCGTTTCCTGTTCGGCTTCCCGTTCGCGCTCCTCTTCCTCGCCGGCCTGATGCTGTGGACCGGTGCGCCGCTGCCGCACCCGGCATGGACCTTCTGGCTCTGGGTCTGCGGCGGCTCGGCAGCGCAAATCGCCGCGACCGCGCTGATGCTGGCGGCGATGGGCGAGCGCTCCTTCGTCGTCACCATCGCCTACATCAAGACCGAGCCGATCCAGGTTGCGATCTTCGGCCTGATCTTCCTCGGCGATGTGGTCACCTTGCCGATGATGATCGCGATCCTCGTCGCCACCACGGGCGTCGTCATCATGTCGACCAAGCCGGGCGGCATGGTCGGCGGGGTGCGGCCGACCCTGATCGGCCTTGCTTCGGGCGGCATGTTCGCCCTCTCGGCGATCGGCTATCGCGGCGGCATTCTCAATCTCGGCCTGCCGAACTACATGATGTCGGCGACCTTCACGCTCGCGATCGGCCTGATCGTAACGACGGCGATGCTATCCGCCTATCTGTTGGCGCGGGCGCCGGGCGTCCTGCCGGCCATCATGAAGGTCTGGAGGCGTTCGCTGTTCGCCGGCTTCATGGGCGCATTCGCTTCGCAGTTCTGGTTTCTCGCCTTCGCGCTCGCCACGGCGGCGAGCGTCCGCACGCTCGCGCTCATCGAAGTGCTGTTCGCCCAACTCGTCGCCCGCGTCGCCTTCGGCCAGCGCACCAGCGCGCGCGAAGCCATCGGCATGGTGCTGGTTGTCGCCGGGGTTATCCTATTGATCCTGGCGCATTGATCATCTCGCGCCTATAGGCACGTCGGCATGATCCCGAAAAGTGGAAACCGCTTTTCGGAAAAAATCATGCGAAAATGAAAAATCTAGTCCACCGTCGGGAGTTCGCTCGATTGAACGGACCATTCGGCGCGAGAGCCCCAGTGGACGTTCGTTGACGGCTTGGTCGCCGGGTTGTCGCCGAGCGATCCAGCGGAATGCATCCGGCGCCCCATAGGCTTGGCCGCAAACGCGCTGCCCGAGGCCTTGCGACAGCGCGAGCAATGACGGTTCACAAACTTGGTGAATGGCAGATGCGCTTCATAACGAACCGCACCGCAGAGGCAGCTTCCACGGACGAACATCGTCGCTTTGCCCCTCGCGATGGCGCTCTGTGAAGACAGCTAATTCTGATCGTCCGGCAGCACCGGGATCGGGTGAAACTCGATGCCTTCTTCGTGCAATTCCTTGGCCTCGTCGGGCGAAGCTTCGCCGTAGATCGAGCGATGCTCGGTTTCGCCGTAATGGATCTTGCGCGCCTCTTCGGGGAATTTGGTCCCTACATAATTAGCGTTCTTGGTGATGTGGTCGCGCAGTTCCTTCAGCTTTTGCCGCAGCTCGCGCTCGACCGGCGACATCATGGCGACCGGCGTCTTGGTCGGGATCGGAGGCATCGGTGCGGGCTGCAGCGAGGGAGGCGGTGTGGGATTCGGGTGCGGCAAAGGTGCCGGCGGCTGCGGTCCGCCGATGGCCTCACGTTGCGCCGGGTCCTGTTGCACAAGGTCCTGCGCCACGCTCTGCGCCAGGCTTTGGGCCAGGTTTGGCGCCATGATGGCTTTCTCCACTTTCGCGGAGCCACACACCGGGCAATTGATCAGCGAGCGCTTCGCCTGCTTGTCGTAGGCGGACGAGTTCTGGAACCAACTCTCGAATGTGTGGCGGTTCTCGCAATTGAGCGCGTAGCGGATCATATCGTTTCCCGCACGGCGTGAAGATGGGTCGGCTCCGCCAAGGGCTCGATCAATTCGAAGCGCCGGCCGTGATTAAGCGACGGCACGCGGCCGCGAGCCTTTACCACTTCGGCCGGATCGATCTCGGCGATCACCACGCCCGGCTCGGTATCGCCTTCGGCGATGATGCGGCCCCAGGGATCGACCACCAGCGAATGGCCGTAAGTATCGCGGCCATTCTCATGCCGGCCGCCCTGCGCCGCGGCGAAGACGAAGCAGCCGTTCTCGATGGCGCGCGCCCGTTGCAACACATGCCAATGCGCCTCGCCGGTCTGTTGCGTGAATGCCGCTGGGATGGCGAGGAACGACGCGCCGGCTTCGGCCAGCGCCCGGTACAGGTCCGGAAAGCGCAGGTCGTAGCAGATCGTCATGCCGAGCCGGCCCCACGGCAGGTCGGTGACGACGGCGAGGTCGCCGGGACGGTAATTGTTGGATTCGCGATAGCTCTCGCCGCCGGCAAGATCGACATCGAACATATGAATCTTGTCGTAGCGGGCGATCACGTCGCCCTTGCGGTCGATCAGGAACGAGCGGTTCCAGGCTTTGTCATGCGATGCCTTGATCGCTATCGAGCCGATATGCACGTAGATGCCTAGCTTGCGCGCCGCCTCGCGCATGGCGGCGAGCGTCGGATCGTCTTCCTCGGCGACGATCTTGGCGAACAGATGTTCGCGCTTGAGCGCCAGGATATTGGTCACTTCCGGCGTCAGCACGTAATCCGCGCCGGCCTGTTTGGCCTCACCGATCAGAGCCAGGGCATCGGTAAGATTGCGCTCCGGCTCGAGCCCCGATCGCATCTGGATCAGGCCGACCTTGAAGGCTGCATTTTTGCTCGCGCTCATGGCGTCGGTCCCTTCATGGCGGCTTTGGCTTCGGCCAGCAACGGATCGAGCCGGCCCGCTTCGTTGAGTGCATAGAGATCGTCACAGCCGCCGATATGGGTCGCGCCGATGAATATTTGCGGAAAAGTGCTGCGGCCGTTCGAGCGCTCGATCATCTCGTTGCGTAAGTCCCGGTTCCCGGAAGCATCGATTTCATGAAACTGCACGCCCTTGCGGGAAAGCAGTTCCTTCGCGTCGTGACAATACGGGCAGTAGCGAATGGTATAGATGTCGATTGTGGCCATGGTCGGGGTTCGGATACGATTTCAAGATGCGGCGTAATTTTTAGTAATTCATTTATATGGACGTTCGCACCGGCTGGGCAACCCTGGCGAAAATCAGCACATCCACATTGGCGGCGCCGGCACGTAGCAGCGCCCGCGCGCAGCCATCGACGGTAGCGCCGGAGGTCAGCACGTCGTCGACAAGAACGAGACGGCGGCCGGTCACCAGGGCTTTACCGGTCTCCGGCACCTGGAAGGCGCCTTGAACGTTGGATGCACGTTCGGTGCGCGACAGACCGACTTGCTGGACCGTCGGCCTGATGCGTTTGAGAGCGCCAGCGGCTATCGGAACCCGGCTTTCCGCCGAGATCGCGGATGCCAGCATGGCCGACTGGTTGAAACGCCGCGCCCACAGCCGCCGCCAGTGCAGCGGCACCGGGACGAGCGCATCGGCCTCGGCGAGGATTTCGCTTCCCGCATGGCTGATCCAGCGTCCCATCATCGGCGCGAGATCGAGCCGGTCGCCATATTTGAGGCTGTGCACCAGCGCGCGGGCCACATCGTCGAAGCGCACGGCGGCGCGGGCGCGATGATAGGCGGGAGGGTCGGCGATCGCTTCCATGGACAGGATGCCCGGACCCGGGTCATAGACGAAGGGAATGCCGAGCCGCTCGCAATAAGGGCGGGTGATGAAGGACAATTTCGACCAGCACGCCGGACATAGCCCGCGGCCTTCGATCGGGTCGCGGCACGCCGGGCAGAGCGGCGGCAAAGCAAGATCAAGCGCGGTGCGAAATACCGCGCGGACCGCGCCCGCGGCGCGTTTGACGGGGAAGGCTAGGGCGATGCCGAACGAGGCGGGCATGACTCGAGGCTACTGCTGTATAACGGAAAAGTCATCGCCGACGGGGTGGTTGATCCGAGGAACGGCTGCCTGATGGCCGAAGGTCCGATGGCGCAAAGCCCAACACTGTTCGACCGCGCGCTGCTCCGCCGGCGCCGGCGGCGCGCCGCGGCGCTCGGTCCAGCGACTTTCTTGCTCGATCGGGTGGCCGACGATTTTGCCGACCGGCTTGCCGCGGTGTTGCGCCGCTTCGATTTGGCGGTCGATCTCGGCACACCGGGCGAGGCCGTGCGGACGGCGTTGGCGCGTCTCGGTTCGATCGGCCGCATCGTGGCAGCCGACACGCTTCCTCGCTCACCTCCGTTTGTCGCCGCCGACGAGGAGGCGCTGCCGTTTCGCGACGGCGCACTCGATCTCATCGTGTCGGCGCTGGCGCTGCATCACGTCAACGATCTGCCGGGCACGCTTGTACAAATTCGCCGAACGCTCAAGCCTGACGGCCTGTTCCTCGCCGCGCTTCTCGGCGGCGAAACGCTGACCGAGCTGCGGCAGTCTTTTGCGGCGGCCGAAAGCGACGTCGAAGGCGGAGCCTCACCGCGCGTCGCGCCCTTTGCCGATTTACGTGAGCTCGGCGCCTTGCTGCAGCGCGCCGGCTTCGCCTTGCCGGTAACCGATGTCGACCGGGTCACGGTACGCTACGATTCCATCTTCGGCCTTATGCACGATCTGCGGCGCATGGGCGCGACCAATGCGCTTTTTGATCGCCGCCGCACCCCGCTGCGGCGACAGACCCTGATGCGCGCGGCGGAGCTCTATGCGCGGGAATTTGCCGATGCGGACGGGCGCTTGCGCGCCACCTTCGAGATCGTCTGGCTATCGGGCTGGGCCCCGGATCCTAGCCAGCAACAGCCGCTGAAGCCGGGTTCGGCGAAAGCCCGTCTCGCCGATGCGCTCGGCACCCATGAGATTTCGACGGGCGAGAAGTCGGCCCGCTAACGCCATGCCGGTTCCGACGCAGCCGAACAGGCAGCAGGCGAGCCATATCGCCTCCGACCCGGCCTCAGTAAAAATACGCAGCATGGTTCATCGCATCGTAACTACGTGAACAGAAAGGCCGTTCACAAAGCGTCGAACCGCGGCGCTGTGCGTTGTCAGGTAGCGTCGCAATTTAGGGACTGTGGACTACTGTAGCGAGTGGGCAAATGGCCCGCGCCGGCTATTGGACCAGTGCATCGCTAGCGACTTTGCCGATTCTCGCTGCAAACACTGCAATGGCGGCTACGACGCGACCGTCGCCACTATCGGAGTAAATGCGTGTCGCAAGCAACACTAAGTCGAATTTCCTTTGGCGCCAATTTCGGAGCCGCGGGATGGCGTAATCGTCCGATTCGATACCTTATCGTCTGCGGTGCGGCGCTGATTGCGGCGATCGTGGTGAGCACCGCGATAATGGTCGGCAATCTTCGCAATCGCGCGTTGTATGAAAGTGAGCGCGAGCTCAAAAATACGTCGTTGATCCTCGCCGAGCAAATGGATCGAGCCTTTCAGGGCATCGATCTGGTTCAAAGCAGCGTGATCGATAAAATACAATCGCTCGGCATTGCCTCAAGCGACGACTATTCGCAGCGGATGTCGACTGAAGACGTGCATCAGATGCTCAAGGCCAGCACCAGCGGCCTGCCGCAAATCTACGCCATCTCTCTGATAAATGCCGAGGGCAGGCTTATCAATTTCTCGCGCTTCTGGCCGGGGCCACAAATCAGTGTCGCCGATCGCATCTTTTTCCAGACGCTCAAGTCCGATCCGCGACGTGACGTCATTCATCAGCGAACCCAGCCATAATCGCACCGACGGCGCGTGGACGATTTTTCTGGTCCGCAGGGTCACGGCCGCCAATGGCGAGTTTTTGGGCCTCGTTTTAGGAGCCGTCGAACTATCCTACTTCGAGAAGCTTTTCGCCGCCATTTCGCTTGGCCAAGGCAGCTCGATCACCTTGGTTCGCAATGACGGAGTCCTGCTGACCCGGTTTCCGCAAATCGAATCCGCGCTCGGAAAAAAGCTCAATAGCACGATCGCCGCCGTCGCCGACGGGGACGGCGGCGCAATGCGCTTCGTCGGACATCTTGGCGGGAAAGATCGTCTCTTGGCCGCTCACCGTCTCGCGCATTTCCCGCTTGTTTTATCGGTCGCCATAGACACCGCCGCCGCGCTGGCCATTTGGCAGAAGGAAACAAACGTTTGGCTCGGTGCGGGCGGTATGGCGGCTGTCACGGTCGCGCTCATGATTTTGCTGATCGTGCGACAACAAACGCTGGCCCATAATCTATCCATGCAAAGGCTGGCGCAGGAAAAGCAGCGGCTCGATACGACCATCAACAACATGTCGCAAGGCCTGGTGATGTTCGACGCGGCGGAACGGCTCGTCGTTTGCAATGACCATTACATCGAGATGTATGGGCTGTCGCGCGAGATCGTGAAGCCGGGTTGCCTGTTCATTGACATCCTTCGATACCGAGCAAAGGTCGGCGGTTTCTTGCGACGCCGGCCTGAAGACTATCGGGCCGGGCACTTGGCGGCCATGGCGCAGAACAAGGTCACGACTTTGATTCTGGAGGGAGCCAATGGGCGTGAGGTGTTGGTGACGACTTCGCCAATGGCCGCCGGGGGCTGGGTTGCCACCCACGAAGACATCACCGAACGGCGAAAAGCGGAAGCGAAGATCGAATATATGGCGCACCACGATGCGCTGACCGATTTGCCCAACCGGCTGCAGCTTTTCGAGCAGTTGGAGCAGACTTTGGCGAGGCCAAAGCAGGCGACCCACTTGGCTGTGTTCTGCCTCGATCTTGATCGCTTCAAGGACGTGAACGATGCCCATGGCCACCCGATCGGCGATCTACTGCTCAAGACGGTCGCCGACCGATTGCGCCAATGCGTCCGAGACGGGGATGTTGTCGCTCGGCTTGGCGGGGATGAGTTCGCCATCATGCAGGTCGGCGCCACCCAACCGAGGGATGCGACTGCGCTCGCCTCTCGTCTGATCGAGGTCATCGGCGCCCCTTATGAGCTTGGCGGCCGTCAGGTCGTGATCGAAGCGAGCGTCGGAATTGCGCTCGCGCCGGGCGACGGGCTCGATCCCGACCAGCTTTTGAAAAACGCCGACATGGCGCTGTATCGGGCCAAGTCCGAAGGCCGCGGTCTCTATCGCTTTTTCGAGCCGGAAATGGACGCGCGCATGCAGGCGCGCCGGACACTCGAGATCGATCTGCGCAACGCGCTGGCCAATGGCGAGTTCGAGCTGTTCTATCAGCCTTTGATCGACATGCAGACGGAGTATGTCACCGGTTTCGAGGCGCTTATTCGCTGGCACCATCCCGACCGTGGCATGATCGCCCCGCTCGACTTCATTGCTGTCGCCGAAGAAAGCGGCCTCATCGTCCCAATGGGGGATTGGGTGTTGCGGCGAGCCTGCGCAGAAGCGGCCACTTGGCCAAACGGTCTGAAGGTCGCCGTCAATCTGTCGCCGATTCAATTCAAGAAGAAGGGTTTATTGCCTTCCGTCGTATCGGCACTCGCGGCATCCGGATTATCGCCAGACCGCCTGGAATTGGAAATTACCGAGTCCGTCCTGTTGCAGGAGTGCGAGGCGACGCTAGCCGTGCTTCAGGAATTACGGCAATTGGGAGTAAGGATATCGTTGGACGATTTCGGTACGGGGTATTCGTCGCTCAGTTATCTGCGCAAGTTTCCCTTCGATAAAATCAAAATCGATCAATCGTTCATTTTCGACATGTCGGATCACAGCGACAGCCTTGCCATCGTGCGCGCCGTGATCGCCATGGGCAGCGGACTTGGCATCGCGACGACGGCCGAGGGGGTGGAGACGCTGGCGCAATTCAAGCAATTGAAATTGGAAGGATGCACCGAAGTTCAGGGCTACCTGTTCAGTCCGCCGCGGCCCGCGGCGGAGCTCAAAGGGCTGCTGGCGTCCATCAATCCAAAGCTCAGAGCGATAGCCTGATCCAAAATATCATCTCAGAGCCGCGGAGACGTTGGTGAACAGACCCTTCACGTTTGTTCCCAGACTGGTGATCGAGGCGGCAAGGACGACGGCGATGCCCGAGGCGATCATCGCATATTCGATCGAGGTGGCGCCGCTCTCGCTGCGCTGAAAGCGCCGGAGGGCGACGACGATCGCGGGCTTCGTGGTCTTTGGCATGGTCTTTAGGCCTTCTGGCGTTCAGATCACAACAGCATCGTCAGGTGCGATATCAGCGGTTCGTCGGCAGGCGGCATCGGATAGTTGCGCAATTCGTTCGGCCGTACCCATTTGAGCGCTTGCTGTTCCCGAGCCTCGACGAAGCCTTGCCAGCGCCGGCAGACATAAAGCGGCATCAGCAAGTGGAAGTCGGGATAGGAATGGCTCGCGAAGGTCAGCGGCGCGAGGCATTCCTCCTTGACGACGATGCCGAGTTCCTCCTCCAGCTCGCGGATCAGGCTCTGTTCCGGGCGCTCGCCCGGCTCGATCTTGCCGCCGGGAAACTCCCACAGACCCGCCATCGATTTGCCCGGCGGCCGCTGCGCGATCAGCACCCGGCCGTCGGGATCGATGAGCGCGCAAGCGGCAACGACGACAAGTTTGAAACTCACGATCCGGTCCCAGTTTAGAGAAGCTACGGTAAAGGCATATTCAATGCGCTCGCATCCATCGCCGCAATCGCTGCGCTGGTTAGCCAAGGGTTAAAGCTGGGTATTGCGGACGAGTTCAAGCACCGCGTCGGCGAAGGCTTGAGGGGCTTCCTGCGGCGGGTTGTGCCCGATCTCCGGCAAAAGCCGGCGCTGGTACGGCCCGGTGAAGAAAACGGCGTGGTGTTCCGATGAGGCCGCCGGGTGCACGCCGTCCGCCTCGCCTTGGAGTGCGATGGTCGGGACCGTGATCTTCGGCTGGGCGGCAAGCCGCCGTTCGATCTCATCCAGCGCCGGGTCGCCCGCCGCATAGCCGTAGCGATGGCGATAGGACTGGATCGTCACCGCGACAAAATCGGGATTGTCGAACGAGGCGGCGCTTTCCTCGAAGGTGGCGTCGTCGAACGCCCATAGCGGCGACCACAAGGTCCAGAGTAACCGCGCCATGACGCGACGGTTCTTCTCCAGCCCGGCGCGGCCGCGTTCGCTGTGAAAATAATACTGATACCAGAGCCGGTGCTCCTGCGCGGGCGGCGCGGGCTCCGCCGAGGCCGGGATATTCTGCAGATTATAGCCGTTGACGGTGACCAGCCCGCGCACGCGCTCCGGCCACAGCGCCGCGACAATGCAGGCGGCGCGGCCGCCCCAGTCGTAGCCGGCAAGCAGCGCGCGCTCGATCGCGAGCGCATCCATCAATTCGCGCAAATCGTTGCCCAGCGCTCCCTGCTGTCCCGAGCGCGGCGTGTCGGCGGACAGAAACCGCGTGGCGCCGAAGCCGCGCAGATAGGGCACGATCACCCGGCAACCGGCCGCGGTGAGCGGCGGGACGACCGCGTCGTAGCAGCGCGGGTCATAGGGCCAGCCATGCATGAGAAAGACCGGCACGCCGTCGGGCGCGCCACTTTCTTCATAGGCGATATCTAGAGTGGCTGTGCGGACGTGCTTGATCTCGATCCTCATATTACTGCATTCTTGCGCGCTACAACTTTACCGCTTTTGGATCCTGTAGGCGGAAACCGTAATGGGAAGCAACTTTCCATGGAAGAACGCGCGAGACGAGACCGCTTGCAATTTTGCGTTCGGCGATCTCGTCAATAACTTGCCTCGGCGTTTGACCATTGACAGACGAATCCATGCCGAGACTCTTCTCGCTTCCATCGGAGCGATCGCCGGGTTTGCCGCTCAGCGTGCCCTGTTTGCTCAGCTCGCTGAGAGTACCGATAAATCTGCTGTAAGCGAAATTCATGTGGCGACAACCGAATCCGGCGGAAAGTACTTCTTTGGCGATCCGCTCAACTTTGCGCTGTTTCCGCAGACAGACGCGGAAGCCCCCCTCAGACTTTGGTCGTTAGCAGCCGGAGGCGCCGTAGCCGCAGGCTTGAGTGCTTCTGATCTGCCGAAACCAGACGACATGTTCAGGCACGTTTCTCAGACGCTTGGCGGCGAGTTCGAAGGACTACCCTCGCTGCCAGAACATCGTCCGCAAGGAACTGCGCAGGAGCTTTTGAAGCTATTTTGGCCGCTCGCAATGATGTGCTTCAAGGGTGAGTTGTCAGGAGCGGTGGCAAGATCTGGTGCCGTGGGGCAGCGGTGGCGGCCGGTCATAGCGGCCTATGCGGCCAATCGGTTCATAGGAGACGTCCGGTCCGTCCTTCCCCCAGCAATGGCGCTCATTATTGTCGTGGAAACTGCAATCTACGCCTCTAAGCTCGATCCTGCCGTTATCGAGGTAGCGGCGCCATCGTAGGGCCGTCCCGCTATTAATTATAGCATCTGCTCCAAGGTGCGTGGCTATGATCGGTAATCGCCGTTGATCGCGATGTATTCTTTGGTCAGGTCGCAGGTCAGCACGCGGTCGCGGCCCTTGCCGAGGCCGAGCGCGACTTTGAGCGTGATCTCGGGTTTCTTCATCGCCGCCGAAACTTCCGCCTCGTCATAACCCGGATCGCGCGCACCCTTGTGGGCGACGCGAATGCCGTTGAACCAGATCGACAGCCGGTCGCGGTCGGCGGGCTCGCCGGCTTTGCCGACCGCCATGACGACGCGGCCCCAATTGGCGTCCTCGCCGGCGATCGCGGTCTTGACCAGCGGCGAATTGGCGATCGACAGCGCGATGCGGCGGGCCGACGCTTTCGATACCGCGCCGTCCACCGTGATCTCGACCAGTTTGCGCGCGCCTTCGCCGTCGCGCGCCACCTGTTCGGCGAGATCGGCGAGCACGGCATCGAACGCCTTGCGGAACGGCACCGAGGCGCGGATCGTGAGCGCGCGTGATCCGCGGCGCCGTTTGTGGCGCCGCCGGTGGCGAAGGCCAGCAGGGTGTCGGAAGTCGAGGTGTCGCCGTCGATGGTGACGGCATTGAAAGTGTCGACCACGCCCTCGCGCAACAGCGCCTGCAACACCGGCGCCGCGATCGGCGCGTCGGTGAAGACGAAAGCCAGCATCGTCGCCATGTCGGGCGCGATCATGCCGGCGCCTTTGGCAAAGCCGTTGATGGTGACTTCGGTCGCCGGCAATGCGCGCGCGCGCGGTGGCGAGTTTCGGGAACGTGTCGGTGGTCATGATCGCGCGCGCGGCTTCCTCATAAGCATCAGGGCGCGGCCGTGGCGACGAGCTTCTCCATGACGCCGTCGAAAGCCTGCGCCGGCAGCGGCTCGCCGATGACGCCGGTCGAGGCGAGAAACACTTCGGTGGTCTTGCAGCCGACGGCGGCGGCGGCGAGCTTGGCGGTGAAGCGCGCAGGCGGCGCGGCCGTTCTTGCCGGTAAAGGCGTTGGCATTGCCGGAATTGACCACCAGCGCGCGGGCGCGCGCGCCCTTTACTCTGGCACGGCACCATTCGACCGGCGCCGACGGGCATTTGGAACGCGTGAAGACGCCGGCGACACTCGTGCCTTCGTCGAAAAGCGCGAGCATGACGTCGGTGCGGTCGCGGTAGCGGATGCCGGCGGCCGCGGTCGCAAAGCGCACGCCGGCGATCAGCCGGCATATGCGGGGACCGTTTTCGGGGCGAGCGGGGAAATGGCGGACATCGGTCATTCCGGCTCGCGAGCATCGCTCGCGAGCCCGGAATCCATAACCACCGCGCTCTCAGTCCGACCGTAAAGACTTGGGGTACCGCTAAGACTTGGGCTAATGGATTCCGGCTCTCGCTACGCGCAGCCGGAATGACAGGTTTTTTGCAGTCCACGCAAGCGGGAAATTGACCTACTTCTTCGCCGGCGCGGCCGGATTGAGCGTCGAGGGATCGGCTGCGCCGGCGGCGGCTGGTCGAGGCGCTCGATGGTGGCGGCGTTGCGCAGCTTTGTCGACCAGTTCGGCCTGGGCGCGGTGCGCGACGTAAGTCTCGATCTGGCCCTTCACCTCATCGAAGGTCGGAGTCGGCTTGGTCCGCTTATCCTCGACCTTGATGATGTGCCAGCCGAATTGCGTCTTCACCGGATCGGAAATCTGGCCCTTGTCGAGCTTGAAGGCGGCGTCGGAGAACTCCGGCACCATCTGGTCCTTGGTGAAATAGCCGAGATCGCCGCCGTCGGCCGCACCCGGATCCTTCGATTTTTCCTTGGCCAGCGTCGCGAAATCCGCGCCCTTTTTCAGTTCGACTTCGATCGCCTTGGCCTCGTCTTCGGTCGGCACCAGAATATGGCGGGCGTGCACCTCCTCCTCGGGCGGCATCTGCTTGATGGCGTCGTCATAGACTTTGTGCATCGCATCGTCGGTCTGCGGCGGCCTGGCCGGCGTTCTGCAGCAACGTCTCCATCAGCACTTTGTTGCGCTCGAATTGGATGCGGTGCTTCACGTCGTCGCGGTCGGCGAAGCTTCTGCTGCTCGGCGGTCTGCGCCAGCACGACGATGTCGGCCAGATAGGTGACGAGGTATTGGCGCTTCTGGTCCGGCGGCATTTGCGGCATGTTGGTGCCGATCTCTTCCTCGGCGAGCGCGAGGTCGCTCTGGCGGATCTCGACGCCATTGGCGCGGGCGATCACCGGATCGGAACCTTGATCTTTCGGCGTGTCTTGGGCGAGCGCGGCCGCAGATCGGCGCGGCGAGGAAGGCGGCGAGCGCCAAGCGCGCCGAGCGCGCGGGCGACGGGCGGACGGGTGGAGGCCATTAAACGCGGTCCTTTGGCGGTGGCGCTAAGCGCCGGTTATTGCCGGGCATCGGACCCGAAGTCAGGGGGGTCCGAAATCGGCGCGGACACTCGCCGAATAGTCCGGACTTGGCAATGGCAGAATTGCGCCGCCGGCCTAACGAGCCGCGTGAAGCCGCGTGAACCGCAACGCCGCCTGCCGGTCGCATTGACAGGAAACCCACCCCCTCCTATCTCTCCACCATAGTTTGGGACGTTCAGTCGCCTTGCAGAAGCCCGAATAGCGCCGCATTTTCCGCTGGTTGGCACGCTTCACCCAACGCAAGCTTGGCACCAGAGGCCATACAGCATGATCGGGAAACCGACGTTCGGACGAAGTATCGTGCTTGGTCGGACTAATCGTGCTTAGTCGAACCGATTTCGGACAATATCGTGCGCAGTCGAACCATGGCGGCAAGCCCGAAATCGAGAAGGATGATGATGCGATGATCGGCGCTGTCGCCCGCAAGCTGTTCGGTTCTTCCAACGACCGCCGTATCCGCGCCTATCGTCCCCGGGTCGACGAGATCAACGCGCTCGAAAGCCGAACTGCAGGCGCTGTCCGACGACGGCGCTGCGCGCGCCGCACCGAGGAATTCAAGAAAGCAGCTCGCCGAGGGACGGACGCTCGACGACATTCTGGTGCCGGCTTTCGCCACCGTGCGCGAGGCCGCCAAGCGCACGCTCGGCCAGCGGCATTTCGACGTCCAGATGATCGGCGGCATGGTGCTGCACGAAGGCAAGATCGCCGAGATGAAGACCGGCGAAGGCAAGACGCTGGTCGCCACGCTTCCGGTCTATCTCAATGCGCTCGCCGGCCGCGGCGTGCATGTCGTCACCGTCAACGACTACCTCGCCAAGCGCGACGCCGAATGGATGGGGCAGATCTACAAGTTCTTGGGCCTCACGGTCGGCGTCATCGTGCACGGGCTGGCAGGACGAGGAACGCAAGAGGCAATACGACTGCGACGTCACCTACGGCACCAATAACGAGCTCGGCTTCGATTATCTGCGCGACAACATGAAGTACCGGCTCGAGGACATGGTGCAGCGCGGCCACACCTACGCCATCGTCGACGAAGTCGACTCCATCCTGATCGACGAAGCGCGCACGCCGCTGATCATTTCCGGCCCGCTCGACGACCGCTCCGAATTCTACAACACCATCGACACGTTCATTCCGACGCTCGACAAGGCCGATTACGAGCTCGACGAGAAGCAGCGTTCGGTCAATCTCAGCGAAGTCGGCATGAGCAAGATGGAGCAACAGCTGCAAGGACGCCGGTCTCCTGAAATCGGATTCGCTCTACGACGTCGAGAACGTTTCGGTCGTGCACCACATCAATCAGGCCTTGCGCGCCCACAAGCTGTTCCAGCGCGACAAGGACTACATCGTGCGCAACGGCGAGGTCGTCATCATCGACGAGTTCACCGGCCGCATGATGCCGGGCCGGCGCTATTCGGAAGGCCTGCACCAGGCGCTCGAAGCCAAGGAGCACCAGCCGATCCAGCCGGAGAACCAGACGCTGGCCTCGATCACGTTCCAGAATTATTTCCGGATGTACGAGAAGCTTTCCGGCATGACCGGCTCGGCGCTCACCGAGGCCGAGGAATTCCAGGACATCTACAATCTGGAAGTTCTCGAAATTCCCACCAACAAGCCGATGATCCGTCTCGACGACGACGACGAGGTCTATCGCACCTCGACCGAGAAATTCCGCGCCATCCTGACGCTTGATCGAGGACTGCAAAGCGCGCGGCCAGCCGGTGCTGGTTGGCACCACCTCGATCGAGAAATCCGAGCAGCTTGCGGAACTGCTGCGCAAGCAAGGCTGGGAGCAGCACGACTTTTCCGATCCCAACGCATTCGCCGCGCTTTATTCCGGCGACGAGGGCGCCTCCAAGGCCAAGGTGTTCGCCATCCTCAATGCGCGCTATCACGAGCAAGAGGCTTATATCGTCGCCCAGGCCGGAGTGCCCGGCGCCATCACGATCGCGACCAATATGGCCGGCCGCGGCACCGACATTCAGCTCGGCGGCAATGCCGATATGCGCATCCGCCAGGAACTCGCTCGATATCGAGGATTGGGGCGAGCGCGATAAGTCGCCGCGCGCGGCCGAAATCCGCGCTCAGATCGCGCGCCTGAAGGAAAAGGCGCTGGCCGCCGGCGGGCTCTACGTGCTCGGCACCGAGCGGCACGAAAGCCGCCGCATCGACAATCAGCTGCGCGGCCGTTCCGGCCGGCAAGGCGATCCGGGCCACTCCAAATTCTTCCTGTCGCTCGAAGACGACCTGATGCGCATCTTCGGCACCGACAAGCTCGACGGCATGCTGACCAAGCTTGGGCTCAAGGAAAACGAAGCGATCATCCATCCCTGGATCAACAAGGCGCTGGAAAAAGCGCAGCAGAAGGTCGAGGCGCGCAATTTCGATATCCGCAAGAACATCCTGAAGTTCGACAATGTGATGAACGATCAGCGCAAGGTGATCTTCGATCAGCGCGTCGAATGGATGGAGGAGAAGACCGTCGGCGAAGTGGTCGCCGATATGCGCCATAACGTGATCGACGACCTGGTCGCCAAGCACGTGCCGGAGAACGCCTACCCGGAACAATGGGACGCGGTCGGCTTGCGCGAAGAGCTCAAGCGCGTGCTCGGTCTCGATCTGCCGGTCGACGATTGGGCCAAGGAAGAAGGCATCGCCGACGAGGAGATCTTTACCCGCGTCGAGCGCCGCGCCGACGAGCATATGGCGGCGAAGGTCGCGCAATGGGGCCCGGACGTCATCCGCTATGTCGAGAAGTCGATTCTGTTGCAGACCCTCGACCATCTCTGGCGCGAGCATCTCGTCATGCTCGATCACCTGCGCCAGGTGATCGGCCTGCGCGGCTACGGCCAGCGCGATCCGCTCAACGAGTACAAGGCGGAATCCTTCAGCCTGTTCGAAGCGATGAGCCAGAGCCTGCGCGAGGCGGTGACGGCGCAATTGATGCGGGTCGAGATCCAGGCGGCGCCGCCGCAACAGCCCGAGCCGCTTGCCGCCGATGTAGGCGCACAAGGCCGATCCGACGACCGGCGAGGACGAAATGGCGCTGGCCATGGCCGGCGCGCGAGACGCTGGCGCGCCATGGCATCGGCAACGGACCGGCATCGGTCGCTGCTGCGGCGGCTCAAGCGCAGCCGCGCGCGCCGCAAGCGGCAGTGCCGCAGGCGCCGGCACGGAACCCCAAGGATCCGCAAAGCTGGGGCAAAGTCGGCCGCAACGAAGTCTGCCCCTGCGGCTCAGGCAAGAAATTCAAGCATTGTCACGGCAAATACGTGTGACAGGAGTCCGTAATCGGCAGTCGGTCGTCGGATCGCAGAGTCGCGCTCTGACGACTGACCGACAGTTCCTGATTACTGCAGTCCAGCCCAGCGGCCGTCGAACGAGCCGGCCGGCACGACCGGCTGCGCGCCCCTGATCAGACTGCCGTTATTCGCGGGCGGCGGTGCAGCGGCGGCATCTTGCTGCGGTTGCTGCGGCTTAGGCTTCGGTGCTTGCGCGACTTGCGGCGCTGGCTTTGACGGCGCGTTTGCCTGCTGCGGTTCCGGCCTTTGTTGTTCGGCCTTTGTTGGTCAGGCCTCGGCGCTTCCGCTTTGGCGGTTTCGGTTTTCGCGGGTTTGGGTGTCGGGTTCAAGCCGGCGAGAACGGCTCCTTGCGGGGCGGGCGCATCTTGAGCGGCCGTGTTCTTCGGCTTGAACAGATTGCCGAAGAAGCTCGAATGGCTCTCATCGCTCGGCGCCGCGGAGGCGACCTGGGACTGCGAGCCTGATTCTGCGGCCTGGCTCTGCGGCGCGCTCGGTTTCGAGTCGAACAGATTGCCGAACAAGCCGCGCGACGGGCTCGCGCTGGAGGCGACCGCAGTCCCGGCTTGCGGATCCTCGCGCGGGCCGCTCAGCGTCGGCGGCGGCATGCCGGGATGGATCGGCGGCGCGTGCAGCCGTCCTTCATTGTCCTGCACCGGCTGGGTGACCTCGAGCTTGCCGACGAAGACGCTGTTCATGCCGCCGTCGGTTCCCATCACGATCGGCGCGACCGGCACGTTCTCCTTGATCATTTGCGCGAGCTGGAAGTCGTCGTTCTTCTGTTTCTCGAGCGCCGGCCCGGCGATTTCCTGCGGCACTTCGTAGGCCGGGCAGCGGCCGGTCGGCGTGAAGACCAGCGGCTTGGTCGAACCGGCCGGCGGCTGGGCGTCGAACACGTAATGCCGCTCGCAGACATCGACCTTGGGTTCGAGATGCGTCACCAGGAAATGGTCGTTGCCCTCCTTGAGCATCTTCCAGAACGGCATGTTCGGATTGGTGCGGTGGCGGGCGAGATTGGCCGGCGTCAGGCGGAACGGATAGGCCTGGATCTGGAATGCTTTCTCGCCGCCGAGAAACGATTCACGCGCCAGCGAATAGATTTCGCCGATCTGCTCGTCGGTCATGGCGTAACAGCCGCGCGACGAACAATCGCCGTGGATCATCAGGAAATTGCCGCTATAGCCGTTCGCTTTGTCGTAGGCGTTGGGGAAGCCGATATTGATGGCGAGGTAATAGTTGGAATTGGGATTCATCAGGCCGGGCGTGATCGAGTAGAAGCCCTCGGGCGCCTGGCGATCGCCCTCGACTTTCTTCGGTCCGAGTTCGCCCGACCAGCGGCAGATCGGATAGACCTTCAGCAGCTGATACTGGCCGGTGGTGTCCTGCTTCCAGACTTCGAGCTCGGATTCCTCTTTGAACACGCGGACGAGGATCGGCGAGTCCTTCGGCATGTTTTTCTGCGTCGAGGAGCGAGATCATCTCCGGCGACAATTCTTTCATCGCCCGGGTCGGCAGCTGATAGCCGTCGTCGCTGTAGCAGCCGGCAAGCGCCAGCGCACCGGCAAGCGCCACCGATGTCAGAAGCACACGCGACCTGAGCGCGCACGAATGCCAATGCGCGGACAACGCAGGCGCGGATTAAGGTAATATTCCCCGACAGATGGACCATCCCCGTGCCACCATTCGCCTAATCGTTATCCATAAGAGGTGGCTTTCGCAAGGCAACCGGCCGACCGATCTCCGGTTGACCACCTACGCATTAAATGAATGGTAAATTATCGCCAAATTTGGCCGCAAAATCCAGCCGATTGACCACTAAAACCGGTCCGCGGGTTCAATCGCGGCGAGATTGTGGCGAACGCCGAGGGCCGTTCGAGTACATCGCGACAGCGCGGTCAGCCCAGCGTCCGTCCGATCGCCAGGAACTTTTCGCGCCGCAGCCGCACGATGGTGGAGCGGTCGAGGCCGCGCATTTCGGCAAGCGCGCTGCCGATCGCCTCGCCGACCGCGGCGATCGCCGCCGCCGGATCGCGATGCGCGCCGCCGGTCGGCTCCGGCACGATCGCGTCGACGACGCCGAACCGCACCAGATCCTGGGCGGTGATTTTCATGTTCGATGCCGCTTCCTGCGCCTTCGCGGTATCGCGCCACAGGATCGACGCCGCGCCCTCGGGCGAAATCACGCTGTAGATCGCGTGCTCGAGCATCAGCACGCGATTGGCGGTCGCGATCGCGATGGCGCCGCCGGAGCCGCCCTCGCCGATGATGGCGGCGACATTGGGCACGCCGATGGCGAGGCAGGCTTCGGTCGAGCGGGCGATCGCCTCGGCCTGGCCGCGTTCCTCGGCGCCGATGCCGGGATAGGCGCCGGCGGTGTCGATCAGCGCGATCACCGGCACATCGAAATGATCGGCCATCGTCATCAGCCGCGCCGCCTTGCGGTAGCCCTCCGGCCGCGCCATGCCGAAATTGTGCTTGAGCCGGCTGTCGGTATCGGAGCCTTTTTCGTGGCCGATGACGCAGACGCTCTCGCCGCGGAAGCGGCCGAAGCCGCCGACGATCGCTGCATCCTCGCCGTACTTGCGGTCGCCGGCGAGCGGCACGAAATCGGTGATCAGGGCCGCGATGTAATCGAGGCAATGCGGCCGCTGCGGATGGCGCGCCACTTGCGTCTTCTGCCACGGCGTCAGCCCGGCATAGAGTTCCTTGAGCGCCTGTGCCGCCTTGCCTTCGATGCGGCTGATCTCACCCGCGATCGCGTCGCCATCGCTGTGCAGCGCGCGCAATTCCTCGACCTTGGCCTCGAGCTCGGCCACCGGCTTTTCGAAATCGAGATAACTACGCATCGCTTAGGTCAATTTTATCGGATGGATGAACGGCCGCTGCCGCGGCGGCGGCAAACTCGCCCCCGCAGCCTGGGGAAGTCAAGGAAGCCCGAAAATATCCCTGACTGTCCCTAACGGATTACCCCTGCGCCAGCGGGTGCAGGTCGCGCACCAGGCTTTTCAGGCGCTCTTCCAACACATGGGTATAGATCTGGGTCGTCGAAATGTCGGCGTGGCCGAGCAGCGTCTGCACCACGCGCAGATCGGCGCCATTGTGCAAAAGATGGCTGGCGAAAGCGTGGCGCAGCACGTGCGGGCTTAAGCTGCGCCGCGCGCAGTCCCGCGGCTCCGGCGAGCGCTTTCAGTTCGCGGGCCAGATGCTGGCGGGTCAGATGGCCGCTTTCGCCGAACGAGGGAAACAGCCATTTCGATGGCGCGTCGCGTTCGCGATTCGCTCAAGCAGCGCGAGATAATCCGCCATCGCGCGCTTGGCCGCGTCGTTGAGCGGCACCAGGCGTTCCTTGTTGCCCTTGCCGCGCACGACGATGACGCGGGCATCCTTGCGCGCGGCCGACATCGGCAGGCCGACGAGTTCGGACACGCGCAAGCCGGTCGCGTAGAGCATTTCGACCAGGCAGAGCGAGCCGCGCCGCGCGCAGCCGCACCGGCAACGGCGCGGCCGGATCGGATCTGCCCGCCGCGCGCAGCAGACCGTCGACTTCGGCGAGCGTCAGTGTCTTGGGCAAAGCGCGCTCGCGCTTCGGCCCTTCGAGCACGGCGGCCGGATCGTCGCCGCGATGACCTTCCGCATAGAGGAAGCGATAGAGCTGGCGGATCGCCGACAGCCGCCGCGCCTGCGTCGCCACGCCCAAGCCGCGCCGGGACAGTTCGCCGAGATAAGCGCGCAGATCGTCGGTGTTCGCGTTGGCGATGGAGCGGCCGGCGCTTTTGAGATACAGCGAAAAATCGTCGAGGTCGCGGCCGATAGGCGGCGAGCGTGTTTGCTCCGGCGCCGCGTTCCGCCGCCAGCATGTCGAGATAGAGCGCGATAAGCCGCTCGTCGGCGTCGCCGCGCCGCCGCCTGATGCTCTGCGTTCGCCGCTTGCGGCCGTGACCATCGCGCGCTCCTCAGCGGTCCTTGAAGAATTTGTCGGGCGGGATCGTTACGCTGATCTCGCGCGGCTTGGGTTGCACGAAATGCGCGAGCGCATAGAGGCCGCCATAGACCGGCCGCGCAGATTAACGCGATGACAGTGAGTAATCGGAGCAGGCTCGGCATCGTTCAGGTGCCCGCGCTCATCCCATTGGTGCCGGCGAACGGACCGAGTACGATCATGTTCGGCCGACACTGGCAAGTGTTCAGGTATTTGATCTAGTAAGCGCATTCTGCCGGCGCGCCGGAATGGTCGCGGTACCCGGAACCAGGCATCGCGACCGGCCCTGAGCTTTGATATAAATGACTGATATTGCTATACAAAATGACGCAGTCGCGCCGCTTTCGGCGGCCGCGATCCTGCCGCCGGCTTGGCCGCCGCTCGATCGTGCTGGTCGGCATGATGGGGGTCGGCAAATCCTCCATCGGCCGCCGGCTCGGCGCCCGGCTCGGCGTGCCCTTCGTCGATGCCGATGCCGAGATCGAAAAGGCCGCCGGCATGACGATCGCCGACATTTTCGCCCGCCACGGCGAGGCAGAGTTTCCGCAGCGGCGAGGCCCGCGTGATCGCGCGTCTGCTCGATGGCGGTCCGCAGGTGCTGGCGACCGGCGGCGGCGCCGTCATGAACGCGGATACCCGCGCGGCGATCAAAGCCAAAGGCGTCTCGATCTGGCTCAATGCCGATTTCGACGTGCTGATGCGGCGTATCAGCAAGCGCAAGAACGACCGGCCGATGCTGCAGACCGCGGATCCCGCCGCGACCTTGCGCCAGCTTTTGGCCGAGCGCGAGCCGTTCTACGCGCAGGCCGATCTCACCGTGCAGTCGCGCGAAGTGCCGCACGAAGCGATCGTGACCGAAATCGTCGACGGCGCTGGCCGGCTTTCTCGGCGCGCCGCCGCACCGCAAGGCCGAATTATGACGGCGCCGATCCGCAGCGACGTCACCACCGTCGCGGTCGCGCTCGGCACGCGCAGCTATGACATCGTCATCGGCCGCGGCGTCTTGGCGTCGCTCGGCGCCCGCATCGCCGCGCTGCGGCCCGGCGCCAAGGCCTTTATCGTCACCGACGAAAACGTCGCGCGGCATCATCTCGCCACCGCCGAAGCCGCGCTCGATCAAGCGCGATGTCGCGACGAGCAGCATCGTGGTCGCGCCCGGCGAAGCCTCGAAATCTTATCGCGTGTTCGAACAGGTCTGCGAGGCCATCATCGCCTCGCATATCGAGCGCGGCGATCTCGTCGTCGCGCTCGGCGGCGGCGTCATCGGCGATCTCGCGGGCTTTGCCGCCGCGGTGACGCGGCGCGGTCTCGATTACGTGCAGGTGCCGACCACGCTGCTGGCGCAGGTCGATTCCTCGGTCGGCGGCAAGACCGCGATCGATTCCGCGCACTGGCAAGAACCTGATCGGCGCCTTTCATCAGCCGATCCTGGTGCTCGCCGATACCGCGCTGCTCGACACGCTGCCGCCGCGCGAATTCCGCGCCGGCTATGCCGAGCTCGCCAAATACGGCCTGCTCGGCGATGCCGCTTTCTTCGCCTGGCTCGAGGCCAATTGGCGCGAAGTCTTCGCCGGCGGAACCCGCCGGATCGCTTGGCGCCGGAAGTCCTGCGCGCGAGCACGCCATCGCGGTGGCCTGCCGCGGCAAGGCCGGCATTGTCGCGCGCGACGAGCGCGAAACCGGCGAACGGGCGCTGCTCAATCTCGGCCATACTTTCGGCCATGCGCTCGAAGCGGCCTGCGGCTTCTCCGACCGGCTGTTGCATGGCGAGGCCGTTGCCGCCGGCATGGCGCTGGCCTTCGCGTTCTCGGCGCGGCAAGGCCTGTTGCCGCAGGCCGAAGCCGCGCGCGCCATGAGGCATTTGGCCGACGTCGGGCTTGCCGACGCGGATCGAGCGACATCCCCGGCCCGCGGCCCAGTCGTCGACCAATTGATGGAGCTGATTGCGCAAGACAAGAAAGTGAAGCGCGGGATGCTTACATTCATTCTGGTGCGCGGCATCGGCCGGCCTTCATCGAGGCCGGCGTCGATGCCGGCGCGGTGCGTGCGTTTCTCAGCGAGAAGCTTGCGGAGCGATGACTGCCCTCGACTGGCTGACCGTTCTGGCGGTCGTGATTTGTCTGCTGATTTCGGCGTTCTTCTCGGCGAGCGAGACGGCGCTGACGGCGTCGTCGCGCGCCGCCATGGCGCGGCTGGAAAAGCAGGGCAACCGCGACGCCGGCATCGTCAACCGGCTGATGGCGACGCGCGAGCGCCTGCTCGGCGCCATTCTGTTCGCCAACAACTTCACCAATATCGCGGCCTCCACTTTGGCGACCGGGCTGATGCTCGCCTTTTTCGGCAATGCCGGCGAGATCTACGCCGCGTTTCGTGATGACGCTGCTGATCTTCATTCTCGCCGAAGTGCTGCCGAAGACCGCCGCCTTCAACGCGCCCGATCGCATGGCGCTGCTGGTGGCGCAGCCGGTCGACCGCACCGTGCGCTGGTTCTCGCCGCTGTTGCGGGCCGTCGAATGGCTGGTGCGGGTCATGCTGCGCGGCCTCGGCATGCCGGTCGGCAACATCCAGTCGATCCTGTCGCCGCGCGAGGAATTGCGCGGCGCCGTCGATCTGATGCATCGCGCCGGCGTCGTGGAAAAGCTCGACCGCGACATGATGGGCGGCCTGCTCGATCTGCGCGACCTCGCCGTCTCCGACGTGATGGTCCATCGCACCAAGATGGTGATGCTCGATGCCGACGAGCCGCCGCGCGACTTGATCGATGCCGTGCTCGCCGCCGGCGGTGACCCGGATGCCGATGTGGCGCGGCTCGCCCGACAACGTCATCGGCGTGCTGCACGCCAAGAAGTCTGTGCGCGCGCTGCACGCGGCGGGCGGCGATGCCGCCAAGATCGACATCATGGCGCTGGCGACGCCGCCCTGGTTCGTGCCGGACACGACGCCGCTCTACGAGCAGCTCAAGGCGTTCCGCGCACCGCAAGACGCGCGTTCGCGCTCGTCGTCGACGAATACGGCGAGCTCGAAGGGCTGGTGACGCTGGAAGACATCGTCGAGGAGATCGTCGGCGACATCACCGACGAGCACGACATCGCGGTTCCCGGCGTGCGCGTGCTGCCGGACGGCTCGGTCAATGTCGACGGTGCGGTGCCGATGCGCGACCTCAATCGGGCGATGGATTGGAATATTCCGGACGACGAGGCGACCACGATCGCCGGCGTGGTCATCCACGGGGCGCGCTCGATCCCGGAGCCGGGACAGAGCTTCACCTTCCACGGCTTCCGCTTTCAGGTCTTGCGCAAGACCCGCAACCGCATCACCGCTTTGCGCGTCGCGCCGCTCGCCCGCAAAGCGACGCCGCGTGCGATCGAGAAGGCCAGTTGACCGGCGATCCGATCGGATCGCTGTCGGCCATCTTGCGAAAACTGTCCTTGGATCGCATTTATTGTTGTGCATCTCTGAGACGGTAGATTGCAAAAGAGGCGGGGCGAGAGCGGGTCATGGCTAGCCAAACCAACATCGCGGTGCAAGACGACACGGCCGCCGCGCCGATCAATGCCGGCGTCCGCATCGGACATGTGCATCTGAAAGTCGCCGATCTCGACCGCGCGCTGGCGTTCTACTGCGGCGTGCTCGGCTTCCAAATGATGCAGCGCATCGGTTCGCAGGCGGCCTTCATTTCGGCCGGCGGCTATCACCATCACATCGGACTCAACACCTGGGAAAGCCGCGGCGGCTCGCCGCCGGCGCCGGGCAGCACCGGCCTCTATCATCTCGCCGTGCTCTATCCGACCCGCGCCGCGCTCGCCGACGCGCTCCGCCGTCTGATCGCAGCCGAAATTCCGCTCGACGGCGCCTCCGACCACGGCGTGAGCGAAGCGCTCTATCTCAGCGATCCCGACGGTAACGGTGTCGAACTTTATTGGGACCGGCCGCAGGCGGAATGGCCGCGCACGGCCGACGGCAAGCTTGCGATGTTCACGCACGGGCTTGATCTGATGGCATTGCTCAAAGAAGCTGAACCGGCACCGCGGCTTGCGAAAGCGGATACTTACGGCAATTCCTGATCAACTCTCTCCCGGCGCCTGGGCGTGGATCGCGAGCGCATGCACGCGGGCCTTCAGCTCGTTCGCCAGCGCCGCATTGATCATGCGATGGCGTTCGAGCCGGCTCTTTCCGCGGAACGCTTCCGCCACGATATAGAGCCGATAATGGCTTTCGCCGCCGACCCGGTGGCCGGCGTGGCCCTGATGAAGATGAGATTCATCCTCGACATGCAGGCTCTGCGGTGCGAAAGCAGCCATCAGCTTGGTGGTGATGATATCCTGCATTCCCATTGTGCAATCCTCGACGCGATACGGCTTGCCGCTTCTTTCGGCGCTGCGGCTTAACGAGTGCGAAGCATTAACATCATACAACGCGACGTGAGCTTTAAATTCTGTCAAGTCTTGAAGCTGCCATCGACCCAACCGCATAATCGCAACGATGAAAACCAATTCGCCGCTGTTCGATGGGATCCGGGTCAAGCCCGATCAGGATCGCCGTGTGCGCACGGACCTTCCGGCCTGCGAGTGGCCGCGTTGCGCCGCGCCGGCGACCCATCGCGCGCCGAAAGGCCGGCTGCGCGCCTCCGAATATTGGCGGTTCTGTCTCGAGCATGTGCGCGAATACAACAGCACGTACAATTTCTTCGCCGGAATGGACGATGACGCGGTCGCCAAATACCAGAAGGATGCCATTACCGGCCACCGTCCGACCTGGAAGATGGGCTCGATCGGCGGCAAAACGCGCCGCCAAGCGCGCGCCGCAAGAAATTTCCCGGCGTCGAGGGACCGGCGCAAGACCCGTTTTCGCTGTTCGGCGAGGCTGGCGACCAGCATAGCGGCCATGCGCGGACCGCACCGGAACAGCGCAAAATCTTCAATGCCCAGCGCCGGGCTCTTGAGGTGCTCGGCCTTGAACCGGACGCCGGGCGCGCCGATATCAAGTCTAAATTCAAGATGTTGGTGAAACGGCATCATCCGGACGCGAATGGCGGCGACCGGGCCTCGGAAGCCCAGTTACGCGAGATTATCGCCGCCTATAATTACCTGAAATCGGCGGGTTTGTGCTGATAGAGGGCGTCGTCGCCGCGGCCCGTCATAGTGGCTTTCATAGGCTTGCGCCTTTCTGCTAGATGTAGCCCCTATCCGGCCGCCGGTGACCGCCGATTTCTGCCTCGGACTTGCCCAAGGTCTTGTCTTGTCAAAGCAAGGTCTTGCCAAGGGCTGGCCGAGGCCACGGAGGAGCAATGACTCTCGCAACAGATACGCCGTCCGGCTTGCCGGATATGAAGGTTTCGATCCGCCAGTTGTTCGGGATCGACAGTGATCTCGAAGTGCCGGCCTATTCGGAGCCGGACGAACACGTCCCCGACACCGATCCCGATTACCGCTTCGACAAGCCGACGACGCTCGCCATTCTCGCCGGTTTCGCCCGGAACCGCCGCGTCATCGTCACCGGCTATCACGGCACCGGCAAATCGACCCATATCGAACAGGTGGCGGCGCGGCTCAATTGGCCCTGCGTGCGGGTCAATCTCGACAGCCATATCAGCCGCGTCGATCTGATCGGCAAGGACGCGATCGTCATCCGCGAGGGCATGCAGGTCACCGAATTCCGCGACGGTATTCTGCCGTGGGCGCTCCAAAACAACGTCGCGCTGTGCTTCGACGAATACGACGCCGGCCGGCCCGACGTGATGTTCGTCATTCAGCGCGTGCTGGAATCGTCCGGGCGGCTGACGCTGCTCGACCAGAACAAGGTGATCAAGCCGCATCCGGCGTTCCGGCTGTTCGCGACCGCCAATACGGTCGGCCTCGGCGACACCTCCGGCCTCTATCACGGCACCCAGCAGATCAACCAGGGCCAGATGGACCGCTGGTCGATCGTCACCACGCTGAATTATCTGCCGCACGACAACGAGGTCGAGATCGTGCTCGCCAAGGCGAAGCATTTCCAGAATGCCGAAGGCCGCGACATCGTCGGCAAGATGGTGCGGGTCGCCGATCTGACGCGCAACGCTTTCATGAACGGCGATATCTCGACCGTGATGAGCCCGCGCACGGTGATCATCTGGGCGGAAAATTCCGAGATCTTCAACGATGTCGGCTTCGCCTTCCGGCTGACCTTCGTCAACAAATGCGACGAGCTGGAGCGGCCGCTGGTCGCCGAATTCTATCAGCGCTGCTTCGGGCAGGAATTGCCGGAATCGGCGGTGAACGTGGCGTTGTCCTGAACGTGGCCTCTCTCCGCCCGGGGAGAGGAAATGAGGCCGCGAGCAGCTGATGAGCTCGAATATCAAACCCAAAAGTTCTAGCAAGGAAGCGCCGACCGAGCCGTTCAAGCGCGCGGTCGGCGTCTGCCTGCGGGCTATTGCGCGGCAAGGGCGACCTCGAAGTCAGTTTCGCCTCCGAGCGTCCGGGTCTGGTCGGCGGCAAGGCGCGCCTGCCGGAGCCGCCGCGCCGGCTCAACGAGCGCGAAGCCGCGATCGTGCGCGGCCATGCCGATTCGATCGCGCTGCGGCTCGCCTGTCACGACCCGTCGGTGCATCGCAAGCTTACGCCCGGCGGCCAGCAGGCGCGCGCGGTGTTCGAGGCGGTCGAGCAGGCCCGCGTCGAGGCGATCGGCGCCCGCCGCATGGGCGGGGTGGCGAAGAATCTCGCCGCCATGCTCGACGACCGCTTTCACCGCGGCAAGTTCGACGAAATCACCGATCGCGCCGACGCGCCGATCGAGGAAGCGCTTGCCATGATGGTGCGCGAGCGGCTGACCGGCGAGACGCCGCCGCCGACCGCGCGCAAGCTCGTCGATCTGTGGCGGCCTCTGATCGAGGAGCGCGCCGGCCGCAGCCTCGATCGGCTCGAGCGCGTGCTCAACGATCAGCGGCGCTTCGGCGACGTGGTGCATGACCTCCTCGATTCGCTCGACATGGGCGAGGACCGCTCGAGCGATTCCGACGAGGACGAAGGCGACGACGGCGAGGATCAGAACCAGAAAGACGAATCGGGCGAGGACGGCGAGGCGTCGGACGCGGCCGAAAGCGATCAGACGAGCTCGGAGGCCGAAGCCTCGGCCGACGAATTGCC
The DNA here is from genome assembly GCA_963696555.1 of uncultured Alphaproteobacteria bacterium. Taxonomy (GTDB): domain Bacteria; phylum Pseudomonadota; class Alphaproteobacteria; order Rhizobiales; family Xanthobacteraceae; genus BOG-931. Next base: position 23,852 of record CAVOKR010000031.1, on the reverse strand, counting down.
GGACAGCGCCTCCGAAGCCGTCGATGCGCCGGCCGCCGAAATGGCCGACGACGCCGAGATGGGCGATTCGCGAAACCGCCGCCGAGCCGTGGCGCCCGCGCAATCAGCGCAACGAGCCGCGCGGGCCGGATTACCGCCCCTTCACCGCGAAATTCGACGAGACCGTCGGCGCCGAGGAATTGTGCGAGCCGGAAGAGCTCGACCGCTTGCGCGGCTATCTCGACAAGCAGCTGTCGCATTTGCAGGGCGTCGTGGCGCGGCTCGCCAATCGCTTGCAGCGGCTGTTGCTGGCGCAGCAGAACCGCGCCTGGGAATTCGATCTCGAAGAGGGCTTGCTCGATCCGTCGCGGCTGCCGCGCATCATCGTCGATCCGATGCATCCTCTGTCGTTCAAGCGCGAGAAGGACACCGATTTCCGCGACACCGTGGTGACGCTCCTTCTCGATAATTCCGGTTCGATGCGCGGCCGGCCGATCACCGTCGCCGCCACCTGCGCGGACATTCTGGCGCGCACGCTGGAGCGCTGCGGCGTCAAGGTCGAGATCCTCGGCTTCACCACGCGAGCCTGGAAGGGCGGGCAATCGCGCGAATCCTGGCTTGCCCAAGGCAAGCCGCCTAATCCCGGCCGGCTCAACGATCTGCGCCACATCATCTACAAGGCGGCCGACGCGCCATGGCGGCGCGCGCGCAAAAATCTCGGCCTGATGATGCGCGAGGGGCTGCTCAAGGAGAACATCGACGGCGAGGCGCTTGACTGGGCGCATAAGCGGCTTCTGGCGCGGCCGGAATCGCGCAAGATTCTGATGATGATTTCGGACGGCGCGCCAGTCGACGATTCGACGCTCTCGGTCAATCCCGGCAATTATCTCGAGCGCCATTTGCGCTGGATTATCGAGGACATCGAAACGCGATCGCCGGTCGAACTGATCGCCATCGGCATCGGCCATGACGTGACCCGCTACTATCGGCGCGCGGTCACCATTGTGGACGCCGAAGAGCTCGGCGGCGTGATGACCGAAAAGCTTGCCGAATTGTTCGAGGAGAACGCGGCGCAGGACTGCACGCGCCCGACGCGACCGCGCCGGGTAAAGGCGTAGATCCTGATCTCGTTCTTCCGATAACAAAAAAAGAAAAATTGTTGATCGGGGGAGAGCGATGAAGAACCGTGGCTACTGGTTGCGCCTTGCCGGCCTGTGTCTGGCGGCATCCTCGGCCGCGGCCGGCGCCGCCGCCCAGTCCGGCAACTACCCCAACAACACCGTAACGATTATTTCGGACGCGGCGGCCGGCGCCAGTCCGGATGTCGCCACGCGTTTTCTTGCCGAGGGCCTCGGCAAGATCTGGGGCCAGCAGGTTGTGGTGGTCAACCATCCGGGCGCCAACGGAAGCGTCGCGGCTCGCGCTGCCTCCGAAGTGCCGGCCGACGGCTACACGCTATTCGGGCCGGCGCTCTCGACCTTTGTGGCTTTGCCGACAGTGGCGCCCAATCTTCCGCTCAAGCTGCCGCGCGATTTCCTTGCCGTCGGTTTTATTGCCGAACAACCGATGTTCGTTGCGGTGGATCCGGCGCTCGGCATCGCGACGCTGCCGCAACTCATCGAGCGCGCCAAGAAAGAGCCCGGCACGATCTCGATCGCCCTAACGGGCATCGGCCGGATGACGCACCTCACCGGCGAATTGCTGCAGGCGCGGGCCGATATCAAACTACTTTCCGTTCCCTATACGCGTGGGCCGGCGTCGGCGCTCGGCGACGTGGCCTCCGGCCGCGTCTCCATGATCATCGAGGGCTATTCGGGAATCATCGGGGCGGTGAAAGCTGGGCAGGTCAAGCTGATTGCGGTCGCGTCACCGCAGCGCCTGCCGGAATTTCCAGATCTGCCGACCGTTGCGGAAACCATCCCGGACTTTTCCGCGGCCGGATGGATTGTCGTGGTGGCGCCGGTCGGCACGCCGGCTCCGGTCATCGGCAAGATCAACGCCGATATGAACAGGGTCCTTGCCGATGCGGATTTGAAGAAGCGGCTCGCCGCTACCGGCAGTTATACGCGTCCGGCGATGACGGTCGATGAGGTCCAGACATTTGTCGATAAGCAGCAAGAAACCTGGCAACCGATCCTGGAAAAGATCTCCAAGCAGTAGCGGTCCGAGGCGCTTGCCGAATTACGCTGCCGCGGCGGCGCGCTTCTTGACGACCTGGCGCTTGAGGTCGAGCGCACGGTCCGACAGCTCGGTGTCCTTGGCCTTCAGCAGGAAGGCGTCGAACCCGCCGCGATGATCGACGGTCTTCAGTGCATTGGCGGAAATCCGCAAGCGCACCTTGCGGCCAAGCGAATCCGACAACAGCGTGACATTGAGCAGATTGGGCATAAACCGCCGCTTGGTCTTGCGGTTGGAATGGCTGACGCGGTTCCCGACCTGGTGCGTCTTTCCGGTCAATTCGCAACGCCATGACATGGTTCGAAATCCTCAGGCTTCAAAGCTCGCCGAAATGCCGCGCCGATCCCGGAAACGTCGAGCGGCGCCTCACCGACGATAAAGGGAGTTGGCGCGGAGCTATAGTGGCGGCCTTCCCGAGCGTCAAGCCGCCGATAAAAATGCCTCGCCGAGGCGAATTTCGCTATTCTTTGCGGCGGAGTCGTGTCGGGGCGGCGCCCAAACCACACAAAGGACGCATTCTCCGACAAAACAATGCCGCCGGTTTCACCCTCCGCGTTTTGAGGAAAACCATTGTCCCGCTTCGTGTTTATCGATGCTCGCCATCCGCCGTTGCCGGCACCGCCGCGCTCGCCTGCGGCATTGTTCGCCGGCGCGGTCTTCTTGATCGTCGCAGGGGCCAAAGCGGGCGACGTCGACCCGCCAGGCGGCGGTCCAAGTCGCTCACCTGTTGCCGGCCAAGCCCGCGGCCGAGGAAGGCCGGCTCGATGCGGTCTATACCGCCACCATTGCCGGCATCCCGATCGGCCGCGGCAACTGGATGGTCGAGATTTCCGACGATCAATATACCGCTGCGGCGAACGGCGCGACGACGGGCATTATCCGCTTTTTCACCGGCGCCCAGGGCACCGGCGCCGCGCACGGCACCGTCAATGGCGGCCAGCCCGTTCCGACGAGCTACGGGGCGACCATTACTTATGACCGCAAGGTCGATGACGTTCGCATCGCGCTCATCGGCGGCAATGTGACGGATTATGCGGTCGAGCCGCCATTGCCGCCAGTCGCCCGACCGCATTCCAGTGACCGATGCCGATCGCCGCGGCGTGTTCGACCCGATGACGTCGATGCTCAACCGCGTGGGCGGCGATGGCGATCCGGTCACGCCGGAAGCCTGCAACCGCAAGGTCGCCGTATTCGACGGCCGCGTGCGCTACGACTTGCACAGCGAATTCAAGCGCATGGAAACGGTCAAGGCCGATCGCGGCTATGCCGGGCCGGCGGTGGTCTGCGCGGTCTATTTCACGCCGATTTCCGGTTACGTGCCGAACCGGCCGGCGATCAAATACCTGATCGAGCTGCGCGACGCCGAAGTATGGCTGGCGCCGATCTCCGGCACCCGCGTGCTTGGTGCCGTTCCGCTTCTCGATGCCGACGCCGATCGGGGTCGGACTGTTGCAGGCCACCGAGTTCGTCTCGGTCACGCAGCCGTCGCATCCGGCTGCAAAGACGCAGTGAGCGATCGCGCCGGCATCGCCTGGCGGGCGATTGCGCGGCTTCCCCGTTATCCACAGGATGGTGGCCCTTGACTCTCCGTGGAATCGTGATCGTCGGACGCGATTAACATTTTTGGCGCCAAAACGACGGCCGGTAGGGCCTCGATTCCACCCGATCTGGTATACGAGGACAGCCCTTGCTCCATATATCGCAGTGAACGAACCCGCACACGGCGAGAGTTGCCGATTCGGCCGCGATTTCGTTCCAGACTCGTTCCACATCTTAAGCACAGGGCTTTCCAGCGTCACATTGTGATACAGAAGCGCCTCGTTCGTAGCTTGATGCCGCGTCAATGCCGGGCCCGTAATGCCGATTTCATTCTCGCCGCCTGCCAACCGTGATCATCGCGCCCGTGGCGCAGGCGTCACGGCCGTTCTCGGTCCGACCAATACCGGGAAAACCCATCTCGCCATCGAGCGCATGCTGGCGCATTCGTCGGGCCTGATCGGCCTGCCGCTGCGGCTTTTGGCGCGCGAGGTCTACAACAAATGCGGTCGAGCGGGTCGGCGCCGAAGCGGTAGCGCTCGTCACCGGCGAAGAAAAGATCAAGCCGCCCAATCCGCGATTTGGGTCGCCACCGTCGAGGCGATGCCGCGCGATCTCGATGTCGCATTTCTCGCCGTCGATGAAATCCAGCTCGCCGCCGATTTCGAGCGCGGCCACGTCTTCACCGATCGCATGCTGAACCGGCGCGGCCGCGAGGAAACGCTGGTGCTCGGCGCCGCGACCATGAAGCCGATCGTCGAACGGCTGCTCCCCGGCGCCAGTATCGTCAGCCGGCCGCGTCTGTCGCAGCTTACTTTCTCCGGCGAGAAGAAGCTCACCCGGCTGCCGCGGCGCTCCGCCATCGTCGCGTTTTCGGCCGACGAAGTTTACGCCATCGCCGAATTGATCCGCCGCCAGCGCGGCGGCGCCGCCGTGGTGCTCGGCGTCGTTGTCGCCGCGCACCCGCAACGCCCAGGTCGAACTCTATCAATCGGGCGAGGTCGATTACCTGGTGGCGACCGACGCCATCGGCATGGGGCTCAATCTCGATGTCGATCACATCGCCTTTGCGTCGGACCGCAAATTCGACGGCTATCAGTTTCGCAAGCTGAGCCCGTCCGAACTGGCGCAGATCGCCGGCCGCGCCGGGCGCGCCATGCGCGACGGCACCTTCGGCACCAGCGGGCGCTGTCCGCCATTCGAGCCCGAACTCGTTCAGGCGCTCGAATCGCATACTTTCGAGCCGGTGAAGCTGGTGCAGTGGCGCAACAGCGATCTCGATTTCTCGTCGGTCGGAGCCTTGCAGGCGACGCTTGCCGCGGCGCCGACCGAGAGCTGCGCTCGGCGCGTGCGCCGGTTGCCGAGGATATTCTGGTGCTCGATCATGCGGCGCGCGACGACGAGGTGCGCAACATGATCGGAACGCCCTGCCGACGTCGAGCGGCTGTGGGACGTCTGCCAGTTGCCCGACTACCGCAAGATCGCGCCGGCCAACCATGCCGAGCTCGTGGTCACGGTGTTCGGCTATCTGCAGCGCGAGGGCAAGATCGCGACCGACTGGTTTGCCCAGCAGATTGCGCAGGCGGATCGCACCGACGGCGATATCGACACGCTGTCGACGCGGATCGCCCATATCCGAACCTGGACCTTCGCCGCCAACCGCCCGGACTGGCTCGCCGAACCCGAGCACTGGCAGGGCGTCACGCGCGGCGTCGAGGATCGGCTGTCCGATGCCTTGCATGAGCGGCTCACCGAACGTTTCGTCGATCGCCGCACCAGCGTGCTGATGCGGCGGCTGCGCGAGAACGCGACATTCGAGCCCGAGTTCAACAAGACCGGCGAGGTCGTGGTCGAAGGCCACGTCATCGGCCGGCTCGACGGCTTTGTGTTTTTACCGGACGCGTCGTCGGGCGGTTCCGAGGCGAAGGCCTTGCAAAACGCCGCGCAGAAGGCGCTCGCCGGCGAAATCGCGCAGCGCGCGACGCGGCTTGCCGAGGCGCCCGACGATCAATTCGTGCTCGCCGCCGACGGCACGCTGCGCTGGACCGGCGCCGCGGTCGGCAAGCTCTATGCCGGCGACGAGGTTTTGCGGCCGCGGCTGCGCGTCATCGCCGACGAGCATTTGACCGGCGCGCCGCGCGAGGCGGTCGAGGAGCGGCTCGATCGCTTCGTCAAAGCGCACATCGCGAAGCTTCTCGGACCCTTGTCGGAACTAGGCGCGGCCGAGGACGTGACCGGCATCGCGCGCGGCGTCGCCTTCCAATTGATCGAAGCGCTCGGCGTGCTCGACCGTCAGCGCGTCGCCGACGAGGTCAAGGGACTGGACCAGCCGTCGCGCGCGACGCTTGCGCAAATACGGCGTGCGCTTCGGCGCCTATCACCTCTATCTGCCGGCGCTGCTCAAGCCGGCGCCGCGCCGGCTCGCAGCCCAGCTTTGGGCCCTGCGCCATGCGCAGAACCAGGCCGAGACGCCGATTCAAGGGCCTCGACGATGTCTTGCATCTCGCCGGCAGCGGCCGCACCTCGATTCCGGTCGACCGCGACATCGACGACATGCTCTATCGCACCGCCGGCTATCGGGTCTGCGGCGAGCGAGCGCTCCGCGTCGATATCCTCGAGCGGCTCGCCGATCTGATCCGCCCGGCGCTGTCGTGGCGTGAGGGTGCGGCCGGCACGAAGCCGGCCGGGGTCTTTCCGGGCGGCGGCTTTACGGTCGTCAATACGATGACATCATTGACCGGCGCGTCGGGCGAGGATTTTGCCTCGATCTTGCGCTCGCTCGGCTACCGCATGGAGCGGCGCCCCAAGCCGCCCGAGCCGGCGCCAGCCGTGATGGCGGCGCCTTCGGCGGAGCGGGTCGGCGAGGTTGTGGTTGAATCCGCCGCTGCCGCCCCGGAGCCGGCGGCGACATCGGAAAATGCCGATCAGATTGCGGACCCGGCCGATGCGGCCGAATTGGGGTCGGAAGGCTCCATCGCCAGTTCAGATGGTGAACCGAGCCCGGATCTCGCCGCGGAACATGAATCGCCCGCCGAACCGACCGTTGAGCCTGTCACCACTGGTTCGACTTCCGAAGCTGTCGCTTCCGGGAGCGAAATCCCGGCCGCGATAGCTGCCGAACCGGCGCCCGCGCTTGTCGCCGACGAGCCCGTCATGATTGAGGTCTGGCGGCCGGGACGGCGCGAGGGCCGGCCGGAAGGGCGGCGTCGACAGCGGCCGGAACGTCACGGAGCCGGCAGAGGTGCGCGGGGAGGCCGGAGCGGCGAAGTGCCCACACCGCGTCCCGATGAAGCCGGGGCGACGACCGCGCCGGTTGGCGATGCCACGTGCCGGTCGCCGAACCAACGCCTGGGGCCGTGACGGAGCCGGCCAAAGAGACACGGCATCCGCGCCACCGCCGCCGCCACGGTGGTGAGAGGCAGGGTGGCGAGAGACACGGCGCTGAACGGCATGCGGGCGAGAGGCATGTGTCTGAAATACATGGGTCTGAAATACATGGTGGCGAAAAACATGGTTCCGAAAAACATGGCGGCGAGCATCGCTCCGAGCGGCCGCAGCGCGACCGCGACCGGGTTGCGGCCCGTCCAGCGCGGTTCGAGCGGCGTGAGAAAGCGCCGGACCCGAATTCGCCGTTCGCCAAGCTTGCGGCGCTGAAAGCCCAACTCGAGGCCAACGCCAAGGAGCGCGGCTGATTGAACGCCGAGCGCTGACCGCCAGCGCATCGACCGGTGGCTGTGGCATGCCCGGGTGGTGCGCACGCGGGAGGCGGCGGCAGCGCTCGCCGGCGCTGGCTATGTCCGCGTCAATGGCGCCCGCGTCGATGCGCCCGGACGCATGGTCCGCAGCGGCGATGTCATTACGGTTGCGCTCGATCGCGGCGTCGGGTGCTTGAAGGTCACCGGCTTTGTCGAGCGCCGCGGTCCTGCCGGAACCGCGGCCGCGCTCTACGAGGCCCTCGACTAGCGGCCGGCGCGCCCGGCGCTTAGCCTTGGGACTGCGCGCCCTTCTTGCGTGCATCCCACCCATACGTTAGGAGCAAGGGCTCGCAAAAAGCCCGTTCAGAGTGTGCAGATGACCTATATCGTCAACGACAATTGCATCAAATGCAAATACATGGACTGCGTCGAAGTCTGCCCCGTGGATTGCTTTTACGAGGGCGAGAACATGCTGGTCATCCATCCCGGATGAATGCATCGATTGCGGGGTCTGCGAACCGGAATGCCCGGTCGACGCCATCAAGCCGGATACCGAGCCCGGCGTCGAAAAGTGGCTGACGATCAATGCCGAATACGCCAAAGCGTGGCCCAATATCACGGCGAAAAAGACACCGCCCGCCGACGCCAAGGAGTGGGAAGGCGTTGCCAATAAGTTCGAAGAACATTTCTCCGACAAACCAGGCAGCGGCGACTGAATCTTCGGGCCATTTGAGCGGATTTCTAGCCCAGCGCATCGGCGTGTTTCTACCTATACGGTCATCTGTGCATTACAAATTTTCACATTGCGAATATTAACTATCATTAAGAATTCCTGCCGGCCGCAAGCCCAGATGCGACGCTTTCGCAGGGTCATAACGCTTTGATTTTGGCTGAAAATGTGTTATATAGGCGGTCCATAAATGAAAAATACCCCCGAAACGCTGCTCCCCGACCGGGAGCATATTTTTTCGGAGGGTTCCCGAGGAACCGTCAATAGAGGCGTGATTTTCCACGCGAGAGCAGTGGCAGAGAAAACTCGTCGTCGTTCAAAGAAAAGTGCGGCCGGCATGAGCCGGAAGACAACAAAACCCTCCTCCCGCGCAAGCCGGAGGCCATCACAGTCCACGCGAGCGATGACCCGTAGCCGGGTCAGCGTGGCAAAGCCCGCGCATCGGCGCAAGCCGGAGGCGGAAGGAGCAAGTACTTTGGGAATGAATGCGAAGAAGACTACCCAACGACAAGGCTTCAAAACTCAGGAATTTATTGTTTATCCGGCTCACGGCGTTGGTCAGATCATCGCCATTGAGGAGCAGGAGGTTGCGGGCGCGCGGCTGGAGCTGTTCGTCATCAATTTCGTCAAGGACAAGATGACGCTGCGGGTGCCGACTTCGAAGGTCACTTCCGTTGGCATGCGCAAGCTTGCCGAGTCGACCATGGTCAAGCGGGCGATCGAGACGCTGAAGGGCCGGGCGCGGGTCAAGCGCACCATGTGGTCGCGGCGCGCCCAGGAATACGAGGCCAAGATCAATTCCGGCGATATCGTCGCCATCGCCGAGGTCGTGCGCGATCTTTATCGGTCCGACACCCAGCCGGAACAGTCCTATTCGGAGCGGCAACTCTACGAGGCGGCGCTCGACCGGCTGTCGCGCGAGGTCGCGGCCGTGCAGCGCGTCACCGAAACCGAGGCCGTCAAAGAAATCGAAGGCGCACTCGCCAAGGGTCCGCGCCGCGGTCCGAAGCCGGAAGCCGAAGCCGAAGACGAGCCGGTGGTCGAGGAAGAAGCGGCGTAACATTCCTTCAATCGTCGCAAGACACAAAAGGCCCGGTGGCAACACCGGGCCTTTTTGTTATCCGGCCGCAAAGTTCCGGTCCCGGCGAGCGTCCCGAGAAGGCACAATGCTGTCCACGCTTAGTCATAAATTAAGCTTCATTTGAAAGGAGTTGGACAGCATAACGTCTTGCGGGGGGTGCCGGGATGCGGCGGAATAAGGCGCTCAAGAATAGCCGGCAACATCGGAACCGTTCTGTCCAAATTTCTGTCATCCCGGTCCTGGCCGCGGGCGTGATCGGCTACCTCCTTGGCGGTTTGAACACGACCGCATCGCGCACCGTCGAGCCGTCGGCGGCCGAAACCGTTGCGATGCGTTTCCCCGAAGTGCCGGACACCACCGCCAATCCCGCAAGCGTCCGCATCGCTGCAGCCGCGGCACGGCGCACGGCCGATGCTGCAGACGTCGCGCTGTTGAGCCCCGAGCCTATGGTGCCGCCAGCCGATGCGCAGGCTTCCGCGCCGGCGGTGCCGCAAGCTGATCGGCAGGCGCCTGTTACGGCCGCGGCGCTAGACGCTGGCGCCATGCCGCCCGCGCCGGAGGCGATCGCGCCGGCGCTGACGAAGCTTCAGCCAGCGGCGAGAAAAGCCGTTGCGGCGATCGCGCCGGCTGCGGGTGAGTCCAAGCCAGTGACGGCGGCGGCTCGTCGCACCGTCGCCAATCGGCCGGGTTACATGCTCAACGATGCGCAAATCGCAAGCATCAAAGCGCGGCTTAATCTGACGCCCGACCAGGAACAGATGTGGCCCGCCGTCGAAGCGGCGCTCCGCAACATGACCTATGCGCAAGGGCAGCCGGCGCACGGGCGCGGCGCTCCGCAAGCGCAGAGTGCCGAGGTCGACCCCAACGCGGTGCAAGGTCTCAAATCCGCGGCGAGCCCGTTGATCATGAGCTTCAACGAGGAGCAAAAAGAGCAAGTGCGCAGCCTCGTCCACGTGATGGGACTGGATCAGCTGGCGTCGGAATTCTGAGCTGAGAATTATTCTTTCGCGACGTTATGCTGCGAAAAATTGACGACCGGACGCAACAGATCGGCCGTGCATTTCGAGCCGATCAAGGCGAGCCCCGCGAAGCAGAACAGTTCGCCCATTTCCACCGGCTTCGCCACATAGATGCTGTACAGCGGGTCATACAAAAAGAAGGCCGCGCATACCGTGGCCGCGAGCGCGCAAAACACCGCCATTCGGGTGCCGTAGAGCACCGCCATGAGCGCGGTCGGCAGCAGATAGAAGAAAACGAGATGCTGTGGCCCCACAGCTTCGATCTTCACCAGCCACAATACGGCGGTGACAAGCGACATCACGGCAAAAGCCACGACGACGGGTACCGCCGCTCTGACCATGCGCATGCTTGTGCTCCCCCAACACCAGACGGCCGATTGTCCCCCGGCCGTTTAGTGTCGCGCCGATCATAGCGGAGCAGACGTACAGAGAGAATAGGTGAAACTGTTCATGCTGGAATTAAGTTATCCCATTCCTGAACATGTTGCAGCGCAACCAAACGAGCCGCCGTTGCGGCGCAACCAAACCAGGCCGGCGTCGCCGTGTTACTCGACGACGATCTTGACCTCGCTCCCGGGCTTGAGCCGATCGCCGGGATCGAGGCCGTTTAGCACCCGGAAGCGCTCGGCGGCGCGGTCGGCGACCGCCATCCGTCCGGCCAATTTATCCACCGTGTCGCCCGGTCCTACCGTGACGAGCTGCAGCCGCAGCGGCTTGGCATCCTCGATTTCAGCGAGGCTCATGCGCCGGAACGTGCCGATCGATTCACGAAAGGCACGGTCGGTCTCGGGCGTGCGATGCTTGGCGGCAAAGATAAAGCGATAGACGTCGCTGCCGAAGCGGATGGCGTAAAGCCGAAAATCCCATTGGTCGCCTTTGGCGATAGCGCTGGCACCCGGGAAGCCGTTGATGGTGACGTCTTCGACGGTTGCGGGGTCGATACCCTCGATCCAACCCGAGGTGAGGTATTCGGCGAGTGTCTGTTCGGCGGGCACCCGCACCACTTCGAGCCGCAGTGCCTCGCCGCCGCCACGCTTGATGCCGAGCACCGCCTGGGCGGTATTGTCGAGCGCAAAGCCGTCGGGCGCCGTGAAGGTGAAGCCGAGTTTCGGATGCAGGAAGCGCCGGCCGCGCACAAAGCCTTCGCTCGGGTCCTCGCCGTAGACGATGCCGTCGATATCGGAAAGGTAAGCGGCCTTGGCTTGCGCGAAATCCGTACCGCCGTCGGTGGCCGGCGGCCGGTATTGCCGCGCATTGGCGAGCGCATTGGTGATGCGCTCGGGCGTCGCCGGATGCGACGACAGAAAGTCTGGCGCGCTCGGATTGATGGCGCCGGACTGCTCCGGCTTCAAATCGGAATTGTGCTCCATCGAGGTGAGGAAGCGAACCGCGCCATACGGATCGTAGCCGGCGCGCGCCGCGATGCCGACGCCGATGCCGTCGGCCTCGAATTCCTGGGCGCGCGAGAAGCTGGCCAGCGCGAGCTTCGATTTGGCGAGTGCCAAGAGCGCCGGCCGCCGGATCGGTGACGACGTCGGTGACGACGCGGCTGACGAGGTCGGCCTGGCGCGCCTGCTCTTCGCGGATCTCGGCATGGCGCGCGATCACATGACCCATCTCATGCGCCAGCGACGGAAGCGAGTTCGGAATCGTCGTTGGCCAGCGCGATCAAGCCGCGCGTGACATAGAGCTGACCGGTCGGCAATGCGAAAGCGTTGACCGACTTCGAATTGAGCATCGTCACTTTGTAATGCAGGTCCGGCCGCTCCGATGCCGCCACCAAGCGCTCGACCATCTGCTCGATCATGGCCTGCAGGCGCGGATCGTTATAGACGCCCCCATAGGTGGCGAGGATGCGCTGATGTTCGCGCAGCACCGCGGGCGGCATGCCCGCCGCATCGGCCTGCTTGGCGGGTTCGGCCAGCGAGGCCTGCGGCGCGCCCGGCGGGCGGCGTGGCGGTACAGGCCGCCAAGACGAGCGCCGCCGAGACGAGCGCCGCCAAGGCGAAGCCCGCATAGCCGATGCGCCGGCCAAGCCGATAGACCGCGATTGCCGCTCGTCCCCGTCCCACCACTCGCTCCAAGATCCGTCGACCCCAACCGCGCCATTCAATCGCGATCAGAGGTCTCGATCTGTCCCGGCCGTTCCGCCTCGATATACGGACTGGCCCAAACGTCTTGCCCCGCTTCGCTCTGTTTGCCGCGCGCCTCGATGAAGCCGCGGACCAGAACGCGCCTGCCTTCGAGGCCCTTCACATCGAGCCCCGCCGCAGCGAAATTGCGCTCGTTTCGTTTCAGGATCGTAACCGCAAAATCCTCGGACCAGCGCCGCCCAAAGTTCAGGTAGATCGTCGACCCGCTTTCACGCACGGACACCACTTTGCCCTCGACCAGCGCAAATCGGCCACGATGCGCCAGCACATCCGAAGGGGTCTCGGCGTTGAGCAACATTATAGTCGGGATCGGCCCAGAGGCCAAGTTTGGCGGTTCGGGCCGCGTGTCTCGCGGCCGAGGAGTTCCGTGGCGCAGGCCCGGCTGCCGACACGGTCGCCGACTTGTGCAAAGCCCGAAGCGATCAATTCGCCCTGCACGAACAATTCGTCGCCGTCGCGCAGCGTATACGCATAGGCGACGAGGCGGCCGTAACGGTCGGAGGGAAACTCGACCTGGCGGAGCAGCACAGTGTCGCCGCCCGCAAGCGCCTCGAGCGCATCTCTCGCAGCCGCGCCGCCGGGCGACGTGCCGCCGCCCTGTGACGGCGGCAGCAGGGGCACCTCGATCCCGGCGAGACGCACCTCGCGGCCGTCGTCGAGCACGAAAGTGCGACCGTCGATGACGCGGTTCACCGTGGCGCGGGCGATCTCGGCGGTGCCGCAGGGGGCTGTGTGCGGCTGATCTTGCGCGACGGCCCCAGACCCGCACACCGCTCCGAATATGGCCACCACGAACGCGGCCAAAAACCGATCTTGCCGGTCCATCGCCGTCCCATCTAACGCGCACAGCGATCGATATGCTATATGCGCTAGCTCGGCGATTGAATATGAGATGAGCAAGATCTCAGGTCCCGTAGCTCAGCCGGATAGAGCAGCGGTTTCCTAAACCGAAGGTCGGAAGTTCGAGTCTTCCCGGGACCGCCACTGTATCCGCTGGAAAGGGTTCGAATGCCCGTCCGGGTCATCGGCATGATCGGCGTCACCCCGCCGCAGGGCGGCGCCACGCTTGCATGTCATCGAGGGCGGCTTGTCGCCGGCCTATGTGGGCGAGGCCGCGCGCGCGCACGAGGCGTCGGGGTTCGATCTCGTCCTGGTCGGCTATTCGTCGTCGTCCGCCGAAGGCTTTCTGGTGGCGCTGCATGCCGCCGCCCATACCGAGCGGCTCGGTTATCTGATCGCGCATCGGCCGGGCTTTGTGGCGCCGACGCTGATGGCGCGCAAGATCGCGACCTTCGATCATCTCACCGGCGGCCGCCTCGCGGTACACATCATCACCGGCAAGACCGACGACGAGCAGGAGGGCGACGGCGATTTCACCCCGAAGGCGGAACGCTATCGCCGCGCCGCCGAATATCTCGAACTGATGAAACTGACATGGGCGAACGAGCGAGCCGTTCGATTTCGCCGGCGAATTCTATCGCGTGCGTGGCGCACAGTTCCGACGTGCATCCGCTGCAGAAGCCGCATCCGCTGTTGTTCTTCGGCGGCGCGTCGGACGGCGCGCTCGAGATGGGCGCGCGGCTCTGCGACGTCTATGCGATCTATGCCGAGCCGCTCGCCTCGACGCGCGAGCGGATGGCGGCATTTCGCGCCCAGGCGGCAGCGTTCGGGCGGGTGCCGGGCTTCAACGTTTCGGTTCGCCCGATCATCGCGCGCGACCGAAGGCGCGGCCTGGGACAAGGCGCACACGATCCTTGCCGCGATGGGCGGCGCCAAAGGCTGGAGCCGGCAGGAGGCCGCGTCCGGGCCGGTCGACAATGCCGGGCGGCGGCTGATGAATTTCGCGCTCGAAAGCGACATCCATGACGCGCGGCTGTGGATGCCGATCGCGCAAGGCGACCGGCGCGCTCGGCAATACGTCCTGTCTTGTCGGCACGCCCGAGCAGGTCGCGCGACGCGATCCTGGAATATTACAAGCTCGGCGTCGACTCGTTCCTGATCCGCGGTTTCGATCCCTTCAACGACACCGTCGAGTTCGGCCGCGAACTCATCCCCCGCATCAAAGCGGGCGCGCTCGAGATCGATCGGCTGCAAGCGGCGGGCTAGAGAGGCCCTGCTTTCCCATTCTTGAACCGGTCGGGTCCGCCCTATAGTCTGCAGTCTCTGACGCCAAAGCCCAAGGAGGCGGGTTCGCCGGTCGGCACCGCCAAGAGCAAATAACAGCGCAAATAACAACAGCGTAGCCCCACAGAGCCCAAGCAGCCCCAAGAAGCATCATGAACATTCAAAGCCCCGTGCCAAATGCCGATGCCTCGCGCGCCGCCGCCAATGCAGCGGTCGCGAACGAGTTTCAGAATCTGCACGAGATCATCGCCAAGGCCCGCGCCAATCTCAATCAGAACGAATGGGATTACATTGTCGGCGGCACCGAGACCGAAACGACATTGCGGCGAAACCGCATGGCGCTCGATTCGGTGGCGTTCCGGCCGCGGGTGCTGCGCGACGTCAGCAAGGTCGATGCCTCCACCGAAATCCTCGGCAAAAAGCTGCGGCTGCCGATCGTGCTCTGTCCGGTAGGCTCGCTGGAAAGCTTTCATCCCGGCGGCGCCGAGCCGGTGGTCAAGGCGGCGGGCGAATTCGGCGTCGCCCATATGCTGAGCTCGGTGTGCGATCCCGGCCTCGAAGCGGTGGCCAAGGCCGCGCCCGATGCGCTGCGCATGTTCCAGCTCTATGTGCGCGGCGACGCGGCCTGGGCCGACGATCACGTCGCGCGGGCGATCGCCAACGGCTATTCGGCGTTTCTCGTTACTGTCGATACCGCCCATTACAGCCGGCGCGAGCGCGATCTCGCCAAGCGCCACGTCACCGGCGGCCGCCGCCGCGCCACCGGCCGCGAGTTCAGATGGCGCTCGACTGGAAAACCGTCGAGCGCATCAAGAGCAAATTCAAGATCCCGTTCGGCATCAAGGGTATCGGCACCGCGGAAGACGCCAAGATCGCGCTCGATCACGGCGTCGAGATCATCTACGTCTCCAATCACGGCGGCCGCCAGCTCGATCACGGCCGCGGCTCGACCGATGTGTTGCCGGAAGTCGTCGAGGCGGTGGCCGGCCGCGCCATGATCGTGGTCGACGGCGGCTATTATCGCGGCACCGACATCGTCAAGGCGCTGGCGCTCGGCGCCAATCTGGTCGGGCTCGGCCGCATGCAATGCTACGGGCTCGCGGCCGCGGGCCAGGCCGGCATCGTGCGCATGCTGGAAATCATGGAAGACGAGGTGATCCGGGCACTCGGGCTCCTCGGCGTGACGGGCTTCGGCAAGCTCGATCGCTCCTACCTGCACGCCGCGGCGCCGACAGCCCCGCCGCATGTGTTCTCGGCCTTCCCGCTCTGGGAACACCCGCCCTATCGGTATTGATCTAGCGCCTTCCGCTCGTCCTCGCGTAAGCGGGCACCCAGTGCTGGATTCCCGCTTCCGCGGGAAAGAGCGGTGTTTCTCAAATGTGGCTTCCTCGGACCAATCCCATGAATCTTCAGCTCAGTATCGGCATCACCCACAATCCGCGGACCTGGCCGATCATCAACGGCACGGTGAAGCCGGATGGCATCGATCTTATTCCGACGGTGCTGCATCCATCGGAATTGTTCTGGCGGCAATTGCATTTTGCCGAATTTGCCGTATCGGAAATGTCCTGCTCGTCGTTTCTGATCGCGATCGCGCGCGGCGATACGCGCTTTGTCGGACTGCCGATCTTCACCACGCGCCGGTTCTTTCACACCAGCATCCTGGTGCGCCGCGCAGCCGGCATCGCTAAACCCGCCGACCTCAAGGGCAAGCGCGTCGGTGTGCCGGAATATCAGCAGACCGCGGCGCTGTGGGGACGCGGCGTGTTGCAGCATGAGTTCGGCGTCGATGCCAAAGACATGGAATTCTGGATGGAGCGCACGCCGGAAATGAGCCACGGCGGCGCCACCGGCTTCAAGCCCCCGCCGGGCGTCACCGTCAATCAAATTCCGGCCGACAAGAGCATCGGCTCGATGATGCTGAACGGCGAGCTCGACGCCGTGCTGCATTACCTCTCCGGCCGCAATCTGGTCGACCGCAGCCGCGCCGACCTCGCCCACAATCCCGATTTCAAATATCTGTTCGACGATCCGATCGCGGAGGGCGTCCGTTATTACAAGAAGACCGGCCTATTGCCGATCAACCATCAGACCGTGATGCGGCGCGATGTCTTCGAGAAAGAGCCTTGGGTCGCGCTCAATCTGCTCAAGGCCTTCAACCGCGCCAACGAAATCGCCGACGAACAGCGGGTCGAACATGTCGCCGATCACATCGCCGCCGGACTGCTTTCCGGCGACGCCAAGACCGGCCTGCTGCATCATGGCGTCAAGGCCAATCGCAAGGTGATCGAGACCATCGCGCAATATTCGCTCGAACAGGGACTGACGCCGCGGCCGATCAGGGTCGAGGAGCTGTATGCGCCAAGCGTGCTGGATTCGTAACGACTGATCGCGCCAGCCTTGCTGTTCCGTCGCTCCGAAGCGCTCAAAGTTTCCATTGGCGCGCCTCCAAATTATCGCTCGAAATAATATTGTTAATAGATTGTCACGATGTGCAATTCGGTACACCCGGGCCGCGTCATCTGTGTTTCCAATAACAGATGGAGCAACCATTACGTGAAGCTCGTCGTTCGTCCAAGTTGGCGGGCAGGTCCAATCTTGCGGCGCTGTTCCGGACCGCGGGCCCGGGACGCGGCATTTTCACCTATCCAAAAAAGGAAATCATTTTTGCCCAGGGCGACGACGCCGATGGCGTGTTCTATATAAAAAAAGGCAAGGTCAAAGTTACGGTGGTATCCGCGCACGGCAAGGAAGCCGTTGTTGCAGTCCTTGGCGAGGACGAGTTCTTCGGTGAAGGATGTTTGACCGGCCAGCCGAAGCGGTTGGCGACGGCGACGGCTGCGACGGAGTGCGTCGCGATCCGTGTCGGAAAAACCGAGGTCGCGAAGGCTATTCGCGACGAATCGGCATTTTCGCAATGGTTCATCGCGCACATTCTGGCGCGAAACGCCCGCGCCGAGCGCGACTTGGTCGAGCAACTGTTCAACTCAACCGAGAAGCGTCTCGCTCGCGTGCTCTTGTTGCTGGCCAATTTTGGCAAAGCGGGCCGGCCGGAGCCAATCTTGGCCGAGATCAAACAGGACATGCTTGCCGACATGGTCGGCACGACGCGCGCCCGGGTGAAGCATTTCATGAACAAGTTTCAAGACTTGGGATTCATCGAGTATAATGCCAGGCTTGAGGTCCATAGCTCGCTGCTGAGCGTCGTTCTGCAGGATTCCATTCGACCCACGAAGTCTTCGATCATATCGTCGTGAGCGCGGTGGCCGCCGTCTGATTTGCACGGGACGAAAGGCGCCTGACACTTTCTGGGGCGAACGACATCGCCCTCGAACAGCGCGTCGCGAATATTGCCGATCACGTCGCCGCCGGACTGCTTTCCGGGCACCTGACCCCCATTGATGGAACTCGTCAGCCGTTGCACAAAGCCGTGGTGCATTAGCTCCGAAGGCGCCGTCCGGGACGTCAGTGTGACGCAGATCGAAAAACTCTGGGCCGGGCTTCGCGCCCTGGTTCGCCGCCGCCGCGCCCAATTGGCGCTTTCGATCAGGGCGACGATTGCCGCGCTGGTGGCTCTGGTGTTGGCGCAAGCCCTGGAGCTTCCTTTGCCGCTATGGGCGGTATTGACCGCCGTTATCGTGACGCAGATGAGCGTCGGGCGGTCGCTGAAGGCGACTTTCGATTATCTCGTCGGAACGCTCGGCGGCGCGATCTATGGCGGCGCCATCGGCGTCCTTATTCCGCATTCGAACGAAATCGCGCTATTCGCGGTGCTCGCTCTCGGCGTGGCCCCGCTCGCCTTCGTGGCGGCGGTAAACCCTCGTTTCTCCGTCGCGCCGATTACCGCCATCATCGTGCTGTTGGTCCCGACCTTCACCCATGCGAGTCCGTTCGCATCGGCGTTTGACCGCGTCATCGAGGTCGCGCTCGGCGGCACCACCGGTTTCGTTGTTTCGTTCCTGCTGTTGCCGTCGAACGCCCATCCGATGGTTGTTGCCGCGGCCGCGCGAACGCTGGGCCAGATGGAGCGTACGCTTGGCGAGTTGCTTGCCGGCCTGACGCGAGGTCTCGATATGGATGCGCTCCACCGCATTCAGGACGGCATCGGTCAGGCTTTGGTGCAAATGAACGCAGTGGCCGTCGAAGCGGAGCGCGAACGCTCGGCAGGTCTCGCGGGCGGCCCCGATACCGGGCCACTGTTGCGAACGCTGTTGCGGCTGCGCCACGACCTCGTGATGATCGGAAGGGCGGCCGTCGTTCCCCTGCCGGAGTCGTTTCGTGCGCGGCTCGAGCCGCGGCTGGCTGCCGTCGGCGCGGCTTTCGCCGATTACATGCGCGCCAGCCGGGTGGCTTTGCTGGCGGGCCGGGGGCCGCCATCGCTCGATGCCGCGGAAGCGGCGCTCGCTGCTTTTTCCAGCGAAATCGATGCGCTCCGACGCGAAGGCTTTACGATCAATCTTTCCAGCGAGGCGGCGGAATGCTTCTTCGCGCTCGGATTTGCGCTCGAACAGATGCACAAAAACTTCAAGGATCTCGAACGCTGCGTCACCGAATGGGCCGGACCGGCCAGGGAAACGCAGCGTAACAAGAGCAAGGCTGGGTGATCGCCGGTTCGAATGACGGCCCGGCGACGAAATTCTTAATTGCCGAGCCCTTTCTTAATGGCCAGGCCCTATTGTGCTTTGCGTCTGAGCCTGCCACATAGACAGGGAATCCAGATATCGGCGCGAGTTGTTTATCGGCGGTGCAACCGGCACCCCAGTTTGCGCAAATTCCCTACGCCAATCGCCTTTGTCCGATGATTTGGGCGGTTTGGCATTAGGCCCATTGACCGCTCGACCAGGAGGTACGCCGCGTGCAGGTTCTCGTCCGTGACAACAATGTCGACCAAGCCCTGAAGGTGCTGAAGAAGAAGATGCAGCGTGAGGGCGTCTTTCGCGAGATGAAGCTCCGCGGCCATTACGAGAAGCCGTCTGAGAAGAAAGTCCGGGAGCGGGCGGAAGCCATCCGCCGCGCGCGCAAGCTCGCGCGCAAGAAGTTGCAGCGTGAGGGTTTGTTGCCGATGAAGCCTCGGGTGGTGCCGGGGGCTGCTGCCGGCGGCGGCCGAGGCGGCCCGCCGCGCGCGCCCCGTTTTTGATCCGGGAGCAACCGCGCCTGAGGTCCGGCGCGGCTCCTTCAACACGGCGGGAATGCAATGTCGTTTAAGTTCATGGTCGGCCAGGCCGTCGAGTACACGCCTCTCGGTGAGAAAAAGGCGGGTCTCTACAGGGTCGTGCGGCAGATGCCGCGGGAAGAACAGGCTTTCGATCTGAGATACCGGATCAAGAGCGAGGCCGAAGCCTACGAGCGCAACGTCCTCGAATGCCAGCTCAGCGCCAATGTGGCTGCTGACGGCGACTACGCGGCGGTGAAGCCGCCCCAGTCACGGGGCTCGCACAGTTAACCTTGAAAGTAAAATGCGCGGCGTGCCGACCTGAGGCTGCCGCGCTGGGACTGCCGACCTGGGACTAATGCCGACGTGGCGCCAGCGTCGAACTGGGGCTAATGCCGCGCGTCGGAGGCGGCGACGCCCATTTCCTCTTGTTGCCGGTATTCGGCGTCGAACTTCATGATTTCACGCATCAACTGCTCGATCAGGCTTTGCCGGCCTGCGGCATTCTGTCCGTAGGTCAGTTCCGCGACCGTCTTTGCCACGGCGATAACGACCTCGTCGGTGTCGACGGCGTCCGGCTCAGCGCTCGAAACGGGATATTCGGCAAAGAAATTGTCGATCAATTCGACCATCAGGCAATGCAGGCATGGCCGTTCTTCATCGTCGTTTTCGTCATCTGCCATGGCTTCACCTCTTGGCTTATTTGGTAACGCCGCCGCGGCCTTGCAAGAATGGCCGCGGTGACGCCATCACTTCGCAGCCCGCGCCGGGGGTTGCGCCACGCCGGCCGCGCCGGAAGCGATCAGCCCTTCGATCTCGATCGTCGGTCAGGCCAGCCTCGCGCAATATTTCGACGCTGTGTTCGCCTAGCCGCGGCTGCAGGCGGCCGTTCGTCGCCGTATCGTCGCCGAAGCGCACCGGCATGTCGGTAAAGACGATCTCGCCCTCGCTCGGGTGGACGGCCCGCTTGAAGAAGCCCGACGCCTTAAGCTGCGGGTCGGTCTTGAGATCGTCGAGGCTCGCCATGCGCGCCGCGGGGATTTCCAGCTCGCGCAGCAGCGCGAGCCATTCGTCGGTCGTCTTGTCGAGAAAGCATGCTCCGGCGAGCTCGTAAAGCGCGACGATATTTTTGCTGCGCGTCGCAATGCTGTTGAAGCGCGGATCGTCGCAGGTCTCAGGCCTGCCGACCATGGCCCAGAACTTGCGCCAATGCCGCTCGGTGTAGGCCATCATGCACAGATAGCCGTCTTTGGTCCGATAGGGCCGGCGCCATGAGCCGGTCACCCGCGTATAGCCCAGTTCGCCCTTCGGCGGCGTGAAGCAGTGGCCGAACAGATGCTCGGCGAGCACGAATGACACCATGGATTCGAACATCGGCACTTCGACGAATTGACCCAGCCCGGTTCGTTCGCGCGCGAACAAGTGCCGCCGCTACCGCGCCGGATAGCGAGAGCGCCGTAGTCTTGTCGGCCAGAATCGTCGGCGCGTAACGCGGCGCGCCGGAGACCTCGGCCATCAAGGCAGCGACGCCGGCCTGGCCCTGGATGACGTCGTCATAGGCCGGCTGGCCGCTATAGGGGCCGCCATTGCGATAGCCGTGGATCGCCGCATAGACGAGGCGGGGATTGCGCGCGCAGACCGTTTTGGGTCCGAAGCCGAGCCGGTCGATCTTCTGCGGCCGCATCGAATGCAGAAAGACGTCGGCTTTTTCGATCAAACCGCCACAGCACGGCCGCGGCGGCCTCCTGCTTGAGATCGAGCACGAGCGAGCGCTTGCCGCGGTTGAATCCCATGAACAAGGCCGCCATGTCGGGCGAGCGCGCCGGACCGGTATAGCGCGTGGTGTCGCCGTCCGGGCTTTCGATCTTGATCACTTCGGCGCCCATGTCGGCGAGCGTCTGCGTCGCCAACGGGCCGGCCACCACCGAGGTGAGATCGAGAACGCGGATGCCCGCTAAGCGGTCCCGGCATGACATGCTCCTAAATATGCGCATCGAGGCCACGCGCCGCGACCATGGCGCCGACCTGATCGCTGCGCGTGCCGTGGGCGTGCAGGATCGCATCGATGTCGCGATCGCGCTCGCCGGCCGTGCGCTCGCTTTGCGGTTTCAGCTGTGCTGACAGATAGGCGCCTTGCTCGCGCGCCAGCGCGACCATCGCGCCGCCGAATTTCCGCTGTGCGGTTTCGTAACGCGCCAGATCTTTGGCGATATCGTCGCCGGCGTCGCGCAGGCAATCGGCGAGCGTTACTGCATCGACCGCCGCTTTGGTGGCGCCGGCGCCGACATGCGGACGCGCTACGAAGGCCGCGTCGCCGGCAAGCACGACGCGGCCGAATACGAGCCGCGGCGATTCAAGATCGAAAATCGGCTGGAAGAACGGCGTGGTGCGGACAAAGATTCCGGCGATTTGCGGCGGCAATAGACGCCCGGCGTCGGCCTTGACGCGCGCGATAACGTCGGCGCGGATCAGCGGCGGCGGAATGCCGGCCGCGTGATGCGTGCCGGCAGCGTCCGTGCACATCGCCGCGAGTGTCTGCCGGATCGGTCGGCCGATACCAGACGATGTTGTAGCTGCGCTGGCCGACTGCGGTATCGTTGTCGCGTCCCGGCACCGGATAGCCGATCAACTGCTCGCCCTCCGGCAGACAGATCGTATAGAGGTCGAAAATCTCGCGCCTGATGTGCGGCGGTACTTGCGCTTCGTCGAGCACCGCCGCGCCAGGCGACGTAGCCGGCATAGACGGGCTGCGCTTGCGGCAAGAATTGCTCGCGGACCGTCGAGCGGACGCCGTCGGCGCCGACCAGGATATCGCCGTGCTCGCGCGTGCCGTCGGCGAAGCTGGCGGTGACGCCGTCCGGGTCCTGCTCGATCCGCTGCAGCGCTTTGCCGAGACGATAGTCTTGCGCCGGCAGCGCGTCGCGCAGCGCGCGGTAAAGTCGCGCCCAGCCGCTCATGACGCGCGTGGTCGGCTGCGTGACGATGGTACTGCCTTCGCGATCGAGGCAGATGACCTTGGGCACGCGAATTCCCATGGTTTCGTCGAATGCGATGCCGGCGCGGCGCAATGCGGCGCCGAGTTGCGGATGCGTGCCAAGGCCGACGCCGCGGCTCGCCAGTTCTTCGGCATTGCGCTCGAACACGACGGCGTCCCAGCCGGTGCTGCGCAGACAGATGCGCCGCCAACAGCCCGCCGAGCGAGCCGCCGATCACCAGCGCGCGGCGCGCGGTCATCCGTCATTCCGGGCCAGGCGGGCGTCGCCCGTCACGGCATCGCCCAGCCCAAATTGTCGTGACCGGGCTTGTAGTCGGTATTGGTCTGCGCCGGATTGCGGTTGATGAGCGGGCGGCCGTACATCGGATTGGTCTGCTGCGCGTCTCGTGCTCGACGGTGAACAGCACTTCGCGGCTGTCGAGATCGATCAAGTCCTTGAAGCGGTACTCGTATTCGTTGGTCTCCATCGTGATCAGGCCGAGTTCCTTGAGGCGGCGATGCGGACCGGAGAAATTCGCGAGATAGATCTGCACGTGATGATTATCGTAGGGCGCTTCCGGCGCGTCGGTCTCGCGGAAGTAAAAGTATTGCTTCTCGCCGACCTGAACGCGGGCCTGCGGGCCCGAGCCGTTCTTGATCACCTCGGAGGGCGCCTGGACGACATCGCGATAAAAGCGCGCGATGCGGTCGGCGGTGCCGGGGCGGACGTCGAACCGGATATAGGGCATGCCGAGCGCGATGCGGCCGAACCGATCCTCGTCCGGCGTGTGCAGGTGGATGCGGTTGCCCCATGGGCAAACGGTTTCGACGCAATCATTGCTTTCGCGGAAATCGAATTTGGTGCCGGCAAGCGCCTTGCGCACATGGGTAAGCCGGTCGAGCAGCGCCTCGCGGTCGGGCACGACGAGCCCGATCACGCCGCGCAAAATCTCCGGCGTTCCCATCGGCAGATGGAATTGGCTCATGCCGACATTGATCCACATATTGCCCGCGCCGGTATTGAGGAACGGATCGCGCGTCAGCCCGAGTCCGGTGACGTAATAGGTCGTCGCCATGTGCTGATCGTTGATGCAGACATTGACGTGGCCGAGACTGACGATGTTGCCGATATCCTGCGCGGCGCGGTCGTAGTGTTTTTCCAGCATGGACGTTTCCCCTCGGGCCCGACTTTGCGATCTCGATCGCGGAGGAATACTAGAACAATTCCGCC
>CAVOKR010000030.1:0-89039 GCA_963696555.1 uncultured Alphaproteobacteria bacterium | reverse complement strand
TCGCGCACGCCGTCGATCGACACCACGGCGCGATTATTGACCGGGGTCAGTTCGCCTTCCATGGCGAGGCTTCGATCTCGACGATGTTGGGCCGCCATGGGGATCGGGATAGTGACGTTCTGCGCGACGCCGATCGGCACGGTGCCCGTCTCCACCCTTCGCCATCTCGGTTCCCTCACCCGGTGGTTCTCTCGTTGCCGCCCTGATCTTCGACCCGGTAGGTGATGGTCTGCGGCTGCCCGACGATGCCGAAGCGCGGCGCGGCGATGAGCGCCACGCGGCGATCGCTCTCGTCCTTGCTTCCGGTGATCAGCGCATGCACCGGCGCGGCAAAGCCGAGTGCGCTCGCATCCGCCGGCACGTCGTGCACCCGGCCGTCGGTGATCATGATGACGCCGGCGATCACGATCCGACGGCACGTCCGCCAGCGTCGAGCCGAGCGCCGAGAATAGACGCGTGCCGTCGGTCTCGCCGTCGGCCTGGCCGGCTTCGACGGTGCGGACTTCGAGGCCCGGGATTTTGCGCAGGCGGTCGAGAACCGCGCCTCGCGCCGCCTCGGTTTGCGCCGTGCGATCACCGAAATTCTGACTGGGGCTCTTGTCGACGACGACGACCGCGACCGAGTTGAGCGGATCGCGGTCCTCGCGCGTCAACGACGGATTGGCAAGCGCCAGCACGATGAGCGCCAACGCCAAGGCTCGGATCGAGGCGCCACGGCTGCGCGACACGAACAGCAAGATCGACAGGACGCAGACGACGGCGATGGCCGCCCACAGCACGGGGTAGCAACGAGAGGAGCGAACGCGATACCGAAGTTCATGTTCAACATGCCATTGTTTGGACGTAGCCCCCGCGCGAATACGTTAAGATGGCGTTATCGCGCGTCATCAGCACCATGCGCGCTTCGCGGGCAGTCGCGATGATAATGCGATCAGCCGGATCTCCCGGCGGCGAACCCGGCAGCTCACACGAGCCGGCAAGGATATCGATGGTAAGTTCGGAAGTAGCCGCTTCCATCATCTCGACGGTTCGCCGAAACCATTTGGCCACCGGCATGGTGAGCACGATGCGATTCCTGCGTACGAGATTGGCGATCTCCCAAACGCTGATCGGCGAAATATTCAATCTGCTTTCCGTGATCGCTTTGCGGGCGTCACCGGCCAGTTCAATACCTTCGGCGAGCCACAGTACGGCGCAGGTATCGAGCAGAAGATCAGTCATTGCGGAGGCGACCTTCTTCAGCATTCCACTTCTCGCCCGCCGGAGCCGTGAGATCGACGCCGGGCAAAATCGTGATAGTCCCCGCCATGCAGCCCCACGGGTCGCGCTTCCGCGGTGAGGTATCGAGTAAAGGAAACTGTCCTGCGCGCAGGAAAGTAACTTGGCGTCTCGTCAAATCGACCGCTTCGGTACGCCAACCAGACTTGAGCCACGCGCGGGCATGGGAATGGCCGGTTTCGTTGTTACTCCACCAAGCCTCATGCCGATACGCACTTTTCGGCAGTTTGAAGCCCAAAATGCCCTCAATCTCGCTAAAGCTCATGCGCTGGACCATGCGATCAGCTTGATCGAGGTATTGCGGCAATACTTGATATTTGCTCATGGTCTTCTCCCGCCGAGACGCGCGGATAGTAAGATAAGTAGGAAGTTACTATTGTCAATAGTAAGCCTTATTTATTGCCCGAGCCGTTCGAGCAGCGCCGGGACATGGACTTGGTCCGCCTTGTAGTTGCCGGTCAGCGTGTACATCACGATGTTGACGCCGGCGCGGAAGGCGAGCTCGCGCTGACGCGGTACATTGCCGACCATCGGCAGCATCGGCTGACCGTCGGAGCGCGTGGCCCAGGCGCCGGCAAAGTCATTCGAAGTGATGATGATCGAGGAGACGCCGTCGCCGCCGCGCGCCGGCCGCGCCGCGGTTTCTTCGTCGGCATTCGCCGGCTGCAACGCTTCGACCCACAGCTGCCCGGTGTCGAAGCGCCCGGGAAAGTCGCGCAACAGATAAAACGTCTTGGTCAGAACATGATCGCGCGGCACCGGTTCGAGTTCCGGAATGTCGAGCGACGAAAGGATCTTGCGCAATTCCAGCATGCCGGGGCTTTGCGTTTCGCCGCCGGGGCCGGGCGGTGCCACCACAGCGTCGCGGGTATCGAACAGAACGGTGCCGCCATCTTTCATGTAAGTGTCGAGGCGCTTGAGCGCCTGCTCGGACGGCTGCGCCGCGCCGGGTACGACCGGCCAATAGATCAGCGGATAGAATGCGAGTTCATCGCGGCTGATATCGAGGCCGATCGGATCGCCCGGCTCGAGCGCGGTGCGCTGGGCCAGAAACAAGGTCAAGCCGGCAAGGCCTGCTTTGCTGATGGCATCGACGTCGGCATCGCCGGTGACCACGTAGGCTAGTTTGGTTTCAAGCGCCGACTGCGGCACGTCCGGATTTCTAGTTTCCTGCTGAGCGCTGGCGTGGCAGAGCGTCAGCGCCAATGCCGCCACCACGACGACCGATGCGGCGGCGGCGCGTGAGGCGCGCGGCAACAGCCGCTGCATGCCGCCGCCAAGCAGCAACACCACGATGGTGTCGAGCAGCAGGAGCGCGAGGGCCGCAAGGAAGACCGGTCCGCGAAAATCCTGCGGGGCGGTGGTGCGGTATACGTCGCGGCCCGCGGTAACGAGCGGCGAGAAATCGAGCGGTGCAGGGCGGTCGGCAGCGCCGAGCGCGTTGACGGCCAGAAGACTGTCCGACGGGCCATAGAAGCCGGGCGGGTGCTCGGCCGTCGCGTGTGAGGAAAAGTCCGCGGGCACCGGTCGCGCCGACGATGGCGGCGCAATGAACGTGCCGAAGCCGTCAAGCATCCGGGTCGGCGGCACCAGATCGCGCGCGGTCTTAGTTTGCGTATTGCCCTCGGTCGCGGCGGGCGCGGTGCCCGAGAGCGCGACCACGCGCTTGAGCATTTCGACGAACGATCCGGACAGCGGCAGATCCGACCATCGCGGATCGCCGGTGACATGGAACAGCACGATCAAACCCTTGCCGCGGCGGGCGGCGGTGACCAGCGGGGTGCCGTCGGCCAGCGTCGCCCATGTGTTCTCGCTCAGCGTTGCGTCGGGTTCGGCGAGGACTTGGCGGTTGACGGTCACATCGTCCGGCACCGGCATGCCGTTGAACGGACCTTCGCGCGAAAATGCGGTCAGCGGCTGCGGCTTATCCCAGCTCAGGCTGCCGCCGAGGATACGGCCGCCGCGCCTGAGCTTGACCGGAACGAGATCGTCGTCGGAGGCGGCAAGCCTCGGGCCGGCAAACCGCACCAACACACCGCCGTCCTCGATCCAGTGTGCCAGCCGATCGTGCGCGTCGCCGACAGTGCCGACATCGGTCAGGATCAGCATCGGCAAATTGAGATCGAGGAAATGCGCGACGGCGTCGGCCGGCGATTCGCCTTGTGTAAGCCGGACGTCGGCAAAGGGCTCGAGCGCGCGCTGCACGTAATAACTCGACGACAATAGCGGTTCCGCGACATCGGCGGTGGCGCCGGATACGATGCCGACGGTTCGCCGCTGCCAGCGCTTGTCGAGAAGCTGCACCGCGCCGGCGGAACGCTCGCCGGCAATTTCGAGCCGCGAAATATCGTTGCGCAGTTCGACCGGCAGATCGATGCGGGCCTCGGCTTCGCGGTCCGCGCCCTTGAAGGTGAACGGCGCTTCGCCAAGCGGCAGGCCCTTGAGGTCGAGCGCGCGGACGGTACCGGTGTCGGCGGTGTCCGCCGCGGAGCGCAGCACTTTCACCGTCAGCGCGCCGGCGGTGTTGTCGACCGCGGCGAGCGCGCGTGCGCCCGCAATGCCGCCGGCAATAACGGTGATCGGATGTTGACCGATCGCCTGCGCCAAGCTTTTGACGAAATCGCCGCCGTGGCCGGGATCGATGGAGTCGGACAGCCACACCAATTCGGCGTTCGTTGTGTCGGACAGGAAGCGCGACAATGCCGGCAGCGCTTCGGCGCGGTCGACCGTGTAGGGCGCGGGCTTCAATTTATGCAGTTCGACGCGGGCGGCGCCCGCCGTCTCCAAGGAAATATCGTGAGGACCTCTGGACAGCGGCACCAGCGCGACAGCACGGCGGTCATCGTCGGCGCGGGCAATGATGTCGTCGGCCGTGCGCAGCCGGGCGTCCCAGGTGGCCGCGGCAGACCAGCCGTCGTCGATCACGATCGCAAGCGGCGTGCGGGCTTTGCTGGTTGCCAGCGGCGGGTGCCACATCGGCCCGGCGGCGGCGATGATGACGAGCGCCGCGAGCGAAAGCCGCAGCAGTGTCAGCCACCACGGCGTGCGCGCGGGGGTCTCTTCCTTGGGCGCGATCTCCAAAAGGAGCCGCGTCGGCGGAAAATCGAGGCGGCGCGGCCGCGGCGGCACCAATCGCAGCAGCCACCACAAGACCGGCAACGTCAGCAGCCCAACGAGAACGAGCGGTTCGGCGAAGCCGAGCGGCAATGCGCCGATCATGTCGGCACTCCGGATGCGGCCGGCACGTAGGAGCGCATGGCGGTCTGCGCCGTGCCGGCACCGATCCGGCCGTGGAGCGCCAGGAGAAGCTCGCTCGCTGGACGGTCAGTGCGGTGGATGGCGAAGCTGAACCCGAGGCGGTCGGTTTCGCTGCGGATCTCGGCACGATGCCGCGCAACGCGCGCCCCATAATCGGCGCGCCAAGTCTCGGCGCGACCGGCGGTGATATGGCCGCCGCCTTCGGGTTCGACGAACTCGATGCGGCCCCAATAAGGAAAGGTCTCTTCGGCCGGATCGACGATCTGCACCACATGCCCGTGGGCGCCGCTGCCGGAAAATTGCGTCAGGGTACGGCGGATTTCGCCGATCTCGCTCCACAGATCCGACAGCAGGACGACTTCAGAGAGCGGTGAGGGTGCAAAACTCGGCGGCAGACTCGTCCGCCCGCTGCGGTCGTGCAGGATCGCTTGTGCGATCAGGTCGATGACTTTGCGGCTCCCGGTCGGGCGCATCAGGCCTGGAATGCCGACGCGTTCGCCGCCTTCGACCAGCACTTCGGCGAGCGCGAGCGTCACCACCAAGGCGCGGTAAAGTTTGGTATCGCGCACGAGGGGAGATGCAAATTGCATCGACGACGAACGATCGGGCCAGATCCAGACCGTGTGTGCGGCCTCCCATTCCTGCTCGCGCACATAAAGATGATCGTCCCGCGCCGAGCGCCGCCAATCGACGCGCGCCGCAGGCTCGCCCGACACGAACCGGCGATATTGCCAAAAATTTTCTCCCGAACCGGCGCGGCGGCGGCCGTGCAGGCCGTGGATGACGGTTGCCGCGACGCGCCGCGCTTCCAGGATCAGCCGCGGCATCGTCGCAGCGAGCGCCCGGCTCGTCGCCGACCGCGCGCGTAACCGCCGGGCCGTCTTGGGATGTGCGCCTCGGCGTGGGCTCGGACGCCATCAGCTTATCCGATCCGTGTCCGCAGCCGTCCGATCACTGCCGGAATGCTCTCGCCCTCGGCGCGTGCCCCGAAGGTGAGCGCCATGCGATGCTTGAGCACCGGTTCGGCGAGTTCGATCACGTCGTCGATCGATGGCGCGAGGCGGCCGTCGAGCAGCGCGCGGGCGCGAACGGCGAGCATGAGCGCCTGGCTTGCGCGCGGGCCGGGTCCCCAGGCGATCAGTTTCGCGGCTTCGCCGCCTTCCGGACCGGGGCGCGCCGAGCGCACCAGCGCGAGGATCGCCTCGACGACGGATTCGCCGACCGGCAGCCGGCGCACCAGGCGCTGCGCCGCCATCAAATCCTCGGCCGTCATGGCGGCCTTGGCCCGCGTTTCTTCGGCGCCCGTCGTCTCGAAAAGAATGCGGCGCTCGGCGTCGCGGTCGGGATAGCCGACGTCGATTTCCATCAGAAAGCGATCGAGCTGGGCTTCCGGCAGCGGATAGGTGCCTTCTTGTTCGAGCGGGTTTTGGGTCGCCAGCACATGGAACGGCTTCGGCAGGTCGTGGCGGGCGCCGGCGACCGTGACGTGCTGTTCCTGCATGGCCTGCAGCAGTGCCGACTGGGTGCGCGGACTGGCGCGGTTGATCTCGTCGGCCATCAACAGCTGCGCGAACACGGGGCCGGAGATGAAGCGGAAGTTACGTTTGCCGGTCTGGCTCTCTTCGAGCACCTCGGTGCCGAGAATATCCGACGGCATCAGGTCGGGCGTGAATTGAATGCGCCGCGCATCGAGCCCAAGCACGGTGCCCATGGTGTCGACGAGCTTCGTCTTGGCGAGGCCGGGCACGCCTAACAGCAACGCGTGACCGCCCGACAAAATGGTGATGAGGGCCTGCTCGACCACCTTGTCCTGGCCGAAGATGACCATGCCGATCGCTGCTTTGGCTGCGCGGACATGTTCGGCCGTCGTCTCGGCCGCGCGCACGATCATGTCTTCGAGTTTTTCGAGCCCATCTCCGCCGGCAATGGCCATGACTAACTCCTTGTGTTTTGTCGTGTTCTTGTCGCGGTCAGAATCGCGCCATATGCACGAAACTGGGGCAGCCCAATTGCACGCCTATTGGGCGCGTGGCTATGCAATATATGCGCCAGCCGCCTCAAACGCAGACTGTGCGCTGATTCTTTATCCATAGGAAACGCGACTGGAGACACAGCTTGGGTTTGGCGTGGCCCGGATACAGATTGCTAAATGCCCATTTTGGCGGATGATCGCGCCCCACACGGCTGTTCCAAGAAAGACTCTACGCAAACCATGGCGAAGGAAGGGCAATCCGGCCTCGAGGCGATCACGGGCGCGATCCAGCGCACCGGCAAAGGCCCGCCACCGGTAGAGCTATGGAACCCGCCGTTCTGCGGCGATCTCGATATGCGTATCGCCACTGACGGGACCTGGTTCTACCTGAAGACGCCGATCGGGCGGCCGGCGCTGGTCAAACTCTTCGCTTCCGTGCTCAAGCGCGAGGGCGACAAATATTTTCTGGTCACGCCGGTCGAGAAGTGCGGTATCCGCGTCGACGACGCGCCGTTTCTGGCGGTCGAACTGAATGTCGAGAATAGCGACGCGGGCCGCCTGCTCAACTTCCGTACCAATGTCGACGATTGGGTCGCTTGCGGGCCGCAACACGAAATGCGCTTTGTGCCCGAACCCGGCACCGGCGGGCTTAAGCCATACCTTCACGTCCGCCGCGACCTATGGGCGAAAGTGACGCGGGCGCTGTTCTTCGATCTCGTCGAGCTCGGCGAAGAGCGCGAGGTCGAGGGCAAGACCATGTTCGGCGTGTCTTCGGGCGGAACGTTTTTCGCCATGGCGCCGGCCGATCAGGTGAGGGATTTTGCGTGAACGACCGCGCTACAAGTCAGCCAGTGACGACGCCGAGTTTTTTCGATCGCGCCCGCGCGCGGCTCACGCTCGAAGTGCCGCCGGCTCTGACCGATCCGACGGCCGAGGGAGCGCGCGGCGATCTCGATCTCAATCCAGACGTTTGGCGAGCGCGCCGGCGTCAAAGCCACCAAGCCCGCGGCGGTGCTCGTTCCGGTGATCGATCGCGCCGAACCGACGGTGCTGTTGACGCTGCGGACGGCGGAGCTTGCCAGCCATGCCGGGCAGGTGGCCTTTCCGGGCGGCAAGATCGATCCCGGCGACGAAAGTCCGGTCGCGGCGGCGTTGCGCGAAGCCAAAGAGGAGACCGGGCTGCTGCCGGGCTTGATCGAGCCGATCGGCTACCTCGATCTCTATCTGACGTTTTCGGGCTTCCGCATTTTGCCGACCGTGGCGCGCGTCAAGCCCGGACTTCACGCTCGACACTCAATCCGCGTGAAGTCACCGAAGCCTTCGAAGTGCCGCTTGCATTCCTGATGACGCCGGCCAATCACCAGCGCAAGACGCGCGACTGGAACGGCTTCGACGCGCGATTATTACGCGATCCCGTATCGAGAACCGCTACATTTGGGGCATCACCGCTGGTATCCTGCGGAACCTTTACCAGCGGGTTTGCGCCGGATGATCAGGCCAATCCTCACCGAGATCGGGCTGTTTCTCACTCCGTTCGCGCTCTATGCCGCGTTCCTGTTGGCGACGCGCGTCGGATTGTTGCAGCCGACGTCCTGGACGCCGCGGCGCCTCGCCGCGCTGGTGATTGTCGTCGCTCCTGCTCATGATCGGCAGTTTCGTTGTCCTGGCGAAATTTTCCGGCGCCCCGCCGGGCTCGACCTACGTGCCGGCGCATATCGAGAACGGCAAGTTCGTGCCGGGCGTGACGCGGTGACGAAGACGACCCATCTCGGCGAAGCCGCCTGGCTGAAAGAAGGCGAACTCGCGCGCCTCCTCGCGCTTCTCGATTGCGACGGCGAAGAGGCGCGGGTGGTCGGCGGTGCGGTGCGCAACGCGCTGCTGGGCCTCGCGGTCGGCGAGATCGATGTGGCGACGACGGCCGTGCCCGACGAGGTCGTGCGCCGTGTCGCCGCGTGCCGGCTGGAAATCGGTTCCGACGGGCATCGAGCACGGCACCGTCACCGTCGTCATCGACGGCAGGCCGTTTGAAGTCACGACGCTGCGCCAAGACGTCGAAACTTACGGCCGCAAGGCCAAGGTCGTGTTCGGCCGCGACTGGGCGGTCGGACGCCGAGCGGCGCGATTTCACCATCAATGCGCTGTCTGCTGCGCGCCGACGGCACGGTCTACGATTATGTCTCCGGCCTCGCCGACATCGCCGCGCGCCGCGTGCGCTTTATCGGCGACCCGGCGAAGCGCATTGCCGAAGACTATCTGCGCATCCTGCGCTTCTTCCGCTTCCACGCCTGGTACGGCGACGGCGGTCACCCCGATGCCGCCGGACTTCACGCCTCGATCGTTGCGCGTGCCGGATTGAAACGCTGTCGCGCGAACGTGTACGCATGGAATTGCTGAAGCTTCTGCTCGCGCCTCGTGCGACGCCGGCGCTCGCGGTCATGGCCGAGAGCGGCCTTCTGGTCGCGGTGCTGGGCGGCGTGCCGTTCCTCGCGAGCTTCGAAAATATGACCAAGGTCGAGGCCGCAACCGGCGCCCCACCCGATGCGGTGCGTCGGCTCGGCGCGCTTGCGGTTTTCCTCAAGGAAGACGCCGAGCGGCTCGCGGAGCGGCTTCGTCTTTCCAATGCGGAAGCCGCACGACTTGCGGCGCTCGATGGGTGGTGGCGCGTGTCGCCGGCGGCGGGCGGGCAAGCCGCGCGCGCGCTTCTCTATGAACTCGGCGCCCAGACTTTTACCGATCGCGTGCTGCTGGCCTGGTCGCGCTCCGCTGCCGGTGCAGCGGCCAATGAATGGCGCGAGCTCGCAGCGCTGCCGGAGCGCTGGACCGTCCCGGTGTTTCCGCTCAGATCGGCGGACTTCACCAAGCGCGGCATCGCCGCAGGCCCCGCTTTGGGCGCCGCCATGCGGGCTGCCGAACGAGCCTGGATCGCCGCGGATTTTCCAGCCGACCGGGCCGCCACCGAAGCGATTGCCGAACAAGGCTGCGCGTGAGATTGCCGCGTCTTTGAGCGCTGGACGATAGGGTCAGTCGCGCGCGCAGCCAGGGTCTTGCTTTTGAGAGCAATAACCGCTGTGCAATGGAGGTTGGCAACAATTTCCAATGCGGCTGGAACTTGTAATCGACCTCATTCATTCACATATTAAGACAACGTTTTTCAGTCGATTACTCCGCCTATTCGATAGTCTCTTGAATACTCTTTTCCGTTTCTAACCCAACGCCTGTTATCCACGGCCGTTAAACTCACGCAGCCGGCGCTGGTGATCCAGAGCTTTCGACGCGCAACAGCGTCGAAATGCGCTGTCTCGCTCGAACGTCAGGCAGGGTTATGGCGATTGAACATGCACGCGCGCGTGCCGTACCCAAGCCTTGGGGCGTCAATGATCTGCAGCCCTGGAGTGGCGCAGTTCATGGTGGCGTCGCGATCGGTGAAGTCTGGTACGAGCGGCCCGACAGCGCGACACGCAGATCCTTCGCTCTTGCTCAAACTGCTATTTACGAGCCAGCCACTTTCCATCCAGGTTCACCCGGACGACGCGTTTGCCCATTCGATGGGCTTGCCGAACGGCAAAACCGAAGCCTGGTACGTGTTGAGTGCCACTCCCGAGGCCAAGGTCGCTCTCGGCCTCACTCGACGCCTGACGCCGCAGCAATTGCGAACGGCGATCGGCGACGGCTCGATTGCCGATCTGATGATGTGGCGGTCGGTGTCCGCGCGCGACGTCATTTCGGTGCCTGCCGGTACAATTCACGCAATCGGCGCCGGTCTTGTCATCGCGGAGATTCAACAACGCAGCGACACGACATTCCGGCTGTCGGATTCCGGTCGCGGTCGCGAACTTCACATCGAAAACGCAATCGCGGTGGCGCATGCCGGACCGGCTCGATTCTCAGCCGCGGCCGAAACGGTTGACCAACGAACGGACAATTCTCGCTTCCGGCCCATATTTCGTATTCGAACGGATCAGCCTGCCTCCAGCCTCATCGTGGTCACTCGAAGCGGAACGCGAAACTTGGCTGCTGGTCCTCAGCGGAAACGCCACTGCCGGATCGTTCGAAATTGTCACCGGCGAGGCTGTGTTCGCGCAAACGGACACGGTCGAGATAAAGGTCGGCGCTACCGGAATGGTCGGCCTCGTTGCCTACACGGGCGACAGCCCAGTTGCGAATTTACTGCGACGTTGCACGGTGCCGGAAACTATCAAGGTCAGGATGCCAAAAGCGAAGCCGCGTGTCGGCGTCGCTTACTCAAACAAAGGCTGTCCGGAAGAACGGGCGCCTGGAAACGATTAAATGAAACTCCTCCAGCGTGTAGCCTTCATCGGCAATTATCTGCCACGCCGCTGCGGCATCGCTACGTTTACTCATGATATTCATCGAGCGGTTTCGACGGGCAGGCCGGATCTTGAAACCTGTGTCGTGGCCATGACCGATGCGGGCCGCACCTACGACTATCCGCCGGCGGTGCGCTTCGAGATTCACGACGAAAACATCGGCGACTATGTCAAAGCGGCGGAATTTCTCAACGCCGCGGGATTTGACGTCGTCTCCCTGCAACACGAATACGGGATTTTCGGCGGCGAGGCCGGCGGCAATATCATCGAGCTCTTGTCACGGCTTGAAATGCCGGTTGTCACGACACTGCACTCGGTGCTCGCCAAACCGTCCGCCACCCAGCACGACGTGATGCGCCGGATCATCGACGCTTCGGCGAAGCTCGTCGTCATGTCGGAAAAGGGCCACGAATTCCTCCGTTCCGTTCACGGCGTGCCGGCGCGCAGGATCGAGGTCATACCGCACGGCATCCCGGATTTTCCGTTCCTCGATCCGCATCACGCCAAGGCGAAATTCGACTTCACCGAGAAGATGATCATTCTGACGTTCGGTCTTGTTGTCGCCGAACAAGGGCATCGAGACCATGCTCGATGCCATGCCGGACATCATCAAATCCTGCCCCAATGCCATGTATGTCGTTCTCGGCGCCACCCATCCGAACCTGGTGCGCCACGAGGGCGAGATATATCGCGACAGTCTGACGGACCGGGTCCGCGATCTCGGCATCGAAGATCATGTCGTTTTTTTCAACCAGTTCGTCGATCAGGCCACGCTGCTGAACTTTATTTCGATGTGCGACGTCTATGTGACGCCCTATCTCAACGAAGCCCAGATGACGTCGGGCACGCTCGCCTACAGCTTCGGATTGGGCAAGGCAGTCGTATCGACGCCGTACTGGCACGCCAAGGAGTTGCTGACCGAGGATTGCGGAATTCTCGTTCCGTTTAGGGACAGCAAGGCCTTGAGCGCCGAAATCGCGGGCCTCCTGACCAACGACGTTCGTCGGCACGCGATGCGCAAAAAGGCCTACGCGGCAAGCCGATCGATGACCTGGGTGCAGACGGCAAAGCGCTATCTTGGCGTCTTCGAGACCGAGAATCAGATTGTGCGGCCTGGAATAGTGCCGATCGATACGCCAGCGCCGGGGAGAAAGGGGCACGTCACACCGGACATCCGGATCGAGCATTTTCTGTCGCTCTGTGACAGTACGGGCATGCTCCAGCACGCCGTTCACTCGGTGCCGGACCGCTCCCACGGCTACTGCGCCGACGACAACGCTCGGGCTCTTTTGTTCGCAAGCCAGTTGACGAATTTCGGCGAAGCTCGATTGTCCAACGCCATCACGGCGCGCTTTGCCGCGTTCATTCAGCACGCTTGGAATCCGGATACCCGAAGATTTCGCAATTTCATGAGCTACGATCGCCGCTGGCTGGAAGATGAGGGGTCTGAAGACAGTCACGGCAGGACGCTGTGGGCGTTGGCCGAATGTGCGGGGAGCGACATCGATCCATCGCGCCGCAGATGGGCAGGCGCGCTGTTCAAGACCGCTTTGCCTATTGTCGAGGAATTCTCATCGCCACGGGCCTGGGCGTTTTCGCTGCTGGGACTGGACGCCTATTGCACACAGGCCGCCGGCGACGTTCTCGCCAACCGACTCCGCGGATTATTGGCCGACAGGCTGATGGCGCTGTTCTCGGCAAACGCCACCAGAGACTGGCTCTGGTTTGAGGACACGCTCGCCTACGACAATGCGCGGCTTTCCCAGGCGCTGATCCAAACCGGCCTGACGACCCACACAGCTTCCTACATCGACGTCGGGCTGCGATCGCTGCGTTGGCTCAATGCGCTCCAGACCACGTCGTCGGGATATTTCAGGCCGGTCGGAACCAAGAGTTTCGGCAAGCACCGCCAGCAGCCCGAAGCGTTCGATCAGCAGCCGGTCGAGGCGTCGGCGGCGATTTCCGCCTGCCTGGCCGCCGGTCGGGCGGACGGTGGTGCGGAATGGTCGACGGAGGCACTCCGGGCGTTTGAATGGTTTTTGGGGGAAAACGACCTGCAGGCGGCTCTGACCGATCCGGAAACCGGCAGCTGCTCCGATGGGCTGCATCCGGATCGAACCAATGAGAACAAGGGAGCGGAATCGGTGCTATCGTATCTTCTCGGCCTTGTGGAGATTCGCCAGTTCAAGCGCATGACCGCGATTGACTGCGCGAGACCGGTATCCAAGGCCGCAGGCGGCGAAGCCGATCGCACAAACCCATCGCTAAAAACCCCAGGGAGACTTTTTGTCCCAATCCCACTTCTTGAATCGCCAGAGCTTGTATCTGCGCCCGGACCCGGCTCGGGTCGTGGTGCGGCCCTTCAAACCGGCAACGGAACCTCGAGACCTCAACCCCACCGATAAGATACGGGCCAATCATATTGTCGGCAGGGTCCTCGGTCTCGACGCCGAGGCCGCCGCCCAGCAATTAAGCGACGTCCTCGACAATTTTGAAGGCCGGCACAGAAACCTGATCGATATTTTCGAGGCGCGCGCGGCCGACATGGAGGATGCGTTGGCACCCCATGCCGAATTGAATCAGACGCAACGCCGCCTGATCGGTGCATATTTCCTCAACGAATACTCGTTCGAGGCTTCGGCCTTGTTCAATCCAAGTATCGTCCGGCATCCCGATCAGTCGGGTGCGCCCGACAATGGCTGCCGCTTCATCTTGAGTCTGCGCGCCGTCGGCGAAGGACACATTTCATCGCTGACATTCCGGTCCGGCACCATAGCCGCCGACGGAAGCGTCGCCATCGACCCGACTGCACGGCTTGCCGCGGTCCCGAAGGTCCGCAGCTGTGCGTTTCCGGCCAATAGCGATGCGGTCGAGGTCATGTTCGGGGACGAGGAAGAGCTGAGCGAACGTGTCATCTTTCCGATCACCGAGTCGCAATCGAATGGCATCGAGGATGCCCGCTTCGTCGAGTTCAATGACGAGGGCAGAAAAACATTCTACGCGACCTACACGGCCTATAGCGGCAGGGCGATTCGTTCGGAGTTGCTCGCCACCACGGATTTTCAATCGTTCCGGCTGACTCCGCTCCGCGGAGCGGCGGCGCGCAACAAGGGAATGGCGTTGTTTCCCCGGAAGATCGACGGCCGCTACGCGATGATCGCCCGGCAAGACAATGAGAACCTGTATCTGATCTATTCCGACGACCTGTACACGTGGGAGGGTGGTCAATCCATCCTGCAGCCGGAATTTCCTTGGGAGTTTGTTCAGATAGGAAACTGCGGCTCACCCATCGAGCTCGACGACAGCTGGCTGCTGCTGACGCACGGCGTTGGTCCGGTAAGAAAATATTCAATCGGCGCGGTTCTCTTGGACAAGAAAGATCCGTCGAAGATTCTCGCGCGCACGCGGGAGCCGCTGGTTCGTCCGGAACCCACCGAGCGCGAAGGCTATGTGCCCAATGTCGTCTATACCTGCGGCGCCATGCGTCACAGCGACCAGATCATCTTGCCCTATGCGGTATCCGACACGTTCTCTAATTTCGCCAGCATAAAGATCACCGCCTTAATCCAGGCCATCGCGAGCTGAAGGCGGCTTTGTTTGACGGCGTCGGGTCTCGCGGCCCCGTTCACGACATCCGTGCGCGCAACGAACGCAGCCGCCGGCGGCTACCGGCGGCGAGTTCGTGCACGCGTGGCCGCACCCTTGCCATGACGCGGCGCGGTTGCATCTGCGCCATCATGCGGCGCGGCCGCATGCGCTCGACATGCATCTCATTGCCGCGCCAAACGAAGTCGTTGCCCTTGAGCGCGCTGACAAACAACACCGGTAAAAGGAGATCGCGCATCAACCCGTAGAGCGGGTAACGCGCAGTGAGGTGCCAGCCGGCCGCCGCTGAAAGTAGCATTTCGGCGCCATACCACAACGCGCCGAACGCGATGACGGTCAAAGCTACCGGCCAGGCATAGGCATAGGCAAGCACCGCAATCGCGATCATCGGCAGCACGCCGCCCGACAGGATTTCCGGCAGAAAATAAAGCAGGAAACTGGCGCGCCGTAGCCGCGCCCAGCGCAATTGGCGATTCCAAACTTCGGCGGCGCTGCGCCGGCCAAGCGGCTGCGCCAGGGGCCGATCGATCAGGCGTACTTTCAGTCCGGCATCGCGCACGATCTTGGTCGCGGCGGCGTCCTCGGCTGATTTCCTTGGCAAGCGCCTCGATGCCGCCGGCGCGTTCGAGATCGTCCCGCCGCCACAGCATGGTTTTGCCCTGCGCAAAGCCATAGCCGAAACTGTCAACCAGATATTGCCAACGCGCCTGATAGGTATTGAGGAAGGCGCATTCGAGTTCGGCCCAGAGCCCCTGCGGGCGGCAGCCGATCGGCGGCGAGGCGACGAGGCCGGTATCGGGGCGCCAATTGGCAAAGAGCCGCTGCACATAGTCGCGCGGCATCAGCACATTGCTGTCGGCGATGATGATCCATTGATGGGCGGCGGTGTGCCAGCCTTTGATCACGTTATTGAGCTTGGGATTTGGGCTGACGCGGTCGTCACCGATGAGGAGCTTGGCGTCGATATTGCGGTTCTCGGCCATCAGGCCTTTGATCAGCGGCAGCACCGGATCGCTTGCAGAGGCGACACAGAATAGAATCTCGTAACGCGGATAATCGAGCTCGAATGTCGAGCGCAGCGTATCGGCGGCATAATTGTCGATGCCGCAAAGCGGCCGCACCAGGCTGACCGCGGGATAGGCGTCCGAGAACGATCCTCGCCGCGCGCCATGCCGCGCACCTTGGCGGAACCGCGCGATCGCGATCGCGATGCTCGTGGCGTGGATAAAAGTTACGACGGATAGGAATATTGTGGCGGCAAGAATTGGCGCTGTCATCGGGACGGACGTGTAGCTTCCCGCCATGACAACGCTGTGACTCACTGCCGCGTCAACAAGCAGAAGATGCGTGGGGTGGTGGCGTCAATGATTGCTGTCATGGTCCTGCAATGGAACTTATCTAGACCCGGATGCGGGATTGAACAGACGCGAGATTTGATTCGGTGACGTTCGAGCACGGTGCAAGAAAGTTCCGTACTCTCTTCATTTCCGACGTGCATCTCGGCGCACGCGGTTGCCAGGCCGATCAATTGCTGGACTTCCTGCGCTACCACGACGCCGACACCATCTACCTCGTCGGCGACATCGTCGACGGCTGGCAGCTGAAGTCCGGCTGGTATTGGCCGCAGGATCACAACGACGTCGTGCAGAAGCTGTTGCGCAAGGCCCGCAAGGGCTCGCGCATCATCTATCTGCCGGGCAATCACGACGAGTTCCTGCGCTCGTATTACGGCACCCATTTTGGCGGTATCGAAGTGGTGGAGACCGCCATCCATCAGGCCGCCGACGGCCGCCGTTATTTCGTCGTCCACGGCGACGTGTTCGACATGGTGGTCAAGCACGCCCGCTGGCTCGCTTTGCTCGGCGACACCGCCTACGACCTCGCCATCCTGGTCAACCGCTGGTTCAACGCCGTCCGCCGCCGTCTCGGCTTTTCCTACTGGTCGCTGTCGCAATGGGCCAAGCACAAGGTCAAGAACGCCGTCAATTATATCGGCGCGTTTGAACAGACCCTGGCCGAAGAAGCGCGCCGTCACCATGTCGACGGCATCATTTGCGGCCACATCCATCATGCGGTGATGCACGACAATTTCGGTATCCGTTACATGAATTGCGGCGACTGGGTCGAAAGCTGCACGGCGCTCGCCGAACACGAGGATGGCCGTTTCGAGATCATCACCTGGTCCGATCGCCACGCGCTGTTGCCGCCGCTGCCGGACGAAGACGACGATGAGCCGCTTCTGCCGCTCGGCCAGGATACCGAAATCGCGGCTTGAACGGCTCGGTTGCCTGCCGTCATACTTGCGCCGTCCAAGGAGCATTGCGGCGCAATGGAGCTCTCCGTCACCATCGAACGCTGGCCGCTTGCCGGCGCCTTCACCATCAGCCGCGGCAGCAAGACCGAAGCGGTAGTCGTGGTGGCGGAGCTTTGCGATGGCGCCCGTCGCGGCCGCGGCGAGGCCGTTCCCTACGCGCGCTATGGGGAAACGCCGGAGAGCGTCGTTGCGGCGGTCGAGGCGTTGCGGCCGCTGCTGCGACGCGGGCTTGATCGGACCGCGCTCCAGGAAGCGCTACCCGCCGGCGCTGCGCGCAACGCTCTCGACTGTGCGTTCTGGGACCTGAGCGCCAAACAAACGGGCCGCAGCGTGCACGAATTGGCGGGGCTTGCCGCGCCGAAGCCGCTCGTCACCGCCTACACGATCTCGCTCGCGAGCCCCGCTACGATGGCCGAGGCTGCGGCGCGCGCGGCATCGCGGCCTTTGTTGAAGGTGAAGCTCGGCGGCGCCGATAGCGGCGACGCCGCGCGGATCGCTGAGGTGCGGCGCGCGGCGCCGAGAGCCGAGCTTATTGTCGACGCCAATGAGGGCTGGAGCGAGGACAATCTCGCGATCAATCTCGCCGCTTGCGCGGAGGCAGGCGTCACGTTGATCGAACAGCCTTTGCCGGAATCGCGCGACCTCGCGCTTGCACGGATTGGCCGCCCGATCGCGGTCTGTGCCGACGAGAGCGTGCACGACCGGGCGTCCCTAGACGCGCTCGCCGGAAAATACGACGCGATCAACATCAAGCTCGATAAGACCGGCGGTCTCACCGAGGCGCTTGCGCTGGCCGCCGAGGCCGAACGGTGCGGCTTTGCCATCATGGTCGGCTGCATGGTGGCGACGTCGCTGGCGATGGCGCCCGCCATGCTGGTGGCGCAGCGGGCGAGCGTGGTCGACCTCGACGGCCCGCTGCTCCTGGCCAAAGATCGCCCCGAAGGGTTGCGTTACGTAGGGAGTACTGCGTATCCGGCCGGGCCCGCTTTATGGGGATGAGCGGCAGACAAGCCCAGAACCTGTGGGTATCTTGCGACGACAACCTTATGGGGTTGCGTGCTTTTCGCACTTATGATCGGAATCGCTCCAGGTATCGCAATGTCCAAGGACCCACTGGCGCTGTCCGCCGTTACGGCCGGGCCGCCCCATGAAGCAGAGTACGATGCCGTTTATGCGGCGGTGACAGCAACCGAGCGCGGCCGCTGGTTTTTGAACGAATTCGCCCATCGTAATCGGCAGGCCGACAGCCCGCTTGTCATCGCGGCGCTGGCGCGTATCGAAGCCTCGGTCAGCGGCAGCGGGACGCCGCCGGCGGCAAGCGCATTTTGGCGCGATTTGACCGGCATCGCCGAAGCCATGGAACAAGCCAGAGCGATAGTTGCGGCCGAGGCGACGCCGGCATCCAACATTTCTCGGGCGGTTGAACGCATCCAGGACACTGCTTTCATTTTGCGTGAGCGTGCGGTGGATGCGTCGCTGTGCGACGCCATCGACGCCGCATCGCGCGACATCGCCATTGCATCCCGGCCGCATAGAACGAATGGTAAATCCGTCACCGATGCAGCCGAAGTGCTCCGCGATCTCGCCGGTCGGCTCGACGCGTTGATCAGGCGGTCGCTCGGCGGCGATGCGTCGACCGCTACGCCGCAAGCTCCCGACGAGATTTCCGATGCGCCGCAACCGGCCGCGCGCTTGCAAACCGGTCGCGAAGAACAAGTGGCCGACAATGACGTATCGCAATTCGACCAATTCATCACGGAACTCAGCGAAGGCAGTAAACCGTCCGAGCCCGTGGCCAGTCTCGCGTTATCGCTGATGAGCGCCGCTTCGGCTATCGATCCACGAAGCGAATTCGGCGGTGGCGTCCTGCAATCCGCCGCCGCGGAGACGCAATCAGAATCGCCAGCGCCTGCTCAGGCAAACGGCGGCGCGCGCTGGCATATCGAAGGTCCCGACTTCGTATTTCATTCTCCCATGCTGGAAGCTGCAGAGGAACTAACGGTATCGTCGGAGGAGTTCGGCTCGAACTCGTGCGCTGCTGCCGGAACCGCAAATGCGGGAGCCCGACGAAGACACTGCCGATGTTTTCGAGAACTCTGTCCTTGCTGCAGGCGAGGTGCCGCTGCCGCCGCATCGAATCGCCAATGGAAAAGAGACGTCCGCCGTCATCGTGGCGCCAGCCGGTGCTACGATGCATTCTGCGGCAAGTGATTCGTTCGCCGCCTTGCGCGGCATCAGCGAGGACGAACTGAACGCTCTGTTCGGTTAGCTTTGAGTCCGTTCGCTCCACGCGCCGGTCACGCCGTAAGTAAAAATACGGCATCGGGCTCGCTTTGATTGCTCGTTAACCGCGCCGGCCCCGAATGGATGCCGCGTAAACACGGCACGGAAGTTGCTTGTGTATGAGCTAGTGCGGATCAACAACGGCGTGCAGGCAATAATGCAGTGAGTGCTCCGGGTCTGCAGGGCCGTTGACGGTCCGTGATGCTGATCATCTGGAGGCCATGATGCACAGACTTACCGAGCAAGGATTTGCCGGTCTTGGTTTGGCGGCAATAGCGTTGTGCGCTCTTCTGTTTTTTCCAAATAGCGGATCCGCCCGCGACGACGGCCGCTACGCCAGTGAAAATCCCGAACTGCATAAGTGGTTCGACCAACTGGCGAGCGGGAAGGGCTTGTGCTGCTCGTTCGCCGACGGCGTCAAGGTCGAGAATGTCGACTGGGACACGCAGAATGGGCGGTATCGTGTACGCGTCCAAGGGCAGTGGGTGATCGTGCCCGAATCGGCGGTGATCACCGAGCCCAACCGCTTTGGACCGGCGGTCGTGTGGCCGTATCAGGATATCAACGGCGCGACGCAGATCCGTTGCTTTATGCCCGGCGCCGGGGCTTAAGTTCCCGGCACGCAGGCAGGCATGGCGGCGTTACGCCACCAGCCGCGAAAACAATTCAGGATCGACATTGCCGCCCGAAAGGACGGCAACGCCGATTTTGTCTTTGACGTCGACCTTGCGGTGCATCAGCGCGGCAAGCGCGACCGCGCCGCCGGGCTCGACGACGAGCTTTAATTCGGCAAAGGCGAAAGCCACCGCCGCCGTCACCTCCTCGTCGCTCACCACGACGCCGGCTCCGACCAGCGACTGGTTGATCGCGAAAGTCATTTTGCCGGGCATGCGCGCCATCAGCGCATCGCAAATGGTGCCGGTCAGCGCCGCATTCTCCTCGCGGCGGCCGCTGCGGAAGGAACGCGCGTGGTCGTCGAAACCCTGCGGCTCGGCGGTGAAGAGCGCGGCCGAGGGTACGCGCGACTTGACGGCGAGCGCGATGCCGGCGGTGAGACCGCCGCCGGACGCCGTGACGACGATGACGTCCGGCGCGAGACCGAGCGCGGCGAGGTCGTCGACGATCTCGCGTCCCGCAGTGCCTTGGCCGGCGATGATCAGCGCGTCGTCATAAGGCGGCACCAGAACCGCGCCCCGCCGCGCCGCGATGTCGCCGGCGATGGCTTCGCGATCGTCGCGGGCACGATCATAAAGCACGACTTCGGCGCCGAGCGCCGCGGTGCGTTCGCGTTTGGCGCGCGGTGCGTCGCGCGGCATCACGATCACGCAGCGCATGCCAAGGAGCAGTGCCGCGGCAGCCACGCCCTGCGCATGATTGCCGGAAGAGAAGGCAACGACACCGCCTGAGCGCTGGTCGGGCGGAATAGAGGCGAGCTTGTTGTAGGCGCCGCGGAACTTGAACGATCCGGTGCGCTGCAGGGTCTCGGCCTTGAGGAAGGTACGACCGCCGGTCAGCGCGTCGAGCGCGGCCGAGGTCAAGAGCGGCGTGTGCAGCGCCACGCCGGCCAAGCGGCGGGCGGCGTCGTCGACATCCGCGGCGGTAGGCAGCGCAACCGTGGCGTCCATGAGGCCGACGGTAGCGCCGCTATTGTGTCGCAAGCAAGGGCGTTGCTTGAGTAGTCTTAGTC
This sequence comes from uncultured Alphaproteobacteria bacterium, assembly GCA_963696555.1. Classification (GTDB taxonomy): domain Bacteria; phylum Pseudomonadota; class Alphaproteobacteria; order Rhizobiales; family Xanthobacteraceae; genus BOG-931. The sequence goes on along the minus strand of CAVOKR010000030.1, from coordinate 68,313 downwards.
GAACCGCCCCGCGGCATGCGCCAGCATGGTGTAGACCTTGCCGGTATCGGACGTGAGATAGTTGCGCGCCACCGCCGGGCCGCGATCGCCGCGCGAGACATCGTCGAGCAACCGCTCGAATTCGTGGATGTAGTGCTCCACGGTCTGGCGGAATTCCGGATCGGAGCGGTATTTGGCGCGGATTTCGTCGAACGCCTTCTGGCCCTGCAGCGTGTAAAGCCGCCGGCTGAAAATGCCCCGTTCGCCACGCTTATAGCGCTCCCAAAGCTCGGCTGCCGCATCGTGATCGATCATGCGCGCGATGTCGACCGACAAGCGTATCGATGGATATCGACGCTGTCGCGGGCGGCGCGTTCCTCGCGCGGCGGTTCGCGCGAAGCGGCAGGCGCGATCGGCGGCGCTTCCGTCGGCCGCGCCTCGTCCCGCGAGGCGCGGGTCAGGAGATCGGACAGCCAGCCGCCATTGCGGGCATTGCTGTCGTCCTTGCCGCCCGGAACCGGGCTGAGCGTGGCGGACCGCCGCGGCGGGCCGGCGCGCCGGTGATGTCGCGCGGCGCGGCCTGGCGGCGTGCGGCGCCGCCGATGTCGGCGCGCACCGGCCGTGGTCTGGCCGCGTCCGCCGCCGGCGGCGTAGAGCGGCTCGGCCTCGCGCCGCACCGGTTCCACCGCGTCCAGCGAACGGCCATGGCGGGCCACGATGCGATTGAGCTCGGCCAAGGCTTCGATCTGATCGACGATGACACGCCGCATCTGCGCCGCGCTCTCGGCGGTTTCCTGCGGCAGTTCGAGAATGCCGCGGCGCAATTCGGCGCGCGTCGTCTCGAGCTCCTGCTGCATTTCCGCGGCCATCTGCTTCATGCCCTGCATGATCTCGGTGAAGCGTCCGGCGGACTGGTTGAACATCGCCTGCACTTCGGCCGAGGCCTCGTCGTACACCGCGCTGAGCGCCTCGCTGGTGCGCTGACGCTCCTCTTCGGAGGTTTTGCGGACGAGCTCGTATTGCTGCTCGATGGTCTGCACGCTGTCATTGCTGGTATCGGCGACGATGCCGGCAATCTCGCGCGCCCGCGTGGTCGCGGCATCGAGCGATTCCTCGAGCAGGCTCGAGAAACGCGCCAGACGCTGACCGAAATCCTCGGTGCGGGTGTCGAGCGTCGACACCAGCGACTTCGATGGTGGCGTGCCGCGTCGCGATCGAATTCGTCGGTACGCCGGTTGCTGGCGTCGAGCAGTTCGACCGCATCGGCAAGCGTCCGGCCGTGCGAGCTGAACTGATCGGCAAGATCGCCGAGATCGTGCAGCACGCGCACGGTCACATTATTGAACGTGCCGAGATGCTGTTCGACCTTGGCGGTCGTCTCGCCGCTCTTGCTGGTCAGGTCGCTCATGGCGGCGACGAACTCGGAAACCCGCGCCGCCATGGTGTGCTCGATCGAGCTCATGTTCTCCTGGGCGCCGCTGAGGACCTCCTGCAACAGGATATTGGCCTCGCGCAGGCGCTCGAACAGCGCGGTCGAGTCGGAGCGCAGCATGGTGTGCGTCTCCGTCATCTCGGCGACGGTCGCGGCCGCCGTTTGCTTGGACTGTTCGATCGCGCTCTTGGTCGCCCGGTGCAGTTCTTCGAGCGTCCGCGTGATCGTCAGCTTGGCGGCTTCGGTGACGCCCTGGGCGCCTTCCTGCATCTGGCCGAGCGTCCGCGTCACCGCAGCGGTCGCGCTGAGGCTGGCGTCGTTGATCTGACGGGCGATCTCCTCGCTCTTGTCCAGCATCGACTGGGTGAAGACGTAGCCCTTGGCCTCGATGGTCTTCACGGTCTGGTCGGTGATGCGGCCGACTTCGCCGGCGAATTGCTCGCCCTTGGAGCCCAGCGCCGCAATCAAGCTGTTCGACCGGTCGTCGAGCAAGCGCGCCATATCGTCGACGCGCTGCGTCATGGCGTTGTTGATCTCATTGGCCTTGCCGACCATGGTGCGCGACACCTCGGTGCTCATGCCGATCAGCTTGCGCTCGGCCTCGCTGGCGCTGCGCCCGATCGCGTCGGTCGTGGACAGCGTGGTCTTGGCGAGAAGGTCGGCGGCGGACGCGACGGTGCTGCCGACCGACTCTTTGGCGGTCGCGCGCTCCTGGCGAGCAGATCGGCCGCGGTCGCAGCGGTATTGCCGACCGTGTCTTTGGCGGTCGCGGCGCTTCTGGCGATAACGTCATTGGCGGCGGCGACGCTCTTGCCCATCGTAGTCGCTCGATTGGCGACGCGCGCACGCTCTTGCTCGAGCGTCTCATTGGCGACAGCGACGGTCTTGCCGAGCGTCTCATTGGCGGTTGAAACGCTCCTGCCGAGCGTCTCGTCGGCGGCTGCGGCGGCCTTGGCGATGGTGCTGCTCAGCGTGCCGGCGCTGCGATTGAGCGACAGCGGTCGCTTCCGCGGCGCTGCGATTGAGGCTTTCGGCGGCGGCCGTGCTCGCCGCCGCGCTCTTGCCGAGCGCCTCGGTGGTATTGGCGGCGAGCTGCGTCAGCGCGCGTTCGGCGCTTGCCGAATTGGTCTTGATGGATTCCGACAGCGCCTTCGATCCGCGCGTTGAGGAGGTCGGCCGCGGCGCGGCTGCGGACCTCCATGTCCTGGACGACGGCTTCGGCACGTCCGACCAGGAGCTCTTCCAGATGGCCGATCCGGGTGTCGAGCGTATTGGCGACGTCGAGCGCGCCCTTGCCGAGACGTGCTGTCGATCCTGGCCACCCGTTCGTTCGACGGTGTCGGCGAGTTTTGCCGCCCGGGTATCGATGGTCGTGGTGATGTCGCCGATCCGCTTTTCCAGCGAATTCACCACCTGATTGCCGCCCTCGGACAGCGTTTTGGTGATGTCGACGAGGCGGGCCGACAGAGCTGTCGGTCAGCGCCTGCGAGCGGCCTGTCGATCGCATCCTGGAACCGCACGAGCCGCTGATCGAGGCCGGTCGTCACCTCGTTCGCCTTCGCGGTGACGCGGCTGTCGAAACTGTCGACATAGGAGCGCATCGACTCGGAGACGTCCTGCGTGCGCGCGCCGAGCCGCTCGACGAGTTCCGAGCCATAGGTCTTCACGGTGCGGTCGAATTCGGCGAGATGGCGGGTGATCAGGTTGCCGAGCGTCGAGGAATCGCGCGAAATCTTTTCGCCGAGTTCGGCGCCGGTATTGTTGAACATCTCCTCGAAGGCGGCGAGCCGCGTCGCCAGCATCTCGCGGACCGCGTCGCTGCGCGCGGCGACGACGCCGGCGACATGCTCGGCGCTCTCGCGAACCTGATCGCTCATCGCGGCGGTGCGCGCGACGAGCGTCTCGGCGATGCTGTTGCCGGCCTCGTGCAGCCGGGTCGCAACTTCGCCGCCGCGCAGATCGAGATCGAGAATCAGCGACTCGCCGGAGTTCTTCAGCGTGCTGTTGACCTCCTCGGCGCGGGTCGCGATCGTCTCCGCGATCTGGCTCGAGGTTTCGATGATGGCGTCGGTGAGCTCCTGCGAGCGCCCGACCATGGCTCGGTGAGCTCCTGTGAGCGTCCGACCATGACGTCGACGACCGCCAGCGATTTCTCCGAAAAGCTTTCGGTGACGCGGTCGAGCCGCGCGGTCATCATGTCCTCGAGACCGTTGGCGATCTCGGCGAATTCCTCGCCGATATGGTTGGTCTTGAAGTTGAGGTTGGCGGTGAGGCTTTCGCTCGCCGTGGCGATGGCGCTTGCGGTTTGCTGGCTCGCCGCTTCCAGCCGGTCGAGCAGATCGCCGCCGCGCTCGCTTAATTGCTCGACCATGCTGTCGCCGATTTGGCCCAGCGTCAGGGTGATCTGTTCGCCGCGCTCGGCCAGCGAATGGGTGATGCGCTGGGCTGCCTCGTTGACCTGCTGGCCGACGAGTTCGCTGATGGTGGAAAGATCCTGCGTCAGATCGATCTGGACGTTGTTCAACGCGGAACGCACCTGCTCGGCTTGGCCGACGAGCGTATCGCGCTGGTCGGCGAGATCCTGGAGGAGATCGCGCATGCGGACTTCGTTGTCGCTATAGGTCCGCTCGAGCGAGGCAACCTCGTTTTGGACCAGGGCTTCAAGCTCGCTCGCGCGCGCCAGCGCCCGTTCGACGCCGTCGCCCATGGCGGCGACTTCGCGGCGGATCGCCTGGCCGACCGTGACGATCGAATCCCGCGCCACGCTCTCGGGTTCGGCAAGCCGCATAGCAACCCGCGCCATAGATTGGGCGATGAGGCGCAATTCCTGGGAACGCCAAGCCATATGGGCGACGCCGAAAAAGAAGATGACGGGCAACAGCGCCGCGGCGCCAAGCCCGATCATCAGCGCGGCCGGTGAGTGGCCGGGGCCGAGCGCCGCATTGAGATCCGACAGATAGGCCCACGACAGCGACAGGCAGCCGACGATCCAGGCGGCTGAAAACAGCGTGGCGACGAAATAGGAAGAACGGGCCGGGCGGCGCTGCAGCGCCTGCAGGATCTGGCCGATCGATTGCTGATCGTCATTGGCAGCGCGCGGGGCGGTGGCGCTGAGATCGCGGGTGCCGACGGCGTCGGTGTCGCCGAACTGGAACTGGAAATTCTCGCCGGTCTCGGCCGCGCCCGGTCGGATGCCCGCAGAAACCGACGATAAATCGGCGATGTCGTCGGGCCGAGCCGCAGGCTGTCCCTCTTCTTCCTGCAGATTGAGGGCTTCCTGGATCGCCGAGAGAGCCGCTTCGGTCGGATCCGTGATCTTCTTGGGAAAGTTAGCCATTTCGGTCGTCGCCTCGCGTGTTACGCTGGACTAGGACGGCCCATCGAATGCCGGGCCGCGCCACGAGCGCGTGATCGTTCAATTCCTCGCCGGTAGCAGGGCCACCCCGCCTATGCCCGGCACGAGCCTCATGTCGTATTGCGATAGCCCATCCTATCGTTCTGGCAGATCAAAGAAAACCTGGTCGGTAACGTCCTTTTAATCATCGTTAACGGCTTATTCACCCTGTCGCGGCAAGTTTTGGCACGGCACCGAAGGCGACATTGTGGAGCCAACAATGCGGCCGGTGTGGGGCCGAACAGCGCCGGCAGCCGTCATGGCGGCGGCCGTGAGCGGACCGCCGGCCGGTCTCGCGCGGGCTTTTTGGGGTAACGCTTTGCTTACCGATGCGGGCAAAACATCCCGCCGGATTCACCTGTCGGATAAAGGAACTGTGCTGGTGTCTTGGATCGCGCGGCACTGGAAACGAATTTAAGAACATCGGCCGCGGGGAGGGCGTCATGACCACATTGAGACTAGCTGCCGCAGCGGAGACGGAGCACAAGCCGAGCGTCATCGACGCGAGCCACCTCGAACGCATGACGCTCGGCGATCGCCGCTTGGAGCGCGAGGTCCTCGAACTCTTCGTCCGCCAGACCACGATCTTGCTCACCCGGATCGCGGGGGCCGAGCCGCCGGTCGCCGCGGCCGCGGCCCACACGCTGAAGGGTTCGGCGCGCGGCATCGGGGCCTGGCGCGTGGCCCGGGCCGCCGAGCAGTTGGAGCAGGCCGCCTGCAGCGCCGGCGCCACGGGAGAGTTCGAAGAGTCGATTGCCGAGCTCGAAGCCGCGAGCCTCGAGGCTAGCGTTGCGATCGGCGCGCGTCTGACCATGCTACTCCCCGAACTCGCCCGGAACCGCTGATCCGGAGAACGGCCGGACTGGCGCAGCGCGTCGTGAGCCGTTAGAAGGTGGCCGCTCGGGCTCGGCGGCGGGTTGACGATTTTCGCCGCCGACGCATTGAGCCGCCCATTTTCGGTCAGCATCGGTCAATCCTCCGTCATGGTCAAAATCACCTTCATCGATTCCAAAGGCACGACGCGGACGGTCGACGGCGAGCCCGGCTCGACGGTCATGGAAACCGCGATCAAGAACAGTGTGCCGGAAATCGAGGCGGAATGCGGCGGCGCCTGCGCCTGTTCGACCTGCCACGTCTATATAGATGAGGCGTGGCGCGAAAAAGTCGGCGAGCCGTCGCCGATGGAAGAGGACATGCTCGATTTTGCCTTCGAGGTGAAGCCGAATTCCCGGCTGTCCTGCCAGATCAAGGTCAGCGAGGAGTTCGACGGCCTGACGGTGCGGACCCCGGAGCGCCAAGCCTAGAATGACGAGCCTAGAATAATCGCCTCATTATAAAACCTCGCGAAGAACAGACCTAACGAACCGGAGTGGACAAAGGCGCCGGTATTGGTGCGGGCGCCGATCGTGAGCCCTCCTCTTCGCTGCTCCGACCGAACGGCATTTTTGGCGGCATGATCTTTTCGGAAAACCGGCTTTCCCTTTGCCGGATCATGCTCTAGACACTCGCCACCCCAGCAAAAGTCTCCATAACGACGAGTACGGATACGACATGAGTGAGCCTATCAAGACCGACGTTCTCATTATCGGCGCGGGGCCGATCGGCCTGTTTGCGGTATTCGAGCTCGGACTGCTCGATATGAAATGTCATCTGATCGATATTCTCGACAAGATCGGCGGACAATGCGCCGAGCTCTACCCGGAGAAGCCGATCTACGACATTCCGGGCATCCCGCACACCAGCGCCCAAGGCCTGGTCGACGCGCTGATGCAGCAAATCAAACCGTTCAATCCGCAATTTCATCTCAACGAGATGGTGGAGTTGGTCGAGAAAATCGGCGACCGGCTGTTTCGTGTGAAGACCGACCAAGGCCAGGAATTCGAATGCAAAGTCGTGGTCATCGCCGCCGGCGGCGGCTCGTTCCAGCCCAAGCGCCCTCCGATACCGGGCATCGAGCCTTACGAAGGCAAGTCGGTGTTCTATGCGGTGCGCAAGATGGACGCGTTTCGCGACAAGCGCGTTCTCATCGTCGGCGGCGGCGATAGCGCGCTCGATTGGACGCTCAATCTGGCGCCGATCGCGAGTCATCTGACGCTGTTGCACCGGCGCAGCGAATTCCGCGCTTCGCCCGACAGCGTCAACAAAATGATGGCGCTGGTTGGCGAGGGCAAGATCGACTTCGTCCTCGGCCAGGTCACGTCACTTGTTGGCGATGACGGTCAGATCGGCAAGGCCATCGTCAAGACCAATGACGGCTCGAATTTCGAAATCGCCTGCGATGCGCTATTGCCGTTTTTCGGGCTGACCATGAAGCTCGGTCCGGTCGCCAATTGGGGCTTCGAGCTCAAGAACAACGAGTTGATCCCGGTCGATACCGAAAGCTTTGAAACCAGCGTTCCGGGGATTTTCGCAATCGGCGACATCAATTGGTATCCCGGCAAGCTCAAGCTCATCCTGTCGGGATTCCACGAAGGCGCGCTGATGGCGCAGAAGGCGCATCGCTATATCTATCCGGACAAGCGGTTGGTGTTCCAGTACACCACCTCGTCGTCGAGCCTGCAAAAGAAGCTCGGCGTTGCGCCGGAGCGCCCGCAGCCGCGAGCCTGAGGACGGCGAAGGGTTACGGAGCGTTTGGCGGCGCGGCGGCTGCTGCAGGCGGTGCTGGCGGCGGCAATGGTTCGGCCTGAATGGCGGGCGGCGCCGTGAGCCCGAGCACGCCGCGCGCGGCCGGCAAGGCGGCGTCGGCCATCGCCGCGTAGCCTTCGGCGGTCGGATGCACAGCACCGCCATAGACCGCGCTGCCGACGCCCCATAGCGCGTCATGGATGTCGCTCGGCTTGAGAACCGCCGGCATGCCTTCCGGATAGGTCATGGCGGTGAAATAGCTGTCGTTTGCGGTGCGGATCCAGCGGCCGCGCGGAGCGTAGGGGCGATAATTGCTCGGCGGGCTCGCCGCAGGCCATAGGATTTTCAGGCGCGACGGCCGGATCGGCGGTGAAACTGTCGCCTTTGGTCGAGAAGCAATTGCGATCGAATTCCGGGTCGCTCGTCTGGCGCACGCACATGCCGTGGCGGTCGAACGCCGTCTGATGGCCGTCGACGAAGGTCATACGCTCGGTCGCCGGATCGTGGCAGATTTTGTTGCCGTCGCAGGTCGCCAGTATTTTTATCTTCGGCAGAAACTTGGTGTCGACGAATGCAGCCGTTGCGCGCAGCCGGTCGCTGTCCGCGCCGAACGCCGGGTGGACGTCGAGGCCGTCGCGCCCGCCGGGGCAGGGCGTGTTCTCCGCCTGCATGGCGGGATTGCCGTAGGAAACAAAAACCACCCGGTCGAGATTGCCGCCGACATAGGGCTTCAGCGCGGATCGCAATTGCACGAATTCGCCGGGCAGATCGCTGTCGAGGGATTTTTGCGCGTCCGAGACATCGACGATGGCGCCGCCTTGTCTGAGCAGGACGCGCTCCGTCGTCGCGTCGACGATGACATTGGCGACGAGGCCGGCGAAATTCACATCGTTGGCGCCGACCGTCAGCAACACCAGATCGAGATTGCGCTTCGGATCCTGCTTATGCACGGCCGCCATGATGGCCTTGAGTTCGTCGAACTGCGCCGGCGAGGTCCCCGAACATGTTTCCACGCCGACGACCCAGGGGCAGTCGTCGGAGCGCTGACCGCCGAACATGCCGGCGTCGATGGTGGCGCCCGTACAGGCGAGCGGAACAAGCGTCACCGCGATATGCGGCTGCTCGATCGCGAGCGCGAGCGTCGTGCGGACCTGATAACTGTACAGCGAGCGATGGCAGGGCGGGCTCATCCAGCGCGCGCCGTGGCGCGCCCAGTCGGCGGCCGCGGCCGGGCTCTGACGGCCCATTTTCGCAGGAGCGGTCGTCGCCATAGCCGGCGCGGCTCGGCCGGAAATATTGGCTGCCGCCGCCGCTCAGAAATCGCTTGAAACAAAAGCCGCCGTCGAGTTCCACGGCCTTGTCCGGATTGCCTTCGCCGGCGGCGATGGAATCGCCGAGGCCGGCGACGAGCATGTCGCGCACCGCGATCTCGGTGGCGACGCGCTGCGCGGTGCCGTCGCCGAGTGGAATGTCGACAGTGGCGACGGTGGTGCGGCCGGAGCGCACCCGCAGTCTGACTTCCTGATCGCACGGCACGGTGCTCTGCTTCAGCGGCCCGTCGCCGTCGTCGAAATTCCAGACGCAGGTCGCGCCCTGCGGCAACGGCCCCGCAATGGTGACGCCGATCGGGTGATCGCGCGGCGCCAGATAGTTTTCGCGCTCGCCGTCGCGCTCGCAGGTGTCGAGGAGGTTGCCGAAATTATCGAGACAGAGATTGGCGACGACGTCCTTGGCCCAGCCTAGCGCCGTCGGTGTCGCGTTCCAGCCGCCGTTCGGCGGCGAGAACGCCGTCGCCGCGGCTTGCCGCCGCCATGCGCAGAAAATCGTCCTCATTACGAAACAGGCGAAATCGGTTCTTCACCTCCCAGACGATGTGAAAATTGCCCGTGTCCGGCAAGCTGGGCGAACGCTCCATCGAGCGGGACCAGAATGAAGAGGAGGGCCAGGACTATGGAAAGGCGCATGATGGGGGGGCGGGAAGGTGCGATAATGCTACTAGCACGCCGCTTGCGGCGGAAATGTGAGGAGCGTTGCCGGTGGCGCAGATTGCGTCGAGAAATCGCCGGAACCCAGCCGGAAACCTAAGACGGCGAGTTGCGTTTGCGTTAGTGGACTGTGGGTAGATTGAACCTGGGCGGCGTTGCCGCAACGGCCATTGCCGCAGAGTCTTCAGAGAATACCGCCATGGCCGACCAATCGATCTCGACGAAATGCTGCGTCGTCGGCGGCGGACCGGCCGGGATGATGCTCGGCTTTCTCCTGGCCCGCGCCGGCGTCGAGGTCGTGGTGCTGGAAAAGCACGCCGATTTCCTGCGCGACTTTCGCGGCGACACGGTGCATCCGTCGACGCTCGAATTGATGCATGAACTCGGCCTGCTCGACGAATTCCTCAAGCAGCCGCATCAGAAGGTCGAACGGCTTTCCGCGCAGATCGGCGGCGAGCGCATCCAGTCATGGCCGATTTCACCCATCTGCCGACGCATTGCAAATTCATCGCGCTGATGCCGCAATGGGATTTTCTCAATTTTCTGGCGCGGCACGGCAAACGCTACCGACTTTCGATTTGCGCATGAAGGCGGAGGCCACCGATCTGATCGAGGAAAACGGCCGCGTCGCCGGCGTGCGCGCCAATACGCCGGACGGCACGCTTACGATCCGCGCCGACCTTGTCGTCGGCTGCGACGGCCGGCATTCGACGGTGCGCGAAAAGGCAGGCCTCAAGAGCGAGGATTATGGCGCGCCGATGGATGTGCTGTGGTTTCGCGTGTCGCGGCAAGCGACGGCGACAGCGCCGACACCTTCGGCCATGTCGAGGCCGGCAAGATGATGGTCATGCTCGACCGCGGCGACTATTGGCAGTGCGCCTATGTCATTCCGAAGGGCGGCATCGAGCGGGTCAAGGCGACGGGCCTCGAGGCGTTCCGCGAGCGCCGTCGTCGAGATGTCGCCGTTTCTCGCCGACCGTATCGGCGAACTGCAAAGCTGGGACGACATCAAGCTGTTAAGCGTCACCGTCGACCGGCTGCAGAAATGGTGGCGGCCGGGCCTGATCTGCATCGGCGATGCGGCGCATGCGATGTCGCCGATCGGCGGCGTCGGCATCAATATCGCCGTGCAGGACGCGGTCGCGGCCGCCAATCGGCTCGCCGCGCCGCTGAAGGCCGGCACGGTCGACGACGGCCGATCTGCAGGCGATCCAGGATCGCCGCACCTTGCCGGTGCGCTTCACGCAATGGCTGCAGCTCACCATCCAGAAGCGGGTGATCAGCCGCGTGTTGGCAGGAACAGGAGCGGCCGAAGCCGCCGCTGTTGTTCCGGCTGACCGGAATGTTTCCGATCCTGCGCCGCTTGCCGGCGCTTTTGCTCGGCGTCGGCATCCGGCCCGAGCACGTGCATACGCCGGATGTATTCGCTGCACCGGGATCGCAGGCGGCGCCACGCGCCGCCTGAATCCGCGAAAGTCTCAGTTCTTCTGCAGTTCGCCCGCGGCGCGGGCGAGGATTTCGACGAGGCGGGCTTCCGCCTCGGCATCGTTGTCGAGCCGCTTGCGCACCGCCTCGCGCAAATGATCGAAGGTGGCCTCAACGAGCGGCGGTAGGTCGCGCCGGCCCTCGCGTTCGCCGCGTGCGGCACGGCGCCAGCGGTTGATGCGCTCGCCGAGCGACGTCAGGCGCTCGAGCACGACCTTCACCAGATCGCCGTTCTGCGTCGAGATAGGCGCGGCCCTCGTCGGTGATGGTGTAGAGCTTTTTCGAGCCCTCGGTCGAACCGGTGACGTAGCCGGCTTCTTCCAGATAGGTCAGCGTCGGATAGACGATGCCGGGGCTCGGCGAATACCAGTCCGCGGTCTTTTCCTCGACCAGCTTGATGATCTCGTAGCCGTGGCGCGGCGCCTGCGCGATCAGCGCCAGCGCCAGGAGCCGCAGGTCGCCCTGGGCCAGCATGCGGCCGGCGCGCATATCGTCGGGGTTCATGCCGCCCATGCCGTGCTTGCCGCCAAATCCGAAGCCGCCGAAGCGGCGGCTTATGGCGGCCGGCAGCCCATTTGCCGCCGTCGTGGTCGTGGCGGCCGTGGTGTTCGTGTCCGTGATGTCCGTGTCTGTGCATTATTCGCACTCCTTTGTTTAAGATATATCTTTAGATAGATCATGAAGAGCTATAACGCAAGATATATCTTTAAAAGAATAAAATCGTACATATTATCAATGGCTTACATTTACACCGGCTAGATTTTTGCTGCTGCGCCGCAGGACGATGGCGACGGAATACGGGTCGGGATTAGAATGCCCCAATGTTCGCGACCTTCTTCCATGAGCTGAAACAGGCCGGCGTTCCGGTGACGCTGCGCGAATATCTCACGCTGATGGAGGCGATGGAGAAGGACGTCGCCTCACGCCGCGTCGAGGATTTCTATTATTTGTCGCGTACGGTGCTGGTGAAGGACGAGCGCAATCTCGACAAGTTCGACCGCGTCTTCGGCCACGTCTTCAAGGGCCTCGACCTCGTCGCGCAGGCGCTCGATGCGGAAATCCCGGCCGAGTGGCTGAAGAAGCTTACCGAAAAATACCTCACCGACGATGAGAAGAAACAGATCGAGGCGCTCGGCGGCCTCGAAAAACTTCTCGAGACGTTGCGCCAGCGGCTCGCCGAGCAGAAGGGTCGCCATCAGGGCGGCAAGAAATGGATCGGCACCGGCGGCACGTCGCCGTTCGGCGCCTATGGCTATAATCCCGAAGGCATCCGCATCGGCCAGGACACCAATCGCAATTTCCGCGCCGTGAAGGTGTGGGACAAACGCGAGTTCAAGGATCTCGCCGGCGACGCCGAACTCGGCACCCGCAATATCAAGATCGCGCTGCGGCGCTTGCGCAAATTCGCCCGCACCGGCGCGCCCGACGAGCTCGATCTCGACGGCACCATCCGGGGCACCGCGCACAAAGGCTATCTCGATATCCTGATGCGGCCGGAACGGCATAACACTATCAAAGTTCTGCTGTTCCTCGACGTCGGCGGCTCGATGGACTGGCACGTCAAGGCGACCGAAGAATTGTTCTCCGCCGCCAAGACCGAGTTCAAGCATCTCGTGCATCTTTATTTCCACAATTGCCTCTACGAGAAAGTGTGGAAACAGAACGCCCGGCGCTGGACCGAGACGACGCCGACCTGGGACGTGCTGCACACTTATCCGCACGACTACAAAGTGATCTTCGTCGGCGACGCGGCGATGTCGCCTTACGAGATCATGGCGCCGGGCGGCTCGGTCGAGCATTTCAACGAGGAGGCCGGCCGGGTCTGGATGGAGCGGGTCGCTGCGACCTATCCGTCCTGCGTCTGGCTCAATCCGGTGCCCGAGAGCGAATGGGACATGACGGCTTCGATCAAAATGATGCGGCAAGTGCTGGGCGGGCGGATGTTCCCGCTGACGATCGAAGGACTGGATGGGGCGATGCGGGAGTTGGGAAGATAAATCTTTGCGAGCTGGGAGGTGATGATGGCGACCGAAGCCGGATTTAGCGATGAGGCCCCGTTCAACACTGTCGTGGTTCGCGAAACCCTGCATGGCCAATTCCAGCAGGAAATCATCTCCGGCCGGCATCATCTGATCGCGGACGAGCCGAAGAATGCGGGCGGGCTGGGCAGCGGTCCCGGTCCCTACGATCTTCTGCTGGCGGCGCTCGGCGCCTGCACGTCGATGACGCTGCGGCTCTATGCCGATCACAAGAAAATTCCGCTGACGCGCGTCAGTGTCCGGCTCCGCCACGGCCGGGTTTATGCGACCGATTGCGCCGAGTGCGAGACCAAGGAAGGGATGGTCGACCGCATCGAGCGCGTGATTACGCTTGAGGGCGATCTCGATAGCGCGCAGCGCGCGCGGCTCATGGAGATTGCCGACAGGTGTCCGGTGCACCGGACGCTGACATCGGAAATCAATATCCGCACGCTGGAAGACGCGGCCGGCCGTTCAAAACCAAGTTGATATAGATCAATGCCCACACTGTAGCGATTAATCAGAATTGAATTTTATCCGTCAGCGCTTTACGAAATTGCGGGCAGATGCCGTAGCTTGGGCCTATGTATCGTTCGCCGCGGCCTGTTTAGCCGGGCGGGTCTCGGCAACTAATTGAGCCCCGAAATATGCGTTGGAGCGAAAGAAGAGCGGAAAGCGCCGAACTCAGCGCGGAAGACCGCCGCGATTTTCTCGCGGGCGGAGGCGAAATGGGCGCTCTCATGCGCGCCCATGACTGGGCGGCAACGCCGCTGGGGCCGCCGGAAACCTGGCCGCAGAGCCTGCGCACCACCGTGCGGCTGATGCTCAACACCCGTCATCCGATGTTCATCTGGTGGGGGCCCGAGCTCATTCAGTTCTACAACGACGCATATCGCCACACGATGGGCCCGGAGCGCCATCCGCGCGCGCTCGGGCAACGCGGCCGCGAGTGTTGGGAGGAAATCTGGGACATCATCGGCCCGCAGATCGAGATGGTCATGGCCGGCAAGGGCGCGACCTGGCATGAGGACCATCTCGTGCCCGTGACCCGTCACGGCCGGCGCGAGGACGTCTGGTGGACTTATAGTTTCAGTCCCATCGACGACGAAACCGAAGCGGGCGGGGTCGGCGGCGTGCTGGTCGTTTGCAATGACGTGACCGAACGGCATCGCATGGTCGAAGCGCTGCGCGTCAATGAGGAGCGTCGCTCGCTGCTTGTCAATGAATTGAACCACCGCGTGAAGAACACGCTTGCCACCGTTCAGGCGATCGCGAGCCAAACCCTTCGCGATGGCGTTTCCATCAGCGAGGCTCGCTCAGCCTTGAACGCACGATTGATTGGCGCTTTCGAATGTGCACGATCTCCTCGACCGACGAAGAATGGGCTGGCGCCGACCTCGTCGATGTCGTCAAGGCGGCGGTTGACGTGTTCGCGCTTGGCGATTCCGCGCGCTTCCGACTGACGGGAAGCAGCGTTCGACTGTCGCCGCGCAGCTCGCTGCTTCTGGCCATGGCGCTCAATGAGCTCTGCACCAACGCGGCGAAATATGGCGCGCTGTCGACGCCGCAGCGGCCGTATCGACGTTCTCTGGCAAGTCGAAGCTCCGGACTCCGGAGAAAACCAGATGCTGTTGCAATGGACGGAAAGTGGCGGACCACCCGTGAAGCCGCCTACACGCAAGGGCTTTGGCTCGCGCCTGATCGAGACGCGCGCTCGCTGCTGAATTAAGCGGCGCGGTGCGGGTCGCGCTACGAGCCGCAATGGTCTGGTCTGCATCATCCGCGCGCCGCTTGCGGCGGTTCAGGAAGAGAAATCGCTCTGATCGTTGCTTCCTGATCGCTGCATCAGTGCAGGCGGCCGACTTCGCCTTGCACCGCCGCGTAATCACCTCCGGAATCGCCGCGTCATTGCCCGGCGCCATGATGTGGACGCCGGCGACGCCGGGGATGGTCGATAGCTCCTCGATCAGTTCGACGCAGATGCGCACGCCTTCGCGCGCCGGGTCGGCGGCTTTCTCCATGCGCTCGATGAAGGCATCGGGAATGATGGTGCCGAAGAGGTGGCTTTTCATCCAGGCGGCGGATTTCGCCGAGCGCAGCGGATTGACGCCGATGAGAATGGCAAGCTGCTTGGTGATGCCGGCCTGTTCGAGCGCGCCGACATAGCGGCGCACGACGCCGGCGTCCATGCAGAACTGCGTCTGCACGAATTGCGCGCCGGCTTTGACCTTGCCGAGGAGCGCATTCGGCTGCCAGCCGGCCGGCGGATCGATCGGCATATCGGCCGCGCCGATGAAGAAGGCGGCTTTGCCCGCGACCTTGCGGCCGGTGGGCAGCGTGCCCTCGTCGCGCAGCCGCCGCGCGGTCTCGATCAGGGTCTTCGAATCGACGTCGAACACCGGCTTGGTGTCGGGCTGATCGCCGGCCTTCGGGTCGTCGCCGGTGAGGATCAGGAGGTTGCTGGATGCCGAGCGCGGCGGCGCCCATCAGCTCGCTCTGCAGCGCGATGCGGTTCTTGTCGCGGCAGGTGATCTGCAGGATCGGCTCGATGCCGGCGCTCGATCAGGAGGCGTCGCCGCCGCGAGCGCCGCCATATGGGCGCGGGCGCCGGCGCCGTCGGTGACATTGACCGCGTCGGCCAGGCCCTTGAGCGCCTGCGGCCTTGCGCAACAGCTCGTCGGCATCGCACGACACCGGCGGCGCCAGCTCCGCGGTCATGACGAAGCGGCCTTGGCGCAACCGGTCTTGCAGAGTGCGGGGGAGGGGGGTACTGACTCTGCTCGTTCATTGCCACAGCGCTTATATGCTTTGCGGCGGCACATCAATTCCGCCGTTAAATGTCGCTTTGGACTTCGCTTTCCTGGACAGGAAAGCAGCGTCTGGTTAGAGAGTTGCCCCACCATGACCGGCGTCAACGATATCAGGTCGGCCTTCCTCGGCTATTTCGCGCGCGAGGGGCACGAAATCGTGCCGTCTCGCCGCTCGTGCCGCGCAACGACCCGACGCTGATGTTCACCAATGCCGGCATGGTGCAGTTCAAGAACGTCTTTACCGGCCTCGAAAAGCGGCCCTATTCGCGCGCCGTCACGGCGCAGAAATGCGTGCGCGCCGGCGGCAAGCACAACGATCTCGACAATGTCGGCTACACGGCGCGGCATCACACGTTTTTCGAGATGCTCGGCAATTTCTCGTTCGGCGATTATTTCAAGGAACGCGCCATCGAGCTTGCCTGGAATCTGATCACCAAGGAATACGGCGTCCCGGCCGATAAGCTGACCGCGACCGTCTATATCGACGACGACGAGGCGTTCCGGCTGTGGAAGAAGATCGCGGGCCTGCCCGAGAGCAGAATTCTCCGCATCGCCGGCAGCGACAATTTCTGGGCCATGGGCGACACCGGCCCGTGCGGACCGTGCTCGGAGATTTTCTACGATCACGGCGACAAGATCTGGGGCGGCCCGCCCGGCACGCCCGAGGCCGAAGGCGACCGCTTTGTCGAAATCTGGAACCTCGTATTCATGCAATACGAGCAGCTTGCCGGACGGCAAGCGGGTCGACCTGCCGCGGCCGTCGATCGATACCGGCATGGGCATCGAGCGCATGGCGGCCGTGCTCCAGGGCACGCACGATAATTACCAGATCGATCTCTTTCGCGCGCTGATTGATGCGGTCGCCGATCTCACCCGCGTCAAGCCCGATGGCGAGCAGAAAGCCTCGCACCGCGTCATCGCCGATCATCTGCGCGCGAGCGTCATTCCTGATCGCCGACGGCGTGCTGCCGTCGAACGAGGGCCGCGGCTATGTGCTTCGCCGCATCATGCGCCGGGCCATGCGGCATGCCGAATTGCTCGGCGCCAAGGAGCCGCTGCTGTGGCGGCTCGTGCCGGTGCTGGTGCGCGAGATGGGCCAGGCCTATCCGGAATTGCATCGCGCCGACGCGCTGATCACCGAGACGCTTGAAGATCGAAGAAATCCGTTTCCGCCGCACGCTCGAACGCGGGCTTGCGATCCTCGACGAGGCGTCGAAGTCGCTCAAGAAGGGCGACATGTTCGACGGCGTGACGGCGTTCACGCTCTATGACACCTACGGCTTTCCGCTCGACCTGACGCAGGACGCGCTGCGATCGCGCGGCATCGGCGTCGATATCGCGGCTTTCACCGACGCCATGGAAGAGCAGCGCAAGAAAGCGCGCGCCTCTTGGGCGGGCTCCGGCGAAGCGGCCGACGAAGCGGTGTGGTTCGGCCTGCGCGAAAAACTCGGCGCCACGGAATTTCTCGGCTACGAGACCGAAAGCGCCGCGGGCGTCGTCGCGGCGCTGGTGCGCGACGGCAAGGAAGTCGCGGCGCTCAACAAGGGCGAGAGCGGCACCGTCGTCCTCAACCAGACGCCGTTCTACGGCGAGTCCGGCGGCCAGGTCGGCGATACCGGCATCATGACGGGCGATGGCGTGCGGTTCAAAGTCACCGACACGCAAAAACATCTCGGCGATCTGTTCGTGCATATCGGCACCGTCGAGGAAGGCACGCTGACGCCGGGCACGGCGCTGGCGCTCGACGTCGATCACGGCCGGCGCGGCGCCATCCGCAAAAATCATTCGGCGACCCATCTGCTGCACGAGGCGCTTCGCCAGGTGCTCGGCGATCACGTCGCGCAGAAGGGCTCGCTGGTCGCGCCCGACCGGCTGCGCTTCGATTTCTCGCATCCGAAACCGATGTCGAGCGACGAAGTCGCGCGCGTCGAAGATATCGCCAACGACTTGGTGTTGCAGAATTCGCCGGTGACGACGCGGGTGATGCCGCTTGACGATGCCCGGGCCTCCGGTGCGCGCGCGCTGTTCGGCGAGAAATACGGCGACGAGGTGCGCGTCGTCGCCATGGGGGAGGGCAGCGGCAACACCATGGGCTGGTCGGTCGAGTTGTGCGGCGGGACGCATGTGCGGCGCACCGGCGACATCGGCATTATTTCGGTGGTCGGCGACAGCGGGGTGGCGTCCGGCGTGCGCCGGATCGAAGCGCATCACCGGCACCGCCGCGCGGCACGAACTCAACAAATTCAAAAGCAGTCTGCGCGAGATTGCCGACGAATTGCGGGCCCCGGTGGCCGAAGTCGCGGCGCGCACCAAGACTGTGCTTGACGATCGCAAGAAACTCGAACGCGAATTGTCCGACGTCAAAAAGAAACTCGCCATGTCCGGTGGCATGTCTCGGTGGCACGTCGGGCGGAGCGGACGGTGGCGGCAAAAGCGACGGCGCCGATGGCGTGCGCAGCATCGGCGACGTGAAGCTGATGGCGCGCGCGGTCGAAGGCATCGATCTCAAGGACCTGCGCAGCCTCGCCGACGAGGGCAAGAAGAAAGTCGGCTCCGGCATCGTCGCCATTGTCGGCGTTACCGGGGACGGCAAAGCCGGCGTCGTGGTCGGCGTCACGAGCGATCTCGTCGCACGATTCAACGCCGTCGACCTCGTGCGCAAGGCGGCCGAGGTGCTCGGCGGCAAAGGCGGCGG
This sequence comes from uncultured Alphaproteobacteria bacterium, assembly GCA_963696555.1. Classification (GTDB taxonomy): domain Bacteria; phylum Pseudomonadota; class Alphaproteobacteria; order Rhizobiales; family Xanthobacteraceae; genus BOG-931. The sequence goes on along the minus strand of CAVOKR010000030.1, from coordinate 49,890 downwards.
CGGCCGGCCCGATATGGCGCAGGCCGGCGGTCCCGACGGTTCGAAGGCAGATGCCGCGCTCAAAGCGATCGAGGCGGCTCTCGGCGCTTGATGGCGTCCGGCGATCTTATGCCTAGAGCTTCGACGATCATCCCGTCTTCGGCGGTTTCGTGTGTCAGTTCGCCGCGGCGCGCCAGCATGTCGTCGCTCATATGCGTGAGGATCAGGCGCTTCGGACGGATCTGATCGAGATGCTGTTCCAACGTACTCAGCGCCATGTGGCTCTTGATCGGCTTGTCGCGAGTATAGGCTTCACAGATGAACAGGTCGGCGGCGCGGCCGACGTCGATCAGCGTGTCGGTCCATTCGGTATCGCCGGAGAATGCGATGACCTTGCCTTCCGCCTCGATGCGGAAGCCGAGGCAGGGCCCGGCGCGATCGTCATGCACGACGTGGAACGGCGTGACTTGCAGCGGACCGATCTGGCTGCGCTGGCCGATCTCCAATTCCTGAAGCGTCGAGCGGGAAAGACAATTCCAGCGACTTGGTGCCCGGGAAAGGCGTTCTCCATCACGCCCGCGAAGCGCGATTTCAGGCCGGGCGGCCCGACGATCGTGAGCGGCTGCCGGCGCTTGAGAACGTAATTCGCATTCAGAAGGAAGAACGGCAGTCCGCCGATATGATCGGCGTGAAAATGCGAGATCAGGATGATGCCGATGTCGTTGCAGCTGATCGCAAGCCTGTTCAGCGCCACCATGGAGGTGGCGCCGCAATCGATCAGCGCATTGAAATCCCGTCCGACCAGATGGAAGCAAGTGTTGAACCGTCCGCCGGAGCCGAAGGCGTCGCCGCAGCCGACAAATTGCAAATGCATGAACACTCCCGGCTTGGCGAAATCGCCCCTGGATTATGACAGTTTAGAATCGCGGGCGCTTCCCAATCCGTCGGTGATCTCCATCACAAATTGCCGAATCCACGGCGCATTTATCCTTTGGCAGCCATAAAGCGTTGTTTTGACGATATTTTTGGTCTTTACCATGTTCATTCTCTGGCTCGGCTAGACTGCCGATTAGGGGCGAAATCAGGCTGATATAGGGCGCGGTGCTGTGCCATCATCGCACCACAAACCGGCGCATCCATTGCGCAGGACGAGGTTCAGGGGATCCGGGTGCAGTTTCGATTTAATCGGTCCGGCGTGATCGGCGGCGCTGGCGCTCGACCGCTGCGCTTGGCGGATGCGCCAATGTCGATTTCGACACCAGCCAAAACTGGTTTGCCAAGCCACTCGACGTCAGCGGGGCGCAACGCCGGCGGCTACACCTTTTCCGAACTGGCGGAGACCAAGCAGCGCCAGCGTCCGGTGACGCCGAACGATCTGGTCGACGCCAATGGCGGCTGCCCGGCGCGGCGCGCAACCGCCCGCGAATGCTCCGGGCAACGCCGAACGCCGGCGCCCGCCGCCCGACGCCGGGCTCGCTTGCTCGGCGGCGGCATCGCACTCGGCATGAACGAATGCGACGTCGTCTTGCGCGCCGGTCAGCCGAGCAGCGTTCAAATCGGCCAGAATCCGAATGGCGATCGCACCGCTGTCCTGACCTTCAACGCGGGCCCGCGGCCGGGTCTCTACCGCTTCGAGCGCGGGACGTTGACCGAAATGGATCGCGCCGCGCAGGCATCAAATCCAGCGCCCCCGCCGGAAAAGAAGAAGGCCTCGAAATCGACGAAGCCGCAAACGAATAGCAATCCTACCTGAACAGCGGTCGGTCCGCGCTTGTCCGATGCCCTCGGCAAACGCCTGCCCCCGGCCTCGCCGAGACCGGGGTCAGCGAGTATCGCGTCCGGGCCGGATCAATAGCAGCGGTTGACCCAGCGCAGTGCGGGTCCGTAAGGCGTATAGACCCAGCGCCGCACCATGCAGCCCGCGTAGACGGGGCCGCCATAGACGCGGACGATCGGCCGATAGCCCCAGCCGCCATGCCAGCCACCATGCCAGCCACCATGCCAGCCGCCGTGCCATCCGCCCCAGTGCGCGGAAGCAGCCGTCGGGGCAAGCGCCGCGGCACCGAGCGTGACGCAAGTGGCGAGCGCCAGGAATGTCTTGCGCAGCATGTGAGATCTCCTTGGTTTGACGCCTGTTGTGTGTCGTCGTGTGTTAGTCAGGCCGGATGGCCTTTCGGTTCATGGTCCGAATTTTAACGACGCCGCCTGAACCGGCGCTGACGCCGGGATTTAGCGCGGATTTATCTAGCTGAATGTGCGAACGGCGGCTCGTTCACGAAGCATTCATCGCCCGCGCTTGGACCGGACCCCTGCGCTTGCCGGGATGGTGCTCGGAGGCTATAAGCCCGGCGCGGTTCCGCACCGCTTTTGCCATCGCAAAATTTTCTCTTCACAAAGGACGAGTTGATGACGATCGAGCGTACATTTTCGATCATCAAGCCGGATGCCACCGCCCGCAATCTGACGGGCGCGCATCAACGCGATGATCGAAAAATCGGGCCTGCGCATCGTGGCGCAAAAACGCATTCGGATGAGCCGCGAACAAGCCGAGACGTTCTACGCGGTTCATCGCGCGCGGCCGTTTTTCGGTGAGCTCGTCGACTTCATGATTTCAGGTCCGGTCGTCGTGCAGGTGCTGGAAGGCGACAACGCCGTTGCGGCGTATCGCGATCTGATGGGCGCGACCGATCCGGCCAAGGCCGCGCCGGACACGATCCGCAAGGCCCATGCGCAATCGATCGGCGAAAACTCGGTGCACGGTTCGGATGCCGCCGACACCGCCGAGAAGGAAATCGCGCAGTTTTTCTCCGGCAATGAGATCGTCGGCTGAGGCCAAGCCTCGTGCATGTGATCGCACAACTCGTAAATCCGGCTCCGTGGCACGATTGGATCGATGCGAGCATTGGGCAATTGAGTTACACGGCGTTTTGGTTCGCCGTGCTGCAAATCATTTTCGTCAATCTTTTATTGTCCGGCGACAATGCCGTCGTCATCGCGATGGCCTGCCGCGGCCTGCCGCCGCCGCAACGCCGCTGGGGCATAATCCTCGGCGCCGCTGTGGCCGTTATTCTCCGCATCGTTTTCGTCGGCGTGTTCGCGCGGTTGATGCTGTTGCCCTATCTCAAGCTCGGCGGCGGGGCGGCGCTGTTTTTTGTCGCCGCCAAGCTGATCGTGCCCGTAGAGCCGGATCGCGACGAGACCCAAGCGGTGGTCCATCTGTGGCGCGCCGTGGCGCTGATTGCGATCGCCGACATCGTCATGAGCCTCGACAATGTCATCGCCATCGCGGCGATCGCCGAGGGCAATCTCTTGCTGCTCGCGATCGGGCTTGTCGTCTCCATTCCGTTGATCACCGTCGGCGCCGCGCTGATCGTGACCCTGATCGACCGTTTTCCGATCCTGGTATGGGCGGGCTCGGCGCTGCTCGGCTGGATCGCGGGCGAAGTCGTCGCCACCGATCCCGCCGTGATCGCGCATCTGACGTCGGCATTCGGCGCGACGTTGACGCAGCAAATAGAATTCGCCGCAGCGGGTGCAGGTGCGCTGCTCGCCGTCGGCGCCGGCGGACTGTGGCGGAGCCTGCACGACGCCAGACCTGACGACGCCAGACTTGACGACGCCAGACTTGCGGTTGCCGCCGCGGGTGAGAAGCCGCGCCGATAACACGATTTCGGAGCCATGGTTGCGCCGCATTTTTGCGGCTTCCTCGCTGCGCAATCGGATTTTGGCCATCGAGCCGGTGCTGTCTTAGGTGTTGTCTTGCTGACGATTTCGCATTGGACTTCCCCGTTTCGGACTTCCCCCAAAATCTGGTTTGTGGCGCGAGCCTCGACAACCGCACGCAAGTGCAGAGGTTGTGGCGCGCGTCTTCACCGACATCTGGAATGAATCAGGAGACAGACGATGCAGAAAGGCACCGTCAAGTGGTTTAATCCAACGAAAGGCTACGGGTTCATCAAGCCATCCGGCGGCGACAAGGACGTGTTCGTTCATATCTCCGCCGTCGAACGTGCCGGACTGCGCACGCTCAATGACGGACAGGAGGTTGAATTCGAGCTTGTCACCAACCGCGGTAGAACCTCGGCAGAAAATCTGAAGGTTGCGTAAGACGGTTCCGCTTCGGAATCTCGTAGCCCCCGGCTTGCGTCCGGGGGTTTTTTATTGCGCTCCGCCTAAACCTTGATCCGATTCAGTCGAATCGGATCAAGGTGTAGGTTTTTGGTTTGAGCATGATCTTATCCGAAAACCGGTTTCCACTTTTCGGGATCATGCTCGAGGCCTTCGGCCACGAGCCGCAAGGCCTGCGGATAAAGCCGGTGCTCGAGCTCCAATACGCGCTCGGCCAGCGTCGCTTCGGTGTCGCCTTCGAGCACCGGCACCGAATCCTGCAGCAATGATCCGGCCTGAATCCATCTCGGCGGCGACGAAGTGGACGGTGGCGCCGTGCCGCGTCACGCCGGCTTCGAGCGCCCGGCGGTGGGTATGCAGTCCCTTGAATTGCGGCAGCAGCGCCGGATGAATGTTGAGCATGCGACCGCTCCAACGCGTGACGAACCACGGCGTCAAAAGCCGCATGAAGCCGGCAAGGCACACGATGTCGATGCGATGCGCTACGAATTCGGCATCGAGCGCGCGTTCGAAGGCTTCGCGGTTTTTGCCGAACGGCCGATGATCGACGATAGTGGTCGCAATGCCTGCGTCGCGCGCGTGCGCGAGCCCTAGCGCGCTCGGCTCGTTCGATACTACCAATACAATCTCGGCTGGATAATCTTCGCTCCGGGCCGCCTCGATCAGCGCCGCCATGTTCGAGCCGCGTCCGGAAATGAGCACGGCGACGCGCTTCTTCGGCATCGCGCTCACCGCGACAGATCGAGGTGTCCGCGAAAGCCGACGGCGGCGCTGCCGGTCGCGGTCACGACCTCGCCAAGCCGCAGCACCGTCTCGCCGTTGGCGGCGAATTCCGCGGCTGCATCATCGGCGCCGGCCGGATCGAGCACGGCGATCATGCCGATGCCGCAGTTGAAGGTGCGCAGCATTTCAGGGACGTCGATGGCGCCGGCCGCGGCGAGCCATTTGAACACCGGCAGAACCGGAACGCGGCCGAGATCGAGCGACACGGCAAGTCCCGGCGGCAACACGCGCGGAATGTTGTCGACAAAGCCGCCACCGGTGATATGCGCCAAAGCCTTCACAGCCCGCGTCTTGCGCATCGCGGCGAGACAGGATCGCACGTAAAGCCGCGTCGGCGTGAGCAGCGCCTCGCCGAGACTGCGCGACGGATCGAACGGCGCCGGATCCTCCCACTTGAGGCCGGCACTCGCTGCAATGCGGCGCACCAGCGAGAAGCCGTTCGAATGCACGCCGGTCGAGGCGAGGCCGAAGACGACGTCGCCTGTCTTGATATCCGCGCGCGGCAAGAGGTCCTTGCGCCCGACGGCGCCCACCGCAAATCCGGCGAGATCGTAATCGCCGCCATGATAGACGCCGGGCATTTCCGCCGTCTCGCCGCCGATCAGCGCGCAGCCGGCCTCGCGGCAGGCCGGCCGCGATGCCTTTCACGACGGCTGCCCCCACCACAGGGTCGAGCTTGCCGCAGGCGAAATAGTCGAGAAAGAACAGCGGCTCCGCGCCCTGGACCACGAGGTCGTTGACCGACATGGCGACAAGGTCGATGCCGATGGTGTCGTGACGGGAGGTTTCGACAGCGATCTTGACCTTGGTGCCCACCCCGTCGTTGGCCGCAACCAGGATCGGATCCGAGAATCCCGCCGCCTTGAGATCGAAGAGCCCGCCAAATCCGCCGATTTCCGCATCCGCGCCCGGGCGCGCCGTGCCGCGCACCAGCGGCTTTATCAATTCCACCATGCGATTACCGGCATCGATATCGACACCGGCCGCCGCGTAGCGCCCTTCATCCACGAAAGCCACCGAATCGCTTGAGAATCCGCCCCAGCTGGGGGAAAAGTGCCGGCCCCTGCTACGTCGGAATCGCAAGGTGTGCAAGCACGCGGGTGCCGGTATATTGCGGGCCTAATGACGGCGCGCGGGAACGCAGAATGTTCCGATAATAGCGTGCTGCAAGCCGGGGCCAGGTTTTGAGTATCCCAAATCTTATTACGCTCGGCCGCATCCTGTTGGTGCCGATCGTCGTCTGGGCGATCACGTCGGGGCAGATGCGCATCGCGTTCCTCTTGTTCCTGGCCGCCGGCATCAGCGACGGCGTCGACGGTTTTCTCGCCAAGCGCTTCCATATGGCGAGTGAGCTTGGAGCCTATCTCGATCCCTTGGCCGACAAGGCGCTTGATCGTGTCGATCTATGTCTCGCTCGGGGTCGCCGGCGCGCTCCCGATTTTTCTCGTCATTCTCGTTGTTTCGCGCGACATCATGATCATCAGCGCCTTCATGCTGTCGTGGCTCGTCGGCAAGCCGATGCCGATCAAGCCTTTGATGGTCTCGAAAGCCAATACGGTCGCGCAAATTCTCCTCGCCGGATGGGTGCTCGCCGAACAAGGCTTCGGATTCCAATCCGTCATCGGGTCGGAAATCCTGATGGCGCTGGTTGCGGTCTTGACGCTACTCTCGGTCGCCTTCTATCTCGCGGAGTGGGTACGCCACATGAATTCGTTCGGCGCTGGGCACTGACGGCGGCCAGGGACAGGGCGCGACATGCAATTCCAGCGCAACGTGGTGTTCTGGCTCGTCGCACTTCTCGCGCTGGTCATCCTGCTTTGGCTGTTGAAGCCCATCCTGCTGCCGTTCGTTCTCGGCATGGTGATCGCTTATCTGCTCGACCCGCTGGCCAAGCAGCTCACCAAGCGCGGCATGAGCCGGCTCATCGCGGCGCTGCTTATTCTGGGCGGCTTTGTCGTCGCCTTCACCACGCTCGTGCTGCTGATTGCGCCGGTGCTGATCGCGACAATTTGCGGCCTTTATCGCCCACGCTCCGGACTATGCCTTGCGCATCCAAGCCATGGTGAGCGACGCCAATCACCCATGGATAAAAACCATGGTCGGCGACAACCTCGCCGGTTCCGACAAGGCGGTCAGCGACCTGATGAATCAGGCGCTCGGCTATGTGACCGGATTTCTCAGTTCGCTGTGGACCAAGAGCCGCGCGCTGATCTCGATCTTTTCGCTGGTGATCATTACGCCCGTCGTCGCCTTCTACTTGATCTGCGATTGGGATCGGATGGTGAGCACCGTCGACCACTTGATTCCGTTGCCGCAGCGCGACACGGTGCGCAAGCTCGGGCGCGAGATCGATGCGCACGATCTCGGCCTACATGCGGGGCCAATCGGGCGTCTGCGTCATCCTCGGTTCCTACTATGCCATCGGGCTCACCTTGGCCGGCTTGAACTTCGGCTTGCTGATCGGCGTCGTCTCGGGGTTGATCAGCTTTATTCCCTATGTCGGCTCGTTGACGGCGCTGGTGCTGTCGCTCGCCGTGGCGCTGGCGCAATTCTTTCCGGATTGGACCAGTATTCCCATTGTCGCCGGCGTCGTTCTCGTCGGCCAGTTCCTCGAAAGCAATCTGATGTCGCCGATTTTTGGTCGGCCATAGCGTCGGCCTGCATCCGGTTTGGCTGATGTTCGCGCTGTTCGCGTTCGGCTATCTGTTCGGCTTCGTCGGATTGTTGCTTGCCGTGCCGCTGGCCGCGGCGGCCGGCGTGCTGATCCGGTTCGCCATCGGGCGTTATCTGGAAAGCCCGTTCTATACCGGTGTTCCGTCCTCCTAATCGCCGAGGCGCCCCGCAGTGTCGTCGTTCAGTGCCATCTCCTCACGCCCGCGCCAGCTTGCGCTCGCGCTCGATCACGCCGAAAGCTTTGCGCGAGACGATTTTCTGGCGGGTCCGGGCAACGCGGACGCGCTTGGCGCTGATCGATTCCTGGCCGGACTGGCCGGCGCGCGCCATCGCGCTGATCGGGCCGGAAGGCTCCGGCAAAACGCATTTGGCGACGATCTGGGCGGCGGCGGCGGGCGCGCGGGTGATTTCGGCGCATGCGCTCGCCGAGGCCGACATTCCGGCGTCGCTCGCGACCGGCGCCTTGGTGGTTGAAGACGCCGCGGCTGCGGTCGAGGAGCGGGCGCTGTTCCACCTCATCAATCTGGCGCGCGAGGAGGAAGCTTATCTTGCTCTTCACCGCGCGCACCGCGCCGCACTTTGTGGCCGGTGGCAATTCCCGATCTGGTGTCGCGGCTGCGGGCGCTTCCGGTCGTGACGCTCGAGCCGCCCGACGACGCGATGCTGCGCGGCCTCATGGTGAAACTTGCCGCCGACCGCCAGCTGCGTACTCGACGAGGCCGTTGTGCGCTATCTGTCGACCCATATCGAGCGGTCGTTCGCGGCGGCGCGCGGCGCCGTCATCGCGTTGGACAAGGAGGCGTTGCGGCAGGGCCGTGCGCCGAGCCGGGCCTTGGCGGCGGAAATGTTTCGCGACGCGGGTTAATGGCCCCGCGCAAGCCTCGATTTAGTTTATTCCTTGATGCCGAATTGCGCGGCCTTGACGGCGCGGCCCCGGACCGCCTTATCTCAGCAAGGCATCCGTCATCAAATTGTGACAAAAGTGGCAAATCTGGCGCTCGAGGAACAGCAATCGGTCGTGGCCGAGATCGGCCAAGCCACTGCTCTTGCAGGGAAATCCGATGCCGTCCCGCAGCTTGCGGCGCTGCCGCCGCACGAATCGGTTCCGCATCGCGCTGATCCGGAGCTGGTCGGCAGCCCGGACCGTTTCATCAACCGCGAGCTATCGTGGCTCAACTTCAATCGCCGCGTGCTCGACGAATCGGCCAATCGCAGAAATCCGCTGCTCGAGCGGCTGAAATTCCTGTCGATCTCCGCCAACAATCTCGACGAGTTCTTCATGGTGCGCGTCGCCGGTCTCGGCGCGCAGGTGCGCGAGGGCATCAACACCAGAAGCCCGGAGGGTTTGACGCCGGCCGAGCAGCTCGCCCGCATCGCCGAAGCCGTGTCGGTCCTGGTCGAAGATCAGCAGGCGCAATGGCGCAAGCTCCGCGCCTTGCTCGCCGATGCCGGCATCGTCCTGGTCGATGGTCCTGATGTCACCAAACCCGAGAAGACCTGGCTCGAGGACTATTTCCTGGGCCACGTCTTTCCGCTGCTGACGCCGCTCGCCGTCGATCCGGCGCATCCGTTTCCGTTCATTCCCAATCTCGGCTTCACCATCACCTTGCAGCTCGCCCGCGCCAAGGACGGCAGGGCGATGAACGCGCTGATCCGCATGCCGAACCGCATCGAGCGCTTCGTGCGCCTGCCGCAGTCGGGCGACGGCGGCAAGGTGCGGCTGATCTCGATCGAAGGCGCCACGAGCCTGTTCATCGGCAAGCTGTTTCCCGGCTATGTGGTCAAGGGACTCGGCGCCTTTCGCGTCATCCGCGATTCCGAAGTCGAAATCGAGGAAGAAGCCGAAGACCTGGTGCGGCTGTTCGAGACCGCGCTGAAGCGCCGCCGCCGCGGCACCGTCATCCGGCTCGACATCGAGGCGACGATGCCGGTCGAGTTGCGGCGCTTCGTGCAGCGGGCGCTCGGCGCCACCGACGACAGCGTGTTCAGCGTCGACGGCGTGCTCGCGCTCAACGAGATGGGCCAGATCGCCAATCTCGACCGGCCCGATCTCGAATTCGTGCCCTATGCGCCGCGCTATCCCGGCCGCGTGCGCGACCACGGCGGCGATTGCTTCGCCGCGATCCGGCAGAAGGATCTCATCGTCCACCATCCCTACGAATCGTTCGACGTGGTGGTGAATTTCCTGCAGCAGGCGGCGCGCGATCCGGACGTCGTCGCGATCAAACAGACGCTCTATCGCACCTCGGCCGAATTCGCCGATCATCAAGGCGCTGGCCGAGGCCGCCGAAGCCGGCAAATCGGTCACCGCGCTGGTCGAATTGAAGGCGCGCTTCGACGAGGAAGCCAATATCCGCTGGGCGCGCGACCTCGAACGCGCCGGCGTGCAGGTCGTGTTCGGCTTCATCGAGCTCAAGACCCACGCCAAGCTGTCGCTGGTGGTGCGCCGCGAGGGCACATCGCTTGCCTCCTATGTGCATGTCGGCACCGGCAATTATCATCCGGTGACGGCGCGCATTTACACCGACCTGTCGTTCTTCACCTGCGATCCCGTGATCGCGCGCGACGTCGCCCGCATCTTCAACTTCGTCACCGGCTATGCCGAACCGGCCGAGCTCGAGCGCATGGCGGTGTCGCCGCTGTCGCTGCGCAAGCGCATCCATCGATCATATCGACGAGGAGATCGCCAACGCCAAGGCCGGCCGGCCGGCGGCGATCTGGATGAAGATGAATTCGCTGGTCGATCCCGACATCATCGATGCGCTCTACAGGGCCTCGAGCGCCGGCGTGCCGATCGATCTCGTGGTGCGCGGCATCTGCTGCCTGCGGCCCGGCGTGCCGGGCTTGTCCGAGAATATCCGCGTCAAATCCATCGTCGGCCGCTTCCTCGAACACGGCCGCATTTACTGCTTCGGCGCCGGGCCACGGCCTGCCGCATGCCAAGGCCGCGATCTATATTTCGTCGGCCGACATGATGCCGCGCAATCTCGACCGCCGGGTCGAGGTGCTGTGCCCGATCCTCAATCCCACCGTGCACGAGCAGGTGCTCGATCAGATCATGGTCGCCAATCTGAAGGACAACGAGCAGAGCTGGCAGCTTCTCGCCGACGGCTCGTCGTCGCGCATCGAGCCGCGCCAGGGCGAGGAAGTCTTCAATTCCACCACTTATTTCATGACCAATCCGAGCCTGTCCGGCCGCGGCAAGTCGCCCAAGGATACCATTCCCGCGCTTGCGTCATCGGCCGGAGCGAATGTGAATTGCCGCCGAATCGCGTAGGGTGAACGATCGCTGCCGCGCCGGGCCCAACGCAGCGAGACCCTTGGCGAGTGCTCCGCGACATCGCATGCGTTTACGATCCGCGGCCGAAACTGACGGGCCGGTAACGCACGACGATGCTGCGCATGGTGGCCCGCTTATTCGACTGGTTTGATCCGATCGATGAGCAAAGCGAAATCCGACGCCCAGGGACGGCTCGACCACGGTCCGCCGATCGCCGTCGTCGACATCGGCTCGAATTCGGTGCGCCTTGTCGTCTATGAAGGCGCTCACCCGCAGCCCGACCGAGCTGTTCAACGAAAAGGCGTTGTGCGGGCTCGGCCGCGAAGTGCAGACGACGCGGCTCCTCGCCGCCGACGCCGTGCAGCATGCGCTGGCGACGCTCAAGCGTTTTCGCGCGCTGTGCCGGACCATGGGCGTGAAGCAAGACCCTCGCCATTGCCACGGCGGCCTGCCGCGACGCCAAGAACGGCCCGGCTTTCATCAAGCTCGCCGAGCGCACCATCGGCGTCGACATCGACGTGCTGTCGGGCGCGCGCGAGGCCGAACTCACCGCGCTCGGCGTCATTTCCGGCGTGCATCGCGCCGACGGCGTCGTCGGCGATCTCGGCGGCGGCTCGCTGGAACTGGTCGATGTCCGCGGCACGCGCGCGCGGCAACGGCCTGACCCGCCCGCTCGGCGGCCTGGCGCTCGCCGATATTTCGGCGAAGTCGGTGAAGAAGGCCGAGAAGTTCGTCAAGAAAGTCGCTCGACGGCCTGCCGCTGCTGCAAGGCTTGCGCCGGACCGCAACTTTTACGCCGTCGGCGGCACGTGGCGATCGCTGGCGCGGCTGCACATGTGGCAGACCGGCTATCCGCTGCACGTCATGCACGGCTACGCCATCCCCGCCGACGAAGCGCTTGAATTCGCGCGGCTCGTTCACCGCGTCGACGTCGATACGCTGTCGAATATCGAGGTGGTCAACAATGCGCGGCGGCCGCTCTTGCCTTATGCGGCGCTCGTGCTCGAACACATTCTGCGCATCGGCAAGCCGCGGCAGGTGGTGTTCTCCGCGCTCGGCGTGCGCGAAGGCCTGCTCTATTCGCTGCTGAAGAAAAAAGACAAGGAGAAGGACGCGCTGATCGAGGCGGCGCGCCATCTCAACCAGCTGCGCTCGCGCTCGCCGCGCCACGGCGAGGAACTGATCGGCTGGACCGACCGCTTCATGGCGTCGTCCGGCCTCGAGGAAACCGGCGAGGAGCGCCGGCTGCGCCACGCCGCGTGTCTCCTCGCCGATATCGGCTGGCGCGCCCATCCCGATTATCGCGGCGAGCAGTCGCTCAACATCATCGCCCATGGCGGCTTCTCCGGCGATCGATCATCCGGGCCGCGCCTATCTGGCGCTCGCGGTGTTCTTCCGCCATGTCGGCCTGGTCATGGACGACGAACTGTCGCCGCGGCTGCGCGAACTGGTCTCGACGCCGCATGCTCGACCGCGCCCGCGTCCTCGGCGCGGCGCTGCGGCTTGCTTATGTGATCTCCGCGGCGATGCCCGGCGTGCTTGACCGAAACCCCGCTCGCCATCGAGCGGCACCGCCTGGCGCTGCGGCTGCCCGGCAAATTCGCGGCGCTTGCCGGCGAGCGCATCGCCAACCGGCTGCGCGGGCTGGCGCGGCTGATCGGGCGCGAGCCGGTGGTGCTGATGGGGTGAGCCGCTCTTCGGCTTATTTGCTCAAACCCAATTTTTTCTTGTGATTTATTCCGCTCACCGCGCCCCTTTTACCAACACCGTCTGCCGTCATACGCCGCCGCAAGGTCCCTCTTGCAAATCCCGCAACGGTTGTTTTACGATCCGCATGGGTATGGGGGGTAGTCATGTACAAAGTAGTGCTGATCATCGCACTCGCGTGCCTATGCGGCGGGTGTGCAACGGTGGTTCGTGGAACGACCGACGAAGTAGCGTTCAAATCTTCGCCAAGCGGCGCCGAAGTTCACACTAGCAACGGTCTCGCCTGCGTCACGCCTTGCACGTTGCAAATCAAAAAGAACGAGGAGTTTGTCGCGACGTTCAAGAAGGCGGGATTCGCTTCGAAGGACGTTCCCGTTGCCCGCCAAATCGTGGCGGGCGGCGTTGCGGCGACGGCAGGCAATGTCATCGTGGGAGGTTTGGTGGGGGTTGGAGTCGATGCCGTCACGGGCGCCGGCTACGATCATGTGCCGAACCCCGTTGTGGTGACGTTGCGGCCGGCCGGCTCGCGGCCGGACTCGCCCGGACCAACGTCGCCGCGCCCCAACGCATCATCCAAAAAACCGACCGCCGCGCTGCCGGCGTCGTCGGAACTCCAAGCGCCAAGAAGTTAACCCGTCAGAATTCACGGCGGAGCGCGAGTTCCACCCTATCTGCGGGGTGCGACGAACTTTTTTTCCGCCGCCGCGTTGAACCCGCGGCGCGTGAGACGACACTCATAACCAGGGTGAGTATCAAGGAGACGACTTATGACCAGACTGGCGCTCTTGACTGCAGCAGCGTTGGTGGCGTTCAGCGCGGTAGCATCTGCCCAGACCGCCACGGCGCGCGGCGACAAATACGCCATTGCACAGCAAGGTTCCCAGACGTTCACCTACCAGGCGGCTCCACTCATCCTGGGCGTCGCTTACTGAGACGACACGGAACGACACTGAACTCCCAGCCGCCATGAGCGCGGCTGGAGTTCTTTGCCATTTTTGTTGATAGCGCAGGGACGAGCGACGTAGCCGCTTGAGACCCCGCGGGGATTACGCGCGCTCCACCGTCACGACGCGGCCCTTTTCGATCGCGAGCGCAAGCTTGCCGTGCTTGAGCGCCAGCGCCTTCTCGCCGAACAATTCGCGGCGCCAGCCATTTAGCGCAGGAACGTCCGCCTCGTCGTCTCCCGCGATGCGTTCGAGGTCGTCGACGGTAGCGAGCACCTTGGCGGCGACGTGGTGGCGCTCTGAGATCATCCGCAGCAGAACTTTCAGGAGTTCGACGACAGCGGCGCCGTTGACGGCTGGCTGGTTGCGTGTTTGCAGCGGCAGCGTCTTCACATCGCGCTCGAGGCCGCGGTTGACCGCGGCGACGATGGCTTCGCCCCAGCGCGAGCGCTCAAAGCCCTTGGGCAGAGAGCGCAGGTTCTTGAGCTTTTCGATCGTCGTCGGTCCCTGCACGGCGATGTCGCCGATCACCTCGTCTTTCAGGACGCGCGAGCGCGGCACGTCGCGCGACTGCGCCTCGCGTTCGCGCCAGGCCGCGACCTCGATCAGCACCGCAAGCTCCTTAGGCTTGCGCACCCGCGTCTTCAGCCGCTGCCAGGCGTTGTCCGGCTCCATCCGATAGGTTTCGGGCGAGGTCAGGATCCGCATCTCGTCCTCGACCCAATTGGCGCGGTCGCGGCGTTTCAAGTCTTCGAGGAGGGCCGTGTAGACGTCGCGCAAATGCGTGACGTCGGAAATCGCGTAGCGCAGTTGCGCGTCCGACAGCGGCCGGCGGGTCCAGTCGGTGAAGCGATGCGATTTGTCGAGCGCATCGCCGGTGATGCGCTGCACCAGCTGGTCGTAGGAGATCGAGTCGCCATAGCCGAGCACCATGGCGGCGACCTGGGTGTCGAAGATCGGATGCGGAATAAGCTCGGCCGCATGCCAGACGATTTCGATGTCCTGGCGCGCCGCATGAAACACTTTCATGACTTTGTCGTCGGCCATCAAATCGAAGAACGGCGCAAGGTCGATGCCGGGAGCGAGCGCGTCGACGACGACGGCCTCGTCGGGCGAAGCCATCTGGGCGACGCACAGCAGCGGGTAATAGGTCGTCTCGCGCAGGAATTCGGTGTCGACGGTGACAAAGGGAAATTTGGCCATGCGCCGGCAGACGTCGGCGAGCTCGGACGTCGTCGCGATCGGCTGCACTGAAGCGGTGGTTACGGAATCGGACGCCATTTTAGGCTCGGAGTGTCGTTCAGATGACGCCGGCATGGCAAGGGCCGAAACGGCCGGCGGACACGTTGAAATTGCTTCATTTGCCACGGATTTTGCCCATGTGAATGAACTCCCAGGGGCTCGGCATCGCGCCCACTGGGACTTCGATGAGGGTGGGGCCGTCGCGGTGGGCGAAGGCGCGCCGCAGTGCCGAGCGCAGGTCTTGGGGGCTCGTGACGCGCGCGGCTTCGGCGCCAAAGCTTCTCGCGAAGGCAACGAAATCGGGATTGGCGAGGTCGCTGCCGATCAGGCGATTGCCGTAACTTTCTTGTTGAATGCGCCGCACATTGCCGAAGGCGCCGTCGTTGAAGACCACCGCGACGAGCGGAATGCGGTGCCGCATCGCGGTCGCCATTTCGTTCGCCGTGAACATGAAGCCGCCGTCGCCGGAGATCGACACCACCGGCACGTCGCGCCTTGCGTCCTGCGCGCCGAGCGCGGTGGCAAAGCCCCAGCCCAGATTGTCCTGATAGCCCGGCGAGATGAAGGTGCGCGGCTTGTAGACCGGGAAAGCGAGCCGCGCCGCAAAACCGAGCTGCGTGACCTCGTCGACAAAAATCCCGTCCTCCGGCAATTCGGCGCGGATCGCGTCCAGATAGCCGATCTGCGGCGCGAGTTTTTGGAGCCGCTTGCGCCACGCCGCCTGCCGCTCCGTGAGCTCGGCCTTGCGTGAGGTGCGCTTGGCATTATGCCCGGGTAGTTCGGCGAGCAAGTGCTGCAGAATAGGTTTCGCGTCGCCGGTCAACGCCACGGCCGGTTTGTGCAGGCGAGCGTGCTCGCTCGGATCGGCATCGATGCGGATGATCGCAAGCTCGCGGTCGACGCCCCATTGCCGGAGCTGGGTGAGAAGCCGCGTGCCGACGCCGAGGACGACATCGGCTTCGCCCCAAAGATCGCGGCCGAGCGGCAGGGTCACACTCAATGGATCCCGGCTGTCGAGCACGCCGCGGCCGCGGCGATAGCCCAGCACCGGCGCCTGCAGCATGGCGGACAGTGCGGTCACTTCTTCCGAAGCATCCTGCGCGCCGCCGCCGCAGACGATCAGTGGGCGTTTTGCGGCGCCCAGGCGTTTGGCCGCCCGGCGGATCGCGTCGGTGTCGATCTTGGGCGCGGGGAGGGGCAGTGGCGTGGGGATCGTCACCGGCGCCGATTTGCCCCAGACATCCATGGCGCATTGCAGCGACGCCGGACCCGGGCCGGCCCATGCGCATCGCCCGCATCGCCAGCGCCGTGGCGCGCGCGGCCTCGGCCGGTTTGCGGATCAATGCCGAATGATCGACCAGGCGTTTGATGATGCCGGCCTGGTCGCGGATCTCGTGCAGGTGGCCGAGGTGCCTGCCGATATCGGCGTCGGGAATTTGGCCGATCAGCGCCAGTACCGGCGCGTTCATCGAATAGGCGGTGAGGAGGGCAGCCGAGGAATTGAGGAGCCCGGGACCGGGGACCACCGCATAGGCCTGCGGTTTGCCGGTCGCAAGCGCGGCTCCGAGCGCCATATAGGCCGCGCCCTGTTCATGGCGGGTATGGACGGTGCGGAGCCGGTCGGAGAAGCGGAACAGCGCGTCGAACAACAGGTCGTTCTGGACGCCCGGCAGCGCGTAGACGGTATCGAGCCCGTGGGCGATCAGCGTCGCGATGACAGCTTCGGCGGCCGTCATGATCGAGGCCGGTTCGGCAGATTTCTTGACGGTTTTGGCGGTCTTTTTCCGCGGCATTTTTCTTCTTCCTGTGGGCGGGAGTTGTGCAGATTGCCGCGGTCGTGTCGAGGCGGGATTCCGTGCTGGCGGCTATCGCCCGCCGCAGCGCTCAAGCTTGACAAATCAGCGCACGCCATGTGCTTGTGCGCCACCTTTTCAGCCCTAGTTCCCTAGTCCCACTTGATCCCAGTTTGGGCGGATTCGAGCATGCACCGTTACCGCACGCATACCTGTGGCGCGCTCCGCGACAGCGACATCGACAGCGAGGTCCGGCTTTCCGGCTGGTGCCACCGTATTCGCGACCACGGCGGCGTGCTGTTCATCGACCTGCGCGATCATTACGGGCTGACCCAGGTCGTCGCCGATCCGGATAGTCCGGCGTTCAAGCTCGCCGAAACGCTGCGGTCGGAATGGGTGGTCCGCGTCGACGGCAAGGTGCGGCGGCGCCCGGGCGGCACCGAAAATCCCGACCTGCCGACCGGCGCGATCGAGGTCTATATCAGCGAGGTCGAGGTGCTGGGACCGGCCGGCGAATTGCCGATGCCGGTGTTCGGCGACCAGGAATACCCCGAGGAAACCCGCCTGAAATACCGCTTCCTCGATCTGCGCCGCGAGCATCTGCACAAGAACATCATGAAGCGCGGCGCGATCATCGATTCCATCCGCCGGCGCATGAAGGAGCAGGGCTTTTTCGAATTCCAGACGCCGATCCTGACCGCGTCGTCGCCCGAAGGCGCGCGCGATTATCTGGTGCCGTCGCGCATCCATCCGGGAAAATTCTATGCGCTGCCGCAGGCGCCGCAGCAGTTCAAGCAATTGATCATGGTGTCGGGCTTCGACCGCTATTTCCAGATCGCGCCCTGCTTCCGCGACGAGGACGCGCGCGCCGACCGCTCGCCCGGCGAGTTCTATCAGCTCGATATCGAGATGAGTTTTGTCACCCAGGAAGACGTGTTTAACGCCGTCGAGCCGGTGTTGCGCGGGGTGTTCGAGGAGTTTGCCGAAGGCAAGCCGGTGACGCAAAAGTTCACCCGCATTCCTTATGCCGAGGCGCTCGCCAAATACGGCACCGACAAGCCGGACCTGCGCAATCCGATCGTGATGCAGGACGTATCCGAGATTTTTCGCGGCTCGGGCTTCAAGGTCTTTGCGCGCATTCTGGAATCGAGCGCCGAAAGCGGCGGTGTGGGCGATCCCGGCGCCAGGCGGCGGCTCGCGCGCCTTTTGCGACCGCATGAATTCCTGGGCGCAAGGCGAGGGCCAGCCGGGATTGGGCTATATCTTCTTCGCGCTCGACAATGGCGCCGTGGTCGGCCGCGGTCCGGTCGCCAATAATCTCGGCCCGGAAAAGACCGAAGGCTTGCGTAAGCAGCTTGGCCTGAAAGACGGCGACGCGGTGTTCTTCGTTGCCGGCGAGCCCTCGACCTTCGTCAAATTCGCAGGCCCGGCGCGGACCAAGGTCGGCGAGGATCTCGGGATCGTCGCCAAGGACCGCTTCGAACTGTGCTGGATCGTCGATTTCCCGATGTATGAATGGAACGAGGAAGACAAGAAGATCGACTTCTCCCACAATCCGTTCTCGATGCCGAATGCGCCGGTCGAGGAATTTTTGGCGCTCGATGCCGACGACCAGGACAAAATCCTGGCGCTGAAGGCCATTCCAGTACGACATCGTCTGCAACGGCGTGGAATTGTCCTCGGGCGCGATCCGCAATCATCGCCCCGATGTGATGAAAAAGGCCTTTGCCATCGCCGGCTATGACGAGAGCCTCTTGGAACAGAAATTCGGCGGCATGCTGCATGCGCTGTCGCTCGGCGCGCCGCCGCATGGCGGCATCGCGCCCGGCATCGACCGCATCGTCATGCTGCTCTGCGGCGAGGAAAATCTCCGCGAGGTGGTGCTGTTCCCGATGAACCAGCGCGCCGAAGATCTGATGATGGGCGCGCCCGCGGAAGCGACGCCGAAGCAATTGCGCGAATTGCACATCCGGGTCGTCAAGCCGGACACGCGCGAGGTCTTGCGGCCGACAATAAAAATTGAGGAAATTCCCTGCAACTTCATCGGAGACTTTAAGGTTGGAGATAATCTCGTCTTCAATGCCGACTTGCTTCGTAAGTTGGCTGAAGCCAACGAAGGGGGGGTCTATAACAAGGCGATCGTGGTTCAGCTTGGCTCAATAGTAGAAGCCGCACTCGCCCAAATTATCTACAGGGCGCAGAATTATAACCGCGAGGGAGTTCCCAACATTTCGGAAGATGATCGTGCCGCAATAGAGGGGAAAAAGATCGATAAGTTTAGTTCGGTAATTGACGTGCTGAGGAAGTACAAGGTTTTGGACGCCCTTGGAGGAGACATTTATGAAGAGCTCCATAAGCTCAGAAGGTATCGAAATAAAGTGCACATCCAAGACGACATCGAAGGTGTCTCGCGCGACGAAGAATTCAGTATTCACGGACGAAATTTGTGTTTGGGCGTCCCGTCTCACCCTGCGCGTTACTAAATACCTCAGCGAGCACCTCAGTCGCCCGCAGGAGCTGCATCACTACGTCAGTCCACTATTGATGCCAAGTCTCTAGCCCACATTAGGATTATGGTCGCGGCAGATGGCCAGAAAGATTAAGACCATTAGGCGACATGAGCACTTGCCGGGTGCGCGGTTTGAGTTAGCGATGGCTGAGGTGAATAAAGAAACTCCGCGGGGGGCAGTGATCGCCGGGACGGCTTATCTTGATCTGCTATTGCGCGACGTGCTTGAAAAGCAGATGCGACCCGAGGCCGATCTTCATACTACGCTCTTTGAGAACAGAGGGGCATTGCAGGATTTTTCGGCACGCATTCACCTAGCGTTTGCATTAAAAATCATTGGTTCGGGAGCCTACTGTGATCTCCTCGTCTTGCGCGACGTTCGAAACGCATTCGCCCATTCGGCTGATGCTTTTGATTTTGATCGAGAGGATATTGCGCAAAACTGCAACGACCTGTGGCTTCAGCGACACATTCGGTACGAGAAACGACCCGCGCCTATGACACCGCGTGAAAAATTCACACGATCAGTCGAATTACTCGCCGACATGCTGCTTGAGGTTCTTCTTAGACCCTTTTCGACATTTAGTCAGATGGGGCCTCCATGGCCGCCTTCAACTCGTGGGTCATCGCCAGGTAAACCGAACAAACTATCCTCTCCGGATCATCGAGCTCCCAACCAAAGAAACGATAAATAGCGTCTACTCCGGCTTCGATCATGGGGGCCGTAATTTCAATCTTCGTTTGGCGTAGTGGGTCGCCCTGTAATTTGAGGAGGGTCAATCTACTACGATCCTTTTTCATCGAGATGTCACCTGGTGAGATTCGTATCTACTCTGCCGCGATGGGAGTCGCGTCGTCGTCGAGCGCAGCAGTGACCGCGGCGAATTGGGCGTGCATGCGTTTGAAACGCATCAGCCGTAATATGACGCGCAGTTCGCGCAAAACCTCGAGCGAGAGCCGGTTGCCGTAGCCGAGCGCGCTTACGATCTGAAAAGCTTTGCGCTCGTCGCGCCACCAGCGCTCGACCGTGATTACCGCCGCATTGAGGCTGCGGCCGCTCAACCTGTCGGACCGTGCGCCGAAGCGGGCGCGCACGGCGGCGTGCTGCGGTCCGCGCCGTATCGTCAGCTCGACGCGCAGCTTGAGGCCATTGACTGCTGCGGCTTGGTCGAAAGCCACGCCGATCTGCGCCAGCGCCCGATCCATCGCCGAGCCCGTCGCCGCCCCCGCGGCACGCGATCGTTCACGCTCGCGCTCGGCGCGTGGCCGGTACGGCATCGGCGACCCTCACATCCAATGGTCGCGCGTAATGTAACCAAAAAGGAGACGATGTCAAGCGTCGTCTCATAAAAAGAGACAGCGCGGACAACGAACCGCTAGCTCGCGAATCGGGCGGGAAGGGCGATTCGGGAGTCTAAAGCCGGCCGCCCGCGCTCAGAACAGCTTCAGGCAGCACATCACTTTGCCGACGATCTCGATCTCGTTGATCGGCACTTCTTCGGCGGCGTGGTTCGGATTGTCGGAAATGATCTTGACGCTCGCCTTCTTGCCGGACCGCATCACCTGCAGCCGCTTGACGACGATGGATTCGAAGGTGTCGCGGATGGCGTAGAGGCCGTCCGGCGACGGCGTCTTGTGCCCGGTATCGACGATGACCCGGTCGCCCGACATTACCGTCGGCGACATGCTGTCGCCAAAGGTGTCGATGACCAGGAGCCGCCCCGGCGCGCTGTGCAATTGCTCGCGCACGAAGGTGGGCGGGAACACCCAGCCTTCCGCTTTCAGCGGATCGGCGTGTTTGCCGTCCTTGCGCACCTCGCGCGCCGGGACGCCGCCGCCGCCCATGCCGGCGCGGGTGTCGAGTTCGGGCACCTGGCCGGCCTTCGGGCCGATCGGCTCGTGGCGGACGTCGTCGTCGCGCAAGATGTCGCTTGATTCGATGTGGCCGCCGGTGCCCGGCAGCTTGCCCCACAGCAGCATCTGCTCCGGCGTAAAGCCGAGCGCATTGGCGAACGGCTTCAAATGGTCGAGCCGCAGCCGGATGTGGCCGTTCTCGAGCCGCGACAACTGCTGCTTGGAGATGCCGGATTTCCGCACCAGTTCGCCGCGGCTCATGCCGCGCGCCTCGCGCGCGTGAAAGAGCCCGGTCATCTGTTTTGCCGCTTTCGCCCGCCGCGCCATGGTCGACCTCCTTAAGGTCATGCGTCCCATTAGGGAACGCGGCATTGTCACGGATTCGGTGCAGCGCGCCTAGCATCCAAAACGGTGACTTGACGGCGCTAACGTCACGGATTATGTGACATCGGCGGTGACACAGGGGAGCGGATGCCGATGCGGGACGCATGGACGGACGAGGATATCGAGCTGTTGAAACGGCTGTGGGCGGCGGGCGAAACCGCGGACACGATTGCCGCGCGATTGGGCGGGCTCACGCGCTCGGCGGTGCTCGGCAAGATCTTTCGCCTGCGGCTCGATCCGGCGCCGGGTGGCGCGACGGCGAAAGCCAAGGCGGCGAAGAAGGCCGCGGCGGTCGCCCGGCGCCGCGGCGGGCCGGAGCCGGTGCCGAAACTGACGGCGCCGATCTGCGGCAAGTCGCTGTTCGACTTGACCAATCACTGCTGCCGCTGGCCGTACCGGCGCCCCGGCACCGAGAAATATTTCTTTTGCGGCGTCGCGGAGGCCGATCTCGAACAGGGCAAGCCCTACTGCGACCGCCACATGAAGCGCGCCTACGTGGTGTTGCCGAACGCGGGCAAGCTGCCGGCGCGCAAAAAGTCCCGCGCGGCTTGACGGGGGTGGCCATGAAGCCGAAGGCGCCAGCCGCTTTGGCGGCCACGGACGAAACCCAATCCTCGCTCGCCGAGCGCGCGGCCGCCGCGGCGCGCGCCGAATTGCGCGGCGAGCGCGATAGAATTCTCGGCGCGATCGGGACTGCGTCACTCGCGCCGCTGCGGCGGACGCGGAGCGTGCCGGAGCGCTGGTCGTTTCTGCATGTCATGGACCGCATGGAGGAAGGGTTTCGCATCCTGTCGCGGCTGCCGCTGCCGACGCGGCCACGCGGCTATGTCAATTCGATGCCGGTCTATCTGTACGACCGCGGCGACCTCAATTCGCAGGCCGAAACCTACGAGCTCGAGAGGCTTGCGAAACTGCGCAACCGCGTGCGGCTGCCGCCGTCGCCGGCCGAGATCGCCAGGATGGAGGAGGCCTTGCGCTGGCCCTCGCTCTATCTCGCCGCCGCGGAGTTTCATCACGTTGCGAGAGCGGTCAATCTCGGCTCGCTCTGGGCGGCGTTCGATATCGACATCGATCGGGCGCTCAAGCGCCTCAAAATCACCCGCCGCACCTTCAATGCGCGCAGACTTCAAGGGCTGCGCATCATCGAAGCCGAGCTGATCCGGCGCCGCGTGCCGGTGCGGTGAGCGCGTAGCTCCAGTGCCTTCACGATTATCAAAGGCGCAGCGCGGCTTTATCGAAGCCTATCGCGAAGGCTTGGGGCCGCGCGCCGCCACCTGGCTCTCCGACGAACAGCTTTGCAGTGACGCGCTTGCGGTCGCAGCCCGGGTGAGCGCCGAGATCGAACAGATGCAGCGCTCCGGCGGCCTGAAATCCGTCAATCAATCCTATCGCAGCTATCGAATGGAAACCTCGGCGCGCGGCGAGCGCGTGCTGCCTTATGCGGCGTGGCTCGATCGCTACAAGGCGGGTCTGGTGCGCGAGATCGCTGCGAACCTGCGCTGAGTTTTGCGAATCAAAACCGAGTGCGCGGCGCCAGCGACAAAAACGGAGGCGATTTCCTCCATGGCCGCGACAAAATTTATTCCGCCGATCTATCAACCACATAGTCTCTGTTTCGGTGACAACCGATGCCGAGCGCGCTTGACGGTCCTTGTTTTGCGGCGCATTTCATCGCGCGCATGCGGGCTTTGCAAAACTGCGCCCGCCGCAAACACCACCAAACATAACTGCCTCCGCAGCGCCACGCCGGCGCCGCGCAACGCTTGCCCGCAAATCTTGCGTGACAAGTCTTGCGCCGCCGGCGCGCGCGGCGTCGGCCTTTCAGCGCAGGTGACACCGTGAGCACGCCAGGCAAAGTCAAGTTCTTCAACGACACCAAAGGGTTATGTGGCCGGAAAAGGCTGGCTGCCGATCGATACTGCAAGCGACATCGGCGCCGGCGTCGTCACCATCCTGGCCGCGATTTGGTCGTGGAAGACCAACACACCCGGCAAGACCGTCAAGTGAGGAGGAAAACCATGCGATACGCACTTCTGCCGGCCGTCGCGGCGCTTGCGCTTGCCGGCTGTACGGCGGCCCAGCAGGCGCAATTTCAGTCCGACGTCATAGCTTTCAACAACGACGTGGCACTGATCGATTCCTCGATCGCCACGGTGTCGACGGCGCTCGCCAATAATTGTACGCAACTCGCCGCGACCGGCCAGGCGCTGGCGACCCTGATCGGCACCAGCAGCGCCGCCGGCGCCGGGCTGACCGGCGTCGACGCGGCGATCGTCAGTTACTGCCAGGCCCATCCGACCAACATCGCGACCGCCGTCAGCGCGACGGCGGCCGCGATTTCCGCCGGCAAAGCGGCGCAATCGGCGGCCAAGGCGGGGAACTGACATGGAAGCGCTGCTGCCCGTTCTCGCGGCGATTTTTCCCTCGGTCGAATTCGAGGGTTTGAGCATCGCCGAATGGGGCGAAATCGCTGCCGCGTTGACGGCCGCCAAGCCCGAGATCGAAGCGACGGCGGAGAAACTCAAGCCGATCGTCGCCAAATTCATCGGCAAGCTGAAGCTGAAGGACAGCGGGACGCCGCTCATCAACTCCATTCCAGCCCGCGCCGACGGCAGCGTCGGACCGGTACCAAGCGAGATGAGCGGCGTTCGGTGAGGACCAAGATGCCCGGAAAACTCGACGAGATCAGCCGCGCCATCGGATCGCTGGAAACGAGCGTCCGAGAGCTCAAGCGGCGAATGGACGAGAACCGTACGTTACAAGCCCGCCGTCATGCCGACAGTTCGGCGACCTTGCGGCAATTGTCCGACAAGCTCGACCAGCACGCCGCCGCCGTCGCGACCATCCAGCCGACGGTGGCGGCGCTGGAGCTGTCGCGTTCGAAATTGGCGACCTGGGCCTCTATCGGTCTTGGGGCGGTCGTCATTCTGGGATGGGTCGTCGAAGCGGGCGTGAAGTGGACGGTCAATCTCGTCCTCACGCATTTTCAGTGAGAGCGGCCATACGCAAGCCTCGGTAACCAAAGCAACGTGTCCTTCTCGCCCCGCTTGGCTTCGGCCGGCGGGGCTTTTTTGCTTTGTTGGCCAGCGTGCAGCGCGGCACAAAAAAACGTGAGGGCCCGGCTGGACCCCCACGCTCATTGATGCATGACAGCGCGTAGTTCGACGGCGCTTAGGCCGCGGCGCTGACGCTGCCGGCTTTCGGAACCGAAGCGATCGTCTTCAGAACTTGCGAAGTGATCTGGTACGGGTCGCCTTGGGAATTCGGCCGGCGGTCTTCCAGATACCCCTTGTAGCCGTTGTTGACGAAGCTGTGCGGCACGCGGATCGACGCGCCGCGGTCGGCGACGCCATAGCTGAACTCGGTGATCGCCGCGGTCTCGTGCTTGCCGGTCAGCCGCATATGGTTGTCCGGGCCGTAAACCGCGATGTGATCCGCACGAGCGCCCTCGAACGCCTTCATCAGCGCTTCGAAATACTCCTTGCCGCCGGTTTCGCGCATATAGGCGGTCGAGAAGTTGCAGTGCATGCCGGAGCCGTTCCAGTCGGTGTCGCCGAGCGGCTTGCAGTGGAACTCGATGTCGACGCCGTACTTTTCGGTGAGCCGCAGCAGCAGGTAGCGGGCCATCCACATCTGGTCGGCGGCGGTCTTCGAGCCCTTGCCAAATATCTGGAATTCCCACTGGCCCTTCGCCACTTCGGCATTGATGCCTTCGTGGTTGATGCCGGCAGCGAGGCAAAGATCGAGGTGCTCTTCGACCATCTTGCGGGCGATGTCGCCGACATATTTATAGCCCACGCCGGTGTAGTAGGGGCCTTGTGGCGCCGGATAACCGCTCGCCGGGAAGCCGAGCGGGCGGCCGTCTTTATAGAAGAAGTATTCCTGCTCGAAGCCGAACCAGGCGCCGGGGTCATCGAGAATAGTGGCGCGTTTGTTCGACTCGTGCGGCTGGCCGTTAGGCAGCATCACTTCGCACATGACCAGCACGCCATTAATGCGCGCGGCATCCGGATAGACGGCGACCGGCTTGAGGACGCAGTCCGAGTTCGAGCCGGTGGCTTGATTGGTCGAGGAGCCGTCGAAGCCCCACAGCGGAAGCTGTTCGAGCGTCGGAAACGCGTCGAAATCTTTCAGCTGCGTCTTGCCGCGTAGGCTCGGCACTGGCGTGTAGCCGTCCAGCCAGACGTATTCGAGTTTATATTTTGTCATGACATCTCCCGTGAGCTGATGCGCAAAAACCGAAGGGGTGCTGAAGCCTGCTCGGCGCCATCGGCGCCTCGGCGCCGATTGCCGCCCATTTCAAGCATTTAGTGTGCCAATCCACCACGAACGGTGCCCAAACGCCTGAATGCTGCAGTGCCGCAGCAATTCCCTACCTTAATTTTGCGAGCGAAATAAGCAAACACCCCGATGCACATAATGTAGTCAAACGATGATTTGATCTAAGGCAATAAGAACAAACTACGAGCAAAGGGTTATATTAATCGAGAATCAGGACACTGAGTAACAAAGGCGCGTTGCTTGCGCGCCGATCGAAGGAACTGAGCTATGACGACACATTTGTCAGGATCGTCGACACCATCGGGGTCGGCAACGATCTACACCTTTCCGCCGCGGGGCCGTTTTGCGCTTCGCGATCACGGTGACGGCTTGACCGCTGCGGCGAACATGCAGCTGCCGCGCGGCGCGCGCCTCGCGCCGGCGAGCAGCGGCTGGTACCACGACGAGGCGATCCGCGCCGACGACGGCCGGGACCACTAGTTTCGTTGCTGCACCTGTTGGCCGATGCGTGCATGCGCACGGCCGATGCTGTTTGTCGCTTTGCCTGTTAGCGCCCCGCCGGCTTCCGCCGGCGGGGCGTTTTGTTAAGGTGTTGACGCTTGCCGTTCCAGCCGCGAACTTCGATCAAATCGGGGGGCAATCATGACCGCGATCATCGCGAAATATGCGCTGGCGACCGCCGGAGTTTTGTTGTTCGCCGGATCGGCAGCCGCCGCGGAGATCACGGTGATGATCTCCGGCGGCTACGCGGAAGCCTACAAAGTGCTGGTGCCCCAATTCGAGCAGGCGACTGGAAACAAAGTTGCGACCGTCTACGGCCCCTCGATGGGAGAAACCCCGCAAGCCATTCCGAACCGGATCGCGCGCGGCGAGCCGGCCGATCTCGTCATCGGCGTCGGTTACGCCATCGATAAATTGGCCGAAGACGGCAAGGTGGTCCGTGGCAACCGGACCGACCTCGCGCAAGTGCTGATCTACATGGCGGTGCGCGCCGGCGCGCCGAAGCCGGATATCGGCTCGCTCGGCGCCTTCAGACAGGCACTGCTGGCCGCCAAGTCGATCGCCTATTCGGACAGCGCAAGCGGAGTCTACATCTCGACCGAGATGCTCGCCCGCCTCGGCATCGCTGACGCAGTCAAAAGCAAGAGCACCATGGTGCCGGCCGAGCCGGTCGGCCGCGTCGTCGCGCGCGGCGAGGCCGAGATCGGCTTTCAGCCGTTGAGCGCGCTGCGGCCGGTGCCGGGCATCGATATCGTCGGGCCTATTCCGCCCGAGGTGCAAAGGCCGACGGTTTACGCGGCGGGGATCGCTACCGGTGCGAAAGAGCCGGCGGCGGCGAAAGCGCTGATCGAGTATCTGGCGTCACCGGCAAGTGCCGAGGCGGTGAGGAAGTCCGGAATGGATCCGATTGCGACGGCGCAGGGACATAATTGATTTCGTCAACCACATGATGAGATGCGGCGAGCCCGGCGACTGCACGTGGGCTCATCCGACGAACACGCGATAGTCACGGCGTAAATATAGATTCCCACTCCTCCCGGTACTTCGTCAGCGTCGCCGCATTCATGTTTTTCCAATCGACATCGATGATTTTCAGCGAGCCGAGATCGGGCGCGATGTCGGGGACCGGACTTTTGAACCCTGTTCGCCCGGAGATCAGGGCTTCCTTGCGGGCGAGCAGCGCCTGGGCCTGTTCGGACAGAATGAAGTCGATCCACAATTTCGCGGCGTTCGGATGCGCCGCGGCCTTCAAGATGAAGGTTGACTGCGGCAACAGCGTAAAACCTTCCGACGGATAGAGCACCTTGAGCTTGGCGCCTTTTTCATTGGCTTGCATCACGCGCGCCGCGCCGCCGCCCATCGCGATCGCGTCCTGTCCGGTGAGGACGCGCTGTGCCGAAAGCTCGGAGCGGTAGATGAACGTCGGTTTCTTCGCGGCCAGCCCCTTGAAGAATGGAACATCGAAAATCTGGCGCAGGCCCAGATAAGTCGTCAGTTGCGATTCCGAATGCGCGGCGTCGCCGATGCTGAAGCGGCCCGGTTCGGCTGCGGCGGCGACGTCCTTGTAGGACGTGCCTTTGAAATCGAAGACATCGGTGTTCCAGATCGGAATCTGTGAGTAGCCACCATTGAAGATGAAGAATCCATCGACACCCAGTCCCGCGGCGAAGGCCGAGCTGAAGGCTGCATATTGCGGCGAGTGGTATTCGAGAAAATCGCCCTGGCGATTGGCGTCGAAGGCCCAGATCGGCGACGCGACGGCCGCAACGTCGAACGACACTTTGCCGGCGCTTATTTCCTGTTCCAGCCGCGTCACCATCGCGGCGCTGCCGAGCAGCGTGAAATTGACCCGGAACGCGTCGGGCAGCCCGTAATAGGCTCGAAACGCCGCGACGAGATCGTTGCTCGTCGTCGGCTGAATAATGGTGTCGGCGTAATTGAGCGTGCCTTCCTTCTCGGCCGCAGCGATGAGTTCCTGCAACGCGCTCTGCGCCGGCGGGCTAAGACCGGCGGCGGCCGGTATCTCCGCCGCAAAGGCGCTCGGACCGAGCGTCAGAAGCGTGATCGCCGCGATGATGCTTTTGAGCATGTCTTCTCCCTCGTCTCTTTGACTGTGGTTCTTATCCGTTCGCGCCATCTGGCCAGACCGTGATGTGATCCGGCGCTATGACCATTTCGACCTCGGCGCCGCGCCCTGCGCCGATATCAGGATGTAGCGCGCGAACGAGAACGCCGCGGCCGATGTCGAGCAGGTATTCATTCTGAAGGCCCTGGAACGAGCTGGTCACGATTGTCGCGGTCACCGCATTGGCTGCAGATTTGCCTCCCGCCGCGATCGGCCGCAGCGCCAGTTGTTCACGGCGAAAGCCGATCGCCACGCGGTCGCCGGCGGATCCGGCCGAGGCTTTCACGCGCAGAACATTGTCGGCAATGCGTATTGTTGCGGTACCGTCGTCGGGGTGGAATTCCGCGACGATACCGGAAACAACATTCCAGCCGAAAAAGCGCGCCGAAAACGCCGAGGCGGCGCAGGTAAAAACGTCCTTTGCCGTGCCCGCGGAATTGATCTTTCCGCCATTGAGCAAAACGAGCGTGTCGGCAAGTCCGAGCGCTTCGTCCTGATCGTGTGTCACATAGATCGCGGTGAAGCCCAGCCTGTCCTGTAGGGCTTTGAGTTCAAGACGCATCTGCTCGCGCAACAGCTTGTCGAGATTCGACAGCGCCTCGTCAAACAACACGATATCGGGCTCATGAACGAGCGCACGGGCCAGCGCCACGCGCTGTTGCTGCCCGCCGCTCAATTGGGTCGCCGGCCGGTCGGCAAAGCCCGCCAGGCCGACCGCATCGAGGGCGCGCTCGACCTGCTCGCGGCGGCGTTCGGCATCCATCTTGCCGCGAACGCGAAGCGGAAAGCCGACGTTTTGCGCGACCGTCATGTGCGGCCATACGGCGTAGGATTGGAACACGACGCCCAAGCCGCGCCGCTCAGGCGCTAGATTAACGCCGTCGGCGGCGTCGAACACAGCCCGCCCGGCAATGGCGATGCTGCCATGTTCGGGCGTCTCGAGGCCGGCGAGACAGCGCAAAATCGTCGTCTTGCCGCAGCCGCTCGGGCCAAGGAGCGCAAGCGTGCTGCCTCTCCTGACCGAGAACGAGACATCGTCGACCACCGCGTGGCCGGCAAAACGCTTGGTCAGGCCCGAGACCACAAGCGCGAAGGCGGACGGGTCGGATGTCGTCATTTCGGGGCCCTGCACGTCGACATCGCAACTCACACAATCTCGGCTTTGGTCAGCCGCAACACCGCGAATGCGCCAAGGAGAAGCATCAGTTGCACCAGCGCGAGAGCCGCGACATATCCGGCGCTGTTCTCGCTCAAGAGAACCATGGCGACGCTCAGCGTTTCGGTGCCGCTGCTGTAGAGGAGGATGCTTGCCCCAAGCTCGCGAATGAAGATGACGAACAGCATGATCCAGGCGGCGACCAGCGCCGGACGCGCGAGCGGCAAGACGATGTATCGGATGGTCTGCGCCCAGCTTGCGCCGCTCGTCCGCGCGCTTTCTTCCAGTTCCGGGTGCAGCGCCGCCATCATGGCGCCGATGGTCCGTGTCGAGAACGGGAAGAATCGCGCCACATAGGCGATCAGCATGATCGCGAGCGTGCCGTAGAGCGGCGTTCTGATCGCAAGCACGAGGAAAAACAGCGATAGCACGATGCCGGGAATGCCGAGCGGCAGCGACAAAAGGACATCGACGACGGGACGGTATCCCGACCGCGCGCGCTCCAGGAATTGAGCTTGCAGGAAACTCAGCGTCACGCCGATCGTGGCGCCGACGATGGCAAGAATGAGACTATTGAGCAGCGCGCCTTGCGTCAGCGAATATTCGAACAGCACGTAGTGAAAATTGGCAAGTGTCGCCGCGGCGAGATGCAGCCGCCCGGTCCACAATGGCGAAACCGCTACCGCGGCCAGAGCGAACACCGGCAGGATGACACTCGCGGCGATATAAAGGCATTCCACGGCGAGCGCGATGGCGGTGCCCTGCCGCGACAGCGAGACCTGGCGGGCGCGGTAACCCTTGCCGGTGACGATCGTGTAGCGGCGGCGGCCGAGTCGGCGGCGTTGCAACAGCGTCATGCCGATAGTCACGAAGACGATAACGATACCATAGGCCGAGGCGCGGCCGAGATCGGAGGGATAATTGACGAGCGTGAATATCTCCGTCGGCACCATCCTGATGCCTTTGGTCGCCGTCAGCGCCAGCGGAACGTCGAACAATCCGGCGCTGGTTATGAAGACGATCAACGCCGCCGAAAGGATCGCCGGTTCCATCAGCGGCAAGGTGATGGTGCGAAGCGTCATCCAAAACGATGCGCCGTGGACCCGTGCGGCATCCTCCAGTGCGCCGTCCATCTGCCGCAATGGCGAGATGACCAGCAGATAAACATAGGGCGTGTAGAACAGCGACAGCACCCAGATCACGCCGCCGCGGCTATAGATATTCACCCAGTCGGCGTTGACGTGAAGGCTGTCCTTCAACGCGTTTTGCAACAGGCCGCTGTAGGGCGCGATCAGGAACGTCCAGGCAATCGCGCCCACATAAGGCGACATGAAAAACGGCACAAGATTGAGCGTCTCGAACCAGGCCTTGCCGGGCAGATCCGTGCGGGCAACGATCCAGGCGAGCGAAATGCCAAACACGACGCTCAGAATGGTCGTTGCAAAGCCGCAGATCAGCGTGTTGCCGACGGCGATGTAGAACCTAGGGTCGCTAAGCAGATGACTGAAATTGACAATGGAGAGGTGCGCGCCGTCATCCTGCCAGACCAGGAGGCTTCTTACGAAGCCGCACAGGATCGGTCCGGCGATGAGCGCGATCCCTATGAGAACTCCGAGCATCGGCAGCCAAAACTGCAGCCGGAATTTGCCGTCCAGCGTTCCTGCTGCGCTATGGCGGGGGCTCATCGGAGGCGCGTCGGCGCTCATGCCTTCTGGGGCCCGGGCATGTCCGCGTAATCCCGCGTCGGAGGTTTTGGTGCCGCGGCCCAGTTCGGCATCGCGCCACAACGTTCCAACCAGGCGCGGATGCCCGGATAATCGTCGAGCGAAATGTCCGCCTCATGGGCGTGAAACACGTATGGATAACAGGCGATGTCGGCGATGGTGATGCGATCAAGCGCGAGCCAATCGTGATGGCGCAGGCGGATATCCATCGCCGAGAGCGCCATCCGCCCGATCGCCTGGTACTGCGTCTTGTTCGCAGCCGAACCTATCACCCAACGGTCGCGCATTACACCGCGACGGCCGTATTGCAGGCCGAATTGGATTTCGGTCTCCGCCATGAAGACCCACTGCAATACTTCCGCCATAGCCGCGGCTTCGGTCGGCAGCCAGTCCTGCAAGGTCGAATTTTCGCGCGATATAAACAAGACAAGCGCCCGAATCCCAGAACCGATGACCGTCATCCTCCAGCACCGGCACCTGACCGCGCGGATTGACGGTCTCGATGAACTCTTTGGTCTTGTGCTCCCATTTGAGAAGATCGACCGGCACTTTCTCGTAAGGCACGCCGAGTTGCTCCAACAAAATGCGGATCTTCCAGGAATTGCCGGACTCGGCGCCCGAATAAAGTTTCATTGACGAATCTCCGCTTGCGATCGGTTCCGCTCACGCGGCAGTCAAGCCGCCGTCGATGACGATGGTCTGTCCGGTGATCGAGGCCGCGTCCGGGCCTGCGAGGAACACGGCGGCGGCGGCGACCTCTTCGGCGGTGGCCAGGCGATGCAGCGGAATCCGTTTGAGCATCGCGTCCATGTAGGCCTTGTCGGATCCGGTTCCGGCCCGCGACGGCGAGGCGGTATCAAGGCGGCCGGGCGCGACGGCGTTCACCGTGATGCCGTAATCGGCCCACTCGATCGCGAGCATGCGCGTCATCTGCAGGATCGCGGCTTTGCTGATGCCGTAGGCCGAGCGTTCGGCTGCACCGACCAGCCCGTGCGCCGACGCGATCATGACGATGCGTCCCGCTATGGCTTGCGCAATCAGATAGCGCCCGATTTGCTGGGTCAGGAAGAACGTCCCCGTTACATTGGTGGCGATCACGCTTTCAAAATCTTCGCGCGCGGTATCGATCGCCTTGCTTCGCAGGTTGGCCCCGGCGTTATTCACCAGCACGTCGATGCGGCCAAAGGTTTCGATCGCCGCTGCCGACGCCTTCTGGATGCTTGGTTGCGACTTCAGATCGAGTTCGAAGCCGGCCGCCTCCTGCCCCAGCGTCGCCTATGGCAGCCATGGTCGCGTCGAGGTTGGCCTTGCGTGTCGCGGTGGCGGCGATGCGGAAGCCGGCGCGCGCCAAAGCGAGCGCGGTCGCCGCGCCGACGCCGTAAGACGCGCCCGTCACCAAGGCGACTTTCTTCGGCTCCCTCGGGTTCATCAGGATGATACCGCGATCGAATTTCCCATATTATGCCCAGCCGCGCAGTTCCGAGCTCATGACGCCGGCCGATGAAATCTCCGCGAGCAAAGATTTAGCATCCGCATCGCCGAGGCCGGTCAGCGGCGGACGTGGCTCGCCGCAATCCCGGCCGAGTGCCCGCAGCCCGGTCTTAAAGCCGGCGGTGCCAGCGTCGCGCAACGCCCGGTACAGAATCGCGGCCTGTTCCTGCGCCGGCCGGGCTTCGGTAAATCTTTCCGCCATGCACAAAGAGTAAAGTGTGCCGATCAATTTCGGCGCGATCGAACTGAGTGGCGAGAGCAGCCCGGTAGCTCCGATCGCCGCAGCCGAGATCATATATTCGGTGCCGGAGACGAGCTGGAAATCGGAACGTTCCGCGCGAGCCACCGTGATCACTTCGATCATATATTGCCAGTCGAGGCTCAGATCGATCAGGCCGGCCATGTTCGGCAGCCGATGCAACAGATCGACAACCGACTTGCTCGCGATCTCGACCTCGTTCATCTCGGCGGGTGAATTGAGGACAAACAGCGGAAGTTTGCCGGCTTCTCCGATCGCCGTGAAGTGTTCGACCAGCATGTGCTGCGGCGGCGTCCAGTAATACGGAACGGTGGCGATGATTGCCGCGGCGCCAGCCTTTGCGGCGTGACTTGCCAGCGATGCGGCGATTGCGGTGCCGGCTTCGCTGACATGGGCGACGATTGGAACACGGGTTTTGACATGTTTGACGGCGAATTCGAGCAGCGCTTCGCGCTCGCCCACCGTGAGGCTCACCGATTCGCCGACATGCATCGGCAACGCCAAGCCTTCAGCACCGCCAGCGAGATGGAAGTCGAGCACTTTGGCGTAGGCGGCAAGATCGATACGGCCGTTCGCGAAGGGCGTAATAGGCGCGTGCACCAGGCCGAATTTAAATGCGGTCACGGATTTGTCCTCTCTGAGCCGATTGTTCTCACCAGCCGTGCGGTTCCGACTGCAGAATGCCGAGCTGATCAAGCCGCTTTTCAATGAATTTGATGCGCTCGGGCGAGGCGGTCGGCAGCGGCGGCCGCGTCGGCCCGACCGAGCGTCCCATGATGACGCAACCGCCCTTGAGCGAGGACGGATATTGATCGCGGAAAATGAGCCAGAGCTGCGACAGCTTGTACTGCAGCTCGCGCGCGCGCGCCCATTTGCCGCTGGCGCAGGATTGGTAAAGCTCGACGCATAAATTGGGGCAGATCGCGCCAGCCGAGGAATAGGAACCCGCGCCGCCCAGCGCCACCGACGGCAGGAGATATTCGACGCCGGCGATCATCGCGAAATCGGGCCGCAGCGGCAATGCGGCTCTGAGGATCTCGAAGAATTTCTCGCTGTTGAAGCTGGCTTCTTTCATGCCGACGAAGTTGGGCAGCCGTTCAATCAGCCGCGCGGTCAATTCGCCGGTGAACTCGATGCCGTCGAGATAGCTCGGCGAGTTGTAGGCAATCAGCGGCAGACTCGATCGAAGTGGCAAGGTCGACGAAGTATTCGTAGATCGCCTCGGGCGGATATTTCCAGAAATAAGGCGTGATGGCGATAATGGCGTCGGCGTCCGCTTTTTGGGCGTGGCGGGCGAGATCGTAGGTATCTTCGAGCGCGAGCGCGCTGACGTGAATGGAAATAGGGACGCGCTTGGCGACGGTCTTGATGGCGACTTCCGCCAGCGCCTTGCGCTCGGCGATGGTTAGATTGTGCGATTCCGCCTTGTGATGCGGCCATGAAATGGCTGTCGCTCCGGTACGAACGTGGAAATCGACAAGCTTTTCGAACGTCTCGTAGTCCGGACTGAAATCCTCTTTGAGCGGTGTCACCGGACTTTGCATGACGCCCTTCAGAACGAGTGTCATCGTTGCTCCTGTCCATTCCCTGATGTGATCATGACGGCGAGTTTTTGCTTCATTGCGCGACGATATGGGCGTCGGCGACCACCTTGCCCCAGCGCAGGCCCTCATCACGGACGAACTTCGCGTAGTCTTGCGGCGAGGCGCTCGGGGCCGGCGTCATCGCGAGTTCCTCGTAGCGTTTTTTTACAGCCGGATCGTTGAGCGCCTTGGTCACCGCGTCATGGAGCTTGTCGACGACCGCGGCGGGCGTGCCGGCTGGCGCGGCGATGCCAAACCATTGCACGGCCTCGAAACCAGGCAATCCGGCCTCCGCGATCGTCGGCAAATTCGGCGCGGCCGGCGATCGGGCGGAACTGGTAACCCCATAAGCGCGTAGATTTCCGGCTTCGATATTGCTCAGAGCGATCGTCAGGTCGGGCATCATGATCGCGACCTGGCCGCCGAGAACATCGTTGAGCGCCGGCTGGGTCCCGCGATAGGGCACGTGGAGAAGCTTTACGCCGGCGTCCTGCGCGAATAGCTCGACGATGAGATGCGACAGGCTTCCGGCGCCCGCCGAGCCAAACGAGACCTTGCCCGGGTTGGCCTTCATGTAGGCGAGCAGTTCCGTCAGATTCTTCGCCGGCAAGGATGGATTGCCGACCAGGACTTCGGGCGCCGTGACGGTGCGCGAGATCATCGCGAAGTCATGATCGATGTCGTAAGGCACGGATTTGAGAACGAAGGGATTCATGACGTGCGAGGAGATCATCGCGAGCAGCGTGTAACCGTCAGGCGCGGCCTTGGCGACGGCCTGGGCTCCGATATTGCCGCTGGCGCCGCCGCGATTCTCGACGACGACGGGCTGACCCAGGAATTCGCTCAATTTGGGCGCAAGAATGCGGGCCTGCGTGTCGGTTCCACCGCCCGCGGGGGCCGGCACGATGAACGTAATGGGATGGCTCGGATAGCTTTGGGCGCGCGCTTGTGGCGCAAAAATAACGGCAATTCCGACCATGCCAGCCAATGCGAACGCGACAGTTCTGTCCGGTAAGGCAGCGATTTTGGACATTTCCTCTCCCGCTTGCCGTAGAGCTTGGATCGGCTCGTGGCCGGCGTCTTGAAGCGCCGCTATCCTTGTCGCCCAGTCCTACTAGATTTTCCGGCCCGAGGGTGGTTCATTGAGTTTCAACTCTAGCATTTATAATGGAGGGCGCCATCGACCGGCTGCACGGCATTCTGGTCTTCATCAATGTCGTCGAGACCAGAAACTACAGCGCAACCGCGCGGTCGCTCGGTGTCAGCACCTCGGCGGTCAGCGCCACGGTGTTGCGTCTCGAGCAGAAACTTGCCGTGCGGTTGCTGAACCGGACGACGCGGCGGGTTTTTCCGACAGCCGAAGGGCTCGAGTTTTATCAGCGCTGCAAACGCATCATCGCGGACCTCGAACAGGCCGAGATTGCGGTGGGTCGTTCGGGCCGGCTGCCGAGCGGCCGATTACGGATCGGCATACCTTCCGCACTCGGGCGGCTATGGGTGATCCCGCGTCTGTCGGATTTTGTCAGGGCCTACCCATCGGTCTCGCTCGAGATCGTCATCGGCGACTTCTTTACCGCGCAGAGCCGCGACGGTCTCGATGCCGCCATCCAGGTCGGCGAGTTGCCGTCATCGCGGATGATCGCCCGCAAGCTCGCCGCGGTGGATTATGTACTCTGCGGCGCACCCAAATATCTCGTTGACCGCGGCACTCCGCAAACTCCGTCCGATCTCAAGGATCATCTATGTTTGAGTTACCGCAGACCCCGCAACGGCCAGATCAGACAGTGGCGATTTAACCGCGGCAAGTCCCTCGAAACACTGACCCCTGGCAGCGAGATCATTTTCAACAGTGGTGAAGCGTTGATCTCGGCCGCGACCTCGGGCCTCGGTCTGGCGCAAGTCGCGGAATATTACGCGCGGCCCGAGATCCAAGCCGGCCGGCTGGTTGAATTGATGCGAGGTCACAATCCCTACGCTTATGACATTTCGATAATTTTCCAGCAGCGCCGACGCATCGCGCCGCGGTTGCGCGTATTCGTCGATTTCCTGGTCGATATGTTTGATCCGCCGCCGTGGCGGCACGTCGCATCCGATCTCCGCTAGGGGAGTTTTTTTGCCTGGAACCCAGACTTGAGTCCGTTCTAAGCTTTGGGTCCGTTGTAAGCTGACGAAGAAAATGGAATTGCTTCATAAAATGCCGCGAAGGGCTCAAAAGAAGCCCCGCACATGGCGGGGCTTTTGGTCGAGAGAGCTTTGCGATCGCCTATAAGAAGAACGTTATCGTGAGTCCAACGACACCCCTAAGCTGAACGCCTTTTGCCTTGTCGCGCCCTCGGTCCGCTTGAGGGTACGGGCGATGCTGCCCGCGCGGGTCTTCTTTTTGGCGAGGGCCTTGAGGATGCGAACGTGCTCTGTGGTCCATGCGACGCGTTTCGATTTCTTTGCCATGTTGTGGCTCCCGGTTCTGAAAGAAGAATGGCTTTTATTGGAAGTCGGAGCAAAAGAAAAGACCTAAACAAGCAACGCGGGCGCCTGGAAAGCCACGAGGTCGCGCCCCGAACACCGAGGCGATTGGTCTTCCCGCTGATATTTATGGATCAGTGACGCGTCATTTGGTTTGATAGAAAATTACGATGTCTTCGCAAGTCAATTCAGTTTGACGTGGAAAACCTTGGTCATATCGGAGATTCCGATGGTCGCAAGCGAGAACGTCCACTCGGCATCAATCTTGCCTGTAACGGGGTTGCGGGAGCGAAAAATGGTGGTACGCATGCTTTGTCCCAGGCTGTTGCGATCTTCTCTGTGCGCTATTCTGGCAATGTCGCTCGCGTGGTGTTTGCCGGCGCGCGCCGATGATTGGCCGACGCGCCCGGTCACCATCGTTGTGCCTTTCGGCGCTGGCGGAAATACAGACATGATGGCGCGGCTGGCCGCGCAGGATCTATCGCAGAAATTCGGGCAGAATTTTATTGTCGAGAACCGTCCCAGCCCCGGCGGGGTCATCGGCGTCAGAGAAGTCGTGCAAGCTCAGCCGGACGGTTACACCCTTTTATTCTGTGCGTCGTCGATGATCACGCTGACGCCACAGGTCGAAAATCTTGAATTTGATCCGGTCAAGCAATTGGTGCCGATCACCAATGTGGGCACCGGGGCCCAGGTGATGGCGATTAAGCGTAGCCTGCCGGCGACCAATCTGCCTGAGTTTCTGGCTTATGCGAAGGCCAATCCGGGGAAGCTCAACTTCTCCACGGCCGGCACGCAAAACCTCAGCCACTTCTCGCCAGTTCGGCTCTTCAAGGCGACCGGCGTCGATCTCGTCATGGTTCCGGCGCGTGCCGAGCCGCAGGCGATATCCGATCTGATGAGCGGCGTGACGGACGTTTATTTCGGCAATGCATCTTCTCTGCTGCCGCTTGTTAACAACGACCAGATCCGCTTGATTGCCGTGAGCACACCGCGGCGGCTTGCTGCTTTTCCAGATCTTCCCACGGTTGCCGAGACCGTGCCGGGCTTCGAAGCGGTGTCCTGGAACGGCTTTCTGGCGCCGGCCGGAACGCCTGCCGCTGTCATCGATGCGCTGAGGAATGAGCTCACGGTGCTGGTCCATAAACCCGAGATCGCGCAGCGCCTGGCGGGCCTCGGCATCGTCCCGGGCGGCATGACCGGCGATCAGATCGAGGCGATGTTCCAGAGCGAACATGAGACATTCGCCGGCGTCATCAAGTACCTGGGTCTCCAGAGGAACAATTAGAGCTATCGGAGTCTTGTTTGCGGCCTAAAGGACGCGCTACCAATGGCGCGTCCTTTTTTCATGCACGAGGCCGGAATCGTGTCAGCCCCCCAGAAATTGCGTGAACTCCTTGCCGCGCCACAAGTCGCTGTCATGCCGGGATGCTTCGACGGCCTCTCGGCGAAGCTCGTGGCCGCCGCCGGATTCGATGTCGCCTTCATGAGCGGCTTTGCCGTTTCGGCGGCGCGTCTCGGTTTGCCCGATACAGGGCTCATCTCATTTGCGGAGATGCTCGACAGTATGCGCAATTGCTGTGCCGCCGCAAAAATTCCGGTGATCGGCGACGGTGATACCGGCTATGGCAATGCGTTGAATGTGAAACGCACGGTGGTCGAATATGCCCGAGCCGGCGCAGCCGCGGTAATGATCGAGGATCAGGTCAGTCCGAAAAAATGCGGTCATACGCGTGGCAAGCAAGTGATCTCGCGCGAGGAGGCGCGCATGAAGATTCGAGCCGCGGTTGACGCCAAGGCGGACACCGACATTCTGATCCTGGCACGCACCGACGCGCGCGCGGTCCATGGCTTCGAGGCTGCTCTCGATCGTTGCCGTGACTTTGAGGAAGCCGGCGCCGATATCATCTTCCTCGAAGCGCCCGAGACCGAGGACGAGATGCTGCGGTTCTGTCAGGCCATGACCAAGCCGTGCATGGCGAATATGGTGCCCGGCGGCAAGACGCCGGTCCTGCCGTCCGCCCAATTGCAGGAGATCGGCTATAAGCTCGCGCTTTATCCGGTGATGTTGCTCTCGGCCTCGATTGCGGCGATGCAGGCAACGCTCGCCGCGCTCAAGCCGGGCTCGACGTCGCAGCAACCGCCGAGCATCTCATTTGCCGATTTGCAGCAAGTGGTCGGCTTTCCGGACTATTGGAAGAGCGAAGAGCACTATAAAGCCGAGGCGTGAAAGAGCCTAAGCCGCGGCGACCGGTTCACGCA
Organism: uncultured Alphaproteobacteria bacterium; assembly: GCA_963696555.1. Classification (GTDB taxonomy): domain Bacteria; phylum Pseudomonadota; class Alphaproteobacteria; order Rhizobiales; family Xanthobacteraceae; genus BOG-931. The sequence goes on along the minus strand of CAVOKR010000030.1, from coordinate 10,769 downwards.
GCGCCGCAATGATGGTTTCGGAGGCCATCAGGTCGGCGTATTTCTGTTCCATGTCGAACAAATTCGCTTCGTGTGCTTGCAGCGACCGATCGCCAACGCAATCGCGGGCGACAAGGGTACGAAAATCGTGGCTCATGGCATCGACAACCGTTGCCCGCACGCAGCCCGACGTCGTGCAGCCGGCAACGATGACCGTGTCCACGCCCAGTTTGCGCAGTTGCTCGGCATAGAGGGTGCCGAAGAAGGCCGAAGGCTGCGTTTTGCGCAAAATCGTCTCCGAGGGAAGCGGCTTGAGTTCCGGCACGATCTGGCCCGCCGGCGCGCGCTCGGTCAGCGTCGCCAGCGCGGGCACTTTGCGCACGAAGGCGCAGTGGTCGCTGCCATCGTCGGCGTAGACCACCCGGGAGAAAGCGACTGGCAGTCCGCGCCGCCGCGCCGCCTCCAATAATCCGACGGTATTCGCCACAGCTGCAGGAATATTGCCGCCGCCAAAGATCGCCGGATCGACAAATCCATTGGTGAAATCGACGATACAGAGCGCCGGCCGCGCGCCCATGCCAACGGTGTTGCCAAAACCCTGGGCGCGGTAGATTGCCGTATGGTCTTCGCTCATGGGGCTGTTACCTGGCCGTTGCCGCAGAGGAGAATCATTCGATCTCGGCCGCGCGCCGCATGCTCGCGATCATCGAGGACTTCAACATATAATCCCGCGCCGCGACCTTGTCTCCGGCTATGCGGCGCAATTCATCGAGCGCCTTCTTGCGGACGGCCGGATCGCGCTCGCTGATGATCTGCCGGTTGCGATGGGTCTGCGCCTGCACCGCCTCGACGGCGACGGTGCGGCGCTGGCGATCGTAACGGTCGAGCGAACGGTCGTCGCCGCCGGCCCAGATCAGCTTCAGCTTTTCGGCGAGATTGAAGGCGTCCTGGATGCCGCCGTTCATACCCATGCCGCCGAGCGGGTTATTGATGTGCGCAGCATCGCCGGCCAAAAGGACCCGGCCGTGACGGAAGCTCTTCGCCACCTTTTGGTGCACGTGATAGATAGAGCGGTGGGCGATGTCGTAGGGCTCTTTGCGCCGCACGACACGCTGCAGAACGCGTTGCAGTGACTCGTCGGACAGGAGCTTGGCGCGGTCGGAGTTTTCCGGCGCCGGAACTAAGACGCGCCACAGGCCCGGAACGCGCAGCAGCACAAGCCATTCCTGCGGATCGGCGATATAATTCACATAGGCGATGTCGGTCAGCGTGTTTTCGAAGCCGAAATCGGTCGAGGCGATCAGAAACAATTCCGGGTAGGTAAACCCCTCGAATTCAATGCCGAGCGATTGCCGCACCGTGCTGCGAGCCCCGTCTGCCGCGATCAGATACCGCCCGGTGACGCGAACCTCTTCGGAATCGACAAGGGCCGTTACCGTAACGTCGTCGTCGCTTTGTTCGACGACGGTGGCTTGATGCCCGAAGCGGATATCGGCGTCAGGCAGCTTTCGCAATTCCGTTTCGAGGAATCGCATCAGCTTCCACTGCTCGCACTGCACGCGATAAGGGTGATTGGTATCGTGCGTCAGGGCCGAAAGATCGAACGTCGCGACCGGTCCTGTCTCGCGGTCGCGAAACTGCCAAGTCGGCGCCTTTAGCCCGACATCGATCATGCGCGGCACGACGTCGAATTCGTCGAGCAAGTCCAGTGTCGGCGGATGGAAGGTCGAGCCGCGTAGCTCCATAACGAGTTGCTGTTCCGCCGCGAGCAGCACGGTAGGGATACCGCGGCGAACCAAAGCGAGCGCGGCGGTCAGCCCGACCGGCCCGGCGCCAACCACGATCACACGATCTTTATCACGTGCCATTTCGATCATTACGATAGGCGATGTTCCCAGTCCCGATAAGCGGAGGTTTTAGTCAGGCCCTGCACGCGATCTAGGCCGCCTCACCGAGGCGAACTTGACGGTCCCCGGCATACTCTCGCACACTGTCGCCAAGTAGGGCTATTGCAAGTCAGCGAGGAGCATTCCCAATATGCGAGACGTACTCGGTTGGCGATGCAAATTCGGCGTCATTGGGCCCTCCACCAACACGATCGTACAGCCCGATTTCGAAATGATGCGGCCGCCGGGCGTGACCAATCACTATCGCGGGATTTTTACGCCGAACAATAAGGCGGTCAGTAACGAGACCTTTATGGCGGGTGCTCATGTCATTGGCGGCAACGTGCTGGACGCCGTGAAGAACGTGATGACGTGCGAGCCGGATTATTTGGTCATGGGTATGTCGGCGGTGACGTTCTTCAACGGCGTCGCCGGCGCGGATGCCTTCCAGGCCAAAGTGGAAGGAACAGCCGGCGTGGGCATCAGTATCGGCTCGCATTCTTCGACCGCCGCTCTCAAAGCTTATGGCGGCATCAAGCGCATCGCCTTCCTGTCGCCCTATTATCAGGTCGCCAATGCGGAAGTGCGGCGCTATTTTACCGAATCCGGCTTTGAAGTCGTCCGCGACGTTTACCTCGAATGCAAGAGTTGGACCGCCATCGCCGAGGTCACGCCCGATGAGCTGCGTGACAGAATCATTGCATTGAATGGCGACGGACGCGACGTCGATGCCATCATCCAGGTTGGTACAAATCTCAGCATGGTGCGTCTTGCGGCGGCTGCCGAGCTATGGCTTGGCAAGCCGGTCATCGCCATCAATACCGCGACGTATTGGCACGCGCTCCGGCACAACAAGATCATGGACAAGATCCCGGGGCTCGGCCGTCTGCTGGAAGAATTTTGAGAGTCGAAACGCGGCGAGCGCGCGTCTGATCTTGCATTTTTATGTTGGCCGTCATGACAGAGCCCGCCCGTCTCCCTGATTGGTCCTCGCTCACGGAAGACGATCGTGCAGCCGCGACGGACGAGTGCTTTGAACGGCTGGAACGGATCGGCCGGCGTCTGCACGCCGTTGCGGGTATATGCAAGCCGCGTCCTCCCGGCGGCGGATTGCTGGCCGGTATGCCGTATGTTGCCAAGGACATGATCGCGACCGGCCGCGGTGATCCAAGCTGGGGCTGCGCGCGGCCCTTGCTGTCGAACGCGCCCGTCGCCGCCGTCATATCGCGTCTCGATCAAGCCGGCGCATTGCTTATCGGCGCCGCCGAAATGACCGAGCTCGCGTACGAGCCGTCTGGTCTCAATGCCACGCGCGGCGCCGTCCTAAACCCTTGGAACTTCGATTACGCGCCTGGCGGCTCTTCGAGCGGTTCCGCGGCGCTTGTCGCTTCGGGTTGCTGTTTTGCCGCGCTGGGTTCCGATACCGGGGGCTCGGTCCGCATCCCGGCGCATTGTTGCGGTGTCACCGGGCTCAAACCGAGCTGGGGCAGGATTCCCATCGACGGTACGATGGCACTGGCACCGAGCCTTGATACCATCGGCCTCCTGGCACGTAGCGTGGCCGACCTGGCGCTGCTTTGGTCGGGTCTGTTCGACGAAACGGTGCCGAGCATCCCGGGCACCGTTTTTGGCGCCATGCTGACGGACGCTTTCGATGAAAGCGATCGAGAGATCGTGGAAATTTGCCGCACCGCTATCAGTGCATTGAGCCAGCTCGGCATTCGTATCCATACCCGCGCCGGTTTTCCGGAGGCGGCCGACAGGAATTGCCTCCTTGTGATGCAGGCCGAGGCGGCGCGCACGCACCGGGAGCGATTGAATGACGAGCGCGTCGATGCGGTCTTGCGCAAACGACTTGGAAAAGGCCTCGCGATTGGCGATGGTGAGTTGGCGGCCGCTCTTGAAGCGCAGGAGACCTTGCGCGACAAATTCCTCGCCGATCAGTTCGGCGATGCTGCCGTCGTGCTGATGCCAGTCATGCCGATCAAGACGCCGCGCGTCGCCGAGGTTGATCCGGCTTCTCCGGAATTCAAGGCTCGCACCCTCTATGCGCTGAGCCGCTTCACCCGTTTTGTCAATTATCTCGGCCTGCCGGCTTTGGCTGTCCCCGCCGGCTTCGATAGCCGTGGCATGCCGGTCGGCCTGCAGATGATTGGGCGCCCGGATCCGACGCCTTTTTGCTCGCGCTTGGAACGCGGCTGCAAGCCGACACTGATTGGCATTCTCGCGTGCCCGCCGCGGTTGCTGCCGGTCGTATGACGGAAAAAGGGCTGGTCGCGTGACTGATTCTCAGGCTTCGGCTCCGGCCGGACTGGCATTCTTGTTGCACTGGCCAGGCAGTGCGCCGGAGCGCATCATCGAGGGCCGGGGTGGAGGCTTTGTCGCGGCAAATCGGATCCTATCAAGGAGAGTGCCATGTTGAAGATAAGAACGCTCGTACGGTCGGCTCTGGCGACAATTGCGCTCGGCGTTGCGATAAGTCTCGCGTCTTTGCCAGCGGGCGCCGTCGGGCCGCAGCCGGCTCCGTTGTCGCCGCCGGTCGAATTGACCGTTGGCTACCAGAAAGTCGGCCACCTGGCGCCGATGATTCTGATCGCCGACGAGCTCAAGAAACTCGGCGTCGATCTCAAGCTCGTCGAATTCGTGCGTTATGCCGACGCGCGCACGGCACTCCTGGCGGGATCGCTGGACGTCGGCTCCGTGGGGCCGGCCGATCTTGCCATCTCACTGGCGCAAGGCTCTACCGATGTGGTCGGCCTTATGGGGGTCGGCTCCTCGCCGAAATATGTTATCGGCCGCGACGGCGTAAAGCTCGACAGCTGGGCCGACCTCGCGGGAAAGAAGATCGCAATCGCGCCCGGCTCGGCGGTCTGGTTCCAGTTCGCGGCGACACTGGTGGAGAAGGGCGTTCCCTATAGCAGCTTCGAAGCGGTGAACGTGCAGGGCGGCGGCGCAAATTTCGACCAGGCGCTCAAGAAGGGCGACGTCGACGGCGCCGTCACCTGGGAGCCATTCGAGTCGATCCCGGTAATGGCTGGCTATGGCTTCTTCGCCAAGAACCTCGAATACGGCTCGTCCAAAGCCGTCGGCGCGGAGCTCGGAATGCTGATGGCATCGAGACAGGCGATCGAGGCCAAGCGTGCCGCTATTGCGCGCTTCGTTTGGGTCTATCTGAAAACCCAGGAACGGCTCGCACAGTCCCCGCAGGAATTTGCCACGGCTTATGCCGAATTGTCGGGCATGGCGCCCGATATCGCCGCCAAGGCTTCGCAGGTGATCAAGCTCGGCGAAGTCATCACTCCTGATCAGATCAAGCGCCAGGCCAAGGCATTTGCGGATCTCGGCGTCATTCAGAAAGATGTCTCGGGCCAGATCGATGCCAATTGGGATGGCTCCTTTGTGAAGGAGGCGCTCGCCAAGTGATTGCGCCCAAGTGATTGCGCCCAAGTGATTGCGCCTGCGGCGCTTATCCTCCAATCATACGGGTGAGGGAGGATCGTACCATTTCGATCTCGCCTGAACGCACGAGTACGGAAGCGGCGGCGGCGCCTGCGCGCGGGCCCACGACTGGGCGTTTCGTCCTCCTCGCCCATCTCGGCGTACTGCATGCGCTTCTTGCGCTGTGTTTGCCGCTGGCGGTTGTCATCTTATGGCAATTCGCCGCCAATGACGGCTCGCTGTTCGGCGGCGTGTTGCCGTCGCCGGAGCGCGTGTGGAAAGCCTGGACGGTCTGGGCCTTCGGCCGCGCAGCTCTCGGTTTGAATCCGTACAGCGGCACCTGGCTCGCTAACCTCACTTTCTCCGCGGAACGCGTCGCCAAGGGCTTTGCCTGCGCCATTATTGTCGGCGTGCCGGCGGGCATCGCGATCGGATGGAACCGCTTGGCTGCGGGTGTGCTCGATCCCACCGTTCAATTGCTGCGGCCGATCCCGATAACGGCGTGGCTGCCGTTTTCGATCGCGGTTTTCGGCATCCGCGATGTCGGCGCCATCTTTCTGATTTCGCTCGGTGCCTTCTATCCCATCGTGGTCAACACCGCGCAGGGCGCGCGCGATGTTGAACGCAATCTGGTCCGCGCCGCGCTCATGATGGGAGCCGGACGCTGGACCGTGCTGCGTCGCGTCGTGCTGCCGGCGTCGCTGCCGTCGATTTTCACCGGCCTGCGCATCGGCCTCGGCATCGCCTGGACGGCGGTCATTGTCGCCGAGATGGTCGCGGTCAAATCGGGACTGGGTTATGTACTTTGGGATGCTTATTACGTCGGCCGAATGGATGTCGTCATCGCCGATATGGCGTCTATCGGCCTCCTCGGCCTCATCAGCGATCGCATGATCGTGCTCATCGAGCGCTGGCTCTTGGACTGGCGCCGGCTGCAATCGTTCCAATCGTAGGACGCTCCAGTGGGCACCGTCACATTCCAGAACGTCTCCAAGATCTATTCCGGGCAAAAGGAGGTCCTTGCGCTCGACGGCGTCAGCATGTCGGTCGGCGAAGGAGAATTCGTCGCGCTGCTCGGCCCGTCGGGTTGCGGCAAGTCGACTTTGCTCAACCTCGTGGCCGGATTCGAAATGGCCACGCAAGGCAGCCTGCTGTTCGACGGCAGGCCGGTTACTCATCCGGGACCCGATCGCGGCGTCGTCTTTCAAGAAGCGGCGCTGTTTCCCTGGCTCAACGTTTGGGAAAACGTGATCTTCGGTCCGCGCGTGCGCGGTCTGCCGCGCGCCGCGTATGAAGACCGGGCGCGTGACCTGCTCGATCTCGTCGGGCTGCGGTCGTTTGCCGACGCGCTGCCGGTTCAATTGTCCGGCGGCATGCGCCAACGCGTCGGCATCGCGCGCGTGCTGGTGATGTCGCCGCGTGCGCTGTTGATGGACGAGCCGTTCGGCGCGCTCGACGCGCAGACGCGCCTTGCCATGCAGCAATTGTTGCTCGACGTTTGGCAGTCGCTGGGCACGACGGTGCTGTTCGTGACCCACGACATCGACGAAGCGATCCTGCTTTCGGATCGAATCTGCATCATGTCGGGGCGGCCGGGCCGCATCCTCCGGACGATCACGATCGATTTGCCGCGGCCGCGATCGATCGCAAGCCTCACCAGCACCGAATTTATGCGCTACAAGGCCGAAATCATGGCCGATATCAAGATTACGAGCCATTGAGCGAGGACGAATGACCAACCCGCGAATTCCCTACCTTTTGTCCTCGGAGCGCGCCCCGCTGCCGCCGCTGAACGGCAAGCGCATCCTTGTCCACCTCGTCGTCAACGTCGAGCATTGGCAGTTCGATCAGCCGATGCCCCGCACCATCGTCACGCCGCCGCATGGGCGTGAGACGGTGCCCGACGTGCCGAATTTTTCCTGGGCCGACTACGGCATGCGCTCAGGCCTGCCGCGTATTCTCGAGGCGTTCGCCGCGCGCAAGCTTCCGGCCTCGACGAGCTTCAACGCCGGCGTCATCGATGCCTATCCGCAGGCGGCCGCGGCGATGCGCGATGCCGGGTGGGAATTCATCGGCCATGGCATGCACCAAAAGGCGATCAATCACGTCGAAGGCGGCGAGGAAGCGTTGATTCGCGCCTGCCTCGATAAAATCGCTGATTTCACCGGCAGGCGGGTGCGCGGCTGGCTGTCGCCGGGTCTGCGCGAGACCGTCGACACCGTCGATATCCTCAAACGCGCAGACATCGACTATGTGTGCGATTGGGTCAGCGACGATCGGCCGGCGTGGATGCGCACGACCACGCAGCCGCTGATTGCGATGCCCTACAACCTCGAAATCAACGACTCGATCATTTACGCCATCGAACGGCACGCGACCGGAGAAATGGCGAAGCGCCTTGAGTTCACGCTGCGGCGATTCGAGCGGGAATGCCGCGACAGCGCTATCGTCTTGGCAATCGGCTTGCATCCGCACTTGATTTCGGTCCCGCACCGGATTCATGAACTCGATCGCATGCTCGACTTGCTGACGGCTTCCGCCGATGTCGGGTTCTTTACCGGCGGCGAACTGGCGGATTGGTACGCGACGGTTTCGCCAATCCTCGAGAAAATATGACATCGTTTGGCGTGGTATTGTGAGATTGACATATGGATCTTGAACTCGAAGGTCGTTCTATTCTCATCACCGGTGCCTCGAAGGGCATCGGCTTTGCATGTGCGGAAAGCTTCGTGCGGGAAGGCGCCAATGTCGTCATAACGGGCCGGGATGCCGGCCGGCTTGCGGCGGCTGCCGGCAAGCTCAATGCAGGCGGTTCGGACGTCGCGACCTTCGTGGGCGATCTCGGGCTTGCCGCCGATCGCGACCGGTTGTTTGCCGCCCATCCGCAGGTCGATGTGCTGGTCAACAACGCCGGCGCAATTCCGGGCGGGAATCTGCTGGACATGAGTTTGGACGTTTGGACCCAAGCGTGGCAGCTCAAGGTCTTCGGCTACATCCACCTGACCAAGCTCTACCTCGAGGTAATGAAAGGGCGGCGCAGCGGCGTCATCATCAATATCATCGGCATGGCCGGCCGGGAGCCGCGCTGGGATTATGTGTGCGGTGGCGTCGGCAATGCGGGCCTGATCGCGCTGACCGAAGCCGTCGGCGCCAAGAGCGTCGATTGGAACGTGCGGGTCGTCGGCATCAATCCGGCGTCGACCCGGACGGATCGGGTTGAAACGCTGTTGCGCAAAAAGGCGCTCGACAGTGTCGGCGACGCGGAGCGCTGGCGGGACGGCCTTGCCGGACTGCCGTTCGGCCGGCTCGCCGAAGCCGCCGAAATTGGCGATTTGGCGGTCATGCTGGCCTCGCCGCGCGCCTCGTATCTCAGCGGCACGGTCATCGACGTCGACGCCGGGCAAAGCAATAAGGGCTGAGCCCCAGCACGAGACTGCGAGCAACAAATCGATTTGTAAAGCAGAAAGACCCGCCACGCCTGGTTCGGTCGAGGAGTGATGATGGTGGATGCGCTTGGTTACCGTAAGAAGATCGGCATCGTGGTGCCGTCGACCAACACCATCGTGGGGCCGGAATGCGAGGCGCTCCGGCCGCGCGGCGTCACCAATCATGTCGCGCGCTTGACCATCAAGGAGCGTCCGATCCAGGCGAGCGAGCAGGCTTTCTGGCGCATGTCCAAGCCATGCGCGAGGGCATCGGCCCCGCCATCGATCAGGTCATGACCTGCGCGCCGGACGCCGTCATCATGGGCGTCGCGCATCGAAGCCTTCACCGGCGGCGTCGCCGGCGCCGACGCCTTGCAGAAAGAGCTGTCCGACCGCGCCGGCGTCCGCGTTTCGATGGGTTCGACGGCGGCGGCAGCCGCGCTCGCAAATTCGGCGCCAAACGCATCGCCGTCTTGACCCCGCATCAGCCGAAGGGCGACGAGACGGTGCGCGCCTATTTGGCGGAAGCCGGCTTCGACATCGTGCGCCTCGTGGGCATGAAATGCGCATCGCCGTTCGCCATCGCGCAGGTGCAGCCGCCGGAGCCGCGCAATGTGTTGCGCGAAATCGACGGCGACGACATCGACGCGCATCCTGCAGGTCGGCACTAATCTCGCGAACGCGGCGGTGGCCGCGGAGGCCGAGGCGTGGCTCGAGCAAGCCGGTTCTGGCGATGAACGTGATTACCTATTGGGACGCGCTCCGCCATTGCGGCATCGACGATCATGTCTATGGCTGCGGCCGCATCCTCGAGGAGTTTTAGAACCGAATGGCAGATCCCCCCGTCATCATCGTCGGTGCCGGCCCGTCGGGGCTGACCGCGGCCTTGTTCCTGGTCAAGGCCGGCATTCCAGTCGATCGTTCTGGAAAGTCGCACGCAAATCTCAGACGATCCGCGCGCCGCCACCTTTCATCCTCCGACGCATGGAAATGTTCGAAGCGAGCGGCGTGACCCAAAGGCTGCACGACCTCGGCATCGTCTGTCCGCAATGGCAATTCCGCGGCCGCGACGAAGGCGTGATCGCCGAATTCGATCTCGGCGTGCTCGCCGACATCACGCGCTACCCCTACCGGCTGCAATTCGAGCAGCACAAGCTTGTCGCGCATCCTCACCGACAAGCTCGCGAATGCGCCGGCTTCGCCATCCACTACGGTGACGACGTCGCTGACGTGACGCAGGACCGTTCCGGCGTGGGCGTCGCCACCTCTGACGGCGCAGTCCACACGGGCGCCTATGTGATCGGCGCCGATGGCGGCCGCAGCGTCGTGCGCAAGTCGCAAGACATCGACTTCGAAGGCTTCACCTACCACGAGCGTTTTCTGGTCATCACGACAACCAGTGACTTCGAGCAAAAAGGCTTTGCTTACAGTTGCTACGTTTCCGATCCGCGGGAATGGTGCGCGCTGTTCAAGGTGCCCGGGCGGGGGCCGCCGGGCCTGTGGCGCGTGGTGTTTCCGACGCCGCCGGAAGCAACTGTCGAGGAATTGCTCGGACTTCACGGACGGCCGAAGCGCGGCTGCGGCTTTCATCCCGGTCGGTGAGCCTTATCCGGTCGCTCACACCAATCTCTACACCGTGCACCAGCGTGTCGCCGGACCTATCGCCGCGGCCGCGCGCTGCTCGTGGGCGATGCGGCGCACGTGAACAACCCGCTCGGCGGCATGGGAATGAATTTCGGCATCCATGATGCCGTCAGTCTCGCCGGCACGCTCGCGCGGGTGCTTGGCGGGCATAGCGACGATTTGCTCGATCTCTACGACCGCCAACGCCGCCATGTGGCCAAAGCGTTCCTGCAGGCGATGACGATCCAGAACAAGCGGGTGCTGGAAGAGAAGGATCCGCTCAAACGCCAGGAACGACTGGATGAAATGCGGACGACCGCCGCAGATCCATCCAAGGCGCGCGCCTTTCTCATGCGCACGTCGATGTTCGAAGGGCTGAAGAGCAATACGTACTCGTCAGCAAATACGTACATAGACA
>CAVOKR010000029.1:0-489232 GCA_963696555.1 uncultured Alphaproteobacteria bacterium | reverse complement strand
TCCTATGAAAGCTACCAGCACGGCAGTCAGCAGCAGCAAACTGAAGTAGATTCCGGTGGCTCTTGAACTTCTCTCGAATTGAAAAGAAGTCATACGGGCTTTCCGTCATGGAGCAGATAGTCCACGCCGTTGAGACGAAATGTCTTTTCTAAACTTCGGGAGAAACCGGTAAACTTCAAATCGGCACCCTGGACCTTTAATTGCTTTCGCAGCATGAGGAGCAGTCCGAGAAAACGGGCATCAATGGCGTTCGTCTGCGAAAGGTCGACCGTAATCGGCTTTTTCGCCCCCAAAGCTTCCCGCATGGAGTCAATGGCCCGATCCACGTGGCTAGCAATTGCCCAACCAGACACCCGCAAGGTGACCAAATTTTGACTTTGCAACTCCTCGATGACCAGATCATGTCGATTACGCGCGGATTTCCACCGCAGCAATCGTGCTTTTGCGGCGAGCGGCACTACGCGGGTCACCATAAGGCGGATCAGCACAAGCCCGTCGTGCCAGTAGCGGCGCCAGAGATGGGGCTCCTCCTTGATCCGCCATAGCCATTCGAGGCCGATTTTCTGCAAAACGGTGGGTGCGCGCTTGACCGATCCGGCCTGAAAATGAATTGTTACCCCGAGGTGCGCCCGGACGGGGATCCGCAAGCGGTGGTGGTTGCGCTGAAGCCAAAGCTGCCCCTTCTTGGCGCCCAAGGCCGCCACCAAAAAATCCGCTTCGCTGGAATTAATCTTATCGATGAAGCTATCGTTACTTAATTCGTCTAAATCGCCAAAGCCCGGACAAGCCCAGCCGACGCAGCTCAGCCCCCCCGGACGGGCGTTAAGCGTCCTTGCCGCCTCGGCAGCCACGTCTTCAGTAGCCCCATAGAGAAATACCCTTAACGATCGCTCGGAGCGAGGCCTTGATTTAAGCGATGCGAAAATATCAGAACCTGCAATTCTATGCTCGATCGGGATTCCCAAGAGGCGGGCGATCCATACAATTGGCATTCCATCAGTAGGACAAAGATCGCTGAGCAAGAGCGACTCCCTAAAATCCAAATCCGTTAGGCTGTTCACGAGGAAGTTGAGATTAGGCGTCGATATGACAAAAGGAACCACGTTGGATGTAGCCAGTTCAATGCTCCGCAAGACCGCTGGCATTTCGACCGCGTCAAGCGGTATTCCAAGAATGCAGTAGACCTCACGGGAAAGGGGATCGCGGATTGCAATACCTGAGTTCGGGCCGGCGCTTGTACCAAGCTGCTCCGGCAACCTTTCAGCTTTTGCTGTCAGGCGAGTGAGTTTTGAGAGGTCCAAGCGTCGTTACCATGCCGCCGTTAGGCCTAACCGGTTTGTCGCAAAGCGGCACCATTCGGCACTGGCGCCGGTCGAATCCATGCCGCTGCAACTTCCGAGCCGACGGAAGTGCGCCAGGCAAGAAAAACGCCAAGGCGATCGAACATTAGGGGTATGGACCAGGCAGCACGGCGCCCGATAGTGCCGTGATAGCCACGATTAAGCATAATCTCTCCACGTCCCAACCGTTTTGCCCCCGCCAATTTATCACAAGCATTGGTGATTTATCCGAGTTAAGATCGCCTGTCGGCAATCGCGGTTGGGGCTCCGCTGATCTATACAGGGCGATAGGACGACGCCACAAGGGGATCTGGTGCCCTTAGCCTGGTACAGTGCAAACCGAAAGCTCCGCCGGCCTACCAGTTGCCTAGGGATGTCGGACGTTGGCCCAAAGTCTTGCGCCAAATGGGTGCGGAGTCGTAAGAGAGCGTGAATGACGCCGGCGACAGTAGCGCAGAATTGGTTTGCCACACTCGCTCTTCTGGCGTGGCCATTCGTTGCGCTGTGGCTTTATCAAACACGACCAGTCACGCACGCGACCTTGTGGACGATCCTGGGAGGCTATCTGCTGCTTCCTGTCGGCGCAAGCATCAAGCTAGCCGAGGGTGTACCGCAGCTGGACAAGGTCTCGATCCCAGCGCTTGCTGCGATTGCGGGATGTTTCTTTTTTTCGAGACGCCCTTTGCGTTTCTGGCATAGATTTGGACTAGCAGAAGTCTTTTTGCTGATGTTTTTGATCGGTCCATTCGTGACTTCCGAATTGAACAATGATCCGGTCGTGAGCGGATCGGTTATATTGCCTGGCGTGGGCGCTTACGACGCTCTATCCGCGGTGGCTTCCCAATTCTTGTTCCTTCTACCGTTCTTCCTGGGACGCCATTTATTCGGGAACCCGGCTGAAATCGAAGAGATACTTCGAACTCTGGTCGTGGCTGGCGTGCTCTATTCGCTGCCGATGCTTTTTGAGATCCGCATGAGCCCCCAGCTCCACCTTTGGTTTTATGGGTATACTGCTTCCGGATTTGCGACCGCGATGCGTTACGGAGGATTTCGGCCAAGTGTGTTTATGGAGAATGGCCTTGTCGCAACGTTCTTTTTGATGACCACCACCGTCGCGGCAGCCAGTCTCTGGCGGACAGGGATAAGCGTGCGGAGAATACATTCTAGTGCAATCACAGCTTACTTGAGCGTCGTACTAATTCTCTGCAAGAGCCTCGGTGTTCTGGTCTACGGCGCGCTACTGGTTCCTTTGGTCCGATTAGCTAGGCCGCAGTTTCAAGTTCGAATTGCAGTGACTCTGGCAATCGTTGCTGTCACATATCCATTGCTTCGAACTGCTGACCTCGTCCCGACTACCTACATGGTTAGCGCAGCTAGTTCGATAAGCGATGAAAGAGCCGGCTCGCTGAAATTTCGGTTTGACCATGAACAATACCTCTTGGACCGGGCGTCGCAGCGTATCTTTTTTGGCTGGGGTCGATTTGGTCGCAATCGAGTCCACGATGAATGGGGAAACGATATCAGCGTATCGGATGGCCGTTGGGCGATTACACTAGGGCAGTTCGGCCTTGTAGGTTTCCTAGCGGAATTCGGACTTCTCGGATGGTCAGTGCTTTGCGCCAGGTCGGCTCTCAGGCTTGTAGATTCCGAGCGTGATAGCATCTTTTTAGGGTCGCTTGCCCTTATCATCGCCATAAATATGATTGACCTGCTGCCAAATGATTCGCTTAGCCCTTGGACTTGGCTTCTTGCGGGTACCTTATTTGGTAGGGCCGAAGCGTTGGGTCATGCTGCACGACAAGCGCTACAATTCAAGCTCCAGCCCAACGGAGGTCGTAGTGCAGGCAGCGACGCCTCTGAGGACGGTGTTGTTCTCACTGGATCGCATGTACCATGAGATTGAATAGTTGATCCGCGTGGCGTGTGGCGCAACTCCCCAAGTCCACATGGTCTGCCAAGCAAGAGTACAACATGCTCAATGCCCCTCCAGGTAATATCTCTCTCGAGGCGTCGCGTCCTCGGGCCGGAGCCTGGAGCTTGGCCGGTTTCGCCCTCAGTTATGCGCTCCGCTTGGGTAGCAGCCTACTAATGACTCGTCTGCTGGTTCCGCAAATGTTTGGCGTGATGGCAATCGCTGGAGTGGTGATGACCGGTCTTGCAATGTTTTCGGACGTTGGCCTTACACAGAACATCATTCAGAGCAGGCGCGGCAGCGATCCAATATATTTGAATACCGCGTGGGCAATACAGATCGCGCGAGGATTCCTTCTTTGGCTGTTGGCTTTGTATTTCACTACTTCTCGCGGTTGCCAATCACTTTGGCCTAATGCCGAAGGAAAGCGTTTTTTCAGACCCGTATCTTCCCTATGTGATCGCCGTTATATCGATTTCTGCGGTAGTTGGTGGGTTTCAATCGACAAGATTTTCCGAAGCTAGCCGAAATCTTTCGTTGGGGCGCCTCACACAGATCCAGATTGCGGGCCAGATTGCCGGATTAATCTCTATGATTGGCTGGGTCTTAATTGATCGTTCGATCTGGGCCTTGGTCGGCGGTTCGATCTGTTCGACGGCGGTAACAACCCTCCTGAGTCACATTTTGCTCCCAGGCGTCACCAACCGATGGGAATGGGATCCATCAGCATTTCACGAAATAATTCATTTCGGCAAGTGGATGTTTCTCTCATCGATTCTTGGTTTCTTTGCAAACAGCTCTGATCGACTTCTTCTTGGGAACTTCGTTGATAGCACAACCCTGGGAAATCTATAGTGTTGCGTTCACTATCTTCGGATCGACCCTGCAAATTCTAAATAAGATCGTAAATGATGTGTCGTATTCCGCTTTTAGCGAGGTGGCACGCGAGCGGCCGCATGATCTCAAACGCACTTTATATCGATTTCATGCCGCGGCTGCTTCATTTGCCTACTTATCCTCCGGTCTACTGATTGTTTCAGGCAACACCATAATCTCTCTGCTATACGATCGTCGCTACGAGCAAGCCGGATGGATGCTCGAAGTGCTCGCGGTTTCTTTACCGGCTGCCGCCTTTAATATCTCACAATTATGTCTGCTGTCACGCGGTTTACCGAAAATCTTCACCGTTGTCATAGCAATTCGGGTGGCTGTCACTTTCCTCTGCATCCCCTTGGGATTTCACTTTTTCGGCGTCCAAGGCGCCCTGTGGGGGATTGTGGTAAGTCAAATCTCAAGTGCGCCGGCCACGATTTACTATCAGATTAAATACAGTCTCTTCGACCTGTCAAAGGAACTTCTCCTGTTGCCTGCAGTGTTCGCAGGCATGATTTTGGGGAAGGGATTCAATCTGGTATTTGGACACTGACAGATAATGATTAGCCACAGCAAGACTGGACGGCCAAAGCGTGACATCCTTGGATACAGGATTCTCGATCACGTACTAAGGGTTGTATTGCGCGCCCTTCCAGTATGGAAATGCTCGGAGCGAGTAGCGCTCTGGTGGGGGACCAGATTCAGGCCCGCCCCACGCCTCGTTAGACTACGGTCCGGAGCTTTCATCCACGTTGATCCAACGGACTATCTTCAATTACTGATTTATTATCTTGGGACATTCGAGCCCCATTGTCTACCGTATTTACTATCGTGCGGAGGTAAAGGCGCCACGATAATCGATGTTGGCGCGAACATTGGCCTCTACACCCTCGAGAGTGCTTTTGCGGTGGGGCCAACAGGTCGCGTAATTTCAATTGAAGCCGCTCCATCAAATGTGCAGGTTCTCAAGAAAAATATCGAGCATAACCGTTTGAACAACATTTCTTTGATCGAGGTAGCGGTTGGCGATTTGACTGGTTGTGGGACATTGACGCTTGCGAAAGGTGGAAACCGTGGAATGTTCACTCTGGGAAGCACGGCCGGTGATAGCTCATACAACGTTGAAATCCGACGGATAGACGACCTTATTGAAGAGAAAGGAATTACTTCTGTCGATTTGATAAAGATGGATATAGAAGGCTCGGAATATCACGCTTTGCGTGGGGCCTTACGAACTCTGCAGCGATGTCGCCCGACCATTCTTATAGAATTGAACGAGGCCGCTCTTCGACAATGCCAATCATCGGCCGCTGAGGTGAAAGCGCTGCTCAGCGATCTTGGTTACCGAGGGTGGGTGATTGGAAGGAAAGGACTTCGCCTGATTCGCACAGCTCGGCAGATCCATGATTGCGACGAGTGCCTCTTCGTACACAGCGACAACACTTCGTTAATCCGCAAGCTTGGGCAACTATGATTGCGAAACAGTTCGACCTTTGTGCTGGGGCTTGGCGGGGTGCTGGGCGCAATGTGGGGCGAAACAGCACTTACATTCTCAATATTTTTGAGCAGCGTCGGAGGCGTTGACGATGCGCATCACGTTCATCACCCCTCCAATGGGTTTGGGCGGAGGATCTCGGGTTATTGTGATCTACGCTCAGGCCTTGGTGCGGATGGGTCATACTGTTCGCATCGTATCTCAGCCGCTCAGGCCGAGATCGCTAAGGACAATACTTGCGTCGTGGATAAGGGAGCCTGGTAGATTGAATAATCGGCCACCGCTCGCATCGCATCTCGATGGCAGCGGACTTGATCATCGGATAATTGATAGACGGCGTCCGGTGACAGACGATGATGTGCCAGACGCGGATGTCGTGATTGCAACTTGGTGGGAAACAGCGGAATGGGTCAATGCGCTCAACCCAAAAAAGGGTGCGAAAGTGTATTTCATTCAGCATCATGAGATTTTTTCATACCTTCCAATAGACCGATGTGAATCCACCTATCGGATGCCACTACATAAAATTGTAGTTGCGCGCTGGCTTCAAGAACTCATGCAGACCAAATATAATGACAAAGTTGTAGATGTGGTTCCAAATAGTGTCGACAAAACTCAGTTTTATGCTCCGGATCGGACAAAACAAGCGGTTCCCACGGTTGGCGTGTTGTACACTGCGACACATTGGAAAGGCTTGGATATATCACTTGCAGCGTTACAGATTGTTCGCAAAACGTTTCCGTCTCTCCGCGTAATCTCGTTTGGCAACCAGCAACCAACCAACAAGTTGCCTCTGCCATCTGGTGCCAGGTTCTTCTACTGCCCGCCTCAGGACAAGATTAGGGAAATCTACGCCGCCTGTGATGTTTGGCTTACTGCAAGCCGTAGCGAGGGTTTTAATCTCCCCGCGATGGAAGCGATGGCTTGCCGAACGCCCGTCGTTTCAACGCGCACTGGGTGGCCTGAAGAAGCGATTAACACATATCTGAATGGGGTTTTAGTTGATATCGACGATCATGTCGGCCTCGCGAAGGGTGTTAATTGGGTCCTCTCACGAAGTGATGAGGATTGGAAGACCATTTCACGGAATGCCCACGAAACGACGTCAGAAAGCTCTTGGCAAGCAAGCGCCGAAATGTTCGAAAAAGCCTTGAAGCATGCTTGTTGCAGATCGGCACGCGGTGAGATTGCTGGTAGGGTGCAGGCCATACCGCCCGTCTGAACAGTAGAGACAACTTTGAGGAACGTAGTCGTACAGTTTGAATTAGAAAGTTTTGGCCAGCGTCAGTAGCTCATCGCGACAAGCAACGGTGTCACCTACATAGCTGCTCACGAAGCTGTAGCCAAAGCCGGCAAGATAGGTCCTGCATGCCCGCTGATCATCGGGTGTCAGGTTCGCATGTTCGTAGTTCAGGACCTGCGGCCGGCATCTAGCGAAGTCGATCGTCTTGATAATCTTAAAATCAAACCCTTCAGCATCAATCTGCAACAGGTCCAGTTCGCCAATACCGCACTCGCGCATCAAATCGTCTATAGTGCATGCATCAACCTCGCTCGACACCAGCTGCTTCTCAAAATCGGGAAGGTAACTGCGCGCATTCCTAATGATCGTATTCCTATCGAGACTAGCGAACAAGCTTGCGTCCGCAGGCATATTCGGGACATCAGCTAGGGTCCATAGCGTCGCTTTTCCACGCCTGTCCGCAACCACAGCCCGCTTTATCGATATCTGCGCACTACGCGAAGCATGGAGGTCCACCAACTTGACGTACATAGTTGGCTGAGGCTCCACGAGTACGCCGCGCCACGGATACCGGCGGATCCACGGATATAGCGGGTCTTGAAACTGCCCATCATTAGCGCCGATCTGGATGAATTGTACCTTGCCCGCTCGCATCGTGTTCAGAAAACTCAGCACAAGGTCGGCGACAATCAGGTGTGGTCCGGGCATCGGATCGCAAATCTTCTCGATCCGATATCCCATCCTATTCGCAAGAGCCTGCACCAACTTTTCTCATAAGACAGTCATCCTCTTCTCCGCGGTACTCCTTTACGAAATATACTCGTGTAGCGTCCTATAATTCTTCCCATTCCTCAAGTACCCTTACTCCAATGAACGATAATTAGATCTGAAAAACTCGGCTCGCGAGGAAGCTTGGTATAATGAGCGAACTAAGATGGGTAGGTGGATCGGGCCGACGCGATCGATTATACTATCAATTCTTTCAGTCGCGGCGCCCATTGAAAGCCACTACCGTATCCCAGACCGGATTGCTGTCCCCTGGATATCGCAGACCACCCCAATTGCCAAAATGAGTGACTGGTCCGACGTCAACGAACTTTGCCGGATATTTGCCGCCAATTGCAAAAAAAGCATTGAACATCGACGCATAGTTATGAGCGTCTTCGGTAGTATGACAGGATTGTTTGTAAAATTCCATGAAACGCGTCTGTTCAACCGGTGTTAAGCTCCCTATGACAAACGGAACATTGCCGTTGCCGCCTTCGTATTGAACAAGCCCGAGGCCATTGGTATCTGCGATCGCTTTCTGAGCGCGCCAAGATTCTACGACTTTGTCCAGCGAATGCGAAATATGAGTATAACGCCCGTCGACGAAATCATCATTTACCAAGCGATTGAAATAGCTGTATTTTGTCGGCTCAACCCCGTCGTTCCAGCGTTGTTCACTGGTGTCGATCCAACCCATCAAAGTTGCACGTTGATCCTTGCCGAGATTCCCGCCGAAATAGCCGGCGACTGCGATGTCATTGAATAGGTCGGCGATAGCCTGCGAACGATCATGCTCCTCAATGTATTGTTTAGCACCCGCGATCATTCGATGCGTGACGTCAGGATTGACGGTTTGTGTCGAAAGCACGCCCCGCCATTTGCTTCGATTTTCCGTGCCATATACATCATCGATGACCTTCATGAAATGGGCCCCTAAATAGCCTGCCATTCGGTTATTATCGATGTGTCCAAATTTGTCGCGAGCTTGCGCCATTAGCCAATGAGGTGCATTGAATACGAAATTCCAAAGCTCATTACCGAGTTCAAAATAGGTTATTAGACCTGCCGCCAAATTGTCTCGGAAATAAGATGCGAACGGCGTCAATTCCTTTGTGATACCGTTGAGGTCAATGGGGGCGGTCACTGATGCTGTATCTGCCGAAAATGGGCCAAATCTGTGCTGTCCACGCCCGCCAGCGCAAAGGTACCGGCCTTTTGATCCGAATTGATGACCGTAAAACGGATTAGATCTATCTGCCGCCAGTTCGTGCGATATGGAATGATTTGATCCCCATCCTCCCAAACGTGCCCCGGCGATGTGACAACCGCTGGGTTGGCATTGTTAATGGCCGCGATCGAAGAAAGTTTACTAGTGCCGAGAACAATGGGGATGCATACCCAAGGGTGCGACTGCACCGTATTCGCTAGTGCGGACATAACCGAGAGAGGCATCCCCCCTCTGACGAAAGGCTTGGTCGTGAAGCCGCCATAAAAAGAATATTTTTCGTCTGGAATATCGGAGTATCGCAGCGTGCTAATATTGGAATTGGTCATCTGCCAATCCATAAAGCGAATAATACCAGAGCCTGCATGTACTAGCGCCAACCAATCGGGATTAAAAACCTCACCGGCGTCGAGACGGGTTTCGTAGCGTGCTTCGCACACTCGAATATTACGCGGTGGATCGTCTTTATCGAAACTTGAGAACGTCACTTGAATATTGCCGGTATTGGTTGCCCAAGTCCAATCGATGCGGTTCCCATTCTGAATTAAAGATGAGGAGTGCCCTATTGACACATCGCTTGCCCCGCCGTCCCACTTGAGCACCCATTTCTCACCGATACGATTAAAGCCCGCAGGCACACCATCTGGCGGCTCCTGATAAATGTAGCGCATCATTTGTGTCACATTACCACGCAGTGGGCTCACTAATTCGCCGTCACTATCGATATATCTATTCCACGCGGAGTTTGCCTTGCCCGGAATGGTGCTAGTTGAGTAGGTGACCCCATCCGAGATCACTCGAATTTCGCCGCCAGATTTCCAGATGTTGATGAACTGAAAAAAAAGCCAGAAGTTGGTGACGCCGCCCAGGCCTAGAATTGATACGGCCCGGACTCTGAGGCCGGCTCGATTGCAAAGGTGGAGTCCATCCTCGCCAAGAGAATGATTGTCGATGCTGACGCCAGCAATTTTCTGCGGGATATCGATGACACAGCACTTTCCAATTTTTCAAAAAAGTTCGGAAGCCCTTACATAGTGTAGCGTAAGCGGCGTTTTCAGTCCACGGCCTTTGTTGCTCTGAGGCCGGAAATCCTGGATCGTTTTTGGCTAGAGTTTTCCCGGTGATTCCCCGGCTGGGAAGGAGCGGAGACGATGAAGGCCTCGAGGTTTTCGGACGCCCAGAAGGCGTTCATTTTGAAGCAGGGTGCTGACGGCATGCCGGTGGCGGATATTTGCCGCAAGGCCGGGATCAGCCAGGCGACCTACTTCAATTGGAAGAAGAAGTACGATGGTTTGCTGCCGACGGAGATGCGGCGGCTCAAGCAGCTTGAGGATGAGAACGGCAAGCTGCGGAAGGTAGTGGCCGATCTGAGCCTCGACAAGGAGATGCTGCAGGACGCCCTCCGCCGAAAGCTTTGAAGCCTGTCCGCAAGCGCAAGCTGGTTGATGAGATGCGCGGCGACTGGGGCGTGTCGATCCGACGAGCCTGCCGTGTGTTCCTGGTCGACACGTCCACCTACCACTACAAGTCTCGTCGCCCCGGACAGGCCGGCCTCGAACAACGCATCAAGGAGATTTGCCAGACCCGCGTTCGCTACGGCTATCGGCGCGTTCATGTGCTGCTGCGTCGTGAGGGCTGGCGGTCAGTCAGAAGAAGACGCGGCGGATCTATCGCGAGTTAGGCCTGCAATTACGGAACAAGACGCCGAAGCGGCGGGTCAAAGCCAAGCTGCGAGAGGATCGGCGCAACGCCACGCGGCCGAACGAGACCTGGGCGATGGATTTTGTGCATGATCATCTGGCCACCGGCCGGAAGCTGCGTGTGCTGACGATCGTCGATACGTTCTCACGCTTCTCGCCGGCGCTGGAGCCGCGCTTCTCCTTCCGCGGCACGGACGTCGTCGAGGTGCTGGAAAGAGTCGGGCGAGAAGTGGGATTGCCGGCCACGATCCGGGTCGACCAGGGCACCGAGTTCGTGTCACGCGACCTGGATCTGTGGGCCTACCAGCGCGGCGTCACGCTCGACTTCTCCCGGCCCGGAAAGCCGACAGACAACGCATTCATTGAGGCCTTTAATGGCCGGTTCCGAGCCGAGTGTCTCAACGCCCATTGGTTCCTGAGCCCTGCAGATGCCCGGGAAAAGTTGGAGGATTGGCGCAAGTACTACAATGAGGAACGCCCCCATGGGGCGATCGGCCAGAAGACGCCGATTATGTTGCTCAATCACATTGGCGCAACCAGCCCGCCATCGTGAGGAAGCCGGAAAACTCTACCCTCCGGCGATCCAACGCTCGGCCTCAGTGCACCCGGTGATGGACTCTACTCATTTTTGGAGGAGATTCCGGGGCTCAGGTCAATGTAAGTGGATTTTCGAAATTTTAGCGCGACATTGAATGATCGCTCTCCATAATCACGATCGAATTCTCTGAGACACGCGTGTTCTAAACAGGTGTAAAAAGGAAATCGACCTGATCCTCTCGAAAGGGCTACAGCCCACGTTAGTAACGGGTCAAAAAAATATCCATAATAAACTGTCTCCACTAACTGTAAGGGGTAGAACTTTTCAGATAGCTCTTCCACTCTATAGTGCTTATGACCTTTCCGAATATCACAGCTCCCGTTGTGGTTGGGCTTAAATAGACCCAAACGCCAGAGCACATAATACATTGCTGGTTTGACTCGATAAGGATCAAGGCACGCAAACGTCCCCAAGTTGGGAACTGAGATCACCATGTGTCCGCCTGGTTTGAGGGCCGAAATGCATTTATTGACGAATATAGGCTCTTGTTCTAATAGAACGTGCTCGAAAACGTCGGAGGCAATGATGGCATCGAATGCGTTTTTCGGCAGATCGAGCTCGATGAAATCACCCTCAAAACACTCAACATTGGCCGGTATTGATCCATAAACCCGAAGTTTCCAGTCAACGCACGTTATGAGCGCGGCACTATCTGCAAACGTGTAAGCAGCCGTGATTGGGCCGCAACCTACGTCCATCAGCCGTTCAGATCGTTTGGGTAACAACGAGCGGATGACCGAAGCTCTGTACACCGCATTTACAGCCATGTTTTTTACTTTCCGCTTGAAAATGCACCAACGTCAACTGCCAGGTGGGGCTATACGAAGTGCATTTGATACTTTTCAAATTGGGAAAATGGTAGCTGTCTTTCCGCAGCCCAGAGGCCAAGATTTGTGAACCGAGGCAAATCTGAGTAGTTCACTAAACTGCAGGAGACAAACATGATAGCGCGCGAACCGGAGCTGTCCATCGGTGTGCTAGCCTACAACGAAGAGCCGCGTATTGGCGAGACGTTACGGACACTATTCGCACAAGATGTTTTCCAAAACTTCCCGACTGAAGTAGTTGTCATTCCCAATGGGTGTACGGACGGCACCGCCGCTGTCGCTCGGCATTTGGTAAATGAACATCACGCCGTATGGTCCAACCGAGGCTCGGCAAGGGTGACCGAACTGACGAGGGCGGGTAAGGCGAACGCTTGGAACCAATTTGTGCACAAACTCAGTGATCCTCGGGCGTCAGTGCTTTTTTTAATGGACGCTGATATTGCGCTTTCCCACCCAAGCACGATATCGTGCATGTTAACCACCTTAAAAGGCAGCCCCCAGGCTATTGTTTGCGTTGATAGACCGATCAAAGACATCGAAATTAATTCGAAGCTTACCCTCATCCAACGCCTCTTCCTCGCCACAACGTCAGAGATAGACCGGAATGACGTTCCTCTCTGTGGGCAGCTTTACTGTGTACTTAGTAAAGAATTACGTCTAATTAAACTGCCTCTTGAGATTACTACGGAAGACGGTTTTTTGCGTGGACTGTTACTGACGCGGGGCTTTACCGAACCCGAAGATAAGAAACGTATCATCTTAGAGCCAAATGCCAGCCACAGGTTCACTTCTGTCGCTACGCTTCGTGAAGCTTTCAAACACGAAGTCTGGGTGGTATCCGGATCAATCGTAAATATGCTCTTGTTCAGGCGGTTCTCGCTAAAATCTGCGCCCGAACAAACTGCAATGAGTTTAATGGAAAGCTGGCTAATGCAAAATCCGAACTGGCTACCGCAATACATTCAACTTCAAGTCCAAGAGAGAGGATGGCGGCTGTTGCCGAAGTACTGGTGGAGAAGACGTTGGGCAAGGTTGAGCAGGTTACCGCTTCGCCAAAGATTAGCACGCGCTCCGATGGCTGCGGCTGCAGCAGCCATGGATATGTTGGTATTTATTGCGGCAATCCGAGACGTCCGCCGCGGGCGAGCATTTGGCTACTGGGCTAGGAAATAGATCAGCGAACGACAGAATTCGCGGGGTCAATGCAACGCTGATATGTATGGCTCAATAAGTCCACGCATTTTAGGACGCAGTCCTATATTGTGCACTGAGGCCGAACTTTGGATCGCCGGAGGGTAGATTTTTCCGGCTTCTGCGCTGAGGCCGAACTTTGGATCGCCGGAGGGTAGATTTTTCCGGCTTCCTCACGATGGCGGGCTGGCTGCGCCAACGTGATTGAGCAACATAATCGGCGTCTTCTGGCCGATCGCCCCATGGGGCGTTCCTCATTGTAGTACTTGCGCCAATCCTCCAACTTTTCCCGGGCGTCTGCAAGGCTCAGGAACCAATGGGCGTTCAGACACTCGGCTCGGAATCGACCATTGAAGGCTTCGATGAAGGCGTTGTCTGTCGGCTTTCCGGGCCGGGAGAAGTCGAGCGTGACGCCGCGCTGGTAGGCCCACAGATCCAGGTCGCGTGACACGAACTCGGTGCCCTGGTCGACGCGGATCGCTGGCCGGCAATCCCATCTCTCGCCCAACTCTTTCCAGCACCTCGACGACATCCGTGCCGCGGAAGGAGAAGCGCGGCTCCAGCGCCGGCGAGAAGCGCGAGAACGTGTCGACGATCGTCAGCACGCGCAGCTTCCGGCCGGTCGCCAGTTGATCATGCACGAAGTCCATCGCCCAGGTCTCATTCGGCCGCGTGGCGTTGCGCCGGTCCTCGCGCAGCTTGGCCTTGACCCGCCGCTTCGGCGTCTTGTTGCGCAATTGCAGGCCTAACTCGCGATAGATGCGCCGCGTCTTGTTCTGACCGAGAGACCAGCCCTCACGGCGCAGCAGCACATGAACGCGTCGATAGCCGTAGCGAACGCGCGTCTGGCAAATCTCCTTGATGCGTTGTTCGAGGGCAGCCTGTCCGGGGCGACGAGACTTGTAGTGGTAGGTCGACGTGTCGACCAGGAACACACGGCAAGCCCGCCGGATCGATACGTCCCAGTCGCCGCGCATCTCATCAACCAGCTTGCGCTTGCGGACAGGCTTCAAAGCTTTCGGCGGAGGGCGTCCTGCAGCATCTCCTTGTCGAGGCTCAGATCGGCCACCACCTTCCGCAGCTTGCCGTTCTCATCCTCCAGCTGCTTGAGCCGCCGCATCTCGGTCGGCAGCAAGCCATCGTACTTCTTCTTCCAATTGAAATAGGTCGCCTGGCTGATCCCAGCCTTGCGGCAGATATCCGCCACCGGCATGCCGTCAGCACCCTGCTTCAAAATGAACGCCTTCTGGGCGTCCGAAAACCTCGAGGCCTTCATCGCTCTCCGCTCCTCCCAGCCGGGGAATCACCGCGGAAAACTCTAGCCAAAAACGATCCAGGATTCCGGCCTCAGAGCATACCTTTTGCGTAAAAACCGTGATATCTGAGTGCTGGACGAATTCGGTCAATTGGGATTCTCGCGTCTGTATAACCGCGCGGTATTGGCCTCTTGTGCATTGATAGCGATACGGAGTTTGGGGTCGTCGTGATCGGTCGCAACGAAGGTGAGCGACTGAAACGATGTCTCACATCGGTTTTTGCTGCAACTCACATAATTTACGTTGAATTCCGACTCAACCGATGGATCAGCCGCGTGGGCTCGGCGACAGGGTGTAGAAGTGGTTGAACTGGACACAGCCCTCCCGTTTACGGCGGCCCGTGCGCGAAACGTCGGATTTAGACGCATGCAGGAAATAGCCCCGGAGCTTTCTTATGTGCAATTTATTGACGGCGACTGTGAACTTATTCGAAGCTGGCCTGCATATGCGCTATCCACTCTCGAGGGCCGAGCCGACATTGGCGCAATATGCGGGAGGCGGC
Source organism: uncultured Alphaproteobacteria bacterium (assembly GCA_963696555.1). Taxonomy (GTDB): domain Bacteria; phylum Pseudomonadota; class Alphaproteobacteria; order Rhizobiales; family Xanthobacteraceae; genus BOG-931. Next base: position 474,242 of record CAVOKR010000029.1, on the reverse strand, counting down.
GCGAGCGACATCCTGACCAGTCTATTTATAACTGGTTGTGCGATTTTGAGTGGGATGGGCCGATTGGCGAGGTTCGCATGTTCGGGGGTGATGTGATGATACGCGTTAGCGCTCTCGAGAGTGTCGGCGGGTACCGGGATGATCTCATCGCTGGCGAGGAACCCGAACTATGTGTCCGTCTCCGCGCTGTGGGATTCCGCGTCTGGCGCCTGGACGCTGATATGACCATGCACGACGCTGGCATGACGCGCTTTGGCCAATGGTGGCAGCGTACGATGCGAGCTGGCTACGCTTTTGCTCAAGGTGCCCACCTGCATGGAGCGACACCGGAACGCCACTATGTCTGGGAGTCACGTCGTGCGTGGTTGTGGGGTATCTGGCTGCCGGTCTCCTGTTTGGTGACCGGCCTGGTGTATGGACCGTGGGGTTGGATCGCCTGGCTAATCTATCCTGCGCAGATGCTGCGCCTAACGGTTCGTAATGCCGGCCCCCTTCGCCAACGGGCGTTAGTAGCGGTGTTCCAAGTATTGGGACGATTTCCAGAGGCAATTGGCCAAATTAAATTCCTGCGCGACCGTCTGTTCGGCAGTCAAACAGCTATCATCGAATACAAATGACTGCGTCATGCGTATAGCCTACCTCGTCAACCAGTATCCTAAGGTCAGCCACAGCTTCATACGCCGTGAAGTTTTGGCCTTGGAGCGCCAAGGAGTTGAGGTCATTCGAATTGCACTTCGGGGATGGGCGGGGGAGATCGTGGACGGGGAGGATGATCTCGAACGAAAACGTACCCGCTATGTACTGCGTGACGGCGCGCTGGGACTGCTACTAGCGATAGCCCGCGTGTTATTTACACGTCCGCTGTTCCTGATCCGGGCACTGTTGGTGGCCTGGCGTCTGGGCCGTCGCGCGGATCGTCCATTGCTCGTTCATCTGATCTATTTGGCCGAGGCTTGCCGTATTGAAGTCTTGGTTGCGCAAGGCGGGTGTCCAGCATCTGCACGCCCACTTCGGTACAAATCCGGCAGAGATCGCGATGCTCGTGCATGAATTGGGTGGGCCAGCTTGGAGCTTCACGGTCCATGGTCCGGAAGAATTCGACAAACCAAGATTTATTGGCTTAGGCGAAAAAATACGGGCGTGCTCCTTTGTGGTGGCGGTCAGCTCCTATACGCGTAGCCAGCTTTTCCGTTGGTCGGCCATGCAAGACTGGCCCAAGGTGCAGATCGTTCATTGTGGCTTGGAGCCCGCGTATTTCGGTGGGCCAGCGATCGGTGTACCGGCAACCCGACGCCTGATTTGCGTTGGCCGGTTATGTGAGCAAAAGGGACAACTGCTTTTGGTGGAAGCGGTGCGTAGGCTAACAATTCAAGGCTTGGATTTTGAGCTCGTATTGGCCGGTGACGGCGAGATGCGCGGCGCTATTGAGGCGCTTATCATGCGCCATAGCCTAGAAGGCAGAGTGCGCATAACAGGTTGGATCAGTGGCGGGCAAGTACGGGACGAAATTCTAGCCGCTTCGGGCGCTTGTGCTGCCGAGCTTTGCAGAGGGCCTTCCCGTGGTCATCATGGAGGCAATGGCGTTGAGGCGGCCGGTCATATGCACATTCGTGGCCGGAATTCCAGAGTTGGTGCTGACCGGGGAGAATGGATGGCTCGTGCCGTGCGGCGACGTGGAAGGGCTGATGAGCGCCATGCAGGCATGTCTGTCTACACCGATTAATGTACTTAGTAGCATGGGGGAGGCCGCGTTTGAACGCGTCCTCGCACGGCATTGCGTTGATACGGAGGCGGCACGACTTCGCTAAGTTGTTCAACGCCACCGTTGAAGGGGCGCTAAATTGACCGCCTGACAAACCGTGCCGCCGCGCCGTGGCTCGGTGATCTGAGCCCCGAAAATTGGATCGTTTTTGGCTAGAGTTTTCCGCGGTGATTCCCTGGCTGGGAAGGAGCGGAGAACGATGAAGGCCTCGAAGTTTTCGGACGCCCAGAAGGCGTTCATTCTCAAGCAAGGCTCGGACGGGATGCCGGTTGGCGGATATTTGCCGCAAGGCAGGAATCAGCCAGGCGACCTACTTCAACTGGAAGCGCAAATACGACGGCTTGCTGCCGACCGAGATGCGTCGGCTCAAGCAGCTCGAGGACGAGAACAGCAAGCTGCGGAAGGTCGTGGCCGATCTGAGCCTCGATAAGGAGATGCTGCAGGACGTCATCCGCCGAAAGCTTTGAGGCCTGTCCGGAAGCGCAAGCTGGTTGACGAGGCGTGTGGTGAGTGGGGAGTTTCGATCCGGCGAGCCTGTGGCGTGTTCCTGGTCGACACTTCCACTTATCACTACAAGTCTCGTCGCGCCGGACAGGCCGGCCTCGAACAACGGATCAAAGAGATTTGCCAGACCCGCGTTCGCTATGGATATCGGCGTGTTCATGTCCTGCTGCGTCGTGAGGGCTGGCCGATCAACCAGAAGAAGACGCGGCGGGTCTATCGCGAGTTGGGCCTGCAATTGCGCAACAAGACGCCGAAGCGCCGGGTCAAGGCGAAGCTGCGTGAGGACCGGCGCAACGCCACGCAGCCCAATGAGACCTGGGCGATGGACTTCGTGCATGATCAGCTGGCGACCGGCCGGAAGCTTCGCGTGCTCGACGATCGTCGATACCTTCTCGCGCTTCTCGCCGGCGTTGGAGCCGCGATTCTCCTTCCGCGGCACGGATGTCGTCGAGGTGCTGGAAAGAGTCGGGCGAGAAGTAGGATTGCCGGCTGCGATCCGGGTCGACCAAGGCACCGAGTTTGTGTCGCGGGACTTGGATCTGTGGGCGTATCAACGCGGCGTCATGCTCGACTTCTCCCGGCCAGGGAAGCCGACCGACAATGCGTTCATCGAAGCGTTCAATGGCCGCTTCCGGGCGGAATGTCTGAACGCCCATTGGTTCCTGAGCCTTGCAGACGCCCGGGAAAAGTTGGAGGATTGGCGCAAGTACTACAACGAGGAACGCCCACATGGCGCGATCGGCCAAAAGACGCCGATGATGCTGCTGAATCACGCATGGCGCAGCCAGCCCGCCATCGTGAGCACAAGCCGGAAAACTCTAGCTTCCGGCGATCCAAAGATGGGTCTCACTGCAAATCAACCTGGGACTCTACTCATCGCTGGATGAAAAATGGGGCTCAGGTCAGATCGACTGCTGGCCGATCGCGGCAAACCAAAGATGATCGTCAGCGACAATGGCACCGAGTTCACCTCGAACGCCATCCTGCAATGGGCGGAAGATCACAAGATCGCTTGGCACTACATCGCGCCGGGCAAGCCGGTGCAGAATGCTTTTGCCGAGTCCTTCATCGGCCGCTTGCGCGACGAGTTGCTCAATGAGACCCTGTTCCGCTCGCTGTCACACACGCGCGCCGTACTCGAATCCTGGCGCGCTGACTACAACACCACCCGGCCGCATTCACGGCTAGGTTGGATGAGCCCGGCTCTCTACGCAGCGGAACGGCGGTCCGCTCCGCTTCGCTACACCGACGGCTCCGCTCCGCGGACCGCCGCCATCACCACCCACAAGGGTAATGCTGAATGCCAGACTCCAATCGCCACTGGATAAGAATTGGGGGCAACGTCAGACAGGACTTGGATTTGGCGTCGATCTCGTAGGGGACGAGGTGGTATCTCCTGCTCATGTCCCAGAAAACGGTCAGTCTACCCGCAAAACCATTGAACTATTTTCAAACCGAACTTCCGAGCTTACTAGCTAAACTATAATTACTCTATCTAAGGTACGCGTACGCATCATTGAACGCAACATACAAAGATTTTGATCGGTCAAAGAATTGCTCTCTATTAGACGCGCAGGCATTGCATAGCCTATTGTACAAGATTGGGTCCCGAAAAAGCACAAGTATTTTTTGTACATAGCTTTCGATGTTGTCGGTCTCAGCAAGAAGGCATGCATTCCCGACAAGTTCGTGTGCAGGTACAACCGGATTTGTGATAACAGGTCGGCCGACAAGTATTGGTTCAACTGCCGTCATGGCCAGCCCCTCAAGAAAGCCACTCCGTGTGGGAACTATAGCTGCATGACTTGAAATAAGCATCCTGCGCAGATCTTTCGGCGCCGCGCGCCCGTGAATGGTGACCATCGCATCAAGGCCGAGCTCCCTGCATCGGATCCTTAGCACTTCAAGTTCCGGTCCGTCGCCACATATGTCAAGTGTAACTTGATCAGGCATCTCTTCCCCGACCCGTTTCATAATGTCAAGCAGGTCATAGACGCCTTTATTTCGTTCAATTCTCCCCGCAAACAGGAGACGAAACTTCGGGAAAGGGGGTGGGGGCGTCAGGGGAAAATGCCTTTCATCAAACCAAACCCTTTCCTCATAAATGGGACCATGCTTTCCCCCTGTTGCTCTGTGAATTTGGCGGATGCATTCTGGCGATATTGCGATAATTGCGCTCGCGATCCAGCGAAAGAATAGGCTGTCAAGAAACAACACGGTTTTTGAAGCACTGGATTTGGGTGGAAATCCCGCAGGCCAAAGAGTATTGCGCACGACCGGGATAACCTTGATCCCAAATACTCGAAATATCGACAATGCAAAATAATGCGTCGTTCCAGAATGAACGACAGCATAATTCGCTCGGAATTTCAGCGCAGTTGCTAAAAGGCCAAGCGCGTAGAATATCTGGCTCAGATGATAGCCGAATCCATCACCTGGCCGCTTCGGTCTATGCTCGACTACAAACATACCATCGCGAACAATCTGTGGCGGAGATGCAGATGAAACAATGTAGGTTGGTAAACCCAAATCGCTACTGAATTGCTCAAGCTGACTTGAGCATGTAACAACCATTTGCGACGGATCCTCAACACCTTTTCGCCAGTTTCGGTGCGCCTCTATTAGGTTGCCGGGACCTGCCGCATAGAAAATGCGCGGAGCATTCGGCAAGATCGCACCGCCAAATAGCCCACTGAACAAAATCATCGGACAATCCTTTATACTGTCAACTTAGGATGGCGTTTTTCCGACTTTGATGCAAGGCAGACGCAATCGGTGAGCAGTGACATGACGCAGCCATTTTGAACCAAGTGTTGTGAATAGCATAAGCTTGGAAGATCGGTGATCATGCAAACGGAAGCGGTGGCCGGACCGGCTTTTCTTGGTGAGAAAATGGGCTTGGAAAGGAGCATGTCTTGCTCTAAAAAATATTTTGGGGGGAGCAGGTTGTGACAATGCTTTGGCAAATTCAAGTGTCGAGGGGGGAACTAGGCCGGTGGCTTACCGGGACGCACGAATATCGTAGTAGCACGTGGCAACGAGCTGCTCAACGAAGTAATCTTCCACAGCCTGAAAAAGACGTGGATTGCTATCGAGCGATGGCGTAAGCACAACAGTACGATCTGACCGTACTCAGCGGTCAATATAAGCCGTCGACGCCCGTGATATTTGCGCTGCTGGCTGGCCATCTAGATACGATGATGCTCATGCAGTAATCTCTCATCAGCTGGTATAAAAGGCCGTTAGGTCATCATGAACGTCCGAGAAACCGAACTCAAACAGCCCCTACCCGTTATAGTCACAGTAATCGAAGCTGGTCCGATTGAACAGCAAGTTTGCCTGCTCGTTGAGAGTCTTCGGTCTTGGGGTGGGCGTTTCGCAAAAGCGCCAGTAATTGCAATTAAGCCACGCTTTGGCCCTAGCATCTCTTCTGCTACAAAAACCGTCCTCAAAAACCTGAATGTCGAATATCTTAGTATTAGGCGCGACGATAACTTCCAATGGTTTCCCTGGCTCAACAAAACCGCTGCCGTACAGCACATTGCGGCTGGCCGCCCCGGTACGATCGTGTGGCTCGATGCCGATGTTCTGGTGCTTGATGAGCCATCCGAACTGCTTCTAGATCCTTTTGATCCCAACTTGCCGCAATTCGCGGCCTGCGCATCTGATAAGAACATCGGCACAGCCCAGGACGATGATGAGTTTGCGCCTTATTTTAGAGCTGCTTGCCGAACTCTGGGTATCGACTTCGCCTCGCTACCTTACGTTCTCACTGAAGAAGAGCGTATTCCAGTGCGAGCCTATTGGAACTCCGGTGTTTACGCATTTACTAGCAACTCGGGGCTCGCCGAGCTTCACCACGACTTTACGCTAAGCCTTGTCGCACAAGGCATCGGGAGTCACGAAAGCAAGTTATTCTTTAGCGATCAGATATCTCTCGGACTGGCTGCGCATCGGCTCGGCTTAAAACGCAAAAATTTGCCCAGAAACCATAACTATACGGTCCAACCGCGGAACGTAGATGCGTTGCTTCGTGAAGCCGGTAAGGACGTCCGCATATTGCACTATCACGGCTGTCTCTGGCCTTCATCCTTCGAGAAGTTATGCCACGGCCTAAGTTTCCACCGCCCCGACGTCGCCGCTTGGCTTCGTGATCGCGGTCCTCTTCTAACTAGTAAAATGTCCGGAAGCGCGCGCATCCATCGAAAGATCCTAGCTTTTTACCATCAACGACAGGAAAAAGCTGCTCTACGACGCTGCCAGCTCTACTGAATTGCGCATTCACCCGATTATCCTCCCACTATCGGGACAGGAGATACATCCATGCCTTTCAGACAATTATTGAAACGGACGGTACCACTCTCCATAGCGACGAACTATAGGCGCGCAGAATTCTGGCTACGCAACTGGAGGTTATCCGGACCAGACTGCCAATCCGTATTTCAAGAGATACACGATGGTAACGATTGGGGATCCCAGCGCAGCGCATCTGGTCCAGGGTCGGAGTTGCAAGAGACCGAGGATATACGCGGCTTATTGCCGCCGCTGCTGCGTCGGCTGGACATCAATTCAATTTTGGATGCCCCGTGCGGAGATTTCCACTGGATGAGGCAGCTGGATCTCTCGGCCATCGATTACGTCGGCGCCGATGTGGTGCTCGCGTTAATAGAAGGTAATCAAGCGGACTTCGAGGCGCCTAAACGAAGGTTTGTGCATGCTGACCTCACGAAAGACCCCTTACCAAAAGCGGATCTAATTCTATGCCGAGACTGCCTCATACACCTCAGCTTTAAGGACGCGTTGGCGACAATTAGAAATTTCCAAAAGTCAGGCGGACGCTATCTATTGATAACGACGGATCCAACGGTGCAGGCCAATCGGCCAATTCGCACCGGTGGGTTTCGTGCCCTGAATTTGCAGCTACCTCCCTTTAGTTTCCCTCATCCTCTGGAATTGCACCGCGACAGGTATTCGCCGAGGGGCACCGAAAAGCTAATTGACCCCAATAAGAGTCTCCGGACTTTTCCGTTTATGTGATTTGCGCGTTTCCCTATAATCGATAAGTTCGCTGCAGTTCTGTTGACAATGGCCTGCACCCGGTTCCGAAGACACCGAGTTAGGTGTTTTAATGGAACCGGAGGTGGGTCATGGAGAGGCGGAAGTTTACGCGGGAGTTCAAGCTTGAGGCGGTGCGGCTGATCAAGGAGCGCGGCGTGTCGTATGCGCAGGCGTCGCAAGACCTTGGTGTGCATCCGACGCAGTTGCGCAGCTGGGTGAAGGCGCAGGCGGACGATCCGCAGCATGCGTTCCCCGGCCAAGGCCAGATGAAGCCCGAGCAGCTGGAGATCGCGCAGCTCAAGCGCGAGGTGATCAGGCTGAAGGCCGAACGCGACATCCTAAAAAAAGCCGCGGCCTACTTCGCGAAGGAATTGACGTGAAGTTCGGATTCATCGCGAAGCACCGGGGGATCTGGCCGGCGGAATGGTTGTGCGGGGCGCTCGGTGTCTCGCGGGGTGGGTTCTATGCGTGGCTGACACGACCGCGCAGTCGGCGCAGCCGCAGCGACGAAGAGCTGGGCGCGAAGGTTCGCTCGAGCTTCCTCGCCAGCGACCGAACCTATGGCGCCAGGCGGGTGTGGCGCGACCTGCTGGCCGAAGGTGAGGTCGTGTGGACTGCATCGGATCGAGCGATTGATGCGGCTACAGGCTCTCAAAGCCCGTCCGCGACGGCGTCGACTGCCGCCCGATCTGGGTGAGCGGCAGGTCGCCGCCGTCGCTCCCAACGTGCTCGACCGCACCTTCGAGGCGCCCGCTCCCAACCGCAAATGGATTGCCGACTTCACCTATGTGTGGACGGCGGAGGGCTGGCTCTATGTGGCTGCCGTCATCGATCTGTTCTCGCGGCGTGTGGTCGGCTGGTCGATGAGCGCAGAGATGACGGCACAGCTCGTGACCGATGCCCTGGTGATGGCGATCTGGCGACGCGGCAAGCCCGACGCGCTGCTGCATCACTCCGATCGCGGCAGCCAATACACCAGCGAGCAGTTCCAGAAGCTGATGGCCGATCACGGCGTCGTCTGCTCGATGAGCCGTTCCGGCAACGTCTGGGACAATGCGGCGATGGAGAGCTTCTTCTCCTCGCTGAAGACCGAGCGCACAGCGCGCAAAACGTATCGGACGCGCGATGAGGCCAAGGCTGATGTGTTCGACTACATTGAATGCTTCTACAATCCGAAACGCCGGCACTCGACGATCGGATATCTGAGTCCCGTGGAGTTCGAGATGCAGGCGGGATTAGCTTAGGCGGGTGTCAACCAAACCGGGTGCAGGCCAGAATCACATCTCCAGTCGCAAATGAGCCAATACCATCTACGACCTTTCTATTCTGCGTTGAGTTGGGGTACATCGAAGGGCAGGTTCTCGTGGCCCTCGAGTGTTTGCGGCGTTTCGGTGGACGGCTTGCAAATGCTTCGATTTTGGTTGTGACACCTCGATACGGACCTTCTCTCACGCCAAAGACTCTGCATAGAATTGCCGATCTCGGCGCAAAATACGTGCGCCGAAAACACCGGAATACTCTTGATTGGTACGTCTATATGAACAAGGCCTGGGCCGCCGATATTGCCGAGCAAGTAGCAGAGACCGAACAGATAATCTGGTCGATTCGGATGTTCTGGTTGTTTCCGAGCCTAATTTGCTTTTATTAAGGCCGGGCGAAGATTTTGCCTGCGCGTCGACTGACAAAAATGTGGGAACAAGCGGACCAAGTGATCCGTACGAGCCCTATTGGCAAGCGCTTAGCGCGCACTACGGCATGCTGATCGATGACCTTCCATGGGTCGAGACAAGAGCACGACCGCCAGCACGTTCGGTTCCGACTGCACTCCGGTGTCTATTCGTTCCGTAAGAACGTCGGCCTGGGTCGCGCCTTTGTCGCGGGATTAGAATCCGTGCTGGCCAGCCGTATCGCGTTCAGTCGCACACTGCCGTTTCCGGGCGATGACGTCGCCCTCGCATTCGCGGTTCTCCAGTTAAAACCGAGCTGGCGTCTGCTGCCGATGTATTGCAATTATGAAATGACGCCGGCCGCTAAATTTTATCAGCGATCAGATGCCCTTGCAGTCTGAAATCCTTCACTATCACCACGCACTTTCCTCCCCTGAAAGCGCGAGTTGGTTTCTTCGAGAACCCGAAACATTCCGACCTGACGTCGCCGATTGGCTCAGACCGTACACGCCGCTTTTGAAACGCCCTGGGGGCATTCATCGCCTAATCATGCGGCGGTTCTTACGGACGATTCGGGTTCGCCGGCAAGCTTCCCATGAGGCGTCTTGCAGGATCATGGTTCAGGAAAACAACTAGGTCGCATACTCATAAAGGATTCCGTTTTGCGGTGGAATGTGATTTAAGCTCCATAAAGGAGCATTCGCATGGCCCGTTACGAACTGACGGAGTTTGAGTGGAAGGTGATCCAGCCGCTGCTGCCCAACAAGCCTCGCGGGGTGCCGCGGGTAGATGACCGGCGGGTTCTGAACGGTATTTTCTGGGTATTGCGCTCGGGCTCACCCTGGGCCGATGTGCCGGAGCGCTACGGACCGCCAACGACGGTCTACAATCGGTTCAATCGCTGGCGTAAAGCCGGGGTCTGGGACCGTCTGATGGATGCGATCATCGAAGCCCATGATGGTAAGGTTCAAATGATCGATTCCAGTGTGGTGCGGGTGCATCAGCAAGCCGCCGCCCAAAAAAACAGGCTGGAGACGCTTGTATCGGTCGAAGTCGTGGAGGATTGACCACCAAGTTGCACCTCCGGGTAATCGGCAACGGCCTGCCGGTCCAGATCGAGCTTTCGTCGGGTCAGATGAACGACGCACCGATGGCCGAGATCCTGCTCAACGATCTGCCCGCAGGCGCGGAGGTCCTCGCCGACAAAGGATACGATGCGGACTGGATCAGGGACTTGATCGAGGACCAGAACTGCACACCACACATCCCGCCGAGATCAAACCGTTACGATGGCATCACCTATAGCAAAGCGAAATACAAGAAGCGAAACCTCATCGAGCGCTGCTTCAACAAGCTCAAGCAGTTCCGACACATCGCGACCCGATACGACCGCAGTGCTCTCAACTATCTCGCCATGATCAAAATAGCTTGCGTCCGCCTCTGTCCCACGGTTTGGCGATGAAGTTGGCTTCGTCGCCGCCGTGGAAGCAGATTTGCGCCTTTGAGAGATCCGTCGGGCTGGAGTTCGGCCCATCCGTCGCCTTGGGCCTCGTCCATCTCGTCGTTGCCGTCCCAGTCGAACTCGACGGCGTCGTGGTCGCCGCCGCCAGCGAAGGCGCCGGTGACGCAGCCGAAGGCGAACTCGCCGCGCCTTGGCCGTCGAAGAGGATGTAGGCGGGCTCGCATCATGTCGGGGTAGTCGTCCTCATAGTCCGGCATCTTCGACGATCCGCCACTTGCCCAGGAGGCTCATGCCGGCGCCGCCGAGAAGCTTGGGCAGGCGGACGAGATTGTAGGCGGCCAGCGCCAAGGTGAAGGCGGCGTCGACCTTGCGCCGTCCTCGAAGCTTCACCTTGGCCAGGCCGGCGGACGCTCTTGATCCAGCCGAACACCTCCTCGATGCGCTTGCGGCAGCGCTGGCTGACGGCGTAGCCGGCGTGACGGGTGGTGCGGCCGTCGATGGCGGTCTTGCGCGGCTTGCCGGTCTTGGCTGACATGGCCGTCGATGGCGATGTGCGGCGTGACCGACGCGTCGCGCAGGTCCTGCATGAAGCTGTCGCACATCGTAGGCCTTGTCGGCGCCCAGCGGTGATCCGCCGCCGCTTGGCGCGCCGGCGGTCCGAGCATCGCCAGCGCCGCCTCCCGCTCGGCCGTGCCGGTGGCCTGGGTGACACCGCCCGTCCACCGCCAGCCCGTGGCGGTTCTCCATCAGCACATGGCCCATGTAGCAGAGCTTGGCCGGCTGGCCGTCGCCCTTGCGATACAGCCGCGCCTCGGGATCGGTCGTGCTCGGCATGGGTCTCGTTGGAGCGCTTCTCCCTATGGAAGTCGCGCTCGGCGTTGCGCCCGCCCTCCGGGTCGTTGTCGCCGCCATCCTTGCGGCCGGAAGCTCTTCATCGAGGCCCAGGCCTCGATCAGCGTGCCGTCGACCGAGAAGTGATCCGCCGACAGCAGCCGCTTGACCCTCGGCTGGGCCAGCACCGCGCGCAGAACTTGGCGGCGATCTCGCCCTCCAGCAGCCGGTCGCGGTTCTTGGTGAAGGCTCGAATGGTCCCAGACCGCGATCGTCCACCCCCAGCCCCACGAACCAGCGGAACAGCAGATCGTACTCCAGCCGCTCCATCAACTGCCGCTCCGAGCGGACCGTGTAAAACGCCTGCAGCAGCATCGCCCGCAGCAGCTTCTCCGGCGCAATCGAAGGACGGACGAAGTTCGTATGAAGCTGGCTAAAATCCCCAGACAGACGCCCAGCGCCGCATTTACAATCTCTCGGATCATCCGCAACGGATGGTCGCGCCGGACCCTTGCCTCCAGATCCACATAGCTGAACAAAGAGCCAGATCGCTCGTCCCCGCCGCGCATCGTCAATCCCTCGCCAAATCGCCACGCCCAAGGGAATCACGATCGCTGCGAAGCAGGTCCCATTTAACTACTTTTCTCCGAAATCGCCGGATTTTGAACGTCCCTTACTTTGAAGCCTGTCACGAAAACGCTGTGCAGAATTGAATCACATAGAAAATTAGGAGCCGACGAATTCTCTTTGCCTGTTAGGATCACTCGTGTGCACCATAGAGCTTGTCCGGTGATTTGTGCGGCATCCGCCATCGCTGCATAGACCGGACCCGCGATTCTTCAGGAAGTACCGTCGACGAGCTTCGAAATAATAAGACGGAAGCCGGTTGGGTTTTGTTCTTTTGACGCCAGTGCTCTGGCCCTTCAAATGAAGCACGCTACCGGTCGCCACATACCATGTCGACCAACCTTTCTTGCTTGCGTTAAAGCAGAAAGTCGCAGTCGTCGAAATAAGTATAATACCCTTCGTCCAGAAATCCGATGTCGCCGAAAACCTCTTTTCGAATGATCATGCACGCGCCGGACACCCAATCGGTCGCAAATGTTTCAGCTCGCACCGGCGGCGCAACCATCCATTTCTTTAGAAGACGTGTCACCAATCCAAGGTTTATATTGGACTCGAATTCACTTGCCGGTGACTGAAACCTGAACGCCGATCGCTGAGTTAACCCGTCCGGTTGTTCCAGTCGGCAACCGGCGATCCCGACGTGTGGATTCTGGTCCATAAAATCGACAAGAGCCTTAAACGCGTTCGGCCGCACGACCGTATCCGCGTTCAAAAGCAAGAAATACTGCGGCGGATCGGCGGAATGCATCGCAGGCCTGAGGATGACGTTATTCCCACCGGTGAATCCGAGATTTGGGCTGATTGCCGTTAGCGTGCACCATCCCGACCAGCCGTTCTCATCTATCGCCCTTTGAATCCTCTCGAGCCGAATCATCCCCCGTCCCATTCTCACATACCGCAACACGGGTACCGGGGACGCTACCAATCTCTCCGGCTACCGAATGAAGGCAATCGATCGTGAGATGCGCGACGCGGTAGTTAACGATGACAATCAGGAGCTTCATGTGGATTCACATCGTCGTTTTGCGATCAGCCGAATTTGACGCTTTATAGCAATTTAGCGGGAGGTGTCTAAAGTGAAGATCCAGCCACTGCCAATCCCCTCCCGATCATCTTAATGGGCTAGTCAAGCCGACCGAACTCTGGGGAGCGGACGAGCCGTGATACTCAGCCCTGCCTGACCCAAATTGGCACCAAAATTTGAGTGCCGCTCGATCGACCCGTCATCTCGGCGACATCGGATGTGCCGAATGAAGATCTCCCGATGAGACGCCCGAACAGTAGCACGACGGCCCTCTATTGGTTTACAAGCCGACCGATTACAAGTGATAGGAGTTGTAGCGTGAAACCGAATTAGCAGTCATAGACCTGATCTCCCTCGAAGCGACCTGGTCTCCCCTCGAAGCGCGAGCTTCTATGTATGTTAGAGCCGGCCTAAACCCCGCCATACTTCAAGTGAAACTATAGCCATGAGCGTTATGTTCCCAGCCAAGTTTACCAATAACGACCGAAAATCTTTACCCGGCTCCCGGCCAGGGGGTACATCTGGCCTGATGAGCCTTTTCATTGCACCGGCGGCACCGCCGCGAGTGCGAAAGTCACGCTCAAGATCGAGTGGACGTGGGTGGGCTGACCTGAGGCGGATGCATTGAGACCCGACCTAGCCAAAGTCCCGGTTTTCATCCTATGCGGCGGTCTAGGCACGCGCTTGCGCGAGGAAACCGAATTGCGCCCAAAGCCGATGGTGCCGGTCGGCAATCACCCTATCCTCTGGCACATCATGCGGACTTATTCGCATTACGGCTTTAAGAACTTCGTTCTCTGCCTCGGCTACAAGGCCGAAGTCATCAAATCGTATTTCCTCAACTATCCGACCATGAACAGTGACTTCACGGTCGAGCTCAATACCAATAACGTGACGGTCCATAAGATCGATCACGAGCAGGACTGGAATGTTACCCTTGCCGATACCGGCGCGCTGACCATGACCGGCGCTCGTGTCGCCCGCGCCGCCGCCAAATATCTTGGCGATGCACAACATTTCGCCGTGACCTATGGCGACGGTGTCACCGACGCGAACCTCGCTCGACGAATTTCAACTGCATGTAAAGCAAGGAAAAATCGGTACCGTGCTTGGTGTCAATCCGCCGTCGCGATTTCGGCGAGCTGAAACTCGAGCACGACCAAGTCGTTGAATTCGCAGAAAAGCCCGATTTTGCCGATAATTGGATCAACGGGGGCTATTTCTTCTTCAAGCGCGAAATCCTCAGGTACCTCAGCAAAGACGAAGGATGCGTGCTGGAAAGAGAGCCCCTTGTGAGCCTTGCGCGTGATCGCGAGCTGAGTATTTGTAAGCACCGCGGCTTCTGGTACGCGATGGATACCCAACGCGACCGCGAGCACCTCGACGAACTATGGAAATCCGGCAAAGCCCCTTGGAAAGTCCCGTAAAGCACGGATCCGGTGCATATAGAACGCCCTAACTTTTGGAGCTAAGTGTCGCGCTATGAAAGTCTTCGTCACCGGCCATAAAGGCTACATTGGCGCCCATCTTGTCGATCTGCTCAAGCAGGCCGGCCATACCGTTACCGGCTGCGATCTGGGACTATTTGACGGCTGTGCGTGGGAAAATGTCGTCCCGCCCGATCGCGATCTGCACAAGGATGTTCGCAACGTCACGCTCGAAGATCTCGCCGGCCACGATTGCGTTATGCATCTTGCGGCGATCTCCAATGATCCGATGGGGGAAGTGGACGCCGCCGCGACCTACGCCATCAATCGCGACGCTTCGATCCGGATCGCGCAGCTTGCGAAAAAGGCCGGCGTGCCACGTTATCTGTTCGCGGCAAGCTGTTCCGTTTACGGGGCCGGCAAAAAGCTCGATCTCGACGAAACCGACCCTCTGAACCCGCTGACCGCTTATGCCAAATCGAAAATCGAAACCGAGCAGGCTGTCTCCGAACTTGGCGGATAAACAATTTCACCCCTGCCTTTTTGCGTAACGCGACGGCTTTTGGCCATTCGCCGATGTTGCGCATTGACCTGGTGGTCAACAATCTTCTCGCCTGCGCGGTGGCGACGGGCGAAATCCGCATCATGTCGGATGGTTCACCCTGGCGCCCTTTGATCCACTGCCGTGACATCGCTCGCGCGTTCGTCGCGTTCATGAATGCGCCGAAGGAGAACATCCACAACAGGGCGATGAATGTTGGCGGAAACGACGAAAATTACCAGGTAAGGGATATTGCCGATAAGGTGAAAAACTGATCCCGAGCGCCAAAATCGCCTATACCGGAGAGGTTGGTGCTGACCCGCGGAATTATCGTGTCAAATTTGATCTGCTCAACAGTCTGCTTCCGGATTTCAAGCTTCAGTACAATCTTTCGACCGGAATGGAAGAGTTGCATCGTAAACTGGTCGATCACGGCTTCAGCGAAAAAGACTGGTCTGGCGATCAGTTCGTCCGGCTTCGCATTCTGAAGGGCCGCCTCGACAGACTCAAGCACGTAGCGTGAACGCTGGCTGACCGTGTCGGAGTCCTCTTCATGATCTTTACCCCAACTCCTCTTGCCCGGCGCATATCTCATCGACCTTGAAAAGAAGGGCGACGACCGCGGCTTCTTCGCCCGGGCGTTTTGCGAAATTGAGTTCGGCAAGCAGGTCTGGTCGGGCAGTTCTGCCAGGTTAATAACTCGCTCAGCGCGCAAAGGGCACGCTGCGGGGCATGCACTATCAGCTGGCGCCAAAAGCCGAAACCAAAATCGTGCGCTGCATTCGCGGCGCCCTGTACGACCTGATCCTGGATCTGCGCGACGGTTCGCCGACCTTCGGTCAGAGCTTCGGCGCCGAGCTCACGGCGGAGAACCGTCGGATGATGTATGTCCCCAAAGGCTTCGCGCACGGCTTTTTGACGCTGGCGGATGACACTGAGGCGTTGTATTTCGTGGATGAATTCTATTCCCCGGGCTCGAACGCTGTATCCGCTATCAATGATCCGAAATTCGCGCTTAAATGGCCTGGTGATCCGATCGTGATTTCAGACAAAGATCGGAACCAATCCGATTTTGATCCCGCCTGGCATCTGGCGATATGAAGATTCTTTTCACCGGGGCGAGCTCGTTCACCGGTTTTTGGTTCGCCAAGGAACTGGCCGCCGCCGGTCATGAGGTCTTTGCCGTGTTTCCGCCGCCAGTCCCGACGAATATCCCGATCAGCTACGACGCAAGCGCGTTGAGGCACTGATCGATGTCTGCCATCCCGTCTTTGGCGTCTCGTTCGGGGACGACCGCTTTCTGGAGCTCGATCAAGGAACAGACAATTGGGATTTGCTCTGCCATCATGCCGCGGAAGTCACAGACTACAAAAGCCCCGACTTTAATGTTACGGCTGCGGTCCAGCATAACACGCATCGGCTGCCCCTTGTCCTCGGCTTACTGAAGGAAGCGCGGCTGCACCAAAATCGTCTTGACCGGCAGTGTATTTGAAAACGACGAAGGGCGCCGGATCGGGAACGCTCGAAGCATTTTCCCCCTACGGATTGTCAAAAGCCTGACGTGGCAAATGTTCCGCCATTACGCACGATCCCGCCATATCAGTTTGGGTAAATTCGTCATCCCGAATCCTTTCGGACCCTATGAAGAGCCCCGGTTCACCCACTATCTGATCAAGAGCTGGCTTGACGGAGCAAAACCTTCAGTAAACACGCCGCTCTTATGTTCGCGACAATATTCATGTATCCCTGCTTGCCAAAGCCTATGTTCATTTCGCCGAGAACCTGATTGAAGGATTTAGCCATATAGGTCCGAGCGGCTATGTCGAATCGCAGGGTTCGTTCACTTGTCGCCTCGCCGGTGAAATGAGTGATCGCTTGCGTTTGAAATGTGAGTTTGAGCTCAAGGAACAAAATGATTTTTCCGAACCTCGAATTCGTATAAACACCGACGCCCTTGACACAAAACCCTTGGTTGGAGCGAAACTCGCATGGGACGAAATGGCTGACTATTACGCACGACTATTCGGCTAATGCTCATGCGCCGGTAACTCACGACATCCAAGTCGATAAGCCCTTTTAATAGTGGCATAATTGTTACTTTGGACGCCCTTGCAAGTTGAATTAGCCATAAAAATCCTTAGTCTTGACGTGTGCAAATCGCTCCCGTTTCCTATGCGATTAACTTTCTGGTCTTATGCGATTAACTTTCTGGACGGGACAGGGCAAAACGCCAGGATGCTTTTCAGCATGGCTGACGCATCCACAAGCCCCGTAGATCCATGGCCATCAAACGCATCTTATCGCGATTAGCCGGACTCCGAGGGCCCACTTTCCCACAAGCTGAATACTTGCTGGAACGTCGACCGTCGCGTGGTGGCTCTCGCGCATGAATGTCTCTGCGCCATTTATCATTCGGCCCGTAGCGACAACATTGCTAACCCTCGGAATTGCTGTGGCTGGCATTCTCGCCTTCATGAAATTGCCGGTAGCGCCGCTCCCACAAGTCGATTTTCCGACCATCTCGGTCAGCGCGCAGCTACCTGGCGCCAGTCCCGAAACGGTTGCGACCAGCGTCGCCGAACCTCTCGAACGCCATCTGGGCCAGATCGCCGACGTCATCGAAATGACCTCGCAGAGCACAATCGGTCAATCCCGCATCACGCTACAATTTGACCTTAACCGCGACATTGACGGCGCAGCGCGCGATGTACAAGCCGCGATTAACGCGGCGCGTGCCGATTTGCCGTCCAGCCTGAAAACCAATCCCACCTATCGCAAAATCAATCCAGCCGATGCGCCAATCCTCATTCTAGCAATAACGTCGAAAACGCTATCACAAGGCCAGCTCTACGACGCGGCCAGCAA
Source organism: uncultured Alphaproteobacteria bacterium (assembly GCA_963696555.1). Taxonomy (GTDB): domain Bacteria; phylum Pseudomonadota; class Alphaproteobacteria; order Rhizobiales; family Xanthobacteraceae; genus BOG-931. The sequence goes on along the minus strand of CAVOKR010000029.1, from coordinate 456,474 downwards.
TGTCTTTCAGCAACAGCTCTCGCAGATCAAGGGCGTTGGACAGGTCGCCATTGGCGGTTCGGCGTTGCCCGCGGTCCGCGTTGAGCTCAATCCTCAGGCGATGTTCAAACTCGGCATCGGACTGGAAGACGTGCGCGCGGCATTGTCATCAGCCAATGCCAATAGCCCGAAGGGCACTATCGACGACGGCGACCGGCGCTATCAAATTTACACCAACGATCAAGCGACCAAAGCTGCGGATTACGCGCCGCTTGTCATCGCCTATCGCAATGGCGCGGCGGTTCAATTGTCGGACGTCGCAAGCGTTCTCGATTCCGTCGAAGACGTGCGCAATCTTGGACTATCCAATGGTCGGCCCTCGGTGCTGGTCATTCGTGTTCCGGCAGCCCGGCGCAAACATCATCGACACCATCGATAGCGTGAAAGCCGAACTTGCCGCATTTGATGGCCGCAATGCCGGCCGACGTCAATGTGACGATCGCCATTGATCGCAGCACGACGATCCGCCAATCGCTGCACGACACCGAACTCACGCTGGTGATCGCCATCATCTTGGTTACGCTCGTCGTTTTTCTCTTCCTACGTGATTTCCGCTCGACCCTGATTCCCTCCGTTGCGGTTCCGGTCTCCATTTTCGGCACTTTCGGCGCGATGTATCTCCTGGGCTACAGCCTAGACATCTTGTCATTGATGGCGCTCACCATCGCCACCGGCTTCGTCGTCGATGACGCGATCGTCGTACTCGAGAACATCTCGCGCCATCTTGAGGCCGGAATGCCGCGCATCCAGGCGGCACTGCTTGGCGCGCGCGAAGTCGGCTTTACCGTGCTGTCGATCAGCCTGTCACTGATCGCTGTATTCGTTCCGATTTTGTTGATGGGCGGCATTCCTGGTCGGCTGTTTCGCGAATTTACCGTGACGCTTTCTTTTGCCATCCTCATTTCCCTGGTCGATTTCGCTGACCACCACGCCGATGATGTGCGCGCTGTTCTTACGCACCGCAGCGCACGCGGGAAGCCCGCGTCGCAGGAGCATGTTCGACCGCGCGCTCGCAGGCTACGAGCATTCGCTAACGGTTGGGCGCTGCAGCATAGCCGGACTCGTACTATCTTATTTTCTTCGGTGCGATCGGCCTGAATGTCTTGCTGTTCTACATCGTGCCGAAGGGATTTTTTCCGGAGCAAGACACTGGACAGCTGTTCGGTCTGCTTCAGGCCGATCAAAGCATTTCTTTCCAAGCGATGAGCCGTAAAACTGCGGCAGACTGATGGCGATCGTGCAGCAAGACCCGGCGGTCGAAAACGTCGTGGGCTTTACCGGCGCGAACAGCGGCTTCGGCGGGTCAAGCAATACCGGTTCCGTCATCGTTTCGCTGAAGCCGATATCACAACGTCCGCCGATCGACGAAGTTATCGCGCGACTACGACCGAAACTCGCCCTGGTTCCCGGCGGTCGTCTGTATTTGGGCGCGGTTCAGGATATTCGCGCCGGCGGCCGGCAAAGCAATGCGCAATATCAGTACACACTGCTCTCCGACGACGCAGACAACCTTTTCGAATGGACGCCGCGGCTGGTGCAAGCGTTGGAGCACAGCTCGGTCAATGACGGACGTCAGTTCCGATCAAGAGCAGCGCGGGTCTGGAGTCGGATCTTATTATCGACCGCGACACCGCCTCGCGCCTCGGCGTCACGCCCGCGCAAATCGACAATACGCTTTACGACGCATTCGGCCAACGCCAAGTGTCGGTGATCTACAGTGCGATCAACCAGTATCACGTCGTCATGGAAGTCGATCCCCGATACACCCAATATCCGGCGTCGCTGCGCGACATTTACGTCTCGACCTCCGGCGGCGGTGCCTCGGGCACGGCAGACCTCGAATGCACCGGCAGGGCACTGTGACGGCAGCGAGCTCGATACGCCGGCACCGGTCTCAGCAATTCCACCGTGTCTGCGGAGCGACAACCGCAGCCGCAACCGCCAACAACAATTCGGCGCGCAATGCTGCCATCAACGCCTTGGCCAATGTTGGCAAGGCAGCGCATCCGCCGGCGCCGCAGTCTCGACCGCGCATCGAGACCATGGTCCCGCTCGCCGCCGTCAGCCATTACAACGCCGGCAACGCGCCCCTGTCTGTCAGTCACCAGGGATTGTTTGTCGCCTCAACCATTTCGTTCAATCTGCAGCCTGGCGCCTCGCTTGGCGACGCCGTCGACGAAATCAACAACGCCGTCAGCCGAACTTCGCATGCCGGCCTCTATTCATGGCAGCTCTCGCCGGCACCGCGCAAGTGTTTCAGCAATCGCTCAGCAACGAGCCGGTGCTGATCGCCGCCGCGATCGCCGCCGTCTACATTCTCCTCGGCATTCTGTATGAGAGCTATATTCATCCGATTACCATTTTGTCGACGCTACCCTCGGCCGGCGTGGGCGCCCTATTGGCGTTGATGCTGTTTCAGACCGAATTCAGCATTATCGCATTGATCGGCGTGATCCTGCTCATCGGCATCGTCAAGAAGAACGCGATCATGATGATCGATTTCGCCATCGAGGCGAAACGCTCGCAACATTTAATTCCTACTGACGCGATCTTCCAGGCCTGCGTTTTGCGCTTCCGGCCGATCATGATGACCACGCACGGCCGCGATCCTCGGAGCAATGCCACTGGCGCTGAGCTTCGGCAATGGCGGTGAAATTCGCCGGCCGCTCGGAATCTCGATTATGGGCGGACTGCTCATCAGCCAATTGCTCACGCTTTACACCACTCCGGTCGTGTACCTGTATCTCGACCGGCTCGGCCAATGGTCGCAGCGGACGCGCGGGCGCTTGCTGCCGCGCCTGTTCGGCGCTCCTACCTCCGGTTAAAGCAATAATACCGAGGGAACTCTTGTCGAAACGGCCCTACTCCCTTTTTACCGCGAACGAATGCTATATCCGCCGCAACCGCACGAGGGACGGTAGACCAGCCGCTACTCAACTCCTATAAGACGTCAATGCCCGTGCTGCTCTCGTACTTCTTGGTGATTTTCGCCGGAATCGTGTCTGTTCCAGTCATTGTGCTTTGTCTTGAGATCGTGGCGGGGGTACTGGGCGCAAAGTCACCTGGACGTCCGGGCCAGCTATCTCGTCGGCGCATCGCCGTGGTGGTGCCGGCCCACAATGAGGGCGCCTCCATCGTGCCTACGCTTGAAGATATCAAGGCTCAGCTGTCCCCGGCGACCGTCTGGTGGTGGTTGCGGACAATTGCGATGATGATACAGCCGCGGTCGCAAGAGCATCGGGCGCCAATGTCGTGGAGCGCCACGACTTCGAGCGGATTGGCAAGGGATACGCTTTGGACTGGGGCATTCGGCACCTCGAGCAAGACCCACCCGATTTCGTGGTCATGGCCGACGCCGACTGCCGATTGCTCGCCGCAAACTCGCTCGAGCAGTTGACGTCGATTTGCGCGCAGACAGGACGGCCAGTCCAGGCGCTGTACCTCATGATCGCACCGGCCGGATCGCCCATTAGCCGAAAGTCGCCGAGTTCGCCTGGCGCGTTAAGAATTGGGCGCGGCCCGCTTGGCCTTGCCGCGCTTGGTCAACCCTGCCAGCTGATGGGTACTGGCATGGCCTTTCCGTGGAAGGTCATCCGTTCAGCCTGTCTGTTTGGCAAATCGCTTGTGGAGGACCTACAACTCGGGCTCGATCTGACATTGGACGGATATCCACCGCTGTTCTGTCCATCAGTTATCGTCAGTAGCCACTTTCCGACGTCCCTACAAGGCGCCAAAAATCAGAGACAACGCTGGGAACAAGGTCACATCGGCATGATCCTAAAGAGCGTACCGCGCTTGATCTTAGACGCGATTACGCACCGAAACTTTAGTCTATTCGTCCTCACTCTCGACCTGCTGGTTCCACCGCTGTCTCTGCTCATGATGATCGTGACCGCGATGCTGCTACTCACCGGCTTGGCTGCACTTTTTGGCATTTCTTCCACGGCCTTCATCGTTTCCCTCGCCAGCTATCTGACCTTTTCCTTCGCGGTCCTCATCGCCTGGATGAAGGTCGGCCGAGATGTCCTTTCGCCGCGCGCCGTCCTGTCGATACCCGGTTATATCTTGGGAAAGGTCGGCATATATCGACAGGTTCTGTTTGGCAAAATGACCGAAAAATGGGTCAGAACTGACCGCACAAATTCGTGACGCGGGCCGGGCTTGGCCCTTAAGCCGTCTGTCTTTCTCGCTGGTGTTGGCGCTTTACTTTTCCATCTTTAGCTCAGCGCCTCAGGCTGATCCTGTGCCTTCTAGATTGGCAGATTTCCTTCTGGTCGTGCTTACTCTCAATCGGTAAGTCCGCATCCGACCGATGATTATTATTGGATTGGAACCCATCGCGCGGAATTCTGGCATCGACGCCATTTGCCGTCACGAGAGCACATGAATTCTTGGCATATCGAATCCGCCGCTGCGGCATTGGTTCAGTTGTTGCGGTGCAAAAAGATCCGTGGTTAGAAGGAAGACGGTCGACATACGATCGTGAAATTTACTTAGGCCAAAATGCTTGATCTCCTTGCTAAAGCGGGCCGAATTAACGACCTTGGACTTGGCCTAAATTGGGATTCCGCGACGCTCGCCGACGAGGTGAGCCGGCGCGCCGCCATATTGTCAGAGATGGGCATCGGCCGCGGTTCGGTGGTCGCGATTTCCCACGGCGGTACCGCGCGATTTTTTGCCGACCTCTTTGCGGCGTGGCGCGTTGGCGCGACTGCCGCTTGTCTCGATTCTACCCTGACGCAGGCTGAGCTTCAAAATGTAGTAAGTTTCGCGAACGCTGCTATCGTTCTCATAGACGGCGGAACGACACCCGATAATCTGTCCGTGCCCGTCGTTGGTCTCAACGATCCGCAACCCAGAGGCGGTTCATCCCTCGCGCCGACGCTCCACCCAGATGATACCGCGCTTTTGCTGTTTACGTCGGGCACGACCGGAACGCCCAAGGGCGTCGTTCTGACTTTCGGCGCACTGTCAGCCCGCATCACTGCGAACATTGCAGCCATTGGCACGCCCGCGTTGAACTCGAGCCTTGGTCACGCTGCCCACTTTTTTCGGGCATGGACTAATCGGCAATTCACTAACGCCGCTCCTCGCTGGTGGAACTATCGTGCTTCATCCCCGCGGCATGCCGCTCATCAATAATCTCGGCGCCATCATTGATGAGCAGCACATCACCTTTATGAGTTCTGTACCGTCGTTATGGCGCCTTGCCTTGACGTGCAGCCCTCGGCCGGCCGGCCACTCGCTGCTCCGTGTCCACGTTGGCTCGGCGCCTCTCTCTGCTGCACTGTGGTCGGAGATCGCTGCATGGTCTGACGCCGAAGTGGTCAATTGTTACGGTATCACCGAGACCGCCAATTGGATTGGTGGTGCATCGTCGCGCGAGGATACTGTTGCGGACGGTCTAGTTGGCAAGATGTGGGGCGGCGATGCCGGTGTCATGGATGACGGCGGCTCGATACGAGATAAGGGAACTGGAGAAATTGTTATAAAATCGTCCTGCCTGATGTCAGGCTATTACAAGCGCCCCGATTTGACGGCTGCCGCATTTAGCGATGGTTGGTTTCGGACCGGCGATCAAGGACGGATCGATGAAACTCGGCGCATCTGGGTCACAGGCCGCATCAAAGATGAGATTAATCGCGGAGGCTTTAAGGTTCAGCCTGCGGAGATCGACGCGCTGCTGGAAAGTCATCCCTCAGTGGCCGAGGCATGTGTCTTCGGCATACCGGACCCGATGGGCGGCGAAGCAATTGCCGCGGCTATCCGCCTAGAAAATGGCGAGAGAGCTAGTCCACTGAGCCTCCAGTCCTGGTGTAGCGAACGGTTGCGTCGGGCTGCGGTACCCGAGCACTGGTTCATTGTTCCCGAGATTCCACGCACAGCGCGCGGCAAAGTCAGCCGCGACGTTGTCCGCCGCATGCTGACTGAGAATACCAATACCGATACACGTCGGCCCAAAGGTGAAACTCCTAAGAGCCCCGCGATCGCGGTCGCAGCGACGTTCACCTCCGATCCACTATTTCCGGCCCTGCGCTTCGCGTTTGCGGAAGCCGGGCTCGCGTTTGAGGTGCAATCCGCTCCCTATCATCAAGTCATTCAGGAGCTTCGTTCATCAACGAGCCTGTTGGCAACAAATATTGACGGTGTCGATGCGATCATCGTGCGATTTGAGGATTTTGTACGCGATGCCGAAGACATAGAAAAAGCACGCACCATCATAAGACAGATCGCCTCGGAGCTTGAAGTTGCGCTAAACGAGCACTCGCGGCGAACCAAGATGCCGACGTTGTTGTTAATTCTACCACCTTCGCCACGCGTATCGAACTCGCTGTCACATGAGATCGACGCTGTATGTAAGGGTCTTCTTGCTCAAGTACGTTCCCTGCCCGGCCTCACCATCGTGTCGCCGGAGGAAATCGGGCCAGCACCCTCGGAAGGTCATTACGACAAAGTAGCTGATGAGTTAGCGCACATCCCGTTTACCGAAGCGCATTATGCCGCGATTGCACTCCTGATCACGAAAACAGTGCATGCGCTGCGAGCGCCGATGGATGAAAAGCTTTGGCGTGGCGCGCTCGGCGATGGAACCAGCCTCCTCAAGGCGCTTCGCGAGCGGGGCCTTCGATCGCGGACCCTGCCTGGGATTCCCGTAATGCCCGCCACCGACACCGAACGTTCCCTGCTCGATTTGTGGGTAACCGTTATCGGGATCGACGGCATCGGGGTGGAAGACGACTACTTTGCCCTTGGCGGCACCTCGCTGATGGCAGCGCGATTGTTTGCGGAGATAGCCCGTCGCTTCGCAACCCAATTGCCGCTCACGACCATCCTTGAGGCCCCCACGGTGCGGGCTTTGTCCAGACGCCTTGATCAACGGCAGACGGCACCCGCGGGACAACTGATTGAGCTTAAGCCAGGAGGTCGCAGGACGCTGTATTTTGTCCACGACGGAATGGGAGAGACCCTTCTCTATTTAAACTTGGCGCGCCGAATGCCAGCTGATGTTTCTGTAGTCGGCATCGAACCCCGTCGTATTCCGGGCGTGCCGGTGGCACATGCACGGATCGAAGACATGGCTGCATTTTATGTCGACGAAATCCGCAAGAAGCAACCGCACGGTCCTTATCTCTTTGCCGGGATGTGCGCTGGAGGCGTCGTCGCATACGAAATGGCGTCACAGCTCGTACGCACCGGCGAAAGCGTTGAACTCGTAGCCCTGCTCGACGCCAACACACCTCAAGCAACGAAGAAAATGGGGCGCATTAACCAGCACCGTTTGGGACGCCTAAAGCAGGCGCTCGGAGAATCAACAGTAAAGACTCTGACCCCTATTTCACGCGCCAAGGCTTTTGCTGGCGTAATCTGGCAAAAAATTGCGGGCGTGCTGATTTGGGAGGCTCGTAAGCGCGCGGAGAAATTGTCTGTGCACGTCCGTTTTGGGCTTCTGCGTCAACTACTACGGCGTCATGCAGCATGGCCAAGTTTTGTGCCGGAACTTCGAGCTCAACAAATCTTAAATTCCGCACAGGCTCGCTACGAACCACCACCGCTTCCGATTTCCTCGATCGTACTCGCGCGTGCAATATCCGGTGAAGGCAACGATACCCCCTACTCAAAAATTTATGCCGACCCCACCTTGGGCTGGGCCACAGTGGCGAAAAACCTGACGGTCATTGACGTCGAAGGCGGGCATTCAAGCATGTTGCAGGAAGCCTTCGTCGGTTCGCTAGCTGGCGCTCTCATGCCCTATGTTAAAAAAGAGCCAGCCAACCCGCAGCGTGGCGGCTAACGGGCCCGATTATGGATAGCGGGAAGCTTTGCCGAGCGTTACGCGCGATGGTACCGCCCGGAGTTTTTGTTGCGGCAGGTCCGGCATGCCGAACCATCCTCACCGCGCGCGAACGCGCATCGCTGGGGGATGCCAATGAGAATCGGGTCAGAGAGTTCGAGAGTGGGCGTGCATATGCGAAGAGCGCGCTCGCAATGCTTGGGATACCCGACGCCGATCTTCCGAAGGCAGCTAGCCACGCACCTAGCTGGCCGAGCGGCGTGGTAGGCAGCATCACGCATGTCCAAGATGGCCTCACAGACAACTACGTCGGAGTGGCGGTCGCTCGCACCGACGTGGCGTGTGGGCTTGGAATCGATTTTGAAACCGGACCAAGTATTCATCCAAACTTGTGGCCTCATGTTTTCACACAGCGGGAGCTTGAGAGATTACTTGCACTTCCCATAGAAACTCGGCCCGCCGAGGCTCAGTATTTGTGGTGCGCGAAAGAAGCCACGGCAAAGACCGCTATGGAAAGAATTCGATCCTTCCGAAATCGAAGTGGACCGGGATATTGCAAGCGGTCAATTCGCGGCTAGGTTTACCAAAGCCGATCAGGGATATTTACGGAACGGCTTTTTAGGACACACGGCGTGCTTTGAAGGACTTTATATTGCAACGGCGATATTGCCCCGCGAGTGAAATTAGCGATCAAAATTAAATCGACGCTGATCTGAGCCCCGAAAATTGGATCGTTTTTGGCTAGAGTTTTCCGCGGTGATTCCCTGGCTGGGAAGGAGCGGAGAACGATGAAGGCCTCGAAGTTTTCGGACGCCCAGAAGGCGTTCATTCTCAAGCAAGGCGCGGACGGGATGCCGGTTGGCGATATTTGCCGCAAGGCAGGAATCAGCCAGGCGACCTACTTCAACTGGAAGAGCAAATACGATGGCTTGCTGCCGACCGAGATGCGTCGGCTCAAGCAGCTTGAGGACGAGAACGGCAAGCTGCGGAAGGTAGTGGCCGATCTGAGCCTCGACAAGGAGATGCTGCAGGACGCCCTCCGCCGAAAGCTTTGAAGCCTGTCCGCAAGCGCAAGCTGGTTGATGAGATGCGCGGCGACTGGGATGTATCGATCCGACGAGCCTGCCGTGTGTTCCTGGTCGACACGTCCACCTACCACTACAAGTCTCGTCGCCCCGGACAGGCTGTCCTCGAACAACGGATCAAGGAGATTTGCCAGACCCGCGTTCGCTATGGCTATCGACGCGTTCATGTGCTGCTGCGCCGCGAGGGCTGGTCTCTCGGTCAGAACAAGACGCGGCGCATCTATCGCGAGTTAGGCCTGCAATTACGGAACAAGACGCCGAAGCGGCGGGTCAAAGCCAAGCTGCGAGAGGGTCGGCGCAACGCCACGCAGCCGAATGAGACCTGGGCGATGGATTTTGTGCATGATCATCTGGCCACAGGCCGCAAGCTGCGTGTGCTCACGATCGTCGATACGTTCTCGCGCTTCTCGCCGGCGCTGGAGCCGCGCTTCTCCTTCCGCGGCACGGACGTCGTCGAGGTGCTGGAAAGAGTTGGGCGAGAAGTGGGTTTACCGGCCACGATCCGTCTCGACCAGGGCACCGAGTTTGTGTCGCGCGACTTGGATCTGTGGGCTTACCAGCGCGGCGTCATGCTCGACTTCTCCCGGCCCGGAAAGCCCACAGACAACGCATTCATTGAGGCCTTTAATGGCCGCTTCCGAGCCGAGTGTCTCAACGTCCATTGGTTCCTGAGCCTTGCAGACGCCCGGGAAAAGTTGGAGGATTAGCGCAAGTACTACAATGAGGAACGCCCCCATGGGGCGATCGGCCAGAAGACGCCGATTACGGTGCGCAATCACGTTGGCGCAGCCAGCCCACCATCGTGAGGAAGCCGGAAAAATCTACCCTCCGGCGATCCAAAGTTCGGCCTCAGTGCAGAAGGCAGCCATCTCAAGCTAGCAGTGGTCCGAAAAATCAGAGCAGGCCAGCCCCCATATTGGATGCAGGCTAAACTATTGGTTAAAATATGTCTTTCGTCAGAACAACCGGCGGCATTGGAATCTAGCAAAAGTCTAAAGATTCCGCGGCAAGACCATTGACTATTGGTTAAATTTTTGGAATGTTGCAATGCACCATTCGAATAGCCGCCGGTAACTTGGAGGGTAAGGCCATGGGCCAACTGTTCAAAGCAGCGGTCATAGCTGGAGTGCTTTTGGCAGCTAGTGCGGTTCCGTCGTTGGCAAGTACCGTAATCAATATCGGAAATTCCGGCAAAGCGGTTTACGATGATACCTATGCGATAGATCTTACCGCGCAATCAACTGTTACGGTCAGCGGTTTGGATTTGTCCATCAGCCCCTTCTCGGCGGTTTTGCCCGGTGTAACGATCACCAATATTGCCACTGGCGTGCCTCCTATCGAGGCGTTTTTTGGAAGCGATGTATTAGCAGCGGGAGACTACACCCTTACTATTACGGGCTCGGCGGTAAGTCCGTTAGCGCCATTCTCATTTTACGGTGGAACGGTGACTTTGACGCCGTTCGTCGGGGGCGGGGCATCGACCACGCCGCTTCCGGGGACCTTCGTGCTTTTCTTGGCTGGCCTGGGTATGTTGGGCTTCTTGGGTTGGCGCAAAGCATCCAACGCTTCTCTAAGATCAATCGTAACCGCCTGATCGGTTGACAAGACCAAGGTCTCGAAAGGCCGCCGTGAGGCGGCTTTTCTGTTTTTTGGGAAAGCGAACGTGCTGATCGCACGCCTCGCCCGAGGATGATTTAGCCGGAGAGTTGGCACTTCTACGGAAGCCGCATGAGTTGGCTGGATGCCTTCGGAAACAGCCCTTGGATAGGGACGCCGACTAAACTATTGGCTCAAATATCTTTTTTTTGAAAACGCCCCGCGGCATTCGAATCTAGCAAAATCTAAAGAATCCGCTGTAAGACCATTGACTGCTGGTAAAAGCTTTGGAATGCTGCGTCGCAGTATTTTTTATAGCATCTGCCGCCGGCAACTTGGAGGGTAGGGCCATGAGACAACTGATCAAAGCAGCGGTCATAGCTGGAGTGCTTTTGGCAGCTAGTGCGGTTCCGTCGTTGGCAAGTACCGTAATCAATATCGGAAATTCCGGCAAAGCGGTTTACGATGATACCTATGCGATAGATCTTACCGCGCAATCAACTGTTACGGTCAGCGGTTTGGATTTGTTCATCAGCTCTTTCTCGGCGCTTTTGCCCGGTATTCCCATCAGCAACGTTCCCACTACCATGCCTCCCATCGAGGCATTTTCTGGGAGCGGCGTATTAGCAGCGGGAGACTATACGCTTACTGTTACGGGCACGGGCGAAAGTCCCGTCGCATCAGTCTCATTCTACGGTGGAACCGTGACTTTGACCCCTACTCCACTTCCAGGCACGTTCTTGCTGTTCTTGGCTGGTCTAGTGCTGTTTGGCGCCTTGGGTTGGTACAAAGCATCCAACACTTCACCGAGATCAACCGCAACCGCTTGATCGTCGCTTCTAATCGCGAGTGTAGAAAGGCCGCCGAATCGAATGGCGGCCTTTTTCAATTGTCTGACGGCCAATTCAGACAAATCATATGCGCAGCCTGCTATTACAATACCAGCAAATCGTCCCCATTAGCGCCCAGCCGCGGTTAATCGCTCATTCCCAAGGGCCGAACCCGGGAAAGGCCTCTACAGTCAAACAATTGATCCAACATGATTATTATAGGACTTGTTCGCCACAAAGCCGCTCGTGCCGATACACTGGCACTCTGGACTTGGTCTTCGCAAAACGTCAGCGCTTCGGGGGAGTTGACGTACACCGGCGCCGGCCAGATCGATGATTTCATTGGCACGATTAGCGATCCCTTTGGTCTTGGAGAAAACATTACGTTTATATCTAACCCTTCGTTTCCGGCCAAGACTTTAAGTCCCACCGGCAAATTCATTTACGACGACGCCTATTTGGACGACCGCGTCAGGCTTGGAATGGAACATTTTCAGCGACGGTCCCAGCAACTACGCGATTTACGCGACTAACGGCGCCTCTCATGTCGTCAATAATGACAGTCGGAATCTTCACCGCAGCCAGTTTGCCTGGTACAGTGGGAAGCTTGGCGGCTCCGCTGCCGTCAGCCTGGACGATGCTGATCGCGGGCTTTCTCGGTCTGGGCTTTTTGGCTTACCGAGGAACGAAGAAGGGCTCCGTCGCGTTGGCGACAACCTGATCACAGCCGCGCTTCAAATCAAATTTGGAAAGGCCGCCCATGAGGCGGCCTTTCTGTTTCTGACGGTGTGTTTCGTATGGCGGTTGCGCCACGGCTAATTTTGGCGAAGGGATATGACGCGCATCACCGCTCGTGCAAGCTGTCGTGCACGTGTTCGCTCAGCGGCGCCAACAGGAAGTCGATGATTTGGCGTTTGCCGGTCAGAATCTCGGCCTTCACCGACATACCGGGCAACAGCGCCCCGGGGCGACCGTCGACCTTGAGCGAGGCGCCGTCGATCGAGATATGGACGGTGTAGCGCAGACGCTCGCTGCCTTCGACATTCTGGACGTCATCGGAATCGCGCTCAGTCCCCTGATGGCTTTGACCGGGATTTACGGGAATAACCTCAGCGTCGCGATCGATGGCCAGGATAGTGCCCTTAGCAAGCCCGTAGCGGGTGAATGGATAGGCATCGATCTTGAGTTCGACCGATTGGCCGACCGAGACGAAGCCGATATCGCGATTTTCGAGCACGGCTTCGACCTCGACGCTGTCTGCTGTCGGAACAACCGAGAGCAGCTGCTGGGCCGGCGTTACCACACTGCCAACCGTGGTGACTTGAATTTGCTGGACGGTGCCGTTGATGGGGGCCCGCAATGTTTGCAGCTCGGTACGATGGTTGGCCTTGGCAAGGAGTTCATCTGCAGCACGGAAGCGTTCCCGCGCCTTACTGAGGTCGTTAAGGGCCGTGGTATAGATCTCGGCCTCAGTGCCGGCGATCTTTTGATCGAGCCCGTCTATAGCGGCCACGAGCGAATTGATTTTGGCGCGATCAATCTCCAGCTCCCCCTTCATTTCCGCCAAAGCCTGCTGACTGTCGAGATTGGTGACGACGGACAGCACCCCGCCCAAGGTCGCCTTGTCCCGAATTTCCGCCTTCTCGCTAACGTAAGGCAAGGTGCTTTGCACTTTGGCGAGCGTCTGGTCCAAGGCCGCTTTTTCCGCAACGCGCTGTGCTCGCTCCTGGCGGATGGCGCCGAGCTTGGCAGCACGTTCAGCATATTGCGACGTCAATTGCGCCTGCGCCCGCTTGATATCGAGGGTGCTGGCATCGGTGACGACGGCGAAGTCTGCTTCGTTACGGTCATCCAAGAAGGCCTCGAGACGGATCTGGTCGAGGTCGGCGGCGATCAGATCTTGTTGGGCGCGCTCGCGTTCGGCGTTCGCCGCGGTCGGGTCGAGCTCGATCAGGGGATCGCCAGCCTGCACATTTTGGCCAGGATGGACCAGAATGGCCTGAACCGTCGAGGTCTCGAACGGTTGGATCACTTTGGTCCGCATGTGCGAGACGATCTTGCCGGAGGCGACGGCGACAATGTCAACGCGGCCGATCCAGGCCCAGCCGACGCCGACGACGGCGATCAGGCTGATGATCAGAACCAACAAGCGGCTTGCCGGGGAAGGCGGCGTATCCATGACTTCAAGCGCAGCAGGGAGGAACTCTCGCTCCTCCGCGCGCAGTCCGAGACCGGCGCCGCCTTGGATGACGCGCAATAACACGCCCGGTTTCTTGACCGGCACGGGCAAATTCGTTTTAGCAAGCGGGGCAGCCGACATCATGACCCTGTTCGTGCGATTGGGGTTATCATCCAGCCGCCTGTAGCCGGTGCAGGCTGGCGTAGCGTCCATCGCTGGTCACCAATTGATCGTGATGGCCGTCCTCGACGATCGAGCCATTTTCGATCGTCAGGATGCGATCGGCGTTACGAACCGTGGAAAGACGATGCGCGATGATGATGACGGTGCGGCCTTTGACGATCTCGCGCATATTCGCTTTGATGATGCTCTCGGACTTGTAATCGAGCGCCGAGGTGGCTTCGTCGAAAATGAGAATGCGCGGATTGCTTACCAGCGCCCGAGCGATGGCGATGCGCTGGCGCTGGCCCCCGGACAAGGAAGTTCCGCGCTCACCGATGGGAGTGTCATAGCCCTTCGGCATCTTGCAGATGAACTCATGGGCGCCGGCGAGCTTCGCGGCGTCTATTACGCGATCGAGCGGGATGGCGGGGTCGACGAGTGCTATGTTCTCGCGAACCGTTCGGTTGAACAGCATGTTTTCCTGAAGCACGACGCCGGTCTGACGGCGCAGCCAAGCCGGATCGATAATAGCGGTATCGAAGCCGTCGATCAGGATACGGCCCGATTCCGGTACATAAAGGCGCTGCAACAGCTTGGCGATAGTGCTTTTTCCGGACCCCGACGGCCCGACGATGCCGACCACCTGCCCTGCCGGGATTGTGAGACTGACCTCGCGGAGCACCGGCTGAGTATTCAGCCCATAGCGGAAAGTGACCCGATCGAACTCGATGGCACCGGTCAACGCCGCCGTCACCGCCTGGTTGCTGGTCGAATGCGGCTCCGTCGGCGTGTTCAAGATGTCGCCGAGCCGGTCCACCGATATCCGAACCTGATGAAAGTCCTGCCACACTTGGACGAGGCGTAGCACCGGTCCACTAACCTGCCCGGCCAGCATGTTGAACGCCACAAGTTCGCCGACCGTGATCTCGTTGGCGATGACCAGGCGAGCGCCTATGAAAAGCGTGACGACGGTCGTGATCTTATTCAGGAGGTTGGCAATCTGGCTTGCGATATTACCAAGCTGCGTGGCATGAAACGAGGAACTGACATAGCTTGAGAGTTGCTCCTCCCAACGTCGCTGCATCATCGGCTCGACCGCCATCGCCTTGAGCGTCTCGATCCCCGTGATGCTTTCAACCAGGAACGCCTGATTTTCGGCGCCACGACGGAATTTCTCGTCGAGCCGACGCCGGAACGCAGGCGTAACCGCGACCGACAGCAGCATATAGATCGGCAAAACGCCGATCACGACCCAGGCCAGTACCGGGCTATAAAGGAACATGACGGCCAGAAAGATTGCGCCGAATAGAAGGTCGAGCACGAGCGTGATCGACGAACTGGTAAGGAACTGACGGATATTCTCGATCTCGCGCACGCGGGCCACCGAATCGCCGACCCGACGAGCCTCGAAATAATTCAACGGCAAGCGCAGCAGATGGCGGAAGATGCGAGATCCAAGCTCGACATCGATACGGTTGCTGGTGTGAGCGAATAGATAGTTGCGTAATCCCGACAGCGTTGCGTCGAAGATGCCGATGAGCGCCAAACCGGCGACCAGGACTTCAAGCGTCGACAAGCCGCGATGCACCAAAACCTTGTCGATAACGGTCTGGAAGATCAGCGGCGTCGCAAGCGCGAACAATTGGACCACGAAGGATGCGATCAGCACCTCGTAGAGCACCGTGCGATATTTGCGCACCGCGCCCCAGAACCAGCTGATATCAAAGCGCCTTCCCGTGTCGTCGAGTGCGGCCCGCTTCGTCAGCATGATCATGCGGCCGGTCCAATCACGCTCAAAATCCTCAAGCGTCATGGCACGAGGACCGGTATCGCCCTTCCCGATCAGCAGGACATTTCCGTCGGTGACTTTGCCGATGACGACGTAGCCGCAGGAACGCATTTCCGCCAGCGCCGGCAGCGGCAATTTTGGAAAACGCTTGATTGTCGAGGTGAGTGCCTTGGCCTTGACCGGGAATTTCTTTGCGGCAAGCAACAGCTCGGTTTCCGACAGAATACCGGATGTGCCGGCCTCATGCTGGATTTCGAGCAGGATCGGCCGAAATGCCAAGCACTTGGAGGCAGAGCGCCAACGCCCAGACGCCCGTGTCTGCTGCGCTATTCGGCTCGTTTTTCAAGGGAGTGACAGTGGCGGGCATGAAGCTTTCCTTAGACGCCACCTATACAGCGGAAGTGTTATGCTGCTCTTTTCAGGCCGATAAAAATCGCAGCGGCCAGCCGCCCGATTAGCAAATGGTAACCGGACTGTTAGCGGGACAGTTAGACTTGTCGCTCAAGCCTCTCGGCGATCGCAGCGTTGGAGGTCGGTCTTCCCCCGACATCCGTCGGAGGAAGACATGAGCGGCGGGCTTCAGTGCGGGGAAGCGAGCGTGACCGGATTGCTGGTTGTCGGTGCGACGATGCCGCTGGTACCCGAGGTGGGGGACGTGACCACGGATGAGATCGCGCTGACCAGTTGACTTGCCGCCGCCGACACCGAGGCTGCGAAAGTCTCGGATGCGGAGGCGCCGCCAGCGTCGGTTGCCGTAACCTGAAGGCTCAAGCTTGCCGCGACGCTCGGTGCGACCCCCGTAAAGGTCTTCGTCGCGGCATTGAAGGTCAACCACGACGGCAGCGCAGTGCCATTGGCCTGCGCTCGCCGTGTAGGTCATGGCTTCACCGTCAGGATCGGTGAAAGTGTTCCACGCCAGAGCCGCGTTAACGGCTTTGCCTATGGTCCAGGTCTGATTGGCGGTCTGGCTCGTGATGGTCGGCGCCGGCGGAGCCACGACATTGGCAGTAAATGTCTCCGACGTGGAATAGCCGGTTGTATCGGTTGCCGTCACCATGAGGCTGAGAGGAGCGGCGCCGACTGGCGGCGTTCCCGTGAAGGTCTTGGTCGAGGCATTGAAGCTCAGCCACGACGGCAACGCCAAGCCATTGGCCTGTGTGGCCGTATAGGTCATCGCTTCGTTAAGTGGATCCGTGAACGTGTTCCAGGCGAGAGCCAAGTTAACGGCCTTGCCCATGGTCCAGGTCTGCGGGGCGGTCTGCGCTGTTATGACTGGCGGAGCCGCAGGGGTCGCCACGCTGAACGTCTCGGACGTTGACGAGCCACCGACATCGGTCGCAGTCACTGTAATGTTAAGACCGGTAGCGCTCATGGGCGGCGTCCCGGTGAACGTCTTCGTCGCGGCATTGAAGCTCAGCCAAGAAGGCAGCGCAGCACCGTTGGCCTGCGTCGCCGTATAGGTCAGCGCTTCACCATCCGGATCGGTGAAAGTGTTCCACGCCAGAACCGCGTTAACGGCCTTGCCGATGGTCCAGGTCTGATTGGCGGTCTGGCTCGTGATGGTCGGCGCCGGCGGAGCCACGACATTGGCAGTAAATGTCTCCGACGTGGAATAGCCGGTTGTATCGGTTGCCGTCACCATGAGGCTGAGAGGAGCGGCGCCGACTGGCGGCGTTCCCGTGAAGGTCTTGGTCGCGGCATTGAAACTCAGCCACGACGGCAAAGCCGAACCGTTGGCCTGCGTCGCCGCATAGGTCATGGTCTCGTTGAGGCGATCCGTGAACGTGTTCCAGGCGAGAGCCAAGCTAACCGGCTTGCCCATGGTCCAAGTCTGATTGGCCGTCTGACTCGTGATAGCCGGTGGAGCAGCCGTCGCCACGGTGAACGTCTCGGATGTTGACGCCCCACCGGCATCTGTCGCGATTACTTTTATGCTCAGACCGGTAGAACCCATAGGCGGCGTACCGGTGAACGTCTTCGTCGCAGCGTTGAAGCTCAGCCACGACGGCAGCGCGGCGCCATTGGACTGCGTAGCCGTATAGGTCAACGCTTCACCATCTGGATCCGTGAAGGTGTTGGCCGCCAGGGCAAAATTTACCGCCTGACCGAGGGCCCAGGTCTGATTGGCTGTCTGGCTAGTGATAGTCGGCGCCGGCGGGGCCACGAGATTGGCGGTGAAGGTTTCCGACGTAGACACCCCGCTGGTATCAGTCGCCGTCACCATGATGCTGAGAGGCGCGCTGCCGGCCGGTGGCGTCCCAGTAAAGGTCTGTGTCGCGGCATTGAAGGTCAGCCATGTCGGCAAGGCGGAGCCGTTGGCCAGCGTCGCCGCATAGGTCATGGATTCCCCTTGGGGGTCGGTAAATACGTTGGACGCCAAGGCAAAACTGACCGCGTTGCCCTCGGTCCAGGTCTGCGTGGCCGTCTGATTGGCGACGATCGGCGGGGCAGCAGGGGTCGCCACAGCAAATGTTTCGGATGTTGACGCTCCGCCGGAATCGGTGGCCGTAACTTTGATGCTCAAGCCATTCGCGGTATTGGGTGGTGTCCCAGTGAAGGTCCGGGTGGCCGCATTGAAGGTCAACCACGACGGCAATGCCGAGCCATTCGCCTGCGTCGCCGTATAGGTCATCGCTTCGCCCTGCGGGTCCGTAAAAGTGTTGGACGCCAGGGCGAAATTTACCGCGTGACCAAGAGCCCAGGTCTGATTGGCCGTCTGTGCCGTAACGTTCGGCGGGACAATAACGCTGGGGTGCGTGACGTCGACTGTCATCGTCGCCCAGTCGCCCCAATAGGAGCCGTTATAGGCGCGCACATCGACCGTATCGACGCCGGAGCCCGAGCCCCCGACGAGATCAAGCGACGAGAGCTGCGATGCAGTAATCGTAAGCGCATCAGCCGCCGAAGTCGCGACCGTATCCGTGCTCCCGACCATGAAGCTGCCGGTCGCACTGCCGGTACCGCTATCGTAGACCTGATATTCGGTGATCGACTGCGCCGCCAACGGATTGGTGGCGGTGAAAAGCGGGGCGATCGCTTCCGTCATGCCCGCGGCTACCGTAGTGGTCGCCGTCGAAGTCGTGATTATCGGGCAGTCAAGCTCGTAGACGACGACTTCGTTACCCGCGACTTGAGACCATTCCTGCGACGCCGCGTGCGGGGCCGCAATGATGACGTCATTGGCGGACCCATCATTGGCGGAATTGGTCATGGTGCCGCTGCCGTTGACGTATTCGATATTGTCGACCAATTCGGCGCTGCTGCCGGAACCGGACACGACAGTGGTGATATGGCCGCCTCCCGACGTGGTCTCGAATACAACCATTTCGCCAGCAGTAATTTGCGATTCCCAGCTCTGGCCGTTTTCGCTCGTCTGACCGGCCGGACCGTTATAGGCCACGATCCATTCGCCGTTGGCGACGCCGGCAAGACCGACGCTGGTGCTGGTGATCGGAAGCGAAGCACCGGCTTCCGCGGAAATGTTGCTCGCCAAAACCCAGCAACCTTCGTCGTTCCACGCCTTGCCGACGAAGCTCAATGCGGCGGCTTTGATCGAGTCCGGAGTTGCCTGCGTCGGAGCCGGGCCGGCAAAGGCCGGCTGGGTCACGATGGAGACACTGCCGACGTAATTGGTATAGCCCATCGGGGCCAACTCTTGCAGCAAAGTCGGATCGTTGACGTAGTTGTTCGCAACCGTGAGATTGTTGGTCGTAAAGACGGAAAGACTGGTGTTGTCATTGGTGTTAGTCGAGGCCGTATAGGTGAGGCTCGACAGGTTGCCATAGGTGGCATTGGTATATTGACCGGTGGCAGCGTTATAGGTGAAAACGATGCCTACCGTGTTGAAGTCGCCACCGGCATTGCTGAACGACGCAGAATTTCCGTTGCCGTTCAGCTTGCCAGTCTCGCCGGTGCTCGCTGCGGTGTATTCGTTTCGGTCGAGCAGCGAAACCACGACATATTCGGGGTTGCTGGCGCTGGCAGTGATGTCCAACATGGACGAAACACTGATCGTCTGGCCGGGCTGCGCGACAACCGATGGGTCCGCAGGATTCAAAGTAACCGACATCGAAGATACCTCATATCTCACGCTAGCCCGTACTTCCCCGGTCGGTATCTGTACTCACCAGATATTCGAATGGATTTATCGCGCTTGTTAAAATTGCAGCGAACGGCTGTTATATTGGCACTGGCGCATCCGCTGTTGCACTTGGTAAATGAAAGAAGGGGAGGCATAGTTATTAGAACGCTACTTTGTCTCATCCGCAGAGCGCAGCACCGCGACGCTGTCAGTCGAGCTGGAGCTCGGCTCCAACATCGACCACGGACGTGTTGGCCGGGGGGCAGTTTGACTGAAGTAACGAGGGCTATATCCGTCCGCCGCGTAGCAATAAGATGGCCTGCGCGTCATTATTCAGTGCTTCTAGTGCGAGAAGGTCCATGCGTTTTGCTAGGCCATTGTGCTCCGGCCTCATCGTGGCTGCAGCATTCGTTAGCCAGGCGCACTCTCAGGATGACCCCGACCAGTCACTAAGACTCTATGCGGTCCATATTGTCAGAGTCCCCAAGGAGAACTGGACCGGCCAGGGCGTTTACTTGGGGAATGGACTGGTGCTGACCGCCGCACATGTCGCTGGAAACAAGTTCTGGCACACAATCCGCGTCGAGATCGCCGGCCAGGAGCTTCCCGCAAATGTTCTAAAGGAAGGCTATTTCAGCGAGGTGGATCCGGCAGCGGTGGACTTGGCGCTGGTCGCCATCGACGAGAAGCAACTTCCGGTCAGCCTTCGACTGCGCCGCATGCCGGTGTGCAGGAATCAGCTATTGCCCGGCGAACCGGTCATCGTCGCAACCCCAGAGGGAATAGCGCCATCCCGTGTGATTTCGCCCGCCCTCCTCCCGCGTAATCTCTTGCCAAAATTTGCAACGGCGATCAGCGACGTCGCCACCACCGGTAATTCGGGAGCTGGGGTCTTCGATGCGTATCGGAAATGCCTGCTCGGCATCATCAGCGCGAAGATAACGTCGAGCCGGATCGAAAAGGAAAACGGGCAATCCGTCAAAAAATCTCAGGATATTGCCAAGTATTTCGTCCCCGCACCAATAATCACCGATTTCATACCGCCGGAAGATCGCTTCTAACTTCCACCCGGCTGATCAGACTGTTGCCCAAACAAAAGTCACCCGCAACGTCGTGATGCCCGCCGTCCCGTGAGCCCAGAAGCAGAAAGGCCGCCGTTGCCGCGGTTTCTAAAGGTGGCGTTTGCCAGATTTATTGAATTGCACTTCAGTGATTGAAGTGTCGATAGACATAGGGCGACCGACACTAACGCGGTCCCAGACCCTGGGCCGTAGACCAACAATAGTCCTCGGTAAATAGGCGGCCATCCAACGGATATCTTCCCCCGCCATTGGCGATGACACATTGCGCGTATGCCGGGGAGTTCCAGTGACAATAATGCTGGATCCACGCCTCGAATAAACAGGCATGATACTCCCTAGTCTGCGCCGGCGAGAGCAGACCCCACCGGTCCGCCGACAATGCCGAGCCTGAACTGCCCAGAAGCGCGCTAGCGACCATCGTCGCCCCGACGACGAAAGCTTTCATCTTTATCCCCTCAGGAATCGGACCCAGTCAGGCTGTGCCAAATCATGGCAAAATGAGGCCGCCCTGTCACTCCCCTGCTAGGGGACATTTGGCACCCCGTGGACCGGCCGACCCATTTGGGCTCGGAGCGATCTGGCAGGCAAAGATCCGGATGCTGGCGCGGGTTGGCGCGTGTCGATGGTCCTTATCCCGGCCCCCCACAGCCCATTAACCGAGGCTTCGGGTATTCGTAAAACGACGCGCCGCCAATTAACCATCTTGACTCCCCCGCGGCCGGGCCCATTATGTAATCTCGCAATTTTTGGCTTCAGGAACGCACCATGAAGATTAGATTGGCGATGTTGGCTGTAAGCTTGGCTCTGTTGTCTGGAGCATCGATCACGCCGGCTTTAGCGGCATCAACGGGGGGCCCTACGGGCGAGTGGTTTGCGTTCGACTTATTTTTCCCAAGTAATGATATGACCTCATCTGGTTTAAACAACAACTATCCAAACAACTACCCGAACGACAACTATATTTTCCTTAATCTCAACGCACCCGTCTCCGTTCCGTCTACGGTCACGGATATTTATGCCATCGTTGAATTGCATAACAACAGTACAGACGGAATACCGAACGGTGGTGGCATCTATTTGGGGCCTCCTTCGGGTACGACAACGATCTCGTCGAGCGGAACGGGATATACCTTTGACAGCGTGGAATTTACTGCGGGTGGCATAGAGTTTTTAATTTCGGATCCGCAAGGGAGCTTTTCCTTGTCATTCCCCGATTGTCCGACCTGCACGACGGTAGATGGTTTTTTCAACGAGCCATCCGGTTTCACCCCTTCGCCGACACCTCTTCCGGCCGCCCTTCCACTCTTTGCGACCGGCATAGGAGGCCTCGGCTTCATGGCTTGGCGCAAGAAGCGCAAGGCTCGTGCTGAACTCGTGGCAGCCTAATTCGCCTCCATCCAAAGTTTTTCTTAAGAACCGTCTCCGAGGCGGTTCTTTGCTTATGGCGTAATCCCCGATCGTAATCAAAGATACTTGCTCTGCCGCTGCGCTCCACGATTTGCGGCAAAGCCTGGCCTTCTAAGCATCGCGCACAGTTGATCGGGGCGGCTATTATTGCGCCCCGAGCGTAAGCGGTAACAACAGCCCCGGCACCTGGCATTAGTCACTTGGTTCGCATCGGGCTTCCGATAGCAACCGCAGCAACCCCTAAGCATTTCTGCCCGCTTACGGCCCGCGCGCGGTCCAAGCTTAGTTCACCTACGTCTCACAGCACAACCCCCGCTCGAGCGAATGGTGAACACACAACGCATAATGACACGGCAGAACTCGATCATTCCGGCTCGTTCATGGCCATGCGCTGCCTCAGGCAGCGCAGCGGATAACTCAAAAAGAAAGACCGCCTTGCGGCGGCCTTTCAAAAGTCCAATCAGGTGTTGTGGTTAGGCAGCCGCGAGAGCAGTTGCGTTCTTTCTCGACCCGCGATGAGCAAAAAAGCCGATACCAACCAAGCCGGCGATCAACATCGTCCAAGTCGATGGCAGTGGGGTCGGGCTGACACCAATTCCGCTAGCGTCGTTAACAACGCTTACCGTAAAAGAACCGGTGTTGTCATTGTACCAACCTGGCGGATCGGCGAAGCCGTAGGCGTCGTCGGTGCCCAGATAAAGATTGGTTGCGCCAATTGGTGCGGTAATCGTATCGGCAGTGCCAACAAGGAAGGCCGCCCAAGGCGTTGTGAGCGTAGGGCCACCCCACACACCGAGAAGGGCGAGTTCAGGTAACGTGGTGATGGCGCCGACATTGAAAAGGCCCGCAATATTGGCGCTGCCGCCCGGGTTCAAACCACCGCCATTCGGACCATTTGTGGGTTGCCCTCCGAGACAGCAAGAGACAGTGCCTGAAGCGGTCAGGGTAAGAGTCTCACCGCCCACGACATCGAAGGATATCGGCAGCGACCCCAACCCGAGACCTGACGCCCCTGGATTATAATTAGTGCCCGCGTCCGCGGCATAACCACTGTTCACGTTCGCGGGGACTAAAGTCTGCCCCGCCAGAAAGATGTCCGCCGTGGAGGGAACGACCACACTCGCCGACGCGGTCGAAGCGAAAGACCCGAAAGCTATGCCAGTCGCCACTGTCGCCAAGGCAACCACAGCTTTGAAACTCCACATTAATCTTCACCTCTCGCCATTGTCTGGCCGTCGCCGCAAAATCATACCTCTGCACGGTGGCCAAATTCCTCCCGCCGAGTCAAGGCATCGAGGCCTAAAGTTGGATTTTTGCTAGTATTGCTAGTTCAGATTGCTAGGCAAATTATCGGCGTGCCGTCATCCATTCCCTGCCCGGAACGGGATCGATTTCCGGCAGTCGTCGGGCGATTGGCGTCCCCATCTTCTCCATGGTGGGCAATGGCGGAGCCAGAGGTGTCGGAATCCGCGCAGTGGGCGTGCGATCTTTGTCTTCAATCCCCACAGAAAGTGGCAGGTCACCTGCCGTCGCAGATCCAAGATCAAGGCTCGGGGCCGGGGACCTGGGTGGGTGCCGTGCGCTTTCGGTCGCGGCCGGACGTTCAACTTTTTGGATCGCTTATCGTTCTTTGCCGCGCTTATAACTTATCGATTAACCGAGAGGAGCGCCCCCATGACATACTGGCTCATATTAGTTGTGGTTGGCGTCGGCGCGGGCACAGTAGTCGACTCCCCACGGGTGCCGGTCCCCGTTTCCACGCAACTGCTCCATGTTGGAAACTTCGCTTCCCAGGACGACTGCTCGGCCGCGGCCGCTGACGCGCAGAAGGCAAACGGCAACGGCAGTCCCGGGGCGATTTATCGGTTGCTGTGTATCCGTGCCTCGGACGCCAAAATAACGCCGCCGAACTAGACTGCGAGTCCACGGGTTCTCACAGGCCCACCCTGGTCGCCGATCGCGCCAGCAGCAGCCCTATGCGTGGGAGGCGAAAGGGGGGGGTTGGAGGCGTTACGGGACGAATAGCTGCCCAGTAGCTACCCTGCCCCGTCTGGTAGCGCCCCAGCGCCCCACCCCCATTCTTGAACTTCCATATTTGCTGCAGCGCAGCGGGCGATTGTGTTTGCTCTTCGATATCGAATCAGCGCCTGCGTAATGGAAAATTAATGGCCCGTAGCCGAAACTTAAGGGGGATGAAGCCGGTTCTAGCATCATGATCACCCTGATTGTCTGCCTCCTGGCCGGAATGGTCCTTGGACAGCGCTTCAAGGTCCTCATTCTAGTGCCCGCCGCAGCGGCCGTGATCGTCCTCGCCATCATCGCCGGCCTCGCCTATCGCGAGGCGTCGTGGCCGATAGCCCTGATGGCGATGGCAAGCGCCGCAAGCCTGCAGCTCGGGTATCTCTCCGGTCTCGCTATTCGCCAGGTGCTGCTCGGCGGTAGGGTAAAGCCGATGGCTGCCCCGGCACGACGACCCGCCAGCCTCAATCCTTTAGTTTAGTATAAAAGACCCTGAGAACTTGTTCGGGGGCGCGATGGGACGGCGGCCCATGCGGACAAGGCATGCGTTCCAGCGCCAGCTATCATAGATCATCCTGGCAGGCGGTCGATCCGCCCGCCAAACTATCACTTTGGCCTCATCCCCGGCAGACGCTGCCTTTACGCTGGGCCAATCGACACGGAGGTTTATATGAACGCGCTCATCAGCTTCTTTACGCTTCGACCTGTCTTTACCTGGGCCGGCCTGCAGATTGTTTGGTACGTTTATTTGCTGCACACCGCCCTTCAACTTTACATCTCATTCGCCGAAGTCTCGAACCTGTTGGCGCAAAAAGGTATAAATTTGCTGACCTGGTCGCCAAACTTCATCCCGGTGGTTCTTGGCCTAGTCGCACAGGTCCTGCTCGTGCGGGTGTTGATCGAAGTAGCTGCGACCATCCTCCTCAACACGAGACGAAGTGAAATTTGATACCGCGGCAGATCTGGGAATAACCAAATCGCGACGCGAAAGATCGCTACGCGTCAATCCCGCGCGACTCTTGAATGCGGTCGCCATGTGGACTTTTGCAGTTGGCGGGTGCGCCTTACTGCAGGCGGGCCCTGGGCCACGAATTCAGGACGCCCGATTTGGGAAGTATCAGCGCCCTTAGAAGTTTGAACCGCATTATAAGTCCGCACGTTTCGAGCCGCGACACCGTTCGAAGTTTTGGGGCCATTGCGGACGTTGGCTTCTGCAATTTTTGATGCTGGCAGCAATCGGACGAGTTTCGATCGGATCTGGTCGGCGAGCGATTGTGCGTGGCTGACCTTTTTAACCACAGCATCAATCGTGGCGACATTCTGCAGCTCCCGCAAATCGATGGCATCGAACGCCTCGAACAGGGCGAGCCCGCTATCGCGTCGCGGCCTGTCGGCCTCCAACACGGCGCATAGCGCCTTGATGACGCGCGCCGATAGCGCACCTGGCTGGTTATTGGCGGTCTGCGTGACGCACTGCAGCGCCGTGATCAGCGTGTCCTCGCCATAGCGCTTGAGGCACCGCACGATCGCCCCGACAGCCATGGTCTGGCCTATGCATTGGCGGTCCGCCGGCACCGGATAATGCAACAGTTGCACGTCGGCACGGGCACAAATATCGGCGACCCGGACCGCAAAATCCTCTCCAACACTAAGGGCGGCCATATGCAGCCCCATCCGGGACACCGGGGCGGTCGTGCCGTTGAGAGCCTTGCAAGCCAGCGCTTGCTGCTCGCGGCTGGCCATGACGATCTGGCAGGGAACGCTGTCAAAACCAACCAGCGCGGCCGCCGTCGTCCGGAAATGGCCGTCGACAATGGCGTATTTGCCGCCCTCGGTCGGCGCGACGACGACCGGCGCGAAAGAGGCCCAGGAAAACGCCTGTGCGATCCGGTTTACGGTGCGGCGTCCCTTACCGGTGATAGGACTTTGGTAGGCCGGGTCGACGAGAAGATCGGCTATCGGCAGCCACTGCAGCAATGGGGTAGCCCCGGCCGAAACCGAGCGCGGCTTCTCAAACCCCTCGGTCGAAATCGACATCATCGCGATACCCTCAAACACTTCAACCCCAGCTCCCGCGCGACTTTGTCTAGAATGGCTCATCCACGCGGTCGTTACGGTGACGGACATCACAAAAACGCACGTCACAAAAAGTGCAGCGAGACCCAAGTGGTTCCGCTACGAAGCGACTGTGGTGATCTTCAGCAAGAACTAGGCCAGCGTTTTGACGGCAGAGCGACACGCCTGCGTTGGTCGCTTTGGCCGGTGCAAACGGAGGAGCTGTCGGATTCAAATTTAAGTGACGGCGTGCCCGCAAAACGCCGCGATATCGACATTATTTCGCAAGGACGGAAAAATGCTCACGCCGCTAACCATGCCCGTTCAGCATGGCCACAATGGACCGGTGCACGGGCCCCTGGGGGAGCGAGGTCCTGGATCGGATCGGAATTCCGCGGATCTACGGCCTGCTGCTGTAATATTTTGGCACACAGCGATGACACGTTTGGGGAATTAACTGCCATCAACGTCCAGCGCCAGGACAAATCCGTTAGCCGGGCAAAGGCGCAAACGCGCTAGCGACCGTAGCTCCATCCGCTGCCGTATAGGCCCCCGATAGTTTCGCCCTCCATAGGGCCCGTAGGCGCTGTAGAGCGGATTGCAGGAGTAGCCATCGGGACAGGGCCGTGCACAAACTCGATACCAATTTGGGTTTCCTTTGTCCGGAGCATGCCAGGCTGCGTAAAATATCCGGGCGATTCTGAGCCTTACCGCGGCCTTCTGCCTGGCTTAGGCGGAAACGAATTGACCGGGCCGCCGAAGGACGAAGCCGCACCGCACATGCCCGTCCAGAGCCCTCGGCGCTTGTCGAAGGCTAAGTGACGCTTGACCTGAATTGCTCAAATTTGACCGATACGATCGTCCAAACTACCCAAATCACCCAACTCGCAATTTTTCACGCACAGGCTGTGTCGCTTCATGAAAATTGAGTACGAAGATAATTTCATTATTTTTCAATAAGACCATTGGGAACTAGATTGGACGGGACGACGGCAAAAGCAAAGCCCCGCCGCTTAGGGGGATGGGGCTGCGGCGGGGCTCGAGCGATACGAGCCTAGGGACAGGAAAGGCTCAGCGGAATACTACCGCAAATATGCGACCCACGGAATACGAAGTGAGCAACTATCCGACAGATTGTTAACCTCGGTCAGTATACCTCGGCCTCATTACGGTGACACCTTACTATTTACCCAAATAACTCTACCGGTAAGATGTCACTGTAATTCCATGACTACCCGTTCCATGACAAGATCGTCACCGTGACCACCTGCGGACGCATCTGCTTCAATCGCCGCAAAATCAATCTCAGCACGGTCTTTCCCGGCCAAAGCGTCGGCACCAAACAGGTCAGCGATCAGATGTGGCTCGTCAGCTTCATGGACTACGATCTCGGCTACTTCGATCACCAGACTTGCAAACTCGAGCCCCTCGATAACCCCTTCGGTCCAAAAGTGTTACCTATGTCTCCGGTATAAACCGTAACCTATGTGTCCGGAACGGACCCGCGCCGGCTGGCTGGGGCGCCTGGATTCGAACCAGGGGATGGCGGAATCAAAATCCGCTGCCTTACCACTTGGCTACGCCCCAATGCCGCGGGATTGCCGGGCTGACGCCGGCGGCCGGACCATAGCGGCGCGCCCGGGGCGGATCAATGACTCCGGGATGTAGGGCGCCCGAGGCGGTGCATTAAGCCGCTATCGAAGGCGGGCGCGGCCCTTTAATGTAACGCAAAACCACGCTGACGATCGTCCCGCCCCTGCCCGCCGACGAGGCATTCAGGAAACGCATGTCCGAACTGGTGGTGGTAACCGACGCGGACGGCATCCGCACGATTCGGATGAACCGGCCGGAGAAGAAGAACGCGCTGACGCAGCCGATGTATGCGGCGATGACGGCGGCCATCGAGGAGGCCGGCGACAACAACGCGATCCGCTGCGTATTGATCGCGGGCGCTGCGGGCGCGTTCAGCGCCGGCAGCGACATCGGTGATTTTCAGAAGCGGGCCGAGACTGGGCTCGAACCCGTCACCGTCGATTTCCTCCATGCTTTGGCGCGCAGCGCTAAGCCGCTTGTCGCCGCGGTGAATGGCCTTGCGGTCGGCATCGGCACCACCCTGCTGTTTCATTGCGATCACGTCGTCGCGGCAGACGGCGCGGTATTCTCCACGCCGTTCGTCAAGCTCGGTCTCATTCCCGAAGCGGCATCGAGCCTGTTGGCGCCGCTCCTCATAGGCCATGCGCGCGCTTTCTCGCTCTTGGTCATGGGCCGGCCGCTGTCGGCCGAGGAGGCGAAGGCCGCCGGCATCGTCAATACGGTGGTCGAGTCCGACAGGGTCGAGGCGGTTGCGCTCGAGGCCGCGCATGAGATTGCGCTGTTGCCACCCGGCGCCGTGGCGCTGTCGCGGAAGCTGTTGCGCGGCGATCTTGACGCTGTCGCCGAGCGGATCGATACCGAGGCGGTGCATTTCAAGGAGCGCTTGCGCTCCGACGAGGCGCGGGCCGCGTTCGCGGCCTTCCTGACGCGCAAGAAATAAGGCGGCGTGGGGCACAGCATGTCACTTGCTGGCAAGACCTTGTTCATTACCGGCGCCTCGCGCGGCATTGGGCTTGCCATTGCGCTTCGCGCCGCGCGCGACGGCGCCAATATCGCCATCGCGGCCAAGACCGCCGAGCCGCATCCGAAACTTTCCGGCACCATCTATACGGCGGCCGACGCGATCGAACGCGAGGGCGGCAACGCCTTGCCGCTCGTGGTCGATGTGCGCGATGAAGCAGTCGTGAAAGACGCGCTCGCCAAGACCGCGGCGCGGTTCGGCGGCATCGATATCGTCGTCAATAATGCGAGCGCCATCCAGCTCACGCCGGTCACCCAGACCGACATGAAGCGCTTCGATCTCATGCATCAGATCAATGCGCGCGGCAGTTTCGTGGTGTCGAAATGGGCGATTCCGTATTTGGCGAAGGCCGAAAACCCGCACATTCTGATGTTGTCGCCGCCGCTCGACATGAAGGAAAAGTGGTTCGCGCCGCACACCGCCTATTCGATGGCCAAATTCGGCATGAGCCTTGTGGTGCTCGGGCTCGCCGGCGAATTGCGGCCGCAAGGCATCGCGGTCAATGCCTTGTGGCCGCGCACCGTCATCGCCACGGCCGCCGTGCAAAATCTGCTCGGCGGCGACGCGGTGATGCGCCGGGCGCGCAAGCCCGAGATCGTCGCCGATGCCGCCTACGCGGTTTTCTGCACGCCGGCGCGCGAGCTCACCGGGCGATTTCTGATCGACGATAATTTCCTCGCGGAACGCGGCGTGACGGATTTCGAGCACTATCGAGTGGATCCGACACAACCTTGGCGCAAGACTTCTTCGTGCCCGACGACGTCCCGCCGCCGCGCTGAGCGCGCGGTGCTCATGCGGAAACATGGAACAAGTCTAGGCAAGGCCTTGCACCCAGGGATTGCATTCGCTACAGTTACGCTCGGGCGGGGGTTGCCTGATGGCAGTCAGATGGGTTTATGCCGCGCCACTCATCGCGATGGCGCTGGTTGGCTGTGCGGTTGTCGATCAATATTCCGACCGCGCAATTGTTTATAATCTGGAAGCCGAAGACGCCCTTGATCAGGGCCTCGTGCTGAACGTCGTGCGCGCATCGGATCAAAAGCCGATGCAATTCACGAGCGTACAATCGATCAGCGGTGTGGCCTCGGCGAGCGGAACGGCCGGTCTGAATTCGATCCCGGTCGGGCCCCATTCGAACGCCACTCCCAAAATCGCCACAGTAACCGGGACCGTCAGCGGAGGGCCGACGTTTACGGTTCCTGTGCTCGATACCCAGGAGTTCTACTCAGGCGTCATGTCACCGGTGAGCAGCGATCTGTTCGACTTCTACATTCACGAGGAGTTCTTTCGTGAGGAAATCTTCCGTCTATTCATAGAGACGATTGCCATCTCAAAGCACGACGAAGGGTGCTCCGGCGCCAGAAGTCATACCCTCGATTGTGAACTCGTATTCGTCAACAATCCAGGCGCGGACATCGATTTCGATCTTTTTCAGAGTCTGGTCGATTATCTGCTGGAATTCGGACTGACCACCGAACCGATTTCGGCTTCCAGCCAAAAGATGAGCGGCAATTGCAGCAACAATTCCGCGGGCGCCGCCGGAGCTGCCGCGTCCTCAACCTCCTCCGGCGGCCAATGTCAGTCGCCGCCGCCGGAATTTCGCTTTTGTTTTTCTTTCCAGAGATCCGCGGATCTTCCTTACATCGATAGGACGCCCGCTGCCGCAGTGCCGCCGATAGCTTAGCGCGAAAACCTCCACAGAATACCACAACAACGACGACGACAAAGCGCACGAATGCAAATACGGTGACTACTACAGTGACGACAAACTCCGATCCGAGCGCTTCCGATAGTGGCCGGATGGGAAGAAAAACCAACGTCGGTGTCATCACGCTAACGCCTTCCTTTATTCAAGACTTGCTCGGAATTGCCGACCAGTCGTACAACGCCCACCCGGATAAATCCGCGCTTGAATACAAGGAATTTAGGGAAAATCTGCCGCGCTATGCGGGGAAAAAAATCTATTTCACCGTGTATACGAGATCGGTCGAAGGCATTCTTTATTATCTAGGTGGGATCGTACGGCATCAATTGAAGTCGATGGACGGCGATTCGCCGCGTCTTTATAAGTTACAAATTGAGAAGTCCTTTGTTGCTCGCAAGTTTCATACCGGCCCATGCGAGACCGAAACTGAGGAGACGTTCTGCGATAATTTTTTTGTTCTCAATAAGGGACTAGGGCCGTCACCGCTTGCCGTGGTCTACAAGGGGCAGCGTTACGCGGTGCCCGAAGCCGAGAGTGAGCGGGGCGACACCCTCCACGTTCTCTCGATTGTCAAACAGCTATTGGCGATAAATACCTCCGCCAAATCGCTGCCGCAGACCAACGTCCTCTCGGTCAGCAGTCCGTAATCGGGTCTCCACTCTTCGTGGCGCTTGATTGCGGTCGGAACACCACCCCAAGTCGCATCGGGCCGGCTGAACGCTGATAAAAGGGCCTCACCGCGCCCCGAGCGGGCCGGCTATCAAGGGTCGCCGCAGCCAATATAATGGCCCTAGGACCGAGAGCCGGTCCGACCGCTTCTTCTGGAGATTTCCGTGACCTACCGAGCCCCCCTCGCCGATATCGGCCGCGCGATCAAACACGCGGCTTCGCTCGGCACCGCGATCGAGGAAGGCTTGTTCGGCGACCTCACGCTCGATGACGTCGACGCGGTGATCGCGGAAGCCGGCCGCTTCGCGAGCGAAGTCCTCGCGCCGCTGAACCGGATCGGCGATAGCTTCGGCACGCAGTTCAAGGACGGCGCCGTCACCACCGCGCCGGGCTGGAAAGAGGCCTATCGCGACTGGCGGCTCGCCGGCTGGAACGCCGTGACGGCGCCGACCGCATGGGGCGGCCAGGCGCTACCGCAGATCGTCAACGCCGCCTGCACCGAGATGTGGCATGCCGCTTCGGTCGGCTTCGCCAATGGGCCGATGCTGACCATGGCGGCGATCGACGCGCTCGAAGCCCACGGCAGCGAGACCCTCAAACGCGGCTATCTGGAAAGGCTCGTGTCCGGCGAATGGATGGGCACCATGCAACTCACCGAGCCGCAAGCGGGCTCCGATGTCGGCGCGTTGCGGACGCGGGCCGAGCGCGCGGCCGACGGCAGCTATCGGCTCACCGGCCAGAAAATCTTCATCACCTACGGCGAGCACGATTTCACCGCCAACATCATCCATTTCGTATTGGCGCGCCTGCCCGATGCGCCGCCGGGCACGCGGGGCATTTCGCTGTTCCTGGTGCCGAAATTCCAGCTCTTGCCCGACGGCTCGCTCGGCCCCCGCAACGACGTGCGGGCGCATTCGGTCGAGCATAAGCTCGGCATTCACGGCTCGCCGACCTGCACCATGATCATGGGCGATGCCGGCGGAGCCACCGGCTATCTGATCGGCGAAGAGAACGCCGGCATGGCCTGCATGTTCACCATGATGAACCGCGCCCGGCTTGCCGTCGGCCTGCAGGGCGTCGGCCTCGCCGAGGCCGCGACCCAACAGGCGATTGCTTATGCACGGGACCGCCGGCAAGGCCGCGCCGCAGGCATGAAGGGAACGGAATCGGCGGCAATCATCGCCCACCCCGACGTGCGGCGCATGCTCTTGACCATGCGGGCGCTGACCCAAGCCGCGCGCGCCATCTGTTACGCGACGGCGATTGCGATCGACCGCGGCGAACGCAGCAATAACGACGAAGCGCGCAAGGCCGCGCATCATCGCGCCTCGCTGCTCACGCCGGTAACGAAAGCGTTCTCGACCGACATCGCCAACGAGGTCGCGTCGCTCGGCGTGCAGGTGCATGGCGGCATGGGTTTCATCGAGGAGACCGGGGCCGCGCAATATTTCCGCGATGCGCGCATCGCGCCGATCTATGAAGGCACCAACGGCATCCAGGCCATCGATCTTGTCACCCGAAAACTGCCGCTTGGGGGCGGCGCCGTCGTCGGCGCGCACATCGATGAGCTCCGCGACATAGTCCGGCAATTGAGCGCCAGCAATGACCCGGCCTTCGGCTGGACCTCCGTGCGGCTTGCTGATGCGGTCGAGAGCCTGTCGCGGGCGACCGACTGGCTGCTCGGGCATCTCGACAAGGAGCCCGACGCTGCGCTGGCCGGCGCCACGCCCTATCTGCGGCTGTTCGGGCTCGCCACTGGCGGCTGCCTCCTGGCCAAAGACGCGCTCGCCGCCATACGGCTGAACGCCGACGCGGCGGCGCGGATCGCGGTGACGCGGTTTTTTGCCGAGAATTGCGCGGTGGGCGCCGGCGCGCTGGAGCGCACGGTGGTCGAAAGTGCGCAGGGCCTGCTTGGCGCCGACGCGGCGCTCGCCTCCTGACCGGCTTCCCTCCGTGGCCGCTTCGCCTTAAGTGTGACTAATGTCGACGCTGTTGCTGACCCACCCCGCCTGCCTCGAGCATTTGACGCCCGCCGGCCATCCCGAGCGGCCGGACCGGCTGCGCGCTGTCGAACGCGCGCTGGAAGCGGAAAAGTTTCAGACGCTGGCCCGTGAGTTGGCTCCCATGGCGCCGCTCGAGACCATCGCGCTGTGTCACCCGATGGACTACATCGTCGAGTTGCGCGATGCCTCGCCGCGCGAGGGCATCATTCATCTCGACGCCGATACCTCGATGTCACCTGGCACTTTCGAAGCCGCCTTGCGCGCCGCCGGAGGCGGCATCCAAGCCGTCGACGAGGTTTTGGGTAAAAAGGTCAGAAACGCCTTTGTGGCGACACGGCCGCCGGGCCACCACGCCGAGACGGCGCGGCCGATGGGATTTTGCTTGTTCGACAATGCCGCCATCGCGGCGCGCTACGCGCAAACCCGCCACGGCATCTCGAGCGCTGCGATCATCGACTTCGACGTGCATCACGGCAACGGCTCGCAGGAGATTTTCTGGGCCGACAAGACGGTGATGTATTGCTCGACCCATCAGATGCCGTTGTTTCCCGGCACCGGCGCGGTCGGCGAAAGCGGCGATTACAATACCGTCGTCAACGCGCCGCTGCGGCCGGGCGACGGCGCTAGGGCATTTCGCGAAGCCTTCGAAAGCCGGATCCTGCCGCGGCTTGCGGATTTCAAACCGGAGCTGATCATCATCTCCGCGGGTTTCGACGCGCACATGCGCGACCCGCTCGCCAATATCAACCTCGCCGAGGAAGATTTCGCCTGGGCGACGCAGAAGATCATGGATATTGCCGACAGCTGCGCCGACGGCCGCATCGTGTCGCTCCTCGAAGGCGGCTATGACCTGCAGGCGCTCGGCAGTTCGGTCGCAGCGCACGTTACCGCGCTGATGCGCGGATAGCTTTCAACTCGATCGGAACGGGACCGCGTGATGGCGCAGGACAGCAACAGCGATATCGGCAAACTGCCGTTCGAGCGGGCGATCGAAGAACTCGAATTGATCGTCAAGCGGCTCGAAGAAGGCAAAGTACCGCTCGAGGAATCGATCGCCATCTACGAGCGGGGCGAGGCTCTCAAGCGGCGCTGCGAGGATCTGTTGCGCCAGGCGGAGGCGCGCGTCGAGAAGATAACGCTCGACGCCGGCGGCAAGCCCACCGGGAGCGAGCCGCTCGACGTCGAGTGACGCCTTTCATGATTTCTGCCAAAAATAATTCGCCGTTCACCGCCACATCGTCGGGGCGCCGTCGGGATCGCTTTTGCCGCTCACTTCGTCGCAAACTCGGCAGTAGAACACCAGCAATTCGCTTAGGCCCCCAAGCTTCGGAACGCTGCTGATCAGCTTCATCGGCCGATTGCATCGATCGCAAGCGCAAATCTTTGGGTGTTCGTCGTTTTCCATGGCTGAGTGATACGTGTGCCGCGACCTCGGTACAATTCAGGGGAACTCCGTAAGGGCGAAGCCGCAGGGGATGATTAAGAATTTGAGCCTTGACAGATTAGAACAAATAGTGAACAATCATCGGTTCGGATCAAGGCTCTGGCGAAGACGGATTGGGACCCATGGATGCGGAGAAGAAAAGCGCGTGGCTGCGCAAGCTCGACAAGGAATGCCCGCATCAGGTCGTGCTGCCGCGGCAAAAGCTTGCCGACGACAGCGAGATCCTGAATTTCCTCATTCGCTATGTCGGCAAATTCGACATGTATGTCGAAGACGATTACGCCGCTTTCGTGCGCTATTGCTTCGAGGATCCGCTCGACGCCGAGATTTTCAAGTCGCGCTTCGAGCCGAAGGCGGAGCGGTTTCGCCTCGCGGGTTAAAGCTCACTTCGCCGGCAGCTTCTGCTTGACCTTACCGATCTCGGCCCATGCGTCTTGCTTGAGCTTCTTTTGCAAATTCAGCACGGTGAACTGATTGCCTCCGGTGGTGCGCGGCAATGCCTCCCATGATACCGGCGCCGAGACCGGCGCGCCGGCGCGTGCGCGGGTCGAATAGGGCGCGACCGCGGTCGCTTCGCGCGAATTGCGGAAATAGTCGATAAAGATTTTTCCTTTGCGCAGCGCCTTCGTCATCTTCGCGAGGTAGCGGCTTGGATTGTCCGCGGCCATCGCGGCCGCGATCCGTGCCGTAAAGGTTTTGACGGCGTCCCAATCGGCGCCATCAATCGGCACCACCACATGGATGCCCTTGCCGCCGGAAAGTTTTGCGAAGCTTTTGAGCTTTTCGGCTTTCAGCCGTTCGCGCACCTCCTGCGCGGCGGCGACGATCTGTTTCCAACTCACCGCCTCGCCCGGGTCGAGATCGAACACCATGCGGTCGCACAAATCGAGCTTGCCGAGCCGAGAGCCGCGGGTGTGGATCTCCAACGCGCCGGACTGCACCAGCGCGATCACATCGCCGAGCTGTTCCACCGCGATGACGTCGTGCTCCTTGGCGTTCGACGACATGACGCAGCGGCGATTCCTTGATGTTGGAGGCGATGTGCTTCTGGAAGAATAGCTCGCCGCTGGTGCCTTCCGGACCGCGCACGATGGCGAGCGGCCGGTCGACGACATGCGGCGCCATGACATCCCAGACGCTGACATAATAGGCCGCCAGATCCCCTTTGGTGACGCCGACATCGGCCCAATAGACCCGGTCGGGATGTGTCAGATGCACGTTGGCGATGTCCGCGCCGCCTTCGGTCTTGCCGATAGACTTGTCAGCGGTCGTGCCAGTGGTCTTGCCAGTGGTCTTGCCAGCAGTCTTGCCACTCCTCTTGCGCGCGGTCGACTTCGCCGCGGCCTGGACCGCATGCGGCAGCGCTGCCGCGCGGCCCTTGGATCTCACGGGCTTGCCTTGCGCCAACAATTGCTCCTTGAACTCGCGTTGGGTCTGCGGCTTCGGATCGCTCGATGCCGGTTTCGCCCTACGATTGCTGTGCCAGACGCGTTTCTTGCCCTGGCCTTCGGCAATCTCGTCCATTGAGCGGCCGGTTGCGACCGACAGCGGCTCTTGTTGCAGAATGTCGGCGCTGCGCCCGCTCCGCGCTTCGTCATCCTTGCCTTTGATCAACAGCCAGTTGTCGCGGCCGCGGTCGCTGTCACGCGACCGCATTCGCACCAGATGCCAGCGGCCGTGCAGTTTTTCGCCCTCGAGCACGAAATCGAGATGGCCTTTGGCGTAGCCCCGATGCGGATCGCCTTCCGGTATCCAGCGGCCGCGATCCCAGATCATCACCGTTCCGCCGCCATATTCGCCTGCCGGAATAGTCCCCTCGAAGCTGTTGTAGTCGATGGGATGGTCCTCGACGTGCACGGCAAGACGCTTTTCGCCCGGATCGAGGCTAGGACCGCGGGTCACCGCCCAGCTCTTCATGACGCCGTCGAGCTCGAGCCGGAGGTCATAATGCAAGCGCCGGGCGGCGTGCTTCTGGATGACATAGCGGTTGCCGCCACGGCGCCCCTCGCGGCCGCGGGGTTCCGCGGTCACGTCGAACTTGCGTTTCTTGCGGTAGATTTCGAGTGCCATCGCGTTTCAGCCCGCCCTCGTTGCGGATTAAGCCTTCTCGCCAAGGCCCCCTCCATTGGTATGCGGTCCACTGGCAATTCCTGGAAAGTTACATAGGTTGAACGTTACCGGCGTCTCGGGGTTGTGGGGGTATTGCCGGAGTTTAGGTATAAGCCCCTGGAATGGCTAGGAGTTCCCTTCAGGCCCTTCCTTGGGTACCCGGCCGTTTAAATTGCGTTCCCGGCGCGGAATGGTGTAGGACCGTACGATCCGCGTGTTCCTTGCCGGGCCACAGCGAGCCCCAATAATCGGCGTTCGGCCGAAAGAACCGCATTGGTCTGAAATAAGGAGCGTAGTGTGACGGTTTCGTCCAAGACCCCATTGCTCGACCAAATAAAGACCCCCGAAGATCTCAGGCGCCTCAATCCCAGTGAGTTGCCGCAGCTCGCCGACGAATTGCGTCGCGAGACCATCGACGCCGTCGCTGTCACCGGCGGCCACCTCGGCGCCGGTCTCGGCGTCATCGAACTGACCGTCGCGCTGCATTACGTCTTCAACACGCCTGCCGACCGGTTGGTCTGGGACGTCGGCCACCAGGCCTATCCGCACAAGATCCTCACCGAGCGCCGCGACCGCATCCGCACGCTGCGCCAAGGCGGCGGGCTGTCGGGATTCACCAAGCGCGCCGAGAGCAAATACGATCCGTTCGGCGCCGCCCATTCCTCGACGTCGATTTCCGCCAGCCTCGGCATGGCGGTCGCCCGCGATCTGCAGAACAAGGAAAACAATGTCATCGCCGTGATCGGCGACGGCGCGATGTCTGCCGGCATGGCGTACGAGGCCATGAACAATGCCGGCGCCATGAATTCGCGCCTGATCGTGGTGCTCAACGACAACGACATGTCGATCGCGCCTCCGGTCGGCGCACTGTCGGCTTATCTTGCCCGCCGCGTTTCCGGACGCGGCTATCACAGCCTGCGCAAGCTCGTCCGCAAGGTCGCCAAGCACATGCCGACCAAGATGCTCGAGCAGCGCGCCATGGCGATGGAAGA
Organism: uncultured Alphaproteobacteria bacterium; assembly: GCA_963696555.1. GTDB lineage: Bacteria > Pseudomonadota > Alphaproteobacteria > Rhizobiales > Xanthobacteraceae > BOG-931. Next base: position 418,822 of record CAVOKR010000029.1, on the reverse strand, counting down.
ATATGCGCGCGGCCTCGTCACCGGCGGCACGCTGTTCGACGAGCTCGGCTTCTTCTATGTCGGCCCGATCGACGGCCACAATATCGATCACCTGTTGCCGGTGCTGACCAACGTCCGCGACATGAAGAACGGGCCGATCCTGGTTCACGTCGTGACTCAGAAGGGCAAAGGCTATGCGCCGGCGGAAAAATCCGCCGATAAATACCACGGCGTCGTGAAGTTCGACGTCGCCACCGGCACGCAGGTGAAGGCCAAAGCATCGGCTCCCGCCTATCAGAAAGTCTACGGCGAAAGCCTGATCAAGGAAGCGCGCAAGGACGACAAGATCGTCGCCATCACAGCGGCGATGCCGTCAGGCACCGGCGTCGACCTGTTCCAGAAAGAGTTTCCCAGCCGCACTTTTGACGTCGGCATCGCCGAACAACACGGCGTGACCTTTGCGGCAGGGCTGGCGACCGAAGGTTTTAAGCCGTTCGCCACGATCTATTCGACCTTCCTGCAGCGCGCCTACGACCAGGTCGTCCATGACGTCGCCATCCAATGCCTGCCGGTGCGCTTTGCCATGGATCGCGCCGGTCTGGTCGGCGCCGACGGGCCGACGCATGCCGGCGCCTTCGATGTCGCCTATCTGGGCTGCCTGCCCAACTTCGTCTTGATGGCGGCCGGCGACGAGGCTGATCTGGTGCACATGGTGGCGACCGCGGTCGCGATCGACGACCGGCCGTCGGCGTTGCGCTATCCGCGCGGCGAAGGCCGCGGCGTGCCGATGCCGGAGGAAGGCAAGCCGCTCGAGATCGGCAAGGGCCGGATTTTGCGCGAGGGCACCAAGATCGCGCTGTTCTCCTACGGCGCACGGCTTGGCGAATGCCTCAAGGCCGCCGACGAGCTTGCCGGCTATGGCTTGCCGACAACGGTCGCCGATGCGCGATTTGCCAAGCCCCTCGACGTTGATCTCCTGCTGCGGCTTGCCCGCGAACACGAAGTGCTGCTCACCATCGAGGAAGGCTCGATCGGCGGCTTCGGCTCTTTCGTGCTGCAGACGCTTGCCGAACACGGCGTGCTCGATCGCGGGCTGAAGGTCCGTTCGATGGTGCTGCCGGACATGTTCATCGATCAGGACTCGCCCAACGCGATGTATGCCAAGGCCGGTCTCGACGCCAAAGGCATTGTCACCAAGGCGTTCGAGGCGCTCGGCCAGAACATGCAGGGCGAAGCGATCAAGCTCGCCTGACCATCTCCGCCCATTCCCGCGCAAGCGGGAATCCAGCGCTGGGTCCCCGCAACGGGGCACCCCATCGCTTGCGCGATGGGGACCGCTCGCGGGGACGAGCGGCTATAATGTCGCGATGACAACCCGAGAACGTGCCGATCGTGTCTTGGTGGCGCGCGGCCTGTTCGAGAGCCGCGCACGGGCGCAGGCTGCGATTGCCGCGGGCCTCGTCGTCGCCGACGGCATCGTGGTGCGCAAAGCCTCGGACGAGATTTCCCCCGCCGCCGTGATCGCGGCGCAAGCCGAGCATCCCTACGTGTCGCGGGGTGGCGTCAAGCTTACGGCAGCGCTCGATCACTTCGGCATGGCGGTTGCCGGCCGCATCTGCCTCGATGTCGGCGCGTCCACCGGCGGCTTCACCGAAGTGTTGCTCGAACGCGGCGCCCGGCGCATCTTCGCGGTCGATGTCGGCTCGGGACAATTGCATGCGCGGCTGCGCGATCGCGGCGACGTTGTTTCGCTCGAACAGACCGATATCCGCAAACTCGCTGCCTCGGTGTTGCCGGGATCGCCAGATCTCGCTGTGATCGACGTCAGTTTTATTTCCCTCAAGCTCGTGCTGCCGGCAGTCGGACATCTCTTGACGCCGCGGGCGCAGCTGCTGGCGCTGATCAAGCCGCAATTCGAAGTCACCCGCGCTCACCTCAAGAAAGGCATCGTGCGCGACGAGGCCGTTCACAAGATGGTCTGCGAGGACATCGGCGCCCATATCGAAGCGCTTGGTTGGCGGGTCGGCGGCATCGAGGCATCCGCCATCCTGGGCGGCGACGGCAATCGCGAATTCTTCATCGAGGCCGACCGTGGTTGAACGCCTCGCCATCGTCGAGATCGGCCATCGCGGCGACGGTGTCGCCGATGGACCGGAGGGGCCGATCTATGTCTCCGGCACGCTGCCGGGCGAGATCGTCGAGGTCGAGAACTGGCCCGGTCATCCGGACCGGCGCGCGCTCATTAAGGTCGAAGCGCCGAGCGCGGAGCGCATCGCGCCGATCTGCCCGCATTTCGGTGTCTGCGGCGGCTGTGCCTTGCAGCATTGGTCGAGCGCGCCGTACCGCGCTTGGAAGCGCGACCTCGTGGTGACGGCGCTGCGCCAGGCCGGCATCGATGCGCCGGTCGGCGATCTAATCGACGCGCATGGCGACGGCCGCCGCCGCGTCGTCTTTCACGCCCGGCGCGGCGCCCACGAGGTACTCGAAGTCGGCTTCTCCGCCGCACGCGCGCATCACATCGTTGCTATCGACCGCTGCCCGATCTTAGCCAAAAACCTCGACGGCGCATTGCCGGCAGCCTGGGCCCTCGCCGAGGTGCTGGGGCCGACCAAGAAGCCGCTCGATATTCAGATGACGACGACGGATGCCGGCCTCGACGTCGATGTCCGCGGTTCCGGGCCGCTGACGGCGGCTGCGACGGCGACGTTGGCGACCGTCGCCGCGAAACATCGACTCGCGCGGCTTACCCGCCATGGCGAGTTGATCGCGCAACCGCGCGCCCCGACCTTGCGCGTCGGCACGGCGACCGTCGTCCTGCCGCCCGCGGCCTTCCTGCAGGCGACAGCGGAAGGCGAAGCGGTGCTGGCCCGCCTCGTCGAGTCCTACAGCGCCGGCGCCAAGAAAATCGCCGACCTGTTCGCCGGCGTCGGACCCTTTGCGCTGCGGCTCGCCGCACGGGCCCGCGTCGCCGCTTTCGATGATGACGAGGCCGCTATCGCCGCTCTGAAGCGCGCCGCGAACACGCCGGGCCTCAAGCCCATCGCGGCCGAGCGCCGTGACCTGTTCGAGAATCCGCTGGTTCCCGCGGAGCTCAACCGCTTCGACGCGGTCGTGTTCGATCCGCCGCGCCAAGGCGCGGATGCCCAGTCACGCGCGCTCGCCGCAAGCGCGGTTCCGATTATCGTCGCGGTGTCGTGCAACGCGAGCACCTTCGCCCGCGACATTCGCCATCTGGTCAACGGCGGCTATCGGCTCGTTGCCGTCACGCCGGTCGATCAATTCCGCTATTCGGCCCATGTCGAGATCGTGGCGCGGCTGGAAAAATGAATTAGCCGCGCTTGAACGCCGGCATCACGTCCTTGGCGAACCAGCGCAACTGATCCTTGAACTCGGCAGGCGTAAGCCCTTCGGCCCAATGGATCATGAAATTCTCGAGGCCCGGGTATTTCGCTTCGACCGACTTGATGCCGTCGACCACTTCTGCCGGCGTGCCGCAGAACCAGGCCTTCTGCGCGACGCCGTCTTTCAGCGACGGCGTGCGCGACGGCGCGCCAGGCGTGCCCCAGGTGCGGCCCGCTTCGTCGGCATAGCGCACGAAGCCGAACGGCGCGAACCATTTGAAGCGCTCGTCATGCGCCGGCTCGAGCTTGCGGATCGCCTCGTCGCGGCTCGTTGGCGAGATAGACGCCGGCGCCCCAGATCATGTCCTCGCCGAGTTGTTTCTCGCGTCCGTGCTTGAGGCAAGCGGCATGGTAGGCGCGCACGACATCGTCGAGGATTTTTTCGCCGTTGAGCGTCACCATACCCTTGAGCCCGTATTGCGCCATCATCTCGATGGTCTTGCCGCTCGCAATCGGCATCCAGATCTCGACCGGCAAATGCTTCGGCCGCGGCACGAGCGTAATGTCCTTGAGCTTGTAGCCGCGATAGTCCACCGGCGGCGGCGCCTCGTAATATTTGCCCTTGAAATGGAACGACTGCTCGTTGAAGCAGGTCAGCAACAATCGAAGCTGCTCCTCGAACAGGTCGCGGTTTTTCTCGGCGTCGAGGAGCGGCGCGCCAAAGCTCTCGACCTCGCGGGAGTGGTAGCCGCGGCCGACGCCGAGCACGACCCGGCCGTCGGTGACGATGTCGGCCATGGCGTAATCCTCCGCCATCCGGATCGGATGCCACATCGGCAGCACATTGAAAGCGCAACCGAACTTCAGCCGCTTGGTCTGGGTGGCAAGCCAGAGCCCGAGCTGGATCAGGTTCGGGAAGACCTCATAGCCCTCGCGCTGGAAATGGTGCTCGGCGGTCCACAGCGTGTCGAAGCCGAGTTCATCCATGAGCTGGGCGACATCGCGCGCGGTGAAAAAGGCCTCGCGCAGCCGTTCGTCGGAATAGAGCCGGTCGTTGGCCGGAGTACCCGAAAGCCCGACATTGTCGAGCTCGATCTGGCCGACATACAGCACATGGAATTTCTTGATCATGTTGTCCTGGTATTGTTTTCCTGCCCACCCATATTCCGAAGGGATTATGCCGCGGAGTCAACACCACTCGGGACGAGCGCCACCCTTTCAAGGCTGAGCCCAAGCTGGTAGCGTCCCCCCGAATTTTGCCGGCCCCCCGGAAAATCACTGCAATCAATCAAGGACAATGAAGAATGGCTAGCGTTCTGTTTTCCCCGATCACGCTGCGCGGGCTCACTCTGGCCAATCGCGTCGTCGTCTCGCCGATGTGCCAGTACAATTCCGACAACGGCTCGGCCAATGACTGGCATCTGATGCATCTCGGCAATATGTCGCTCGGCGCCGCGGGCCTGGTCATGACCGAAATGACCGACGTCAATCCACAAGGCCGCATCACGCCGCGCTGCGCCGGCATGTGGTCGGACGACAACGAAAAGGCGCTCAAGCGCGTGCACGATTTCTGCCGCCAATACGGCGTCGCCAAGCTCGGCGTGCAGCTTGCGCATGCCGGACGCAAAGGCCCGACCACGCCGCCGGCGGCCGGCGGTAAGCCGATCCTGACCAAGGAAGACGGCGGCTGGACTCCCGAAGCGCCTTCGGCGCTGCCCTATGACGCCGGCTGGCCGGTGCCGCACGAAATGACCAAGGACGACATCAAGCGCTGCATCGAAGAATTTGCCGCCGCGGCGAAGCGCGTCGACCGCATCGGCTACGACGTCATCGAACTGCACGGCGCGCACGGCTATCTCGCGCATCAGTTCCTGTCGCCGCTCTCCAACCACCGCACCGACGAATACGGCGGCTCGACCGAAAACCGCATGCGCTTTGCCATCGAAATGTACGAGGCGGTGCGCGCGGCTTGGCCGGAACAAAAGCCGCTCGGCATGCGCGTCTCCGCCACCGACTGGGTCGAGGGCGGCTGGACGCCGGAAGAAACCGTGCTGCTCGCCAAAGAGCTGAAAAAGCGCGGCATGGATTACATGGACGTCTCGACCGGCGGGCTCGACCCGAAGCAGAAAATTCCGCTGTCGCCCGGCTATCAGGTGCCGTTCGCCGAGAAGGTCAAAAAAGAAAGCGGCATGACGGTCATGACCGTCGGCCTGATCGCCGGCTACCAGCAGGCCGAAGATATCGTCGCCTCAGGCAAGTCGGATTTCGTTTGCCTCGCCCGCGGCGCGATGTGGGACCCGCGCTGGGCCTGGCACGCCGCCGAGGAGCTCGGCGCCGAAACCGCCTACGCGCCGAAGATGATGGCCTGTCATCCGAAGCTGCGGCCGCAATTGTTTCCGAAGCGGGCCCAGGCCGCCGGCTGACAGCTGCTTCCGGATCAAGATCGTCGCCCCGCCCCGCCCTGCAGCGCGGCGACGCCAACGACGCGAAAGAACCCGTCCGGCGAACCCTGCTTGAGCAAAGTGAGCCGGTCGATCGCAATCGAGCGCTCGACCGGCAGGCGATGCATCGTGGCAAGCAGGCTTGCCTGGATTGCCTTGCGGCGGCGCGCCGGCACCCTGCCGGTCAGCGTCATGTGGAAACGGAATTCCGACAACACGTAAGGGTTGCCCCAGCGGTCGAGATTTTGGATCTGGCTTTGGTTCAAACCGAGTGCAATGCGCCGCGCCCGCTCTTGCGGCGACATCGGCGCGCGGTAGGCATCGAATATCGTCGTACACGATGCCGGCAAATCCTCGATCGTGGCGTCGGCCTGCGACGGAACGGCAGCGAAGAAATCGTCGAGCAGGCGTAACGTCGGCGTGAAGCTACGGACGGCATGTCCGAGTCCGGCGAAGCTGTGCAGCGCATTGACGAGCTGCCGCTCGGTGCACGACGGTGAGAGGTAAAATGGCGCCTTCAAGGTGGCATGGAAGCCGTAACGCCGCGGCAGTGCGGTAATCTCGTTCCAGTTTACCGCGCCGTTGCCGACTTCATCGGGGAAGCCGACGGCATTGCCACCATAGCAGTCGTAGCCGAGCACCGAACTGCCGAAGCGATAAAGGTTCGAATCCGCCGCCGGCACGAAGTAGATTGCGTAACGCGGTCCTTGTTCCACGGCGGTGCAGCTCGTCGAAACAGCGTGCGTTTACAGAACGGGACTGCCGGATGAAGCACCGGTTTTTCGGGTCGAGATCAATGTTCCAATATGGCCGGTCGATGACAGTGGCGTGACGGGGCGTTTCTCAGACGACATAGAGCCGATCGGGCAACTCGTTCGGCGAACCGTCGGCCGGCGCGTGGGTCGCGAGCACAGCGCCGCAGCGTTCGACTGCGCTAGTAAAGCCTGCGGCGATACGGCCGGCGGCCATATGGCTGGTCAATGCGTCGACCGTTTCCTGCCATTCGCTGCTGGGCACCTTCGCGGCGATACCTTCATCGGCGATGATCCGGGCATAATGTTCGGCGAGCGACACGAAAATCAGCACGCCGGTGCGGTTCTTGGTGTGGGTGATGCCGCGCACCACAAATTGCTCAATCGCCTCGCGGTGCGCCCGCGCCCGCTTGATGGCACGGGGCACGAGCAGAATCCGGAGCGGAGTGAAGGAGGAGATCACGCCGACGACGAGAAAGACCACGAGTTGCAGCAAGAAAATCCGCTGCACGCTCCACTGGGTGAAATAGATCAGCGGCCACGGCGTCAGCAGCGCCGATACGCTCGCCCACACGATCGGAATGTAACCGTAGGCGGAAGATGCGCGCGCCAGCACGCAGACGATCTGCCCACAGGTTTTCCTTTCTGCTTCGCGGATCGCGGCCGAAACCGCTTCGTGATCTTGTTTGGTGAACTGCATTACCAGCCCCCCGAGGCGCCGCCGCCGCCCAGACGAACCGCCGCCGCCGGAAAAGCCACCGCCGAAGCCGCCGCCAAACCCACCACCGCCGCCGAAACCGCCGCTGCCGGACCCGCCATAGGGGATGAAGATCGATCGCCCTCCGCTCCGCGTGGAGCCGCCGGGGCCACCCGCGTTGTGGATCAGATACCAGCAGATGAACACCATCACCAGAAAAAGCAGGAGCGGAAACATCTTGTCGAAGTCGGCGGAGGCATCCTCACGACGGACATCGACTTTCTTTTGCCATTCCGCGCTGTCGCCGCTGAGTACGCTGATGATGCCGTCGACGCCGCGGTCGATGCCGCCGGAAAAGTCGCCGGTCTTGAAGCGCGGTATGATGGCGCTGGAAATGATTACCGAAGACAACGCGTCGGTCAGCGTGCCCTCGAGCCCATAGCCGACTTCGATCCGGACCTTATGTTCGTTCGGCGCGACCAGAAGCAGGACGCCGTTATTCTTCTGGGCTTGGCCGAGCTTCCAGGAGCGGAACAGCTCATTGGCGTAAGTCTCGATGTCGCTGCCCTGCAGCGACTTTACGGTCGCGACGACAAGCTGGATGCTGGATTTGTCCTCGAGGTCCTTCAGCTTTGTTTCGATGGCACTCCGGCTTGCCGCCGGGATGATATTGGCGTGCGTCGACCACCCGGCCGGTCAGCGGCGGAAAATCGAACGCGAAAGCGAGAGTTGAGAGAAGGCAAAGAAACGCGACCGCGGACCAGACGGTCATTCCGGGCCGCGCGGAGCGCACGCCCGGAATCCATAACCACGATAGCTGCGGATTTGCTCTGGCTGAGTTCACGTCGGTAAATCCGTGATTATGGATCCCGGACAGCCGCTGCGCGGTTTCCGGAATGACGTCAACATCAGAATTTAACCTGCGGCGGCGTTTCGGCGCCCTCGGTGGCGGTGAATTCCGCCATCGGCTTCTCCCCGGAGAACGCGGTCTTCGCCCAGATCACCGTCGGGAATGTGCGCAACGACGTATTAAAGGCGCGCACGGCGTCGATATAATCGCGCCGCGCCACGGCGATACGGTTCTCGGTGCCTTCGAGCTGCGATTGCAGCGCCAAGAAATTGGCATTGGATTTCAGGTCCGGATAATTCTCGGTCACCGCCAGCAAACGGCCGAGCACGCCGGTCAGCTGGTTCTGCGCATCCTGAAAGGCCTTCAGTTTAGCCGGGTCGGTGAGATCGGACGCATCGAGCTTGATTTGCGTTGCCTTGGCCCGAGCCTCGACGACTGCGGTCAGCACGCTTTTTTCCTGGGCGGCGTAACCCTGGACGGTCGCGACCAGATTGGGAATGAGGTCGGCGCGGCGCTGGTACTGGTTCTGCACATCGGCCCAGCGCGCCTTGGCCTGTTCTTCGAGCGTCGGGATCGTATTGTAGCCGCAGGCCGACAACAGAAGGCCGAGACCGATCACGCCGAGCACAATACGGATTCGGGAAGCTAACATAGGCACCCTCCTGCCTTGCATTGAGTAGCGCTACGTGCGCGACAGTTCAGCCCTCGACCGGCTCGGTGCCGGCGATTTCGATACCGAAGCCGGAGAGCCCGACAAAGGTCATCGGCCGCGTCGATGTCAGAAGCCTGATCGAATTGACGCCAAGATCCTTGAGGATTTGTGCGCCGAGACCGATTTCCCGCCATTGCCGGGTGCGCGCTTCGCCCGAGGCGGTGTCGGCCGATTTCGGGATCGAGACCACCGGAACGCCCGCGGTACCGTCGCGCAACAGCACCAGCACACCTCTGCCCTCGGCCTTGAAGCGCGCCAGCGCATGATGGATCGGCTTCGCGCCGCCGAACACGTCGGAAATGATATTGGCGCGGTGCAGCCGCGTCAGCACGTTTTTGCCGTCACCGATGCGGCCATAGACGAAGGCCATGTGATGGACCTGGTCGAACGGCGTGATGAAGGCGTAGCCGGTCAGCGTGCCTATCTCGGATTCCACGGGGAATTCGCCGACCCGCTCGATCAGTTTGTCGCGCGCCTGACGATAGGCGATCAAATCCGCAATGGTAATGCGCTGCAGCTTGTGCCGCTCCGCGAGAACCGCAAGCTCCGGCCCGCGCATCACCGTGCCGTCGTCGTTCATGAGTTCGGCGAGCACGCCGACCGGCGGCAGACCGGCGAGCCGGCACAGGTCGACGCAGGCTTCGGTGTGCCCCGACCGCATCAGCACGCCGCCTTCCTTTGCGACCAGCGGGAAGACGTGGCCGGGCCGCACGAAGTCCGACGCGCCTGAATTGCCATTGGCGAGCGCGCGTACAGTGTTGTTGCGCTCCTCAGCGGAAATACCCGTGGTCAGGCCATGGCGGACGTCGACCGATACGGTGAAGGCGGTGCCGAGCGGGGCGTCGTTGAGCGCCACCATCGGATCGAGATGGAGCCGCCTCGCCTCCTCCGGCGCCAACGGCACGCAGACGATGCCCGAGGTGTGGCGTATGATGAACGCCATCTTTTCCGGCGTGCAGAGATTTGCAGCGACGAACAAATCGCCTTCGTTCTCGCGGTCGTCGTCGTCGGCGACGATGATGATTTCGCCGCGCGCGAAGGCCGCGACTGCGGCCTCGATGCGTTGGTGCCCGTCGTCCATTACCTGTTCACTTTTTGATTCGGCCATGTTGAAACGGCCATGACGGCGTGTCGCCGACCTGTCCGCGATGCCGAAGATAGTGATCGGCAATCACGCATGCCACCATGGCTTCGCCGATCGGTACGGCGCGGATGCCGACGCAAGGATCGTGGCGACCCGTGGTCGAAATCTCGGTCTCCTCGCCGTAGCGGTCGACGGTGCGGCGCGGATTGAGGATCGACGAGGTCGGCTTCACCGCAAAACGCGCCACCACCGGCTGGCCGGTCGAGATGCCGCCGAGGATGCCGCCGGCATTATTGGAAAGAAACAAAGGCTTGCCGTCATTGCCGAGCCGCATCTCGTCGCCGTTCTCCTCGCCGGAGAGTTCGGCGGCCGCAAAGCCCGCGCCGATCTCGACGCCCTTCACCGCATTGATGCTCATCAGCGCTGCGGCAAGATCGCCGTCGAGCTTGCCGTAGATCGGCGCGCCGAGGCCGGCCGGCACGCCATCGGCCACGACCTCGATGACGGCGCCGATCGACGAACCGCTCTTGCGCAAGCCGTCGAGATAGTCGCCGAGCCTGGCCGCGGTCTTGGCGTCGGGGCAAAAGAACGGATTGCGTTCGACCTCGGCCCAATCCCAATGCGCGCGGTCGATGCGATGCGGCACCCATCTGCACCAGCGCGCCACGGACGTTGAGCCCCGGCACGATCTTCCTCGCAATGGCGCCGGCAGCGACCCGCATCGCCGTCTCGCGCGCCGACTGGCGGCCGCCGCCGCGATAATCGCGCAATCCATATTTGATGTCGTAGGTGAAGTCGGCGTGGCCGGGCCGGTATTTGTCCTTGATGTCGGAATAGTCCTTCGAGCGCTGATCGACATTGTCGATGAGAAGCGCGATCGGCGTGCCGGTCGTCACCTGCTCGCCGCTTTCGGCGTCGGCAAATACACCTGACAGGATCTTCACCACGTCGGGCTCCTGGCGCTGCGTCGTGTAGCGCGACTGGCCCGGTCGGCGGCGATCGAGATAAGGCTGGATGTCGGCTTCGGTCAGCGGAATGCGCGGCGGACAGCCGTCGACCACGCAGCCGATCGCCGGCCCATGGCTTTCGCCAAAAGTCGTGACCCGGAATAAATGGCCGAAAGTATTGAACGACATGACGCGCGCGTGACGCTGAATGGTTTGAAATTAGGCACCTGACGGTGGCTGCGGCTTGGTAGCCCGCGTGTGAGATGGGGTCAAATTTGGGGTCAAGTGTCTCCCGCGCGTTCGTGCCGTGCGGTTCGCAACTGCGAACAAACCCCGCCATGCTTTCGCGCTCGCGAAACAAGTCGCCGAAACCTGCCAACGAATTGCGCAGAACGCGACCTGGATGGCGCGCATATTCATGCCGCATTCATCTCGCTGAACGCCGATTAATGAAAACCTGAATAACTGTTAAGCTACGGAAATATCAGGATTTTTTCCATTTTTTCGTTGCGGGCGCGCCCCTCTTGTGGCATTGTCTCGCTCGGTAAGGGGGCCAAGGCCCAGGGACCGAGATTAAAACCTGCGACTAAAACCGACCTTGCCGTAGGTTCATCACACACCAAGGACATCAGATCATGGCGAAGAAGAAAAAGGCCAAGAAGAAGACCAAGTCCTAAGCTTGGGATTTTTCCCGAAGCGCCGAAGCGGTGCTTCATCAAAGCGGCCGGACGAAAGTTCGGCCGCTTTCGTTTTGGCACTTACGTATAGCGCGCCATTTTGCCGTCGGCGAAAACGTAGACGGCGCCCTGCGCGATATGCGCGTGCGTCGCTTCTCCGCGAGGCATCACATTGAAGATCGCCATCAGAGCGCGCACGCCGCCGCCATGCGCCGCGACGACGGTGTCGCAGGAGAGCGCCGCGTACCACTCGGCGATGCGGCTCGTCAGTTCGCGATAGCTCTCGCCGCCCGGCGGCGCAAAGTCCCACTTGTCGCGCTCGCGCTCGGCCAGCATGCCGGGCATGCGGGCGTCGATTTCCGGCAGCGTCAATCCTTCCCAGTCGCCATAGGAAATCTCCATCAGCCGATCGTCGATCGCGTAGGCCGGCGGATCAAGGCCGAGCGTCGTGCGCAGGATTTCCATGGTTTCGACGCGCGCGTTTGAGCGGGCTCGCCACATAGGCAAAATCCGCGGCACGGCGGCCGATCGCGCGCGAACAGATCGTGCAGCAACCTGCCGCATTCGGCAGCCTGCTGCCGGCCACGGCATTGAGCTCGGTGTCGCGCCGGCCCTGCAGCCGCGCTTCGGCGTTGAAGTCGGTCTCGCCGTGACGGACGTAATAGAGGACCGGCATGATGTGTTCGGCCCTGCCCGGCGTCACTCCTTGCCGACGGCGATGTCGGGTGCGTCCGGATGCTTCATGCCGACGATGTGATAGCCGGCATCGACGTGATGCACTTCGCCGGTGACGCCGCGCGACATGTCGGAGAGCAGATAAGCGCCGCCTCGCCCACTTCCTCGATGGTGACGTTGCGCCGCAGCGGCGCGTTGTATTCGTTCCATTTCAGGATGTAGCGGAAGTCGCCGATGCCGGACGCGGCCAGCGTCTTGATCGGCCCCGACGAGATGGCGTTGACGCGGATGTTCTTCACGCCGAGATCGGCCGCGAGATAACGCACCGACGCTTCGAGCGCGGACTTGGCGACGCCCATGACGTTGTAGTGCGGCATCCACTTTTCGGCGCCGTAATAGGTCAGCGTCAGCATCGCGCCGCCGTTCGGCATCAGCTTTTCGGCGCGCTGCGCGATCGCCGTGAACGAGTAGCAGCTCACCAGCATGGTCTTGGCGAAATTGTCCGCCGTGGTGTCGACATAGCGGCCGTCGAGCTGATCCTTGTCCGAAAACGCGATGGCGTGGACGAGAAAATCGATGCTGCCCCAGGCCTGCTGCACGGCGGCAAACACCGCGTCGATGGTCTTCGGCTCGGTCACGTCGCAGTCGCCGACCACGATGCCGCCGACCTCCTGGGCCAGCGGCTCGACCCGCTTCTTCAGCGCGTCGCCCTGATAGGTGAAGGCGAGTTCGGCGCCGTGACCGCGGCAGGCCTTGGCGATGCCCCAGCCGAGCGAGCGATGGTTCGCGACCCCCATGATCAGGCCGCGTTTGCCGCGCATGAGGCCCGAGTACTTCCGGCATTCCTTGACCTCGTGCGGCGGCTTCCACCCCGGCCTCCTATGGCATAGGCCTATGGGGTCATCAAGCTTGCGGCCGATCGCCCGAACGGAATAGCGGACGAGCGATGGTGTTGTTGAATAGGCGCGGGTCGGTGCCGGCCGCCAAATAACTTAACGCGCAAGGGTGCGATGCTTGGGTGAATTCCAGGAGCGGATCCAGGCTTGCCATTCCGGCGCTGCGGCGCTATGCGCGGGCGCTGACCCGCGACGCGAGACGGCCGACGATCTCGTGCAGGATACGCTGGTCCGGGCGCTGCGCTCCGAGCACCTGTTCCACGGCGGAGATACCAGGGCATGGCTCTACACGATCCTGACCAATCTTAACCGCAACCGGCTGCGCAGCCTGTCGCGGCGGCCGGTGCTGGCGCCGATCAAGGACAGCGATGCCGTGACCGCCGGACCCGATTCCGGCGGCCGCGATATCAGCCGCGCGCTCGACGACCTCGCCGAGGAGCAGCGTTCGGCGCTGCTGCTCGTGGTGCTCGAAGGCCTCACCTACCGCGAGGTCGCCGAAGTGCAAGGCGTGCCGATCGGCACGGTGATGTCGCGGCTCGCCCGCGCCCGCACGCAGATCAAAGCCTATCTCGACGGCGAGCGCCCGGCGCTGCGCCGCGTGAAATGATGAAGAGAGCGAACGATGACTGAGAAAGACCGTATTGTGAGCGAAGACGAACTCCACGCTTATGTCGACGGCGAATTGCCGGCCGATCGCCGTGGCGCCGTCGAGGCCTGGCTCGCAACCCATCCCGACGATGCGGGGAAAGTCGCCGCCTGGCGCGCCCAGGCCGCATCTCATTCGCACGCGCTACGGCGCGATCGCCGAGGAAAAGCCGCCGCATCGGCTCGATATCGGCCGGCTGATGCGCCGCCGCACCGGCGCCATCGCCGCCGCTGCCGCGGCCGTCGTCGCTGCATTTCTCGATCGGCGGGTTGCCGGCTGGACCGCGCGCGGCGTCGCTGCGGCGGCACCGTCGGATCTGACGCGCTTCACCAGCGACGCGCTCGATGCCTATCGGCTTTATACCGTGGAGGTCCGCCACCCGGTCGAGGTACCGGGCGACCAGCGGCCGCATCTGGTGGAATGGCTGTCGAAGCGGGTCGGCTCGCCGCTGCGCGCGCCCGAGCTCGACAAGGTCGGACTGAAGCTCGTCGGCGGCCGGCTGTTGCCGGGCCCGACCGGCGCCACCGCGTTCTTCATGTATGAAACGCCGTCGGGCGAGCGCTTCACGCTTTATTGCGGCCGCACCAGCGACGACGCGACCGCGCTGCGCTACACCACGGGCGAGCAGAACGCGGCCTATTATTGGGTCGACGGCAATCTCGCCTACGTGCTCTCGCGGCCCCGCGGAACGCGACAAGCTCCACGAAATCGCCCAGGCCGCCTACGATCAGATCGATCGCCGCAACCCGCCGCAGGGCGGGTGAAGCGGCGTAAGCGGCTGCCTCATGCCGCTGTCATGGATCGCGCATAGGTGAATTAGCTCCGGCCGCGAAGGTGTTTTAGCCTTCGCCGGCCTATCGGCCGCGGTGATCAGGGACCCGGCGCAAGGAGCGAGGGATAACTCCATGTCCGCCATTCCAAGCCATCTGGATCTGGTTCGGCATCGTTCTTTGCATCGTCAATTCCGCCCTGTTTGCCGGGCTTAATCTCGCGATTTTCAGCCTCAGCCCGCTGCGGCTGCAGATCGAAGTCGACGGCGGCAATACCGATGCGGCGCGGGTCCTCGAGCTGCGCAAAAATTCCAATCAGGTGCTGGCCACGATCATCTGGGGAAATGTCAGCATCAACGTGCTGCTGACGCTTCTGTCCGACTCCGTTCTCGCCGGGGTGAGCGCCTTTCTGTTCTCGGCCGTTGCGATCACGCTGCTCGGCGAGATCATTCCGCAAGCCTATTTCTCACGTAACGCGTTGCGGATGACGGTGTTCTTTCTGCCCTTTCTCGAGTTCTATCGCATCGTCCTCTATCCCTTGGCGAAGCCGACGGCCATGCTGCTCGACTGGTGGCTCGGCATGGAGGGCATCGCCTATCTTCGCGAGCGCGATGTGCGCTCATTGATCGCGCGCAGCGCCGCAGCCGGCGGCGACATCGGCCGTCTCGAGGCGACCGGCGCGCGCAACTTTCTCGACCTCGACGACGTAGCCGTCACCGACGAGGGCGAGTTCGTGCACCCGCAAAGCATCATCAGCCTGCCGATCGAAAATCGCCGCTGCATCCTGCCGAAATTCGATCGCTCGCCCGACGATCCCTTCCTTCGCCAAGTCGATGCCTCCGGCAAGAAATGGGTGATCGTGACCGATCTGAACGGAGAGCCGGTCTTTGTTCTTGACGCCCACCATTTCCTGCGTGACGCACTGTTCGACGAGCTCCAGACGCCAATGACCTACTGGCATCGCCCCATCATCGTACAAAACATGCAGGCGCGGCTCGGCGACGTTATCGGCCGCATGACCGTCACGCCGCAACGGCCGGACGACGACGTCATTCATCACGACATGATTCTGGTCTGGGGTGCGCAGCGGCGAATTATCACCGGCTCCGACCTGCTCGGCCGCCTGTTGCGGGATATCGCGACGGTGGCGCCCGACAAGGCGTCGCCCAAAGCCCGCATCGAGACGGCGCGGTGAGCCGTCACAAATCCTTGCGCGGATCGTAGGACTTCTCGTCCCGCCACTTTTTCATCAGCGCTTCGAGTTCGGCATCGCTCTTCTCGGGCAGCGCGATGCGCACCGTGGCGAGCAGATCGCCGCGGCCTGATTTGGCCGGAAAGCCCTTGCCCTTGAGACGGAAAGTGCGCCCGCTATTGGTCCATGGCGGGATCGTCAGTTCGACCGGTTTGTCGAGCGTCGGCACGCGAACCTTGCCGCCCAGCGCCGCCTCGTAAAGCGTAACCGGCAGATCGAGCCGCACGTCGGCGCCTTCGAGGCGTGAACACCGGATGCGGCGCGATCGAAACCGTGATCAGCACGTCGCCCGGGCCGCCCTGCCCGGCCATGCCTTGACCCTTGAGCCTGATCTGCTGGCCGTCGGTGATGCCGGCCGGAATCTTGACATCGACCTCCTTGCCGGTCGGCAGCCGCAGCCGCTCGGTCACGCCGTGCGCCGCTTCCGGCAGCGTCACCGTCAGCGCCGCCTGGACGTCGGCGCCGATGCCGAAATCCTCGGGCTCGAAGGCAGCGCCGGCGCCGCCACGCCCGGCCGCGGCCGAAGGCCTCCTTGAGGATGTCCTCGAAACCGCCCAAACCGCCGCCGCCGCGCCGGCGCGGCCGCGCCGGGTGCGCGCGGGTGAAGCCCTCGGGACCGAAATTGAAATTCTCGAAATTCGCGTCGGGCCCGAAGCCTGCGCCCGGCCCACCTCCCGGCCGCGGACCGCCGCCGCCAAAGCCCTGAAACCGCGGCTTGCCCTCGGCGTCGATCTCGCCGCGATCGAACGATTTGCGCTTGTCCTCGTCGCCGAGCATTTCATGCGCGGCGTTCAGCTCGGAAAAGCGCGTCGCTGCCTTTGGATCGTTCTTGTTGGCGTCGGGATGCAGTTTCTTGGCAAGCTTGCCGGTAGGCGCTCTTGATATCGCCTGCGCTCGCCTTGCGATCGACGCCCAAAACTTCATAGGGATCACGCATCCCCACGGACTCCGCTTATCGTTATTTGGGCCGGCCCCAGCCTGCCCCACTCCACGTCCAGACGGCGTAATGTGGGAACAAAACGGCCACCACGCAATGCAAAACGGAGCGAATCGGCACGGATTAAAGCGATGATAGCCGCTCAGCTCGACCCGAGGGGCTTTAACCGCTTTACCTCCCAGACGCCCTGGGCATCCCGGCAGGCCGCGCCCTGCAGCCAGTCGTGCGATCCGCCATGCACGTAGCTGGCGAGGAAATCGCGGCACGGCAGGCCGCCTTCGCTATAGGCGGTGGCGAGCGGCGTGATATTGCCGCCGGCGCCGGTTTGCGGATTTTCCCAGGGCACGCTCTCATCCTTCACGCTCGCATCCTTGCCGCCGCGCGCCAGCACGTCGGAGGCGGCCGCGCGCGCATAAGCGAGATCGCCTGCCGAGGGCTGGGATGCGGCCGTGGCCGGAGCGCTGACGCGGGCAGCGCCTTGGCGTCGTGTAGCGGCCGGCTGTTATCGAACCGGTCGGCGCGTCAGTGTCGTCCTTCGAGACCGAGCGAAACGAGCCGATAGGAGCAGCCGGAGACGCTCAGCGCTCCGAGCACCACCATCGCCGCAGCCAGCCAATGGCCAACCCGATACCACCGCCGAGATAGGCGTAACGCCGCCGTTCCACTATATAAAGGCAGGCGGCGCGCATCCCGACCACCCCACGCGCGCACCTGGGTACTCCGAGAATGTCCGACACTACGTCCATGGAACACCCAATACGGTTAACGGGCGGTGACTTTACCGAGGCCGAGGAGCCGTTGCGCCTGTTTGCCGCCTGGTTTGCCGAGGCCAAAGCGCTCCGAGCCGGTCAATCCCGAAGCCATGACGCTCGCCACCGTCGATGCCGACGGCATGCCGAACGCGCGGATGGTGCTGCTGAAGGGCTTCGATGAGCGCGGCTTCGTGTTCTACACCAACCGCGACAGCATCAAGGGCCACGAGCTTGCCGCCGCCCCGAAGGCGGCGCTGACGTTCTATTGGAAATCGCTGCAGCGCCAAGTGCGGCTGCGCGGCGCCGTGCAAGCATGTCTCGGAAGCGGAGGCCGACGCCTATTTCGCCTCGCGCTCGCGCATGGCGCAGATCGGCGCCTGGGCCAGCAAGCAGTCTCGCCCGCTCGAAAGCCGGCTCGCCTTCGAGAAGGCGATCGCGCTCTACACCGCGAAGTTCGCGATCGGCACGGTGCCGCGGCCGCCACATTGGTCGGGCTATCGCGTCGTGCCGCAAGAGATCGAATTCTGGCAGGAGCGGCTATTCCGCCTGCACGACCGCATTGCGTTTTCGCGTCGCGCGCCCGGACGCGCCGTGGCAGAAGACGCGGCTTTACCCGTAATCATCACTGAAAGAATTGAGATGCCGACCACGAACCAACCGCGACGAACGCTTCTGCTCACCGGAGCAAGCCGCGGCATCGGCCACGCGACCGTGAAGCGCTTCTCGGCCGCCGGCTGGCGCGTCATCACCTGCTCGCGCCATCCGTTTCCGGAAAACTGTCCGTGGGAAGCCGGACCGGAGGACCATATCCAGGTCGATCTTTCCGATCCGGAAAATACCGAAGCCGCGATCGCGGAAACCAAAAACCGGCTGCATGGCGAATTGCACGCGCTCGTCAACAACGCCGCCATCTCGCCCAAAGGCGCCGGCGGCAAGCGGCTCGGCTCGATCGAGACCTCGCGCGAGGACTGGCATCACATTTTTCAGGTGAATTTTTTTGCGCCGATCATGCTGGCGCGCGGCCTGCTCGACGAGCTGAGCGCCGCCAAGGGCTCGGTGGTCAATGTCACCTCGATCGCAGGCTCCCGCGTGCACCCGTTCGCCGGCACGGCCTATTCGACGTCGAAGGCGGCGCTCGCCGCGCTGACCCGCGAAATGGCGGCCGACTTCGGCTCGCGCGGCGTCCGCGTCAACGCCATCGCGCCGGGCGAGATCGACACCGCGATGCTGTCGCCCGGCACGGAGAAGATCGTGGAAAATATCCCGATGCACCGGCTCGGCACGCCCGACGAAGTGGCGAAGATCATCTACGTCTTGTGCACCGACACGGCGTCCTACGTGAACGGCGCGGAGATCCACATCAACGGCGGCCAGCACGTCTGAACGCCGCGAGCGATATGCCTCAGCTCACTGCGCCGAACTGCGCCGGTATTTCCGAACGCCCCGCCGCGAAGGCCTGCTCGATCTGGGTAAGGATGGCGTTGAACTCCGCCTCGCTTATCCCCGGCGCTTCGGCCTCCAAGGTGCGCGCCGAGGCAGACAGGCGCTTGAGCCCTAACGTTCCCGAGGCTCCCTTGAGGGCGTGCGCCACGCGCTCGATTTCCTCGCGGTCGAGCGGGCCGGATTGCCGTTTCAGCACAGCGACCCGCGCCGCCGTATCTTCGATGAAAACATCGAGCAGTTCGCAAATACCTTCTTCGCCGATCGCTTCGGCCAGTTCATCAAAAACGGCGCGATCCAGAATCGGATACTCGCGAAATGCTTCCCGATAGCGTTGCGCGGATTCCTCCGCCGCCGCGCTTTCCGGTTGCGCCGGCGCGATCGACGGCGCTCCGTGCGGAGCGACAACACCGGGCGTGCTTGGATCGGCCCCCACCAGCACGCGCACGATGGTCTCGATCAACACCGCCTTGCGCATCGGCTTGATGACGAAATCGTTCATTCCGGCGTCGCGGCAAGACTGTATGTCTTCGGCAAAGGCGTTCGCGGTGAAGGCGATGATCGGGACGGTGGCGAGACGGCCGCCGCGCAGGCGGATGGCGCGCGTCGCCTGCAGACCGTCCATTTCCGGCATCCGCATATCCATCAGGATCACGTCGTAACGGAAACCGCGTCGCGGCCGCCACGGCCTCGGCGCCGTCGCAAGCCATATTTGTCTGGACGTCGAAGTCCTTGAGCATCTTGGCGGCGACCAGGCGGTTGGTCGGCATTGTCGTCCGCGATCAAAATGCGCAGCGGGCGGCCAGCGCGGCGATCGACCGCGGCGAGGTCGACGAAGTACTCACGGTCGTCGCTCTCGGCCAGCGCAGCCTCCGCGACGATCGGCAGCGTCAAGCTGATAGCGAAACGTCGAGCCTTGCCCGAGCGCCGAAGTCACGCCGATCTCGCCGCCCATCTGCGTCGACCAGGCGCTTGCAGATGGCCAGCCCCAGCCCCGAGCCGCCGAAGCGGCGGCTGATCGAACTGTCCGCCTGCATGAAATCCTTGAACAGGTCGTCGATTTGGTCCGGCGGCAATGCCGATCCCTGTATCGCTGACCGACCATTCGACCGTCGCTTGCTGATCGGCGCTTCGCTCGAGGCAGCGCACCGCGATCACGACCTCGCCGCTCGCGGTGAATTTGACCGCGTTCGACAACAAGATTGAGCAAGCATCTGGCGGATACGGCCGGCGTCGCCCATGAGCGCCGGCGGCAATTTTCGGTTCCTCGACCGTCTTGATAGCAACGCCCTTGGCGGAAGCGCGCGGACCGAGGATGCTGACGCGCGTTGTCCACCAGCGATGCCGGCGAGAAGGCGATCGCCTCCAGCGACAGCCGGCCGGATTCGAGCTTCGAGAAATCCAGGATGTCGTTGAGGATCTCCAAAAGGTTGTCGCCGGCGTCGTAGATCGCGCGCACCGTGCGTTGCGCTGCTCCGGCATCGAGAGTGGTGTCCATCAGCGTGCGGCGAGCCCCAGAACGGCGTTCATCGGCGTGCGGATTTCGTGGCTCATCATCGCCAGGAAGGATGATTTGGCCTGGTTGGCCGATTCCGCGGCCAACGAGGCGCGTTCGCGCGCACGCCACCAGCGCGCGATGATGAAGGCCGCCAGCAGCACGATCATGACGCAAACCGCCGACATGATTGTCAGCACTTCGGCCGTTCGGCGCCACCCGATCAAGACGCTTTCCGCCGTCTGACTGGCCATGATCGACAAAGGATAATTGGGCAATATCCGAGCGGAGCGGAGCGTCATCTTGCGATCGGACGTTGCCGGCTCGCGGATGATGCCGCCGGCCGCAAGCGCGCGTTCGGAGGCTCCCATTGTCATTTGCCCGATCCGATCATTAGGCGGAAACCGCGCCAAAAGCGCGCCGTCTTCGCGGGTGAGCACGACCGAGCTTCCAACGCCGAGCGACGTCGCGCCGAAAAAATTCTCGAAATACTGGAGCGATATCGCGCCGAGGATCAGTCCCATGAACGCGCCATTCGGATCGTTCAGCCGCCGCGCGAGGTAGATGACCCAGGTGCCGTTGCCGCGATTCTCCACCGGTTTGCTGATAAATTCTTCGAGGTTCGGATCGGCTTTGAGCGCCGCGAAGTAATCGCGGTCGGACACATTGACGTCCGGGACTGGCCAGGAACGGGAAAAATTAAGCAGACTTCCATTTTCATCGATCAACGTCACCGCGTCGACCTGTGGCAGTCCGGTGATCTTTTCCTTCAGAAACAGGTAGGTCTCGTAGTCGGTGACGATCCGCTGATAGGATTGGCTATCGTTCACCCCCTTGCGCGCCATGTAATCGCCGACGCTCGACAGCACGAGGTCGAGCGCCTTGAATGAACGGTCGGCCTGTTCGCCAAGCGTCAAACTTTGCCGGGCGAGATCCGCCTCGGCATTTTGCAGCGCACTCTCGCGAAAGTTGGCAAGAAAGATAAAATTCGTGCCGATAATCGTGGCGATAAGCAAGGCGGTACCGGCAAGAAGCAGTGCCAGAGGTCCGCGTTGCGTCGGTGATTTAAGAACTGGTGCGTCCATAACGGCTCCGGCCAATTCGATCTCTGCGGCCCGATGCGGAAGCTCAAGCCGGGCTTGAAGCAAGGCGGCTTTTATCGGCGGGATTGAACTCGCCGGCCGCCGCGCCGCCGCGACCTAGTTGGTCACATCGGCGGACTTGAGGACGGGTGTCCATTTGGCAATTTCGCTCTTGACCAAGGCGGCGAGCGCTTCAGGGGACCGCTCGGCCAGCTTTGGAATGTCGCCGCCAAGCTCGAGCAGGCGCGCCCGAACGGCGGGATCGTCGAGCGCATGGTCCAAAGCGGTGTTGAGCATGTCGACGATCGGCTTCGGCGTGTTTTTAGGAGCGAACAGAGCGTTCCATGCCGTGGCCTGGAAATGCGGCAATCCCGCTTCCTTTGCGGTTGGCACGTCAGGAAGCGCCGGATTGCGGGCGGGCGTTCCCACCAAGAAGGCCTGGATGTTGCCGGGCACTATCTGTGGCACCACGGTGACCACCTGGTCGCACATGTAATCGACGCGCCCCGACGACAAAGCATACATCGCCGGCCCGGTCCCCTGATAGGAGATCAGCTTCGGCTTGAGACCGAGGAGCGAATTGAACAAAAGGCATGTGACGTAGGACACCGAACCCACGCCTGCATGCGCCATGCTGAGTTCGTCGACGTGCTGTTTCGCGTAAGTAATGAATTCGGCGAGGTTGCGCGCCGGCATGTCCTTCCTGGCCAGCACGAGGACCGCCATCGATGCGACCACGCCGATGGGAGCAAAATCCGTAGCTGGGTTGTAGGCGAGCTTCGGATAGAGCGCGACCGCGGCGGCATGCGTTCCCATATGACCCAGGATGACCGTGTAGCCGTCAGGCGCCGCCCGCATGGCGCGCGTGGCACCGGTCGTCCCGCCGGCGCCGATGACATTTTCGATCACGATCTGCTGGCCGAGCGTGCGCGACATACTGTCGGCGACAATGCGCCCGACCACGTCGGTCGGCCCGCCTGCCGCGAATGGAACGATCATGGTTATCGGCCGCGCCGGATAATCCGATTGCGCGAAGGCGGCGCCCGACATCTGACTGCAGAGCAACAAGCCGGCAACCACAGCGGATAGCAGCTTTGGCATTTTTTGACGGCTCCGGGCTGGCGAAGCGGCGCCTCGCCAGTCACCGTAACCGACCGGGCTTTGTTGAAGGTTTAAGCCGGGGATCCGTAAACATACCTATCAGCGCACCTGAAAAACGAGCTTGCCCCGGAAATGCCGTGACTCGCTGAGCCGGTGCGCCTCGATCGCCTGCGATAAGGAATAGAGCTTGGTCTCCGGCGGGCGCACCGCACCCGACGTAATTGCCTGCGCAATCCGCTCCATCGCCGCCCGCGAGCGGCCGACCGGCGGCCGCAGCGAAGCCACATCGCCACGCGGCGACTTCGGCGCCTGGGCGCCGGACGCGATGAAGGCGGCGCGCCCGCCCGACTTCAACACGGCAAAGGATTTTTCCGCGACGTCGCCGCCCACGGTATCGAACACGGCATCGCAGCCGCTGACGACTTTGGTGAAATCCTGCGCGTTGTAATCGATGACTTCATCGGCGCCGAGACCGCGCACATAGGCGACATTCGCAGCACTCGTTGTCGTGATGACGCGAGCGCCGAGATGTTTGGCGTATTGGATGGCGAAGCTAGCGACGCCGCCGGCACCGCCTTGAACCAAAATCGTCTCGCCGCGCTGCGAGTTTTAACGTGTCGGCGACCGCGCTGATCGCGGTGAGGCCGGTGAGCGCCAAAGCGGCGGCATTGATGTGCGACACCCCATCCGGCTTTTTGCCGATCAGGGCCGATTTGATCGCGATCTTTTCGCAATAGGTCCCTTCGCGCCCCGCATCCAGAACGCCAAATACGGTGTCGCCGACTTTAAGGTCGTCGACGCCCGACCCGAGCGCGGCGACTACGCCGGAGAAATCCCGCCCCGGGATCGCCGGGAACTTGGTGGTGCCCGCGTTCGGATATTGGCCGGCGCGGAACTTCCAGTCGGCCGCATTGACGGTTGCCGCATGCACATCGACGATCACCTCGCCCGGCGCCGCGACGGGATCCGGCAGGTCGCCGTATTTTAGGACATTGGGGTCGCCAAATTTTTCAAAGAAAGCAGCTTTCATTTTATTTCCTACCTCTGGTTTCGAGTTTTGCGAATTCGGTCGGCGGCTAGAGCGGACAAACGGATGCGCGACATGGCGTCCTGCCAAGATAATCCGGCTTGCCGTGCAAAAACGATGGGATAAACTGCCGGCAAGCGGTCGTCTTAGGGCCGGCACGTTAAGATTTCAGGGAGGTCATGACAATGCGTAAGTCGAATACATGCGGCAGATCCACGCCGTTCCTGTTGCTCCTATCGGCCAGTTCGGCGCTGGTTGCACTGACGCTGGCCACGCCTGGCTACGCCCAATCGAGCGATCCGATCAAGATCGGTGTCATCGCCGAGGCCCAGGCCGTCGCCGGCTCGTCGATCCCGCAGGCAGCGCAACTTGCAGCCGACGAGATTAACGCCAAAGGCGGCGTCAACGGCCGCAAGATCGAGATTGTGTCCTATGACGATCACTCCTCGGCCGCCGAGGCGGTGCGCGCCTTCCAACGCGCCGCGAATGAGGATCACGTCAATGCGGTTATCGCCAGCTACATCAGCGAGGTCGTGCTCGCGCTCGAGCCCTGGACCGGGCGGCTGAAGACCGTGATGGTGACGCCGGGCGCCGCATCCGACGTCATCACCCAGAATATCGCCAAAGATTACGACAATCTCAAATATACGTTTCACGGCTATCTGACGTCGACAAGCCTCGCCGATTCCACCTGCGCTGCAGCGAAGGACCTTCTGGTGAACCAACTTCACCTGAAGACGGCCGTAGTCATGAGCGAAGACGCAGCGTGGACCACTCCGCTCGACGCTGAATATGTCAAATGCCTGCCGAATGTCGGATTGAACGTGCTCGATCACATCCGCTTCTCGCCGGACACCACGGATTTCACGCCGATCTTCAACAAGATCGAGGGCGAAAAACCGGATGTGATGATCACCGGAATTTCGCATGTCGGCGTGCAGCCCACCGTGCAATGGAAGCAACAGGAAGTGCCAATCCCGATGCTGGGCGTTGCCTCGCAGGCGACGAATTCAAGCTTCTGGAACGACACCAATGGTGCGACCGAAGGCGTGCTGTACCAGGCAGTCTCCGGTCCCGATGTCGCGGTGACGCCGAGGACACTGCCGTTCGTCAATGCGTTCAAAGCCAAATACGGCAACTTCCCGTCCTACTGCGGCTACACCGCCTACGACGAAGTCTATTACATCGCCGACGCCATCCAACGAGGCGGGACCGATTCCGACAAGCTCGTCGATGCGCTGGAAAAGACGGATTACGTCGGCACTATCGGCCGCATTCAGTTCAAGGGTAAGGATTCACCCAACCCGCATGCACTCAAGGTCGGTCCCGACACCATCACGGGCCTGATGCTGCAGTGGCAGGACGGCAAGCAGGTCAATTTGTGGCCGGCCAATGTCGCCAACGGCAAGCTGAGGTTCCCGAAATTCATCAAGGTCGGCGCGGCCAATTGATGAGCCGCTGATCGGAATCTTCGAAATTCTCCCCGCCCGCAACCGCGAGCGGGGAGAATGCTTCATGGGGCCGGGTTCGTGAGCGTGGTGTTCTGGCAAATCCTGATCGACGGTTTTGCGATCAGTTCGCTCTATGCGCTTGGTGCCATGGGCTTCGCCCTCATTTTTGGCGTCTCCGGCGTCCTTAACCTGTCTCATGGCGCGCTGATGGTCGCCGCCGTGGTCGCGGCCTGGGCGGCCGGCAACGACCTGCATGCCGGGCCCTATGCGGGCGCGGCGCTCGGTGTCGGCATCGGATTTTTTGCCTCGCTTCTCACTTATTTCCTGATCGTTCGCCCGTTGCAAAACACGCGCAAAATCCGCGAGGAGGAAAAGGAGATATTTATCCTCACCGCTACGCTGCTGTGGGGCATCATGATTCAAGAATTGATCGGCTATCTCTACACCAACAATGCCAAGACCGTCGCGCCGATCGTCGATGGAGTCGTTTCGATCATCGGCGTGCGTACGCCGAAAAACGAAATCTTCACTGCGGTCGTATGCTGGCTCGTGATCGGCATCCTGTGGCTCTTGGTGAACCGGACACGGGCCGGCAAGGCCGTGCTTGCCGCCTCGATGAACCCGCGCGGGGTGACGCTTCTCGGCATCGAACTGACGCAGGTCTACATCGCCGTCTGGGCGATCTACGGCGTGCTGGTCGGGGTTGCCGGCGTGCTGCTCGGCATGTTTCTTGGCGTCTCCTCTTACAGCGTCGGGCCACTGACCGCGAGCGCGTTTTCCATCGTCGTCCTTGGCGGCCTCGGCAGCGTCTCGGGCGCGTTGATCGCCGCCTATGTGGTCGGCTACCTCGAAACCATAACGGCCTATCTGATCTCGCCGGCCTACCGCACCGTTCCCGCGCTGCTGCTTCTCGTCGCGGTGATGTATGTGCGGCCGCGCGGACTATTGGGACGCCGCTAGATGCGCTCCTTCCCCACATTGCGTATCTTGCTGATCGCGCTCGCCGTGGTCGTCGTCGCGTCGTTCCTGCCGCTGGGCGTTTCTGGCTACATTCTGGGGCTGTTGACCATCGCCTATTATTTCGGCGTGTTCGCGATGGCCTGGGACCTGTTGTTCGGCTTCGCCGGCGAGGTCAATTTCGGGCCGACATTCTTGATCGGCACCGGCGCCTATACGGCGGGCATCCTCGACAATCTGTATCAGCCGCCGATCTGGCTCTGCCTCGTCGCCGGCGCTTTCGCGGCGGTCGCTGGCGGCGTGGTGCTCGCTTTGCCGGCGCTGCGGGTGCGCGGACCTTATTTCGGGCTGACCACGCTGGTCGCGGTGCTGATGCTGCAGAATTTCATCGTCGTCGATGCGTCCCTGACCGGGGGCGAGATCGGGCTGACGGTGCCGGACGTGATCACGATCAGCGACACCAAAAACTACGAGATCGCGCTGTGGTTCATGGCGGTAAGCGGCGCGATCCTGTTCGCGCTGGCGCGCTCGCCGGTCGGCTTGATCCTGCAGGCGAGCGGGCAGGACGCGGTGCAGGCCGGCGCGCTCGGCTTCAACGTCACCAAGCACAAGCTCGCGGCTTTCGTCATCAGCGCGTTCTTCTCCGGCCTCGCCGGCGGCATGCTGGTGTTCTATCTCGGCTCGGCCTCCGTCGGCACGCTCGTCGATATTACGGTCGGCGTGCAGATCATCATCGCCGCGGTGCTGGGCGGCCGGCGCACCATCCTCGGCGGTGTGCTTGGCGCGGTCTTTCTCATCGCCATGAGCGAGGCGCTGCGGCCGATCGGCGATCTCGCCAATTTCGTCGTTTTCGCCATGGCGCTCATCGTCGTGCTGCTATTTCCGAGCGGCTTCTTCGGCTTGCTCACCCGCACCAAAGAAGGCGGCTGAGCATGGCCGAGGGCGCGCAACTCGAAGTCAAAGGCCTCACCAAGCGCTTCGGCGGCCTCGTCGCCGTGAAGGAAATGTCGTTTTCCGTCCAGGCCGGAAAGATTTTGGGCCTGATCGGTCCGAACGGCTCCGGCAAATCGACAGTGATGAAACTCATCATGGGCATCGAGCGGCCCGATGCCGGCTCGGTGCGCATCGGCGGCGTCGAGGTGGCGGGCTCGCCGTCACACAAGATCGCCCGGCTCGGCGCCGGCATTGTATTCCAGCATTCGCGCCCGCTGCACCGTCAGACCGTTCTTGAAAACATCAAGCTTGCGCTGTTGCCGGACAAATTGATGCGGCTCTTCGTCGATCCGGAAACCGATGCGCGCGCCCGCGTCATAGCCGATCGCGTTGGCTTGAGCGCCGTACTCGACCGCCGGCCGGGCACGTTGCCGTTCGCCGATCTGCGCAAGATCGAAATCGCCAAGGCGATCGCGCGCGATCCCAAAGTATTGCTGATCGACGAGCCGTTTGCTGGTCTCACCTCGACGGAAACGGCGGCGTTCTCCGATTTGATCTGCGAGTTGCGTGACGACGGCCGCGCCATTCTCTTAGTCGATCACAATGTGAAGAGCGTTTCCCGCCTCGTCGACCGGGTGCTGGCGATGTATGTCGGGGAGCGCATCGCCGAAGGCAGCGCCGAGGAAGTCATGCGCGACGAGACGGTGCGGCGGGTCTATCTCGGCGGCGACATCGTGACGGCGGCACGCCCGGAATCCTCGTTTCGCGACCGCACCACGCCATTCCTCGAAGTCGATAATCTCAGCGTCCAATACGGCAAAGCGCAGGCGCTGCAGGGCGTGTCGATCCACATCCATGCCGGCGAATTCGTCTCAGTCGTGGGCCTCAACGGCGCCGGCAAGACCACGCTGTTCAACGCCATTTCCGGCATGCTGCCTTATACGGGCGACATCCGCCGCGAGGGCGCCTCGCTGCGCGGCCTGACGGCGGCGAAAATCGCGCGCAACGGCATTGTGCAATGCTCCGAAGGCCGCGATCTTTTCGTCGATATGACCGTCCGCGAAAATCTCGATATGGGCGGACAGCATCTCACGGTGGTTGAAGGCGCGGAGCAGATCACGTGGCTCTTCGAGCTGTTCCCGATTTTGCGCCAGCGCCAGCGCCAAGCCGCTGGCACGCTGTCGGGCGGCGAACAGCAGATGCTGACCATCGCGCGCGCGTTGATGATGAAGCCGACGCTCTTGATTCTGGACGAACCGACGCTCGGCTTGGCACCCGTCATTCTCGAGCAGATATCGAAGGCGCTGGAACGCTTGCGTCAGACCACGTCGATCACCGTGCTGCTCGGCGAGCAGAACGTCACCTTCGCGCTGCCGCATGCCGACCGCGTCTATGTGCTCGAACACGCCCGCATCGTCTGGGAGGGAGAGCCGGCCGCCTTCGAGGCTGGCGCCGGCGCGGCGTATTTGTAACGGGCCTCGAACAACTCAGTACAAAAAGTCCAGCACCGCCGTCTCCGCCAGCACCGCTTCCGGAATACTGTGGCGCGCCGAGCGGGCGCGTTCTTCGGCGGTCTGCGTCGCCTGCAGATAGGCGCCGAGGTGGCGGGCGCGTTCGATGATTTTCTTGTTGTCGGGCAGGCGTTCGGCTTCGAAGCGGCGCAGCGCCGCCGCTACGTCCTCGTCATCGAGGGCCGTGGCGAGCGCGGTGGCATCGTCGGCGGCTTTGGAGACGCCGGCCGCGACATGCGGCCGCGCCACGAAGGCCGCGTCGCCGATGATGGCGACCCGTCCGAACGCGAGCCGCGGGCTTTCGATGTCGTAGATCGGCTGCAGGATCGGCTCGTCGATCAGCGCGACGATGTCGCGGAATTGCGGCGCCAACAGCCGCTCGGCGGCGGCCCGCATCGCGGCGATCGGCTCGGCGCGAATGAGCGGCGGCGGAATCGAGATCGAATGGGCGACGCCGTCCTTGTCGGTCAGAAGCCCCGGCAATTCGGTCGTCTCGTCGGCCGGGCGATACCACACCACATTGTAGCGGCGGTGCCCTTCGCGGAGCGCGTTGTCAGGGCCGGCCACCGGATAGCCCAGACATTGCTCGCCTGGCGGCAGGCAGAAGGTCATCAGCATGAAGAGGTCCGGCGGGATTGCGCTTTCCGGCAATAGCGCCCGCCAAGCCACGTATCCGGCATAGAGCGGCACGGTATCGGGCAGGCATTGCGCGCGCACCGTCGAGCGCAACCCGTCGGCGCCGATCAAGACGTCGGCCGCGATCGCGCTGCCGTCGCTGAAATGCGCCAGCACCCCCTGCCCGTTCTGCTCGAATCCCTTCAAGCCGCAGCCGCGGTGGTAATGCGCTCCGGGGAAAGCATCGCGCAACACGCGGTAAACCCGCTCCCAGGCCGTGAGAACCTGCGGGCATTCGAGTGTGAGGGTGGCGCGCCCGGCGGCGTCGAGGATTTTGCGGGTCGACATGGCGACGCCGAGGTCGCGGGTGTCCAGCCCCAATCCGTTCAAGCGCCCGATCAACTCGGGTTGCGCCACGATACCGGCGCCGCGGCCGGCGAGTTCCTTCTCGACGCGCTCGAAAATATCGACGACCCAGCCACGCCGCGAAAGCGTGATGCCGGCCAAGAGCCCGCTCATCGAGCCGCCGATGATCACCGCGCGGCGTTGGCTTCCCATGCTAAGTCCCCGGCATTCCCCAAGCTATTTCCTATCCCGCAAAGGTTTTCTATAGTGTGCCTATAATTCTTGGCGGAACGCCAATTCTCGGAGGAAATCATGGCTCTGACCATGCTGGATAAGACCTCGGATCGCGCCGACAAATCGGCCTGGCCGGCCGCGATCGCGGCGGAGTTCGAGCGCGAACGGCAGAATAATAACGGCTGCGTCGGCTCCACGCTGGTTTCGGAGAGCGAGCGGGTCCGGGTATGGATCATTCGCCTCGCGCCAGGCGAGCGGATCGGCTTCCATCGCCATGTGCTCGATTATTTCTGGACTGCGGTTTCGGGCGGCCGCGGCCGCCAGCACATCCACGACGGCACCACCGTCGAATACACCTATCAGCCCGGCGAGACCCGCCATGAGACCTACGGGCCGGGCGAGTTCAAGGTCCACGACCTGGAAAACCTAGGCGACAAGGAAATGGTCTTCATGACCATCGAATTCCTCAACAGCGCCAATAAGCCGCTCGCCATCCCGGATCGGGTACGCGCCGCGGCGTAAGCGCCGGGCGGAGGGCTGGGGACCCTCCTTTCGGGCTCGTAATTGCGGCGAAGGATGTTCGCCCGGCACTGCGACCTCTCCCCGCCCGGCGGGGAGAGGTTTTTAATAGCCAATTCCGAACGCTACCCGCACGCCGCGTGCGGCCGAGTAAAAAGAGTACGGGGTTTTGGGGACGGAATGATCTTTTCCTACGATCTTCTCATCAACGCCATCGTCTCGGGCATCCTGATCGGCGGCTTCTATGCGGCGGTGACCTGCGGCGTATCGATTTCGTTCGGCATCCTCGACATCGTCAATATCGCCCACCCGGCCTTCATCATTCTCGGCTCCTACGTCGCCTATATCGTCAACGCGACATACGGCTTCGATCCGATCCTCACCGCGATCGTCATGCTGCCGCTGTTCTACGCGCTCGGCGCCGGCATCTATCAGATCTATTACGTCTCGTTCGAAAAACACGGCCAGGAATCGCTGCGCGGCCTCGCCTTTTTCTTCGGCCTTCTGTTCATCACCGAGGTTTCGCTCGTTCTCGTATTTCGGTGTCGATTACCGCTACGTCGACGCGGCCTATATCGGTCCGGCGTGGCACTTCGGTCTCCTCGACATTCCGTTCCGCATTCTGGTGCCGTTTGTGGTTTCGCTCCTGCTCATCGCCGTGCTGCAGACGATCCTGACGCGCACATTCATCGGCCGCGCCATCATGGCGGTGTCGCAGGATCAATTGGCGTTGCGGCTTTTGGCGGTGAACCCGATCCGCATCAAACGCATCGCTTTCGGCATTTCGATCGCGACCGCTTCGCTCGCCGGCGCCTTTCTGATCATCATCCAGCCGGTCGAGCCTTCGGTCGGGCGCGAATATATCGGCCGCGTCTTCGCGATCTGCGTGCTCGGCGGCATGGGCAGCCTCCCCGGCACGGTGATCGCGGCGATGCTGATCGGCATCGTCGAAAGCCTCACCTCGACCTTCTACGGCCCGTCCTGGGCGCCGGCCGTGTCCTTCGGTTTTCTGTTATTGACGCTGGCGGTGCGGCCGGCCGGCATCATGGGACGTTGAATCGTGCGCACACCGGTCTTTTTCATGCTCTGGGTCGGCATCGCCGCGGCGGTGCTGGCGCTCGCCTTCGCGACCGGCAACGATTACGTGTTCTTCGCCGGCTATGTGGTGATGCAATATGTCGTGCTTGAGCACGGCGTGGAACATTCTCGGCGGCTATTGTGGCTACGTGAATTTCGGCTCGGCGGCGTTCTTCGCGCTCGGCGCCTATTCGACGGTCGCGATCTATAAGTTCACCAGCGAAAACGACCTCTACGGGCTGCCGATTCCGGTGCTGATGCTGATCGGCGGCGCGGTGTCGGGCGTGGTCGGATTCGGCATGGGATACCTGACGCTGCGACTGCGCGGCGCGTTTTTCGCCATCGCGACGCTGGCGCTCGCCGTCGTCCTGCAAACGCTGGTCGTCAATTGGGATTATGTCGGCGGCTCGCGCGGCGCCTATGTGGTGCGGCCGGAGGAAATCGCGCTGCTCGGCAATTACATCCGCTATCTGTTCGTGGTCATGATGCTGCTCGCGGTGGCGGCGATCACGATCGCACGGCTGATCGAACGTTCGCGGCTCGGTTACGGCTTCGCCACCATCCGCGACGACGAACTCGCCGCCGAGGCCTCCGGCGTGCCGACACTGCGCTTAAAGCTCATCGCCACGACGATCTCGGGCGCGCTGATGGGAATGGCCGGCGCGCCGTTTCCCTATTACATCGGCTACCTGCAGCCGTCGTCGACCTTCGGGCTCGACTACGCCGTCAATTCCATCGCCATGCCGCTGATCGGCGGCACCACGAGCTGGGTCGGCCCGCTGATCGGCGCGGTACTGCTCGGCTCGCTGCAACAGATCGCCACCGTTACAATATCGTCCGCGGTCAATCTCCTGATCGTCGGCTGCCTCTTGGTCGGATTCGTCATCGTCGCCCCAAACGGCATCATCGGGCTGGTGCACAAATATTGGCAACGCAAGCCTGACGACTTCGTCGGCCGCCGCCGGGTCGAGACCGATTCCCCGGAGGTCGTGCCGTGAGCGACCTTCTCGAAGTTCAGGACCTCGGCAAGCGTTTCGGCGGCTTCGTCGCGCTGGAGAATATTTCGCTCTCGGTGCCGGCGGGCGAACGCCTCGGTCTCATCGGACCGAACGGCTCGGGCAAATCGACGCTGGTCAATTGCATCTGCGGCACCTTACGCAACGAAGCGGGCGCGGTGCGCTTCGACGGCCGTAAGCTCGACGGGCTCGACGCCCATCGGCGCACCCATCTCGGCCTGGCGCGAAGCTTCCAGCTGCCGCGGCCGTTCGTCAGCATGAGCCTGCTCGACAATATTCGCATTCCGCTCCTCTACACCGTCGCGGCGCGTGGCACCCATCACGGCGCCCGTGAAATCGAGGAGCGCTGCTTCGACCTGTTGCGTGAAGTCGGCCTCGACGCCAAGGCGCGGCGGCTGCCGCGCGACCTCACCCAGGTCGAGATGCGCAAGCTTGAACTGGTCCGCGCCATGGCGGCGGAGCCGAAACTCCTGATCGCCGACGAGGCGATGGCGGGTCTCACCCATTCCGAAGTCGAAGAGATCCTATCGCTCCTGGTGCGGCTCAACGAGCAGGGCGTCACCGTGATCCTGATCGAACACATCATGCGCGCGGTGATGAGCTTTTCGCGCCGGCTCGTGGTGCTTGTCTCCGGCAAGAAGATCGCCGACGGCGCGCCCGATGATGTCATGCGCAATCCCGAGGTCGAGAGGGCGTATCTTGGCCAATAGCATCACCATCAGGGGCATTCATGCCTCCTACGGCGCCGTGCGCGTCATCGACGACGTCTCGATCAAGGTCGCGGGCGGCGAGACCGTGGTGCTGCTCGGCACCAACGGCAATGGCAAATCGACGCTGATGAAATGCATCATGGGCATGGTGCGTCCCAGCGAAGGCTCGATCACGGCCGAGATCGACGGCATCAATCACGACCTCGTCGGCCGCACCACCGAGGAGATCGTCGATCTCGGTATCGTGCTGGTGCCGGAAGGCCGCCGGCTGTTTCCGCTTCTGACGGTCGAAGAAAACCTGCTGCTCGGCGCCTTCCGCCCCGCCGCGCGGCGCGAGCTCACGCGTAATCTCGCGGTCTGCTACGAGACTTTTCCGCGGCTCGCCGAGCGGCGGAAACAGCTCGCCGGCAGCATGTCGGGCGGCGAGCAGCAGATGCTGGCGCTCGGCCGCGCGCTGATGGTGGCGCCGAAGATCCTCTTGGTCGACGAGCCGTCGGTCGGCCTCGCCCCGATCCTGGTCAGCCGCACCATCGAGGCGATCAGCGAAATGAAACGGCGCTATTCGCTCACCGTGCTGATGGCCGAGCAGAATTTCACCCAGGCCATCCGCATCGCCGACCGCGGCTATGTCATCGTCCACGGCAAGATCGCCTTCGAAGGCCGCACCATGGACGAGCTCAACAACAACGATCTGATCAAGAAGTTTTATCTGGGGCTGTGAATTGGCCGGCGCCGCCGAGTTAATCACGGCTTGGTCAGCGTAAATGTCTGCTCTGCCAATTTCTGCTCGCCGAACCAGATCTGCTGGACCCAATCCCCCGGCACCGCCTCCCAATCGTTGTCGATCGAGTAGGCTTTCAGCCCCGGCTGCCCGACAGTGTTCATCTCGATATAATCGTCGCGGGCCAGGATCTCGCCGGTTTTCGGATTGCGCACGCCCGGCGCCGGGAAGATCGTCACCTTACGGATCGCGACCTTGGCGCCATCCGGCGAGCCCACCAACCGATATTGAAACCCGAAATTCAATCCCTTACGGGCTTCCATCGTCGTGGCGTTGGTCACGAAGTGGTAGGTGCCATGGTTGACAGCCTCACCGACCACGCCGGGCGCCGCCATTTTACCGGTGACCTGGGCATCGATCGTTCCAACCAGAGTGACTTTGGCCTCGGACACCGTCGGCGTCTGCGCCCAGGCGCCGGCGGCGCTCATCAATAACGCCATCGCAGCAAGACCCATTCTCATCGGTATCTCCCCAAGCCTGAAATGCACATTCCTCACGGCGAGCGGATTTCCCTCGCGAGCGCGCCTAGTTTACCAGAAAATCGAAATAGGTCTCCGGGAACGGCTCATGGGCAAGCGTAAAGTGCCACCATTCCTTGTCATAGCCGTGAAAGCCGTTCCGGCGCATGACGGCGGCGAGCAGCATCCGGTTGGCATGCTGTTGCGGTGTCACCGTCGGGTCGGCGGTCCATGATTTCGGGCTGAAGAAGTCGAACGGCGTGCCCATGTCGAGTTCCTCCCCGCCTTTATGCTGCGAGCGTCAGATCGATGGTCGAGCCACGCGAATGGCCGGAATGCGAGGCGATATAACCGTCGCGGAACAGCGTCCGCTTATCGACGTCGGGATAAAATTCGGCCTTGGCGGCAGTGTCGTTAAGGTCGCGCGCCCAGCGCATGAAATTCATCACCGCACGAACCGGCCGGTAGCAATCGAAGGCCTTGATGACCAAGCCCTGACCGGCAAGGTCGCGCGCCGCCACCGCAAGCGCGCTCGCCGCCGCCGCGCGTCAGCAGACAGCGCGGCGCCTCATAGCCGTCGACCGGCCGGCCGACGAAATTATGCGAACCGGCATAGCGCATTTCGGTGACCAGTCCGGGCACCACCGTCGCGGCATCGACGAAGGATGCGGGCCGGTCTTGCGCAGCGGCGTGGCAAACAAACACCGCTGTCACAGCCGCGGCGAGCAAAAGGGAAGCGGCGAGCGGCAAGCAGGAGGGAGTGCTTTGCCGTTGTCGTGCCTTCCCCATTTCGTCGCCGGCCATTCGCTCAGTTCGAAGACGCATGCACTTCCACGGTGACATGCGACAGGCCCGCGAGATCGGCGAGGCGGTCTTTGTAAACCGCCGGCGCCTGCGGCGCCGCGGAGACGATCGAGGCCATCACCGCGATGTGGCCCGGCCCCACCCGCCACACATGCAGATCGCAGAGCCGGTCGCCGTCTCGCTCCATGCGCCCCCGGATGCGCTGCGCCAGATCGGCGTCCGGCACGGTGTCGAGCAGCACGCCGCCCGCGGCGCGCAACAGGCTCAGCGCCCAGCTTGCGATCACCACCGCGCCGACGAGGCCGACCAGCGGGTCCATGAAAAGCCAGCCGAACGCCCAGGCCGCCGTCAAGCCGGCGATGGCGAGGACTGAAATCAGCGCATCGGCAAGCACGTGCACATAGGCGGCGCGCAAATTGATGTCGTGATGATGGGCGGCATGGCCGTGTTGGCGGTGATCGTGGTCATGGTCGTCATGAGCGTGATCATGGTCGTGATCATGGTCACGGTCGCGGTCATGCTCATGACTCTGGCCGTGGTCATGCCCGTGCGCGTGGCCGTGATGGTGCTCGTCGCGCAGCAGCCAGGCGCTGACGAGATTGACGCAAAGTCCGAGCGCGGCGATCGGGATCGCCTCGCGGAAATGGATGGCGACCGGATGGCCGAGCCGCAACAGCAACTCGTAGGCGACGCCGAGCGCGATCATGCCCAGAATGATGGCGCTCGAGAACGCCGCCAGCTCGCCGAATTTGCCGGTGCCGAGCGAAAAGCGCACATCGTCGGCGTGGCGGCGCGCGAACAGATAGGCAAGCGCCGCGATGGCCAGCGCCGCGACGTGAGTCGCCATATGCCAGCCGTCGGCGACGAGCGCGATCGAGCCGAACAGCGTGCCGCCGACGATTTCGGCGATCATCATCACGGCGGTCAGCGCGACGACGCTCCAGGTGCGCCGCTCGTGCGTCTCGTGATGCGCGCCGAGGAACGTGTGATTGTGGGTCCAGGGGTCGATGAATTGCGACTGCATCATGTACCTCGTGGCCCCGGCCCCCGTAGAATACGATCAAGACGAGATGTTATGCTATTACGGTGCCGGTTCTTCCCGGGTTACGGTCACGCCGCAATAAGCCAAAGCTCCAAGAAAGCTATTTGCACTCCGACACCCATTGCCCTTCCAGCGTGTTTTGCGAATCGACCATCGGCATTCCGCCAATCACCGCCTTGGTCTGCACCGTCGCGGTGTAGTGATGCGGACTGTCGAAGTTGAACTCGCCGGTCAGTTCCATGTCGAGCTGGCCCTTGCAGACCAGCCGCCAATTCAGCCGCAGACCATCGAGGTGCGCTCGATCGGCGAGCAGGCGGAATTGATGGTTTTGGCCACCGGCGAGAACGTCGTGGCGAGGTCGCGGGTCTGCGTCGGCGGTCAGGCATTTCGACGATTCGTGCGGCGGTCCGATCACGCCGCCGGTCGCAGTCCGGGTGATGATCCTCCACAGGCCGGGATCGATCGCCATCGGCGAAAGCCGGCGTCGCCGCCAGTGCGGCGGCAATAGCCGTAACGCGGCAAATCATGGACATTCATGGCCACCAGATCCTTTTTACGCGCGCGTCCGCCCAGTTTTTGCGCCCGACCGAGCGCCCGTTAACCAGCCGCTAACCATATACCCGGCACATTTTGCCTGGGAGGCCCCACCCTCTCCACTGAACCTTCTGGGACAACCTTGGACTCGAGCGCGGCTCCCGCTTATCCGTGCCGGCGGCCCACCAGCTGCAGTGCATAGCTTTGAATCACGTGACCGCAGACGGAGTAGATCGGCCGGCATGAGTGACGTAGTTCCGGCGCCGGGCGGCGAAACCGCCTTTTCGCGCCTCGCAGACTTCGGCACCATGCTCCGGCGCAGCGATATCGCGCTCGCGGTCGGCATGATGACGATCCTCGTGATCCTCATCCTGCCGCTGCCGCCGACGATACTCGATTTCACCCTCGCCATCTCGATCACGTTTTCCGTGCTGATCCTGATGACGTCCCTGTTCATCCACGAGCCGCTCGAATTCTCGGCCTTTCCGACCGTGCTGCTGATCGCGACCATGCTGCGGCTCGCGCTCAATCTGGCCTCGACCCGGCTCATTCTCGCCCATGGCCACGAGGGCACCGCCGCCGCCGGCCATGTCATCGAGGCGTTCGGCAACTTCGTGATGGGCGGCAATTTCGTCATCGGCATCATCGTGTTCACGATCCTGGTGATCGTGAATTTCGTCGTCATCACCAAGGGCTCCGGCCGCATCGCCGAAGTCGCGGCGCGTTTTCATTTGGACGCCATGCCCGGCAAGCAGATGGCGATCGACGCCGATCTCAATGCCGGCATGATCGACGAAAAAGTGGCGCGGCAGCGGCGCAAGAACCTGGAAGACGAATCCGGCTTTTTCGGCGCCATGGACGGCGCCTCGAAATTCGTTCGCGGCGACGCCATCGCCGGCCTCCTTGTGGTGATGATCAATGTCATCGGCGGCATGGTCATCGGCATCGTGCAGCAAGGCCTCACCTTCGCCGAGGCGGCCCGCACCTACACGCTTTTGACCGTCGGCGACGGCTTGGTGACGCAGGTGCCGGCCCTGATCGTCTCGATGGCCGCGGGCCTCCTGGTGTCGAAGGCCGGCGTCTCCGGCGCCGCCGACAAGGCGCTGCTTAGCCCAGCTGTCCGGCTATCCCAAGGCGCTCGGCATGTCGGCCGCCGTCATGCTGGTCATCGGCGTGCTGCCCGGCATTCCGATGATCCCGTTCCTCGTGCTTGGCGGCGGCACGGCGGGCCTTGCTTACATGATCGACCGGCGCGCCAAACAGGCGGTCGCGGCCGAAACCAAAAAAACCGAAATCGCGAAGGCCGAGCCGGTCGAGGAGCCGATCACGGCATCGCTGAAGATGGACGATCTCAAGATCGAACTCGGCTATGCGCTGTTGCCGCTGGTCAATGCGCCCGACGGCATCCGACCGGCTGACCGAGCAGATCAAGGCGCTTGCGCCGGTCGCTCGCGATCGAAATGGGCTTCGTCATGCCCGCCGTGCGCATCCTCGACAATATGCAGCTCGACGCCAACAGCTATGTCATCAAGATCAAGGAGGTCGACGCCGGCAGCGGCAAGGTATGGCACGGCCAGTACATGGTCATGGATCCGTCCGGCAATCAGGTGACGCTGCCGGGCACGCACACGACCGAGCCGACCTTCGGATTGCCCGCGACCTGGATCGATGCCTCGCTCAAGGAAGAGGCCGCGGTCAAGGGCCTGACCGTGGTCGATGCCGCGACCGTGCTCGCCACCCACCTGACCGAACTTATCAAGGCCAATATGTCGGAGCTATTGTCCTACGGCGAGGTGCAGAAGCTGATCAAGGAACTGCCGAAGGAACAAAGCGAACTGATCAAGGACATCGTGCCGTCGCAGATCAACATTTCGGGGATCCAGCGCGTGCTGCAGATCCTGCTCGCCGAGCGGGTATCGATCCGCGATCTGTCGACCATCCTCGAAGGCATTGCCGACGGGCTGCCGGCGACGCGCAATGCCGCGATGCTCGCCGAACATGTCCGCGCCCGGCTGGCGCGCCAGCTCTGCGCGCAGCATGTCACGCCCGCCGGCACGCTGCCGATCATCGCGCTGACCGCCAAATGGGAACAGGCCTTCGCCGAATCGATCGTCGGCCAGGGCGACGACCGCAATCTCGCCATGCAGCCGTCGAAACTGACCGAATTCATCAATCTGGTGCGCGAGAAATTCGAGCAGGCGGCGCGTGAGGGCGAGGCGCCGGTCCTGGTCACTTCGCCCGTCTATCCGGCCGTTTGTGCGCGGCATCATCGAGCGCTTCCGCGCCCAGACCAGCGTCCTGGCGCAGTCGGAAATTCACCCGCGGGCGCGGCTGAAGACGGTCGGAAGCATTTGAGGCCGGAACGGGCACCGGCGTCGGCCAGGAACCAAGCCTCTCGATCAACCGTTATCACGGGCAATCAAGCTTCGGTGAAGACGCATTGGGCTACCGCGCTCGTGCACCTAATTCACGTGAATCGAGATGAACCCTTTAGCCCGTCTGCCGCGACTAATAGGCAGAAACGGGAGGTCGTAATGAACCATTCGATGTACAGTGCCGACCGCGCCACCCATTTGAAGATCGTGGTCATTGGGCTGATTTGCGCGACGCTGGTCGCGATTGTCGGCATTTTTGCGCAGGTCGACAGCAATATCGATCTCGGCACCGCTGCGCTTGGTCAAAGCCGGCCAGCCGACCACGATGAGCGGCCAGGTTCCGGCTATTCGCTGAATCGAGCGATCCGTCGGGCAGCCGCGCGAACGCCGCACCCGTCGCTCAGCTACGGTTTGATTCCGCTTCGCCGAATGATCGAAACCAGATACGCGTCAGCTCCGCGTGCCTGGAAGCGATTCCACCATCTTGCCGGTGAACAGGATCGGTCCGGTCGGTGCGCCGCTCGGCGAGCCGCCGGCGGGCTCGAGCGACACCGCATAGCCCGCCCCCCGCATTGCATCGAGATCGAAACCCGCGGGGATCGGGCGGGTGGTGAATTCGTCGGCGCCGACCACACCCGAGCGAACGCGGTGTTGGCGACTTGCTCGACAATCAGCCACAGCTCATAGCTGCGGCCGGCTTCCGGCGTCGCCGATACCCGGCGCACCGTGAAAGTGCGGGCTTGCGGATCGACCGTCAGCAGAAAGGCCGGCGCGGTCGGCTCCTGCTGCAGCACCGCGACGAGCCGGTGGCCCGGCGCTTGCGTTGGCCGCGACCATCGGCGGCGGCTTGCCGGTTCAGCGGAATAAGTCCCGGCGCGAATTGCGTGACCGCGATGAAGACCGCAAGCAGCGCCGCAATCGCGCCCATCGCGGCGGTGATGCCGCGCCAGCGCCGCACGCCGCGCTGAAGTTCAATGATGTCGGCGCGTGCGCCGCGGCCTGCGGTGTGCGCGGCTGGGCTGTCGGCATTGCGGCGACCGCTTCCGCGTGCTCGGGCTCCGGCCGGCAACAGGCTCGAAGCCAGCGCGGCGACCGCCGAGCCTTCCTCCAGTTCCTGCGGCGGCGGCGCAGCGTCCAAATCTTGCGGCTCGACCACGGCGTCCAAATCTTGCGTCGTACTCGGCCAGAAAATCCGTCGACGGTTCCTCGGGCTCGAGTTCGAATTGCGGCTCGGGCTCCAATGCGGCGTCTCGGCTGCATCTCGATCGGCGCGTCGGGTGTCGTCGGCGGTGCCGGCTCTTCGAATGGCGGGCACGGCGGTTTCCGAGGCGGTCGCCGGCGCTCGGGCCGGCGCGACCGATCTCGCCTCTGAATCTTGTCCAGACGTCCGGCCGGCGGCTCGACCGCCTCGACCATGACATTGAGTTCGCCGAGCCGGCGCTCCCACACGCGCACGATCTCGGCAAAGCCCGGATCGATCGCGAGCAGCGCCTCGGCCTGATCGCGCTCGTCGGCGGACAGCGTTCCCAGCACGTATTCGGCGGCTAGGGCATCCCGATCGTCGTCGTACATCGTAACCTCAACTACGAATTCTGCGCGCAGTGTCCGCGATTGGCACTCTCCGGAATCATGCCCGGTCTCCCATACACTCGCGAATTTCGAGCAGACTGCGGCGAAGCCACGTCTTGATCGTGTTCACCGGAATATCGAGCTTTTGCGCGAGCTGATCGCGGCTCCAGCCGCTGTAATAGGCGAGCAGCACGATGCGCTGCTTTTCCGGATCGAGCTTGCCGAGGCACGACAACAGCCGCTTGAGTTCCTCGGTCATCTCGCGGCGCGCCAGC
Organism: uncultured Alphaproteobacteria bacterium; assembly: GCA_963696555.1. GTDB lineage: Bacteria > Pseudomonadota > Alphaproteobacteria > Rhizobiales > Xanthobacteraceae > BOG-931. Next base: position 378,063 of record CAVOKR010000029.1, on the reverse strand, counting down.
GGCGGCGGCGCCTCGGCGGCAACCTCCAGCGCATCAGGTTCGTCCTCGATCGAAACGTCGCCCCGCTTGCGCACGATATCGATGGCGCGGTTGCGCGCCATCGCCACCATCCAGGTGATGGGGCTCGCGATCGCCGGGTCGAACTGGTCGGCCATCTTCCAAACCTTGAGATAGGTTTCCTGCATGACCTCTTCGGCCAATGCCGGTCTGCCCAAGATACGGAGCAGTACCCCGTAAAGTTTCGCGCGGGTCGCGGCATAAAGGCGCTCGAATGCAGCCTCATCGCCCTTGGCGACGGCGCCGAGCAGCCAGACAAGTTCACGTCTGCATCAACATAACGACCCAAGCGGCAAGCGCGGCCCCATGGTCGGAAAGACCTGAAAGGCCCCACGCCCCGGACAGCCTCAACCGGGCTGATTATCGCCGCGGAGCGTGGCCTTCGTCGAGAGCGAAAGGAGGCGCGCAAGTCAAGGAAAAGCCGGCCAAGGCGTCGCATTTTGGCACAGGCGGCGCGCGAGGACCGGCGCGAGGCCGCAACGAGCGGTGCGCACCGATACCACGCTGCTCTGGACGCTCTGGACGATGAATTGGGTGTGCGGACTTACGCCGGCGCGATGCCGCGGGCCCGCATCAAGCGCGATGTCGTCGAGTTCGGCCTGTTCGGCGGCGTTCTCGGCCTCGCGTTCGCGCATCTGGTCGCGCTCGTCGAGCAGTTCGACCTTCTTGAGGTCGTCGAAGGCCTCGCCGAGCGCGGACTTGGCGTCGTCGAGCTGGATGCGCAGTTCGTCGGCCGAGCGCTTGAGGTTTTCGCGCCGCGCGATCGCGGCCTTGGCGTAGGTCGGATAGGCAAAATGGCCGGGATCGTGGATGCCGGCGCGATCCTGCTCGACGCGGATTTCGCGCTCGAGATCGCCCGCCATGCGCTCGAATTCGGCGATCATGGTTTCGATCTGCGCGACCTTGCGCCGCTTCTCGTCGACCTGAAACTTCTTCAGGCGAATGAGCGTCTCACGGGACTTCATCGACTACTACTCCCCCGAAGCCGTTCCGAATGCCGTGGTTTATGCAACCATCGTCCGAAACTACGGGTAAAACCGCCCCAACCTTGACTGCAAGCCTTGACTGCAAGCCTTGGCACGGCCCCGATAGGCCGGATCGTGGCACGATAACGTTAGCGTTCGGTTTCCGCGCCGGCCACAATCTGAGCCAATCGGCGATATCCTTCCGCCAAGCTGGTTGCTTCTTCCTTACCCTGGGCCAGAAAGTCCTCGAGCGGCTTGTGCAGGCGGATCGCTTCGTCGACTTCAGGGCTGGTGCCCGGCGCGATAGGCCCCGAGCCGGATCAGTTCCTCCATATCCGAATAGGTCGCCATGATCTGCTTGGCCCGGGTCAGAGCCGGCAGATAGGCCGGATCGGCCGCCCGCGGCATGGTCCGCGACACCGATTTGAGAACATTGATGGCCGGATAGCGGCCGCGCTCGGCGATGGCGCGCTCCATGACGATGTGGCCGTCGAGAATGCCGCGCACCGCGTCGGCGATCGGCTCGTTGTGGTCGTCGCCGTCGACCAGCACGGTGAAAATGCCGGTGATGGTGCCCTGCGTCGGTGCCCGGTCCGGCCCGCTCCAGAAGCCGGGGCAATTCGGTGAAGACGGTCGGCGTATAGCCCTTGGCGGTCGGCGGCTCGCCGGCGGAAAGCCCGATCTCGCGCTGCGCCATGGCAAAGCGCGTGACCGAATCCATCAGCACCAGCACGTCCTTGCCCTCGTCGCGGAAATATTCGGCGATGGCGAGCGTGACGTGGGCGGCCTGGCGGCGCATCAGCGCCGGCTCGTCGGAGGTCGAGACCACGACCACCGAGCGGCCGAGACCGGCCTCGCCAAGATCGTCCTGCAAGAATTCCTGCACCTCGCGGCCGCGTTCGCCGATCAGCCCGATCACCGTGACGTCGGCGGCCACGTTGCGCGCCAGCATCGACAGCAGCACCGATTTGCCGACGCCGGAGCCGGAGAAAATGCCCATGCGCTGGCCGCGGCAGCAGGTGACGAAAGTATTGAGCGCCCGCACGCCGAGATCGAGCGGCGAGCCGACCCGGCGCCGCGCATGCGCAAGCGGCGGCGTGTTGCGGAACGGATAAGGCGACGGCCCGTACAGCAGAGGCGCCCTTGCCGTCGATCGGCTCGCCCGAGCGCATTGACGACGCGGCCGAGCCAGCCCGCCGACGGCCGCACGGCGCCGGCGACGGAAGTCACGACCGCGCGGCAGCCGCGCCGCACGCCCTCGAGCGGCGCGAACGGCATCAGGAGCGCGTTAACGCCGGAAAAGCCCACCACCTCGCAGGGAATGTTCTTGGCCGGGGTCTCGATAATGACGCGGGCGCCGACCGACATCGCGTGCAGCGGGCCCGCGACCTCGACCATCAGGCCGCGCACGCCGACGACGCGGCCATAGATTTCGATGCCGTCGAGCTCGTTGATCTGTTCGGCGAGCGCCTTCATCGCGCCGTCCCCTCGCCGGCGCATCGGTCGCCGAGCCTCGGAAAGAATGGTTACCTTCCGGGGCCCAATATTAATCGCTTGTTTACCCGGGACGTTAATCATTGCGCAGTCGTCCTTAGGGCCAAGGCAGCTCGCCCCTCCAGAACGGAGGGGCGAGTCGGATGAGTCGGTTAGCGCCGAAACTTAATTCGAAACATGAACACAGACGTGGCTAAAAAACCACTACCCAGCAACATCTTAAGGCGATTCGCGACGAATTTGCCCAGAGAATGCTTGCATGGAAGAATCAGGTTTTGTTAACCATAGCGTCGTTAGTGTTCCGAATCAGTTTGTAGAAGGCGTTTTCCAGAGGCCGCCGCTGCGGCGGGCCGACCTTGAGCCCGCGCGGCGAAGAAGGGGACTGGCATGCGCGTATTGCTGATTGAAGACGATAGCGCCACCGCGCAATCGATCGAGTTGATGCTCAAATCCGAGAGCTTCAACGTCTACACGACCGATCTCGGCGAAGAAGGCATCGATCTCGGCAAGATCTACGACTACGACATCATCCTGCTCGATCTGAACCTGCCGGACATGTCGGGCTTCGAGGTGCTTCGCAGCCTTCGCGTATCGAAGGTGAAGACGCCGATCCTGATCCTCTCCGGGCTTGCCGGCATCGAGGACAAGGTCCGGGGTCTCGGCTTCGGCGCCGACGACTACATGACCAAGCCCTTCCACAAGGACGAGCTGGTGGCGCGCATCCACGCCATCGTGCGCCGCTCCAAGGGCCACGCCCAGTCGGTCATCAATACCGGCGACCTCTGCGTCAATCTCGACACCAAGACCGTCGAGGTCAACGGCGCCCGCGTGCATCTCACCGGCAAGGAGTACCAGATGCTGGAACTCTTGAGCCTGCGCAAAGGCACGACGCTGACCAAGGAAATGTTCCTCAATCACCTCTATGGCGGCATGGACGAGCCGGAGCTGAAGATCATCGACGTCTTCATCTGCAAGCTGCGCAAAAAGCTCGCCAATGCCTCGAACGGCAAGAACTACATCGAAACGGTGTGGGGCCGCGGCTACGTGCTGCGCGAGCCGGCCGACGAAGAGGTCAAGATCCCGGCGTAAGTCTTACCGCGCCGCGCCAAATACAAAACCCCGGCCTTACGGCCGGGGTTTTTGTTTGTGGGCTGACGCCGCTTTACCGTCCGCCGCCGACCGCGACCAGGCGCGGCATCGGCTTGGCCGGCGGTCGCGAGCCGCGGCGGCGCGCGTGTTCGGCACATAGAGGCCGCGCTTGTCGGGCACCATCTTGAAACGATCGGTCAGCCCGACCACGGTTTCGGCGGCGCCGAGCACCAGATAGCCGTCGCCGGCGGTGAGCCGCGCCATGCGGTTGAGCACATCGATCTTGGTGTCGGAATCGAAATAGATCAGCACGTTGCGGCAGAAGATCAGGTCGAACGTGCCGAGCTGAGGAAAAGTCGCGCAGCAGATTGAGCTGCCGGTATTTGACCATGGCGCGGAGTTCGGGCGCGATCTGCCACAATTCGCCGCTTTGCGTGAAATGCTTGATCAGCGACTGGATCGGCAAGCCGCGCTGCACTTCGAACTGGCGTGTAAAGCCCGGCGCGCGCTTTCTCCAGCACGTCGCCCGACAGATCGGTGGCGACGAGTTCGATGCGCCAGCCGGCGATATCGCGCTCCATCTCCTTGAGGCACATGGCGAGCGAATAAGGCTCCTGCCCGGTCGATGCCGCGGCGCACCAGATGCGGATGGTGCGCGAGGTGCGGCGCGCCGCCAGCAGCGCCGGCATGATGGTCAAACGGAAATGCTCGAACGGCGTCTTGTCGCGAAAGAACAACGATTCGTTCGTCGTCATCGCCTCGACGACGGCGGTCATCAGCGCCGCATCCGGGGCGGCCTTCAGCGCCGCGACGAGCTCGCCGAGATTGGCAAACCCGGCCCTGCGCGCGACCGGAAGGAGCCTGCTCTCGACCAGATATTCCTTGTCGCCCGAGAGAACGAGCCCGGAGCGCTCCTTGAGGCATTTGCGCAAAAAATCGTAGTCGAGCGGCGTCACGAGCGGTCTCCCGAAAACAGCCGGATGATCTTCGGCGCGATGGCATCGAGCGGCAGCACCGCCGAGCACACGCCGGCCTGCGCGACCGAACGCGGCATGCCCCAGACGACGGAGCTTGCTTCGTCCTGCGCGATCACGCTGCCGCCGGCGGCAACGATATCGGCCGCGCCGCTCGTGCCGTCGGCGCCCATGCCGGTCAGCACCAGCGCGAGGCAGGCCGGGCCCCAGACCGACGCCGCCGACGCAAACAACGCGTCGACCGCAGGCTTGCAGAAATTGATCGGCGGATCGTCGCCGAGCGCGATCTTGATGGCGCCGTCGGCGCCGCGCACGACACGCATATGGCGGCCGCCCGGCGCCACATAGATGCCGCCGGCCAGCACCGGCTCGCCGTGCTCGGCTTCATGCGCGCCGCGCCCGCCGATCCGCGACAGATGCTCGGCCAAAACGGTCGTGAAGGTCGGCGGCATGTGCTGCGTGATCAAAACCGGCGCGCGGTCGATCGCCGCGGGAAGCTTTTCGACGACTACCGACAGCGCCTGCGGACCGCCGGTCGACGAACCGATCACCAGCGCGCGCGGCGGCGTCAGGGAGAACGGCCGCAAGCGTACGACGCCCGCTTCAGGCTGCGAAGAGATCGCTCTTGCGGCCGCGGAGCGCCGGCGGAGGCTGTGGCTGCCGTAATCGCACCGGGTGCCGGCAGGCGCGCCGGCGCGCGCAACGCCAGCCGACCGCGGCCGAGGGTGCGGATTTTTTCGATGAATTCGCGGCGGAAGGGTGCCGAGGTCGTCGTCTCGCGCGCCGTCTCGGGCTTCGGGATGTAATCGGCCGCGCCCAGCGCCAACGCCCGCAAGCTGATCTCGGCGCTGCGGCGGGTGAGCGTCGAGACCATGATGACGACGAGGTCGCGCTTCTTTTGCAGCAGCAGCGGCAGCGCCGAGATGCCGTCGAGCTCCGGCATGTCGATGTCGAGCACGACGACATCGACGTCGCCCTGGTCGATCCGCGTCACCGCCTCGCGCCCGGTCCGCAGCGATGCGACGGTCCGCATGTCGGCTTCGGCGTCGACCCAGCGCGCCAACAGGCTGCGCACAACGACGGCGTCGTCGACGACCATGACGCGGATCGGCTGTTCGGCGGGAGACGCAGTAATCGCGGCTGCGAGAACGGTACTCATGAAACGCGGACTCTCGATACGCTGACTGGTTACCGGCACAAAGCGCCGCGTACGCTCTAGATCAGCCCGACCTCCTGAAATTTGGCTTCGACGATGTCCTTGTCGAACGGCTTCATGATGTATTCGTTGGCGCCGGCATGCAGCGCGCGCGCGATGTGCGCGACATCGTTTTCAGTGGTGCAGAACACCACTTTAGGCCGGTCGCCGCCGGGCAGCCGGCGCAATACGCGCAAGGAAATCATAGCCGTCCATCTTCGGCATGTTCCAATCGAGCAGGATGGCGTCCGGCAATTGGTTCCGGCAGGTTTCGATCGCCTCCTCGCCGTTCTCGGCTTCCATGATCTGGAATTCGAGCCCTTCGAGGATGCGCCGCGCCACCTTTCGGATGACGCTGGAGTCGTCGACAACCAAACAGGTTTTCATAGCTTCCTCACTCTAGCTGACGCGGGCAGACGCCGCGAATTGCCGTTACCGTGGAAATTCAGCGCTTCGCATTCATGCCGCCGCGGCCTCCGCGCCGAGATCCAGCACGCGATCGACGTCGAGCACGACAAGAAGCTCGCCATCGAGCCGGAATACGCCGGACGAAACGCGCGCAAGCTTGCGGTCGAGATTGATCGGGTTCGGCTCGCGATCGCCGTCCGCGAGCTTGAGCACTTCACCCACGCTATCGACCAGAAGGCCGAACGATTTCGAATTCCGAATTCGATGCCGATCGCCATCGCGGCCGAGTCTTGCGAAGCCTTGCCGCTGCCCGCCAAATCGAGCCGCGCCGACAGGTGGATCGCCGTGACGATGCGGCCGCGCAGATTGAGCACGCCCGCGATCTCCGGTGCCGGCGAGCGGCACGCGCGTGATGTTGGCCGGCCTGAAGACGTCCTGGACGCGCTCGATCGGCAGGCCGAACAACTGGCCGCCGGCGGTGAAGGTGACGTATTCGGTGAGATTCGGGTTGTCGTTCATCGCTGTCACGCTGCCCGCTCGATGTCGGCGCTCTGCTCCTTGATCGCCGCGATCAGTCCGGTGCGGTCGAACTTGGCGACGAAATCGTGAAAGCCGACGGCGCGCCCGCGCTCGATCGCTTCGGCGGAGACCATTGCGGCGAGCGCGATGATGGGAATTGCCGCGGTGCCCGGAGCGCCGCGCATCGCCTCGGCGAGCGCAAAGCCGTCCATCTCGGGCATCTCGATATCGGTCACGACGAGATCGAACGCTGCCGCTCGATTGCAGCGCGGCGAGCGCCTCCGCCGCCGAGCCGACCGCGACCACCTGATAGCCGGCGGCCTTGATCAGCGGCGCCAGCATGTCGCGGAAGAATGCGGAATCGTCGACCAAGAGGATCGTTGCGCGCCGGCGCGCGACGCCGCGCCGTCGCGATTGCGGAACCAGTCCTCGAAGGCTTGCGGCAGGAAATGCCCGACGTCGACGATCTCGGTCGTCGCGCCCTTGACCACCGCATAGCCGAGCACGCCCGGCCGGTTGCTCGCGACCTCGATGTCGAGCCTGTCCTCGACGATGTCGATGATCTCGTCGACGACGAGCCCCATCGAGCGGCCGTGATCGGAGAACACCAGGATCGGCTGCGCACCTTCCCGCTTCAGGCCGGTCTCGGTGTCGATGCGCAGGAGCGGCATCAGCTGATCGCGGTATTGCACGAGATGCCGGCCGTCGGAGATTTCGATGCGGCGGCAATCGATCTCCTCGAGCCGCGTGACGAGCGACAACGGCACCGCCTTCGGCCGCTGCGAGCCGGCGCGGAACACCAGGAGCGAAACGGTGTCCTCGCTCGCGGCTTCCTCGCTTTCCTTGCGCTCCGGCGCCTCGGCATGCGCGGCCTGCGCGGCGCGGCCGAGCGCCTGCGCGACGCCGTTCGGATCGAGGATCATGATGACCGAGCCGTCGCCGAGGATGGTGGTGCCGGAGAACACGCCGATGTGCCGCAGCTTCGACGACATCGGCTTGATGACGATTTCCTCGGTGTGGAACACGCTGTCGACGATGGCGCCGAACACCAGATTGCCGACCTGGGTGACGACGACAAAGCCGCTTTCGCCGTCGGCTGTGCCGAGCTTCAAGACTTCCTTGAGATGCAAGAGCGGCAACAGCGTGTTGCGCAGCCGCAGCACCGGCGTGTCCTTGATGCGTTCGATGCGATGCTCGCCGGCGCCGCCGGCGCGCACGAGTTCGAGCACCGACAATTGCGGAATGGCGAAGCGTTCGCCGCCAGCCTCGACGATCAGCGCGGAGACGATGGCGAGCGTCAGCGGGATCTTGATGGTGAAGGTGGTGCCGACGCCGGCGGCGGACTTCAAATCGACGGTGCCGCCGATCTGCTCGATATTGCTGCGCACGACATCCATGCCGACGCCGCGGCCGGAAATGCTGGTGACCTCGGCCGCGGTGGAAAACCCGGGCGAGAAAATGAAGATTGCAGATTTCGCCCTCGGACTTGGCGGCCATTTCGGCTTCGCTGGCGAGCCCGAGTTCGATGGCTTTGGCCTTGATGCGCGCGAGATCGAGGCCGCGGCCGTCGTCGGCGATCTCGATGATGATGTGGCCGCCCTGGTGGCAGGCGCGTCAGCCTGATGGTGCCGCTTTTCGGTTTGCCGGCGGCGATCCGTTCGGCCGGGCATCTCGATGCCGTGATCGGCGCAATTGCGCACCAGATGCGTGAGCGGATCCTTGACCAGTTCGAGCACCTGGCGGTCGAGCTCGGTTTCGGCGCCGTGCATTTCGAGTTCGATGTCCTTGCCGAGTTCGGCGGACAGATCGCGCACGATGCGCGGCAGCTTCTGCCACGCATTGCCGATCGGCTGCATGCGCGTCTTCATCACGCCTTCCTGCAGCTCGGCGGTGACGTTGGAGAGCCGCTGCAGCGGCACCTTGAAGTCGGAATCCTCGTGCCGGCGCACGATCTCAAGAAGCTGATTGCGGGTGAGCACCAGCTCCGAAACCGTGGTCATCAGATAATCGAGGGTATCGACGCTGACGCGGATCGAATGGCTCGCGACTTTGTCGCTCGCGTCGGCCACAATCCTGTCGCCGGCTCCGCCGCCGTCGCCGCGACGCTCGTCGCCGGAACGCCGATCCTCGCCGCGCGGATGTTCGGCAATTCCGGGAGCGGGCAGCTCAGGGGCGGCCGGGACTGGTGTCACGGTCTCGCCGCGCGCCATGCGGCCGAGTTGCTCGATCAGATCGGCGTCGCCGCCGTCCGGCTCGCGCTGCTGGGTTTCGAGGCCCTCGAGGATGGTCTTGACGCGGTCGAGCGTCGACGAGCGTGAGCGTCACGGCCTCGGCCGTGACCGGCATGCCGTCGCGGAACTTGCCCATCAGCGTCTCGGCGGCATGGGTCAGCGTTTCGAGCCGGGACAGCGCCGAGAAAGCCGCAGGTGCCCTTGATGGTGTGAACCAGGCGAAAGATCTTGCCGAGAATTTGGCCGTTATTCGGCTCCTGCTCGAAGCGCACGAGCTCGGCGTCGACCAGATCGAGGCTCTCGCTGGTTTCGGTCAGAAAGTCCCGCAGCAACTCGTCCATACCAGGCGCCTCATCGCCACCGGCGGCTATCGCCTCCGCCGGCACACGCACGCACGGCGCGCGCCGATCTCGCCAGGCGCGCGGCGCCTGATCGGGCAGCCTCAGTCTGTTGCCAAAGGGTTTAATTTCGGTTGCGGAATATTGGTAGATGCGACCGTTAAGCCCGCCAATCGCTGCCGTCAATGGGCGGTCACGACCACGGCCTCGCCCTCGAGCGCGGCCGAGACGGTCAGCCCGCAATCCCGGGCCAGGATCCCGGTATAAAGCGGCTGAATGGCATGGGCGTCGACGGTCTGGGCCGGACTGCCGCCCAGAAGCTCGGCGGCGGCCGGCGGCACGCGGGCGTTGAGGCCCGACGCCGTGATCCGAAAGCCCTGATCCGGCCGGCATCGACCGTGAGCGTGCCGCCGCGCGGAATGGCGCCCATGGCAACCAGCAGCATGTTCAAAAGCAGCTTTGCCCGGTTTTTCCCCACCAATTCCCGCGGCAAATTCCAGACGATCGTGGTTTTGCCGTCCTCGATGAGACCCGCGCGCAACCTTTTCGGCATCGCCGAGATCGATCTGGGCGCCGGCGGAGCCGGCCGCGCCGAAGGCCAGCCGGCAAAATTGCAGCTTGGCGGAGGCCACGCCGCGCGCTCTTCTTGATCAGATCGAGCGCGAAGGTCTTGGTCTCCTCGTCCTTGCCCTCATCGAGAACCTCGAGGCCGTTGACGATGGCGCCGATCGGGCTGATCAGGTCGTGGCAGACGCGCGAGCACAACAGCGCCGCCAGATCGAGGGCGCCGATCGCGATCGGACCGGAAACAGGGGCGGACATGCATGGCTCCGCTACGGCAAAAGGACGCCCGTCCGTGTCACAGCCCACGCGATTCGGCAATCGTGCGCTCGCCGGCAGGGCTGTGCTAGACCGCGCCCCTTGTCTGGCCAAGCCTTGTTCAGCGAAGGAGCCGTCCGTGCCTGCCTTCGATACCGCCGCTTGCGCCGGCCTGATGGACGCGCTGACCGCGCTCAGCGCCAGTGCCGCCGCCGCGATCCGGGCGGCGGCCGAGACCGGGCGAGTCCGCCGCAAAGCCGACGGCTCACCGGTCACGCCGGCGCGACGAAGCCGCCGAAGCCGTCATCCGCGACGGCTTGATGCGGCTTGCACCGGAGCTGCCGATCATTTCGGAGGAACATGCGCCGCGCCCGAAGTCGCCGCAGCGGCGACAGCGGCAGCTATTTTCTGGTCGATCCGCTCGACGGCACCCGCGAATTCGTCGCCGGCCGCGACGAATACACCGTCAATATCGCGCTGATGCAGCGGCGGCGCGCCGATCCTCGGCATCATCGCCGCGCCGGCTTTCGGCCTGATCTGGCGCGGCATCGTCGGCCGCGGCGCCGAACGGATCGCTTTCGCCGGGGAGCAGATGCTCGCCGCCCGCTGCCGATCCACGCCCGGCAAAATCCCGGCGGCGAACTCGTCATCCTGGCCAGCCGATCGCATCTCGAGGCGCGCACCCGCGCCTATCTGGATCGGTTTCCGCAGGCCGAAGTGATGCAGTGCGGCTCGTCGATAAAATTCTGCCGCCTCGCCGAGGGCGCGGCCGACCTCTATCCGCGGCTCGCGCCGACCCATGACTGGGACATCGCGGCCGGGCACGCCATCCTCAAGGCGGCCGGCGGCGATGTGAGAGCGCCGGACGGCTCGCCCGTGGTCTATGGCAGCGCCGAACTCTTGATCCCGGCCTTTATCGCCTCGGCGCGGGCCGTTTAGGGCGTGAGCGTATTGCGGACATCCGGCCATTTGCGATCGGCCGACCCGATCACACGGGTCGGATCGGCAGCGAACGCTGGCGCCAGGCGGCGTCGTAGAACAGAAACAATCGCTCGCCGGCGATCAGCCAGACATTGGGATTGCCGGCGACCGCCACGCCGCGGGCGACGCCGACCGGGTCGTAGCCGCCATATTGCGGCATGTAGATGTCGGGCCGCGCGACGAACGCCGCGCGATTGCCGAGATTGGCGAAGCGCCAGATCGCGCCGCCATAGCGCAATTCGAACTCGGCATCGCCGGACATCGGCTTGCCGTCGGTGAAGAAGGCCACCGGATCGTAGCCGTTGATCGCAAGCCCGGTGTGCCAGTCGACCACGATCTGCTCAGTCGCGGCAGCGCGCGTCGTCAGCGGCGCCGCGCCAGGATAAACGCAAGCGCCGCATAGGCCGCCAAAGCCGCAAAAGCGGCAAGGCACGACGTGAGGCTTGCGGAGAATTGCTTCCGTTTTTGCCGTCCTGTGGTCATAGTTTCGGCCAAGGCTGGACTGATTCGGTCGTTCACGCCTTCACTTAGACAGGTTCGCGTGAGCAACGGGTTAAGCCGGGGAGCGGGCCATGTTTCACCGCCAAATGTTTCGCAGCGAGATGTTTCGCAGCTTGATGGGTCGGAGATTTAGTCGCGCTCTGCGGGTCGCGGTGGCGACGATGGCTCTATCGCTTGCCGGCGCCGGCCTCGAAGCCGCCGCCCAAACCATGCCCGCCGCAGCCGGCACCGGCGTCACCGGCGCCGCCCCCGCAACCGGCGGAGACGAACCAGTTCTCGCCGAACGAATTGATCGACGCCGGGCATCACTTCTTCGGCGGCGTCTCGCGCGGCCTTGCCATGATCGTCGAAAAGGCGGTCAGCCAATGGGGCCAGCCGAACGGCTATGTTCTAGGCGAGGAAGCCGGCGGCGCCTTCGTCGGCGGCCTGCGCTACGGCGACGGCACGCTCTACACCAAGAATGCCGGCGATCTGCGCGTGTTCTGGCAGGGACCGAGCCTCGGCTTCGATGCCGGCGCCGACGGCGCGCGGACCATGATGCTGGTCTACAAACTGCCGCGGACGCAGGCGATCTTCGATCGTTTCGGCGGCATCGCCGGCTCGGCCTATTTCATCGGCGGCTTCGGCATGACGGCGCTGACGGCCAACGATATCGTGCTGGTGCCGATCCGCTCCGGCGTCGGCTTCCGCCTCGGCGCCAATATCGGCTACCTCAAATTCACCGACCATCCGACCTGGAATCCGTTCTGATCCGTCCGCCTGATTTGTAATTTGGCGTAACGGGCCCGATCGGTTTAGGTTAACGTCCGGTGAATGTGGTGCAGCGCGCACCCGCATGGCATGGTCGTGCGTTCCCCCTCCCTTTCCTTCGCCGCCGGCGGGCAGGAATGCGGAAGGCGGCCCGGAGGCGTGGCGTCATGATCGAACCGATCATGTATTTCGGTATCGGATTTCTGGTCGCGGCGTTGCTCTGCCTGCTGTTCGTTCCGCTGGTGCATAACCGCGCCGTGCGCCTGACGATGCAGCGCCTCGAAGCGGCGACGCCGCTGTCGATCGCCGAAATCCGCGCCGACAAGGATCAGTTGCGCGCCGAATTCGCGATGTCGACCCGACGGCTCGAAATGAGCGTCGAGAAGATGAAGACCAAGACCACGACGCAACTGGCCGAGCTCGGCAAGAAGTCCGACGCCATCAACCAGCTCAAGAAAGAGCTCGGCGAAAAGACCGCGACCATTTTTGCGCTCGAAGCGCGCGACAAGACGCTGCGCGATCAGCTCCGCGCCACCGAGGATGAATTCCAGATCAAATCGAGCGCGCTGCGCGAAGCCGAGCGCCATCTCTCCGACAAGGAAGCCGAACTGACAAAGCTTCTCGGCGAGCTCGGCGAACGCTCGCTGGTCGCCGACAGCCAGCGCACCGAAATCGCCGCGTTCCGCACCCAGGTCGAAGCGATGAAGGTCAGCGTCGCCGATTACGAGCGCGCGGTGGCCGAGACCGAACAGCGCCTGCCAGCGCGAGCGCACCGATGCCGAGATCGCGACCAACGAGCTCACCGCGGCGCGCGGCAAGCTCGGCGATCTGGGCACCCGCACCACCGAACTCGAGCGGCAATTGTTCGTGCAGACCACCGAAGCCGAACTCCTGCACCGCCGCGTTCAGGACCTCGAATCCCGGCTTGGCGATCAGGGCCGCGTGCTCGCCGAACGCGATTATCAGGTCGAGCGCCTGCGCAACGAACTCGACGCCGCCCGCAAGATCGAAGCCGATTTGCGCAGCGAGCTTGCGACGACGGGCAGCCGCAGCAGCAATGCGGTCGACCGCTTCCGTTCCGACATCGCCCAACTCGAGGCGCAACTCGCCGCGGCGGTCGAGGAACGCAGCAAGCTGCAGCGCGAGGTCGGCACCATGAAGCGCGAGGCGGAATCGACCTGGGCGGCCGAGCGGGTCGAGAACGCGCTGCTGCGCGAGCGCATCAACGATGTCGCCGCCGAAGTCGCCCGCCTCACCGCGACGCTCGAAGGCCCCGGCTCGCCGATCGAGTCGATGCTCGCCGTCGAAGCGGCCGCCTCGAGCCGCGTCGTCCCGCTCAACAGCGACGAAGCCGCGGCGGAAAACGGCGACCGGGCGCCGGAGACCAAGAACACGCTCGCCGACCGCATCCGCGCGCTGCAATCGACCGCCTCGCGGGTGGCGTCGACCAATTAGCCCTCGCTTGACACTGCGGCGAACCAGACCCTACAAGGCGCCTTATTCCGCACATTCCCTGGTTACGGGCGCTTAGCTCAGCGGGAGAGCGTTCCCTTCACACGGGAGAGGTCGTAGGTTCAATCCCTACAGCGCCCACCAGCCTTCGCTGCTTTGCTGCAGCTGGCGGCCAGCCCGGGCAATTTCTCAGCTGCGGCTGGAGCCAAACCAAAGAGCCGCTACGGCGTCGGCATCGGCGGCGTGACGTCGTCGCGCTCGCGCACGGTGCGAAGCTCGTACCAGAGCGCATTGAGAATGCCGACGGTGGCGGCAAGGCCGAGGCCGAGGACCCACGAGAAGTACCACATCCGATTTCTCCCATCTCAATAAGCCGTCGAACCGGCGCTTTCGATGCTTGCCTCGGTGACTTTGCCCCACAGCACGCTGTAGACCCAGGCCGTATAGGTGAGCACGATCGGCAGGAACACCACGGTCGCGATCAGCATGTTGCGCAGCGTGGCGCGGCTCGACGAGGCATCGAACACGGCAAGCGAGTCGTTGGGATTGCTGCTCGACGGCAAAATGATCGGAAACATCGCAAGCCCGACGGTGGCGATGATGCAGGCGACGCCGAGCTTCGACATCAGGAATGTCAGGCCGGCCTTTCGGGTGCGGAAGCCGAGGGCGGCGAGAAGCGGCGCGACGATGCCGAGCGCCGGCACCGCGAACAGCCACGGTGTATTACGGAAGTTATGCAGCCAAGCGTGAGCGTTGACGACCACGGTCTTGCCGAGCGGATTGGAGGGGCCGTCCCACACGATCGGGCTTGTCACTTCATAGCCACCGAGGAGACCGAACCAAATCAGCACGCCGCCGCCGGCGAACAGGAGCGCCGCGATGAGCGCGGCCTTCGCGCCGATAGCAGCGGCCCGATCGGCGACGGTGCCGTCGGCCTTGAAGGCGAGCCAAGCAGCGCCATGCATGACCAGCATCGACAGCGAGACGAGGCCACAATAAAGCGCCAGCGGATTGAGCAGGCCGAACAGCGTGCCCTCGTAGATCGGACGCAGATCGTCGGTGAAATGGAACGGCACGCCCTCGAGCGTATTGCCGACCGCGACGCCGAAAATCAGCGCCGGCACGGCACCGCCGACGAACAGCGCCCAGTCCCAGTTGCGGCGCCAGGTCGGGCTTTCGCGCTTGGAACGGTATTTGAAGCCGACCGGCCGCAAAATCAGCGCGAACAGCACCAAAAACATCGCCAGATAAAAGCCCGAGAAGCTGAGCGCATAGAGCGCCGGCCACGCGGCAAAGATGGCGCCGCCGCCGAGAATGAACCACACCTGATTGCCTTCCCAGACCGGCCCAACGGTGTTGATGGCGACGCGCCGCTCGGTGTCGGTCTTGGCGACGAACGGCAACAGCGCGCCGACCCCCATGTCGAAGCCGTCCATCGCGGCGAAACCAATCAGGAGAACGCCCAACAACACCCACCAGATCAGGCGCAAAGTCGCATAGGCGAAGAGTGTCTCGATCATGACTTTATGTCCTTAAGCGTGCGCTTGCTTGGTCATTCGGCGGGAGCGAGTGCTGCTTGCGTCACGCCGAAGCCGTGGGCGGCGGCCAGATAGGCGTCGGGGCCCTTCTTGATCGCCTGCACCATCAGCGTCACTTCGATGACCGCAAGCGTGGCATAGACCACGGTGAAACCGATGATCGTGATCGCAAGATCGGCGATGCCGAGCTCGGATGTCGCGAGGAAAGTCGGCAGCACGCCGTCGATGATCCAGGGTTGCCGGCCGAACTCGGCGACGAACCAGCCCAATTCCGCGGCGAGCCACGGCAGCGGCAGCACCCACAACGCCATGCGGAACACCCAGCGCGGCGCTTCGGCTTCACGCATGGTGTACCACAGCGAGGTGGCAAACACGCCGAGCAGGATAAAACTGAACAACACCATGAAGCGGAAGGCGAAGAACAGCGACGGCACGCTCGGCACCGTCGACCATGCCGCGTCACGGATCTGTTCCGGCGTCGCCTTCAGCGGATCGTCGATGTATTGCTTCAACAGCAGCGCATAACCCATATCCTCGCTCGACTTGAGGAAGGCGACACGCGCGGTGGTGTCGTTGCGGTTTGCCTTGAACTTTTGCAATGCCGCATAGGCGGTCAAGCCGTTCTGGATGCGGGCTTCGGCGTGCTGCACCAGATCGAAAATCCCTGGAATCTGTTCGC
This sequence comes from uncultured Alphaproteobacteria bacterium, assembly GCA_963696555.1. Taxonomy (GTDB): domain Bacteria; phylum Pseudomonadota; class Alphaproteobacteria; order Rhizobiales; family Xanthobacteraceae; genus BOG-931. The sequence goes on along the minus strand of CAVOKR010000029.1, from coordinate 362,073 downwards.
TGATCGAGCGCGTCCCGATCAGTCCCATCACCCAGGGAATTTGGAAGGCGTAGTTCGTCGTGTGCGTCTGCATGTCGGGAATGCCGAACGCGGTGATGGGCGCCGGCGCCGGCTCCGTCTCCCACATCGCCTCGATCGCGGCGAGCTTCATCTTCTGGTCGTCGGTGATGGTGTAGCCGCTCTCGTCGCCGAGCACGATGACCGACAGCGCCGACGCCACGCCGAACGCCGAGGCGATCACAAACGACCGCTTGGCGAGCTCGAGGTGCCGCCCGCGCAGGATGTAGAACGCCGAGATGCCCAACACGAAGGCCGTGCCGCAGACATAGCCCGCCGACACCGTGTGCACGAATTTCGCCTGCGCGGTCGGATTGAACAGCACGGCCATGAAGTCGGTCACTTCCATGCGCATGGTGTCGGGATTGAAGGCGGCGCCGACCGGATGCTGCATCCAGCCGTTGGCGATGAGGATCCAGAGCGCCGACAAATTGGTGCCGAGCGCCATCAGCCAGGTCACGGCGAGATGCGCGCGCGGCGACAACTTGCCCCAGCCGAAGAAGAACAAGCCGACGAAGGTCGCTTCCAGGAAGAAGGCCATCAGACCTTCGATAGCGAGAGGCGCGCCGAAAATGTCGCCGACATAGTGCGAGTAGTAGGCCCAGTTCATGCCGAACTCGAATTCCATGGTGAGGCCGGTGGCGACACCGAGGACGAAATTGATGCCGAACAACAGACCCCAGAATTTCGTCATGTCGCGCCAGATGGTGCGACCGGTCATCACATATACGGTCTCCATCATCGCCAGCAGAATGGACAGGCCGAGCGTCAGCGGCACGAACAGGAAGTGATACATCGCGGTGAGCGCGAACTGCAGCCGCGACAGTTCAACCAGCAGCGGGTTCGTCATGGTGAGCCCTTATATTGATGCCGTTGCTATATCTGCGGGAGGAGCGCAGACCTTGATCGAAATCAAAAACCGGCAAAGACGATCGGTGCATTGAGGCGGACATGGCCATCTCGCATGAACCTTTGCCGCATGAACCCCTGCCGCAATCCGTGTCGCGCGAATATAGCCGGCATGAAACCATGCGGCACGATCCCAACGCGTCGCAGTTATTCCGGCACGCCAACGATCTACAGCCGTCGGCCGCGACGGGAACACGATCCGATACCGGCGGCGCGCTCGGTCGCGCCCGCGAACTCGGCAGGAGTGGCCTGCGCAAAACGCTGGCTTGGCAGATTGCGCGTTGCCTGTCGCGCCTCGGCTTTGCGGCGTCCCTCGCAGTTTTTGCGGGGCAGATGATAGAAGCGGGGAATTTTTCCGCATCCGCTTTCGGCGTGGCGATTATCACGCTTGTGTTATCGGCTGCCTTCGGTTGCTTCGCCGATAGCCAAGCCGCGCGCGCCGAAACGGAGGTCGCGGACAATATTCGTGCCGAGCTGCACTACGTACTTATACGTATGTCGCCGGCACAGGCACGTTCTCGGCCCGCCGGTCAGTTGATCGCCGGCCTGCAACGCCATCCCGACCGGCTGGCGAGCCTGACAATCAGCCACGCCGCGGCAAAATCGATGCTCGCAATAGGGCCGCTCTGCGCCGCCATTGCCGTCAGCATCGTCTCGTGGCCGGCGGCGCTCACGCTCTTGTGCGGCATTCCGATCATGATTGTCTTCTTCGTATTGCTGGGCGAGGCCGTGCGCAGCAAGGCGCAAGTGCAGGAACGCGCCTTTGGCCGGCTTGCCGCGCAATTCTCCGATCGAATCCGCACGCTACCGACGATCCTGGCGAACCACTCCTTCGCGCGCGAGCGCGGCAAAGTCGAGCGCCGCATGTCGGCCTATGCCGACAGCACCATGGGCGTGCTCGCGGTAGCGTTTCTCAATGCCGGCGTCATCGATTTCTTCTCAGCGCTCGCGATCGCCGTGCTTGCCGTCTTTCTCGGGCTCGGCCACCTCGGCCTTGTCCACGTGCCGGGCTTCAGCGGCCTTGAACTGTGGCAGAGCCTGTTCATTCTCGTGGTCGCGGCCGATTTCTTCGCGCCGTTTCGCCGCTATGCCGAGCAGTATCACATCAAGGCCGAAGGCGAAGCCGCGGCAAAAGAGCTTGACTGGTACTTTGGCGAAGCCGGAACGCAGAGCGCAGTCGCCCGGCCATTCGACTTTAACTGCTTCGACAGGTTCGATGTTGCGCAATGGCCGGCAAGCGGCCTGATCGTCATTTCGGGAGCGAGCGGCGCCGGAAAATCGACCTTGCTCCGCATGTTGACGGGAATCGAAGCCCCGGCGCCGGGAGTTACGGCTCTGCCGCGATTGATCACAACAGGCTGTAGCTGGATATCGACCGACATCCATGTGCCGGCTGGAACGCTTCGCGACGCCATCACGTGGAATAGCCCTGCTGCGTTGCCTGCAGCGCTCTCTCGCGCGGCAGAGAGCGTCGGCCTGACCGATGAAAAGCTGCTGCCGGGCGGGCTCGATGCACGCATCGCCGAAGGCGGCGCCAACTTGTCGGGCGGCCAGCGCATGCGGCTTGGAATTGCTCGTGCTTTGATCGCGGATGGTGTGGTTATTGCCGACGAGCCGACCGCCAAGCTCGATGCAAGAACAGCAAATCTTGTCCGGCAAGTGCTGGGCGAAACTGCGGGGCGGCGTCTCGTCATCGTCGCCACCCATGACGACGCGCTGATCGAAATGGCCGACCGGCATTTTGTTCTGGCCATGCCGAGACAAACCGAAGCGGCAGCTGCGTGAGCCTTCTCACCACCATCGGTCCGAGCGAACCGGCAACGCCGGTCATGGCAGCGTCGCAAAACCGGCGGTCTCCCTGGCTGCTCGCCATCGTGTTTGCCGTAGCGGCGGCGTTCTCGGGCGTGCTCCTTACCGGCGTATCGATATGGTTCCTGGGCGCAGTGGCGCTCGCCGGTCTTGGACCGGCCGCGCTTACGTTCAATTTCCACACTCCCGCTGCCTTCGTGCGGCTGTTCGCGATCGGCAGGACTGCCTGCAAATACGGCGAACGCATTGTCGGCCATCGCGCAGCATTGCTCGATCAAGTGCGCCGGCGCACCGGCCTGTTCGCCGCCATGGCTGCCGCGCCGGTCACGCGAGCGACAAGCTGGCAACTCGGCAATCAGGATCGGCTCTCCGACTATCTGGAAGATGTCGAGGACGTCGACTACGCGCGGCTGCGTGTCGGCATGCCGGCGCTGGTGGCGCTTGTGGCCGTCGCCGTGTTGCTGCTCGCGACCGCGTGGCTCGGTAAGCTTGCGCTCATTCCGATCCTTGTCGCGCTCGTCGCGATTACCGTCCTCTTACGGCGCACGATGCGGCACGCGACCCGGCATCGGGCGGCCGTCCGCGCGCGGCAGCGCAGCGCCGGACGCTTCCTCGGCGCGGCATTCGCCGCGATCGTCCCGCTCAAGGCTGAACGATCGTTTGCAAAGATTTCGTCGATGGCCTTTGCCGATTTTTCGAGCGCTGCGGCAGCACAGTTGGCGGAACGGCGCGCGTCGGCTGTGCTCGATATGGCGGCTGGTCTCGTCGGGCCTTTGGCGGCCCTCGCCGTGCTCGCCGCGGCATGGCACACGGGCGGCCGGGGCGAGACGCTTCTGGTGCCGGCCTTCGTGGCCTTCAGCTGGCTTGCGTTCGGAGAAACCACGGGCGGCCTGTCGCGCCTCGTGCTCGGCCGGGTCCGCGAACGCGCTGCGCGCCAAGGGCTCGAACCGTGGAACGCCGCGCCGGGTGCCGCCGCACCATCGGTCCTGCCGCTCGTCGCGCCGCGAAATCTCACGCTCACGAACGTGCCGCTTGTGACGCCGGATGGCCGCAGCCTCGGCGCGGCGCTGAATCTTTCTTTCGAGGTGGGGCGGCCGACCGCGCTTACAGGCGCGAGCGGCGTCGGCAAGACCACGCTGCTCAAAGCGATCGCGGGGTGGATCGGCGCGGACAACGGCGGCCGCTTCACCGGCGACGGCGTCGTGCTGCTCGCCGCGCGGCGGCGTGCGCTGGCGCATCTGAGCCTGCACGACGCGGCGATTCTTTCCGACACGGTGCGCGAAAATCTGTTCGCGGCCGACGCGCCCGATGCGGCGTGTTGGGACGCCCTCGCCGCCGTCGAGCTCGATACCCGCATCGCCGCAGCCGGCGGGCTCGATGCCTGGATCGATCAGGACATGCTGTCGCTCGGCGAAGCACAGCGGCTAAACTTGGCACGCGCCCTACTGAGCACGAAGCCGCTCGTTCTCCTCGACGAGCCCGTCGAGCATCTCGACACGGAGCAAGCCCGGCGAATCCTTAGCCGCGTTTTAGCCCGGCTGAACCAGCGACTTGTCATCTATTCGAGCCACACCGCCCAGCCGGCAATCCGCAGCGTTCAGATCGCTCTTTGATCGCTCGGCGTCGCACGGACGAGCGCATCTGGGATATCGCCCCTGCCCAGGTGCATCGCTCAGATTGCGGATATATCTTAGCCGGCGGGGGCTACCTCACCGGAGCGCAATCATGGACACCATCAAGCCGCTTTTCACCGCAACTGCCACCGCGACCGGCGGGCGCAACGGCCACACCGAGGCGAGCGACGGATCGGTTAGCGCCGATCTTTCGGTGCCGAAGGCAATGGGCGGCCCGGGCAAGCCCAATACCACCACGCCTGAGCATCTGTTTGCGGCCGGATACGCGGCTTGTTTCGGCGGCGCGCTCGATTTTGTCGGCAAGCAGCACAAGAAGGACGCCGCCAAGGCCCGGGTGACCGCAAACGTATCGATCGGCCCGCGCGACGGCGGCGGCTTCGGGCTTGCCGTGAAGCTTCTTGTCGAAGACCCGAGCCTGCCGCAAGCCGAGCTCGCGGCACTGGCGAAGGAAGCGCACGAGAAAATCTGCCCCTATTCGCACGCCACCCGCGGCAATGTCGACGTGCAGATCGAGGTCAAGGGCGCGTAAAGCAATATCACGCTTCGAGCCCGCGATGCGCATCGGTGCGGTCACTCGTCACAAATGATAGCCCGCGGCCGTAAGAATCTCGGCAGATCCGCAATGGTGGATGCCATGCGCCGCGCTTCGTCGCGCGTCATCCGCTTCGACATCTTTTGTGTGCCTGGTTCGCCTCCGAAATAGACATAGGCCAAGGCCTGGCCGTCCGCATCCCTGACGACGAAATACGCAGCGTCATTCTCCTCAATCGACCACGGCCGGGGAAATCGGAACGAAGCGCCATCGACAGGTGGCGGCGGAATCGCTCGATCCAGTTCCCTGATGAATTGATCTGACGAAATGCTTTCGTCCAGATGACCTTCCGTCGTCCACCGGGTGTGGTTTCTTCCGCAATGAGGACATTGAGCCTTGGTGAGAGTGTCCTGCAGCCTCTTGAAGCTGTCCTCCTCAAGCTCGATCCCCGTCGAAAATTCCCTGTTCGTTGTGGGGCACTTGAATACCAATTCACGCATCGACGACCTCTTGCGCTCCAATGCAGTCCGATCCGACAAGTAGGACGAGGAACCGTGGTTCCCTGGTCGTCGGAACACGTCATATGACGCGGTGGACTCGGATCGAGAATACGTCGCGGCGAAGAGAGTGCGCGCATGGCTGATGCCTTCGCTAGCGGAACAAATTCCTTTCGATGTCGTTGCCGCAGTGGGCAAAAGAACCAAACAACAGGAGAAGTTATGCGCGTTGTTACTGTAGTTGCCGGGGTGCTGATGGCCGTCGCGTTTTCCGGTCCAAGCGCGTTCGCGCAGTCGGCCACAACAAGTTACCCCTTTTGTCTGTTGACGGGCCCCGACCAGGAATGTGCGTTCAATTCGATGGCACAGTGCATGGCGTCCCGTCATGGCAACGAGGACTTTTGTGAGCCGAACAACCAGTATTCGGGCTACGCGTATCGCCAGCGTGGCGAGATGTCGCGATAGCGCCGAAAGCAGCGACCGGAATACGGGCGTCCAACAACTTTAACGGAGACTTGGCCATGGCCAGCGAGAAGAATCTGCACGAACTTTTTCACGACACCCTGAAGGACATCTACTTCGCCGAGAAGAAAATCCTGAGCGCGCTTCCCAAGATGGCTAAGGCTGCGCAGTCGAGCGTGTTGAAGCAAGCCTTCGAACATCACGAGACCGAGACCGAAGGTCATGTCGAACGGCTCGAGAAGATTTTCGCCGAAATCGATGAGGCGCCGCGCGGCAAGACCTGCGACGCCATCATGGGCATCATCGAGGAAGGCCAGGAGGTCATGAAAGAATATAAGGGCACTCCGGCACTCGACGCGGGTCTGCTGGCGGCCGCACAGGCCGTCGAGCATTATGAAATGTCGCGCTACGGAACGTTGCGCACCTGGGCAGAGGAACTAGGCCTGAAGGAATCCGTAAGGCTTCTCGACGCGACGCTCTCGGAAGAGAAGAAAGCCGACGAAACGTTGACAAAAATAGCAAAGAGCGACGTCAATCAGCACGCCGAAGCGGCCTGACGTCCGCCGGCTTCACGAAAGTGCGGGTGGTCCGCGGAAGCGGAAAACATCCGCCATATCGCCGAAAGGCAAATTTGCGGCGTTCCACGGATGCTAATTCTGCACCGTTACGCCCGCCTTTTTGACCACTTCCGCCCACTTGGCGATTTCTTTTTTGAGGAATGGTTTGATGTCGGCGAGCGGCATGTCGAACGGCTCGCCGGCATCGGCCTCGATACGGTCCTTCACGGCCGGATTGACCAGCGCCTTTTGTATCTCGGTATGAAGCTTGTCGATGATCGGCTGCGGCGTATTTTTCGGCGCCCATAAGCCGAACCACACATAATTTTCATAACCCGGTACGCCGGCCTCGGCGACCGTGGGCACGTCCGGCAACAAGGGCGATCGTTTGGTGCCGGAGACGGCGAGCGCCCGCACGTTACCGCCTCTGATCTGGCCCAAGGCGCTCGCCAGATTGTCGAAGAACACCGGCACCTGGCCCGATATGACGTCCGCATAGGCCGGCTGCGCCCCGCGATACGGCACGTGCGTGAGATTGATGCCGCTCATCAGCTTGAACAGCTCCATCGACAAATGCTGCCCGGTGCCGTTGCCGGCCGAGGCGTAATTGATCTCGCCGGGCTTCGCCTTCGCCATCGCGATGAGTTCTCCGACCGATTGCGCCGGGAAATTCTTGCTCACCACGATAACGAAGGGAAACTTGGCCAGCATCCCCACCGGTTCGAAATCGCTGACCGGATCGTAGGGCAGATGCGCGAACAGGCTCGGATTTACCGCCATGCTGGCGGTGAGGCCGGTCTGCAGCGTGTAGCCGTCCGGCGTTGCCTTGGCGGCCGCAACCGTGCCGGTGAGCGAACCGGCACCGGCGAGATTCTCGACCACAATGGGCTGGCCGAGTTGTTTGGATAATTGTTGGCCGACGATACGAGACACGATGTCGGTGCCGCCGCCCGCCGTCGAGGCCACAATGTCGGTGATCGGCCGGCTCGGATAGTCCTCGGCCATGACGGAATTTGCAGCGAGCCCGAGGCTCCCTGCAATACAAGCCAGCCCGACGGCCGCGACGGAGCGCAGTCGATAAACCACGGCAATCCCTCCTTACGTTTCTTGTTTCGTCATCCCACTGTGATGACAATCTTGCCGAAATGCGCACCCGAGGCCATGTGGCGGTAGGCCTCAGGCGCCTCTTCGAATGCGAATACCTTGTCGATCACAGGTTTTATCGCATTGACTTCGATGGCGCGGTTCATCGCCTCGAACATCTGCATCGAACCGACGGAAATACCCTGCACATTGGCCCGGCGGCTGAAGATCAATCCCGGATTGAGCTCGGTCGCGCCGCCGCTCAAGCCGCCGATCATGCTGATCTTGCCGCCGACCCGGATGGCGCCAAACGATCGCGTCAAGGTCGCGGCGCCGCCGACTTCGATGACATGATCGACGCCGCGGCCGCCGGTAAAGTCCAATGCCGCTTTCTGCCAGTCGGGCGTAGTCTTGTAGTTGATGCCAAACGCGGCGCCGAGCGCTTGAGCCTGTTTCAGCTTCTCGTCGCTCGACGAGGTTATGATGGCGCGGATGCCCATCGCGTGCGCGAATTGCAAGCCGAAGATCGAAACGCCGCCGGTGCCTTGCAGCAGGATCGTGTCACCCGCCTTGAGCTTGGCGTGCTCCATCATCGCGTGCCAGGCGGTGACGCCGGCGCAGGGCAGCGTCGCGCCTTCTTCCAAAGTCAGATGCGGCGGGATTTTCACGACGCCGTCTTCCTCGAGCAAAGCATAGCCCGCGAGCATGCCGTCGACGCCGCCACCAAGCGCACTGGTATGGACGTCGGCTGCCGATTCACCGCCCGGCCAACGCTGAAAGAAGCAGCCGGCGACGCGGTCGCCGACCTTGACCCGGGTCACGCCGGGACCGGTTTCGACAACCTCGCCGGCGCCATCGGACAACGGGATGATGTTATCGCGTATCGGCACCCGGTAAGTGCCACGCACCATTCCGAGATCGCGGAAATTGAGCGAGCAGGCTTTGACTTTGACCAGAACCTGACGATAGGCGGGCTTCGGCTCGGCGCGTTCGACCTGGGCCAGCGCCTCGATGCCGGCGCCGGCTTTGGGCAGTTGATAGGCTTTCATTTTTTGACGATCCTTTTGCTACCGACGGGTTAAAGCTTCAGCCTCGGCGCGTTGATCTTCGGTACGAGCACACGCGGCGCCCTCGCGCCACCGAGCGGTCGATTGCCGCCTAGACCGGGACCCGTGTTTAGCGAACCGTTCTGGCCATTGTTGTTACCTCTGCGGTCGCGCCTATTTTCCTCATTGAGCCTATTGTTCTTGTTATTCTCATTGAGCTTGTTGTTCTTATTATTCTCATTGAGATTGTTGTTCTTATTATTCTCGTTGAGTTTGTTATTATTATTGCCGTTATTCGGGCCGCCTGGCCCGTTGCGTCCGCCGCCAGGCGGACCGTTAGGCTGTAGCCGGTTCGGGCCACGCAATTGCTGGCGCTGGAAGATCATCTGGCGGCCGAGCGTCATGTGAAACCGTCAGCCGCTGCAACACACCGCGATCGCGGACGGCTTCGTTCGGTGGAATTTGATACGGCACCGCCGTAAAATTGCCGCCTCCGGCCGCACGGATCGAAAAGGCGCTGGCGCCCTGCGTCAAGGTGCCGAGCTGGTTGCCATTATAGTCGGAAACTTCGATCCGCCCGACGTGTCCGTCGGTGTCGGGATAGAGCTTTATGGTCGGCGCCACGGCGGGCGCGGGGCCCGTTTCCGGAACATCGACCACACCGGTCGTGCCGCGAATGCCGAGCGCCACCGTATCGGTCGTGATCCGCATGTCGCCGGTCTTGGCGACGAGACTGGCGACGAAGGCTGCACTACCCGTCCCGATATGGAACGAACCGGCATTGTCCTTGCCGTCCGGCGCATAGAGGAACTTATCGACGACCAGCATCGTGTTCGCCGACAGGCTGAACGTCGTCTGGTCGTCGAAGGTGACGCCGAGCGAGGAGTCCGGCGCGGTCTGCAGCGCATCGTTGACGAATATGGAATCGGCGATTTTCAGCGCGACCGCTGCCGCGTCGCCGCGCTTGACGGTTGCGCTGCCGTCGAGGGTCGCGACCTGCCCCACGGAATCGTCAACAGCCGGCGGCGCCGGCGCTGAATTTGATTGATCGGATGCCGCGGGCTGATCGGTCGTCGTCTGAGTTTCGGCGCGCAGTGCAAGCGGCCAGAGCGACGGCAAAGCCGCGGCCGCCCGGGACAAAAGCACAATGAATTCGCGTCGCCTCATGTCGCCCCTAAAAGCGTACTGCGAACTGATGACAGCGGAGACTATGGTAACGGGCGAATCCGGCTTCGCAACGTCTTATTCGGGACCTGCCGTCCGCCGCGCCGCAAGCGGACTACCACTGCTTTCGCAGATTAACGCCGACCGATCCACCGGCGACAGCTTCGCCAAAACGCGCCTGCCCGGAAACCGTCACGCTGTATTCGTTCGGCAGATTAAAGCAGATCTCGGGATCGAGTTCGGCCCGGATCAAGCCCGCATCGGTCGGCGCAAGCGGCAGAACGCCGCCGACCGTCACGCCGCTCGCGACCGTTCCCTGACCGACCGCATCGCCATAGACCAGCGCCTTGAAATTGGCGTCGACGCTCATGCCCTGACCGAGATCCCAAGTCTTGCCGACGCGGGCACCGGCCTGCAGCCGAACCGTATAACCATCCTCCAAATTGAGTGCGGCACCGCCGCCGCCGAAGCTGACATGCGTCAGCGAGAATCCCATGGTGGGTTCAAGGAATTCGTTATGCGTTCCGCTGAATTTGTATTGCACATTGCCGCTGAAGCCCGAGTTCAGTACGCTCACCGATGCGTCGGGCGCGACGCCGCCGAAATCCTGCGTCATTTGCAGAAAGTCGAATTTCGCCGTCAGGTCCGTGGAAAACCCGCCCCGCACATACTCGGTATAGGCGCCGACGCCCGGGCCCGTTAATTTCAGACTGGTCGGCGTGTTGTCGAAGCTGACGCGCGATGAGGTCTCGCTCGAAACGATACCGAACACCCACGCATCGTCGCCGGACAAAACTCCCAATGTCGTGCGGTCGAACCCGCCCTGCACCGTATAGGTGCTGTTGAAGCGACCGAGATCGGCCGACGACAGCGGGTTGTCGTGCTCCCAATCCGCCAGGCCCTGCACCCAGCCACCAAATACCGGATTGGTCTGGACAGGCGCCGCCTGGTTGATGAGGCCGGCGAACGGATCGGCTTTCGGCGATTGGCTTGAACCCGAATACGACAGTGCATGCGAGTCCGCATCGAGGTCGGAGGACGCATAACCGGAAATCCCCGAACTCGCCGTGCGGATAACGGGCGTGGCTTGGAGCTGGTCGCGTTTTTGCTGGAGCATCTGATTGACGCCCCAAAATGACTGCTGCTGCTGCGAGGCCGCGATCTGGCCTACATTGACATTGCGCAGCGGACAGATTGCCGCCCTCGAGACGACAACGCCCACCGTGGGAGAAAAAGAGCACGTCGACCCTGACGCTGGGGCAAAACCCGCGGGGCACGTGCAGCCGGCCGCCAGCTGAGCCTGGGCCGGCGTGGTGCTGGCCCAGATCACTCCCAACGTCGCTAACGTCAGGACCAACTGCCAAATACGGGATGCGTTCATGCCGTCGCCCGACACGCAGATTCTCCGCAAATTATAGAGAGACACTTCCGCGTTTGGCTAGGAGTTTAGTGGGCGTCGATCCACTGCGGCCGCAAGCGTGATGCGAATACCACAGACTCCAAGACGCCGCCGGATTGGGGCTAAGCATAGGCGATCCCAGCGAAATTGGACGCCAACCACCCGGAAACACAGCGCAAGCCGTCCTGCGCGATACGGCTTACAGGGCCACGACCCCGTGGTATCATCGCCGCGAGCCTGGAGTTATCGGCGAACAACGGCCATTTGCCCAATTGAGGCCGAATCCGCTCCAGGACCACTTTAGCCGTCACTTGCAGGCACGTTACTCCGGGGAGACGATCATGGCACGCATTTGCAGAATCGGCGTCGTCATAGCCGCGCTCACCTGGCTCGCACTCCCGGCTTGCGAAGCGGATGCGCAAGGCCTCGGCGTCAAGGTCAATGCGGCGCCGGTCCGCGTCAAAGCTCCGGTCATAAAGGATCCGTCGCCGCAACTTGGCACTGGCGCCCAAAATCTGCAGCACTCATCCGACTGGGGCGTACAAATGAACATTCGCCATAAGCGCGATCGGCTGCAGCGCACTTCCAAGGCCCCCGGAACCCACACCGACTGAGGCTGCGCAGCGCGTGTTCGTCCCGGTCAGCGGAACGCCGCAGCGAGCTCGCGCGCGCCCGGCTTCTTTATCTCTTCGTCCATGCGGGCGTCGGTCGCCGCGATCAGCTTGGCGACGACATTGTTTCGCTGCGCCACCGGATTATCCGCATAGCCGCTGGGGCGAAAGAAATTCGCCGTCGGCACCTTGTCGCGCCACACCGGCGGCATCGTCACCATGTCGAAGCCGTTGCCGTCGCCGGTGAGGTTCATCATTTCGAGTTCGGCCGCGCTCAGGGTCGCGGTCCATCCCTTACGGTGCGCAAATACGACCGAATCCAAAAGCTTCTGGGTTTGCAGCAGCGGCCCGAGATCGAGGTCGAGGTTGAGCGCATGCACGCCGAGACCCTTCGGCGTGGCGGCCAGCATTTCATGCTGATCCCAGGCATCCGGAACGCTGCGCGCAAAGACGATCATTTTGCGCAAGGTCTCGATCTTGCCGTTGAGCGACAGATTCTGGCCGTTTGGCGACCGCGCCGCTTCGGCCGACAGCCTGGCTAAGAATTGATTGCCGCTCTCGGCGACGATCTCGACCGAGTTGGTCGCCAGCAATTGATTATAGCCGAGCGCCGTCGTGATTGCGCGCCCGTGCTTGTTATACTCGAGCCCGGCCTCGACATCGTAATTGCCGTTTCCGGTCGCCTCGAACGAGTAGATACGCACCGCCTGGTCTTTGGTCAGACCGGCGGACGACGCCGCGATCGCATAAGCGCGTTTGAACTCGCCGTCGTTTTGCGGCAGCCGCGGGCTGAACTTGAATTCCTTAAGCGCCGCGGCGAGAAAATCGGCGACGACCGGCACATAGGGCGGACGCTCCGGCGCTTCGGGTTGCAGCGGATTGCGGGGTTTCGGCGGCCCAGAATAGACGGGCGGCTGATCGAGCACGTAGTCGTCGAGCGCCAGCGCCTCGCCATGCGCGCGTTTCGAGTTGCGTAATTGGCGCTTTTCGGTGATGGAGCGCCAATAGGCGCCGGCGACCGCGGCATAGACCTGACGCGCGCTGTTATAGTCTTCAAGCGCGCGGCGATATTGCGCCACCGCAGCCGCGAGGTTCGGCGGGATGGCCGGGCTCGCCGACTGTCCGCGCACCAGCGCCGGCGGCAGCATCAGCGCGACGGCGAGGAGAAACGGCAGCCAGCGACGGTTCCGCCCGCCTGTCATATCGCTCATCCTTCGCTGCTTCGCGGCCTGCGCTGCCGTATCCGCTCCCTCATATCCGATTCTATGACGCAACGAAGGCAGCATCGCCGCCACGTGACGCTCCCACAAAGCGAGGGCGGCATTGCTGCCGCCCCGCCCTTCTCTGAACAAAGCGAGGGCGGCACTGCTGCCGCCCTCGTCCCGCATGTCTTCAGAAACCCGGCGAACGCGGGAGAATTTACTGCGTTTTGTTGATGGTATTCGCGGCGGCCGTGCAGGTCGCCTCGTCCTGGGAACCGGTGCCGCCGGAGCATCCGACCGCGCCGATGAGCTTGCCGCCCTCGACCAGCGGGATGCCGCCACGCGAGGCAATGGCGTCGTCAAGCGTCAGGATGTAGTTGAAACCGAACTTTTGCACCGCGTTCTCGAACGCCACCGTCGGGCGGCGATAGCGTGCGGCGGTGCGCGCTTTGTGTTGCGAAATGGAGATCGAGGCAAGTTGTGCCCCATCCATGCGCTCAAAGGCAATGAGATCGCCATTCGGATCGACGACGGCGACGTTCATCGCCCAGTTACGCTTCTTGGCCTCCGCGACCGCGGCCTGCACCAATCCCTGGGCCCGATCCACCGAGATCGGCGTGCCAAGAGGAATGTTGAACGGCATCTGATCGGGAATGGCATTGAGATCGGGCGCCGCAGGCGCCGCGGCTTGCTGGGCATTGGCCGCGCCCGCAGCGAGAACGCCAGCCAACGCAACAGCAGTCAAACTAAAGAATTTCATCGGATTTTCCTCCCTAGATGGCAGCACTTTTTGGCTACCCTTGATCATCCTAGCATTTTCTCGAGGCCTGAACAGCGGGCAACTGCCCGTGACGCAGCCTGCCCACGCCCAACCTGTTACGAGAAGACTGCGTCAACCATGGCCGCAAAATGCCGCATCGAATGAGCGTGCGGCCTGCAAAACTCGCTCGCGAGCCTGCGATGAGGGTGGCACCTGACAACGCAAACGGCCCTGGTGCCGAACGCCGGGAAACCAGGGCCGCGTTAGGTCCGCCGGCGGTTCAAAAATACGCCGTGCCGTCAGGGATTATGCCGCTGCGGGGTTGACCGATCATCGACGTTCCGCAGCGGAGTGCCGTTACTTCACAGCCGTCGAAACGCTCGAGAAGGTCGTATTGAGGTTGGTTCCGAGCGCCGCCACGGTGGCGATGATCGCTACCGCTATGCCGGCTGCGATCAGGCCATATTCGATCGCCGTCGCCGCCTGTTCATTATGCAAAAACTTCCAAAGCAGATTGCCCGCATCAGCCGTCTGGCTCATGAGTTGGTCCTCTCACCTTGCTGAAGTCGCCCCTTGTTGCACTGGTATGCCCGAATACGCATCAATCTCATGCGTAAGGGAACTTACCGATGGGAACCGAGCGAGCCGTTACCATCGCGGCAAAGATTATAGGCAAAGCAAAAATAAAATTCGGCGCATTTTTATTTTGATGCCGCGGAACGCGACAGCTTCTTTTCCGCAAGTTCGGTCAGATAGGCGCGCCAGTAATCGGTGTGATTCCGGCCAAGCTCGGACAGATACTCCCAGCTGAAAATCCCGGTCGAATGCATGTCGTCGAATACGAGCCGCACCGCATAATTGCCGATCGGGTGCAATTCGAGAATCTGCACATTTTCCTTGCCGGGAACGGTGCGCCGCTCGCTTGGCGAGTGACCTTGGACTTCGGCGCTCGGCGAACGCACGCGCAGATATTCGGCGGCCAGATCGAAGCTCTCGCCGTTATCGAAGCCGACCGTCAAGGTCTTGCGGTCCTTGTGCAGGCGCAATTCGGTCGGCCAAGGCGGATTTGTTTTCTCGGCTCCGGCCATTTCTGCCTATCAGTTCTTGCCGGCGCGGCCGGCCGAGGTGCCGGCGATCCTGCCGAACACGGTGCCCGACATCAGGCCGGAGCCGCCCGGATAATTGAAATAGAACAAGCCGCCGACCAATTCGCCCGCAGCGTAAAGACCGCGGATCGGCTGGTAGTCGGTATTGAGCACCTCACCTTCGGTATTGATCCGCAAACCGCCGAACGTGAAGGTGACGCCGCAGGTCACCGCATAGCCTTCGTAGGGCGGCGCGTCGATGGTGTTCGCCCAATTACTTTTGTTGATGGCAAGGCCCGTCGTCGAGCGGCCGTCCTTGACGTTCGGATTGAACGGCACATCGGTACGCACCGCGGCATTCCATTCCTTGACGGTTTTCACGAACTCCGCGGCATTCACGCCTTCGAGCTTCTGCGCGAACTCCTCGATGGTGTTCGCCGTCACCTTGGTGATCTGCCGGATGCGGTATTCGTCGCGCTGCAGGTGCTTGGTCTTCTGATCGAAGATCTGCCAGGCGAATTGGCCGGGCTGTTCCAGCACGACGCGGCCGTATTTGGCATAGGTGTAATTGCGGAAATCGGCGCCCTCGTCGACAAAGCGCTTGCCGGTGGCGTTGACCATGATCGAGAACGGATAAGAGTGTTTTTGGAACTGATCGCCGACCGCGAGATCGCCGAATTCCGGCGCGTTCATTTCCCATTGCACGGCGTGGCAGCCCGACCAATTGCCGCGCGGCGCGGCGCCGATATCGAGCGCCATGCGGATGCCGTCGCCGGTGTTGTAACGGGAGCCGCGCACCTTGGCGAGATCCCAGCCTTGCCCCAGATAGCGTGTGCGCCATTCCGGATTGGCTTCGAAGCCGCCGCAGGCGAGCACGACCGATTTGGCGCGCAGTTCCCGCACCTCGCCATGCTCGCGCACGCGCAGACCCTCGATCCGATTGCCGTCGAACAACAGATCCATGCCGCGCGTCGAATAATGGATGTCGATGCCGCGCTTCTTCGCCGAACTCGGTGAGCATATTGATCAAGCCCGGCCCGCCGCCGACGGATTCCACCGTCAGCCCGCCCCAGAATTTGAACTTGCCGTCGATCTTGAAGGCCTGTCTTCCGTAGATCGGAATGAGCCGCACGCCCTTGTTGCGCATCCAATTGAGCGAATCGAAGCTCTTGGTGACGAGAAGTTCGACCAGGTCCGGATCGGCGCGATTTTGCGTCACCCGCGCCATGTCGTCGTAAAATTGATCGGCCGTATAGGTGCCGAAATCGGTGGTCTCGATTTCCGCGGGCGTGAGATCCGGCACCAATGTCTTGATGTCGTCGATGCCGTTATAGACGACGCGGATCGAGCCCGCGGTAAAACGGCTATTGCCGCCGGATTCATCCTCCGGCGCCGCCTCGCACATGATGACTTTGGCGCCCTGCTCTTGCGCCGCCAGCGCCGCACAAAACGCCGCATTGCCGGCGCCGACGACGATCACATCCGCAACACGATCAGTCATTTGCTCTTTCCTGCCCTTGCTTTCCTGTCGTCATGGCCGGGCTTGTCCCGGCCATCTCGATCCTCAGATGCGTAGCGCATCATTATCGGGATGCCCGGCACAAGGCCGGGCATGACGCGTGAATTATTCCGCCGCCTGCGCGGCGCCGCCATGCGCCTTCGACCAGGCGCTGGGATCCTTCATGAATTTTTCGACTTCCTTGAGCTTGCCCTTGTCGAAACGGCCGCTCTTCTTCGCCACCTCCAGCACGTCCCACCAGGTGGCGAGCGAATGCAACGTAATGCCGAGATCGGCGAGGATTTTCTTGCCCTCCGGAAATATGTCGTAGAAGAAAAAGACGAACACATGCTCGACCACGGCGCCGGCGTCGCGCAGCGCCTGGCAGAAATTGACCTTGCTGCGGCCGTCGGTGGTCAGGTCCTCGACCAAGAGCACGCGATCGCCGGCTTCGAGTGGCCCTCGATCTGGGCGTTACGGCCAAAGCCTTTGGCTTTCTTGCGCACATATTGCATCGGCAGCATCAGCCGGTCGGCCATCCAGGCCGCGAACGGAATGCCCGCGGTCTCGCCGCCCGCCACCGCATCGAATTGCTCGAAGCCGACCTCGCGCTCGATCGTCGACACGCCGAAATCGATCAGGGTGCGGCGGACGCGCGGGAACGAGATCAGCCGCCGGCAATCGGTATAGACCGGGCTCGCCCAGCCGGACGTGTAGATGAACGGCTTGTCGGTCATGAAGCGGACGGCATCGACCTCGAGCAGCATTTTTGCCGTCAGTTCCGCCATCACCGCCTTGTCAGGAAAGCCCGTCATCGTCGTCTCCTACCCGACCACCTGCCAGGGAATAGTCTCGCCGCCACGATAGATCAAAGCGCGCTCGTCGGGACCCTCGACCTTGGCTTCCTCCGGCACCGTCCAAGGCGTCTTTTCCAAAGTGATCGTCGCCTCGTTCACCGGCAGGCGATAATGCTTCGGCCCGTTGAGCGACGCAAAACCCTCGAGCTTGTCGAGCGCGCCCTCCTCCTCGAAGACCTGCGCATAGGTCTCGATCGCGACCGGCGCGTTGAACATGCCGGGCGTGACGGTGGTCGCAACCTTCTTCGCATAGGGATGCGGCGCGGAATCGGTGCCGAGAAAATAGCAGGCCGCGCCCGAGGTCGCGGCCTTGCGCAAGGCGTCGCGGTCGCGCGCGGTTTTGATCACCGGCATCACATACATGAACGGCTTCAGCCCATGCCCGAACCAATCGTTGCGGGTCAGCATCAGATGATAGGGCGTGATGGTGCCGGCGACTTGCGGCGCCGTGCTCGCCACGAAATCGGCGCCTTCCTTGGTCGACAGATGCTCCATGACCATGCGCAGGCCGGGAAATTGCCTGACCCATTTCGACAGCAGCCGGTCGATGAACACCGCCTCGCGATCGAAAATATCGATATCGGGCGCGACATATTCGCCGTGGATCAGAAACGGCATGCCGATCTTTTCCATGCGCTCGAGCACGCGGAACACTTTGCCGTAGTCGGTGACGCCGAAGGCGGAATTGGTCGTGGCATTGGCCGGATAAAGTTTTACGCCGGTGAAGACGCCGTCGCGAAAGCCGCGTTCGACATCGTCCGGATCGGTGTCGTCGGTGAGGTAACAGGTCATCAGCGGCTGAAACGCGGAACCTTGCGGCAGCGCCGCCAGCACCCGCTCGCGATAGGCGACGCATTCGGCCGTGGTGCGCACCGGCGGCACCAGGTTCGGCATCAAAATGGCGCGGCCGAACTTCGCGGCGGTGAACGGCAGCACCGCCTTGAGCATGTCGCCGTCGCGAACGTGCAGGTGCCAGTCGTCCGGCTTGCGGATGGTGATACGCGTGGTCATGGCGGTTATTGGCTCAACAACTTACTCGATCGGCGCGGCGCGAGAGCAATGAGCCAGACTGGCGCCGAGATCAAGGATTGCGCCAGCTTTTGAACAGCCGGCGACCCATTACGCCGCAACCGCGGCAGCGGCCGCCTCCGCATCGGGCTGCTGATAGGCTTCGAGCCGCGGCAGCACTTCGCGGGAGAACAGCGTGAGATTGTCGACGGTCTGCGCGGGCGTGAGCTCGCCGCCGTGACCCATCATCAACAGATTGCCCATGCCGCCGCAGTGCTCGCAGAATTCGACGAGCTGGCCATAGACCTGGTCCGGCGTGCCGCAGAACAGGATGCCGGCATCGATCAGGTCTTCGGTGCTGCAGGCGTGGATATTGATCGGGCGGCGGTCCTTGGTGAAGCCGCGCGGCGGCGTTTCGCCGCGCAGCATCCGCGCATTGTCCTCGACCGGCATATAGCCCGGCGGATTGCGGAACGGCACATGCACGATGGCGCTGGTGCGCAGATAGCCGGCGATAAGCTGGCCGCGCCGGCGCGCCTCCGCCTCGTCGTGCGACGACCGCGACGAGGCCCAGATAGGCGAAGCGGTCGGCGCCGGGCGCCTTGCCGAACTTCGCCACGTAAGCCTGGCGATAGGCGTCGTAAATCTTGCGGGTGCCGAAGCCGGTGCCGAGCGTCGCCATCACATAACCGCGCTCGCCGAGCACGCGGGCCTGGGTGGTGCTGCCGGTCGTCGACCACACGGGAGGATGCGGCTCCTGCCACACCCGCGGCCAGATGTTCACTTGGCGATAATGGAAGAACTCGCCTTCCCAATTGAAAGTTCTCGTCGTGGCTGGTCATCGCCTTGATGATGAAATCATGCGCCTCCCAGAAGCGGTCCATCAGCTCGGTCGGATTACGGTTCGACGCCGCGATTTCGTAGGGGATGCCCTTGATGAAACCCATATCGAGCCGGCCGCGCGAGATCACGTCGATGGTCGAGAGCTCCTCGGCGACGCGCAGCGGATCGGGCCGGTGCCCGATCGGATAGCCGAGCACCAGAAGCCGCGCCTTCTTGGTGGCGCGCGCCAGGATCGACAAGCCCACCACCACCGTCGACGACATGCAGGTCGCGCTCTGATGATGCTCGTTGAGCATGATGTTGAGCCCGAGCTCGTCGCAGAGCTGGTACTCGTCGTAATAGCGATGGAACAGATCGGCGGCGACGCGCGGATCGCATTTGCGGTTGGGCAGGATGACGCGCAGCGAGCCGGAATGATCGTTCCAGGTCGGGTAATAGGGCTGTTCGCTGAACTGATAGACTTTCATCGGCACGTTTCCTGCCTCGTCACCGTCATTTGCCAGCCGCGAATGCGAGCACTTGCTCGGCGAAAATTTTGGGCTGCTCCTGGTCCGGGAAATGGCCGGCGCGCTCGATCGGCTGAAAGCGCGCGCCCGGGATCATGGCGCAAAAGGCGCGGCCATAGGCCTCGCTCAGCATGCGGTCATGCGTGCCCCAGAGGAACAGCGTCGGAATGTCGATGCGATGCAGCCGGCTTTTCAGCCGCGGATCATGGAAATAGGGCGACCAGGCAAACCGCGCCGTCGCTTCGCGCGCCCGCGCCGCCGCCTGGACCTCGGCGTCGGGCAGCGCCTTGAAGTCGCGCCGCCCGGCATTCGGATCGCAATAGGCGATGTCGAGATATTCCTGATCGGTGATCGCAAAGATATCGGCGATGTCGCGGGTCTCGCGATCGCCGACCTTGACGCCGACGGCGTTCGCCATCACGAGCCGCGTCATCCGCGCCGTCGACTTCACCGCGATCTCGGCCGCGATCCAGGCGCCGAGCGACACGCCGACCACCGTGAGATCGGCAAGGTCGAGCTGATCGAGAAAATCAAGATAGAAATAGGACAGATCGTCGACCGTGCGCATGCCGGGCGCCAGTTCCGAGCGGCCGAACCCCGGATGGGTCGGCGCGATGACGTGCGCGGTTTTGGCAAGTTCGTCGATCGCCGCCAGGGCCGGCTCGATGCCGTTCTCGGCATGGAGGAAGAGAACCGTCGGCCCCGAGCCGCGCTCGATCATGTCGATGCGCAGGCCGTCGACGACGAGCGATCCTTCCCCACTCCGAGCCGCTTGCAACATCGCCCTCCCCTGTCTTTTTGCATGATCTTATCCGAAAACCGGTAGCCACTTTTCGGGATCATGCTCCGTAACATCTTCTCAAACCTGGCCCGGTGTTCTACCACGGCAATCGCGTTTTGCCATTGCGTGTGGCTCAGGGCTGGAGGCGAGGAAATGCCGGACGACAATTTCACCCTGCAGAGCGGCATCGCCTACGCCAACCATGACGGCGTTGAGCTGTTGGGCGATCTTTATCTGCCCGAAGACGACGCCAAGGCCGCCCCCGCGCTTGTCGCCGTTCACGGCGGCGGCTGGGTCCAAGGCGCGCGCGGCGTGTTCCAATATTGGGGCGCCTATCTGGCTTCGCGCGGCATCGCGCTGTTCTCCATCAGCTACCGCCTTGCGGCAAAGCAAAAGGCTTTTCCGGAAGCCGTGCAGGACGTGCTCGCCGGCGTGCAGTTCCTGCGCGGCAAGGCGGGCGGTTTCGGCATCGACCCTAACCGCATCGGCCTCCTCGGCGCTTCGGCCGGCGCCCATCTCGCGGCGCTTGCGGCACTCTCCGGCAAGAAATTCCTCGGCGCCTATCCGCAGGACCCCTTCGCCTCGACCGATGCCGGCGTGAAGGCGCTGATCGGCGTCTACGGCATCTACGACGCGGTGGCGATGTGGACGAATTATCAGCTGCAAGGCGGGCGCGACAACAATTTCCAAAAGTTCATCGGGGCGTCGCCGATGGAAAACCGGCAGGTCTATTTCGACGCTTCGCCGTTGAGCTACGCCACCTATGCCAACAGCGCGATCGGCGTTTTGCTGGTGAGCGGCACCGAGGACGACCTGGTCGACAAGAAATTGCAGACCGACCCGTTCCAGCTCGCGCTCAAGCAGGCCGGCATCTTCGTGCGGCCCTGCGTCGTGCCCGGCGCGCCGCATTACTGGATGAGCGACCCGATCGACGTGCCCGGCAGCTATTCGGGTTTTCTGGCGCCGCGGCTGATGCATTTCCTCGGCGAGCGGCTTTAGCAATAGTCTAAAGGTCGCGACGGCCGCGATCTGCCTCACGCCCCTTCCATCACCGGCAAGGTAAGCGCGGAAGGGTGCTCCGCCGAGTGATAGATCGTATCGGCGCCGATCTTGCTCGGGATGTAATAGTGGGTCCACAGCACGTCGGTGACCACCGAGTCGCCGTTGACGATTTCCAATCTGATCCGATTGCCCTTCTTGAAGCGATGCGCCATCGGCTCGACGCTGATGTCGAAGCGGTAGATTTTTCCAGGCTCGATCGGCTCCGGCTTGTCGTGGGTGTGGTAGGGCTCCATCTCGGTCGACTTCTTCGGATCGAGCGCGCGATGCGAGGCCCGCAGCCAGCCCTTGGTGATCCAGAACGACGCCGGATTGAGCGTCTTGCCGCGGTCCTCGGCCGATTGCGGCATCTGCTCGGAAAGTTTTACGAAAAAATCCATGTCGTCGCGGGTCGATGACGCATAAAGCGTGAGCTTGATCGGGCCCGCGATTTCCAAATCCGCCTCGAGCGGCGCCGTGGTGAAGGTCAGCACCCGGCGCGCCGGATCGGGCGCATTGTTCGGCCCGAAGCCGACGACGCCCATCAGCCAGCCCGGATTGGGATAGCTGTAAGAGGTCTTGCCTTCGCCCGAAGCCTTGTCACGCGTGAGCCCGCCGTCATTGAGCGAGGTCACGCTGCCGGACTTTTCGCCGCTCAATTGCCAGGTGACATAACGGACGCCCTTCGGCGGCCAGGTCTCGGTGGTGCGCACCGCATCGGCACCGCGCACGAAATATTCGATCGCGGGCCGCTCCAGAAATTCGGTTTTAAAACCTTTCAGATAATGCTCGTAGAACGGCAGCAGCATCGTTTCGTGCAGTTCGCGGCTGTTGAACTCGCGATTGGCGACGAAGGCGTTCGGCGGCCCGATCATCTTCAGTTTCTTCGGGCCCTTGGCGCGGCGGAAGCCGTCGATATTGCCGCGGGTGTGCAGATCGACCTTGCCCCAGACGCCGACCGAATAAAGCGGCACCTCGATCTCGTCGAGCCGCTCGGCGGCACAGCGTTCGCGCCAGAATTCGTCGTAGGTCGGGTGCTGCTGCAGCAACAGATTGAGATCGCAGGTCTGCTCGCGCGGATGCTCGCCGTTCGCCGGATGGCGATTGATGATGCGGTTCTGGTTCCACCAATAGCTGCCGAAGAAATCGCCCAGCATGCCGCCCTGATAGACCGTGGCGCGATAGGGATCGTTCAGCCCGTCGAAGGCGGCGATGCAGGCAAGCGAGGGCGGCTTCTGGATCGCCATCCACCATTGCAGCATGCAGAAATAGGATTGGCCGATGCCGCCGACCTTGCCGTTCGACCACGGCTGATGGCCGAGCCATTCGACGACGTCGTAAAGATCCTTTTGCTCGTTCTTGTCGAGGAGGCGAAATTCGCCGCCCGACTTGCCGCAGCCGCGCACGTCCATATGCGCATACACATAGCCGCGCTCGACATAGAGTTCGATCGGCCCGGTCTCGCGCCACAGAAATTGCGGCGTCGCCGGCAGCGAATTGTTGTCGTAGCGATAAGGCGACGGCGCCAGCAGCACCGGAAACGGCCCCTCGCCCTCCGGCATGAACAGCGCCACCGCGATCTCGACGCCGTCATGGACGCGGATCTTCACTTCGCGGCGTTTGGGTTGTCGCGTTTGTCATTTTGTTTTCCCCCGCAGAGAGCGCGGACTTTATGGAAAAGCCGCCGCGCGGGCAACGCGAGGCGGACTGCTTTTGCATTCACCTCCCCCTGGAGGGCGGAGGTCGCGAGCAAAGCGAGCGGGAGGGGGTGAAAGCGCGCGAAGCGCGCTGCGATTCCCGGCGGCGCCGGTCACCCCACCCCGCGCCCCTCCCCCTGCAGGCCCCTGCAGGGGAGGGTGAAGCAAAGCGCTCCCGTTCCCGCGACGCATCCGCGCCCGAGTTTTGCCACGCCAGTCCCTAAGCCAAGCCCTTCCAAAAACCTCCCGAAAAAATCGAGGGAGGAGGAGCGCCGAAAGACGCACCTTCCATTGGCCGCGCCCTGCGGGGCGCGGCAGCGGGCTTTGCGAAAGCCCGCTCGCCTCTCGGCGCTCCACCGCGGCGCTTGCCACGCCAATGAAGGCCATGGCTCAGCCCCAGGCCGCGCTTCGCGCGATCCACGCCGAGCAGAGGCGTTACCTCCGCCTTGGATCGCGGTCACAGCGATGCACCTCGCACGCCGGTCATAGTGCCGGCTGGTCGATGCCCAGAGCCGCCCGGGAGCGGGGTTACGAGCCCCGCCCGCAGGAACCGCACTCGCTCCGCTTCAAGGACCGTCTCGAGAAGCGTCCCTCGATGAGCGAGATTTGCCCTATGTAACCGTATTAGTGACATCGGTCAAGGGCCTTGTATTCTATTCAGTGACACGGTTCGCCGGGGGTCGCCCCACGTTTCGACAAGCTCAACGACATCGTCATGCGGTGGGCGAACAAGAAGAATATCGACGCCGGAAATCTGGGGCTCAGCGGATCAAGGCATCGTAATCGGTGTGCGAGCCTATCCAGAACCACACAAGATTGTTGTCAGCCTCAACGGCCAATGCGCGGTAGCCTAGGCCGACGCGCGCCGACCAATACCGTCCAACCTTCTTGAAACGCAACGAGCGATGCCCGGGGTTTTCCTTGAGTATCGCGAAATTTTTGTCGGCGAGAGCGCGGACTTGTTCGGGCAGGCGACCGTAAGCTTCCCAAAACGCACGGTTCGCAACATGCCTCATAACTCGCGGGTATGGCCTTTACGAAAATCTTCCAGAGCCCGGTCGCCCATCCGGTCGAGCTTGCCGGCCTTAGCGTCACGCTCGATCTTTTGATCGAAGCGCGCGGCATCGAACTCCTCGAACCAGACGCGGAATTGCGCGAGCTGATCGGAGGGCAATTCGGCGACGGCCTTTTCGATATCTTCGACGGTCATGGCTCAATGTCGTGCTGTCGTTGCGGGACACAGCGGCCGAAATAAATGGTCGGAGTGGCAGGATTTGAACCTGCGACCCCCTCGTCCCGAACGAGGTGCTCTACCAGGCTGAGCCACACTCCGACTGATGGGGCGGCTTATACAGACCGGCCTCGGGCCCGGCAAGCCGCAGCGGGATCATGCGCTATGCGCTTGCGCGCCCGCACTATTTAGGCACTGACTCCGGCCATGACAGCCCCGTTGGCGACACGGATTGCCGGCGCGGACGCAATCGAGGCCGCGGTGGCGTGCCTTGCGGCGGGCGGGCTCGTCGCCTTTCCGACCGAGACGGTTTACGGGCTCGGCGCCGACGCGACCAACGGCAAGGCCGTGGCGCGGCTTTACGCCGCCAAGGGCCGGCCGGCCTTCAATCCGCTGATCGCGCACGTGCCGGATCGCGCATGCGGCCGAGGCGATCGCGCGCTTCGATGCCGATGCGGCGCGGCTTGCGGATGCCTTCTGGCCGGGGCCGCTGACGCTGGTGTTGCCGAAAGCCGCGGACTGCCGCGTGGCCGACCTCGCGACCGCGGGCCTCGACACCATTGCGGTGCGCGTGCCGCACCATCCGGTGGCGCAAAAAATCCTGCTCGGCTTTCGGCCGGCCGGTGGTGGCGCCGTCCGCCAACCGCTCCGGCCATGTCTCGCCGACGACGGCCGCGCATGTGCTCGCCGATCTTGCCGGCCGCATCGATCTGATCGTCGACGGCGGCGCGACGCCGGTCGGCGTCGAATCCACCATCGTCGCCTGCCTGGGCGAGCCGGCTTTGCTGCGGCCGGGCGGCGTGCCGCGCGAGGCCATCGAGCGCGTGCTCGGGCGGCCGCTCGCCGAGGCGCCCGCCGAGATCGCGGCCGGCGACGACCTGCCGCTCGCGCCCGGCATGCTCGCGTCCCACTATGCCCCGAAGGCCCGGCTGCGGCTCGATGCCGAACGCGTCGCGCCCGGCGAAGCGCTGCTGGCCTTCGGCCCGACGCTCGCGGCGGGCGCCGAACGGCGCGGCGCGCGTGCTCAATCTTTCCGAACGCGGCGACCTGATCGAGGCCGCGGCCAATCTGTTCTCGCACCTGCGCGCGCTCGACGCCGTCGGGCGCGAAGATGATCGCGGTGATGCCGGTGCCGCACGAGGGCCTCGGCGAGGCCATCAACGACCGGCTCGCGCGCGCGGCCAGCGCCGCGGTGACGTGCATCGCAACGCCCGGCGCGCTTGCGCCCGGATTGGCGCGCTGTCATTTATTAGCGAAACCGAGCAACGCCAGCCGGAAACGCCCGATGCTCGACAAGCCGCAGACCACGCCACCCAAAGCCATCGACCCGGCGCTGCTGGCGCGCTTCGCCGCGATCGTCGGCGACAAATACGCCATCACCGATCCTGACCTGCAGGCGCCCTATCTCACCGAGATGCGCAACCTGTTCCAGGGCCACACGCCGGTGGTGCTGCGGCCGGGCTCGGTCGCGGAAGTGTCGGCGATCCTGAAACTCGCCAACGAGACCGCGACGCGCGATCGTGCCGCAGGGCGGCAATACCGGGCTCGTCGGCGGCCAGATCCCGCATCACAACGAGATCGTGCTGTCGCTCAACCGGCTCGACCGCATCCGCGAGGTCGATCCGACCTCGAACACCATCACCTGCGAGGCCGGCGTCACCTTGCAGCGCGCGCGGGCGGCGGCGGCCGAAGTGGACCGGCTCTATCCGCAACTGCTGCCGTCGGAAGGCACCTGCACCATCGGCGGCAATCTCTCGACCAATGCCGGCGGCACCGCGGCGATGGCGCACGGCATCGCGCGCTCGCATGCGCTCGGCCTCGAAGTGGTGCTGGCCGACGGCCGCGTGCTCAACAATCTCAACAAGCTGAAAAAAGACAATACCGGCTACGACCTGAAAAACCTGTTCATCGGCGCCGAAGGCACGCTCGGCATCATCACGGCGGCGGTGCTGCGGCTGGTGCCGCGGCCGCGCTCGATCGAGACCGCGTTTGCCGGCATCGCGTCGGCCGAAGCGGCGCTCGAGCTGCTGGGCCTCGCGCAACAGCGCGCCGGCAACGACGTCACGAGCTTCGAGATCATGACCCGGCGCGGCGTCGAACTGGTGCTGGAACACGCCACCGGCTGCCGCGATCCGCTGTCGAGCCCGCATGACTGGTACGCGCTGATCGAACTGTCCTCGCAGCAGCGCGACGGCTTGCGCGAACGTGCTCGAAGACATTCTGGCGCAGGGCATGGAAAAAGGCCTCGTCGCCGACGCGGCCATCGCCGACAGCCTCGAACAGGCCAAGGCGTTCTGGCGCATCCGCGAAATGTTCGGCGAGGTGCAGCGCTATGCCGGCGGCTCGATCAAGCACGACGTCTCGGTGCCGGTCGCCGCCGTGCCGGCCTTCATCAAGGAAGCCAATGCGGCCGTCACCGCGCTCATCCCCGGCGCGCGGCCGCTGCCGTTCGGCCATCTCGGCGACGGCAATATCCATTACAACGTCAACCAGCCGGTCGGCGCCGACAAGGACGAGTATCTTGAAGCGCTGGGACGAGGTGAACGCGGTGGTGTTCGCGGTGGTGAAGAAATACGGCGGCTCGATTTCGGCCGAGCACGGCATCGGCGTGATGAAGCGCGACCTGTTGCCGTCGGTGAAGGACCCGGTCGCGCTCGAGCTGATGCGCACGCTCAAGCACATGCTCGACCCGAACGGCATCCTCAATCCCGGCAAGGTGCTTTAGGCGCGGCAAGCAAAGCGTGTGTGCATGAAAATTCACCGGCGCCGCATTCTGCAACTATCGACGGGCGCGATCGCGCTGCCGTTCGTTTCCCGTATCGCGGCGGCCGAAAGCTATCCTTCGCGGCCGGTGCGTCTGATCGTCACCGTTCCGGCCGGCGGCTCGCCCGACATCATCGCACGCCTGATCGCGAAGTGGCTCTCCGAGAAGCTCGGTCAGCCTTTCGTGGTCGAGAACCGGCCCGGCGCCAGTTCCAATATCGGCACCGAAGTCGCGATGAACGCGGCTCCCGACGGCTACACGCTTCTCTTCGCCATCTCGTCGAACGCCATCAACGCCTCGCTCTACCAGCACCTGCATTACGATTTCATCCGCGACGCAGCCCCGATCGCCTTGATCTCCACCATTCCGCTGGTCATGGAGGTGAACACCGCCGTGCCGGCGAACACCGTCCCCGAGTTCATCGCCTACGCCAAAGCCAACCCCGGCAAGATCAACATGGCGGCGCCCGGCATGGGCAGCCCGCTCGCGGTCGCCGGCGAGCTGTTCAAAATGATGGCGAAGGTCGACATGGCGGACGTGAACTATCAGGGCGAGGCGCCGGCCATGCCCGATCTGATCAGCGGCCAGGTGCAGGTGATGTTCGGGGTGATGCCGTCGTCGATCGGCTATATCAAATCCGGCAAGCTGCGCGCGCTCGCCGTCACCTCGGCACAGCGCCAGGACGCCTTGCCGGACGTGCCCGCCATGACCGAATTCCTGCCGGGTTACGAAGCCGCCGGCTGGTACGGCGTCGTGGCGCAGAAGGGCGTGCCGGCCGACATCGTCGCCACGCTCAACAGCGAGATCGACGCAGCCCTCGCCGATCCGGCGACGAAGAAGCGCCTGATCGAACTCGGCTGCGTGATCTCTCCGGGCTCGCCCGCCGACTTCGGAAAATTCATCGCCGACGAAACCGCCAAGTGGGCGAAGGTGATCGCCTTTGCGGGCATCAAGGCGGATTGAGCGGAGCAATCCGCCTGATCCGCGGCGGCGGTTTTCGGTTGTATCTGCGCAGAAGGTCGGCATGTGCAAATTGCGGGCGATCGTCGCAGCCTTTTTGCTCGCTCCATTCTCGGCGAATGGCGCTCATGCCCAATCCACGCTCCAATTTTCGGGACAGGCGCGCACCCAGGTCATCGCGACGCCGAACGGCGGCTACGTGCTGCAGGACGCCCGGCCAGATGCCGATGTTCGTCACGCCACGGCCGGACGGCGGCTATGTCATCCAGACACCCGGGCAAAAGCCGGGCTACGCCATTCCGCGGGGTGGCGGCGCCTTTGTGCTGCAGACACCGGGTCAGATGCCGCTTTATGTTACACCTGCGCCCGGCGGCGGCGTTACGATGCAGACGCCGGGGCAGACACCGGCATTCGTCAGCCCGAGCGCAAACGGCGGCTTCGCCATCCACGCGCCCGGACAGGTGCCGAGCTTTCTTTATGCAATGCCGGGGATAATGAGATGATTGCGACCAGCACGGGGATCCACAGGAGACGGCTTTTCGTCGCGGCAATGCTCATCGCCTTGTTGCCGGCGCCCGCCTCCGCGCAAGCACCCAAGGGCTCGCCGACGGAACGCACCGATGCCGACAAGAAACGAGACGCCGAAATCGACAGGGCCTATCGGGATACGCTGAAAAGAAACGCCGTCGCCCCGCCGCCCGCAGCCGATCCGTGGCAAACCATTCGGCCAGCCAACACCGACACCGCCAAGCAGCGCTGATCTCGGGGCCGCCCCTATGAGGCGGCGGTTGCCGCCCGCGGCAGGACGATGCGGATTTCGGTAAACGCGCCGGGTTCGGTATCGACCTCGATCGCCCCCGCGTGCTGCTTGACGACGATGTCGTGGCTCAACGACAGACCGAGGCCGGTGCCTTCGCCCGCCGGCTTGGTGGTGAAGAACGGATTGAACATCTTGGCTTTCACCTCGGACGGGATCCCGATGCCGTTGTCGCGAATCCTGATCTCGACCCGGTTGCCGAGGCTTTTAGTCGAGGCGGCGAGCGTCGGTTCGTAACTGCCGTTGCCGGTTTCCTTGCTACGTTTGGCCGCCGCATAAAACCCGTTTGCGATCAAGTTCAGGAGAACGCGCGTGATCTCCTGCGGGAACAGCTCCGCCTCGCCCGCGGCGGGGTCGAACGAACGCTGCAGCGTGATATTGAAGCCCGGCTTTTCCGCGCGCGCGCCGTGATAGGCGAGATTGAGGCTTTCCTCGACCAGCGCGTTGATGTCGACCGCCCGGCGCTCGCCCGAGCCTTCGCGCGAGTGGAGCAGCATATTCTTGACGATCGAATCGGCACGCTGGCCGTGCTGCACCACCCGTTGCAGATTGCCGCGCAGTGTGTCGGTGAGTTCGCCAAATTCCGCCCGCTGCTTGTCGTCGAGCGCCACTTCTTTAAGTCCCTCCGCCAATTCGTCGATCAATTCGACCGAGAGCCCGGAGAAATTATTGACGAAATTGAGCGGGTTCTTGATCTCATGCGCGATGCCGGCGGTGAGTTGGCCGAGCGAGGCAAGCTTCTCGGTCTGCACCAGGCGGTCCTGCGCGGTGCGCAAATCTTCCAGGGACTTGCCGAGATCGTCCGTACGCTGGCGCAATTCGTTGAGCAGTCGCGCATTCTCGATAGCAATCACAGCCTGCGCGGCGAAATTCGTCAACAGCTTGATCTGCTTTTCATTGAACGGCCGGACTTCCTGCCGAAAAATGGCCATGGAGCCGATGACTTCGTTGTCCTTGACGAGCGGCACGAGGATGATGGAGCGGGCTTCCGTGGCGGCGCTGAAGCTGCGGGTCAGCGGATCGTCCTTGGTCGCGATGTCTTCGGCGATATCGGTGAGCTGGACGGCCCGCTTCGTGGCGAACGCCTGCTCCATCAAGTCGCCCATCCGGCCGGACGGCTGGAAGGTCGGTTGCCGCCGACGCATTTCAACAAATGCCGCCGGCGCGTTATGCATCGAAACAACGCGGAATGCGTCGTCCTCGCGAAGCGAAAGCACGCCAAAACGCGCTTCGCAAATGCGCGTGGCGTTTTCCAGCATCACGTTGAAAACCGGCTGCAAGTCGCCCGGCGATGAGCTGATGACCTCGAGTACTTTCGAAGTCGCCGTCTGCTGCTGCAGCGACTCGCGCAATTCATTGAGCAGCCGCGTATTCTCGATGGCAATCACGGCCTGGGCGGCGAAGTTCTGGATCAGAGCCATTTGCTTGTCGGTGAACGGCCGAACCTCTTGGCGATAAATAACCAGGGCGCCGATCAGCGTATCGTCCTTGAGCAGAGGCACCCGAACTGCAGATCGTGCGCCGCCGAGCTTTGCGGCATTGCCCAAGACCCTCTCAGCGGCATCGTCCTCGGTGTGACTGACCTGTTTTGTCCGAATCAGGCGATCGAGCGGGCTATCTACCGGCGGCAAAAACGGTCCGCGGCGCCTTTGATCTTCGGCAAGTTCCGGCGGCGTTCCGAACTGTGCCGCCAAATGGAATTTGTCGTCAAAGCGGAACAGCGTACCGAATTTGGCTTCGCAGATGCGCGTTGCATTTTCCAGCACGGCCTGAAACACCGGCGCCAAATCGCCGGGCGACGAACTGATGACCTCGCAACACTTTCGAGGTCGCGGTCTGCTGCTCAAGCGACTTGCCGCAGTTCGCTGAGCAGCCGCGTATTCTCGATGGCGATGACGGCCTGGGCGGCGAAATTCTGTACCAGCGCAATCTGCTTATCGGTGAAGGGCCGCACCTCCTGGCGATAGATGATGATGACGCCTATGGCCTCGTCGTCCTTGAGCATCGGCACGGCGAGAAAGGTCCGTGCGCCCCCGGTTTCCACCATGGTCACAATCGCCGTATCGCGATCGATATAGGCCTGTTCGGTCAGCATGTCGGCGACATGCTGCACCTGTTTCGTTCTGACGGCACGCATGACCGGAACGTTTGGGGCTGGCCGGAACACAGGATTGCGCCGCCGCTCGTCGGCATAATCCACTCGCCCACCGTACAAGGCGACCGCACGAAGCGCATCGCCCTCGCAAAGCGCAAGCGTGCCGAACTTCGCCTCGCAGATCCGGGTGGCGTTCTCCAGCATGGCCAGGAACACCGGCTGCAGTTCCCCCGGCGAGGAGCTGATGACTTCAAGTACTTTCGAAGTCGCGGTCTGCTGCTCGAGCGCTTCGCGCAATTCGCTGAGCAGCCGCGTGTTCTCGATGGCGATGACGGCCTGGGCGGCAAAATTCTGCACCAGCGCGATCTGCTTGTCGGTGAACGGCCGCACTTCCTGGCGGTAAATGGCAAGCGCGCCAACCAACACATCATCCTTGAGCATGGGGACGTCAATCGTGGATCGCGCGCCGCCAAGCGTGACTGGCGGGCCGGAGACAGCTTCCGTGCCGTAGTCGGCGGTATGTCTCACCTTTTTTGTTTGCAAAACGTGATCGAGCCCGCTGCCCGGTATTGGTCGAAACCAGCCACGCCGCCTTAAGAATTTGGCGAATTCCGTCGGCGAGCCGATGTCCGCGGCCAAATGAAATGCCTTGCCGTCAAAGCGAAACAATGTACCGAACTTGGCTTCGCAGATGCGCGTCGCATTCTCCAGCATCGCATCGAACACCCGCTGCAATTCGCCGGGTGACGAACTGATGACTTCGAGCACTTTCGACGTCGCGGTCTGCTGTTCGAGCGACTCGCGCAATTCGCTCAGCAGCCGCGTATTCTCGATGGCGATGACGGCCTGCGTCGAGAAATTCTGCACCAGCTCAATTTGCTTTTCGGTGAACGGCCGCACTTCCTGGCGGTAGATGCTGATGGCGCCGATCAACTCGCTGTCCTTCAGCATCGGCACCGCCACCAACGACCGAGCCCCGGCAAGATCGGCGTTGGCACGGCGAATCGGATCGCCATCGGCGTAGACCTGCTCGGCCGTAAGGTCGGCGATGTGGACCACTTGTTTGGTATCGGCCACCCGGCCCAGCGCGTGCTTGGGAGTCGGATAAATGACAGGCTCGCGTCGGCGCATCTCGGCAAACGCTTCTGGCGCGTTATGAAGCGCCACGCAGCGAAGGCCGCTCCCTTCCACCAGCCACAACATTCCAAACTTGGCGTCACAAATCCTCGTCGCATTCGCCAGGATTGCGTTGAAAACGGGATCAAGGTCGCCCGGCGAACTACTGATGACTTTGAGCACATCGGCCGTGGCCGTCTGCTGCTCCAGCGACTCGCGCAATTCGCCGAACAGCCGCGTATTCTCGATGGCGATGCCGGCCTGAGCCGCGAAGGTCTTCAGCAATTCGATGTGATCGTCGGCAAAGCCGTCCGGCTTGCTCCATTGGACGACAATAGTCCCCATCGGACTGCCGTCCGGTCGAAGTATCGGCACGGCGAGTAGACTTCGCCAACCACCTGCTGCCGCCATATCGTGCTGATAGTCGGGGTCTTTCAGCACGTCCTTAATCTCGACGACGTCGCAATTGAGAATCGCCCGGCCGGAGGCTTGCGACCGGCTAGGACGCATCGGATAGGCCCGCGCCAGAACCTTCTGCACTGCAACGGTGACGTCGTGCGCGGCTACATGGAGTTGCTTGCCATCGAAGCGATGCAACACGCCGAACCGGGCCCCGGACAGCCGCACGGCGCTTCGAACGATGGTATCGAAGACGGGCTGTGGATCGCCGCGAGAGATTGAGATGATCCGCAAGACGTCGGCGGTCGCGGCCTGCTGCTTGCGCGCTTCCTTGAGTTCGCGGGTGAGCCGCGCGGCCGCGGTTTCCGGCCCCGGCTTTTTCCCGGAGGAGAGGTTTTTGCGCGCCGCCGGCTTCGACGCCTTGAGGCGTCGGGTTTTTGCCGATTTGCCGCTTGTCGTAAAACGATGCTGCACTGCCTTCTCCAAAACCCAAGCGACCATCGTAGCGGGTCAGACCGCCGTCCTGGAAGTGGCCGCGCTCACGTCCCGAACAATCGCTCCGGCGTCTCGACCAGGATGCGGCGCCGCACGGTCTCGTCCGGCGTCCAGTCATAAAACAGGTCGAGGAGATGGCCATCGTCGGGCATGACTTCGGCGGCGATGGAGGGATGCGGCCAGTCGGTACCCCACAGCAGCCGCTCCGGATTGGCGCGGATAAGCGCATCGTGCAGCGGCCGGGCGTCGGCATAGTCCGGATATTGCGTGGAGAGCCGATAAACGGCCGAGAGCTTCACATAGGCGTGGCCGTCGCCGACGAGCTTCAAGAGCGCCTGGAAATTCGGATCGGCGACGCCCGCTTCTGCCGGCACCATGCCGAGATGATCGACGATGACCGGCATGTCGCGGGCGATGTCGCGCAGCGCCGGAGCGGCGGGCTTGAGCATCCGGTGATCGCAAAAGAACTGCGCGACCCAACCGAGCTCCGCCATGGTCTTGCGGAATACCTCGAACACGTCGAGGCCGACACCGCGTCTGTAGTTCGGTGCTTGTGGAAACAGATGAAACCGCAATCCCCGCATGCCGACCTTGTGCCAGTCGCGCAAGACTTCCGGCGCGATGCGCGTATCGGTGATGGCGACGCCGCGCAGCCGCTGCGGAACCCGCGCCAGCGCATCGAGCACGACGCTGTTGTCATAGACATGGGCGTTGCCCTGCACCACGAGGCCCTTGGCGAAGCCGAGGTGATCCAGCAGCGCGATGAGACGCTCGACCGGCGCGTCGGGCGGCGTATAGCCGCGTCCCGGCTGATAGGGGAATTTGTCGGCCGGCCCGAAAATATGGAAATGCGCATCCCAGGCGCCGGGCGGCGGCAGAACGCGCGGCCGCTTCGGCTGCGGCACCGGACCGGCGATACGCGGCGGCTCGTCGGCGCTATTCATCAGCCGAGCTTGATATTGGCGTCTTTGACGACGCGGCTCCACAGCGCCATCTGGGCGTCGACGTAGGCGCGAAATTCCTCCGGCGTATTCGGATGCGATTCGACATTGAGCTCGGCGAAACGCGACGTGACCTGCGGCGAGGCAAGCGCCTTGTTGACCGCGGCATTGAGCTTTTGCACGATCGCCGGCGGCGCGCCGTGCGGCGTGAACACGCCGTTCCAGTCATAGCCTTCGAAGCCCGGCAGCGTGTCGGACATCGCCGGAATGTCCGGCAGGCTCGCGAGCCGGCCCTTGCCGGTATGCGCAATCGCCTTGACCTTGCCGCCCTTGATCAGGCCCACCACCGCCGAGCCGTTCGAGAACACGAATTTCACTTGGCCCGCCATCACGTCGGTGAGGGCGATACCGCCGCCGCGATAGGGCACGTGATTGATCTTGATGCCGGCGCGGCGCGCGAACAGTTCAAGCAACAGATGTTGCAGCGTGCCATTGCCCGACGACGCCATGTTGATGCCGTCGGGCGAGGCCTTGGCGAAGGCGATGACGTCAGCAACGCTGGTCACCGGCAGCGACGGCGTGACGACCAGAATATTTGCCACTTCGCCGACCAGCACCACCGGATCGAAATCGCGGCGATAGTCGAACGGCAGATCCGGGTAGAGCGAGCCATTGACCGAAAACGCCGTGGCGTCGTGCAGGATGGCGTAGCCGTCGGGGCCAGCCTTGGCGACGACTTCCTCGCCGATGGTGCCACCGGCGCCGCCGCGATTTTCGATGGCGAAGGACTGGCCGAGATCCTCGCTCAATTTGGCGTAGACGATGCGCGCCGTGGTGTCGGCGCCGCCGGCGGGCGGATAAGGCACGATGACCCGCACCGGCCGCTCCGGCCAACTCGTCTGCGCTTGCGCGGGGCATGTCGGCGATAGCGGCGCGAACGGCGCGGCCGCGGTTGCCGCCAACAGCAATCGCCGTGTCAGCGCCGTCCCGGCCATCGTTCCCCCTCCCCGCCTTTGCCCCGAGAGTAGCACCGCAGCAGCGCCGGGAAAGAACGAATAACGGGCGCCGTCACAATGAAAGATCAAAGAACTCGGAGAGCCCGCGGCGGCCGACAGGCGTGATCGTCAGCGCGCGGCTGTCGCGCAGGCGCTCGATCCATTTCAGATCGATCAGGCGCTGCGCCAAAGCGGCGCCGACCGCGCCGCCGATATGCGAACGCCGCTCGGTCCAATCGAGGCACGGCCGGCAGAACACCCGGCGTTTGCTGCGCGCCGCCGAAAGGTCGACGCCGAGCTTCGTCCAGAAACGCCATGCCGGCAGGCGTCACCTCGCCGGCTTCGTCGCCGAGCACGACTAATTCGCGGGCGCTCATGCGCTCGGCAAGGCCGACGCCGAGCACGCCGGCGATGTGATCGTAGCAGGTGCGGGCGTGGCGCATTTCCGTCGTCGAGCCGCGACTTCGGCTGAAACCGCGGCGGGCCGGACAGCGCGACGTTCATGATGCTTTCAAGCATCTGCGCGACCTGCGGTCCGGCGAGACGATAGTAGCGATGGCGGCCCTGCTTCATCAGCACGATGAGCCGCGCCGCGAACAGTTTGCCGAGATGCCCGCTGGTGGTTTGCGGCGACACGCCGGCGGCGTAAGCGAGTTCCGTCGCCGTCAGTGCGCGGCCGCCGAGCAGCGCGCACAGGATGTTGGCGCGGGCGGGATCGCCGACCAGCGCTGCCACTTCGGCGATATGCGGAGCGTTCGACATCGCTTGAATATCGGTCAAGGCCAGTGCCAATACCAGCGGCGATACTTCGTTCGCGGCCGAAGCAAATCGGGTGGCGATGGAGCGCGCCGCCCCCGATGTTAAGGCGGAAACGGCGAGGCGATCATGAGCAGCACCACCGTACCAAAAACACCGCGCCTGTTTTACGGCTGGATGGTCGTTGCGGGGGGCTTTGCCGTAACGGCGGTCGGGTTCGGCTGCGTCTATTCCTTCAGCGCCTTCATCGATTCGCTACAGCACGATTTCGGCGCCGCGCGCGGCTCGGTGTCGCTGGTATTCTCGCTCGCGGGCTTTCTCTATTTCGGTGTCGGCAGCATAAGCGGCCCGCTCGCCGACCGCTTCGGGTCGCGACGGCTGGCGCTCTTCGGCATGATCCTGATCGGGGCGGGTTTGGCGCTGGCGAGCTTCGCGCAGACGCTGACGACGGTTTACGTAGCTTACGGGCTCGGCGTCGGCCTCGGCGTCGGCTGTTCCTACGTCCCCGCCATGGGCGCGGTGCAGCGCTGGTTCCTCAAACGCCGCGGCTTTGCCTCGGGTCTGGCGTCAAGCGGGATCGGCGTCGGCACGCTGGTGTTTCCGCCGCTCGCCGCCGCTCTCATCGCGACGTGGGGCTGGCGCGATGCTTATCTTGTTCCTCGGCGCCATCGCGGTTGTCGCCGGCGCCGGCATGGCGCTGCTGCATCGAAAACGATCCGCGCGACCGTGGGCTAGGCCCCGATGGCGAAGTCCTGCATCCGGCGGCACGGCCCGCGCAAGCCGCCGGGTCGTCGATCGCGGGCGCGATCAGATCGCGGCGCTTCATCGGTCTCTATATTGCCTGTCTCGCCTGCGCGTTTGGGGTCTTCGTTCCCTTCGTCCACCTCGCGCCCTACGCGATGGATCACGGCATCGGCAAAACCTCGGCCGTGCTGCTCGTGAGCGTGATCGGCATCGGCACGACCGTCGGGCGTTTCCTGCTCGGCGGGCTTGCCGACCGGCTCGGCCGGCAGGTCTCGCTTGTCGCCACGTTCGCCGGCATGGCGCTGGCGCTCGTCATCTGGCTGTGCTCGACCGCGTTCTGGCCGCTCGCCGTTTTTGCCTTCGTTTTCGGCACTGCCTATGGCGGCTGGGTCGCGCTCCTCCCCGCCGTCGTCATGGATTATTTCGGCGGCCGCAATGTCAGCGGGCTGATCGGAATTCTCTATACCAGCGCGGCGTTTGGCACGCTGATCGGCCCGAGCCGCCGCGGGCTTTGCCTTCGATTTCAGCGGCAGCTACACGGTGCCGATCCTGCTGAGCATTGCCGGCAACGTCATCGCCGCCGCCGTCATGGCGATTACGTCGTGGGCAGCGGCACCTGAAATTCCGGATCGGATGGCGCGCTAGCCCCGCGGGGGCATGCGACCTATACTTAGTTCTCATGCGTATGAACCATTGTTATACACCCGGCGACCCAGATGTGATAAGAGCTATCGACACAGGCGCGTTGCCAGCCGGAGTTTGCGATGAGCCCGGTGAGCCTTCCATGATTACCGTTCCTGAAATGGCGGCGGAGACGCTCGGGTCGTATTTGGCCGAGCACATGACCCGCAGATTTGGAACGAGCGACGCGCGCCTCACCGAATTCATTCCATTGGCGGCACGGCTGGCACTCGACTGCATCGGCAATAGCGACGCGCTTTATCACAATGTCGAACACACCATGCTGGTGACGCTCGCCGGCTACGACATCATGAAAGGGCGCGCGCTGTTAAGGGCGACCACCGCCAGCGATTTCGCGCATCTCCTGGTCGCCTGCCTGTTTCACGACATCGGCTATGTGCGCGGCATTCTCGCAGGCGACAGCGCCGATAGCTATGTGATCGACGCCAATGGCGGCACGATCAAGCTCAGCCGCGGCTCGTCCGATGCAGCGCTGATGCCCTACCACATCGAGCGCGCGAAGCTCTATGTGATGGACCGAATCGGGCACAGCAAGATCCTCGATGCCGCCCGGATCGCCCGCGCCATCGAATATACCCGCCTGAAATCGCCGAGCGAGCCGGAAGACAAAGACAACGAAGAAGGCATGCTGGTGCGCGCCGCCGATATGATCGGGCAGCTCGGCGACCCGCATTATCTGCGCAAGGCCAATGCGCTCTATTACGAGTTCGAGGAAGTCGGCATGAACCGGCAACTCGGCTACACTTCGCCCGCCGACCTGACGGATCGCTATCCGCACTTTTACTGGGACAGCATCTCGCCGCACGTGCAGACCGCGATCCGCTATCTGAATTTCACCTCGAGCGGCCGCCGCTGGATCGCGAACCTCTACAGCAATGTCTACCGCGCCGAACGCGAACTCAGTCTCACCGGACCGCAGCGCTGAGGCCGCTCTATAGCAACGACGGCTGGCCGTCCGGCTTTTTGCCTTTTTCGGTTTTTCCTTTTTGACCGGCGCCGTCCGTCACGGATGGCTGCTGCAGGCGTCTGCCGCGGTGACCGGTTCGATCGAGCGCTTCGAAATCATTCGCCACGCGATTGACCGCGGTCGAGACCGCGTAGGCTTCCAGCAAATCCTCGGCGGCCGGCCGGATCAGCGCCGCTGCGACCTCGGCCTCGACATTGGCGCAGTCGAGCCAAAGCTCGAACGCCTCCGGCGGCACGAACACCGGCATGCGGTCGTGGAGCGGCGCCAGCGTGCGGTTTGCGGTCGTCGTGATGATCGCCGCGGTATCGAGCTCCTCGCCGTTCGGGCCGGTCCAGGTCTCATAGAGGCCGGCGAAGGCAAGCGGCGGCGCGCCGCCATCGCCGCTTCGCTTGGCGCGCACGAAATAAGGCCGCTTCGGGCCCGCTTTTGCGCCCGCCTGCCACTCGTAAAAGCCGTCGGCCGGGATCAGGCAGCGCCGCCGCCGCATCGCGTTGCGGAAGGCGGGCTTTTCCAGAACGGATTCGCCGCGCGCATTGATCAGAAGCGGAAAAGTCTTCGGGTCCTTGACCCAGGACGGCAACAGGCCCCAGCGCATCAGCGCGAAAGACCGCTTGCCGTCGGCGAGCCGCACCACCGGGATCGGCTGGGTCGGCGCCACATTATAGCGCGGCGGAAAATTCGGCTGCTCGCCATAGCCGAACAGCGCCCGGATCGCCGCCGGCGTCGAGATGATGACATAACGTCCGCACATGCTAAGCAAAGCATCCTAGTGAGCAATGCTCGACCGCCACAATATAGGACGGATCGGGACCACGTCTAATGAGCGGCAACGACAATGCGCGAACTTATCCGACCCGGCCTTATCTCGCCGTCAGCGCGGCGATCTTCCGCGACGGCCGGGTCCTGATCGTGCGCCGGGCGCGGCCGCCGGCCCACGGCCTCTATACGCTGCCGGGCGGCGGCGTCGAACTCGGCGAGACCCTCGAACAGGCGGTGGTGCGCGAGGTCCGCGAAGAAACCGCGCTCGATGTCGCGCCGGTCGGGCTGGTCGGCTTTCGCCAAGCCATCGCGCACGACGGCACCGGCCGCGTCGAGCGGCATTTCGTCATCCTGCCGTTTGCGGCGCGCTTTATCGGCGGGGAAGTTTCGCTCAACGAGGAACTCGCCGAGGCGCACTGGCTCAAGCCCGCGGAGCTTGTCGGACTTCAAGACGACCGAAGGGCTGTTCGACATTGTGGTCGCGGCGCAGGAGCGCCTGGCGGCGGGGCCCTGATAGCCATCTCAACCATGCCGCATTGCCATGCTTGCCGTAGCTTTCGCCGGAACATTATGGTGGCGCCGACCATGCTGCGAATTCTGACCATTCTGGCGCTGATATTTGGTCTCGGCTGTGCCGGACCGGCACGCGCCCAATTCTGGGGCGCGCCGCTCGCCCATGCGCCGGTGCCGCGCCCGCCGGCGCCGGTCGGACCGCCGCCGGCAGTCGGCCCGGATGCGCCGCCTTATCCTTTCGCTCTCGACAAGCCCCGGTGCTGCCCAAACCAGCCGCGCCCGGTGCGCCCGGTAAGCTTCCCGGACAAACGGCGGCCAAACCGCCTGGTCCGCCGCAGCCTCCGCCGCCGGAGCCGCCCGCCCCCTACGATCACGACCTGCAGCGGCTCTCGGAAATTTTGGCGCGCTGCATTTCCTGCGCGGCATCTGCGACTCGAGCGAAGGCCAGAAATGGCGCACCGAGGCGCAAGCGCTGATCGACGCCGAAGCGCCCGCCGGCGACCGCCACGACCAGATGGTCGCGAGCTTCAATCGCGGCTATCGCGGCTTTCAGCAAAGCTACCGGACTTGCACCGCCTCGGCCGACGTCGTCATCCGCCGCTATCTCGAAGAGGGCGCCCGGATCGCCCGCGACATCACCGCCCGTTACGCCAATTAGAGCATGATCCCGAAACTGGAAACCGGTTCTCGGACAAGATCATGCGCGAACGAAAAACAGCCCCTAAATTACGGCCGCCCCGCTATTAACCCTCGCTTTAGGTTCGACTTATCCGGCCGCGATGACATGCTAGTTTGAGCCTCGGTAGGGACGCTCGCCGAGCCGGCGCGACAACGAGACAGCAATGACCATAGCGACGCAAAATCTTGCGCCCCAGGAACCGTTGACCGGATCACGAGCAGAAACGGCTCGCGCTCGGCTATCTCCAGGACGCCTGGGCGGAAGCCTCCCACGAAGGCATCGACGGCGATTGCCTGGCGCAGACCGCGCTGTTTCTGGCGCTGGCCGAGCTTACCTCCACCTACGGTGAAGAGGCGGCCTCCCGCTATGCGGAAAATCTCGGCGCCCGCATTCGCAACGGCGAATTTTCCATCGACCGGTCGCACCAATAACGGCAAGCGCAGCCTCACGCCCGTTTCGGATTGAGCGCGCGCAAGCCGTAGAAGCCCGACAGCACGGCTTCGATATCGGCGGGAAAAAACGGCTTTTTCAGAAAGCCTGCGCCGAGCGCTCGCGCCCGATCGGCAAGCTCGTCGGTCGCCGCCGACGTCATCATCACCACCGTCACGCTGCGCGGTCCGCGCTTGAATTCGGCCAGCGTCTCCAGGCCGTTGAAGCCCGGCATGTTGTAATCCAGAAAGACGATGTGAATGTCCTCCTCGCCGACCAATTTCAGCGCGGCAAGGCCCTCGTCCGCTTCGCTGACCTCGAGCGGAAAACGCGTCGCCGCAAGCGTCTTGCGCACGATCGTGCGCATCGTCGAGGAATCGTCGACGATCAAGACGCGGCTCGGCAGCCGCACCCGGATCGAGCGGTCGAGAAGCCGCTTCGCCTCCTCGGGACGCGACGGCTTGCCGGCGAGACCGTCGGCTTCGAACGCCGAGTGGGCGGCGCCGGCGGCAAGCTGCATCGTGAACGGGCGGCTTCGCGGCCGCGCGGGCCGCCGCAATGACTTGGCTGAGTTGATCGGGCGGCGAAGCACCGTCGAGATAAGCGAGATCGATGCCGCGAAGGCAGGCATTGGCACGCCGCCGCGGCGTCGGCCGCCTCGACCATTTCGACCGGCACCGCCAATGACGGCGCGGCGTCGCGAAAATAGCGTCGCGAACGCCCTGTTCCGGCGACATCACAAGTGCCCGCAAGGACAACAAGTCGCTGATCATGCGATCCCGTCGGACGCCGGCTGCGAATCCCCCGACCGCACCGGCCTAACTCTTGTTTCTGGATCATCGTTCCGGCGCGTGGCGCACGGACGATGACGGTGGAATACTGCAAAGAATGACCAACACCAAACAAGGCCTACTATTCCACGAATATAGCATCGAAAAGAGCTGATTCCGAAGGCAGGCAACGGGACGCCGAGAGCCTTGCGAAGCCGCGCTTGCGTAGGCTTAGGCATGGGCCGTGAACGCTACATGACCCATGCAGAATTGGAACGAATGAAGGCTGCCCTCCTTCCGGACCGCGGTGTCGTGAAAGTCGCCGGCGACGGCGCCCGCAATTTCCTGCACGGGCCTCGTGACCGCCGATATCCTCGATCTTAAGCCCGGCGTACGGCGCGTTTCTGCGCGTTGCTGACGCCGCAGGGCAAGATCATTGCCGACTTTCTCGCCGCCGAAGCGCCGGCAGCGGACGGCGGCGGGTTCTTTCTCGATGTTCGCGCGCGAGCTTGCGGCGACCACTGATCGACAAGCTCAATCTGTATAAATTGCGCGCCAAAGTCGTTGTCGAGGATTTGTCCGATACGCTCGGCGTGCTCGCGGCTTGGCAGGGCGGCGGCACGACCAAATATGGCCTGTCCTATGCCGATCCGCGCCTGCCCGCGCTCGGTCTGCGGACGATGCTGCCGCCGCATCTTGCCGCCGCCGCCGCGGCCGAATTCGGCGCGGAACTCGTGGAGCCCGGCGAGTACGAAGCCCACCGCATCGCGCTCGGCGTGCCGCAAGGCGGCACCGATTTCGGCTACGGCGATGCCTTTCCCGCATGAAGCCGACATGGACCAGCTCGGCGGCGTCGATTTCGCCAAGGGCTGTTACGTCGGCCAGGAAGTCGTGTCGCGGATCGAGCATCGCGGCATCGCCCGCACCCGCGCGGTGCCGTCGCCTATGACGGCGCCGGCCCCGGAAACGGGTGTCGCGGTGACGGCCGGCGGTGCACAACGCTCGGCACTCATGGGCTCGGCCGCGGGCGGGCCGCGGCATCGCGCTCCTTCGGCTCGACCGCGTCGCCGAGGCCTTGGCGCGCGGCGAGCCGCTCTTGGCCGCCGAGCGGCCGATCCGGCTGGTCAAGCCGGACTGGGCGCGCTTTGCCTTTCCCG
Source organism: uncultured Alphaproteobacteria bacterium (assembly GCA_963696555.1). Lineage (GTDB taxonomy): Bacteria > Pseudomonadota > Alphaproteobacteria > Rhizobiales > Xanthobacteraceae > BOG-931. The sequence goes on along the minus strand of CAVOKR010000029.1, from coordinate 319,749 downwards.
GTGAGAACAAGGCCGCCGAATGACCGATCCCGTTCACTCAGACGGCCTCACGCGCTGCCCGTGGCCGAAACACGATCCGCTCTATCTCGCCTATCACGACGAGGAATGGGGCGTGCCGGAATATGATGACCGCGCGCTTTACGAAAAGCTCGTGCTCGACGGCTTTCAGGCCGGACTGTCGTGGATCACCATCCTGCGCAAGCGCGAAAATTTCCGCCGCGCCTTCGACGGTTTTGCGCCGGAAAAAATCGCGCGCTACCGCAAGCCAAAGATCGAGCGCCTGATGGCCGACGCCGGCATCGTGCGCAACCGCGCCAAGATCGAGGGCGCGGTGCTCTCGGCGCGCGCCTGGCTCGAGATCATGGAAAAAGGCCCGGGCTTCTCCAAACTGTTGTGGGATTTCGTCGACGGCCGGCCGAAGCTCAACAATTTCCGCACCAGCAAAACAGGTGCCGGCCGAAACCGCGGTCTCGCGCGCGATGTCCAAAGAATTGGCCGAGCGCGGCTTCAAATTCTGCGGACCGACCATCGTCTATGCCTTCATGCAGGCCGTCGGCATGGTCAACGATCATCTGGTCGACCTGCCACCGCCATGCCGCCGTCCAAAAACTCGGCAAATAAACCGGCGGCGGCGCGGGACCGGCGCGCCTGGCAGCGCATGCTGTCGGGGCGGCGGCTCGATCTGCTCGACCCTTCCCCGCTCGATATCGAGATCGAGGACATCGCGCATGGGCTCGCGCGCGTGGCGCGCTGGAACGGACAGACGCAGCGGCGCCCATATTTTCTCGGTGGCGCAGCATTGCCTTCTGGTCGAGGCTCTGGCGCGGGCGCGCGTGCCGCGGCTCGACGCCGGCCGCCGCCTCGCGGTGCTGCTGCACGACGCGCCCGAATATGTCATCGGCGACATGATCTCGCCGTTCAAGGTCGTGATCGGCGATGCCTATAAGGCGGTCGAGCGCCGGCTCTTGGCCGCGATCCATTTGCGCTTCGGCCTGCCGGCGCAATCGCCGCCCGAACTCGAGCAATTGATCAAAGCGGCCGATCGGCAGGCCGCCTATCTCGAAGCGACCCGGCTTGCCGGCTTCGAGGCCGCCGAGGCGCGGCGTTTCTTCGGCGCGCCGCCGAAATTCTCGGCCGCGCTGGAGCGCGACTATCTGAAGCCCTGGCCGGCCGAGACCGCGCAAGCGCGCTACGCCGAACGGTTCCTAAAGCTGCTCGGCGACTGAACGACCTCTTGCCGCGCACCGAAGTCACACTTGCGCCAACGGCCCGTCCTATATCAAAAACGACAGCGGCAAAAGATTGATTCCATGATCCACGTCTGCTCGCTCGCGCGCCTGAACGAAACCGTCGAGGACACCGGCGCGCGCCACGTCGTGTCGCTGATCGGCGACGAGGCCCGTCTCGAGCGGCCGGCCGCGATCGCGCCGGAGAACCATCTCTGGCTGCGGCTGCACGATATTTCGTCGCCGCTCGACGGCTACGTCATGCCGAGCGAACAGCATGTCGCCGAGCTCATCGCTTTCGTGCGCGGCTGGGACCGCCGCGCGCCGCTGGTCGTGCATTGCTACATGGGCATCAGCCGCTCGACCGCGAGCGCGTTCGCGGCCGTCTGCGCGCTCAATCCGCGCCGCGACGAGGACGGTATTGCGCAAGCGCTGCGGCGGGCCTCGCCGACGGCGACGCCGAACAGCCGGATCGTGTCGATCGCCGACCGGCTGCTGGGCCGCGACGGCCGCATGGTGACGGCGATCGAAACCATCGGCCGCGGCATGATGACCGCCGAAGCCGAGCCGTTCCGGCTCGATCTCGAGTGATATCAAGAACGAGAAAGATTACTCAGCGAGCGACGGCCGCAGCATCGGCCGTGTATTCGAAACCGGAGTCGCCGCCGGCGTTTCAACGGCGCGCGAATTCGCCGCCGGCTCTTCCGAACTCGCGGCTGATCAGCTGGCTGCGCGGATTACGCTGATAGAAATCGCAATAGGCGAAACCAAGCCCGGCGACCGAACCGCGGAAGCTGCGGTAGTCGAGTTTCTGGACCCTAAAGCACGGCGTGATCGGCAGGCCGGACAGATGCGCGCACATCGAGCCGCCATCGACCCTGACGGTGCCGGCCGGCAAAGCGGCGAAGCGGGGCTGGCCCTGGCCGCGAATGCGGATGGTGCCGACGACCGAGCCGTCGGCGAAAATGCGGCCCATCCCGGCGGTGCCCTCGAAGCACGTATAGGAGAAAAGCTTGCCGACGACGAAAGCCCGCGCCTGCTCGGGTCCGAGATCCTCGGCGACGGCCACACCTGGCCGCGAAGACGCCGAGGCCCAAAAGACGACGCACAAAACACAGCGACACGCAATAACATCGACAACTCCACACTGCACACACGCTCAGAGCATTCACGCGTGGCATTATGTTAACAAGATTTCTTAACCGTCCCCTTACCATAGCGCCCCTCGCGGATCGTCAAAAGTGCGTCGCCGAAACCCGCGGATTTTACCCAATCTTTACCACGATCCGGCCGCGCACCTGCCCCTCGACGATCCGCCGCCCGGCCGCGATCACCCCTTCGAGGCCGATCTCGCTCGTCATCGCCGCGATCTTCGACCGGTCGAGGTCGGTTTCCAGCCGCCGCCACGCTTCCTGCCGCAACGGCAACGGACACATGACGGAGTCGATGCCGAGGAGCGAGATACCCCGTAGAATGAACGGAGCGACCGAGGTCGGCAAGTCCATTCCACCCGCAAGTCCACAGGCGGCGACGGCGCCGCCATAGCGGGTCATCGACAGCACATTGGCGAGCGTCGTCGAGCCCACGGCATCGATGCCGCCGGCCCAGCGTTCCTTGGCGAGCGGCCGCACCGGGCCGGTCAGTTCCTTGCGCTCGACGATGTCCGTGGCGCCGAGGCCTCTTGAGATAGGCGGCCTCTTCCGGCCGGCCGGTCGAGGCGGTGACCGCGTAACCGAGCTTCGCCAACAGCGCGACCGCGACCGAACCGACGCCGCCCGCGGCCCCGGTCACGATCACCGGCCCGCGCGACGGGTTCAAGGCCTGCGCGTTCCAGCGCCATCACCGCCAGCATGGCGGTATAGCCGGCGGTGCCGATCGCCATGGCGTCGCGGGCGCTGATGCTTTCCGGCAGCCGCACCAGCCAGTCGCCTTTGACGCGGGCCTTTTGCGCATAGGCGCCGAGATGGGTCTCGCCGAGGCCCCAGCCGTTGAGGATCACCTTGTCGCCCGGCCGCCAGGCGGGATGCGAGGAAGATTCCACGGTGCCCGCGAAATCGACGCCGGCGATCATCGGAAAGCGCCGCACCACCGGCGCCTTGCCGGTGACGGCGAGACCGTCCTTGTAATTCACCGTCGACCATTCGACCGCGACGGTGACGTCGCCGTCCATCAAATCCTTGTCGTCGAAATCGGTGAGCCGCACCGTCTGGCCGGCGTCCGTTTTGTCGATGACGATCGCTTTGAATGTAGCCATGCCCACTCTCCCGGGCGTGGACACTACTCTCTCACAGCCGGGCGGGAGATGTCAGGAGGGGTCAAGCCGCAGCGGCGGCCATGCGCGCCACCGGCTTTTCGACGATCGGCAGATTGATGATGCCCGACAGCACGCCGAACACGATCGCGAGCCACCACACCGCGTCATAGGAGCCGGTGCGGTCGAACACGAGGCCGCCGAGCCAGACGCCGAGGAAGCCGCCGACCTGATGGCTGAAGAAGGCAAAGCCCGCCAGCGTCGCGAGCCACCTGGTGCCGAACATCACCGCGATGATGCCGTTGGTCGGCGGCACGGTGGAAAGCCAGAGTCAGCCCCATGACCGCGCCGAACGAGATGCAGGTGACGGCGGTGACCGGGAAACGAGATGAAGGCGAAGATGGCGACGGCGCGGGTGAAATAGATCGCCGACAGCACGTAGCGCTTGGGCACGCGGTCGCCGAGCCAGCCGGCGGTGACCGAACCGACGATGTTGCAAAGCCCGATGGTGGCGATGGTCCAGCCGCCGATCTCCGCGGTGAGGCCGCGATCGATCAGATAAGACGGCAAATGCACGGTGATGAATTGCAGCTGGAAGCCGCAGGTGAAGAAGCCGAGCACCAACAGAACATAGGAGCGATGCGCGAAGGCTTCGCCGAGCGCATGGCGAAGCGACTGCGATCCGGCGTGCCTGGTTTCCGGCGGCGTCGCGAGCGCCAGCGACAGCGGCAGCACCGTCAGCATGCTGACGGCGAAAATCAGAAGCGTCTGTTGCCAGCCGAACTTGTCCATCAGGCCGACCGCGACCGGCGAATAGAGGAATTGGCCGAACGAACCCGCCGCGGTGCCGAAGCCGAAAGCGCGCGAGCGCAAATGCGGCGGCACGATCTTGCCCAGCGCCGCCAGCACGACCGGAAACGAGCAGCCGGCAAGACCGAAGCCGATCAAGACGCCGGCGGTAAGGTCGAGCGTCGGCGCGCTCATCGCATGGCCCATCAGCGCCAGGCCCAGGCTGTAGAGCAGCGCGCCCACGCACAGCACCGGGACCGAGCCGAAGCGATCGGCGATGATGCCGCCGAGCGGCTGGCCGATGCCCCACAGCAAATTCTGTAAAGCGAGCGCGAAGGCGAAGACGTCGCGACCCCAATGATTGGTGTTCGACAGCGGCGCCAGAAAAAAGCCGAGCGTCGAGCGCGGCCCGAAGGCGATGAGCGCGATCAGACAGCCCGAGCCGATGACGAAGGACGGCGCGCGCCAGCCGCCGGCGAGTTTGGAAGTGCTGTGCATGTTATCCCGGCGACAAAAAGATTCCAAAATGCCGGGCTAGCATAGGGCATACAGCCTCGCGCACCAATGAAAATTGCCCGCGAAGGCGATGCGCTTGGGTGCGATGGAGGGGGCCGCCTTTCGCGCCTGGTCTCGCGGCCAGGTCGGCCGCTAAAGCTTCGCGATCGGCTCGTTCTTATCGGGCATCACCGCGGCCTGCGGGCCCTTCGCGGCGGCGTCAAAATTCTTCGGCGCCGGCGTCGGGTCTTCGTTCAAGACTTCCGGATCGAGCCGCACGCCGACATTGGCAGGCCCTTTGCCCCACACCGGTTCGTCGTCGCCATTGCCCCAATTGAGCGGCCGATAGAAGGTGTGGACGCCGAGTTGGTAGAGCCGCGCCATTTCATGGACCCAGCTCGGGTGCACCCAATAGGCGTGATAATGCGTGGCATGGCCGACTTCGGCGAGCCAGATCTTGCCGTCGAGCGTGTCCTTCGAGATGCGCTTGGCCTGCTCCCACATATCCGGTTCGTCGATCTTGTTGAGATCCTTGCCTTCGCAGGCGAAGGTGAATTGGCAGGCGAGATGGCGGCCGGCGTTCTGATAAACGACGCCGCAAACGTCGTGCGGATAGACGCCGGAGAACACCCGGTTCATGACCACCTGGGCGACCGCTTCCTGGCCTTTCACCACTTCGCCGCGGGCCTCGAAATAGACGGCGTCGGCTAGGCATTTTTCGGCGACCGCGCGGGGTTTGCCCTCAAGGCCGAGCTGCTGGGCGGGACTGAGCAGGCGGCTATTGTCCTTGCCGGCCACGATGTCGTCAGCGCCGGCGTCGGGGACTTCGAGGGCGGCAAGCCGCATTCCCGGCGGCTCGGACGGCGCGATCAAAATCGGCTCCGCGCCCGGCGCCCAGCTTTGCAGGCCTGCGGGCGCCCCCATGGCACCGTTGCCAAAATAAATCTGCGCGCTGCGGTCGCCGCCGTCATCGTTCAGAAAGGACAGTTGGTCGATCGACGCGATCGTCTTGTCCGCTTCGGCTTCGCCGGGCCCGGGCAGTTCGGGGGGCTTGTCGTCGAGCGCCACATCGTCGTCGCTGCCGCGTGGCGCCCAGGCGGCCGACTCGTCCTCGCGCGGGTCCTGCAACGCCGCGGACGGCGCCGAACCGGCGGCTTCCACGCTCTTCGGCCATAGCGTCATAGGGGCCGCCGGCTGCGGCGCAGCCGGCGCTATCGCGGGCGCAACATCCGGCGCGCTGATCGGCTGCAATTGCGGCAAGCCCGCCGGATCGGGCGGCACCGGCTCGGCATTGCTCGCCGGCAGGCGGTCGCCTTTGTTGGTACGATTGACCGTCGGATACTCGACCTGCCGCGACGGCCGCGCCGCGATCGGCTCGTCGATCTTCCAGGCAAAAGCATCGAGCGACCGCGGATCGAAATTGACGTTCTGAAAAAGCCCGATCGGCTCCGGGATAGCACTGCCGATCGGACGCGTATAACTGAACGTCGCTGCCTCGACGGTTCCGAACGGCGACGCGATCATGTGCCAATCGACACCGGCGCTCGGTCCATGCGCGATCAGCGCCGCCAGATCCTGATACCCGATCGAGGTCGGCATCAGCGCGATGGCGCAGGCGCTGAGCCATAAGCGCGTCGGATAACAGACGCCGATCGCCCGGATACGCGACGCAACCATCACCCCTCACGCCACTCACGCACGCAACGCGCACTCGACTGAGCAAACGCGACCGCTCGGGCGCGAATGCGACAGGTTTATTTATTGTCGTGTTAACGTTGCGAAGGCGTTAATCGCGCAAGGCCTGCGGGTCTTCGCGAGGCCATTTGCCGATACAGGTTTCCGCCGAACCCCAAGCACGCCAACCATTACCGCATCATAGCGTTTGGTCGTATTTCGTTAACCAAAATACAATGCGGCAATCCGATACTCGCAGCTGCGATCGCATTTTCCCGGCATACGTAGTTTTACAATGTCTCTGGTCTCCGATTGGCAGTCGTTCGGTCTCGCCGCCGCGATCTTGCTTCTGATCGTGCTCGGCGCCGTGGCTTGGCGCATGCAAATAAGGCTGCGCGAGCTGACGAGCGCGCTGAACAGCATGCCGCAGGGCCTGTGCATGTTCGGCAAGGATCAGAGGCTCGCTGTCTACAATCGGCAATATCTGGAATTGCACAAGCTGTCGCCGAAAGCCGTGAAGCGCGGCTGGACGTTGCGCGAGCTTATCCAGCTCCGCAAGGATACCGGCCTGTTGGCCGGGGACGTCGATCAATATTGCCGGGACATCACCGACGGCATCGCTTCGGGAAGGTCGACGCACTGGCGGGTCGGCGCCAATGACGGTCGAACCGTCCACTCGGTCAACGTACCCATCCCCGGGGGCGGCTGGGTGACGACGCAAGAAGACATCACCGAGCAACTGCAATTGCAGCGGCGCGAGGAGGAGATGGCGGCCCAAGAGCGCCGCCGCGCCACCGTCGATGCGCTGATCGCCGCGTTCCGTGTCCGCATGGACTCGCTGCTCAAGACCTTTGCCGATAGCGCCACCGCCATGCGGGCAACCGCGAGCACGCTGTCGGCGGCATCCAACGAGGCCTCGCTCCGCGCCGAGAGCGTAGTCGAAGCATCGTCGAGCGCTTCAAGCGGGGTGCAGACGGCCGCCTTCGCCACCGACGAATTATCGAGTTCGATCGGCGAGATCGCTCGCCAGATCGAACAAACTCACAGTGTCGTTCGCGTCGCGGTCGACGAAGCGCAGGCAACCTCCGGCGAGATGGCGGCACTGTCCGACACCGCGCAAAAGATCGGCGATATCGTCAAACTGATCCAGGATATCGCCGGGCAGACCAATCTGTTGGCGCTCAACGCCACCATCGAAGCCGCCCGCGCGGGCGAGGCGGGCCGCGGTTTCGCGGTGGTCGCTTCCGAGGTGAAATCGCTCGCGGTGCAAACCGCCAAGGCCACCGAGGCGATCGTCGGCCAGATCCTTGCGGTGCAAAACTCGACGGCGGGTGCCGTCGCTTCGATCCACCGCATCACCCAGCGCATGCAGGAAATCCAGCATTACACCTCGGCGGTCGCGGCCTCGATCGAACAGCAGAACGCCGCGACCAGCAACATCTCGCAAAACGTCGCCACCGCCGCGCGCGCTTCCGAGACGGTAGCGAAGACGCTGACCGATGTGGCGGGCGCCGCGATGCAGACCCGCGTGTCGGCGCAAACCGTGCTCGACACTTCGCACGCGGTGGAATCGGCGATCGACGATCTGCGCCGCCGGGTCGAGGAATTTTTGGCCGAGGTGGCGGCGTAATATCCTGCCCCGCGAAGCGGGGGGATGAAGATTCACCCCTCCGTGCCGGTAACCTTCCCCAGCGCCGCCTGCGCCGCGGCGAGCCGCGCGATCGGCACGCGGAACGGCGAGCACGACACGTAGTCGAGGCCGACTTCGTGGCAGAACGCGACCGAGGCCGGATCGCCGCCATGCTCGCCGCAAATGCCGAGCTTGAGATTTTTCCGCACCTTGCGGCCGCGCTCGGTGGCGATACGGACGAGCTCGCCGACGCCGTCGCGGTCGATCGACACGAACGGGATCGGCCGGCAGGATGCCCTTCGCCGTATAGATGCCGAGGAAGCTTGCGGCATCGTCGCGGCTGATGCCGAAGGCGGTCTGCGTCAGGTCGTTGGTGCCGAACGAGAAGAATTCCGCGGTCTCGGCGATCTCGCCGGCTTTGAGCGCCGCGCGCGGCAATTCGATCATGGTGCCGACTTGATATTTGAGCTTGGTCTTGGTCTCGGCCGCGACCTTCTCCGCCATGGCGTCGATGCGCTCCTTGACGATGTCGAGCTCCATCTTGCCGGCGATCAGCGGCACCATGATTTCCGGCGCCACTTGTTTGCCGGTTTCGCGGCTCACCTCGGCGGCGGCTTCGAAGATGGCGCGGGCCTGCATCTCGGCGATCTCCGGATACGCGATGGCGAGCCGGCAGCCGCGAAAGCCGAGCATCGGATTGAATTCGTGCAGTTCCCTGGCTCGATCCGCGAGCTTTTGCGGATCGGCGCCCATGGCCTGCGCCACTTCGGCGATCTCTTCCTCGGTCTGCGGCAGGAACTCATGCAGCGGCGGGTCGAGCAGGCGGATGGTGACCGGCAACGACGCCCATGATGCGGAACAGATCGGCGAAATCGGCGCGCTGCATCGGCAGAAGCTTTGCGAGCGCCGCGCGGCGCTGTTTCTCGTCGTCCGCCAGAATCATCTCGCGCACGGCGCGGATGCGATCCTCGTCGAAGAACATGTGCTCGGTGCGGCACAGCCCGATGCCCTCGGCGCCGAATTTGATCGCGGCGCGCGCATCGGCCGGTGTATCGGCATTGGCGCGCACCTTGAGCTTGCGAACGGTGTCGGCCCATTTCATCACGGTGGCGAATTCGCCGGCGAGCGCCGGCTGCAGCATCGCCACGGTGCCGGCCAGCACCTGGCCGGTCGAGCCGTCGATGGTGAGCGTGTCGCCCTTTTTCAGGGTCGTGCCGCCGGCCGTCACCGTTTGCGCCCGGTAATCGACCCGGAGCGAGCCCGCGCCGGATACGCAGGGCTTGCCCATGCCGCGCGCGACCACCGCCGCATGCGAAGTCATGCCGCCGCGCGTCGTCAAAATGCCTTCGGCGGCGTGCATGCCGTGAATGTCCTCGGGCGAGGTTTCGATCCGCACCAGAATGACCTTGCGGCCTTGCGCCTTCAGCGCCTCGGCGTCTTCGGACGAGAACACGATTTCGCCGCAGGCGGCGCCCGGCGAGGCCGGCAGGCCGTTGGCGATGACCTTGCGCTCGGCGTTCGGATCGATGGTCGGATGCAGCAATTGATCGAGCGCCGCGGGGTCGACCCGCGCCACCGCCTCTTCCTTGGTGATCAATTTCTCCTGCGCGAGCTCGACGGCGATCCGCAGCGCCGCCTGCGCGGTACGCTTGCCGTTGCGCGTCTGCAGCATCCACAGCTTGCCCTGCTCGACGGTGAATTCGAGATCCTGCATGTCGCGATAATGCCGTTCGAGCTTGGCGTGGATGCGGGTGAGCTCCGCGAAGGCATCAGGGAGTGCAGCTTCCATCGACGGCTTGTCGGAGCCGGCTTCCTTACGCGCTTGCTCGGTGATCTCCTGCGGCGTGCGGATGCCGGCGACCACGTCCTCGCCCTGCGCATTGATCAGAAACTCGCCGTAGAGCTTTTTCTCGCCGGTCGAGGGATTGCGCGTGAAGGCGACGCCGGTCGCCGAGGTCTCGCCCATATTGCCGAACACCATGGCCTGCACATTGACCGCGGTGCCCCAGCTTTCCGGAATGCCGTGGAGCCGCCGATAGGTGATGGCGCGTTGGTTCATCCACGAGCCGAACACCGCGCCGATCGCGCCCCATAATTGCGCGTGCGGATCCTGCGGAAACGGCTCCCCGCCCTCTTCCTCGACGCGCTCTTTGTAGCGGGCGACGATCTGCTGCAGATCGCCTTCATCGAGATCGGTATCGAGCGTGTAGCCGCTCTTGTCTTTGAGCTCGTCGAGGATTTCCTCAAAATGATGATGCTCGATGCCGAGCACCACGTCGGAATACATGGTGATGAAGCGCCGATAGCTGTCGAGCGCAAAGCGCGGGTCGCCGGATTTTTTCGCCAGCGCCTCGACCGTCACGTCATTGAGCCCGAGATTGAGCACGGTATCCATCATGCCGGGCATCGACGCGCGGGCTCCCGAGCGCACCGAGACCAGCAACGGATTTTCCTCGTCGCCGAATTTCTTGCCGGTGATGCGACCGATATTATTGAGGCCTGCCTCGACCTGGGCCTTCAGATCCTTCGGATAGGTTTTGCCATGGTCGTAGAAGTAAGTGCAGACCTCGGTGGTGATGGTGAAGCCGGGCGGCACCGGCAGGCCGAGCTGCGCCATCTCGGCAAGACCCGCGCCTTTGCCGCCGAGGAGATTTTTCATGGTGGCGCGGCCGGCCGCCTTGCCGCCGCCGAAGGCGTAGACCCATTTGCCTTTCGGATTCGATGTGGCTTTGGCCGCGGGTTTCGACGCGGATTTGACTTTACGGCGGGCCGGAGATTTTTTTACCGGCCGACGGGCGGTTTTGGAGCGTGATTTGGCCATGACATCGTGGGTTCGATTGCGGGCGGGCTAGTGATGGCAATTCCCGGAAGTCGACGCAACGTCAATGCGCTACCGGCTTCGGCGCGCGTTCTCATTCCTAGTGGATGAAATGATAGATTCCATTGAGGCCCATCAAGCCGACAATGATGAGATAGACGGCGACGACCAGGTTCAAAAGCCGCGGCATCACCAAGATCAGAATACCGGCGATAAGCGCGACCAGCGGGGTGATATGGGCGGCGGTAATGACCATTGGGTTTCCTCTGGGCTGGGTGCAATTGGCTGGTGTGAAGCTGCGGCTCGACAAATGGCAGACCGTAAACGCGCGAGCCGCAGTTAGGTTCTAGCATGTCCGTCATTCCGGTGCGCCGCGAAGCGGCGAGCCCGGAATCCATATCCACAGGCGCCGGGGTTATGGATTCCGGGCTCGCGGCCTGAGCTTGCCGTTGGGCCGGCCAATGGCCGGACCCGATGGGCCGCGCCCCGGAATGACGCGATCACCCCTCGATCTTGGAGAAATCCGCCACCGCCCGCGTCGCGGCGCGGATTTCGTTGAGGAGCTTTAGCCGGTTTTCCCGCAGCGCCTTGTCCTCGACATTCACAGTGACCTTGTCGAAGAAGGCATCGACCGCGGGGCGCAGAGTGGACAGGCATTCCATTGCGCTCTCGAAATCCTCCCGTTCGATATGGTGCTTGGCATCTGCAACCGTGCTCTGCACCGTATTCCAAAGATGTCGCTCTATCGGTTCGCGAAGCAGCTCTTGATCGGGAGGTCCTGAATATGACCTTTTGTCTTTCTTTTCCTCGTCACGCAAGATATTCGCTGCTCGTCGGTACCCAATGAGCAAATTCTTGCCGTCCTCGGTCTCGAGGAATCTCCCCAGCGCCTCGACACGGCGGACAATTAATATGAGATCATCCTGGCCTTCGAGGGCAAACACGGCATCAACGAGGTCATGCCGTGCGCCCTGTGCACGGAGTTGGACCTTCAGGCGATCGGCAACGAATTCTCGTAGATTCGCAGCATCAAACGCTTCGAATACCTCGGCGACGCTTGTCCCTGCGCTACTCACAAACCGGCGAGCATATATGTTCTCTTGATCGAGATAGGCCTGTGTAGCGTGAATCGCGCCTCCCCGAAGCCCAAGGCTTAAATTGTTATCCAAAATTATTCGGATCATTCCCAACGCTGCTCTACGCAGCGCATAAGGGTCTTTGCTACCTGTCGGCCTTTCGTCGATGACCCAAAATCCCACCAACGTATCGATCTTGTCCGCCAGTGCGACTGCAATCGAAACCGGGTCGCTCGGCACCAGATCATCCGGCCCCTTCGGCTTGTAATGATCCTCGCAAGCATGGGCGACGGCTTCGTCCTCGCCCTGCGCCTCGGCGTAGTATTTCCCCATCAGCCCTTGGAGCTCAGGAAATTCGCCGACAACTTCAGTGAGCAAATCAGCTTTGCACAGATGCGCCGCGCGCTTGGCCTTTTCCACATCGGCGCCGACCAGCGGCGCCAATTCGGCGGCAAGCCGCTCGATACGCGCGATACGTTCGGCCTGGGTGCCGAGCTTCTCGTGAAACACGATATGCTCGAACTTCGGCAGCCGGTCCTCCAGCCGCGTCTTCAAGTCCGTCTCATAGAAAAACTTCGCATCCGACAAACGCGCCCGGATGACGCGCTCGTTGCCGGCGATGATCTCCTTCCCGCCGTCTTCCGCTTCAAGGTTGGAAACCAGCAAAAATTTGTCGACCAGCTTGGCGTGGGCAGCGTCACGCAAGACAAAACATTTCTGGTTGTTGCGGATGGTGGCGCGGATGACTTCTTCGGGAATTTGCAAAAATCTCTGGTCGAACGAGCCCATCAGCACCACCGGCCATTCGACGAGACCGGCGACTTCGGCGAGAAGACCCTCGTCCTCGACGACTTCGAGCCCTTGCGCGAAGGCAAGCTGTCTCGCTTCGGTGCGGATGATGTCGCGGCGGCGCTCGGGGTCGAGCTCGACCTTGGCCGCTCCGAGCTTGTGCTGATAATCGTCGAGGCGCCGCACCGTGAACGGCTCAGGCGCCATGAATCGATGGCCGCGCGTCTCATTGCCCGCCGCGATGCCGCCGACCGAAAACGCAACAACGTCCGGCTCCTCGGTCTCCGGCCCGAAGGTGGCGACGATCGAATGCAGCGGCCGTACCCAGGTCAGCGCACCGGGCGATTGCGAGGCCGCGCCCCAGCGCATCGATTTCGGCCAGGGAAAGCTTTTGATCACCGCGGGCAGGATTTCGCCGATCACGTCGATCGCGGCGCGGCCCGGCTTCTCGATCACCGCGACATAGAAATCGCCCTTCTTGTCGGGCTGCACTTTGGCGTCGGCAATCGACTTCAATCCTGCGCCCTTCAGAAACCCCGCAATGGCGTTGTCGGGCGCGCCGACCCGCGGTCCTTTTTTCTCCTCGCGCAGATCGGGCTGGCGCGCCGGCACGCCGTGCACCGAGAGCGCGAGCCGCCGCGGCGTCACAAAAGCCTTGGCGCCTTCATAGACAAGCCCCGCATCGACCAAGCGGTCGGTAACCGCTTTGCGCAAATCCTCCGCCGCCCGCGCCTGCATGCGCGCGGGGATTTCTTCGGAGAAAAGTTCGAGGAGGAGATCTGGCATTGTCTCACCCTCCCCTGGAGGGGGAGGGTCGGCGCGCGAAGCGCGCCGGGGTGGGGTGACGGCGCCGGTAACGCTTATGCTTCAATGGTTGCAATTCGGCATCTCGCGAACCGTAAAGCGCCGCATAGACAGTTTCCAGGACGCCATTCATGTTAGAGGCCAGGTCGTTGTTCCAAAAGCGGATGACGCGATAGCCCTCCGATTCAAACCAGCGCGTCCGTTGCTCATCCCTTGCGCGTTGCGCGTCGGTATTGTGCTGAGAACCATCCAGTTCGATCACCAAACGCGCGGCCATGCAGGCAAAGTCGGCAACATAAGGCCCAATTGGCACCTGACGGCGGAAATGCGTTCCGACGGTTTCAAGTCCGCGCAGTTGCTTCCACAAAAGAATCTCGGTTTCTGTCGCGTTCGCACGGAGACGACGCGCCGTCGCACGACGAAATCGATCGATTGGGAAGCTATTGCTCGCCATCCATTGCCTCACCGCCGCATCACCCCACCCCGGCGCGCTTTGCGCGCCGACCCTCCCCCTCCAGGGGAGGGTAATAGAACGGGCCGATCTTCAAAGCTGCTTATGGCTCCCGTCGCACAGCGGCTCGTGCGACGAGCGCTTGCAGGCGCAGAACCAGGTTTCTTCGCTGTTTTCCGCTTTCCATTCCTGCGGCACGAAGCCCGTGCCCTTGTGCGAGCCGTCGCAGAACGGTTGCGCCTTGGAGCGGCCGCAGGCGCACCACCAATAGCTCTTGCCGGCCTCGACCATGATGGGGATCGGCCGCCGGCCGCCGATTTCGGGTGTGTCACTCATAGAGTTCTTGCCTCCGCCTTCTGTCGCGAGCCACGCTTCGCCGCACGCTTTGGCAAGCTCGCGCACCCGCAGGATGTAGCTCTGCCGCTCGGTGACCGAGATCACCCCGCGCGCGTCGAGCAGGTTGAATACATGGCTCGCCTTGATGCACTGGTCGTAGGCCGGCAGCGCCATCAGATGCCGGCCGCGATTGGTCGCCGTCGCCCCGGCGGGAGTTTCCCAGCCGGCATCGAGATATTTCTTGCAGGCGGTCTCCGCCATGCGGAATTGCTCGAACAGCATGTCGGTATCGGCGAATTCGAAATTGTGCCGCGAATATTCCTGCTCGGCCTGCAGGAATACGTCGCCGTAGCGCACCCGCTGCGCGCCGTCGCGGCCGTTGAAGTTGAGCTCGAACACGTTCTCGACGCCCTGCACATACATGGCGAGCCGCTCGAGGCCGTAGGTCAGTTCGCCCGCCACCGGCGCGCATTCAAAGCCCGCGACCTGCTGAAAATAGGTGAACTGCGACACTTCCATGCCGTCGCACCAGCATTCCCAGCCAAGCCCCCAGGCGCCGAGCGTCGGGCTTTCCCAATCGTCCTCGACGAAGCGGATGTCGTGAATTTTTGGATCGATGCCGATGGCATGGAGCGATTTCAGATAAAGCTCCTGCAAGTCGTCGGGCGACGGCTTTAGGATGACCTGCATTTGATAATAGTGCTGCAGCCGGTTCGGGTTTTCGCCGTAGCGGCCGTCCTTGGGCCGGCGCGACGGCTGCACGTAAGCCGCATTCCACGGTTTCGGCCCGAGCGCGCGCAGCGTGGTCGCCGGATGGAAGGTGCCGGCGCCGACCTCCATGTCATAGGGCTGCAAAATGACGCAGCCCCAATCCGCCCAATACCGCTGCAAAGCGAGGATGAGCCCCTGAAACGAGCGTTCCGGGCGCATGTAAGGGCGGCAAATCGTGCGGCGCTTCCATGCCGCGTTGTTGGTGGATCAAGCCCGCAAGGTCAAGTCGGCCGAGCGGGGATCGAGACTTGCAGCCCCAATTCCTGATACCTCAGGGCCGATTTAAGCCGTCGGATACGGGGAGGAGTTCGTGACCAAAGTAAGAAGCCTATTGATCGCCGCTGCGGCACTGTTGCCGTTCGCCATGGCGCAGGCGGCGCATGCGGACGACTTTCCCAGCCGTCCGGTCCACATCGTGATCGCCTTTCCCCCCGGCGGTCCCACCGATTTCGTCGGCCGTGTCGTCGCCGAGAAGATGAAGGAGGCGCTCGGCCAGACCGTCATCATCGACAACAAGCCGGGCGCCAACGGCACGCTGGGCGGCGAATTCGTCGCCAAGTCCGATCCCGACGGCTACACGCTGTTTCTGACCACGGCCGGCGCGGTGACGGTGTCGCCGCATATCATGGCCGACATCCATTACGATGCGTTGCGCGATTTCGCCCCGGTCGCGCTTGTCACCACGGTGACGGAGGTGCTGGTGGTCGGCCCGAAGCTCGGCATCAAGACCGTCAAAGAGCTGGTGGCGCTCGCCAAGGCCAAGCCCGGCACCATTCCGTTCGCCTCGACCGGCATCGGCTCGCCGCCGCATCTGGCGCAGGAACTGCTCGATGCCTCGGCGGGCGTGCAATTCCTGCACGTGCCTTATCGCGGCGCGGCGCCGGCTTTGACCGATCTCCTCGGCGGCCAGGTCGACGTGCTCTCCGCCGACGTGCCGGTCTTGATCGCGCAAATCCGCGCCGGCACGCTGGTGCCGATCGGCGCCGCGGCGGACAAGCGCGATGCCATTCTGCCGGACGTGCCGACGCTCGCCGAGCAAGGTTATCCCAATACCGACGCGTCGAACTGGTACGGCCTGCTGGCGCCGGCCAAGACGCCGCCGGCGGTCATCGCCAGGATCAACGGAGCGGTGAACGCGGCGCTGAACGATCCGGCGACCCGCGACAAGCTCGTTCAAGCCGGCGCGACGCCGGTCGGCGGCACGCCCGAGAGCTTCGGCACCTTCATGAAAGCCGAATACGAGAAATGGGGCCGCGTGGTCAAAGAGCGGAACATCAAAGACACGCAGTGAGCCTTCGCCCCGCCCGCTCGTCCCCGCGAAAGCGAGGACCCAGAGCCGGATTCCCGCTTGCGCGGGAGCGGAGAAATGTCACCCCGGCCGGTATTCGCCGGTCTTCGGATCGGGCTTCAGTTTCGGCAGGCTGTTGCGGTCGAGCGGCTCGACCGTCGCTTTGGCGCGCACGTCGTCGAGCTCGGCATTGACGCGGTGCACTTCCTTGACGCACCAGCGCACCAGCATGGCCGCCCCGATCACTCCGAGTGCGAAAACGATCAGCGGCGGCATCGGCGAACTCCCGCTTTAGCTCTCGAACATGATCATGTCGGAAACCGGGCCAATCGCGACCATGCTAGAGCCCATATCGCGCCCAAATCGCACGCGCTTCAAGCGTCGAAATCACGTCCTCGGCAAGGCTCGCGGCCGGCAGCCGCCGGCATGGCCGCAGCCGGCCGACGCCGAAGACGCGCCGGCCGAAGCAAGCCGCGCTCCGCGGCCACCAGAGGTGTAACGACCTTGTCGCCATATCGTTCGCGCAGCACGCCGCGCAGATCGCCGATGCCATCGACGAGGCCAAATTCCAGCGCCCGCCGGCCGGTCCAATATTCGCCGGTGAACAAGTCGCCGTCCGGGCCGTTGAGCTTGCCGCCGCGGCGCGCTTTGACCAGCGCGATAAAGTCGTCGTGGATTTCGCGCTGCAGCTTTTTCAGCCGTTCGACGTCGTCGGGATTTTCCGGCAGGAACGGATCGAGCATCGCCTTGTGCTCGCCCGACGTATAGAGCCGCCGCTCGATGCCGAGCCTCGCGATCAGCTTGTCGAAGCCGAACGAACCGCCGACGACGCCGATCGATCCGACGATCGAGTGCGGATCGGCGATGATCTCGTCGGCAGCGCAGGCGATCATGTAGCCGCCCGACGCGCCGGCATCTTCCACGAAAGCGACGACCCGGCGCTTATGCTCGTCGGCGAGTTCGCGGATGCGGCGGAAGATCAGGTGCGACTGCACCGGCGAACCGCCTGGCGAGTTGATGACGAGCGCGACCGCCCGCGCGTTCTTCATGGCGAAGGCGCGGTCGAGCGTGCGCGCGATACCGGCGAGGCTCAGGCCCGGCCGCAGCGGCGTGGAAAATCCGATGATGCCGGAGAGCCGCACCACCGGCACGACCGGCCGGTCGCGGCGGAATCGCCGCGGCAACAGCAGCGACAGCGCCGCGACGGCGCCGCTACGAAGATGTTGCGAATGCGGTCGCCCGCCGACGGCTCGGTCATGAAAGCTCAAATAGGAAGTGTTTCATTAACCCTCAAGTAACCGTTTCTTAATCGGTTGGAACGCTTCTTGCTTGATAGGCGTTGTCCGGGAATAATTGCGGAGGCCAGGCAGCGATGAAGATTTACTTCCTTCTGATGATAATCAGCGTGTTTGTCGCTTTGTCGTATATTCCGCTTCGCACCGAAGCGAAGCAGAGCGTGAGTAAAAACGCGTCGTAGCCAGCCCGGTGCCGGCGTGATGCCCAACGGTTAAGCAGTATGTTGTAGCAGTATTCGTTTGCATTCCGTGATTCGCTTAACGCCTCCAGTCCAACATCAGGTACCGCTCCAGTTCAGCGTCGCGCCGTCGCGCAGCACCGCTTCGGCTTGTCTGCTCGGCTTGCCGTCGGCAGCGGCGAGCACGAAGGCCGGCAACAGCGCGAGCGGTCCGCTGGCGTCCTTTACGGCGCGCACCAGGACGCGGATCGCCGGTGCATCGGGCTTTGGGTGAATCGGCAGAACCGCGACCGCGCCGAACCCGGCCGTCAGCGCCGCGCAGCACCTCGCCCAGTCCGTCCGCGCGCCAGATCAGCGTGACCGTCCCGGAGGCGCGCAGGAGCCGCGCGGCGGTGCCGAGCCATTGCGCAAGCGTGTCGTCGCGATGCGGTGCGCGCCAGGCGGCGCGCCGGGATCCGGCGACGGATTTTGCGCCGCATTGAACGGCGGGTTCATCAGCACGTGATCGGCCGACGCCGCCGGCAGTCCGGCCGCGGCAAAATCCGCGGCGGTCGCCGCGACATCGAGACAGACCGCGCGCACGCGCGACAGCGAGCCCGTTGCGCTCGGCATTATCGCGGCCGAGCGCCGACAGCGCCGGATCGATCTCGACCAAAGTGACGGCGAGACCCTCGACGCGCCGGGCCAGCGCCAGTCCTGCCGCGCCGACGCCCGCGCCGAGATCGACCGCGTGCTCGCCGCGCACGCGCCGCAGTCGCCGCGGCAAGCAGGATCGCATCGTGGCCGAAGCGATGGCCGCGCCGCGGCTGGCGCAAAACGAGCTTGCCGCCGAGCACGGCGTCGTCGCTGAATTCGGCGGCCGTCGCGGTCGTCATGTGGATCAACGCATCACTCAATCTTTTCAGTCGATCTGGGGACGAAGCTCGTCGCCAAAGCCCGCCTCCTCGAGGAGCCGCCGCGCGGCATCGATCTGATCCTCGCCGACCAGGATGCGGCGCGGGAAAATGCCGATCGAGCCTTCCAGCACGCTCATATTCTGATCGACCACCATATGTTTGATCCGCGCGCCGTTGAGCAGCGCTTCGAGCGCCGAGATCAGGACGGCATCGTTGGTGCGAACAAGCTCGCGCACGATTTCAGCTCCGCCGCCGTTCCTCGCCGGGCGCGCGCAGCGCCAGATAGGCGATCAGTTTCAATTCGCGCCGGCCGCGCGTGACGGTGTCGAGGATCAAGCCGCAGGCGATCGACAGAAACGCGAGCAGCATCAAGCCGGTCGACAACACCGCGGTCGGCAGGCGCGGCACCAAGCCTTCCTGCAAGTAAGTGATGACGAGCGGGATGGCGAGGCCGATCGACATGATGATCAGCGCGATGCCGAATGCGCCGAACAGCGACAGCGGCCGCTCGGCGCGATAAAGCTTCAGCACCGTCCATAGAATGCGAAAGCCGTCGTGCCAGGTCGAGAGTTTCGAGGCCGAGCCCGCCGGCCGCGAATAATAGGGCGTCGGCATTTCGCCGACCGGAAGTTCGAGTTCGAGCGCGTGCACGGTCAATTCGGTTTCGATCTCGAAGCCGCCCGAGAGTATCGGAAACGATTTGACGAAGCGGCGCGAGAAGACGCGATAGCCGGACAGGATATCGGTGAAGGCGCGGCCGAAGATGTGAGCGACAAAGCCGGTCAGCAGCCAATTGCCGGCGCGATGGCCGGGACGGTAGGCCGCCTCCTCGCGATCGACCCGGGTGGCGACCACCATATCGAGCCGGTCCGCGACGAGTTTCTCGATCATCGGCGGCGCGCTCGGCGCGTCATAGGTCGCATCGCCGTCGACCAGTACGTAGATATCGGCCTCGATGTCGTTGAACATCCGCCGCACCACATAGCCCTTGCCCTGATGGCTTTCGCGGCGCACGACGGCGCCGGCCTGCCGCGCCGCCGCGACGGTGCCGTCCGTCGAATTATTGTCATAAACATAGACGGTCGCCGCCGGCAGCGCCGCGCGAAAGTCCGCCACCACCTTGGCGATGGCGTGCTCCTCGTTGTAGCAAGGCACCAGGACCGCCACATCGTAGTGGCTCACGTCATATCGGTTTGCATCCATGCTTCCTTCGACCAAACCTCCTGACGCGGCCGACACCCCGGACGCCGAATCTTTCGTGACCGGATCGGTGCTTGGCATTGCCTCTCTCCGCCGCCAGTCGCCAGGCGGCGCCGGCGGTCCACCGCCGGCTGTTCGGTACGGGCTCGGCGCCTATGTAGCCTGCGCACTTGCCGCGTCACCATAGCGTTTCTATGCTTCGTTTAGTCATCCAGGAGAACGCCGCAGTGGCCGTCGTCGTCCCCTTCGAAAATCAAGCGCCAGCCCTCGATCGAGCCGCTGATCGCTCTGGTCGCCGCCGATATGGAGCGCGTCAATGCGACCATCATCGCGCGCACCGGTTCCGAGGTGACGATGATCCCGGAGGTGGCCAAGCACCTCATCGATTCCGGCGGTAAGCGGCTACGGCCGATGCTGACGCTGGCTTTGGCCCGGCTCGCCGGTTACGCGGGCGACGGCCATATCAAGCTCGCCGCGGCCGTCGAGTTCATGCATACCGCGACGCTGCTGCATGACGACGTGGTCGACGAGAGCGAGTTGCGGCGCGGACGGCTTGCCGCGCGCATGCTGTGGGGCAACGAGGCGAGCGTGCTGGTCGGCGATTTCCTGCTCGGCCAGGCGTTCAAGATGATGGTCGAGGTCGGCAGCCTCAAGGCGCTGGGGATACTGTCCACCGCCGCCGCCGTGATCGCCGAGGGCGAGGTCATGCAGCTTGCCGCCGCCAAGAACACGGCGACGACCGAAGACGAATATATCGCGGTGATCCGCGCCAAGACCGCCGAACTGTTCGCGGCCGCCTGCGAGGTCGGGCCGGCGCTGTCGGTGCGGCAGAAGGCCGAGCAGGCGGCGAGCCGCTCGTTCGGCATGAATCTCGGCATCACCTTCCAGCTGGTCGACGACGTGCTCGACTACGGCGGCGCCGCCTCCCATCTCGGCAAGAATATCGGCGACGATTTCCGCGAAGGCAAGATCACGCTTCCGGTCGTGCTCGCCTTCCGCCGCGGCAGCGATGCCGAGCGCGAATTCTGGCGGCGCACGCTGGAGCGCGGCGAGACCACCGACGCCGATCTCGATCACGCCATCGGGCTGATGGTCAAGCACCGCGCGCTCGAAGACACCATCGGCCGCGCCCACCATTACGGCGCCATCGCCCGCGACGCGCTGGCGCTATTTCCGGATTCGGCCGTGAAGGCGGCGCTGGTCGAGACCGTCGATTTCTGCATCGCGCGGACGCATTAGCGACTTCCAAGCAATGGCCCGGAGGAACCGCAGGTCGTCAAGCTGCTTCGCGGCGTCAACAGCGAAAGCTTGGCGCTTCCCCGCCGCTGAATCTGATTGGGGAGGCCCTTAACCAGTAGCCCGCGAAAAGAGCTGCCGTCCGTATATCGCTGAAGCTCTTGATCGCGCCCGCAAAGCGTACCGAATAACGGTACGCACGTCAGGGATCGCGCTCAGCCGCTACCCAACGTGCAGGCGCTTATCCACCATCGCGGATACTTGTTAGCCAGCGCTAACGCCGCATTTTGCGCGGCGGAAGCCGACGAGAAGACACCAAAGCAAGTCGCGCCCGATCCCGACATGCGGGCGAGCGCGCAGCCGCTGAGCGCGCGCAACGCGCCGAGCACATCGGCGACCACGGGCGCAAGGCCGATCGCCGCGCTTTCAAGATCGTTCGGCTGAGTGGCGAGCATGGACAGAAACTCGTCAAAGCTCGCCGCTCGCGAAAGCGCAGCAAGGTCGAAAGCTTCGACCGTCTCGCCCGCAGGCTTCCAACCCGCAAAGACAAGCTTGGTCGCGAGCGCCACGCCGGGATTGACCAGCACGGCGTGGAGCGGCGGCATTGCAAGCGGCGCGGAAAGCTTTTCGCCGATGCCGCGCATCAGCCGCGGGCGCGGATCGAGGCAGACCGGCACGTCGGCGCCGGTCGCGCGGGCTGCCTCGTAAAGCCGCGGATCATCGGGCTTGAGATTGTTGGCTCGCGCCAGAAGCCGGAGCGCGGCGGCGGCATCGGCCGATCCGCCGCCGAGGCCTGCCGCCACCGGCAGCGACTTTTCAAGCGAAAACCTGCCCACCGTCAGGCCTGGAACGAGGCTTTCGAGCCCGCGCGCCGCCTTGAGCACGAGATTGTCGGCTGTGTCGCCGGCATGTTCGGCGCGAGGACCGCTCACGTCCAACGCAAGCTCGCCGCCCGGAACGAAAGTCAGACGATCGCCGCAGCCGGCAAACACCACCAGGCTTTCAAGCTCGTGATAGCCGTCGGCGCGGCGCGACAAGACGCGCAGCGTCAAGTTGACCTTGGCGGGCGCGTGTTCGACCAGAGTGTCTTCGGCGGGAGGTGCGGGCAAGGACGCCCCTTAGCCGCCGTTGCCGGCCTTCTTGTCTTTGTCGGCATCGCCCGGAGGAGTGGCCTTCGCGGCGTCGGCGGCAGCCGACGTGTCGGGCGGCAAGCCGTCCTTCAGCTTGGCCTCGATCTTGGGCAGGTCCTCCGGATCGGGCTTGAGATCCTTGGCGTGCGACCATTGGAAGTGCGCTTCGAGCGTGCGGCCGACCCGCCAATAGGCATCGCCGAGATGGTCGTTGATGGTCGGATCTTCGGGCTTGAGCTCGACGGCGCGTTCGAGATTCTTGACCGCCTCGTCGTAATTGCCGGTCTGGAAATAGGCCCAGCCCAGCGAGTTGACGATGTAACCGTCGTCCGGCCGCTGCTCGACGGCACGGCGGATCATGTCCATGCCCTGGTCGAGATGGGCGCCCTGATCGACCCAGGAATAGCCGAGATAATTGAGCACCAGCGGCTGCTCGGGATAAAGCTCGAGCGCCTTTTTCATGTCGGCCTCGGCCGCCGGCCATTGATGCGAGCGCTCGTTGCAGATGCCGCGGAAGTAGAACATGACCCAGTTCGACTTCTCCGGGTTCGGCACGGTGTCGATCGCCTTGCCGTAGGTCGTCAGCGCAATCGGCAAATTCCTTGCGGCCGCGCTGGATGTTGCCGAGCTCGATGATCGCCTCGGTATCCTTCGGATGCTCGGAGATGACGTGATCGAGCTTCTTCTTGGCCTCGTCGGTGCGATCGAGCGCATCGAGATCGACCGCGAGCTGGATCTCCGCATTGCGCGACAGCGCCGAACTCGCCGGCACCCGCTCGTAAGCCTTGATCGCAAGCTCGGGCTTTTTCAGATCCTCGTAGAGGTCGCCGAGCGACAACAGCGCCATCGGGTGCGCCGGCTGCAGATAAAGCGCGAGCTGCAGATAGATCAGCGCCAGATCCTCGCCGCCGCGGCGGCCGATCGAGGCGCCGAGCCCGTAGAGCGCTTCGGCGGCGCCGGCCTGCGGTGAATCGACCAGCGGCGGCAGCTTCTGCCCATCGCTGACCTGTTTCATTTCCTCCATGATCAGCGGATGGTTCGGCAGCGCTTTGTCGAATTCCTGGTAGACCTTCAGCGCGTCGTCCTTGCTGCCGTTGCGCGACAGGAAACGGCCATAGGCTTCGGCCGCGCGCAGCGCCGTCGGGTCCGCCTTGTAGGTGCGTTCGAGACGCTCGCCGGCTTCTTTCTTGTTGCCGGCGAGATCGAGGATCAGCCCGGCATGGAGATCCTTGAAGATCGCGTACCAATCCGGTCCGGTCAGCTTGTCCATGGTGTCGACGGCGGCTTTGCTATTGCCTTCGCCGTACAGCGCCCATCCGGTCAGCAATGTTGCCGTCAGGTCCGTCACCGGGCCGCGCACCGACTGCGAGAAGTCTCCCCGGGCGGCGCCGTAGTGCTTCTGCTTCAGTTCTCTGATCCCGATCACCAGACGCGCGATGCGGTCGGTGTGGTCGATCGCGAGCAACCGCTCGCCGAGCTTGCTCGCCTCGTCGATATCGCCATTGGTGAGCACGGAGAGGAAAGTGCGGCTGAGCAGATCGGGATTTTTCGGATCGAGCTTCAGCACGTTGAGGTAATAGGCCGCGGCGGCCCCGGAATCGCGCTCGGCGCCGGCATGGCGCGCCGCCAGGTAACTGCCGAAGGCATTGTCGGGCAGCAACGCCTCCTGCGCCGGCGACTGGGCGGCAACCGCTTGCGCGGCGAGGACCGTGGGCAGGCTCAAAGCCAGGGCAAGGCCAGCGACAGCGGCATGCCGGGGCAGCAGCGAATTATTCACGAGAGCTCCATTGGCGAACTGGATCGGCTGAGGGAGTTGATCGGCGAACCGGGAATCGAACGCCTGATATCCTTCAGTCGGTGCGAGAATGACCGTTTTGCCCCGTGGCCGCAAGGACGCACTCGGCAGCGACCCCACACTTCCCGTACCGTGGCGCTCCCTAGGCCCCAACGGCGGCGAAATCGCGGCAGTGTGCCAAGCATTGGCCCCCTCGATATTTATTTCGCTGGGACTGCCCGCATTGTGGATTGGCGCGATCCGCTATACTTGTATATCAAGACAATTCGTTCATCGCGAGCGCACGGACGCCCCATGCTAGCACTTCGTCTTCCTGCCGATCTTGAAAAGCGCCTCGACGCGCTCGCCAAAAAAACTGGGCGCAGCAAGAGCTTCTATGCCCGGGAAGCCATTCTGCGCCACCTTGAAGATCTTGAAGACTACCATCTCGCTCGGCGACGTCTCGCACGCAAAGCCACACGCGTGACTCTCGAAGAGTTGGAGCGCGAATTGGACGACACGCGCTGACACGGGATGAGCGAAGCTCGGGCGTGGCGCATTGAATTCGATGCCGACGCGGCTCGCGAACTCCGAAAGCTCGGCGCCGAGCCGCGTCGCCTCATTGTGCGCTATCTCAGACAGCGTATTGCAACCACCGAAGACCCCCGACAATTCGGCCGACCGCTGACCGGCGACCTGAAAGGGCTCTGGCGCTACCGCATCGGCGACTATCGGATCGTCGCTGCCATCGAAGAGGATCGGTTTGTCGTTCTGATTATTACCGTCGGACACCGGCGCGAGGTCTACGACTAACTACATATTCGGATAATTCGGGCCGCCGCCGCCTTCGGGCGGCACCCAGGTGATGTTCTGGTTCGGGTCTTTGATGTCGCAGGTTTTGCAGTGGACGCAGTTCTGCGCATTGATGACGAAGCGCGGTTGCCCGCCCTCCTCAACCCATTCATAGACGCCGGCCGGGCAATAGCGCGACGACGGCCCGGCATAGACGTCGTGCTCGGATGATTTCTGCAACGCGGCGTCGCGCACCAGAAGATGCACCGGCTGGTCTTCTTCGTGATTGGTGTTCGACAGATAGACCGAGGACAGCCGGTCGAAGGTGAGTTTGCCGTCGGGTTTAGCATAGACGATGCGCCGGCATTTCGCCGCCGGCTCAAGCGTGGCGTAATCCGGCTTGCCGTGCTTGAGCGTGCCGAACAGCGAAAAGCCGAACGTCGAGGTCCACATATCGAGGCCGCCCGCCGCGATGCCAAAGGCGGTGCCGAGCTTTGACCACAGCGGCTTGGCATTGCGCACCCGCCACAAATCACGCCCGATTGGCGACGTGCGCCATCGCCGCTTCGTAACTCGACAATTCGTCGTTGACTGCGCCCGGCCGCCAGCGCCGCGGCGACATGCTCTGCGGCGAGCATGCCGGACAGCATGGCGTTATGGCTGCCTTTGATGCGCGGCACATTGAGGAAGCCCGCCGTGCAGCCGATCAAGGCGCCGCCCGGAAACGCGACCTTGGGCACCGATTGGAAGCCGCCCTCGGAGATCGCGCGCGCGCCATAGCTGATGCGCTTGCCGCCCGCGAAAGTGTCGCGCACCAGCGGATGCGTCTTGAAGCGCTGAAATTCCTCGAACGGCGAGAGATACGGATTGCGGTAATTGAGATGGACGACGAAGCCGACCGACACCAGATTGTCGTCGTAATGATAAAGAAACGAGCCGCCGCCGGTGCGATTGTCGAGCGGCCAGCCGAGCGTGTGCTGCACCAGCCCGCTGCTGGAATTTGTCGGGCGCGACCTGCCATAGCTCTTTCAGCCCGATGCCGAATTTCTGCGGCTCGCGGCCTTGCGAAAGCCCGAAGCGTTCGATCAGGATTTTCGACAGGCTGCCGCGCGCGCCTTCGGCAAACAGCGTGTATTTGCCGCGCAGCTCCATGCCGCGGGCAAAGCCGGGCTTGTGATGGCCGTCCTTGCCGATCCCCATATCGCCGGTGGCGATGCCGGCGACCGCCTCGTTCTCGAACAGGAGCTCGGCCGCGGCAAAACCCGGATAGATTTCGACGCCGAGCGCTTCGGCCTTCTTCGCCAGATAGCGGCAGACGTCGCCGAGCGAGACGATGAAATTGCCGTGATTTCCCATCAGCGGCGGCATCAAGGAAAGCGGCAGACGCAGCGCGCCCGACGCGCCGAGCGCATAGAATCGATCCGCGGTCACCGCGGTCTTGATCGGGGTATCCTCGCCGCGCCATTCGGGAATGAGGCTGTCGAGACCGATCGGATCGATGACGGCGCCGGAGAGAATATGAGCGCCGACCTCGGAGCCCTTCTCGACCACGACGACCGATATATCGGGTGCGATTTGTTTCAGCCGGATCGCGGCCGCAAGGCCCGCCGGCCCCGCGCCGACGATCACGACGTCGAATTCCATCGCCTCTCGGGCCGGAAGCTCCGCTGTAGTCATGACCTGCTCCGTGTCCCGGACGATACCCGATGATTTTTCACGAAATTAGTGCCAAGACAATCGAGAAAGACGATCGAGAAAGACAATCGCCAACATGAACCCCGAGCGCCAAAATTCCGGCCGTGAAGCGCGTGAGCTCCTCGCCTTCTACCTCGACGCCGGCGCCGACGCGCTGATCGGCGAGGAGCCGGTCGACCGCATGGCGGATGAGGTTTCACCGCCCTCCGCAGGGGTGAGGTCGGACAGCGGCTTGTCCGCTGAAGCGCGCAGCGCGAAGGCGGAAGCTGTCCGGGTGGGAGCTGGCGGCCAAGATCCGCAGCTTCAACGCGACCCCTCCCCGGATCGACTTCGTCGATCCGGCCCTCCTCTTTCAGGGGAAGGAAAAGCACGCCCGCCGGCCGCCGCGCCGGCTGCGCCGGAAATCGCCGTGATGGCGGCGCGCGAGGCCGCCAAAAGCGCAAAAACGCTCGACGAATTGCGCGCGCTGCTGACCGATTTCGAGGGCTGCGCCTTGCGCGCCACGGCGACGCAGCTCGTTTTTGCCGACGGCAATCCGCAATCCAGAGTGATGTTCGTCGGCGAAGCGCCGGGCTACGACGAAGACATTATCGGCCGGCCTTTCGTCGGCCGCTCCGGAAAACTGCTCGATTTGATGATGGGGGCCATCGGGCTCGACCGCACCCAAGTCTATATCGCCAATGTCGTGCCGTGGCGGCCGCCCGGCAACCGCACGCCGACGCCGCAGGAAACAGCCATCTGCCTGCCTTTCATCCGCCGCCAGATCGAGCTCGCTAACCCAGAAATCCTCGTCTGTCTCGGCGGGCCGGCGATGCAAACGCTGCTCGGGATCAAAGACGGCATCACGCGATCGCGCGGGCGCTGGATGACTTTCGACACCGGCAGCCGCGAGATCCGCGCGCTGGCGACGTTCCACCCGGCGTTCCTGTTGCGCAGCCCCTTGCAAAAACGCTTCGCCTGGCGCGATTTTTTGGCACTGAAAAAGGCGCTGGCTGGTTGAGCGTGGGCCACCGGTCATGCGATGCTGCAATGCGTCCGTACGTGATCTGACGCGCATGCTGCGGCCGGGCGTGCAAAAATTGTCGAGGCTCGCTCATGGTTCGCCATTTGGCCGCAATCCTGGCCGCTGACGTCGCCGGCTACAGTCGGCTAATGGGCGAGAATGAAGCAGGTACGCTGGCCGATCTTAAGACCCACCGTTCCGAATTGATCGAGCCGGCTGTCGCCAAGCATGGCGGCCGCGTCGTGAAGCTCATGGGCGATGGTATTTTGGCCGAATTCCCGAGCGTCGTGGAAGCAGTCGAATGTGGTGCGGAAGTCCAGCGCGAGATGGCGGCGCGCAATCGCGGCAAGTCCCACGACCGACGCATGTTGCTCCGGATCGGCGTTCATCTCGGCGATATCATAACCGACGGCGATGACATCTACGGTGATGGCGTCAACATCGCCGCCCGCTTACAGGCGCTCGCCGAGGTCGGCGCGATCTGTATTTCCGGCCAGGTCTACGACCAGGTGGATGGCAAGTTGCCGCTCCACTTTCGTCCACTAGGTCGGCAGACATTGAAGAACATCGTCAAGCCGATCGAAGTCTACAGCATCGATCCGGACGAAGCCGACGCTGCAGCCGACACGGCCAAGATGGCGATGAAGGTCGAGTATTGCCGAGCGCCGGACGGCGTGCGGCTTGCCTATGCGGTCGCAGGCAATGGTCCGCCTCTGGTGAAAACAGCAAACTGGATGAATCACGTCGAGCTCGATTGGTCGAGCCCGCTGTTTGGTCATATCTTCTCCGCTCTGGCGCGGAACTTTACCCTCGTCCGCTATGATGCGCGCGGCAACGGGCTGTCCGACTGGGACGTCAGCGAACTTTCGCTCGACGCTTGGGTTACGGATCTCGAAACAGTCGTTAATGCGGCCGGCCTCGATCGTTTTCCGCTGTTCGCAATGTCACAGGGCTGCGCCATTTCGGTTGCCTTTGCGGTCCGGCATCCGGAGCGCGTTTCGCATCTTATCCTCTATGGCGGCTTCGCGCGCGGCGCTTACAAGCGCGCGAAAAATGATCTGGAGCTGCAAAAGGCCAAGGCGCTCGGCACTTTGATCCGCACCGGATGGGGCGACGACAGTCCGGTCTTTCGTCAGCTGTTTTCGTCCTTGTTCATGCCCGGCGGAACTGCCGAACAGCTGGAAAAATTCGCCGACCGGCAACGTACGACGACCAGCCCCGAATGCGCCTATCGCTACTTCGAGACGACAAGGAACCTGGACGTGACAGACCTTTTGCCCAAGGTCACCGCACCCACGCTCGTGATGCATGTGCGCGGCGATCAGGTGCAACCGTTCGAGGCCGGTCGCGAATTGGCGGCGGGAATTCCCGGCGCACGCTTCGTGGCGCTGCAGGGGCAAAACCACATACCCCTTGCGGACGACCCCGTATCGGAACGCATACAAGAAGAGATCCGGCTATTCTTGAAAGAGTGATTGCCGCTGCATCGAACAAAATATCGATCGGCGACCGGCGTTCCTGGCATCACCGCCTCAGGTGGCGAGCTCAATGCGCCGGCGCGACGCTGCCGGGTCGGATCACGCCCCAGCCGACGCGCAACACCGGCAGCCGGCCTTGCACCGGACGATCGAAGGTGCGCGGCAATTCGGCGACGAGGTCCGGAAAATAGGTCTTGATGTCGGGCGGCGGCGATTGCGAGGTGTCGGCCGCGAGCCAGACCACCACGGCGCCCTTCTTGCGGATGTCGTCGGCGGTGACCCAAGGCGAGCGCCGCGGATCGGCGTCGAAGAACACGCTCGGGCGGCTCGGCGCGAACAGCGCGATGAGCGCCGCGGTGCGTGGATCTCCGGTGACGACGGCGAGCGGCGCGCCGGTCCGCCGCGCAAAATTCTCGGCGAAGAAGCGGCCCATCGCGCTTGCCGGCTGCGCCACTTGCAAATCGGTGCCGATTGTCCACGGCAGCAGCACGATCAACAACGGCACGAACAGCGCCGGCACGATCAACAAGCCGGCCCAGGCGAAGCCGAGTATGCGCTGATGATAAAGCGCGATGCTGTCGCCCACGGCGACGACGATCCCAAGTCCGGAGAGAATGACGAGCGGTGCCGCGCCGCCGACCGGCAGGCTTTGCCCGACGACGACGGCGACGATCGTCGCCAACAGCCCCGGCACCAGCGCAAAAACTTTCACAAAGGACACGGCCAGCGGATCGACCGGACGCCGCGAGAGCGGCGGCGCCGGCGCCGCGCGCACCCGCGGCCAGCCGGACGCCAGCACCAGCAAGATGACGAGGCCGGCATGCGCAAGCACGAGCGCGATCAGAAGCCGGAGCCAGAGCGACATATTGCCGTCCGCCGTCTGGGCGTCGCGCAGGTGGTGGAGCATCGGCATCAAACCGTCGCCCAAGCCTTGATCACCCAAGCCTTGATCACCCAAGCCTTGATCACCCAAGCCCTGCAGCCACAGCAGATGAGCGAACAGAAAAGCCACAAGACCGATCGCGACGATCCAGGGTTCAGGCGCTTCGAGCGCGGCGCGGCCGCGCGCGGTGACCGCCGTGAAAAAAACGAGCACGCCGAGCAGGATCAGCGCGGCATCGCTCGCGAGCAGCATCAGAGCTGCGGCAACGCCGAGCCAATACCAGGAGCGCGGCCGGCGTTCCATCAGCGCGCGCCAATAGTGCAACAGCACTACAGCCCACAGCGCCATGGCCAGGATTGGCGGGCCGAAATCCGGTGACGGCACCGTGAACAGCGAAATTCCCGCCATCAAGAGCACCGCCATGGCGGCATGCGCCGGACCGGCGATCGCGCGGCCGAGTGCGAAGACGCACCAATAGGTCGTCAGCACGCAAATCTGCGCCAAGAGGTAAACGCCGAACATGCCGGCGGCACGGAACGCGATCTCCGCCAGCCAATAAGCCAACGGCGGTCCGACCCCGGCATCGAAGCGGAATTCATGGCCGATGGCGAGAAGCTCCGCCAAGTCGCTTGGCGGCGCTGCGTAAAACAGCATCGGCACGGCGAGCCACACCAGGGCCTGCGCCAGCGCCGCCGCCCAGAACACCAGGCCCGGGCGCGAGCGCAGCATTTCGACGTAAATCGGTACGTAAAACATTAAATCCGCGCGGCGCGCCCTGGAATGACGGCTGTGCCCTATACGGCGGCAGCTCTACAGAGGCAATGCGGCGACGAGCGTCTGCTCGACCTCCCTCAGGCCGAGCGCACTGGCCACCGGAGCGAACGAGCGGCGGTGATGGATGGTCGGCCCAAGGCGGCCCAGCGCAGCAAAATGTTCCGGCACGCTGTAGCCCATATGGCGCTCGAAGCCATAGCCGGGGTGGGCCGAGCCGAGGCAGGCCATCAAGCGGTCGCGCGTCACTTTGGCGACAATCGAGGCCGCAGCGATCGAGGCGACAAGCCCGTCGCCGCCGATGACCGCCTCGCAATCGCAGCCGGCATCGATGCGGTCGCGGCCGTCGACAAAAACGAGCCGCACTTGCACCGGCAGCGCCGCGACCGCCCGCGCCAACGCCCACAGCGACGCGCGCAAAATATTGTCGCGATCGATGCGCGCCGGCGGCGCCATGGCGACGGCGACCTGGGCACGGGCGCAGATGCGCTCATAGAGCACCTCGCGCCGCTCCGGCGTCAGCCGCTTTGAATCGTCGAGGCCGCGCGGCACGTCGTCGGGATCGAGAATGACGGCCGCGGCGACAACAGGCCCTGCAAGCGGTCCGCGGCCGGCCTCATCGCAGCCGGCGATCGGCCACACCCCGCGCTTGAGCGCTGCGCGCTCGCGCCGGAATGTCGGTCGCGCGATTTCCTCGTCGAGCGGCAGCCGTGCCGCGCCGTTGCCGGTTCCATTGCAACTCATGGCAGCGATGATGACCACGCCGCGGCGCGGCCGGCAACGCGCAAAATGCCGGCGGAGGATTACGGGGAAGAATTTACTCCGCTTATTGGCCCGTGCCGAACCGCGTTTAAGCCGCCGCCGGCAATAGCCTTCGGCCCGGGACCGCCGGCGATCCGGCATTCGTGGCGTCGTAATAATCCCAGGCCTTTTCGTGCACGTAATAAACGAAGGGGCTGATCACGATGCTGAAGGCGGTGAGCCCCGCGGCGGCCGCGAGATCGCGGACGAAGAGATAATTGACGCTAAACTCCGACACGGCGGTCACGCCCTCGTAGGTGATCGTCTTGGCCAAAGCCCTGCTCACCTTGACGTTCGCGAAACGCGCCGGCGCATTGTCCTCGCCCTCCGCCGCGCCTGGAATCGGCACATGGACCTTGGCTTCGAGCGGATTGGGATGTCGCGCCGAGGCGGGGCCGTAATAGTGCCAGGCCGCCTCATGAGCGAAATAGGCGATCGGGCCGGCGATGAGCGACAAGCTCGACAGCCCCGCCGCAGTCGCCAACTCGCCGATCACGAAATAATTCGCGCCGAAGTCGGCGGTCGTGACCATCACCCGATAGGTGACGGTCTTGACGACCGCGCGCCATGTATCGAAGCGCGCGGGTTCGGCGGAAGCCGGCGGCGGCGCTGCATGCGCCGTGGGCGCGGCAGCGACGGACACCGGGGAGGACGCGGGCTGCCGGAGCCTGTCGTCGAAGCCGCCCAACATGTCGCGGGGAAGCAGTCGCGCCGCCAGCACCGCGGCGCCGCCGAGCAATATTCCGGGAATAAGCGCCGCTTCGACGAGCGCCGCGCCCGCGGCGACAGCCCCGACAGTCGCGACCGTGCCGACGACACCCGGTCCAAAAACCGAACTGGCAAGCGAACCGCGCGCGGGCGCGAGGGACGTCGTCACAGAGCTTTCTCCGTCATCGAGGCTCCCGTCGGGCGATACAAGGGGCGCGACAGTGCCGCCGTCAAGTGACGCCGGAATGACCGCGCGAGACGAGCGCCTTAGAACAAGTCGAGCTGCTCGGTCGCCGGCCGCGGATGCTCAAAATGCTCGGTCGTCGTCTTCACGCTCGTCAGATTGAACCCGAGCCGCTCGCAGGCGACTTCGAAACGCCGGCCGATCATCCAGGCGATCGGGCCGGAGCCGGTCATGCGCTTGCCGAAGGTGGCATCGTAATCCTTGCCGCCGCGCATGTCGCGGATCAGCTTGAAGACGTGGCGGTAGCGGTCGGGAAAATTCTCGATCAGCCATTCGCGGAACAGGTCGCGCACTTCGAGCGGCAGGCGCAGCAGCACATAGCCGGCGTGGCGCACGCCGGTTGCCGCCACCGCATCGAGCATGCGCTCGATCTCGGCATCGTTGAGCGCCGGAATGACCGGCGCCACCAGTGTCGAGGCCGGCACGCCCGCCGCCACCAATTGCCGCAACGCCTCGAGCCGCTTCGGCGGCGTCGAGGCGCGCGGCTCCATGGTGCGCGCGAGTTTCTGGTCCAGCGTCGTCACCGAGATCGCCACTTTGACCAGATCGCGCTTGGCCATGCGGGTGAGGATATCGAGATCGCGCAGCACCAGCGCCGATTTGGTCACGATGCCGACCGGATGTCCGGCGCGCTCCAGCACTTCGAGGATGCGGCGCATGATCTGGTGCTGGCGCTCGATCGGCTGATAGGGATCGGTGTTGGTGCCGATGGCGATGATTTTCGGCGTATAGCCCGGCGCCGCAATTTCGCGCTCCAGAAGCTCCGGCGCATTCGGCTTCATGAACAGCTTGGATTCGAAATCGAGGCCGGGCGACAGGCCCAAATAAGCATGCGTCGGCCGCGCGAAACAATAAACGCAGCCGTGCTCGCAGCCCCGATAGGGATTGATCGAACGGTCGAAGGAGATGTCGGGCGAATTGTTGCGGGCGATGATCTTGCGCGTCGCGTCGACCGTGACCGTGGTCTTGAACGGCGGCAAGTCGTCGAGCGCCTGCCAGCCATCGTCGAAGGCGACGCGGGCCAGCGGCTCGTAGCGGCCCGAACTGTTCGACACCGTGCCGCGGCCACGGCGGCGTTCCCGATCGACGGCACTCTCGCCCGCCGGCGCGGAGGGCAGCGGTGCCGGCGGGCGCTTCAAAGCGGAACTGCGACTCATGATCGGCGACTCGGTTGACAGACAGCGCTGGACCCAAAGCTAACGCCAGCTTTAGAACAAAACAAGAACAACTAATCGTGAAGGAGATTATAACCTTGACAAAGCACACGCAAAGGGTAGTTAGGGGCCGACAGGCCGACGACTTCAAGCATTTCAAGGCGGGGCAATTGGTTATGATCGAGGGGCCGCAAGGCTTCCAGGCGTGGATCGCTAGTTTGCAGGCGCCTTCCCGACGCTCTCGAAAAGGTGCGCGGAAGGAAGACCATTCGTTTTCGCCTGCATCAGACAGATGATTTGCCGTTTGGGGACCGGGCGACCATCCGCGAAAGTCAGAGACGATGATTCGCCTGGCGGGTCGGCGAGGTAGATGTTGTGATGGGTGAGCAAAAGGCTCAGCTTAGTGAGCCAATCCCTTATGTATTTGAAATCGAGGTTTTTGGGCCGCCCGCTCTCGAAATCCTTGAAATCACCGACGTGAAGATAATCATCGGCGGCGTGGTAGCTCTTTAGCAATTCAGCTTTTGTCAGGAAGCCCTCTTTGATGTCCTCAATGGCAATAGGGACACCGTCATCCCGCAAAACTTGCCGTGTCGGCCTGGGAAAAAACTCTGGATGCAGCTTTTCTAGTGCGTTCATGATAAAATCAGCGCGATAGGCACTCGCAAGACGGTTCGATCTTGCACCCTCTAAATCGCGATGAGCGACTAAGCATGCGATTGCCAAAGTTTCGCAAACGAGGCGCACTTGAAGGTGGAAAGTTTCCGCCACATGGAAAACCGGAAGTCCTCTGGAATTATTGGTAAAATCTATGATGAAATTCGTTCGTACTTTGATGACCTGCATCAACCGGCAATAGGCTTCGAGAGGAGCTTGGTCATTCATGGCTAAAACCGATCAAAAACCGAATGAACTGCATGCTGACGCTTGGTCGCGCTTTGAGCGCGCCGTAGATGTCGTGGCAAAATCGCCGCCGCAGCACAAAACGCAATCACCCAAGCGCGGTAGCGGTCCTAAACGGGTTTCAAAAACGAAACCCGGCAAGTAGGCCGGGTTTCGCCACTCCACTCGTCATGACGCGGAGAGCAGCTGGCATCTTCTCGCCATGACCGTCACTGGCACGTTTTGGCCATGCCTTTACGTCAAAAGCCGAAGTCGAGTTGTCCCGGCCAAGAGCGGTAATGCGAGCACACATGCTCCACGCGCCCATAACGCCAGCGGACATACGCGTTTACAAAAACGGACTTCGGCTTGCTTCCATGACTGGTACTCATGGGTAGCTCCTTTCCGTTTATCGGGCCTCACGACCCGATAGCTCCGTCCATTGCGGAGCCCGGCTATCGACGGAAAGGAATCGCCAGTGACGGCCCCTATTTTACAGCGAAGTGATTACCGTCAATCGTAGGAGTTGGAATGCCCTGTGCAGAACGTCAGCGCTCGCTGTTCGGGATGCGCTTAGCGGCTTGCCGTTTGTCCCGTGCCTCCAAATAGCGGCGCCTCGTTTCGGGCTCGCCGTCAATTCCCTTGTTTTCCAAATATGAAGCCACGGCGTGAGCAATTACGCGATGTTCGGGCGCACCGAGAAATCCTTCGCGTAGATCTTGAATCTGGTCGATTTGATCTCGGCTGAAGCCAAAATCGGCAAGGGATGGAGGCTTTTTACTGCGTGCCATAAGCGCAACTCGGCATTCCCGACCCAATCACGAACAATTCTTGTACCTTAAATGTCTATTCCGGTACATTTAGGTACTTATTAACCCTTTTAAGGCACGATGACCCAAAGAAAAAGGCGGTCGCTAGACCGCCTCAAAAGTCGTGTAATTGAAATTGGAGACTCAACAGGACTCGAACCTGCATCTCCCTCGCCCGGCCCGGTGTGCCGACACTGGGATTGGTAGAAACGAGGGGCTCTATCCGGTTAAGCTATGAGCCGTCCCGATACTGGACAGCTCAAGGTTTATTTTTCGTTTCTGTTTACGCTATTTTCCCTGCATTCTCGTCCCGAATGGCGTCTCCTCCAGCGCAAAAAATGCTTCGCTTGGCGCTTAATGAGTGCTCGATTGAGCGATTTTGTCAGGTCGCCGATAAGTCAGGCGCTTGCCTTTGATGCCAGCAGCAGCCGCTTCGGCACGCATTAGATCGTTGAAGCCGAGCGCGACGCGGGTGTTGTAGCGGAAGTCAAATTCCGCCAGATAACGGTGCAAATGCTTCTCTTTGCAGTGCTGGTAGGTGCCGCGCATACCGCGCTTGAACACTGAAAAGAAGCCTTCAACGCTGTTCGTGGTCACGTCGCCGCGCACATACTCATCTTCCGTGTGCTTGACGGTTTCGTGTTTTACGAAGCGCCACGGTTGAAGATCATAGATACGGCTTTCATCGGTATGGACGCGGCTATAACGCCCGACGTTCTTGTTCATGATGTCGCGCACTGTTTTTTGATCGGCGCTGGCAACATGGAATGAACGAGCCGTGCCGCCGCGTTCAACAAGCGCGATAATAGCGCGCTTGTTCGCGCCACCGCTGCGCCTTCTCTTGTAAGGCTTGCCGGTATAGGTTGTGTCTTTCGGGTTTTCGACTTCGCCGTAATAGGTTTCGTCGGCCTCGATCACTTTGCCTTCGCCACCGAGCGGGGGAAGCAGGCCGCCCGAGCGCATGGCCTCGCGAAGCCTGTGCATCATGAACCAGCTCGACTTGTACGAAATGTCGAGCGAACGATGCACTTGGTGAGCCGAGACGCCTTTCTTAGACGAGGTAAGCAGGAACAGTGCGGCCAGCCACTTCGACAACGGAATCTTGCTGCGCTCGAATACCGTCTTGACCGTGACCGTGAATT
Source organism: uncultured Alphaproteobacteria bacterium (assembly GCA_963696555.1). GTDB lineage: Bacteria > Pseudomonadota > Alphaproteobacteria > Rhizobiales > Xanthobacteraceae > BOG-931. The sequence goes on along the minus strand of CAVOKR010000029.1, from coordinate 283,279 downwards.
GCTCCCGGCAACCGGCGCACTGGTAAAGGCCCGGACGGTGCGCCTTACCCTTGAGAGCGGTCACATCGCCACCGGTAGAGCCACAGTGCGGGCATACGGGGCCATTCGGCCAAACCCGAGCCTGCAGCCACTCGCGGGCTTTGGTTTCGTCGGTGAAAATCGGGTTTTGCAGGTTTGCGGTCATGGTATTTGCCTTTCGTGACCCCATACTACTTATCGATACTGCTTTGTCAAGGTTATAATCCCCATCGTGAACGCGCTTTTATCGCCAAATTCGCCGGCAAACAGGGCTTGGAGCCCGACCTGTCAGGGCCTATGGAGCGTCAGGGACTGTAATTTGGGGGAACGCGGCAAAGCCCGCGGCGCATGCTCAGCGTCATTATCCCTACTATGAATTCCGAGCGGGCACTGGTCCCGACGCTGGCGGCGCTTGTCCCCGGGGCCACCTCCGGCCTGATCAGCGAAGTCCTGGTGACCGACGCCGGCTCGCAGGACGACACCGCGGCGGTCGCCGACGTGGCGGGCTGCGATTTCTTGCAGATCGAGGGGCCGCTCGGACGGCGGCTCAAGGCCGCGGCCGCAACGGCACGGGCGCCTTGGCTCATGTTCCTGCGGCCGGGCATCGTGCTCGACGGGCCGTGGACCAGCGAGGTCGGGCGTTTCGTGCAGCACCCGGTCCGCGATCTGCAGGCCGCCGTGTTCCGGCGCGGCAATCCGTCGGCGTCGGCGCTGCGCGAACTGCTGCTGCTGTTCACCGCGGCGCTCGGCGCGCTGCCGCGTCCCGAACAAGGCCTCCTGATTTCAAAGCAATTCTACGACACGCTCGGCGGTCATTCGGAACGCTCGACCGACCCCGAGTACGAACTGATGCGCCGCATCGGCCGGCCGCGCAGCGCCAAGCTCGCGACCAGCGCCTTCGATCCCGGCGGCGGTTAGAATCGATATACTTGACTTTGTCAACTATCTGACCGAGGCTGGCCGCATGCCAGATCGGAACCGCCCTCCACGCTCGAACGCAAGCGGCGTCGCCCAGAAGCCCATTGCCCAGAAGCCTATTGCCCATGAGCGCATTGCCAATAAGCGCTTTGCCAAAGATCGCATCGCTGCGGTGCGCCGATTCAACCGCTTCTACACGCGGCAGATCGGCGTGCTGCGCAAAACCTATCTCGACAGCCCCTATTCGCTTGGCGAGGCGCGCGTGCTCTACGAGATCGCCCGCCAAGATTCCAACCAGAGTCGCCGACGGCGAGCGACGTCGGCCGGGCGCTCGATCTCGATGCCGGCTATCTGAGCCGCGTGCTGCGCAAATTCGAAAAAAGCGGCTTGATCGAGCGCACGGCGTCGGCGCGCGACGCCCGGCAAAGCCATCTGGCTTTGACGGCGCGAGGCAAGCGCGCCTATGCGCCGCTCGAAGCGCGCTCGCAGCGCAGCACCGGCGACATGCTCGGCGCGCCTCACGGCGGCGGATCAGGCGCATCTGATCGCGGCGATGACCACGATCGAAGCCCTGCTCGGCGGCGAGACAACGGCCGAGCCGCCCGAAAACCGAAAGGAAAGCAGCGGCTACAGTCTGCGCGCGCCGCGGCCGGGCGATTTCGGCTGGGTGGTCAAACGCCATGCCGAGCTATACGCGCAGGAATATCATTGGATCGAACCCTTCGAAGGTGTCTGCGCCCAGATCGTCGCCGATTTCGCCAATAACCACGATCCGAAGCGCGAGCGCTGCTGGATCGCCGAAATGGGCGGCGAAAACGTCGGCTGCATTTTCCTCGTCAAGGAAACCGCGACGCTCGCTCGCATCCGGCTGTTGCTGGTCGACCCGAAAGCCCGCGGGCTCGGCCTCGGCGCGCATCTCGCCGACGAATGTATCCGTTTCGCGCGCGGCGCCGGTTACAAGAAGATCACGCTATGGACCCACAGCGTGCTCAGCGCGGCCCGGCATATTTATCAGAAGGCCGGCTTCAAGCTCAGCCGCAGCGAAAAGCGCGAAGCTGGAGTCAGCCGGTCGTGAGCGAGCACTGGGATCTGGAATTGTGAAACCGGCAGCAACAAACAAGATGACAGGCAACATGCCCGCGGCGCCGCACCAGTCCCGGCTTCAAGTCGCACGCACTGACCGACGAAGGATCGCCGCATCGAGTTTGATCGTATTTATTGTGGTGGTCCTGGGCGTCGTTGCCGGGATTTCCACTTTGCTGAAAGGACACCTCGGCCGGATGCCCTGGAAATTCACTTCCAGGACACCAACGCCGCCTCGTCGCGTCCTTTGGGAATGCTTGGTATGGTCCCGTTGCCGCCGTCGCTCTGAATCGTGCGTCTTAAATCGACGCGCCCTTCGCCTTCGGCCTGCGCAAATGCTCGTCGAGCCGCGGCATGATCTCGACGAAATTGCACGGCCCGTAGCGGTAATCGAGCTGGTGCACCAGAATCTCGTCCCAGGCGTCCTTGCAGGCGCCCGGGCGAGCCGGGCAGGCAGAAGATATAGGTCGAGCCGGCGACGCCAGCGGTGGCGCGCGACTGGATCGCCGAGGTGCCGATCTTCGGGAAGCTGATCACCAGAAACAGCGCCGAGAAGCCGTCCATCTTTTTCTCGAACAGCGGCTCGACCGCTTCCGGCGTCACGTCGCGGCCGGTGAAGCCGGTGCCGCCGGTGGTGATGATGACGTCGATCACCGGATCGGCGATCCAGGCTTTGACCCGGCCGCGGATGGCGTCGATGTCGTCGTGGACGAGGCCGCGCTCGGCGACGAAATGGCCGGCACTGACGATGCGCTGGACCAACAGCGACCCCGATTTGTCGTCCTTTAGCGAACGCGTATCGGAAACCGTCAGCACCGCGATCTTGAGCGGCACGAATTGTTTGGTCTCGTCGACCCCGGGCATCACAACACCTGTACGCAACTGCGAACCGCCGCTCCGCTTACACGGGAATGAGCGGAATGTAACAACTATATTACACTAAAGCGCATTGGCCGCCATGGTGTCGCAGGCCGATACCTTGCCGGAGTTGAAGCCGTTGAGGAACCAGCGCTTGCGCTGGTCCGACGTGCCGTGGGTGAAGCTGTCGGGCACCACATAGCCCTGCGTCTCCTTTTGCAGGCGGTCGTCGCCGATCGCCGACGCCGTCTGCAGCGCCTGGTCGACGTCGCCCGGCTCGAGATAATTGGCGTGCTTTTCCTTGGCCCGGTTCGCCCAGACGCCGGCGAAGCAATCGGCCTGTAATTCGACGCGCACCTGCAGCGCGTTGACCTCGGTCTGGCTGGATGCGGCCTGCTGCGCCTGCGTCACCCGCGGCAGGATGCCGAGTTCGTCCTGCACGTGATGACCGACCTCATGCGCGATCACATAGGCCTCGGAGAATTTGCAAGCCTTGTCGTCCGAGCAGGCGCCAAACTTGCTTTGCATGTCCTGAAAGAACGAGGTGTCGAGATAGACGTCCTGATCGCGCGGGCAATAGAACGGCCCCATCGCCGACCGCGCGCGGCCGCAGCCGCCGTCGATCGCGCCGGAGAAGAGCCGCAGCTTCGGCGGGTGATAGGTCCGCCCCGAGGCCGAGAAGATTTCGGTCCAGCGATCCTCGGTATCGCCGAGCACGGCGGCGACGAAATCCGTCGTCTGATCGTCGCGCGGTGCGCGGGCGACCGGCGAGCTCTGCTGCATATCCGAGCCGCCGCCGGCAAGGATTTGCGCGCCGTTGATCAACACACTTGGATCGATGCCGAGCGCCCAGCCGACGAGACCCAGAATAATAATGGTGCCGATGCCGAGGCCATGCGCCCCGCCGGGCATGCCAAAACCGCCGGGCGCGCTCTCGCCGCGGTCGTCCTCGACATTGCTCGAGCGGCGGAAATCATCCCAACGCATCTGTTGTTCTCCCTTACAAATTCGCCGCAGAGCCAGCAATCAAACAACCCAAAAACTGCTCCGAGAGGGCTGCCATACACTAGCAATTAACCACGTGTTTCCCGGCATTTATTGCCTAGCTGCACCGTGTTTCGGTTAAGCGGATTTTTACCTTGGCATCCCATTATCCCGACCGTCGGTTGTAGGTCCCGCGTCGCCGATAGCGTCGCCTGAGTCAGAGTTCTGAGTCATGGTTGTGTCGCGTCGCGGGGCGTCCGTAAGGGCGCCCCGCGTGAGTTTTGAGTCCGCCGCGCCGGCGCACAAAATCGTTGGGCGCCAGACTTCGGCACGTATTGTCACCGGCGATTGCGTTGCCGAGATGACGAAGCTGCCGGCGCAGTCGGTGGACCTCGTTTTCGCCGACCCGCCCTATAATCTGCAGCTTGCCGGCGACCTCAAGCGGCCCGACGATTCCCGCGTTGACGCCGTCGACGACGATTGGGACAAGTTTTCCAGTTTCGCAGCCTATGACGATTTCACCCGCGCTTGGCTGATGGCCTGTCGCCGCGTGATGAAGCCGAGTGCGACGCTGTGGGTGATCGGTTCCTATCACAATATTTTCCGCGTCGGCACGGTCCTGCAGGATCTCGGCTTCTGGATCCTCAACGACATCGTCTGGCGTAAATCCAATCCGATGCCGAATTTCCGCGGCCGCCGCTTCACCAATGCGCATGAAACCATGATCTGGGCGGCGCGTGACGCCGCAAAGCGCAATTATACGTTCAATTACGAAGCCCTCAAGGCGGGCAACGAAGACGTGCAGATGCGATCGGACTGGTTCATCCCGCTGTGCACCGGCGAGGAACGGCTGAAGGGCCTCGACGGCAAGAAATTGCACCCGACGCAAAAGCCCGAAGCGCTGCTGGCGCGCGTGATCCTGTCGGCGTCGCGGCCGGACGATCTGGTGCTCGACCCGTTCAGCGGCACCGGCACCACCGGCGCCGTGGCGCACCGGCTGCGCCGGCGCTTCATCGGCATCGAGCGCGACAAGGATTATGCCAAAGCGGCGCAGCGGCGCATCGACGGCATCGAACCGATGCCCGAACCGTCGCTGGCGTCGTTCATGACCGCGCGCGAAGCGCCGCGGGTGCCGTTCAGCGCCCTGATCGAGCGCGGCCTGGTGTCGCCAGGCATAAAGCTCGTCGACGCCAAAGGGCGGCATCGGGCCCTGGTGCGCGCCGATGGTGCGCTGTCCCTCGGTGAAGCCGTCGGCTCGATCCACCGCATCGGCGCGCTCGCTCAAGGCCTCGAAGCCTGCAACGGCTGGACCTTCTGGCACGTCGAGACCGCCAAAGGGCTGACGGTCATCGACGACTTCCGCGCCATCGTGCGATCGGAAATGGCGCAAGCCGCCGAATAAAGCGTGGGTTCATAGACGCGCGGGCGTGTCGGCTTCTGAAAGTTCAGAGAGTGCTGCGCAGCCAAGGGACCAGATAACCTGCCAACGCATCAGGTGCGGCCAGTTGCGGGGCATGGCCGGTCGGAAGCGACGCGACCGTGGCGCCGGGCATCAAGGACTGCATGCGGCGCTGGACGGCGAGCACGATCGAGCGGTCGGCGAGCGCCTCCACATAAAAGCGAGGCACGCGGCCAAACCGATCGGGCGAAAGCCGCGCCCGGACGGCGCGGCCTCGCTCAGGCTGCGGCGTGAGGCGCCGAGCCGCCGCTTCCGCGAGATCGGAACGGCAATCATGATAAAAAATGCGGCGCGCGGCCTCGACCGGCACTTGCGAGCTCAGGCGGTCGTGCGACCAGATGAGATGCGGGCCGATGCCCCTCGCGCTCGGTTCAACCTCGATAACCGGCGTAACCGCCTCTGCGAACGAAACTCCGCTCGGCAGCATCATCCCGGTTACATAAACAACCCGATCCACGCGCTCCGGACAGGTCTCGGCGACTTGCGACGCGATGATGCCGGCTCCCGAATGCGCGACCAAGCTGACCATGCCCTCGATTGCGCCGATGCGGCGTACGATGCTTTCCACATAGAGATCGAGCGACACATTCGCTGCGGCGGTCTCGTCGGTGCCGTTGCCGGGAAGATCGGGCGCAACCACGTCGAGCCCGGCTTCGCGCAAATACGGCAACAGCGGCTCCCAGGCCCAGCTGCCTTGCCATGCGCCGTGCAGGAGAACGACCGCCACCGCATCAGCTCTTGTAGGTGCGGCGATACATTTCGCGCAGATGCGTTTCGACGGTCGTCGGCGCGTATTTGGGTCGCTCACCGGGCTTGAGGCACGTGGGAATGCATTCGACAACGTGGTCGTAATTGCCGACGTAGAAAAAGGGGATCGAATACCGCTCGCGGCCGGACGTGTTGACGACGCGATGCACGGTCGAGCGATAGCGGTCGTTGGTCCAGCGCGCGATCATGTCGCCGAGGTTGACGACAAAGGTTCCGGGTTGCGGATCGGCGTGAATCCACCCCTCGGAGGATTGGTCCCAAACCTGAAGTCCGCCGATGTCGCCCTGCCGCAGCAGCGTCAAGCCGCCGAAATCGGTGTGGGCGCCGGCGCCTTTCTGGCCCGGATCGCCGTTCGGCGGCTGCGGCGGATAGTGCAGCAGCCGGAGCGTTGCCATCGGATCGGTGCAGAAACTTTGGAAATGATCTTCCGGAAGATCAAGCGAGAGCGCCATGCCCCGCATGAGGCGCTCGCCCAGCCCGACCATAGCGGTGAAGTAATCCTGCATGGTGTCGTGAAAAGCAGGCAGCTGCGCCGGCCATTGGTTGGGGCCATGATTGAATTTTTGCGCCCGCACCCGCGGATCGTCCACAGCGTGCTCGGGACCGATGTAGAAACCCTCTTTCAAATCCGCCGGCGCGCCCGGTTCGAGCGTCTGACCCTGGAGCGGCTCGTAACCGCGGTTGGCTATTGAATGCGCCTTATCAAGCGCCGTCTTTTCGGCAACGGGAAGCGCGAAGAACCGTTCGGTCTCAGCGAATGCGGCCTGCACAAGCCGGTCAGAAATGCCGTGGTTGCGAATGTAGAAAAACCCTTTGTCGAGGCAGGCATCCCGCAGCTGCGCGGCCACGGCGTGGCGACCGGAAGGTTCTTTGCTCCACAAGCCGCCGATGTCGATAATCGGCAAGCTGGCTGCCGACACGCGGACGGCTTCGAGGGTAGTAGCGGACACTGATGCCTCCTGAGCGGCTCGTACTTTCGACAATCTGCTCCAAAGAAGGCGTTCGCGAAAGCAGAGAGTGTCGAGAGCTCGATCTAGAGTTCGCGCTCTAACGCCCCGGTCTACATTCCGGGAATGACTTCAACCAGCAAGTCGAGCGCGCGTTTGGCGAAGGCTTCCATATTCGAAAGCCGTTCGCTGCTGCCGGTTTGCAGCGTCGCCGCGCGCTCGGAAGGACCCGCGACCCCGATACAAGTGTGCCCCGCAGGATCGCCGTAGCGGTTGCCGGTCGGCCCCGTCGCGCCGGTCTCGCCAACACCCCAGGTCGCGTCATGCCGGTCGCGCACGCGGCGTGCGATCAGAAGTGAGTAAGCCTCGGTCGCCGGCCGCAAGCCGGCCATCTCGGCGTCGCCGATCCCGAGCAGAGCCGCACGCGCCGCTTTGGTGTAGACGACGGCGCCGCCGAGAAAATAGGCCGACGCGCCGGGCACCGATAACAACGCCGCGGCAATCAGGCCGCCGGTCGAGGATTCGGCGATGGCGATGGTCTCGCGGCGCGCGATCAGCCGCCGCGCGATTGTTTCGGCCAATGGCAGCAGCATTTTCATAAATCACCTCGCCCGATTTGGCAGAGCACGCGGAATGTGCCGATCGCGGCATCCGGAAATTGTTTCGCCAATTGCGCCGCGACCGCTGCGGCGTCTCCTTCATAGAGCGTGTCGATCAGCAGCGCGCCGGCGATCTTCTTGTCGCCGCCGCGCAATTTTTCCTCCATCGAGACCGGCGCACCCGCGGCATCGGCCGCGACCCATATTTCGCCGCTGCCGACCGCCGTGTCGGCCGTCAGTTTTTCCAGTACCGCCGACAGCGCCGCCGCATCCGGTTTTTCGTTGAACCGGGCGACGACCGTGTAGGCGCCACGAAAACTGCCGCGCCGCGCCGTGCGCCGGCACACCGTGCGGTTCATATTGACGAAGACTTCCGACATGATGGTGCGCGTCAGCGGCGTCGGACGGTCGAGCCGTTCGAGATAAGGTTTCGACGTCAGCACATCGGGCGTTTCGACCAGATAGAAATTGAAATAGCCCGGCGTGCCCGACAGGCTCTTATGGCGGCGGCCGAACAGAAATCCGGGAACGCCGAGCCGCTCCTGCATATGCTCGCCCTGGAACCAGGCTTCGAATTCCGCCTCGCGTCCGGCGCGGCAGTCGTTGAAAATGGCAAGTACGCCGGGCTCGATCGTCATTTCGCGGCGACCACCATGATCTCGACGAGATAGTCCGGCGAAGCGAGCTTGGCCTCGACAGTCGCGCGCGCCGGCGTATGGCCGGCCGCCACCCAGCCATCCCATACCGCATTCATCTCGGCGAATTTCGCCATGTCGGTGATCCAGATGTTCGCCGAGAGGAGCTTCGTCTTGTCGGTGCCGGCCTTGGCGAGAAAGCCGTCGATCTGGGCGAGAATGTTTTTGGTCTGCTCGGCCATGCTCTTGCCCTTCGGCGCGTCGGCAACGATGCCGGCGAGATAGACGGTGTCGCCGTGGACCACGGCCTTGCTCATGCGCGGCCCGCGTGTCGTGTCGTTCGATCGTCATGGGTGATCCTTTCCCGGTTGGATTTTGTCTATTCGATCCGAAGTCAGCCGCAAGACGTGCGCCAAGACCTTGCGCATCAGGCTCGGCAGCGCTTCGCCGGCAAGCTCCGCGATTGCGATCCAGCGCGCGCCCTTGGGCGCTTGCGCGCGCGCCGGCAACGTCGGCCACATAAACGGTGAGTTCGAGCGGAAAATGCGTGAACACGTGGCGCACCGCACCGGGAACGCGCCGCCACTTTCTCCGGCTTCCTGCGGCGAAAATCGCGGCGCGCTCTTGCAGCGCCGTTTCTTCCGTCGAAATCGGCCATCCACTCCGTCGTCGGCACTTCGGTCATGCCGCCGAGCAGGCCTTTCGCCGGCCGGCGTGCGCAGCAGCACGAAGCCGTCCGCCCGCCGCGCGACGAAGGCCGCGCCGCGGCGCAATGTGCCTTCGCGCTTCGGTATGCGGCGAGGAAATATCTCGGGATCGCCGCGCCGATGCGCGGCGCAGCTGTCGTTCCACGGACACAAGGCGCAGGCCGGCTTCTTCGGCGTGCAGATGGTGGCGCCGAGATCCATCATGGCCTGGGCGAAATCGCCGGCGCGTTGTGGCGGCGCGAGCGCGCGCGCCAGTTTGGATATTTCCGGCTTCGCGGCCGGCAGCGGCGTCGTGACGGCGTAAAGCCGGGCGATGACGCGTTCGACATTGCCGTCGACCGGCATCGCCGCCACGTCGTATGCGATCGCGGCGATTGCGGCGGCCGTATAAGCGCCGATACCGGGCAATTGCCGCAGCTCAGCCTCGGCCGCCGGAATTTTTCCGCCATGGTTCTCGGCCACGGCGCGGGCGCAGGCATGCAGATTGCGGGCGCGGGCGTAATAGCCGAGCCCGGCCCAGGCCCGAAGCACATCGTCGAGCGGCGCTGCCGCAAGCGACGCAATATCGGGCCAACGCGCCAGGAATTTTGCGTAATAGGGCCCGACCGTTTTCACGGTGGTCTGCTGCAGCATGATCTCGGACAGCCAGACGTGATAAGGATCGGCCCGTCGCCCCGGCGGCGCCCGCCACGGCAACACGCGGCGGTGCCGGTCATACCAGGCGAGCAGCGCGGTGGGTTGCGGTGACGGAATCGCCGTACGGCTCCGAACTCGCTGTTGCCGCGCTGTCTTCACTGCTAGCGTCGCATCCGCCATTTGACGCCGAGGCATGACAGAGCCGCTGGCCATGAACAAGTCCGCCCGCCCCTTCGCCAAGCCGCTGCGCGACGTCGTCGGCAAGATCGTGGGCGAGACCTTCACCCGGCAGGGTTTTGCCTCCGCCGAACTCGTCACCCGCTGGAACGACATCGTCGGCGCGGAAATCGCGAGCTCGAGCGAGCCGATCAAAATTCAATGGGCACGCCCAGCCGATGGCGAGGAACCCGAACCCGGCACGCTGGTGCTGCGGGTCGAAGGGCCGGCCGCGATCGAAATTCAGCACCTCGGCAATATCATTTGCGAGCGCGTCAACGGCTTTCTCGGCTGGCGCGCGGTGGCGCGGCTCGCGCTGCGCCAGGCGCCGTTACGGCGCGCCGTCAGCAAGTCCTCCCGCACGGTCGATGCCGCCGCCGCAACCAGGATTGCCGAGACGCTGTCGGACATTGACGACGACGGATTGAAGGATGCGCTGGCGCGGCTCGGCGCCTCGATCAAGCGCGGCTGAGCATCCCTCTGGCGCCGGCGTCACCGCCGGTTGCACGCGCCGAAAGTTCCAACTTGTCCACAAGACCGGCGAAGGCGCGGCAGGGGTCCGGGCGCATTCTTCCACAGTCTATCCACAGTAGTTCCTAACAGTTATACACAGGTTATACTTGATGTGAGTGGCTTTCTGAGGAGGGAGACGGCGGCCCTGTGATTGAAATAGCTGTTTAATTTCAATGTCTTATGAATCCGCAGAATTTTCACCGAGGACCGAAGCGAGTTTATGGGACCGCCCCAGGCGGCTAGGGAACTCGAAATTCGGCTGCGCAATAGGCGGCGGGGAGCCCGTGACGAAAATCACACACACCGGGGCGTTTCAACACTCGCTGGGGTCGGAACCATTGCCGGACCGAGAGGCAAATCTATAATCGGTGCGTAGTCAACAAGTATCCACATAGTATTTATGCGTAAATCCTGCGATTAATACTTGAAGGCATGGAAATAAATTTCCGGCACCGGGTATTGACGAAGTTCGCGTGCGTTTTGTCACGTCGGTAACGGAGTCGGGAAATGCGCAGTAGCCGTGGTCTTCTGGCGTTGCTTGCTCTCTGCGGGGTCGGTGCGCTGGCCTCCCCTGGCTTTGCTCAGGTCGTCTCGCAGACCGGGACCGGGCCGGCCTCCGCAACCGATATTTGGCAGACCGGCACATCGCCGACAGCGGGGTTCTATTCGTCGCGACAAACACCCAATCAGCGTCAGGATACCGGCACGGCAAATTCCCCTGCCGTTGTCATTACTGTGTATCGCGGCCATAGGACCTCCTGGACTGGTGCGGAAAAAATTCCGCACCTCGACCAACGATTGGGCGAAGGGTCCGTTCTTGCGGAAGCGGGTATTATACTTCAACAGAAGGTGATTATACTTTAGATATTGATTTATATGCTTCTATGATTGATTTTATGAGCTTTTTGAAGTTAGAATACACTATTTTATGTCTTTACAAGCTTTCTGCATATTGAATTAAAGCTGGACCATTCGTCCACGAGACTGGCAAACCCGCGCACCGATAACTTTGCGCATTCGTACGCTGCGCACAGCCTCGCGTGTCAGTTAGGACCCTGGCGCGCGGGACCTTGGCGCGATGGCGCGCTAATGCCACATTGTTTTCGCAACAAGCCCTCGATCGGGAATGCTTTGTCCTAACCAGGAGTCTCCTGTGCTCTTTACTCGTCGCAAATTTGTCATCGCCGGTGCCGTGACCGCATTCGCCGGTGCCGCGTTGCCGTGGTTCTTGCGCCCGGCGCTGGCGGACGACAATCCATCCCCCGCGGACCTCGCCGACGGCGGCCCGCAGCCCGATATCTGGCTCGGCTCCGACAAGGCGCCGGTGACGATCATCGAATATGCCTCGATGACCTGTCCGCATTGCGCCCACTTCTCCGCGACCACGTTCCCCGATTTGCAGAAGCGCTATATCGATACCGGCAAGGTCCGATACACGCTGCGTTCGTTCCCGCTCGATGCGCTCGCAGCCGCTGGCTTCATGATCGCGCGCTGCGCCGGCAATGACAAATACATGCCAGTGGTCGAAACGCTGTTCGCCAAGCAAGCCGATTGGATCGTCAAGGAACCGATCCCGCCGCTGCAGGAAATCGCCAAGCAATTCGGCATTACCGAAGACGCCTTCAACCAGTGCCTGTCGAATCAGAAGGAGCTTGAGGCCATCCAGGCGGTACGCGATCACGCTGTCGAGAAGCTCGGCGTCAATTCGACACCGACCTTTTTCGTCAACGGCAAGAAGCTGATCGGCGACGTCTCGATCGACCAGCTGTCGAAGGAAATCGACCCCTATCTCAAGGACGGATAAGGGTTTTTTGCCCTCGCTGGGCGGCCCGCGCCGGCGCCGCGCCAGGCCTCGCGAAGGAACCCGGCAACGAATGTCTGGATAATTCGGCGGCGCTGTTGCGCTCGGGGAAGCGACGATTCATTCTCCGCGCCGATGCGGCACCTGCCTCCCCGCGCCAAGACAGAGAAACTCTCGGCGCGAGCGTTTTGTGATTCCGTTGTACCGGTTCCCTTGGCCGCCGCGCCAAGCGACATCGCAACACTACTCGGCAACACCAACTTGGACAGACCAAGCGAATGAAGCTCACGCGGCTGCGCCTGATCGGCTTTAAGTCTTTCGTCGAACCGACCGATTTCGAGATCGAGCCCGGGCTGACCGGCGTCGTCGGTCCGAACGGCTGCGGCAAATCCAATCTGGTCGAAGCCGTGCGCTGGGTGATGGGGGAGGCCTCCTACAAGGCGATGCGCGCCTCGGAGATGGACGACGTCATCTTCTCCGGCAACACCGACCGTCCGGCGCGCAATCATGCCGAAGTCGCGGTCACCATCGACAACGCCGACCGCACGGCGCCGGCCGCCTTCAATGAATTCGAGGCGCTGGAAGTGACCCGCCGCATCGTGCGCGAACACGGCTCGACCTTCCGGGTCAACGGCCGCGAGGCGCGCGCCCGCGATGTCGCCATGCTGTTCGCCGACGCCTCGACCGGGTCGCGCTCGCCGGCGCTGGTGCACCAGGGCCGCATCGGCGAGATCATCCAGGCGCGCCCCGACCAGCGCCGCCGCGTGCTCGAAGAAGCCGCCGGCATTTCCGGCCTCCATGCCCGCCGCCACGAAGCCGAGTTGCGGCTCAAGGCCGCGGAGCAAAATCTCGCCCGCGCCGAGGATGTGATCGGCCAGCTCGCCGCCCAGATGGCGGCGCTGAAGACCCAGGCGCGGCAGGCGGTGCGTTATCGCAATATTTCCTCGCAGGTGAGGCGCAGCGAAGCCTTGCTGTTTCACCTGCGCTGGGTCGACGCCGCGACCGAAGTCGGCACCACAGAGCACGCCAAGGACGAGGCGGTGCGGGTCGTCGCCGCGCGCACCAGCGAACAGGTCCAGGTGTCGACGCGCCAGGCCGAAGCGGCCGCCGGGCTGCCGGGCTTGCGCGACATCGAAGCCAGAGCGGCTGCTGCCCTGCAGCGGCTTCTGATCGCGCGCGAAACGCTCGAGCGCGAGGAAGCGCGCGCCAAGGAGCGCATCGGCGAACTCGATCGCCGCATCTCGCAATTTACCGCCGATCTGCAGCGCGAGCGGACGCTCGCGGCCGACGCCGAGACCGCGCTCGGCCGGCTCGACGCCGAAGAAACCGCGCTCAAGGCCGCGGCGCAGGAGAGCGACGCGCGGCTCGCCGGCGTCAATCAGCGGGTCGCCGCGGCTGAAGCTGCGGTCGCGGTTTCGGAAAAATCCTTTGCCGATCTTACCGGCGCGCTCGCCGATCTCACGGCGCGGCGCAATCAGCTGCAGGCGACGCTGCGCGAACACGAGCAGCGCGCCGAGCGGCTCGAAGCCGAACTCGCCAATATCGACGCCGGACCTCGCTGCGACCGACGCCGGCGCCCCCGATCTGCCGGCGCTGACGGCGGCGCTCGCCGCTGCGCAAACCGCGCTCGCCGAAGCAGAAAGCGCCGCGCATGTTGCGGAAGCAGCCCATATTCAGGCCCGGGCCGAGATCGAGGCGGCGCGCGCGCCGCTCGCTTCGGCCGAGCGCGGCGTGCAGCGGCTCGAAACCGAAGCCAAGACCATCAGCAAGCTGCTCGCGGTCGAGAGCAAAAATCTGTGGCCGCCGGTGATGGACGCGCTCGCGGTCGCGGAAGGCTACGAGAAGGCGCTCGGCGCCGCCTTGGGAGACGATCTCGATGCGCCGACGGGCGAATCCGCGCCGATGCGCTGGGCCGGCGCGACGCCGGATCCGTCCGATCCGGCGCTCCCGGAAGGCGTCACCGCGCTGTCCGAATACGTCAAAGCGCCGCCGGAGCTGGCGCGGCGGCTCGCCCAGATCGGCGTCGTCTCGCGCGCCGAAGGGGCGCGGCTCGCGGCGATTCCGGGCCTGCTCAAACCCGGCCAGAGGCTCGTTTCGCCCGAGGGCGATTTCTGGCGCTGGGACGGCTTTACGGTCGCGGCGCATGCGCCGACCGGCGCGGCGCGGCGGCTCGCCGAACGCGGCCGCTTGCAGGCGATCGAAGGCGAACTCGCCGCCGCGCGAAGCGACGTCGAAATCAAGCGCCACGCCGCCGAAGCCGCCGAGACTGCCGTCGCCGCGGCCGCCGCCGCCGAGACCGAGGCGCGGTCGCAATGGCGCGACGCGCAACACCGCACCGATGCCGCGCGCGAGGACCACGCCGCCGCCGAGCGCGAGATCAGTCGCAATGCGGCGCGTCTCTCCGCGCTCACGGAAGCGCGGCAGCGCATCGTCGCCACCCGCGATGAAACCAGAATCGCGCACGAAGAAACCGAACTGGCGCTTGCGGCGCTGGCGCCGGCTTTCGAAATCGAAGAACAGCTTGCCGCGATCAACGAAACCATCGCGCGCGAGCGCAGCGCCTGCGCCGAAGTCCGCGTCGAGGCGCAGGCGCTGACGCGCGAGGCCGAGCTTGCCAATCATCGCCTGCAAGCCATCGCCGGCGAGCGCCACGCCTGGGGCGAGCGCAGGGACAGCGCCGCGGCGCAGATCGCCACCATCGAGCAACGCAGCGAAGAAGCCGCAAGCGAGCGCGCCGAATTGGCGAGCGCGCCGGAAAAATTCGCCGCCGACCGGCAAGCGCTGATCGGCGCCATCGAGATCGCGACGGCCGAGCGCCGTGCCGCAGCCGATGCCCTGGCGGCGGCCGAAACCGATCTTGCCGAGGCCGACAAGGCGGCGCGGCTAGCGCTCGAAGCCGTCGGCGAAGCGCGCGCCGAAGCCGCTCGCGCCGAGGAGCGATTCGATGCGGCCATCCGCCGCCGCTGCCGACATCGAACACGAGATCCGCGAAGTTTTGAGCGTCGAACCGGTGGCGGCCGCCGAAATCGCCGAGCTCAAGCCCGACGCGCCGGTGCCGTCGATCGAAGAGGTCGAGGCCAAGATCGAGCGCATCAAGCAGGAACGCGAGCGGCTCGGCTCGGTGAACCTGCTCGCCGAGCAGGAGTTGGAAGAGGTCGAGGGCCAGCACGGCAAGCTCACCGGCGAGCGCGACGACCTGATCGAAGCGATCCGCCGGCTGCGCCAGGGCATCCACAGCCTCAATCACGAGGCGCGCGATCGGCTCCTCACCTCGTTCCAGATCGTGAACGAGAATTTCAAAAAACTGTTCTCAGAATTGTTCGGCGGCGGCACCGCCGAATTGCAGCTGATCGAGAGCGAGGACCCGCTCGAAGCCGGCCTCGAGATCATGGCGAAACCGCCGGGCAAGAAGCCGGCGACGCTGTCGCTCCTCTCCGGCGGCGAACAGGCGCTCACGGCGCTTGCCTTGATCTTCGCCGTGTTCCTCACCAATCCGGCGCCGATCTGCGTGCTCGACGAAGTCGACGCACCGCTCGACGACTACAATGTCGAACGGTTCTGCGATTTGCTTGACGAGATGGCGCGCTCGACCGAAACCCGCTTCATCATCATCACCCACAATCCGATCACCATGGCGCGCATGAACCGCCTCTACGGCGTCACCATGGCCGAACGCGGCGTGTCGCAGCTGGTCTCGGTCGACCTGCAGGGCGCGGTGCAATTGCGCGAAGCGAGCTAGCCCTCTACCGCTCCCGGCCCCGGCGTCGCCGCCTTCGGGCATTTGCCGAGGATTATCATACCGAGGACTTCATCCTTGGTGACAATCGGCCGTGCGCGCGGTGCCGACGACGCGGCCGTTTTTCATCACGCAGATGCGGTCGGCGAGATCGAACACGTCGTGGATGTCGTGGCTGATCAGGAAGATGCCGATGCCGTCGGATTTGAGCTTGCGTATGAGTTCGCCGACCTGCGCGGTCTCCTGCGGCCCGAGCGCCGCGGTCGGCTCGTCCATGATCAGAATCCGGGCGTCGAACAGTATCGCGCGCGCGATCGCGACTGACTGGCGCTGGCCGCCCGACAGCGCCTTGACCGGATCCTTGAAGCGCTGAAAATTCGGATTGAGGCGGCCGATCATCTTGCGCGCCTCGGCCTCCATGGCGATGTCGTCGAGCGTGCCCCAGCGGGTGCGCAATTCGCGGCCGAGGAAGAGATTGGCCGCGGTGTCGACATTGTCGGCGAGCGCCAGCGACTGATAGATCGTTTCGATGCCGTATTTTCTCGCATCGCGCGGATTGGCGATGGCTCGCCTCCGCGCCGCGAATGGCGATGCTGCCGGAATCGCGCGCGATAGGCGCCCGAGAGAATTTTGATCAGCGTCGATTTGCCGGCGCCGTTGTGGCCGACCAGCGCCATCACCTCGCCCGGGTAGAGATCGATCGATACGCGATCGACGGCGTGAACGCCGCCGAACGAAAGCGAAATATCGCGCATCGCGACCAGCGGGATGCCTTCTGCGCCTCATCGCGGTCCATCTCGCAGCCGCCGCCGATACGCCGTGTCGATCCCGACCGCGACCACCAGCACCGCACCGACGACGATGTTCTGCAGCGGCGTGTCGACGCCGAGCAGCACCATGCCCGACTGCAGCGACTGCATCAGCACGGCGCCGAGCATCGCGCCGGCCACCGTGCCGACGCCGCCCGAAAGCGAGGTGCCGCCGATCACGGCGGCCGCGATGACCAGAAGTTCGGCGAGCGTGCCTTCGGAGTTGGTCGCCGCATTGAGCCGCGCGATCGACACCGCGCCGCTGATGGCGGCCAGAAACCCCATCAGCATGAAGCACTTTCACGATCACCCAGCGGGTGTTGACGCCGGCAAGCTCGGCCGCCTCCGGATTGCCGCCGATGGCGTAGACATAGCGGCCGAAGCGCGTGCGCGTGGCGAGGAACGTCATCGCGATGCCGATGCCGATCGCGATCAACACCGGAATGGCGATGCCGTGCGCGATGAACAGCCCGCCGTCGGGAAGCGCGATGTGTTTGGCCTCGGCGTAGCGGCGCACGCGTGCCGGCCGGCCACGGATAGGCATTGACGACGGCGACCGCGGCCAACAATCGCGGCGCAAGCCATCGCCGCCGACAAAAATTTCGGCGGCCATCGGACGCAGCGGGAAGCGGAATTGTTTGCGCCGCGCGCGGCCATGCGCCAAGCAGCAGCACGATCACCGGCGCAGGCGACGACGCCAACGCCCAGACTCCACGCGGCGCCGATCGAGCCTTCCGGGCCGCCGCCCATCAGCCTGAACGTGTCGTCCAGCGGTGCGACGGTCTGGCCCGCGGTCACCCACCACGCCGCGCCGCGCCAGACCAGCAAGCCGCCGAGCGTCACGATGAAAGACGGGAATGCCCAGATAGGCGATGACGAAGCCCTGGAACGCGCCGAGCACGACGCCGAGTACAAGTCCGGCTGCGAGCGCCAGCGACCCATGTCGCCGGATGTTCGAAACCGAAGAATTTCGGCAGCAGGTCGGTCTGCGATCACGCCCATCACCATGCCGATGAAGCCGAGCATCGAGCCGATCGACAGATCGATGTTGCGGGTGACGATGACGAGCACCATGCCGGTCGCCATGATGGCGACCGGCGACGACTGCACCGACAGATTCCACAGATTGCGCGGCGTGAGAAACAGGCCGCCCGACAGCACGTGAAACACGATCCAGATCAGCAGCAGCGCGCCCGACCATGCCGAGCAGGCGGGTGTCGAGTTCGGTCGATTTGAGAAAGCGCGCCAGCACGATCAACCGCAGACTTTGACCGTGCCGGGTTTGACGCCCTGACAGACTTCGTCCTTCTTGATCCAGCCGGCATCGATGATGACGTCGAGATTGTCTTTGGTGATCGGGATCGGCTTGAGGAACAGCGAGTTCATCTCGACCTTCTTCGGGCCGCCGCAGAATTTCACCGTGCCGGGAATATCGCCCATCTTCTTGCCGTCGGCGAGAAGGGCCGCGATCTCCACCGCCTTCTTGCCGAGCGCGCGAGCGTCCTTCCACACCGAGACGGTCTGGGTGCCGAGCGCAATCGCGGTTGAGGCCGCGTGATCGCCGTCCTGACCGGATACCGGCACGGTGCCGGCCATGCCCTGCGACGCGAGCGCCGCGATGGCGCCGCCGGCGGTGCCGTCGTTCGACGCCACCACCGCGTCGACCTTGTTGTTGTTCTTGGTGAGGATCTGCTCCATGTTCTTCTGCGCATTGGCCGGCAGCCAGCCGTCGGTATAGGCCTCGCCGACGTTTTTGATCTGCTCCGGAATTGAGCGCGGCCTTCAGCACCTCGATCTGGCCGGCAAACAGAAAATCCGCGTTCGGATCGGCGGACGAGCCTTTGATGAAGACGTAATTGCCGGTGCGGCTTGACCGCGAACACGCCGCGCGCCTGCATCCGTCCGACTTCTTTATTGTCGAAGGTGATGTAGAACGCGTTCGGGTTCTCGATCAGGCGGTCATAGCCGATCACCGCAATGCCTTCGTCGACCGCCTTCTGCACCGCGGGCGCGATCGCGGAGGCGTCCTGCGGCAAGCACGATCAGCGCGTTGGCGTGCTGCGCGATCAGGCTTTCGATGTCGGTCAATTGCTTCTGCGCCGAGGATTGCGCGTCGGCGGAAATGTATTTGTCGCCCGCCGCCGCGATGGCGGATTTCATCGCGGCTTCGTCGGTCTTCCAGCGCTCTTCCTGAAAATTCGACCAGGAAACGCCGATAATTTTGCCCTTGGCGTTCGCTGGCGCCGCGAAGGCACATGACAAAGCGGCGCCTATCAGCGCGGCTGTTGCAAGCTTCCCCATGACCACCTCCACGGCCCCGCCGGCTCGCGCTTACTCGTTGCCGAGCTTGAACAGCCGCCGCGCGTTGGTGCGGCCGATCTTGAGCCTGTCGTTCTCGCTGATCGGACAGGCGTCGAACCAGATCGCAGCGTGATCGATATTCTCGAACGGCCAGTCGGTCGAGAACATGATGCGATCGGCGCCCATTTCCAGCATGGCGTTGAGCAAAGCCGGCGTATGGAAATTTCCCGAGGTGGTGACGTGAAAATTCTCGCGAAAATAATCGCGCATGCGCCGCTTCGCCGCGTAAGTATGGCGGTTCGGGATCCACGCATTGGCATTGTCGACGCGCCACATCGCGAACGGCAGGTTCTCGCCCATGTGGCCCAAAATGATCTGGATCTTTGGATGCGCGTCGAACAGCCCCGAGCCCATCAGGCGCAGCGCATGAACCGCGGTCTCGTGGCCAAAGGCCCAGATCGGACCGAGCAGCCAGGGATGGCCGTCATAGATTTTGGCGTCGCGCGGCAGCGGGTTGCGCGGATGCAGATAGAACGGCACGTCGAGCCGCTCCAGCACCGCCCAGAACGGCCGGTATTGCGGCTGGTCGTAATAGGCGACCGTGTCGGCGTCGCCGATCTGCGAGAAGCCGTTGACCAGCGCGCCGCGAAAGCCGAGCTCCTTCACGCAGCGTTCGAGTTCGCGCGCGGCTCCGTCCGGATCCTGCATCGCGAGCGCCGCCAAACCCTGATAGCGGTCAGGGCGCTTTTGCACCTGTTCGGCGAGATAATCGTTGGCCTTGCGGGCGATCTCGGCGGCGTGCGCCGTATCGGGAATGGCCTGCACGGCCGGCGCGTTGAGCGACAGCAGCATCATCTCGATGCCCTGCGCATCCATTTCGCGGAGCCGCCGGTCCTGAAGATCCATGCACGCGGCTTTTGACCTCCTCCCAGACGCGGTCGGGAAAATAGCCACGCGAATCGGCGAGCGTCTCCGGAATGGCGAAATGTTCTTCGAGTGCGATTTTGCCCTGCATGGCTCCCCCTGACATACCCCGCCGGCGACTTGCTGTGCGGCGGCGGATTAACATTACCGCCGCTTTGTAGCACGGCCCGGCGGCGTGCAAGCCGCGCGCTCCGAGATTTCCCGGCGCTGGCACGGTTCTGGCGAGTTTACGGCGTGAGCTCCCGCGCTGTCCCAATTCGGGGCAGCGGCGGAGCAAGGTTCGCTCAAAAGGCGACAGCGCCGATGAACGTTCAGCCCAGTTACATGCTGTCCTCCTCGCTGCAGACCAGCCGGCATGCTGCGCGGCTGGGCCATGCTGTCGCGGGGCACCTTTTCGGGCGCCATTTTCCTCATCGACGTCGCCACTATCGTCGGGATGTCGTTCCTGAGCGGCGTCGCCTATTACCTCGTGGTCTATGGCGATACCGACGACGTGTCGTCCTGCGTGCGGGTCGGCGTCGTGGCGGCCGGCATCTTCGCGATCTTCAACATATTCCGCGGCGAATACCGGCAGCCGAACTTCTTCGCCTTTCGCCCCCATGCCCGAAACGCCATTCAATCCTGGAATGTCACGCTGATCTGCCTGTTG
The DNA here is from genome assembly GCA_963696555.1 of uncultured Alphaproteobacteria bacterium. GTDB lineage: Bacteria > Pseudomonadota > Alphaproteobacteria > Rhizobiales > Xanthobacteraceae > BOG-931. Next base: position 262,718 of record CAVOKR010000029.1, on the reverse strand, counting down.
ATGCTCGGCTTTCTGGCCCGCGTCAGCGTCGACTATTCGCGCGGCTGGATCGTGGTGTTCTATTTCGTCACGCTAGCCGCGCTGATCGTGGAGCGGTTTTTGATCGTGCGTGGCACCGCCACGGCGCGCGCCGCAGGCCTGATCTCGGCGCAGCGCATCTGCCTGATCGGGACCGGCGCCCATGTCGGCGGCTTCATCCAGCATTACGAGCCGTGGAAGCTCGGCCTCAATATCGTCGGCTGCCGTTTTCTGACGCCGGTCGCGATGACGGCGTCGGCCGAAACCCGCCGCGCCACGCTCGACCTCGACCTTGCCGAAGCCGTCGCTCATATTCGCGCGCTCGAGCCCGACGCAATTTACCTCCTGCTGCCGTGGTCGGCGACCGAGATCATCGACCGCTGCGCCGAGACTTTTCTCAGCCTGCCGGTAGAGATCCATCTCGGCCCCGAGCGGATTCTGCACAAATTCGAGGAAGTGGAGCTCGCCAAGGTCGGCCCGCTCGCGAGCCTGCAATTGACCCGCATGCCGCTGTCGCGCGCCGAGGTCGTTCAAAAACGTCTGTTCGACATGTTGTTCGCCGCCGTCGCACTGCTCGCCACGACGCCGCTACTGATCGCCATAGCGATCCTCATCAAGCTCGACTCACCGGGACCGATCTTCTTCGTGCAGCGGCGCTACGGCTTCAATCAGCAACCGTTCCGCATCATCAAGTTCCGCACCATGCGCACGCTCGATGACGGCGCCGTGGTGCTGCAGGCACGGCGCGGCGATCCGCGTCTGACCCGGATCGGGCGCTGGCTGCGGCGCTGGAATATCGACGAAATCCCGCAGCTCTTCAACGTACTGACCGGCGACATGTCGCTCGTCGGCCCGCGGCCGCACGCGCTCGCGCACGATCACGACTACGAGCAGCGCATCTCGCTCTATGCCCGCCGCCACAACGTCAGGCCGGGCATCACCGGCTGGGCGCAGATCAACGGCTATCGTGGCGAGATCGACAGCGACGATAAAATCCGCAAACGCGTCGAACACGACTTGTTCTATATCGACAATTGGTCGCTGTGGCTTGACCTGAAGATCATCGCCCGCACGGTGCTGTCGCCGAAGGCCTACCGCAACGCGTATTAGGCGGTGCTTTTATTGCGAGGCCGCCGACGCGCCCATTTCAGATCCGCAACATTGCCGCGCTGATATCGAAATCGGCGGCCCGTCTGCGTGCGGACGTTCAACTGGAGAATGAGGATTTTGCGACAACCGATCTATCGACCTTGGTGTCGGACTTTTTCTTCGACTTTTCGCCGCTGGACTTTGTCGATTCTTTTGCCGACTTCTTTAAAGCCTTTTTCACCGCACGTTTCGCCGCTTTCTTTGCCGCCTTCTTTGCAATTTTCAGTATTTTGTCTTTGTTAGTCATTTGGCGCATCCCTCGGATTTATCGATCAAGGCTCAACATAGCACAATGGGGACAGGCATTAGCGGCGCTTCGGGCTTTTCCTATGAAGACGCGGCCGCGATCTGCGATACCGCGATGGGCACGATAAAGAGCCGCGTCAATCGCGCGCGCAAGATGCTCGCGGAGCGAGTAGCCTAGGCCGCGTGCGGTGCTGTCGCGGAGGCCCAACGCCTCCTGAGCGGCCGTCTATCCCGCGAGCGCCACGATGGCGACGGCGGCGCCGACGGTGACGATCGCCGCCGATAGCCACAAGACGCCGATCATGACCCACAGCGGCCGCGGTGCGCGAACGGCGGCCGTCACCGGCTGGCTCCAGGATTGCAGCGCGGGCTCGGCCTCGCGCAGCGCGACCGTGGCGCGCTCGATATCGGCAAGGTCACGGGCAAGCTGTTCGCCGGCCGCCCGCTTGAGCGCGCGGGCCTCTTCGATCTCGGCCGCCGTGGCGGCCATCGGCGCCGCGGTGCCGCGGCCGCTTTCCTGGCCCTCAAAGCCCGCGGCGAAGGGTTCGATCAGGACCGTCTCGCGGGCCGGATGAGCTTTCGGCAGGGCGCCGAAATATTGCTCGGACATCGTCGCACCTCTGTGTTGGCCGATTTGTAGGGCACGGCACGCCGTCGACGCGATGCCGATCCGGGACTAACCTTAACGGCGGCTCAGGGGTGCTCGCACTTCTTCTCCGGCGCGACTATCTATTGTCCGCGGCCGGCATCCCGCCTCGGCCGTCCGGCCGCTGCGAAGGAGTTTTCGATGTCATCGACCCTGATCATTCTCGCCGTGATCGTCGTCGGCGTCGTGTGGGTGATCGCCGTCTATAACGGGCTCGTGTCGATGCGGCAGCGGGTCAATCAGGCCTTCGCCGATATCGATGTGCAGCTGCGGCAGCGGCACGACTTGATTCCGAACCTGGTCGAAACCGTGAAGGGCTATGCGGCACACGAGCGCGGCACGCTCGAGGAAGTCGTGAAAGCGCGCAACGCCGCGGTGTCGGCACAGGGACCGGCGCAGCAGGCGGCGGCAGAAAACGCACTGACCGGGATGCTGCGCCAAGTCTTCGCGCTGTCGGAGGCCTATCCCGACCTCAAGGCCAACGCCAATTTCCAGCAATTGCAGGCCGAGCTCACCGATCTCGAAAACAAGATCGCGGCGGCGCGGCGTTTCTTCAACAATGCGGTGCAGGAATACAACACCGGCATTCAGCGTTTCCCGGCCGCGCTGTTCGCCGCAACGTTCGGTTTCGCACCGAAGGATTTCTTCGATCTCGGCGCCGAACGCGCCACTGTCGGCGAGGCGCCGGCGGTGAAGTTCTAGGAATAGCCAATCGTTATGGCCGCCTATGGGCTTTACAGCCACATCCAGTCGAACCGGCGCCGGTCGATCGCTCTCCTCGCCGGCCTGTTCTTTCTGGTCTATGTGCTGGTCTATGCCGGCGCGCTGGTAGCGGCGGCGCTGTCGATCAATGCCGACCTGCCGACACTTTTGCGGATCGCCTGGATCGATCTCCTTCGGGCCGCCCCGTTCGCGACCATCGGCACGCTCATCTGGATCGCGATCGCCTATTTCTTCCATCAGAGCATGATCGACGCCGTCACCGGCGGCCGCGACATCGCGCGCCAGGACGAGCCGCGGCTTTACAATCTTCTGGAAAATCTCTGCATCTCGCGCGGCATCACGACGCCGAAACTCAAGCTCATCGATTCCGATGCGCTCAACGCCTTCGCCACCGGCATGAATGCCAGGCAATATTCGATCACGGTTACGAGCGGGCTGATCAACCGGCTCGACGATGCCGAGATCGAGGCCGTGCTCGGCCATGAGCTGACGCATATCCGCAACGGCGACGTCCGCATGATGGTCATCGCCGTCATCATCGCCGGCGCCATTTCGTTCTTCGTCGAGCTGGTGTTTCGGCTGTGGTTCTATAACGGCCTGGGCTTTCGCAGTTCGCGCTCGGACGACGACCGCCGCGGCGGCGGCGCGGGCTCGGCGATCCTGATCGCGGTCGGGCTTATGGTCGTCGCCTATGTGCTGTCGTTCATCATCCGGCTCGCTTTGTCGCGCTCGCGCGAATTTCTCGCCGATGCCGGCTCGGTCGAACTCACCAAAAATCCCGACGCCATGATCTCGGCCTTGCGCAAGATCGAAGGCCGCGGCGAATTGCCGGGCGCCACCTCGGCGGTGATGGAAATGTGCATCGACAATCCGCGCGAAGGGTTTGGCGAACTGTTCGACACCCATCCGAGCGTCGAGAACCGCGTCGCAGCGCTGGTCAAGTTCGCCGGCGGCCACGATCCCGGCCCGATCGCCTTGCCGCCGCAAGACGATGCAGGCGCGGGTGAACCCATGCCTGAACCTGGCGACGGGCCATGGGGCAAAGCTCCCGACGGCACATCGGTGCCCCGGCTGTCGCCCTCCGCCACAACCGACAGTCCGGAGGTTTCGGGCCCGTGGTCTGACCCGCCCGCCGGCTCGACGTCGGTATCCGGTTCCGCGCCCGCGGGGCCGTGGGGTCCGCACAACGACAGCGCCTAGCCGGGCCGTCCGTATTAACCTTAACAAGCTAGAAATGCCCGCTAATCCAGGCTCACCGCGCGAAGCAGGGGTTAAGGAGGCTTCCAAACCGCGCACGGGGTGTGTAGAACCGAAACCTAAGGTTGGAGGACGCGACGCGCTTTGCTTGGCTGTTGTCTTCTCTGTTTCTGTTAAGCCCGCTCAGCCAATCCGAACGCGTCCAATGGCGTAACATGCCGATGAGGGTTCGACGATGGCTAAACCAGCATTGATCTTAGTTGGCGCCGACAAGGGCGGCGTAGGCAAAACAACGGTCGCCCGCACGCTTCTCGATTACTTCACCGCCCATCACGTACCGACCCGCGCCTTCGACACCGAGTCGCCGAAAGGCACCTTGAAGCGCTTCCACGGCGACGTCGCCGATATTGTCGATGCCACCTCGGTGCCCGACCAGATGCGGATCATCGACACGCTGTCGACCACCGACTCGACCGTGACCGTCGTCGACGTTCGCGCCGGTCAATTGTCGCCGACGCTGCGCGCGCTGCGCGACATCGGCTTCCTCGATGCGGTGAAGAAGGGCCAGATCACCTTCGTCGTGTTTCACATCCTCGGCTCGTCGATCGCTTCGTTGAACGAGATCGAGGACACAGCGCCCTTTACCGCCGACGCCAAATATTTTCTGGTCAAGAACTTCATCAACAATACGAGCTTCTTCGATTGGGATCAGGCCACGCAGACTTCCTATTTCAAGAAGCTGAAGGATGCGGTGACGATCAACATTCCGAAGCTCAACGAGATGGCCTATGAGCAGGTCGAGCTCGCTTCGGTGCCGTTCCTGACCTTCGTCGCCAACAAGAACCCGAAAGGCGAAGCGGCCAATTATTCCTTCGTGCTGCGCGGCTATGTGCGGCACTGGCTCGGCAATGTCTGGGCCGAATACGACCGGGTCAAGCTGCTCGACATCTTCGACACCTCGACCAATGTGGCGGCGACGCCCCGGCCGCAAGCGGCGACACGGTCCTAACCGGACGCCGCTCTGCTATCTCCCCATCGCGCCGCTGCGGGGCACGCTCCCCGCGCGGCCCGTCCTGAGCCAACCCCCGCGCTGCCTGCGATCGAGCGGAATTTTGCCGCCGCGCCCGGTTTTCGTTTTTCCCCGTTATGCTCTAGCAAAGCGCTGGAGATTTCATCATAACGTCATTGACGTGGAAATCGACCGGACCCGGCGCGCGGATGCCGCAGAACACGCCGCTCTATATCGTCGCCTCCCAGCACCCGCGCGTGGGTAAGACGCTGCTGTCGCGGCTTTTGCTCGAATATTTGCGGCTCAGCGGCCGGCCGGTGGTCGGCTACGATCTCGATCCGCGCGAGCCGACTTTCGCCATTTATTTTCCCACCATGGCCTGGACCGTCGACATCGCCGAAACCAAAGGTCAGGTGGCGCTGTTCGATCGGCTGATCGCCGACAATTGGCGCTCGACCGTCATCGACCTCGGCTACGGCCTGTCCGACCAGTTCTTCGCCGTGATGGCGGAAATCGCCTTCGAGCAGGAAGCGCGGCGGCGCGGCATCGAGCCGATCGTGCTGTTCATCACCGACTCGGCACCGACCACCGCGCGCAGCTACGCGGCGCTGCAGCAGCGCCTGCCGCAGACGACCTTCGTGCCGGTGCACAACGAAGCAACTTCGTTCATGTTCATCCCGCAGGATTTTCCTTCGACGCGCGCGGACTGCGCGTTGATCCGTATTCCGCGGCTGTCGCCGATCGTGCGCGGCGTCATCGATCGGCCGGGCTTCTCGTTCGGCGCCTTTATGTCGAAGCAGCCGGGCGGCCCGACCGAAGTCCATAGCTGGATCGGCAACATTTTCGCGCAATTCCGCAGCCTGGAGCTGCGGCTCATTCTCGGCGAGCTGGAATCCTCGTTGCGCACCGCCGCCCAACGCTCAATCCAGGATTCTGAGCGGGAATCGGCCCGGGGCAGTGGCTAGCAGGCCCGCGGCGCCCGGCGACAAGAATTGCCGTCAATGGCCTTCGAAAGCGATCAGCGTACGCACCGGCACGCCGAGCTTGCGGATTTTCTCGGCGCCGCCCAGATCCGGCAGGTCGACGATGAAGCAGGCGGCGACCACGTCGGCGCCGATCTGCTTGAGGAGCTTTACGGCTGCCTCCGCGGTGCCGCCGGTGGCGATGAGATCGTCGACCAGGATGACCCTTTCGCCGCGCTCAACCGCATCCTCGTGCATCTCCATTTCGTCGATGCCGTATTCGAGCGAATAGCCGATGCTGACGCGCTTGAACGGCAGCTTGCCCTTCTTGCGGATCGGCACGAAGCCGCAGGACAGCTGGTGCGCGATGGCGCCGCCGAGAATGAAGCCGCGCGCCTCGATGCCGGCGACCCGGTCGACCTTGCCGCCGGCCCAAGGCTGCACCAGTTCGTCGACCGTGCGGCGGAACGCCCGCGCATCGCCGAGCAGCGTGGTGATGTCGCGGAAGACGATCCCCGGCTTCGGATAATCCGGGATGCTGCGGATCGCGGCCTTGAGATCGTTCTCGAGCGTGCCGCCGGTCATCGTCGGGCCCTGGAACGTCGAACATTCGATCGAGCGGACGTCAATGCTGATACTCGGTCGGCGGCCGCGGCTTCTCCAAGTCGGGATCGTGCAGCACGGCGTGCCAGACCTTCTTCTTGGTGAAGTACAGAAGCCCGGTGAGGACGATCAGGAAAATCATCACCTGGAAGCCCAGCCGCTTGCGCGCATCGAGCGTCGGCTCCGCCGCCCACATCAGGAAGGCGGCGACGTCGCGGCCGTATTGATCGACGGTCGCCGGCGTGCCGTCGGTGTATTCGACCTGCCCGTCGGTCAAGGGCTTCGGCATGCCGATGGCATGACCGGGGAAGTATTTGTTGTATTGCGTGCCCGGCGCCAGCGTCACGCCCTTGGGCGGATCCGCGTAGCCATTGAGGATGGCGTGAATGTAGTCGGGGCCATCCTCCTGGTACTGGGTGAAAGCGTCCACGATGAACCAGGGGAAGCCCGCCTCGTAACTGCGCGCCTTGGCGAGAACGGACATGTCCGGCGGCAGCGCGCCGCCGAGCGCGGCGCGCGCGGCCTGATCGTTCGGGAACGGCGGCGGGAAAGTGTCGGCGATGCGTCCCGGCCGCTGGAACATCTGGCCCTGATCGTTCGGACCGTCGGTGATCTGATAGCCGGAAGCGATCGTCGTCGCCTGCACCTCGCTGAAAGCGGGACCGCCCGGGTCGGCGAGATTGCGGAAGGCGATGAGCTTCAGGCTGTGGCAGTTCGAGCAGACTTCCTTGTAGATCTTGAAGCCGCGCTGCAGCTGCGCCGGATCGTAAGTGCCGAACGGACCTGCGAACGACCAATGCTGCGCGCGGCGGCGCTTCGGCATCCTGCGCCGAAGCCGTGCGCAGTGCGATACCCGTGAGCGCCGCGGCGAGCGCAAGCGCCAAGAAAAGGCGCGAAGACTTTTTGCAATCGACTGTCATGACCCGCCCTCTAGCTTTTCGCGCCTGACGGCGGCGGCGCCGACGCGCCGGCCGGAAGGCCGTGGCGCAGCACCGATTCCGAAATCGAGTTCGGCAACGGCTTGGTCGTTTCGAACAGGCCCAAGAGCGGCAGGATGACGAAGAAGAAGCCGAAATAGTAGACGGTCAGGATCCGCGCGGCGATGACATAGCCGCCGGTCGGCTCCTGCGAGCCGAGATAGCCGAGCCCGATCACCGACAGCGAAGAAGATGAACAGGCACTGCCGGTAGGCCGGCCGGTAATTTGCCGACCGCACCCGCGAGGTATCGAGCCACGGCAGGAAGGCCAGCACCACGATGGCGCCGCCGAGCGCGCAGACGCCGGCGAGCTTGTTCGGGATGGCGCGCAGGATCGCGTAGAACGGCAGGTAATACCATTCCGGCACGATGTGGGTCGGCGTCTGGCCCGGATTGGCCATGATGTAATTGTCGGAATGGCCGAGATAGTTCGGGATGTAGAACACGAACCAGGCATAGACGATGCAGAACAGGCCGACGAAGAACGCGTCCTTGACGGTCGCATAAGGCGTGAACGCGACCGTGTCCTTCTCGTCCTTCGGCTCGACGCCGGTCGGATTGTTCTGTCCGACCATATGCAGCGCCCAGATATGCAGCACCACCACGCCGGCGATGACGAACGGCAACAGGTAATGCAGCGAGTAGAAGCGATTAAGCGTCGGATTGCCGACCGCGAAGCCGCCCCACAGCCAGGTGACGACCGGATCGCCAACTAACGGGATCGCGGAGAACAGATTGGTGATGACGGTCGCCGCCCAGAAGCTCATCTGGCCCCACGGCAGCACGTAACCCATGAAGCCCGTCGCCACCATCAGCAGGAACAAGATGACGCCGAGGATCCACAACACCTCGCGCGGCTCCTTGTAGGAGCCGTAATACATGCCGCGCGCCATGTGGATATAGACCGCGGCGAAGAAGAACGCGGCGCCGTTGGCATGCACGTAGCGCAACAGCCAGCCGTAATTGACGTCGCGCATGATGCCTTCGACGGAATTGAAGGCGAAATCGACATGCGGCGTGTAATGCATCGCCAAGACGATGCCGGTGATCATCTGCACGCCCGAGCATGAAGGTCAGGATGCCGCCGAACGTCCACCAATAGTTCAGGTTACGCGGCGTCGGATAGGCGATGAACGAGGAATAGACCAGGCTCGCGATCGGCAGCCGCCGCTCCAGCCATTTCATGAAGCCGCTTTGCGGCTGATAGGTCGCATGTCCGCTCATAATCGAACCTTATGCTTCGCCCGGCGAGCTTTCGCCGATCCGGATCTTGGTGGCGGAAACGAATTGATAGGGCGGTAGCGGCAGATTGAGCGGCGCCGGTCCCTGGCGGATGCGGCCCGACGAATCGTATTGCGAGCCGTGGCAGGGCAGAACCAGCCGTCGTAGTTTCCCTGATGCGGCAGCGGAATGCAGCCGAGATGCGTGCAGATGCCGATCACCACCAGCCACTGGTCGTGGCCGGCTTTGACGCGGGCCGAGTCGGGCTGCGGATCGCGAAACGATTGCCAGTCGGCGTCCTGCGCCAGCTTGATGTCGTTCGGGGTGCGATTGAAGATGAAGATCGGCTTCGAGCGCCAGAACACCTTGATGATCTGGCCCGGCTGGATCGGCGCAAGATCGACATCGACCGGCGCGCCGGCCGCGATCGTGGTGGCGTCGGGGTTCATCTGGCCGATCAGCGGCACCAGCGCCGACGCCGCGCCCACCGCGCCGACGGTAGCGGTTGCGATGTAAAGAAAATCGCGGCGCGTAGGCTCCGCCGATGAGATTGCTGTCACAGCCTCGTCCCTCTTTCGTGTTGCCGGTCACTCCATCCGCGCTGCGAACCGCTTGCCCCCGACTTCCCTCCCCGTTCGCGGGAGACGAAAGGGAGGAGGTGCAGGCGGCGGAAGGACCGGTCGCCTCCGGCCTGGGGAAGGCCAGAAGCGACGCATTCCGGCTCGGTTTTATTGGCACCCTTAATTCGATAGTGCAAGTGTGGCTTCGTCGACACCCACAATGAGGCGTCGCCGCGCCCACTTCGGCTTCGAGCACCATGACGGCCGCCGCAAAGCGCCCAGCGCCGCCCCGGATTTTTCCATGCAAGTTGCCCTCTATGAGCCGGATATCCCGCAGAATACCGGGACCGTATTGCGGCTCTGCGCCTGCCTCGGCATCCCAGCGCATATTATCGAGCCGGCCGGGTTCCCGACCACCGACCGCGCGTTCCGCCGCGCCGGCATGGATTACCTCGATGCGGTAACGATCGTGCGCCACGCCTCGTGGCGGGAGTTCGATGAATGGCGGCGGCGCGAGCGGCACCGTCTCGTCTTGTTTACGACTGCCGCAAGCCTGTCCTATCTCGATTACGGCTTTGCGACGGATGACATTTTGCTGTTCGGCCGCGAATCGGCCGGTGTGCCGCCGGAGGTCCATGCCGCGGCCGACGCCCGCCTTGTCATCCCGCTGCGGCCGGGCCTGCGTTCGCTCAATATCGCGGTGGCGGCCGCCATGGCGGCCGGCGAAGCGCTGCGGCAGACTGGGGGAATGCGGCCATGAATCGACGGACATGACCATCGAACAGCGCAAAGCCAGCTGCCAAAGCCTGGTTCGAGAGCTTGCGCGACCGGATCGCGGCCGCTTTCGAGGCGGTCGAAGACGCGCTGCCCGCCGACGCGCCATTCGCCGACCGCCCCCCCGGCCGCTTCGTGCGCACGCCCTGGAGCCGCACCGATCACACGGGCGCCCCGGGCGGCGGCGGCGTCATGGCGATGATGAAGGGCCGCGTCTTCGAGAAGGTCGGCGTCCACGTCTCGGCCGTGTTCGGCGAATTCGCCCCGGAATTCCGCAAGGACATCCCGGGCGCCGCCGACGACCCGCGCTTTTACGCCACCGGCATTTCGCTGATCGCGCATCCGCACAATCCGCATGTGCCCGCCGTGCACATGAACACGCGCTATGTCGTGACGACAAAATCCTGGTTCGGCGGCGGCGCCGACCTCACGCCGGTGCTCGATCGCCGCCGCACGCAGGACGATCCCGACACGCTCGCCTTTCATGCCGCGATGCAGAGCCGCCTGCGACGCGCATGCCGCGATCGCGCCCTACGACAAATTCAAGAAATGGTGCGACGAGTATTTCTTTCTGAAGCACCGCGGCGAGATGCGCGGCATCGGCGGCATCTTCTACGACTATCTCGACTCCGGCGACTTCGACGCCGACTTCGCCTTCACCCAGGACGTCGGGCGCGCCTTCCTGCGCATCTATCCCGAACTGGTGCGCAAGAATTTCGCCACGCCCTGGAGCGAAGCCGAGCGCGAGGAGCAACTGGTGCGCCGCGGCCGCTATGTCGAGTTCAATCTGCTTTACGACCGCGGCACCATTTTCGGCCTGCGCACCGGCGGCAATGTCGAGTCGATCCTGTCCTCGATGCCGCCGGTGGTGAAGTGGCCGTAGAATCCGTCACTCGCAATGACGGCTTACCGCAGCGCGCCCAAATCATCACCGCGCCGCCGACGATCACGATGGCGTCGAGGATCGCGGTGTGCACATGGACCGGCAGCCGCGCGACGATCAGCTTGGCGAGAAACGTGCACGGAAATCCGACGAGCCCCATCAACAGCGCAATCGACGATCACCGTCGGCGTCAACACGCCGGCGATGGCGAAGACCGTGATCTTGACGACGCCGGTAGCGATCGAAATCGCCGCGTCGGTCGCGATCACCGCGGTGCTTTCGAGCCCCGCCGCCAACAGGAGCGACAACAGAACGACGCCGGAGCCGCTGGTGCCGCCGACCAACAGACCCCAGCCGGCCGCGGCGAGCGCAAAGCCCTTTTCGCCAAGATGGTGGCCGCGGCTTTTGAGAATGCGCCGCAGCGGCACGGTCGCGATCAACGTCGTGCCGATCACGATGGCGGCGCCGCGGCCGGACAGCAGCGTGTAGAGCCAGGCGCCGAGCACGCAGGTCGGCGTCGCGCGCGCAAAGCGCGATCAAAGCGAGCCGCACATGCAAGCACCTGGCGGAACACCGACACCGCGCGCCGTATTGGTGAACATCGACGAGATGGCGATGATCGGCACCACCGGCTCGGCGCCGACCAGCGGCACCAGCACGAGCGGCATCAGCGGCCCGGTGCCGTAGCCCGCAATGCCGCCGAGAACGGCCGACACCGCCGTGACGACGACGATGAGTACGATCTGGATGACTGAGATATGGGCGAGGAGCGCGGACAAGCAGCGACCATAAGCGCGGTCAGGATCGAAGCGCAATTCCGAAAGCAGTTCGCGAGCCGTTACAAGAGCGACGCCGCCGCGGGCGACTGCGGCGCGACAAGCTCCGGCGCTGCGGTCTAGCGCTGTCGGCGATTACCGGTTAGGACAAAGCCGATATTGCGGGCGTAATCATGCGGCTCGGCGCCAGATTTAAGAAGATGTAGGGAGTCCCATGGACCTTGGAATTGCCGGCCGCAAGGCGATCGTCTGCGCCTCGAGCCAAGGGCTCGGCTATGGCTGCGCCAAGGCGCTGGCCGAGGCCGGCTGCGAGGTGGTGATCAACGGCCGCAGCGAGGAGCCGCTCGCGACAGCGGCCGCCGAACTAAAGCGGCGACCAACGCCAAAATCATCGCCGTCGCCGCCGACGTCGCCTCACCCGAGGGCCAGAAGGCGCTGTTCGCCGCCTGCCCCGAGCCCGATATCCTGATCAACAATAACGCCGGGCCGCCGTTTCGCGATTTCCGCGAGCTCGACCGGCAGAAGATGCTCGACGGCGTCATCGCCAATATGGTGGTGGCCGTGGAACTGGTGCAAAAGGCGATCGATCCGATGGTCGCGAAGAAATTCGGCCGCATCGTCAACATCACCTCGGGCTCGGTGAAAATGCCGCTGTTCGGCCTCGACCTGTCGTCCGGCGCGCGCGCGGGGCTGACCGCCTTCCTCGCCGGCGTGGCGCGGTCGGTCGCCGCGTCGAACGTCACCATCAATTTCATGCTGCCCGGCATCTTCGACACCGACCGCTTCCGCTCCAACGTGCAGTCGACCGCGCAAGAAAAGCGGCACCAGCTACGAGGACGCCCTGGCGCAGAACGTCGAACTCGGTCCCGGCGAAGCGCCTCGGCAATGCCGACGAGTTCGGCGCCACTTGCGCATTCCTCTGCTCGGCGCAGGCCGGCTATATCACCGGACAGAATCTTCTCATCGACGGCGGCCGATTCCCCGGCGCGTTCTGAAGATCAATCTTCCAAAACACCGACTCCAAGGAGACGAAGCCATGAAACTCGTACGTTACGGCGCACCGGGCCGCGAAAAGCCCGGCATGATCGACAAGGACGGCAAGCTGCGCGACCTCTCCAAGATCGTTCCCGACATCGCGGGCGACGTGCTGTCGCCGAAGAGCCTTGCCAAGCTCGGCAAGCTCAAAGCCGACAAGCTGCCGCTGGTGCGCGGCAAGCCGCGCATCGGGCCTTGCGTCGGCAAGGTCGGCAATTTCATCGCCATCGGGCTCAATTATTCCGACCACGCCGCCGAAGCCGGCATGGCGATCCCGAAAGAGCCGATCATCTTCAACAAGGCGCCGTCCTGCATCTGCGGCCCGAACGACGACACCATGGTGCCGAAGGATTCCATCGAAGCTCGACTGGGAAGTCGAACTCGGCATCGTCATCGGCGAGCGCGCCCGCTATCTGTCGAAGAACAACGCGCTCGACGTCGTCGCCGGCTATTGCCTCGCCAACGACGTATCGGAGCGCGTGTTTCAGATCGAGCGCGCCGGGCAATGGACCAAGGGCAAGGGCTGCGAGACCTTCGGCCCGCTCGGCCCCTGGCTCGTCACCAAGGACGAGATCAAGGACCCGCAAAAGCTCGACATGTGGCTCGACGTCAACGGCGAGAAGCGCCAGCGCGGCAATACCTCGACCATGATCTTCGATTGCCGCCACATCGTCTGGGCCTGCTCGCAATATTTCGTGCTCGAGCCCGGCGACGTCATCATCACCGGCACCCCGCCCGGCGTCGGGCTCGGCATGAAGCCCGAGCCGAAATTCCTCAATGCCGGCGACGTGGTCACGCTCGGCATCGACGGGCCTCGGCGAGCAGCGGCAGAAGGTGGTGAAGTTCAAGAAGTAAGAGCGCGTCTCTCCCCGCAAACGGGGAGAGATTCTATCGCAGCCGCCCCGAGCGGCCGCTCTGGCGGGGCGCTGCGAACAAGGCGTTGATTGCCTGCGCGCTGCGGCCGACCACCGCGACGCCGTCGCCGGTTCGATGCGCGTCGTCTTGGCGGGCCCGGTGATGGCATCGCCGTCGCGGCGGTTGACCTGCACGATGAAGAACGCGCTGTTGGTGCGCGATTCGATCTCCTCGATGGTCAGGCCGGTCAGCGCGCCATGCTCCGGCACCACGACCACCTCGATGACGAGGCCGAGATTGCGCAATTGCTTTTCCAATTCCTGCATCCGCGCCGACTCGCGGATGAAGCGCGAGGTCTCGGGGAACAGCAGGATCTCGGCGATGCGCTCGGCGCCGATATGGGTCGGCAGCACCACTTTGTTGGCGCCGGCGTGAATCAGCTTGCGCTCGGTGGACACCGCGTCGCCGCGCGCGATGATCTCGATCCTGGCATTGAGGTTGCGCGCCGACAGCGTGATGAACACGTTCGCGGCGTCGTTCGGCAAAACGCTGGCGAGCGCGCGGGCGCGGCCGATGCCGGCGTCGAGCAAAACCGTCTCGTTGGTGGCGTCGCCCTGCAGGGCGCGGTGGCCGGCGTCGCGGGCCTGATGCACGCGCTGCTCGTTCTGCTCGACCACCACATAGGGCGCGCGGCCGTCCTTGAGCGCCTTGGCGAGCTCGATGCCGATGCGGCCATAGCCGCAGACGATGATGTGATTTTCGAGCTTGTCGACTTCAGACTGCACGCGCCGTCCGCCCAAAAGTTGCTGCAGTGGATTCAGGGTCATGAACTGAACCAGCGCGCCGGACAGAAAGATCATGCCGGTGCAGCCGAACGCCATGGTGGCGATAGTCAGCGCATGCAGGTATCCCGTATCGATCGGCCGAACCTCGCCGTAGCCGACGGTGAATACCGTCAGCGTGACCATGTAGAACGCGTCCTGGAAATTCCATCCGGCCCTCATATAGCCAATCGTCGTGGCGACCCATACGATCGCCATGAAGACGCCGCCGCGGATCAGATTGCGCGATGGATGCAGGAGCGGATTGTCCATCGCGCTATGGGGTCCCGTCTCCGCTCCGGCCGCCGGCAATTATAGGTGCTGATACTGACGTTGCCCGGAATTAAATTGCAACGGTTTTTGCTGAAATTGCTCAGGCTTACGGTAGAGAAGGCCGGTCGCGGGGATTGGCCAGGGCAGACGGGTCATGTCGACCAAAGTCAAAGTTCAGGAATGCGCCCGGCGCGCCAAATGTGCGATGGGACCGGCGGATAAATTGGACGCGCTGGCCGACGCGATTTCAGAGCTCGCGGAATTCATCGAGATCATGGATCATCAGATCAAGCACGTGGAATCGCGCGTGCGCAAGATGGGGCTGTAAGGCGATCTTCCGGCGCCCCTACCCCGCCCGCGCCTCCAGCACCGCCTGCAGCGAAATCCGCGACCAGGCCTGCTCCTTGTCGCGAAACGCCATGTAGGAATCGTGCACCTTGCGGGCGTCCGCGCTCTTGGCGGCGAGATCGCCCAACACGTCGCGCGCCGTCGACCGCGCCGCGGCGATGAGGTCAGCGGGGAAAGTGCGCAGCTGCGCATTCTCGCGCGTCGTCAGCGTGACCAGCGCTTCGATATTGAGCCGCTCCATCTCGGCGAGCGCGAAGGAAGCTTCCGCGGCGCAAGCGTGAGCGACGATCGCCTTGAGCTCGGCATCGAGCGCCGCCCAGGCCTTCAGGCCCACGATGCATTCGCCGGTGCCGTTCGGCTTGTTGAAGCCCGGGCCGTAATAGAACGGCGCGAAGCGATATAGCCCGAGCGCGATGTCGGAGCCGGGCCCGACGAATTCGGCACCGTCGATGACGCCGGATTGCAGCGCCACCAGAATTTCGCCGGGCGACGTGGTCTGCGCGGTGGCGCCGAGCCGGCGATAGACTTCGCCGCCGAGGCCGAGCGAGCGCACTTTCAGCCCGCTCACGTCGGCGGCGCTTTTGATCTCGCGGCGAAACCAGCCACCCATCGACACGCCGGTATTGCCGGCCATGAACGGTTTGACGCCGAACGGCGCGTAAAGCTCGTCCCACAGATCCTGGCCGCCGCCTGAATAGATCCAGGCCATATGCTCGTTCGGCACCAAGCCGAACGGCACTGTGGTGAAGAAGGCGGTCGCCGGCTCCTTGCCCTGCCAATAGAACGCGGCGGTGTGTCCCATCTCGGCGACGCCGGAGCCGACCGCGTCGAGCACCTCGAAGGCCGGCACCACCTCGCCCGCGGCCGACACCGTGATTTCGAGCCTGCCGCCGGAAAGCTCCGCGATCCGCGAGGCGACGCGCTCGGCCGACATGCCGGGCCCCGGCAGCCGTTTCGGCCACGACGTCACCATACGCCAGGTGAGCTTGCCCGATTGCGCCAGCGCCGGTGCCGCGGGCGCCGCCACGGCACCGACGAGGCCAAGCGATGCGCTGCCGGCGAAATGGCGTCGCGTTATCCTGATCTTGCTCATGGCCTCATCTGCCTCTGCGAGCGGCGCGCGGCACCGCGCGCGAAGGACTGGCGATGGCGGCCTCCCACACTTCGTGGATGTGCGCAACCTCCTGTTCGAAGCGTTGCAGAAAGATGTGAGCCTGGGTCGACAGCACGCGGCGCGTCGGCTCGATGACGACGAATTCGGCGTGCAGTTCCGGTGCGACCAGCGGATTGACGATCAACTCGCCGCGGCCCAATTCGCCGCGGCCCAATTCTTCACGGCCCGATTCTTCGCGGACGATGTCGTTCACCGAAATGACGCTCGGCAAGATCGTCACCCAGTCGGAGCGCGCCACGAATTCCAAGGTGGCGATCATGGCGTCCATCTCCAGCTTGGTTTCGACCTCGACCCCGTGGGTCTGAAATAGGTTTCGAGATTGCGGCGGCGGATATTGTCGGGCCCCGGCAGTACGATCTTGAGCGGTTTGCATTCGGCAAGCCGCAGCGGCGCGAGCGGCGTGAAGCCTGAGCGCGGACCGGACAGCAGCATTTCGCGGTCCCGTACCAAGAGCCGCGATTTCAGCCCGATGGTGCCCTCAAAGGCCGGCACCACCGCGAAATCGAGTTCGTGGTCGAGCACCATTTTGGTGAGCAGCCCGCTATAGCCCTCGACAATGTGCAGGCGCACTTCCGGACAGCGCGGCACGAAATCGTCGAGCACAGGCGCCAGAACCGCGCGGGTGAAGGTCGGCATCAAGCCGATGCGAAGGTCGCCAGAGACCTCGCCGGCCACGGTGCGGGCCTGCTCGACCGCTTTTTCAAGGACGCCGACGGCCCCGACGCAGCTCTTGTAGTAGCGCAGTCCCGCCGGCGTCGGCACGACACGGCCCGACACACGCTCGAACAGTTTTACGCCGAGCTTCCGCTCGACCGCCGCGACATGCTGGGAAATGCCCGATTGCGTTGCGTTCTCGCGTTCGGCTGCGCGCGTGAACGAGCCCTCTTCGCAGACCGCGATGACGGCCCGGACCTGGCGCAAGGGAATGTCGTGCATGGCGATCGGCTATTAGAAAATATGATGGGGAGCGCCAAATTATATCATTTTGTGTGGACAGGCCACCCGCATAACATCGCCCTCACACGCAATTGCCGGCACAAGCCTCTGAAGCGCCGGCCACGGAGGAAGCCATGGGAGCGAATTTCGGCATCGCGGGATTGGATTGGCAGCAGCGCGTCAATTGGGACCGGCTGCGCAACTATCGGACCGAACGCGCCCGCACGATGATGAAAAAGCACGGCCTCGGCGCCGTGCTGTGCATGTACGACGAAAACGTGCGCTACCTCACCGGCACGCTGACGCCGGGCTGGAACCGGCTCAAGCCCGGGCTGCGCTACGCCATGCTGTGCGGCGACGGCGCGCCCGATCCTGTTCGAACAGGGCGACTTCGGCTTCCAGATCGAGCGGCATTCGCCGTGGATCCCGAAGGAGAACGTGCGGCATTCGTTTGCCTGGATCAAAGGCGCCGCGGGTCCCGCTTCGGTGCAGCAGGTCAACAAATTCACCAAGGCGGTCCTGCAGGCGATGAAGGAAAACGGCGTCGCCGGCCAGAAGCTCGGCGTCGACTTCATCGACATCAACATGATCAACATCTTCAAGGAGAACAATATCAACTGGACCGACGGCATGAGCGCGATGATGGATGCGCGCGCCGTCAAGAGCGAGGACGAGCAGGAATGCTTTCGCATCGTCGGCGCCATCGGCGACGCCACGCATTGGGAATGCATGAAATTCCTGCGCCCCGGCGTCACCGAGAACCAGGTGACCGCGCATCTGATGCAATATCTCTACAACATCCCCGGCATGGAAGACGTCGAGGACGTCATCGTGTCGTCCGGCCCCAACACCTGGCCGAACTGGCGCAATTTCTCCGACCGCATCATCCAGCCCGGCGACATCGTGTTCATGGATTTGGCGGCGCTGACCTGGAACGGCTACAAGTCCTGCTATTACCGCACCTATTGCGTCGGCAAGGAGCCGAGCCAGGAGCAAAAGGACACCTACGACACCGCGCTGAAATGGCTCTACGATTCGATCGGCGCGGTGAAGGCCGGCGCCACCACGCGCGACATCGCGCTGAAATGGCCGTCGGCGATGGAAACCTGGGGCTACGAAGACGAGGATCAGGCGGCCGCTAACCTGTGGGGCCACGGCCTGGGCTTAGCCCAATACGACCCGCCGGTGATTTCGCGCATCTGGTCGCTCGATCATCCGATCGAGATCCAGGAAGGCATGACCTTTGCGCTCGAGACCCAGCACGGCAAGAAATTCCGTTACGGCGTGCGCATCGAGGAAATGCTGATCGTGAAAAAGGAAGGCATCGAGATCGTCTCCAATTTCCCGGTCAAGCAGATCACCGTGGTCGACCCGATACCGGGCTACGGCGATCATGTGCGATGAAGATTGCACGCAACTAGCACCGTCATCCTGAGGCGCCCGCGCGCGGCGCTGGCCTCGAAGGATGCGGCCCGGGACTCTGGGGCCGTCGCACTTCGAGGCTCGCTTCGCTCGCACCTCAGGGTGACGGAATGAGGCAGTAGCTAATGGCGTCCTCTTTCATCCTCCCCCTCGCCGACCTCGCCGCGCAGAGCGCGGATCGCGTCGGGCCGAAGGCGGCAAATCTCGCGGCGCTTGCGCATGCGGGCCTGCCGACGCCCGGCGGCTTCTGCATCACCGCGGACGCCTATCATCGGCAGATCGCGCATCTCGGCTTGCTCGACGCGATCGCGGCCTACCCCGTCGCCGACACGCCGACGCAGCGCCGGCTCGCCGTCGAGATCAGGCTGAAGCTTTATCAGAGCGATCTCGCGCCGGATGTTCTCGCCGAGGTGCTGAGCGCCTGGTGGGCGGAGCCAAAGCCCGCGGCGGTGCGCTCGTCGTCGCTGGTCGAGGATCGCGTGGATTCGAGTTTCGCCGGCCAGTTCGAAAGTTTTCTCGGCATCTCTGACGACAGCGAATTTCTCACCGCCTTGCGCGCCTGCTGGGCGGCGCTGTGGACCACCAACGCGCGGCGCTCGATGGCGCAGCACGATCTCGATCCCGCCGGCACCGCGATGGCGGTGCTGGTGCAGCCGCTCGTCGCCGCGCGGGTCTCCGGCGGCGGCTTGAGCGAGACCGCCGAAGGCCACATGCTGCTTGTCCGCCACCTGGGGACTGGGCTCGGCGATCGCGCAGGGCGAAGTGGTGCCGGATCGCATCGTGCTGACGCGCCACGGTTTCGTCCGCTCGAACGACGCCGGCCGCAAGGATCACCGCGAGGCCTGCGGTCATGGCGGCGGCGACGGCCGGACGATGCTGCAAGCGGTGCCCGACGATCTCGTGCGCGCGCCGTGCCTCGAATCCGGCCAAGCTACCGCGCTCGGGACGCCTGATGCGCAAGGCCGAGGATGTGCTCGGCATGGCGGTCGAGATCGAATGGGCGATGGACGAGGCGGGCTTCAAGCTGCTGCAGGCGCGGCCGCTTCACGTCCAACCCGCGCATGTGCCCGACGAGATCTGGCTCAAGCATCCGGGGCTCAACGGCCATCCGGCCGGCATCGGCTGGGGCTCGGGCCGCGCCGTGGTGGTCAATTGCGAATGCGAATTAAGCCGCGTCGCGCCGGGCGACGTGCTGGTGACGCGCGTCGCCGGCCCTGCGCTCAATCATATTCTGCCGCGCGTTGCCGGCGTCGTCGCCGAGCTTGGCGGCTCGACCTCGCATCTGGCCTCGCTCGCGCGCGAGCGCGGCATCCCGATGGTGCTCGGCGTCCTCGATGCGACGCGGCGCATTCCTGACGGCGCCCAGGTCGCCGTCGATGGCGTCTCAGGCGTGGTGCGGTGGCTCGCTTGACCGGCGTGAAGGCAAAGCCAAAGACTCGACCAAGAATCTTCGTCACGCAGCCGGTCTCGGAGCATGCGCTGGCGCGCTTACGCAAAGTCGCAAGCGTCAAGGTCTTTCCCGATTCCGGCCGCATCATCCCGAAGCGCACGCTGATCGACGAAGTGCGCAAGACGGATATCCTGTTCTGCCTCCTCCACGACAAGATCGATCGCGCCGTGGTGACGGCCAATCCCGGCCTGCGCCTGATCGCCGCACAATCGATCACGCCGTCCAATATCGATGTCGAGGCGGCGACCGAGCGGCGCATTCCGGTGACCGTCACGGCGCCGCTGACCACCGAAGCGACCGCGGACCTTAATTTCGGCCTGATGCTTGCGGTAGCGCGGCGGATGCTGGAAGGCGACCGCATGGCGCGCGCCGGGAAATTTCCCGGCGGCCAGTCGGCGCATCTGATGGGCAGTCTGGTCTGGGGCAAGACGCTCGGCCTCGTCGGCGGCGGCGGCCTGATCGGCAAGGCGGTGGCAAAGCGCGCCCACGGCTTTTCGATGCGCGTGCTCTATTGGACGCCACGCCGCAAGCCGGAACACGAGGAAATCGAGGCGGGACTGACTTACGTGCCGCTCGATCGGTTGCTGCGCGAATCCGATTTCGTCTCGCTGCACTCGCCGCTCAACAAAGAGACGCGCCACCAGATCGGCGCCCGCGAATTGCGGCTGATGAAAAAGACCGCCTACATCGTCAATACCGCGCGCGGCCCGATCATCGATGAAGCAGCGCTGGTCAACGCGCTCGCCAAACAGCAAATCGCCGGCGCCGGTCTCGACGTGTTCGAGCACGAGCCGAAGATCGCCAAGGCGCTGAAGAAAATGCCCAATGTGGTGCTCACCCCGCATCTCGGCAGCGCCACGCCGGAGGTGCGCGAGGCCATGGCGCAGATCGTTGCCGACAACATTCTCGCCTTCCTCGCCGGACATAAATTGCCCAACTGCGTCAATCCGCAGGTTTTTGCGCTATAGTCGCCACGTCCGGGCCTGACGAACCGATAGTCGGAGTATCAAATGCCGCAGCTCTTGATCGCCATCACCGACAGCCCGTTCCCTTCCCTCGACCCGGCCAAGAAGGCGCTGGAGCGGCTTGATCCCGAATACCGCATGTCGAAAAGCGCGTCGGCCGAGGATATTCTGGCGGTGGCGCGCGATGCCGACGCAGTTCTGGTCACCTATGCCAAGCTCAACGGCGAGCTGTTGCGGCAATTGAAAAAGTGCAAGGCGATCGGCCGCTTCGGGCTCGGCGTCGACAATATCGACCTGCCGGTGGCGAAAGAATGCGGCATCGCGGTCAATTACGTGCCGGATTATTGCCTGCGCGAAGTCTCCGACCATGCGATGGCGCTACTGCTCGCGCTCGCCCGCAAGGTGACGTTTTCCAACAAGCTCGTGCAATCCGGGCGCTGGGAAGTGCCGCCGATCGTTCCCTTGCGCCGCCTCGAAGGTCAGGTGCTGGGCCTCGTCGGCTTCGGCAATATTCCGCGGGCGCTGGCGCCGAAGGCCAAAGCGTTCGGCTTCAAGGTCCTCACCTACGATCCTTATGTGAATCATGGACGCCGCCAATTCAGCCGGCGTCGAAAGCGTGAGTTTCGACGATCTCTTGGCGCGTTCCGATTTCATCTCGGTACACGCGCCGCTGCAGCCGGCGACCCGCGGGCTGATGAACGCCAAGGCCTTCGCCAAGATGAAGAAGGGTGCCTTCCTCATCAACACCGCGCGCGGCCCGCTGATCGATGAGGCAGCCCTTGTCGCAGCCCTCGATTCCGGCAAGCTCGGCGGCGCCGGGCTCGACGTGCTGACGGTCGAGCCGCCGGCGAAGGATTCCCCGCTCATCGGCCGCGACAATGTGATCCTCACGCCGCATACCGGCTTCTATTCGGTCGAGGCGCTGGAAGAATTGCAGACCAAATGCGCAAGCGACGTGGCGCGGGTGCTGTCGGGCGAGAAGGCCGTTTACCCGATCAGCGCGTAACCACCGGCAGGATCAGCCGCGACGCGTGGACGCCGTCGTGATGAATGGTGTCGGTCCCCATCAGCGACGGATGATAAGGATGCGAGAACACGCCGTCGGTGGCCGGTGAATCGCCGTTGGCCAGTTCCAGCCGGATGCGATGGCCTTTCTTGAACACATAGGCGATCGGCAGCACCTCGATGTCGAATTCGTAGATCGCGCCGGGCGCAAGCGGCTGCGGATTGGTGTGGGTGTAGAACGGCCGCTCGGGTTTTGAGCGCGCCGTATCCTTCTCGCGATGCGAGGCCTTCAGCCAGCCTTTCGACACCGGCGTATAGGCCGGTTGCTCGTTCTTGGCGCGCACCGCCGCGTCCTGCGGATGCTGGTCGGTGAGTTTGACGATGAACTGGGTGTCGATCGCGGTCGACGAGGCGAACAGCTTGAGCACGATCGGCCCGGTCACATCGAGATCGTTTTCGAGCGGAGCGGTCGTGAAGGTCAAAACGCGCCGCGGCGGATCGACCCGGCCGTCGGGGCCGATGACCGCGACCCCGTTGACCCATTCCCAGTCCGGATAAGTGTAGGACGTCGGCGCCTCCGCTGGCGCGGGCGGCTCGGTCGATAATCCGCCGTCGTTGAGCGAGGTGACGCTGCCAGACGGGCCTTTGCGGAGATAGTACGCAACCGAAGTGGCGCGCGGTGGCCACTCCTCGTCCGCACGCCAGGCATTGGCGCCGCGCACGAACAGCTTCACCGGCTCGGTTTCCATAAAACCGTTGTTCTTGCCTTTCAGATGCAGATCGTAGAACGGCAACAGCTCCTTCTCGTGGAACTCGACCTGATCGAACATGCGGTGCGCCTCGAACGTATTGCGCGCGCCGGTGACGACGAGCTTCTTCGGCGCTTTGACTTCCTCATAGCCGAGAATGTTGCCGCGCAGATGCAGTCCCATCTTGCCCCAGTGCCCGACCGACAGCACCGGGCATTTGATCTCGCCGAGCCGCCAAAAAGGCGAGCGCACACGCCAGAATTCGTCGTCGAGCTCATGCTCGATGATGGCGCCGGTGAGATCGAATTTCATCGGCAGCCGGCCGTGGCGGCCGGCAAGGCGATGCTGGTTATCGGCGCGCAGCGAGGTGTACCAGACCGAGCGATAGGAGCAGAAAATGCCGCCGTGGTAGTTCGAGCCGCGATACTGGTCGACGAGCCCGTCATAGGGCGCGATGCAGGCGAGGCCGGGCGGGTTGTAGGTCGCCATCAGCCACTGCGCCATGGCGTAATAGGATTGGCCGATGCCGCCGACGCGGCCGCTGCACCACGGCTGCGTAACGATCCAGGCGATCAGTTCGAGATAATCCTGCTGCTCGTTTAACCCCATGAATTCGAATTCGCCCTCGGAGCGGCCCGAGCCGCGCACGTCGGCGTGCACATAGGCGTAGCCTTGGCTGACATACCATTCGACCGGACCGGTCTCGCGCCACAGGAACAGCGGATAGGCCGGCACCTCGTCCATTTCGTATTGATAGGGCGAGGCCGCGAACAGCGCCGGAAAGCGGCCCTCGGCATCCGGCCGATAGACGCAGAGCGAGATCGTGACGCCGTCCCGCATCCGCACCGTGATGCCCTTCTCGACCTTCATGGTGTATTCCGGCACGCTTTTCCTCCCCGTCATGCGCATCGCAAGCAAGCCAGTGACATCTGCGCGTTTACGCCGCATGCTCTCTCCGCCACATGCTGCGGCATTGTTAGCCGATCGAACCAGAACTGCCATAAGTGCGAAGTACGAGTGAGAAGCAAGAGTGAGAAGATTGAGGGAGGAATTCATGCGCGGTTGGACGCTCATTCTCGCGCTCGGCGTGTCGTTGGCGTCGGCACTGCCCGCGGCCGCCGACGACTATCCGTCGCGGCCGATCCGCGCGATCGCCTCGCAAGGCCCGGGCGGGTTGAGCGATCTTTTCATGCGCGCGCTCGGCGACCAGCTCGGCCCGCTGCTCGGCACCTCCATCGTGGTCGAGGACCGCGTCGGCGCCGAAGGCACCCTCGGCGCCAAGGCCTGCGCCGACGCGGCGCCGGACGGCTACACGCTTTGCATTCTTTCCGGCGAGACTCTCGTCATCAATCCGCTGATCCAGCCATCGGACTTCGATCCATTCAAAGCTCTGGCGCCGGTCGCCCGGCCCTATTATCTGACCCAGACCTTTGCGGTTTCGGCATCGCTCGGCGTCAAGTCATTCCCGGAACTGGCGGCGGCGATCAAGGCCAAGCCAAAAACTTTCAACTATATCGCGGCTGCGCTGTCGAAGGACGCCTTCATGGCAGCCTTCAACGAGAAGAACGGCACCGATGTGGTCCGCCTGCCCTTCAAGGGCGGTGGCGACACCATCAACAGCATCATGAACGGAACCGCGCAGATTGCGATTTTCGGCATCGGCAATCTGGTGCCGTTTCTGCGCGACAACAAAGTGGTGGGACTGGCGGTCGACGGCGACAAGCGCTCGCCGCTGGCGCCGGAAATTCCGACCTTCCGGGAGACCGGCTACACCGAGCACATCGCCGCGACCTTCTTCGGCATCTACGCGCCGGCCGGTACGCCGCAGCCGATCATCGACAAGCTCAACAAGGCGATCGTCGCGGTCGAATCGAAACCGGACTTTCAGGAGAAATTCATGATCAGCCGCGGCATGGCGCCGGTCTTGGAATTGGCCGAAGACTTCGCCAAGGAGCTGCCTGCCGACCGCGCCGAGGGGCTGGCCACGGTGAAGGCCTCGGGGCTTTATCCGGACGTGAAGTGACGGAGCCAGCACGCTCAAGCATCGGCTGATAAGGGCGTCCGGCTTTTGGCATGCTGGATGCGCAAAGCTCCGCCATCCCCTATATTGCCGTCATCATTGAGAGGCGCATGACGGTGAAAGCATTTCTCGTGAAACTCACGTATTCCTCAGCCGTCGCGGCCGCGATTTTTCCTGCTATGGCGTTTGCGGTTGAGATCAATGTGCCCAAGGTCGCCATGCCGCATATAAGCGTGCCGCACGTCACCACGCCTCACGTGAATACCAACATAACAATCCCTCAGGAGAATACGCGTTTCGTTGCGCCGTCCGGTGACGCTGGGTCAAAGGCAACCAACTCCAATTCCGCTGGCACGCCAAGCCTCGGCTCCGGCGGCAGGCATAGCGTAACGGGCGGTGGCGGCGCGACAGGAAACCCTGTCGTCAACACAAACACGTCGGGCGGGAATACCACCGTCCAATTCGGCGACGGCACAAGCGGCCAAACACCACCCACGGGTCAAAACGTCTCAGGCACCTATCGATTTGGAACGGGGACCGTCGGCGGCAGCACGGCGACCACCGTTGGAGACGGCGAGACGACGACTATTGGAGGCGCTGCGGCAATCAACGTCGGTGAGGACAAGACGACGACTGTTGGAGGCGCTAAGGCGATCGCCGTCGGAGCCGGCCAGACAACGACCGTTGGAGGCGCGACGACAACCACGGTGGGAAACGACAAGGCGACGACTATCGGAGACGCTGCGGCAATCGCCGTCGGCGAAGGCAAGACGACGACTGTGGGAGGCGCCACGGCGATCACCGTCGGGGCCGGCCAAACGACGACTGTTGGAGGCGCGGCGACGGCCACCGTGGGGGACGGCAAGACGACGACTGTTGGTAATCACTGATCTTAAAGGCCGCTCGAAATTCTTGGACGCTTGTGCGCGCTCCGGTCCTTATTCGCCGGCCTTGAACGGCTCCTCTTTATCCGGCGGGATGCTCTGCTCGGCCATTGCCAGCATCATCGCGAGCGACACATAGGTGCCGGAGACCGCGGTCAAGTCAACGACCTGTTGTTCGCCCAACAGCTGCTTTGCCCGGCTGAACGTCGCGTCGGATACGGCCTTCGTCGTGGTGAGTTCGTTCACGAAATCATAGACGGCCGCTTCCTCCGGCGACATGTTTGCCGGCCGTTTGTTGGCCTTGAGGTCGGCGACGATGTCGGGCGAAAGCCCGGCCTTGATCGCGAGCGGCGCATGCGCGAACCATTCGACCTGCGAGCGCCACTGCCGTCCGATGATGAGGATGGCAAACTCGTTGAGCTTGAGCGGCATCGAAGTCTGCCAACGCAGATAATACAAGAGATCGAACATTTTCTGCCCGAACACCGGGCTGCGCAGCATCAGATTATACGGGCCGCCGATGCCGACGCTCGATACCTTCATGACTTCTTCGGCGAGCGGCTTCTGCTTGTCGTTAAGTTGATCCATCGTGAGCTGCGGAAAACGCGGCTCCTTGGCGGTGGCGTGAAACGTCATCACGCCGGCAAACCAGCCGCCTGCCAATGCAAACACGATCGATGCGACGACGGCGTTGCGTCTCATGAGTTTCCTCCCCGGTCTGGCCGCTCTTGAATTTGGCGGCATGGCGAATGGGGCGGATGTTATCTGAAGCGCCGCGCCGGCGCCACGCCGTTCTCGGCTGCGACCGGTGCGGAAGGCTTTTAGTCTTTCTCCCTTTCCCACTCCACGATCACCCGCACCACTTTGTTGTTGAGGTTCGGGTGCGGCATCGGCGGGCTTTCGATGAAAAGCTTGTCGTCCTCGAAGCGGATGGCGCGGACCTGTTCGCCGCCGACCCAGGCCTCGTTCCAGGCCGCTTCGACCTTGGTGATGACTTTGCCGTTGTCGATGCGGTAACGGCCCGTATAGGCGATCATGGACTTGAACGCCTGGACGCGTTCCTCGTCGGTCTTCGGCACCGGCCGGTTTTCCCCCGTCATCAACGCGAGCCAGCGGCCTTCGGGCGTTGCGATCTGGATGCCCTTGGGATGCTCGCCATAGACCGGCGTGCGCTCCTTCGTCGCCTGGTCCTCATAGACCACGGAGACAAGCTTCCAGGTGCCGACGATTTCCTTGCGCAGTTCGGCATCGTCGGCACGGGCGAAAGCGGGCAGAACCAACAGAGCCATCAATCCGAATATGAATGCGCGCATCGCTGTCTCCAATTATTCATTCCGCGGTCCAGCCGCCGTCGAGCACCAGCGCCGAGCCGGTCATCAGCGACGAGGCGTCGGAGGCGAGGAACACGATGGCGCCGGTCAGTTCGTCGAGCTGGCCGAGGCGGCCGAGCTTTATCTTCGACAGGACTTCGTCGCGAAACGCCTTGTTCTCGAAGAACGGCTTTGTCATCGGCGTTTCGAGAAAGGTCGGGCCGAGCGAGTTAACGCGGATATTGTGTGGCGCGAGTTCGATCGCCATGGCCTTGGTGAACCCCTCCATGGCGTGCTTCGACGCGCAATAGACGGTGCGGCGCGCGGCGCCGACATGGCCCATCTGCGACGAGATATTGATGATCGAGCCGGAGAGCTTCGCCGCGACGAGCCGCGTCGCCACCGCCTGCGCCATGAAGAAGGCAGCGCGCACATTGAGCGAAAAGATGGCGTCGAAATCCTCGACTTTGACGTCGGGCAATAGCGCCGGCCGGTTCATGCCGGCATTGTTGATGAGAATTTGAAACGGCTCGGCCGCCGCGACCGTCTTCCGCGCGGTCTCGACATCGGTCACATCGAGCACAAGGGCTTCGGCTTTTTCGCCGCGCGCGCGGATAGCGGCCGCGGCCTGCCCGATCTCGGCTTCGGTCCGCGCCGCAAGTGTCACCTCGGCGCCGGCTGCCGCCAAGGCCGACGCTGCGGCCAAGCCCGATGCCGCGCCCGCCGCCCGTCACCAGCGCGCGCTTGCCGTCGAGGCGGAAGGAGGGAGTTTTGGCGAGGTCGATTGAAGCCACGTGTTTCGGAGCCGTTCTTCTTCACCCTCCTCTGGAGGGGCAGGGTCGGCGGCGAAGCCGCCGGGGTGGAGTGACTGCGGCGAGGAGTGCGCTTGCCCCCTCCCGCATCGCTTCGCTCGCGACCTCCCCCCTGCAGGGGGAGGTGAAACACTTACTCCGCCGCCTCGCCATAGGGCACGTTGCGCCCGCCATAGCGGCGCACGCGGACATTGGCCTGCTCGGCATGCGCCACAAAACCTTCGAGCATGCAGAGCCGCGAGCAGGCCTCGCCGATCTTGGCGCTGGCTTCGTCGGTCAGCACTTTCTGATAGGTGCAGGTCTTCAGGAATTTTCCGACCCACAGCCCGCCGGTATAGCGCGCCGCCTTCTTGGTCGGCAGCGTGTGATTGGTGCCGATCACCTTGTCGCCATAGGCCACATTGGTGCGCGGGCCGAGGAACAGCGAGCCATAGTTCTTCATATGGCTGAGAAAATAATCCGGATCGCGCGTCATCACCTGCACGTGCTCGGACGCGATGCGGTCGGCCTCGCGCACCATCTCGGCCTCGTCGTCGCAGACGATGACTTCGCCGAGATCGGCCCAGGCCTTGCCGGCGGTTTCGGCGGTCGGCAGGATTTTGAGAAGCCGCTCGATCTCCTTCATGGTGTCGCGCGCGAGCTTTTCCGAATTGGTGAGCAAGATCGCGGGCGAGGTCGGCCCGTGCTCGGCCTGGCCGAGGAGATCGGTGGCACAGATTTCGCCGTCGACCGAGTCATCGGCGATGATCAGCGTCTCGGTCGGCCCGGCCAAAAGATCGATGCCGACGCGGCCGAACAATTGCCGCTTGGCTTCGGCCACATAGGCATTGCCCGGACCGACGATCATGTCGACCGCGGCGATGGTCTCGGTGCCGAGCGCCATGGCGGCGACCGCCTGCACGCCGCCGAGCACGAAAATCTCGTCGGCGCCGCCGAAATGCATCGCCGCGACGATCGCCGGATGCGGTCCGCCATGAAACGGCGGCGCGCAGGCGATGATGTGCTTTACGCCGGCGACGCGCGCGGTGACGATCGACATATGCGCCGACGCCACCATCGGATAGCGGCCGCCCGGCACATAGCAGCCGATCGAGTTCACCGGAATGTGGCGATGGCCGAGCACGACACCGGGCAGCGTCTCGACGTCGAGATCGCGCATGGTCTCTTTTTGCTTTTGCGCGAAATTGCGCACCTGCGCCTGGGCAAACTTGATGTCCTCGAGATCGCGCTTCTTCACCTGGGCGATGGCGCGGTCGATGTCGTCGGGCGCGAGCTTGAAGGAGGCCGGCGACCAATTGTCGAATTTTTGCGACAGGTCGCGCACGGCCTGATCCTTGCGCGCCTCGATATCGGCGAGGATCGCCTCGACGGTCTCGCGCACTTTGGCATCGGCCGCCTTGATCGCGCTCGCGTCCATTCCGCGCTTGAGATGGCGGGGCATGTGTGACTCCTTTGCTAGCACCCTGCCCTGGAGGGGGAGGGTCGGCGCGAAGCGCCGGGGTGGGCTGACAGCGGTGAGGACGGCCCCTACCCGCATCGCTTCGCTCGCGACCTTCCCCCAGCAGGGCGAGGTGAAGGGATTACTTTATCGCCTGCGGATTGATCGGCGAGCCGGTGCCGCCGGTGATGATCAGCGGCGGCCCGCAGAAGAAAAATTCGTAGATGCCGTCCTCGGCGCAGTCCTCGGCGAGTTCCTTGAGATAGAAGATCTCGCCCATGCACAGCCCCATGGCCGGGATCACCACCCAATGCCAGGGCTGGTTGGCGTCCTTGGTTTCGTTCGGCCGCACTTCGACGCCCCAGGTGTCGGTACAGATCGCGGCGATTTCCTTTTCCTGGCACCAGTAGCAATTCTCGAATTTCACGCCCGGCGCGTCGCCGCCCGCATAGCCGCCCCATTCCTTCTCGGCGAGGCAGCGTTCCATCTGCCCGGTGCGCACGATGACGAAATCGCCGCGGCCGATCGAGACGTTCTGGTCCTTGGCGCATTTGTCGAGTTCGTCGTTGGCGATGCTTTCGCCGTCGTTGAGCCATTTGACGCCGCGAAAGCGCGCGATGTCCAACAGCACGCCGCGGCCCACCATCTTGTTTTTCGAGTGCTCGATGCCGAGCACGTTGAGCCCCTTGGAATCAATAAGCCGCGCGTCGTGGCCGTTATAGGCCTTGTCCTCGTAGAACACGTGGCCGAGCGCATCCCAATGGGTGGCGCCCTGCACGCACAGCATCAGCGTGTCGTCGGCATAGCGGATCTTGTTCCAGTCCTGCCGTTCGGCGACCGCGTCGGTGCCGGTCGCCAGCATCTGGTGGATCGGATTGAAGCGGCCGCCGAACAGCCCGTTCTGCGGCCCGTTGGCGTCGAGCGGAATGCCGAGCGCGAACACTTTTCCGGTGCGGATCAGGCTCGCGGCCTTGACGATATCCTGCGGCGTCACCTGGTTGAGCGTGCCGATATGGTCGTCCTTGCCCCAGCGGCCCCAATTCCGCAGTTTCTGCGAAGCCTCGGCGATCGCCTCTTTGCCGACCTTGATGTTCATCGCAACGCTTCCTTTCCCTCTCGCGACACGGTGCGCGCCTTGGCGATTGAGCATTCGCCAAAACTTACGGCCGCGGTCCGGCACAATATCCGCCGCTCATGACCTCCGCCAGCATTCCGTGCAAAAGGCGAACGCGGCCGGCGCTTAGGCGGCGACGGGTTCGATCGCAGCACCGCCCGCGACGGCCACGCGATTGCGGCCGCCGGTTTTGGCCCGGTAGAGCGCCTGGTCCGCGGCCTCGATCAAAACCGTAGCCGCGGGCGACGGCGTCTCGGCCGCGGCATCGCGGCACAGGATCGCCGCGACTTCCGGCAAATCCGCGACGCTGGCAACCCCGATACTGACGGTGACGATGGGAGCTACGGCCGAGCCGGCATGCGGCAGCGCGAGCTCCCGCACCGATGTGCACATCAGTTCGGCGAGCTTCTTCGCGTCATCCCTGCCGGTCAGCGGCAACAGCACGGCGAATTCCTCGCCGCCATAGCGCGCCGCCATTTCACCGGCCCGCCTCGCCCGCCGGCCGAGCGCCTGGGCCACGGCGCGCAGACAGTGGTCGCCGGCGACGTGACCGTAGGTATCGTTGAAGCGCTTGAAGAAGTCGACGTCGAGCAAAAGCAGCGACAGCGCCGTGCCATGCCGCATCATGCGCCGCCATTCCTGGTCGAACGCTTCGTCGAAGGCGCGGCGGTTGGCGATCCCGGTCAGAGCGATCGACCGCGCTCAACCGCCGCAGTTCGTCCGTTTTGGCGCGATCGCTTTCGCGCAACTCGACAAGGCGCATGTAGAGCTCGGCATTTTGGACAAGAAGGACGACGAGCACGAAGCTCGCGGCCATCAAGCCGTAGATGCGTCCGGCATAGAAGCCGAGATCGTAGCGGCCGCCGTTGATGACCGCGCTCAGCGTGAGGTCGACAGCCAGGCATACATCGTCACCATCAGCCAAACGTCGAGGACGCGATAGGGCCGCCGCCGCGACAGCGCCAGAAGCGCGATCAAGTTCAGCATCCAGGCGCCGGAAACCACGACGGTCATGGCGGGCGCATAACGGTCGCCCCGCATGATCGCGGGCAGGAGCCCTTGGCCATGGACAGCGACGAAAGTCAGCCCGCAGGCGAGCGCAATGACCGATCCACACACCCACAACAGCACCACCTTGGCGGACCGCGCTTTCCTTCCGCCGAACATATCGGCCGCATAGGCGATGACGAACAGCGGAAATCCGGCGTGCCAGAATATATAAAGCCACGCCGTCGTCTGCGGACCGGCGTCGAGCAAGCCCGTCGGCGCGAACAGGCCGGGAAAGCTCAGCATGTGTGCGGCCGAGATCAGCGCCGCAAAGAGATAACCGCCCGCCAGCATACCGAGCGCGCTGGTGCGCGCGAATTGGCGCTGGCCGAACAGGAAGGTCGCCGTAATCAAGTCGTTGATCAGTTGCGCCGATTGATAGATCGGAATGAACGCCGGCAGCGGCGCAAGGGGCATCGCCGCCAATGGCGCAAGCCCGATGAAAACGAGGCTGGAGACCAAAACGATGGCGCAGGCCAGACCGTATTCGCTGCGGCCCGCGGGCAGGCTCGACAGCAGAACCGGCCGCCGATCAACGGAATCCTCCGCGGTCTCCATGCCGGCATCAGACGCGACAACAGAAGACATGCCATCCGCTCCTGCCCGACACGGGATAACGGCGCCGGCACGGCGCAGTTGCAGATGCGGATAATTTTACGCATCACCTGCCCCGGCGAGACGCAGGAACGAACTCAATCGCAATTGAGAATATGTTTAGGCGCTTGCCGCGACCCGGCCACCCATTACACTGCCGCGCCGCATAACAAAGAGCGGCCCCAGGGAGTGACGCGATGAAGCTTTTGAGTTTCACAGCCGACGGCAAGGATTATTTCGGCGCGGTGAGCGGCGACGGCGTCGTCACGCTGAACGACAAGATCGGCCAGCCGAGCTTGCGCGCAGCGCTTGCCGCGGGCGCGATGGATGCCATGCGCAAAGCGGCGAGGCGGCGCAAGCCCGACCGCAAGCTCGCCGACATCGAATTCCTGCCGGTGATCCCGCATCCGGAAAAAATCCTCTGCGCCGGCGTCAATTATCGCGCCCATGCCGCCGAAGTGGGCCGCGAACTGCCGAAGCAGCCGAGCATGTTCATCCGCTTTGCCGACACGCTTGTCGGCCACGGCGGCGAGATGATCCGGCCGAACGTCTCCGACAATTTCGATTACGAAGGCGAGCTCACCGCTCGTCATCGGCAAAGGCGGGCCGTCACATCAAGGCCGAGCACGCGCTCGACCATGTCGCCGGCTACACCTGTTTCGTCGACGGCAGCGTGCGCGACTTCCAGAAATTCTCGGTGACCTCGGGCAAGAATTTTCCCGCGCACCGGCCCGCTCGGCCCCTGGCTCGTCACCACGCGACGAAATTCCCGACCCGAGCAAGCTGACGCTGACCACACGGCTCAACGGCCAACAGGTGCAGCACGCCACCACCGATCAGTTGATCTATTCGATCCCGCAGATCATCGCCTTCTGCTCCGACTTCACGGCGCTGTCGCCCGGCGACGTCATCGCCACCGGCACGCCCGAAGGCGTCGGCCACGGCAGCAAGCCGCCGCTGTGGATGAAGCCCGGCGATGCGCTCGAAGTCGAGATCAGCGGCATCGGCGTGCTGCGGGCGCGGATCGTAGATGAGAGGGCCTGATCTCTTCCCCTCCCCCGCAAGGGGAGAGCGAAAGACGCTAACCCGCAAGCCCGAACAGCTTCACCGCATTGCGCCAGCAAATCTTCTCGCGCTCGGCGTCCGTCAGCGTGCAGCCCGTCGAGCACCTTGATGGTGTCGCGGATGTAGCCCGGGCCTTTTTCCTTGTCGAACGGGCAATCGGAGGCGAACAGCACGTGATCGGCGCTGAAGAAATCGAGGCCGCAGACGGTCGCGGCGCGCGCGCCTTCGACCGCGGTGTCGCCGTAGAAATCCTTGAAATAATCGAACGGCCGCTTCTTCAGCGATTTGAGCAGCGCGCCATAATCCTCGTCCGAGGTGCGCACGCCGAGCTGATCGAAGGAATGCCCGACGCGGCCTTCGAGATAGGGAATGACGCCGCCGAGATGATGCGCGATGACTTTCAGATCGGGAAAGCGGTCCATGATGCCGGAGAAAATCAGCCGCGACAGCGTCACGCCGGTCTCGTAGGGCCAGCCGAGCACGCTGCAGATTTCGTATTTCGAGACTTTCTCGGTCGGATAATCCGGCATGTCGCGGGTGCGCGCGGGATGCAGCAGAATCGGCTTGCCGGATTTGGCGATCACCTCGAAGATCGGCAGAAATTCCGGCGCGTCGAGCGGCACGCCGTTGGCATTGGTGCCGAGCTGCACCGCATTGGCGCCGTTTTTCAGCGCGCGCTCGGCCTCCTTGGCCGCCGCCTCCGGCGCATTCATCGGCAACAGCGCCGACCAGCCGACGAAATGTTTTGGATGTTTGGCGACCACTTCGGCGAGCCCGTCATTGGCGATGACTTCGCCATCTCCGGCGATTTGTCCGGACCCCACAGCCGCTCCATCGGCGGCAGGCCGTGGGACAGAACCTGCGTGTAATCTGGAAAGGATTCGACGATGGAAAGCCGCAAATCGACATCGGACAGCGCCGGAATGCCGCGCATGCGCTTGCCGAGATCCTTCGATCCCGCCGGCGTTTCCAACAGCGCGTCGTAATAGCGCTTCGGAAAAAAATGATTGAAGGCGTCGATATAGCGCATGCGTTCTTTCCTTTTCTTCTCCCCTCCCCCTTGTGGGGAGGGGTCGGGGTTGGGGGTCGTGAGGCGAGCCGCAAACGTCGACGCTGGCGAGTCACCTCTCGACCCCCACCCCGCCCTCCCCACAAGGGGGAGGGAGCAGCATTCCGCTGCTCTTACAACACTTCTATTTCAGTGAAGACACCAGCCACGACGCGATCGCAAACGCTTCGGCGTCGCGGTCGAAAAAGCCGATCACCTGCAGGCCGAGCGGCATGGCGTCGACCTCGAACAGCGGCAGCGACAGCGCCGGCACGCCCAAGCAGCGACGCCGGCACGGCGAATTCCGGATTGCCGGTCGACGCCAAGCCCCGCGGGCGCGCCGCCCGGCGCCGACGAGCGTGATGCAGGCGTCGCAAGTCGCAGCGAGTTCGGCATGGACGGCGCGAACGCGGTCGCGCTCCTTCAGATCGGCGCGGTGATCGGCGAGCGTCAGATTTTCGTATTTCTGCGCACGCTCCAGGATGTTGCGAGGCTCAACTTGTCGGCGTCGCGCTCGCGCATCGAACGAAAGAACCAGCGCGTCTCCCAGCCGTTGCAGCGGTGCGACAGTTCGGCGGCGTTGAGCAGTTCGGATTCGAGCGCCGCGACTGTCGTCGTCATTTTGCCGGGTACGGATTTCGATGCCGGCCGAATTCAGCCGCGCCGACGCATTCGCTGAGCTGCTGCTTGGCCCCAACCGGCGCCGCATCCCATCCGGCGGTTTCGAGCACCGCGAGACGGCGCGGCTTTTCGGCCGGCGGCATTTTGTCCGGGCCCTGCAGGCCCGGGCGTACCGGCATCGCCGCCGACGCGTGCGACGATCTCGTAGGCGACCTGCCAGACGTCCTCCAGCGAAGCGCCGAGAATGCCGGTGCAGCTCTGGCTCTGATAATCGTGGCTGCCTTCGCGGTTGAGCGCATTGACGCTCGGCTTGAAACCGAACGCAGCCGCAAAAGCTCGCCGGCCGAATCGTCGAGCCGATCACTTGGGTGCCGAGCGCCGCGCTGACGATGCCGGCGCGCGACCGCTGCCGCCGAGCCGCTCGACGAGCCGCCCGGCGTGTGCGCGGTGTTCCACGGATTGCGCGTGCCGCGCGGCTCGGAACGCCGCGAATTCGGTCGTCACCGTCTTGCCGATGATCACGCGCCGGCGTCGCGCAGCGCGCGCACGCTCGGCGGCATCCTTCTCCGAGCGCCAGCCGGCAAACAGCGGCGAGCCCATCTCGGTCGGCATATCGACGGTCTCGATGATGTCCTTGATGCCGACCGGCATGCCGTCGATCGGCGACATGCGGCTTGCCGGCGCGCCAGCGCTCGGCCGAGCGGTCCGCCGCCGCGCGCGCCGCCGGCAGATTGGTGCAGACGAAAGCGCCGATGCGCGGCTCCCACTCTTCAAGCAATTCGAGCGAGCGTTCGAGAAACTGCCGCGGCGTCGCCTTGCCGGATGCGAAATCCGGCGCCGCCGCGAGAAAAGAGCGCAGGACGGGCTTTGTTTGGCTCCTGCCATCGATCCGTAGTCCTCCGCTTTCGACGTCCGCTCGCGCAGCGCTACTTCTTGCTCTCATCGTAATAATGGATCTCGTAGAGCATGCAGCCGCGGTCGGACTTGAACGGGCCGTGATAGACGCCCGGCGGCCGGCAGGCATAAGTCGGCGCCTCGAACGGCTCGCCGCCCTTGCCCTTGTCGTCGTTGCCGACGATGAGATCGCCGGAGAGCAGATAGACCTCCTCCCAGTGATCGTGGACGAAGGGCGCGGTGGTGTAGACGCCGGGCGCGAAGCGCAGCAGCCGGGTGCGGCTGCCCATCTTGCGCGTCTCGTCGAGATCGCTCGCCAGGATTTTCTGCTGGATGCCGGCCGGATAGCCGGGCGGCGTCACCCAGCCCTTGATCCATGTCGACCTTGTGAAATTCGAGATGCGGCTTGTTCATCGGCATGGTCTGTCCGTTCCTTCATCCGAGCACCGGCAAGGTTCTGCACCCGGTATTGATGTTGGATTTTTCGCTTCAGCACGGGATCTTCGAGCTCGAACTCGAATGTGTCCGACGGCCGGATGCCGCCGCGCGCGGCGAGCGTGCCGCAGAACATCAGCGTGCCGTCCTGCAGTCCGTTCTTGCCGGCGATATTTCTCGATCAGCGTCAGCGGATCGAGCATCGCGGTCACCGGGCCTTCCTGATAGAGCGTGCGCATGCCGTTCTCGACGATGTAGGAGCGCAGCATCAGTCTTGTCCCAATGCGGCGCGACCTCCACGATGGGCCAGAACTCCGGCGCGATCGGCTTGTCGCACATCTGCTTGGAGACCGAGACGCCGTACTTCTCCACCTCGCGATCGGTGTGATCGGAACCGGCGCCGACCCACAAACGGCCGTCGTGCTGCAAGCAGGACGAACTCGGCCTCGCCGCTCGAGGCCTCGCCGAGCACTTCGATTTCGTCGTCGATGGTGAGCCGCGCCGCCGAAGCGCGATAGAAGATCGGCACGCTCGCCGGCCGCTTGACGCCGAGCGCTTCGAGTTCCGCGATATGCTTCTCGAGCGCCGGCTGTCGCGCCCGGTCCAGCCGGCGATGACCAGATGATCGATCGGCGACACTTGCGGCGCTCGAGCCGGCCATCGCCGTGAAGAAGAAGCGGCAGCACAACGCGCCAGCCACCGAAACCTCCGTGGATATGGCCTTCGCAGCGAGCGCCGCGCTGCCGTTGCAATCGACTTGGCGCGCATTGTACATGGGGTGAAAGCCTAGGCAATCGAGCGACAATCGCGACACCGCAAGCGCATCGGTGCTGCGTGATCGACGCCATTCTTGCCGATGGAGGACGCCGCCGATGCACGAAATCGCCGGCCAAGTTCATTGGCACGAGCCGACCGGATTCAAGCGCGCCGGCTTCGGCAAATTCGGCCGCCCGAAGACGCCCTACGACCTGTTCATGGAATCCGACGACATCCCGATCTATCGCGATATCGGCGTCAGCAAGGTGCAAAACCTGCCGCTCGTGCCGTGGGCGCGGATGGGCGGACGCGGCAGCTACATCCAGCTCCACGGCACCGAAGGCAAATGGGGCTCCTACGTCGTCGAGGTGCCGGGCGCCGGCGCGCTCAACGCCGAAAAGCACATGTACGAGGAAATCTATCTCGTGGTCGAAGGCCGCGGCTCGACCGAGGTCTGGCTCGAGGGCGATACCAAGCGCCACGTGTTCGAATGGCAGAAGGGCTCGCTGTTCTCGATCCCCGTCAACGCCATGCACCGCATCGTCAATGCCAGCTCGGCGCCGGCGCTGCTGCTCGGCGGCACCACGGCGCCGAATCTGATGAACCTGATCAACAATACCGACGTGATCTTCAACTGCCCCTATCAGTTCCGCGACCGCTTCTCCGGCGCCGACGATTTCTACAAATACAAGGACGACATCGAGCCCGATCCGGTGCGCGGGCTCGCCATGCGGCGCACCAATTTCATTCCCGACATCGTCAATTGCGATCTGCCGCTCGACAATCGCCGCTCGCCGGGCTGGCGCCGCGTCGAGCCGTTCATGACCGGCAACACGTTCTATCTGTGGATCGGCCAGCACGAGAACGGCCATTATTCCAAGGCGCATGCCCACACCTCGGCGGCGGTGCTGATCTGCGTCAAGGGCAAGGGCTACACCTACACCTGGCCGGAAAATCTCGGCGCTGACGCCGTGGAAAGACGGCAAGGCCGATCAGGTCAAGCGCGTCGATTACGAGCCGGTCGGCATGGTGTCGGCGGCGCCCGGCGGCGCGCGCTGGTTTCATCAGCATTTCGGCGCGTCGAAAGAGCCGTTCCGGCTCACCGCCTGGTTCGGCCCGCACAATCCCGGCCGCGAGCCCGGCCCGCCCGGCGAGAAGCACACCGACTACACCGCGATGGATATTCCCGAAGGCGGCTCGCGCGATCCCCTATTACATGGAGGATCCGTTCCTGCGGCAGGAATATGCCGAGCGCATGCAAGCAGAAGGCGCCGAGAACCGCATGCGGCCGGAATATTACGAGCGCGATTATCGCGGACTGCTGCCGAAGGAATGAGTAGCCGTCATTCCGCGGCCGATGCGAAGCGGGAGCCCGGAATCCATAACCGCGGCTCAGCGAGTATGGATTCCGGGCTCGCCGCTACGCGGCGCCCCGGAATGACGGATAGAGAAATCGCATGAACGACGACGAGACCAGGGCGGCCGCATCTTCTTCTCCAATACCGGGCGCACTTTCGGCGAAGAAGACGAGCTGTGCGTGCTCTCGGTCGGCGTCGATATCGGCTCGTCGACCTCGCATCTCGTCTTCTCGCGCATCGTGCTGGAGCGGCTCGACAGCCGCTATGTCGTCACCGAGCGCGAGAGCTTTTATCAGTCCGATATTCTGCTCACGCCCTATTCCGGGCCGAAGACACCATCGACGCCGAGGCGCTCGGCGCTTTCATCGACGCGCCAGTATAAGGACGCCAAGATCGATCCCGACGAGATCGATACCGGCGCGCTGATCCTGACCGGCGTCGCGGTGCGGCGGAAGAACGCCCGCGCGCATCGGCGAATTGTTCGCCAGCGCAAGCCGGCCGCATGGTCGCGGTCTGCGCCGGCGACAGTCTCGAAATCGGTGATGGCGGCCTATGGCTCGGGCGCGGTGGCGCGCTCGATCCGCAACGGCGCGCCGGTGATGAATGTCGATGTCGGCGGCGGCACCGCGAAGATCGCGGTCTGCGCCGACGGCAAGGTGATCGACGTCACCGCGCTCGATATCGGCGCGCGGCTCGTCGTGCTCGACGCGCGAACGCCGCATCGTGCGGCTCGAAGAAGCCGGCCGCCGCTTCGGCGCCGAGCTTGGGCTCGAAGCTCGAGCCCGGCGCGATCGCTCACCGAGGAACAGGCGCGCGCGCTCGCCGCGCGCATGGCCGACCGCCTGTTCGAAGCGATGCGCGGCGGCTCACCGCGCGCCGGCGGCGCCGATCTGTTGCGGCTCGATCCGCTGAGTTTCGCGGCGACGATCTCCGACGTGAGTTTTTCCGGCGGCGTGTCCGAATACATTTACGGCGGCGAAGCCAAGGCGTTCGGCGATATCGGCCCGCAGCTCGCGGCCGAATTGCGCGCGCGGCTGCACGATCTGGGGCCTGCAACTGGCGCGGCCCGACGCGCGCATCCGCGCCACCGTGATCGGCGCCTCGCAATACACCATGCAGGTTTCCGGCTCGCACGATCTTCGTCTCGCCGCTCGAAACGCTTGCCGCTGCGCAACGTGCCGGTGATCGCGCCCGAGCTGCCGCTCGGCGAAGAGACGATCGACTCCGGCGCCGTCGCCGCGGCGATCAAGAGCGCGCTGAAGCGGCTCGATCTCGGCGACGGCGAAAGCCCGGTCGCGGTCTTCGTCTGCCTGGCGCGGCTCGGCGACGTTCCGGCGGCTCGACGATTTCTGCAAAGGCGTCGCCGACGGCTTGCAAGCCGTGCTCGCCCGCGGCCATCCGATCGTGCTCGCCGGCGACGGCGATGTCGGCGGGCTGATCGGCATCCATTATCGCGAGGAAATGAAGATCGAGAATCCGATCGTCTCGATCGACGGCCTCGAACTCAAAGAGTTCGACTATATCGACATCGGCGCCATCCTCGACACCTCGGGCGCCGTGCCGGTCGTCATCAAATCGCTGGTGTTTCCGACGCAGCGCCGGCGTCGGCAAGGACTGGCAGGCGGAGCCGGCGGCCTTGGGCGTTTAGGCCGCAGCTTCCGAAATCTCAATCGTGATCGTGGTGGTGCGGGTGCCCGGCGCCGTGATCGCCGTGCGGCCGGTGCGCGGCCTTGTGGTGTGGCGCGGTTTCGTAATGAAGGCGCAACAGATCCATGCCGTAGTCGTTGCCGTTGGGCGTCCGCACAACGGTATGGACGTGGAATTTCTCCGGCTCCGGATTATTCAGCACGACACCTTTATGATGATCGAATTCGATCATCACCACCGGACTTTGAATGCGATAATAAAACGCGCTTTCGTCTCCCATGCCTCCGGCCCAGCAGAAATGGGTCTCCATGAGGTGCCGTTCGACGTCGTCGATTCGGGCCGCGAAGGGACCGGCAGGCAACGTCGATAAATAGCACCCGGTCAGATCGAGCAGCGCGCGGCGCTGCAGTGGCGCGAGGTCCGCTCCGCGAATTCCCTCATAGGGGATTATTTCATTCGCCTTGTAGCGGCCGCCGAAGGACATGCCGTCGTCGCCCTGATGCCGGCCGGGCGGCAGCCGATCCGCAATGAGCGTGTCGGAGAATACGGCCTTTCGCTTTTGCTCCGCCGACAGGTCGCGGGCAAATTGCAAGCCGAGGCGCTCTTCATCCTCGAACACGACGATCCCGGCGTATTTTCCCTCGTCGACATATCGCGGCTCCGCCCCCATGAAGGTCGGCGTCAGCGTCATCTGTTCGCCCAGGATGAAACAGGTGACGACCAGATGATGGCCGCTCAACTGCCATCCCCAAGGCTCGGTCATCGACGGCTCGCCGAAGAGGTGCAGTTGATAGCACCACTCGCCGAGCAGCCGCGGCGCTCCGACGAGTTCGCCGAGGAAGGCGTTCAATTTCATCACACTGCGGGTCTTCTCAAAGCCCGCGGCGCTGAGACTGGCCCTGACCACGGCCATCGCCGCTTCCTGCAAATCGCTCGGAGCTTCATCGAGCCTCAGACCATAGTTCTCGTAGCGGACGATGCTGTTCTGCCAGAGTTCGCGCTCCCGCGATTTGATCGGCAGGCAAACCTTCTTTCTTTGTTCCGGGCCGAGCCGCGTGAGCAGCGCAGCGGCAGCTTCCAGGATTTTTCGCGTCGGCGCGCCTTCGGGCCTGAGTGCGAAGAGGCCCGGAATGATGGTGCCGTCGGTGGAGAAGCCCTTGAAGGGCGTGGACAGATATTCTTCGATACCGGCTTTATTTCGCGGGCCGCGCACGGGGATCACGGCGTCGTAGAATTGCTCAGGCGTCATGCCAAAGTGGAAGGCCTTGCCCATTTCCGGAACGAATTTGCGGAACGCAGACAAGCTGCGAGAACCAGACACTTTGCGAAGATCAGACATTTTGCGAAAGTCAGATTTGGACATTCCAACGGCCTTCCTGCATCTCGATTGCCCTTTAACGCTTCGACCCCCTAATACGGTTCAGCCGGAGGCGGCAGCAGGCTTTCGACGAGGGTTGCGAGACCGTCGTGATAGCTCTTCCGTAACGAGTTCCAATAGCCATTGTCCTCGTCCAGCGTCGAAAAATTGCCGTCCGAGAAACGATCGGTTTCATAACGCAAGAGGTCGATCGGCAAGCCGACCGAGAGATTGCTGCGCATTGTCGCATCGAACGACAACAGCGCCAGTTTGGCCGCCTCGTCGAGCGAGGTTTGCGGCTTAAGCGCCCGATCGAGAATCGGCTTGCCGTATTTCGTTTCGCCGATCTGCAGGAAACACGAACGGTCCGACGCCTCGACAAAATTGCCCGCCGAATAGATTTGGAACAGCCGCGGCGGCTCACCCGAGATCTGGCCGCCGAGCAGAAAATTGCCGTTCGGATCGCCATAGGGCTGAACGAAGCTGCCGTCGCGAGCGATCACCTCGCGCAGTTTTCCGCCGACGATATTGGCGACGTCGAACATGGTTCGCGCGGCGTACAAATCGTGGTCGGCCGTCCCCGAGCCGGCTTGCTCCCGCAAGCTCGTCACGACGGCCTGCGTGGTGGCAAGATT
Source organism: uncultured Alphaproteobacteria bacterium (assembly GCA_963696555.1). Lineage (GTDB taxonomy): Bacteria > Pseudomonadota > Alphaproteobacteria > Rhizobiales > Xanthobacteraceae > BOG-931. Next base: position 220,906 of record CAVOKR010000029.1, on the reverse strand, counting down.
GCCGGCTGACAGAATGGCGATGACGCGGTTGCCGGGCACGGTGAGCCGCGCCAGCTTGCGGACCTGCGCGACCTGATCGACGCCGGCATTGGTGCGGGAATCGGAAGCCAAGACGAGGCCTGCCGGCAAAAGAATTCCGAGGCAATAGGTCAAGGCGCTCCTCCTCCTGGGTTTTTTAGTTCGGTTTTTGCAACCGGCTTGGGACCCAAGATACAACAACAGCGCGGAAAGGCGAGGTCGCCGAACGACAAAGGCGCGCCGGTTCACACCGACGCGCCCCTTGATGGCAAAAGACCCTATCTCTGATCAAAGGCCAGTGGACGCTTGGCCGCCGGCGCCTCGCTAAATCCGGCCTAGGCGCCACGGCGCTCCGCGGTCCACGAGCCCGAGCAGGCGCCGCCGCTCCAGGAGCCGCCGCCTTCGGCGCCGGCGAGGTGGCCCGACCCGCTGGCGCTCTTGCCGCCCGCGGCCACCGTCACGGTGATGGCGCCGGTCGGCGCCACCGCGCCGCTGATGGTGAAGGCGGAATCGCCCGCGTTCACCAAGTGGCCGTTGGCAATGCGGATCGGATAGCGATAGCCCGGATCGCAATCGCCTTTTTCGGTATGCACCAGAACGCTCCAGACGCCGTCATAAGACGGTCCGGCGAAACTCGTCGAAGAGATCAAACTGCCAGCCGCGGCAATCACTGCAAACAGCGCGCTTCGGCTCTTTCGGTTCTGAAGGTTGATCATGGCCGCACCCCTGTTGTCTTTCGCATTGTCCAATTAACTATCTTGTGATCTCGCGATTCGAGATGTGATGGGCAGCACAGATCGTCGCTTTGGCAAAAAGCCGCGGTTTTGCGGGATTTGTCCGAGATTCCCGAGGTCTTTCACGACACTCGGGCGCCGTGCGGCCAAATCAAGCGGGCACTGCGGCCGGCGCCGGCGCGCTGTTGAGGATCGCCTGCAGCTCGGGAATGCACGAGCCGCAATTCGAGCCGGCGCGCAGCGCTGACTTGATCTCGGCGACGCTGGTCAGCCGCCGGCTGGCGATCGCGCCGTGCAGCGTATTCAGGCCGACGCCAAAACAGGCGCAGATGGTGCGGCCGGCCGCATTTTGCGCGGCGGGCCCGGCGGCGCCGGCGAGAATGTGGGCGCGCGTTTCAGGTTCGACTTCGTGTGCCCAAGAGCGAAACCAGGGCGTCGCGCGACGGCAGCGCAGACTGCTTCCTGGCGATGAACAAACAAGCATCCAGGCGTCCGCCGATGACGCTCGCGTAACGGAACGTGCCGCGCGCCGGATCGGCATAGATCACGAGCTCGGCCGCCTGCGGCGCGTCGAGCAGCGCCGCGATCCATGATTCGGTGTCGGTGTCCCTTGGCAACGGCTCCCAGCCGATCAGCGTGAAGGCATGTCCGCGCTCGACCGGGATACGCGCCCAGTAATAAGGCCCGGGCGGCACGTGTTCGGCGCCGCGCAGCAGAAGCCCGTGCCAATGCGACCGCGACCGCCGTGACGCGAACGGGCGTAGCTTTCAGCTCCGGCTGCCCGGAAATCGGATCGGTCGCCGCCCCGACGAGGGCGTCGATCGGTCCCGCCGAGGTGAACCGGTCGGTCCAGTGCATCGGCGCAAAAACTTCGCCCCGGCGCAGACCGGCGGAAAGACGCACCGGCATCGTGCTCGCGCCATGCGGGCTCTCGATGCGGGCAAGACCGCCGTCTGCGAGATCGAGCCGCGCCGCATCGGCCGGATGGATGTCGAGCACGGGCTCGCGCTGATGCGCCATCAGCCGCGGCACTCTGCCGGTCCGCGTCATGGTGTGCCACTGATCGCGCACGCGTCCGGTATTGAGAATGAACGGCCATTGCTCGTCGGCGGCGACGGCAGGCGGCCGGTACGGCGTCGGCACGAAGCGCGCGCGGCCGTCCGGGGTGGCAAAACCCTTGCCGTCGCCGAACAGCCGTTTGGCGCTCGACCATGACTTCGGATGCGCCGCGCGGCAGCGGCCAGCGGATCGGCGGCAGGCGCGTCGTAATCGTCGTCGCTCAAGTCGGAAAGCGCGCCGATATCGAAAATGCGGCGCCGCGGCGCGTCGTTCTCGAAGCCGGACAGCGCGGCGTGCTCGCGGAAAATCGTCGGCCGGGCTCTCGATAAGCAAACGCCCGCCTGCCAGCCCATGCGCTGCGCCACATCGGCCATCATCCACCAATCCGGCCGCGCTTCGCCCGGCGGCGGCCGGAACGCGCGCTGCCGGGAGATGCAGCGTTCCGAATTGGTGACGGTGCCGTCCTTCTCGCCCCACGCCGCGGCCGGCAGAACGATATCGGCAAAGCGCCGTCGTATCGGTCGGCCAGCAATCGCTGACGACGACAAACGGACAGGCGCCGAGCGCCGCGCGCACGCGGTCGGCGCGCGGCATGCTGGCGGCCGGATTGGTGTTGAGAATCCACAATGCCTTGATGTGTGCCGTCGATGCACGGCCTCGAACAGGTCGACCGCCTTGAGACCCGGGCGTGTCGCCATGCGCGGCGCATTCCAGAAGCGGCCGCACGCGATCGATATCGGCCGGATCGGCAAAGCTCATATGCGCCGCGAGCTGGTTGGCAAGGCCGCCGACTTCGCGGCCGCCCATCGCGTTGGGCTGGCCGGTCAAAGAAAACGGCCCCATGCCGGGCCGTCCGATGCGGCCGGTCGCCAGATGACAATTGACGATCGCATTGACCTTGTCGGTCCCGGCCGAGGACTGGTTGGTGCCCTGGGAGTAGAAAGTCACGCTGCGATCGGTCGCGGCGAACCAATCGTAAAAGCGCGCGAGATCCGCGGCCGGCACATCGGCGATCGCCGCGACGTCGGCGAGCGAGGGCGCGGATGTTCCGCGCGGTCTCAAGTGCCGCGCCGAACCCAGACGCGAAATCCTGCGTCCAGGCCGCGTCGCAAGCCCCGCGTTCGCGAAAGATGCAGCAACAATCCGGCGAACACCGCCACGTCGGAGCCGGGGCGGAGCGCAAGATGAATGTCGGCGATATCGCAGGTCGAGGTATGGCGCGGATCGATCACCACCACTTTGGTGCCGCGCTTCTCCCGCGCCGCGACGAGCCGCTGATAGAGCACCGGATGGCACCACGCCGTGTTGCTGCCGACCAGAACGACGAGATCGGCCTCCTCGATATCGTCGTAGCAGCCGGGCACGATATCGGCGCCGAACGCGCGGACATGTCCGGCGACCGACGAGGCCATGCAGAGCCGCGAATTGGTGTCGATATTGGCGCTGCCGATAAAACCCTTCATCAGCTTGTTGGCGACGTAATAGTCCTCGGTGAGAAATTGGCCGGAGACATAGAGCGCCACCGCGTCCGGCCCGTGCTCCGCCACAGTCTGTTTGAAAGTAGCGGCGACGCGATCGAGCGCCTCGTCCCAGCTCGCATTGCGGCCGCCGATCTGCGGATAAAGCAGCCGCCCATCGGTCGCGAGCGTTTCGCCGAGCGCCGCACCTTTCGAACACAGCCGGCCGTAATTGGCGGGATGCGCCTTGTCCCCGGACAGCGTGCCGTCTGGCGCGACGTTCAATCCGCAACCGACGCCGCAATAGGGACAGGTGGTGCGGATCACGCCGCTTTCCATTGCGGCCTCGCCGTCGCCGGATCGATGCCGCTATCGGCCTTCGCTTCGGCCGGTGACGAGGCGGCCATGGCTTGCGTCGGCAAACGCGCGGCCGAAAACCATCTGATCGCGAAAGGCCGACACGTCGGTCTTGTCGCGCATCAATTGCACGTACCACGGGCCGTCCTCGACGCTGCCATAGAGCACGCTGCCGACGATTTTGTTGTCGCGCAAGATGACTTTCTTGTAGAGACCGCGCTTGGCATCGTGCAGCGTGATCTCTTCATCGGCCTCATCGGTGGCGGCAAGTAAGCCTGCGGAGAAGACGTCGACGCCGGTGATCTTGAGACTGGTGAAGATCGGCGGCGGGACATAGAGCCGCCTCCAGGTTGCCGGCGAGCCGCGCGCCACAGACCTTAGCCTGGTCCCAGATCGGCGCGACCAGCCCGAACACCTGGCCGTTATGTTCGATGCATTCGCCGACCGCATAAATATCCGGATCGCTGGTCGCCATGTCGTCGCCGACCAGGATGCCGCGATTGACGTCGAGCCCGGCACCGCGCGCCAAATCGACATTCGGCCGTATGCCGGTCGCCAGCACGACGAAATCGGCCGCAATTTTGCGGCCGTCGGCGAGCAGGACTCCGTCCGCCCGATCGATGCCGAGGATTTCTTCAGTCTGGCCGTTCATGAAGAAGTCGATGCCGCGCGCATCGAGGTCGCGATGCAGCAGCGCACCCGCCGCGACATCGAGCTGACGTTCCATCAGCGTCGGCATCAAATGCACCAGCGCCACCGCCATGCCGCGCCGTTTCAATCCCCACGCCGCTTCGAGGCCGAGCAGACCGCCGCCGATGACCACCGCCCGGCGCGCGGTTCTGGCGGCGCCGATCATCGCCTCGACGTCGGCAATGTCGCGGAAGGCGCGCACGTTCGGCAGTCCGATGCCTGGGATCGGCGGCGCCAAGGGCTTTGAGCCGGTGGCCAGCAACAATTTGTCGTAAGGCACGGCGTTGCCATCGGCGAGCGTGACGCTCCGTCGGGCGCGATCGATCGCCGCCGCGCGGTTGCCGGCGATCAGACGAATGCCATGCTCGCCGTACCAGCTCGGCGGATTGAGAACGATGTCGTCGAGCGTCTTGTCGCCCGCCAGCACCGACGACAGCAGGATGCGGTTGTAATTGGTATGGGCCTCCGCGCCGATGACGGTGATGTCGTAGCGGTCGGGAGCTTGGGACAAAAGTTCCTCGACCGCGCGCATTCCCGCCATGCCGTTGCCGACGACCACAAGCTGTGGACGGCGGTTGTTCACGGCGCTCACTCGGCTGCGGCGCTGCGGCCATAGGCCTCGCCGATCATGAACTCGGACAGCACGCCATAAGCTGCGCCCCAGGCTTCGGCGAGTTCCGGCGTCCAGGACGCGCCAAGGCCGCGTTCGAGCGTCCACAAAAGCGCCGCGCCGACGGGCGTGTAGTCCGCGGCTTTGACGCCGTAGCCGACGTGGCGCTTGGCGAGCGCGCTCGCCGCCGGCAGAATGGCTTCAAGATTGTCGAGGCCTTTGACGACGACGGCGAGCGTCGCCATCAGCTTGCGGCCCTGCTCTTTCATGTCGCCGCGAAACAACGGTTTCACCGCGGGCGCAATCTCGAACAACCGGCCGTAAAACAGTTCTGCGGCCTGTTCGGCGATCGGAGCAACCTTATCAAAGCTGTCCTGGATCGCCTTGACTTGATCTCCTGTCATTGACGTCTCCTCGGTTGGCCCCGGCACTCAATTCAAAAATCCGACAATGTTGCGCCGCGACGCCGCGGCGATGCACGCAAAGCAAGGCTCACAGGCGCCGCTGTCGGCAGATCGCGATCGAAACGATATTTTTCGTTGTCGTCTCGATGCGACCTGCCGCCGCGGGGGAATTACACGCGCGCCTGGGCAAGGCTCGTTGCGGCCGACGAGGCGGAGGTCTTGCGCATGTAGTACCACCAGGTCAGCGCCAGACAGGTCGCGTAGAAGGCGAGATAGATTTCCAACGCCAACGTCGGACCGCCGGTGGCGGCAATCGACGCGCCGAAGCCGCGCGGAATGAAGTATCCCCCGACTGCGCCGATGGCGCTGACAAATCCGAGCGCCGCGGCGCTTTCGATTCTCGCCGCTTTGATGGCGGCAAGCCGGCCGGCGTCTCCGGTGCCCTTCGCCTCGCGGAGTTTTTCCTCGCGGAATATCGATGGGATCATCCGGAAGGTCGAGCCATTGCCGACCCCGGTGGTGACGAAAAGGATCAGGAACATCGCGAAAAAGCCGGCGAAGTCCTTGATGTCGACGAAATACATCACGCCGATGGTCGCCGCCCCCATGGCGATGAAATTCCAGAACGTTATGACCGCGCCGCCAATTTTGTCGGCGAGCAGGCCGCCGAGCGGACGCGCCAGCGAACCGACGAGCGGGCCGAGAAAGGCCACACTCAGTGTCACGGCCGGAAATTGCGTCTTGATCAGGAGCGGAAACGCCGCCGAGTAGCCGATGAAAGAACCGAAGGTCGCGATATAGATGTAGGACATGATCCAAGTATGTTTGCGTCCGACGATGGCCGCCTGATCCTTGAAGGTCGAGCGTGCCGAGGTCAGGTTATTCATGAAGAAAATCGCGCCGAACAATGCGATCGCCAGCGGCACGAGCCACATCAGTCCGGCATTCTGCAGGTAGACGCCGCCCACCGGCGTCGCCTGATAGAGATTGATGATCCCGAGCCCCATCAAGATCGGCGCGAGCAATTGGACGCTCGAGACGCCGATATTGCCGCCGGCCGCATTCAGGCCGAGCGCCCAGCCCTTCATGCGGTCCGGATAGAAGAAAGAAATATTGGCCATGCTGGAGGCGAAATTGCCGCCGCCGAGACCCGCCGTCGCCGAGACGAGCAGCATCTCCCAGAACGGCGTGCCGGGCTGGGTCACGAAATAGGCGAGCGCGAGGACCGGAATGAACAGCACCGAAGCGCTGAAGATCGTCCAGTTGCGGCCGCCGAAAGTGGTGACCGCAAACGTATAGGGAAACCGCATCAGCGAGCCGATCAAGCCGGGCAATGCCACGAGTTGAAACAGCTGGTCGGTGGTGTAGTGAAAGCCAGCCGCCGGCAGCTTGGTGGCGACGATCGACCAGATCAGCCAGATCGAAAACCCGACATGCTCGGCGACGATCGACCAGATCAGATTGCGCCGGGCGATCGTCTTGCCTCCGGAATTCCAGAACTTTTCGTCCTCGGGGTTCCAGTCTGAAATCCAGGTCGTATTTGGCTCGCTCATCGAAATTTTTCCTTTGCGGACTGCTTGTTCCCGGTCTGGCTCGTCGCAATCATGATCGAACAAAAAAAACGCCGCCCCGAGCAGGAGGCGACCTAGCGCTCCCCCCAGGACAGCGTCATTGCTGCCGGCCCGTCATTGGGCCTTGTGGCGACGCCTCTGGACGCCGCCGAATGAGAAACTCAGTGGCAGCTAATTCAAACTTCGTGCCAACATCTTCGCCGAGCAAAAAACCTTTGTTTCCGCGCTTTGGTGAAAACAGCCGACGGCGTTTCTTGGCGCTTTTGCTTATCCTCACCGCACACTGAAGAAATTTTGTGCAGCGCAAAATTGCGTTAAGGCTCGCGATCTCTCATCGCCCCGCACATAACCGAAGATGTCATCGGGGTCGAACGGCGGGCCGGTGAAGGCGCCGACGCTGTCAAAATACCGAGGCGATGCGGCTGCGCTCGCCGGGCTGCCGAGAGCCGCGTCATAAAGATCCGGGCGGAAACACGCTTTTGCCGCGGCGAGTAGCTCGGGCGACAAATCGGCCTGGTTCCAGCGCACCATTTGCGCATAAAGCCAGGCCGCATGCGCCGGATCGGGGCGCGCCGCGCCATCGCGGCCGAGCAAAATGTAGTCGGCGCACACGCGCGAAGTGCCGCCCAGCGCCGTCGGCATCCGGCCTTTGAGCGTGCCGCGAATGATGTCCGGATCGACGCCGACCCGATTCGGCGCCGCGAGCAGCGCGACCGTTTCCTCCACAACCGCCGGATCGTTGATGAAATTCGCCGCGAGGCCGAGCGCGCGCAAGAGCCGCTCCAAGACGTCCGGGCGATCGGCGGCCCAGGCGGCGCGCACCGCCAGCACTTTTTCGGGAGAGCGCGCGACAATGTCCGAGCCGAAATGAACGATGCGGCCGATGCCCAGGCCGACCGCGACCGAGTTCCACGGCGCACCGACGCAAAAGCCGTCGACCTGGTGGCTCGCCAGGCTGTCCACCATGTAGGGCGGCGGCAAGACGACGAGCCGCACGTCTTCGTCCGGATCGACGCCGCCCGCCGCGAGCCAAAATCGGAGCTGATAATTATGGCTCGAGAACGGAAAGGTCATGCCGAAGGTGAGCGGTTCGGCGCCGCGGCGGCGGCGCTCGGCGACGACGCGGCCAAGCGCCCGGGCCGACACCGAGGGATCGCCGAGATCGCCGGTCGCGCCTGCCGCAAGCGCATCGTAAAGCGCAGGCGACACCGTGATGGCATTGCCGTTGAGCCCGAGCATGAAAGGCGCCAATAGCGGAACCCGGACGTGGCCGATGCCGAGGCTCGAGGCGATCGCGAACGGCGCCAAAAGATGGGCCGCATCGAACAGGCCGATATTGAGCTTGTCGCGGACATTCGACCACGACACTTCGCGCATCAGTTCGACCGCCAGGCCCTCTTCCGCCGCAAAGCCCTTATCGACCGCGACGATCAGCGCCGCCGCGTCGACCAGCGGAATAAAGCCGATGCGCAATGCTTGGCTCATTACGAGTCGCTTGGCTCATTTCAACAGCTCCGCTGCGGTCACCACCGACTGCGCGATGTCGGCGATCTTCTTGCCTTCGTTCATGGCCGTCTTGCGCAGCAGCGCATAGGCATCGGCCTCGCTGACGGCTTTCAGATTTCATCAAAATACCCTTGGCGCGATCGATCACTTTGCGCTCGCTCGAGCGCGGTCTGCGCGCGCTCGAGTTCGTCGTTCAGGCGAGCGAAGGCGTTGAAGCGCGAAATGCAGAGATCGAGAATGCCCTTGATGCGCTCTTTCTTCAGCCCGTCGACGATATAGGCGGACACGCCGGCATCGACCGCGGCCTCGATGGCGGCGGCATCGCTCTGGTCGACGAACATCGCGATCGGCCGCCGCACCGCGCGGCTGACCTGGAACATTTGCGCCAGCACGTCGCGGCTCGGATTTTCCAGATCGATGAGAATGACGTCGGGGTCGAGGGTGTAGATGCGGGCGAGCAGATTGGTCATTTCGTCGATGCGCGTGACCTGGGTGTAGCCGGCCTCGCGCAAACCGTCCGCCAGGATCGCCGCGCGAACCGGATTTTCGTCGGCAATGACGATCTTGAGCGCGGGGTCCATGGGGCGCTGCGCGGGGTCCTTCGCGGCGAGGGAAACGGTTCGATTTATGCAAGAAACATTCCTCCCGAAAACAAACATAAGGCATTGGGTTATCTATGTTTTCATCACGGCAGTGAGCCTCCAATCGGGCCGCCGGCGGGCGTTCGGCGGCCGACACGCGCAAGGGTCCGCAGTGCCGGGAAAGACCCTTTCGTGCTGCACAGCGGCGGGGCGGGCTGCTTTAAAAACAGGCACAACAGATCACTGCTTAGTGCCATTGGCACCGCTGCTAAATATTTGAAATAGTGGTGCTTTCAGGCCCTGCCGCGGCTGGCATGTGTCTTGCGACGGCTGGAGGCAACGGCCGTCAACGACGATGGCCAAACGCTTCAGCAGCGCGGCTGACCAACAAAAAACGACCGGAAGCCTCCGTGCTTCTGCGCCAGCGCCAGAAGTGCCGCCTCCGCAGCAAGTACCGAATTAGCTTCCGCGCACCGTAGCGTCGTTGGTGTCAGCGCTGTGGGCGTCAGCGTTATGGGCAGCGCGAACGACAACCGCGGATTTTGTTTTTGCCGATTGTTTCTTCCGAGGGCGATCATAGGAGACCGACGATGGATTATGTGAAACCGGCCGATGTCGCCGTGGCGATGCTCGAGACCGGCAAGCGCAAGCTTGCGCTGTCGCCGCGCGATCTTCTCATCCGCGGCATGCTGTCGGGCGCCATTCTCGGCGTCGCGACGAGCCTCGCTTTCACCGGCGCGGTGCAGACCAACGTGCCGCTGGTCGGCGCGCTGATCTTCCCGGTCGGCTTGATCGCCATCGTGCTGCTCGGCCTCGAACTCGTCACCGGCAGTTTCGCGCTGGTGCCGCTGCCGTGGATCGAGCGCGAGGCGAGCGCCGCCTCGGTCTCGTCAACTGGGGCTGGGTCTTCATCGGCAATCTGATCGGCAGCGTCGCCTACGGCGCCCTGATCGCCATCGCGCTCACCAATATGGGCACGACCGCGCCGGCCGGCGTCGCGGCGCGCATCGTCGCCGACCGCCGAAGCCAAGACCATCGGCTACGCCGCCATCGGCTTTGCCGGCCTCGTCACCTGTTTCGTCAAGGCGATGCTGTGCAACTGGCTGGTCTGCCTCGCCGTCGTGCTGGCCATGACGACGAACTCGACCATCGGCAAGATCGCCTGCGCCTGGATGCCGATCTTCATCTTCTTCGCGCAGGGCTTTGAGCATTCGGTCGTCAACATGTTCATCATCCCGACCGGCATGATGATGGGCGCGAAAGTCACGCGTCGCCGATTGGTGGCTGTGGAATCAGATTCCGGTCACGCTCGGCAATCTGGTCGGCGGCTTCACCTTCACCGGGCTCGCGCATCTACGTGACCTACAAGCCGCACGGCACGCGCCAAGGTGACGGCGCCGACGCCGACGCGGCGTGCCGGCCGAGTAACGCCGACCTCGCACGAGATCGATCGTCGTGAACAACGGAAGACGCAATGTCGGGCGATTTCGAGCCGGAACAGAAGCGCTATCTCGAAGGCTTCGTGGCCGGGCTGCAGATCGCGAAGAACGCGCGCGGCCTGCGGCCGGCCGGTGCCGCGCCGACGCAACGGCGTGCGCGGCCGAGCCGATCGGCCCCGACGCCGCAGGCTTGCGCGCGCAGGACCGCGTCATCAAAGCCGGGCGGCAAGCTGTCCGATCCGGAAAAGTTCAAGCGCGAGCTCAATCCGTTCGACGGCTACGAGAAGCTGAAAGCGCAGGCCGCGAACAACGAGGCGCCGAAGCCCGACGACAATTTCCGCTGGCGCTTCTTCGGCCTGTTCTACTGCGCGCCGACGCAGAAGTCCTATATGTGCCGGCTGCGCATCCCGAACGGCATCCTCACGCATTGGCAGTTCGCGGGCCTCGCCGATCTCGCCGAGCGCTATGCCGGCGGCTACTGCCATGTCACCACGCGCGCCAATCTGCAGATGCGCGAGGTCGAGCCGAAGAACGCCGTCGCCATGGTCGAGGGCATCCAGGATCTCGGCCTGCGCTCGCGCGGCTCCGGCGCCGACAATATCCGCAACGTCACCGGCACGCCGACCGCCGGCATCGATCCGCAGGAACTGCTCGACACGCGGCCCTATGCCCGCGAATGGCATTTCCACATCCTCAACGACCGCTCGCTCTACGGCATTCCGCGCAAGTTCAATGTCGGCTTCGACGGCGGCGGCGTCATCCCGGTGCTGGAAGACACCAACGACATCGGCTTCCAGGCCGTCGAGGTGAAAGACGGCTTCGGCGTCGAGCCGGGCATCTGGTTCCGGCTCGCTGCTCGGCGGCATCACCGGCCATCAAGGATTTCGCCCGCGACACCGGCGTCATCGTCAAGCCCGACGAAGCGACCATGGTGGCCGACGCCGTGGTGCGCGTCTTCATCGACAACGGCGACCGCACCAATCGCGCCAAGGCGCGGCTCAAATATGTGCTCGACGCCTGGGGCTTTGAGAAATTCCTCGCCGCGATGGAAGAGAAGCTCGGCCGCAAGCTCGCGCGCGTGCCGGCCGAAGCCATCGCGCCGCGGCCCGCCGTTCGACCGGCTGGCGCATATCGGCGTCCATCCGCAGAAGCAGAACGGGCCTCAACTGGATCGGCGTCGTGCTCCCGGTCGGCAAGATCACCGCCGACGCAGATGCGCGGCCTCGCCAAGATCGCCGCCGAATTCGGCGACGGCGATATCCGGCTCACGGTCTGGCAGAATCTCCTGATCTCGGGCGTTGCCGACGAGCGCGTCGCCGCAGCGGAAGCCGCCATCGAGGCGATCGGCCTTGTCGACCAAAGCGAGCTCGATCCGCGCCGGCCTGGTCGCCTGCACCGGCAATGCCGGCTGCAAGCTCGCCGATTCCGACACCAAGCGCCACGCCGAGGAGATCGCCGCATTGGTGCGAAGCGCGCGTCGCAGCTCGACGGCCCGATCAACATCCATCTCACCGGCTGTCCGAATTCCTGCGCGCAGCACTACATCGGCGACATCGGCCTGCTCGGCACCAAGGTGCAGGTGTCCGAGGACGGCGACCAGGTCGAGGGCTATCACGTCCGTGGTCGGCGGCGGTTTCGGCCCCGACGCCGCCTGCGGCCGCGAAATCTATCGCGACGTCAAAGCCGAGGACGCGCCGAAGACCGTCGAGCGCATGCTCAAGGCCTATCTCGCGCACCGCGCTTCGGCCGACGAAAGCTTCCTCGCCTTCACGCGCCGGCACGACGATCGACGCGCTCAAGACGCATGTTCGAACGCGAGGCGGTCGAATGATGCAGACCACCGCGCCGCCGATCCCGACCTTGATCCCGGATTCGCGCGCCGTTCTCGGCCGAGCAGCGCACCTGGCTCAACGGCTTTTTCGCCGGCCTCCTCTCGCTCGACGGCGGCGTCAATGCCGCTGTCGCCCGAAGAAACCGCGGCGCTGCTGGGCGACGTTACGCGGCGAGCGCCGCGGCGCGCGGGCCGCTCGACGACGGCGACGACGGCTCGACGCCGTGGCACGACACCGTCGATGCCGCTGCCCGACCGCATGGAGCTCGCCGACGGGCGGCCGCTGCGGCGGCGCATGATGGCGGCGATGGGCCAGCAGGATTGCGGCCAATGCGGCTACACCTGCGAGGACTACGCCAATGCCATCGTCCTGAAAAAAGAGGAGCGGCTCAACCTCTGCATTCCGGGCGGCAAGGACACCACCCGCATGCTCAAGATCGCTCTATGCGGAATTCGGCGCCATTCCGGCGGAGGCCAAAGCGCCGGCACCCGCGGGAGCTCCGGCAGTGACGCCGAAGCCGCAGCTCCGGCAGCCATTGCCGAGCCGACGCGCGACAGTCCGGCCGAGATTGCGTTCGTCTCCGCGCACGCAAGCTCAACAAACCAGGCTCCGACAAGGAAACCTGGCATATCGATCTCGACCTCACCGGCTCGCGGCATCGATTACGCCGTCGGCGACTCGCTCGGCATTTTTCCGCAGAACGATCCGGCGCTGGTCGATGCCGTGATCGCCGCGCTCGCACGCGCCGCCGGATTTCCCCATCGGCGGCCGCACGCTGCGCGAGGTTCTGACCGACGGCGTCTCGCTCGGCACCGCGCCCGACATGCTGTTCCAGCTCATCTCCTACATCACCGGCGGCGAGCGGCGGCAGAAGGCGAAGGCGCTCGGCCGCGGGCGGCGATCCGGACGGCGACGCCGCGACGCTCGACGTGCTGGCGGCGCTGGAAAAATTTCCCGGCATCCGGCCCGATCCCGAAGCCTTTGTCGAAGCGCTCGATCCGCTGCAGCCGCGGCTTTATTCGATCGCCTCGTCGCCCAAGGTCGCGGCCGATCGCGTAGCGCTGACCATCGACGCGGTGCGCTACGCAGATCGGCAAGCGTCCCCGCGTCGGCGTCGCCTCGACCTTCTTCGCCGAGCGCATCGCGCCGGGCACGAAGCTCAAGGCCTATATCCAGAAGGCCCACGCCTTCGGCCTGCCGGCCGACCCATCGGTGCCGGTCGTCATGATCGGCCCCGGCACCGGCATCGCGCCGTTCCGCGCCTTCCTGCACGAACGCATGGCGACCAAGGCGCCCGGCCGCAACTGGCTGTTCTTCGGCCATCAGCGCCGCGATTACGATTTCTTCTACGAGGACGAACTGATGCGGCATGAAGGCGGCCGGCGTGCTCGACCCGGCTGTCGCTGGCCTGGTCGCGCGACGACGAGCAGAAATTCTACGTGCAGGACCGCATGCGCGAGGTCGGCCGCGACCTGTGGGCGTGGCTCGCCGACGGCGCGCATGTCTATATCTGCGGCGCCATCTCCATGAGCAAGGACGTCGAGCGCGCCATGATCGACGTCATCGCCGCCCACGGCGCCCGCACGCCCGATCAGGCGGTGGCGTTCTTCGCCGAGCTGAAAAAGAGCGGCCGCTTCCAGGCCGATGTGTATTGAGGGTTTGAGAGCCTCGCCACTCCTCGTCATGCCCGCACCCGTTGCGGGCATCTCGCTTAGGCGGGCACGGCGTGAATTGTCGAGATGGCCGGAACAAGTCCGGCCATGACGGCAAAGACGATCGCCCTACTGCATCTTCGCCCCGGACGCCTTGATCACCGCCGCCCATTTCGGGATTTCGGCTTTGATATAGGCGCGGAATTCGTCGGGCGCGCTGCCGACCGGATCGATGCCGAGCTCCGCGAGTTTTTGCGCGACGTCGGGATCCTTCAGCGCTTCGACCACGGCGCGGTGCAGCGTCTCGATGATGTTCTTCGGCGTGCCGGCCGGCGCCACGAGGCCGTGCCAGGTGGTCGCTTCGAAGCCGGGAAGCCCCGCCTCGTCCATGGTCGGAATGTCCGGCAGGATCGCGGTGCGCTTGAGCGTCGTCACGGCAAGCGGCCGCAACTGCTCGTTCTTGAGAAAGCCCATGACGCCCGAGGTGGTGGCGAACATCATCTGGTCGTCGCCGGCGATGACGTCCTGCAGCGCCGGCGCCGAGCCTTTGTAGGGCACATGCACGATGTCGATATGCGCCGCGGTCTTGAACAATTCGCCGGCGAGATGCGCCGCGAGCCCATAGCCCGAGGAGGCGAAATTGAGCTTGCCCGGATTGGCCTTGGCGAGATCGATCAGCTCTTTGAGCGAATGCGCCGGCACGTTGAGATTGACCACCAGCACATTGGCCTGGGTGCCGATCAGGCTGATCGGATCGAAATCCTTCTCGGCATCGAAGCCGATCTTGTCGTAGAGGCTGCCATTGGTGGCGAGGATGGCGTTGTTGCCCAGGAGGAGCGTGTAGCCGTCGGGCGCCGCATGCGCGACGACCTCGCCCGCGACATTGCCGCCGGCGCCCGGCCGATTGTCGACCACGAAGGGCTGGCCGAGCAGGCTGCCGAGCTTGTGCGGTGAGGATGCGCGCCATGATGTCGCTCGCGCCGCCCGGCGGAAAGCCGACCACGATGGTGATCGGCCGGTCGGGATAGTCGGCGGCGGCGGCCATCGACCATCGCGCCGAACAGCGCAACGAGCCCAAGGCCGGCGGCCAGGATTTTGCGCACCATCATCGATCCTCCCTGGCGGCAGCCGTTAAAGCCCCGCCGCCCGCTTGGCAAGCGCGCCCTAAGCCTAGCTCCCATGCTGATTTTTTGCCGATGTTATGCCGCTAAACTGAGCTAGACCTTGTTCCGCTCATTCCCGCGCAAGCGGGAATCCATGTGGGCTTGTTCTGCTGTGACGGAAGGTTCTGGGTCCCCGCTTTCGCGGGGACGAGCGGATGTCGGAGGAGTACGCGCCGATGCGCACGGGGGCCGAATATCTGAAATCGCTCAACGACGGGCGCCGCGTCTTTCTCGACGGCGAACTGCGTGCAAGGACGTCACCGCCCATCCGGCGTTCCGCCAGGCCGCGCGCTCGATCGCGGCGCTCTTCGACATCGCGGCCGATCCAGAACAGCGCGAGCGCATGACCTTCGCCTCGCCGAAGACCGGCGCAGCCCGTCTGGCGCGCCTGGCAGATCCCGAAGACGGCGGCCGATCTGCGCGCGCGGCGGCTCTTTTCCGAAACCTGGGCCGAGGCGACCTTCGGCCTGATGGGCCGCGCGCCCGACCATGTCGCGGGCTTCTTCGCCGGCTACGCCGCGGTGCCGAAATTCTTCGCCGCGCCAGGGCCAGCAATTCGCCGACCATCTCGTCGCCTTCTACGAATTCATGCGCGACCAGCACATCTATTGCAGCTACGCCATCGTGCCGCCGCAGATCGACCGCTCAAAACCCGCGCATAAGCAGAGCGACCCGACGCTTTATGCCGGCGTGGTCAAAGAGCGCGACGACGGCATCGTCATTTCCGGCGCCCAGCAGCTCGCCACCGGCGGCGCCATCTCCGATTACATCCATCTGAGCTGCATCCAGCCGCTCGCGCCCGGCGACGAGAATTACGCCAATTGCCTCGCCGTGCCGGTCGCGGCCGAAGGCGTGAAACTTTATCCGCGCAAACCCTATGCGCGCGCCGGCAGCCCCGCCGACTATCCGCTGTCGAGCCGCTTCGACGAGAGCGACAGTCTACGTCGTGTTCGACAATGTGTTCGTGCCCTGGGAGCGCGTCTTCATCTACCGCAATGTCGAACTGTCGCGCGATCAATGGCGCAAGACGCCCTCGCATCTCCTCGGCAATCATCAGGCGCAGACCCGCTACGTCACCAAATTGCGCTTCATGGCGGGCCTGGCGCAGCGCATGAACGAGACCACCGGCAATGCCGCCAACCCGGCCGTGATGGTCATGATGGGCGAACTCTGCTCGCTGGTCTCGATCTACGAATCGATGCTGCTCGCGCACGAAGTCGGCGGCACCATCGAGGACGGCGTCTACTGGCCGTCGCGCACGTCCTATTACGCGGCGAATTCCATGCAGTCGGAACTCAACGGCCGCATGCTGGAAATGATCCGCGAAATGGCGGGCGCGGCCTTTATCACGCTGCCCTCCTCCGACGCCGATTTCGCCAATCCGGAAATCGCAGCCGACCTCGAACGCTATATGTGCTCCGGCACCACGGACGCCAAGATCGCGCATCAAGCTGATGCGGCTCATCTGGGATTTCCTCGGCTCCGAATTCGGCAGCCGCCACGCGCAATATGAAAAATTCTACGGCGGGCCGTCGTTCTCGGCGAAGCTCAATCTTTATCGGAATTTCGATTTCAAGCGGGCGGGGGCGCTGGTGGATAAGGCGCTGGGGTTGCCGGGGGTGGAGAGTTGATCTGTAGCAACCATCAGGTAGCTGCGGAACTCGATTCCCCACGGAGCAAGATGATGGACTACCAAATTCTCTTTGATGCCGACTTTGACCGGTAGGCATGGAACCTTAAATCAAAAGGGTCGCATTAACGTGGAAAAAGCCATTGAGTATTTGAATATATTTGGGGCTCTCCTGACTTTAGCAGCAAGCGTAGACCGGATTGAGCGGTAGCGAGATCCGGGTCCACGTTTCAGGCCTGTCACAATCGCGATTTAAGACGCGACCAGCTTCCCAATCGTCGCCATTGGCAGCACCAGCCGCAGCGAGTTGGGCAATCGCACAAAACCGTTCGTCTCGTAGAACGCCGCGGCCTGCTCGTTGATGGCGTCGACAACCAGCATCGAGGAACCGACGGTGCTTGCGCTGGCATAGGCCCGCTGAATTGCGTCGGCGAGCAGCAATGCGCCCAGTCCCTCGCCTTGACGCGCCGCTGCGACGGCAAGCCGGCCGACCAGCGTCGCGCTGACCAGGGGATAGCGCGGTATATGCTTGCGCGCCGCGACAGGAACATCGCCCTGGGACAGTGCTGTCGCACAGAGAGTGTAGTATCCGAGGACACCGTTGGGCGACCGTCGTTCGACGAGGACAAACACGCTGTTTGCAAGTCGTCTGACATCCTGACCTGCCTGCATCTGCAAATAGCGATCGAGACTTTCGACCCCGCAATTGAACCCGGCGCGGTCGTGATGCGATCCCAACGGCTCGACAGTCAGATCGGGCGTGGGGACCTTCGCCATCTAACGCGCGATCCGCCGTTTGTGCTCCGCTAACGCGCGAACGAGGCGTTCGCTCGGCTTGGGTGGGTCGACCAGCGCAGCGAAAAAGGCCTGCCGGTCCCGCTCGGAAAGGGTAAGCGTTTCATGGTCGGCGATCGTCCGCCGGGCAGCGCCGGCGAGCGCAGTCACGCAAAAATCGGTCAGCTTGCGGCGCTCAAGATGCGCCGCGCGTTCGATCAGGTCCTTTGTTTCCTGATCCAGCCGGAAACCGAGCCGCTGGGCGCGGCCGGGTTCGCTTCTTTGGGGCTTTTCTTGCCTGCGGACCATGGGATGCCTCGTCTGAGTTGCCACTTGGACAACAATGTACGTCAACTTGACGTCACGTTCAAGAATTATTGAATGCCTCGTCTCCTTTTTTGGGACGGACGCGGCGCTTCGCGGTCGAGAAGCTCGTGCTGCAGCGGCGCTATTGCGATGCTTTTGTGCTGTGGCGGAATTGCAAGAACCCGGTTTGCCGGCGGCACCATTGCTGCCGCGGCGACGCCAATGCCTGCCTCATGCGCGGGCTCGCCCGGGTTTCGCGCGACGCACAACGAGGCGCGCGGCAAAAGATCGTCGCGGCGACGCCGCACAATCTCGGCGCGCCCGAGCGCGAAGCCCGGCTCTGCATGCCGCAGGATCTTTTGTGAGTACCGGGGCGGCGCCGTCATGCCCTCACGACAGCAAAAAGCCCCGGCCTCGCGACCGGGGCTTTAGCGGATCCGAGTTCGGCGGCGCTCAGCAGTTGCTCTTGCTGACCGTGGCCGAGTCGCCCGTATCCGTATCGGTGGTGGTCCGGGTCTTGGTGGTGCAGCCGGTCTCGACCGGCGGGGCGCCGACATGGACGCCGACCACGCCCGGCACGCCGACGGTCACGCCAGGACCCGGCGCTACCGTGCGTTCGTGGGTGGTCGTGGTGGTGGTCGTGTCTTGGGCGATCGCTGCGCCCGACAGGGCGAAAATGGCGGCTGCGGCGAACGCAATAGTGGCCGATTTCATGGGCTCGTCTCCTAGGCTCGCGCCCGTAGGGGCTCGTGTAGCAACGGAGCAGCCGCCGTCTGGTTCCCCGAAAAAGGAGCTGGATACGGCGCACGTGGCGGTGCCCTCTCCCGCAAAGGGAGAGGGCAAGCGCGCACGCGCTTTGCGCGTTACGCCTCGGCTTCCGCGAATTGCGGCGCGGTCGAAGGCGCGTCGGCGGGCTTGTTCGGCTCGAGCGCCGCCGCGACGGCTTCCTCGACGCGCTCGAGCCAGATGAACTCCATCTCCTTGCGCGCGGTCTCCGGAATGTCGTCATAGTCGCGGCGATTGCGCGCCGGCAGCATCACCCGCTTGATGCCGGCCGCAGTGCGCGGCGACGACCTTCTCCTTGATGCCGCCGACCGGCAGCACCAAGCCGCGCAGGCTGATCTCGCCCGTCATCGCGGTATCGCTGCGGATGGTGCGGTCGGTCATCAGCGAGACCAGCGCCATGAACATCGCCACGCCCGCGCTCGGCCCGTCCTTGGGCGTCGCGCCCGCCGGCACGTGGACATGGATGTCGCTCTTCTCGAAGCGGCTCGCATCGATGCCGAGCGCGACGGCGCGGTTCTTGACGATCGACAGCGCGGCCTGCGCGCTCTCTTTCATCACGTCGCCGAGCTGGCCCGTCAGGATCAGCTTGCCGGAGCCCGGAATCCGCGTCGCCTCGATGAACAAGATGTCGCCGCCGACCGGCGTCCAGGCAAGCCCCGTCGCCACGCCCGGAATGCTGGTCCGCATCGCCACATCGCTCTCGAACTTCGCCGCGCCGAGGATCGGCAGGAGATCGTCCCGCGTAATCCGGATCGGCCCGCTCTGCCCTTCGGCGATACGCACCGCGGCATGGCGCAGCACCTGCCCGATCAGGCGTTCGAGGCTGCGCACGCCCGCTTCGCGGGTGTAGTTCTGGATCATGTCGCGCAGCGCCGCGTTCGTCGATCTCGACCTGGCCTTCCTTGAGCCCGTTCGCCTCGATCTGGCGGCGGACGAGATAACGCTCGGCGATCTGCAGCTTCTCGTCGGCCGTGTAGCTCGGACAGGCTGATGATCTCCATGCGGTCGCGCAGCGGCCCCGGAACGGTGTCGAGCATGTTCGCCGTGGTGATGAACACCACGCGCGACAGATCGAACGGCACCGCGAGGTAATTGTCGCGGAACGTGTTGTTCTGCTCAGGATCGAGCACTTCGAGCAAGCGCCGCGCCGGGATCGCCGTGGAAACCGGCGCCGAGCTTGTCGATCTCGTCGAGCATCATCACGCAATTGCGGGTGCCCGCCTTGCGGATGGCCTGGATGATGTTGCCCGGCAGCGCGCCGATGTAAGTGCGCCGGTGGCCGCGGATCTCCGCTTCGTCGTGCACGCCGCCGAGGCTGACGCGGACGAATTTGCGGTCCATGGCGCGCGCGATCGATTGCCCGAGCGACGTCTTGCCGACGCCGGGCGGACCGACGAAGCACAGGATCGGCGCCTTGCCGGCCGGCGCCAGTTTGCGCACGGCGAGATATTCGACGATGCGCCGCTTGATCTTGTCGAGGCCGTAGTGGTCGGCATCGAGGATGCGGCGCGCTTCCTTGATGTCGATCGGCTTTTCCTCGGGCAGCGCCCAAGGCAGTTCGATCAGCCAATCGAGATAAGTCCGCACCATGCCGTATTCGCCGGCCGCTTCCGGCATGCGCTGCAGCCGGCGCAATTCCTTGCGCGCCTGGTCCTCGACCTCCTTGGGCATGCCCGCGTTGGCGATGGCTTTTTCGAGCTCGGCGATTTCGGCCGCCTTGCCCTCCTCGCCTTCGCCGAGCTGCTTCTGGATGGCAGCCATCTGCTCGCGCAGCAGCACCTCGCGCTGCCGCTCGTCGAGCGTCGCCTTGGTCTGCTGGCCGATTTCCCGCGACAGCCTCAAGACCTCGATGCGATGACCGAGCATGCGCGAGACCTTGTCCATACGCGCCGTGATGTCGACGGTTTCGAGAATCTCCTGCTTCTCGTCGGGCTTGACGTCCATATAGGCCACCGCCAGATCGGCGAGCGCCGGCGGCGCCTCGATCGACTGGATCGCGGCCAACAGATCGCCCGGCACCTGCGGCAGCAGTTGGATCGCCTCGACGGCCTGCCCCTTCAGATTGACAAAGCGCGCCTCGATCTCGGGCGTGCGCGATTTCAGACTCAGGGATGCGCAGCACGCGCGCGACCAGAAACGGCCAGCCCGACAGATATTCGACGATCTGGAAACGCTGCTCGCCCTGGCAGACCAGGTGATGCGTGCCGTCCGGCGCGGTGATGAAGCGCAAAACGTTCGCCACCGTGCCCATGCGGTGCATGTCGAGCGCGGTCGGATCGTCGACCGAAGCCTCGCGCTGCAACAGAATGCCGACCTGGCGCTCTTCGCGCACGGCCTGCTGCGCGGCCATGACCGATTTCGGCCGGCCGAGCGTGATCGGCAGCACGACGCCGGGAAACAGCACGGTGTTGCGCACCGGCACGATGATCATCGCGTCGGGCGGCAACGGCGGCATCGCGCCACCGCCGCCTGCACCTTGCGACGGGCCACTTTTAGCGAGGATTTCTTCAGCCACGATTGCCACTCACTTTCTGCAACGAAATCACCAAACATCCGGCGGCGACGGCGCGGCGCACATTGCTGTAGCGCCCGGCCGGCAGGCGTACGCGCCTGTAGAACCGTCCTTGCGGCAGTTCGAGGCGGTGGATGACGGCGGTGCGCCATTCCGCGGGCACCGTGCGCAGTGCCGGCGATGACGAGATCGCCGTCCTCGATCACAGCCTGCGCGCTGTCGGCATCGACGCCGGGCAGCGCGACCAGGACCAGAACCTCGGCGTCGGTTTCCAGCATGTCGACCGGCGGTTCCCAGGCCGGCTGGCGCGCCGGCGCCGTCACCGGCCGGAACACCTCACGATGCATGCGCTCGGCCCGCGCCAGCATCTCGCACGCCTCGGACCACATCCAATCGCGGGCCACATCACGGGCCATGCAATAACCCCTCCAGTTCGGATGAGGTTATGTGTGGAGGCGGAACCTGGAATTCAACGGCACCTGTCATTCCGGGGCCGAGCGCCAGCGAGGAGCCCGGAATCCATAATTACAGGTCGCGAGGGTTTGGCGGGGCCAGCGAAAGTATTGTTAGGTCGGGGGTATGGATTCCGGGCTCGCACTGCGTGCGCCACGGAATGACGGCCTAGCCTTAGTTCGTCGCCGTAACCCGCCGCGCAGCGCGCACGCCTTCCGCCAGGGTTTGGACGAGATCAGTCACAGCGGACACCGTCTCGGCCCCGGGCTTCCCATCCGGCCCGAGACTCATCCGCACCGCCTCGACCAGCGCCGAGCCGACCACGACGCCATCGGCGGTTTCGGCGATGCCGCGCGCCTGTTCGGCGGTGCGCACGCCGAAGCCGACGCAGACCGGAAGCTTGGTGTGGCGCTTGATGCGCGCGACCGCGGTCGCGACCTTGCCGGCGTCGGGCGCCGCAGCCCCGGTGATGCCGGTGATCGAGACGTAATAGACAAAGCCGGAGGTGTTGGTGAGCACCGCCGGCAGCCGCTTGTCGTCGGTGGTCGGCGTCGCCAGCCGGATGAAATTGACGCCGGCCTTGAGCGCCGGCAGGCACAATTCGGCGTCCTCTTCGGGCGGCAAGTCGACGACGATCAACCCGTCGACGCCGGCCGCCTTGGCGTCGGCGAGGAAGCGATCGACGCCATAGATGTAGATCGGATTGTAATAGCCCATCAGCACGAGCGGCGTTACGTCGTCGCCGGCGCGGAATTCGCGCACGGCGGCGAGCGTCTTCTTCATGTTCTGCCCGGCGCCAAGCGCGCGCAGCCCCGCGGCCTGGATCGCCGGCCCGTCGGCCATCGGATCGGTGAACGGCATGCCGAGCTCGATCACATCGGCGCCGGCCTTGGGCAGCGCTTTGAGGATCGCGACCGACGCCGCATAATCCGGATCGCCCGCCATGGTGAAGGTGACGAGCGCGGCGCGGCCTTCTTCTTTCAGCGCTGCGAAGCGCCGCTCGATGCGAGTCGTCATCGGGCGCGCTCTTGCAGATGCTTTGCCACGCTATCGAGGTCCTTGTCGCCACGGCCGGACAGAGTTGACCACCATCAGATGGTCCTTCGGCTTTTGCGGCGCGAGCTCGAGCACCTTGGCGATGGCATGCGCCGGCTCGAGCGCCGGGATGATGCCTTCGAGCTTGGACAGCAGCTGGAACGCGTTCAGCGCCTCGTCGTCGGTCGCCGACATGAAAGTGACGCGGCCGACATCGTTGAGCCAGGCATGCTCCGGCCCGATGCCCGGATAATCGAGCCCCGCGGAGATCGAATGCGCCTCGGTGATCTGCCCGTCGTCGTTCATCAGCAAATAAGTGCGGTTGCCGTGCAGCACGCCCGGCCGGCCGCCGGCGATCGAGGCCGCATGCATGCCGGTCGTGAGGCCATGGCCGGCCGCTTCGACGCCAAAAATCTCGATGTCCTTGTCGTCGAGGAACGGATGGAACAGCCCCATGGCGTTCGAGCCGCCGCCGATGCAGGCGATGAGCGAATCCGGCAGCCGGCCTTCGGCCTCTTGCATCTGCTCGCGGGTCTCGCGGCCGATGATCGATTGGAAATCGCGCACCATCATCGGATAGGGATGCGGGCCCGCGATGGTGCCGATGCAGTAGAAGGTCGAGCCCACATTGGTCACCCAGTCGCGCAGCGCCTCGTTCATCGCATCCTTGAGCGTCTTCGAGCCGGACACGACCGGCACCACCTTGGCGCCGAGCATGTTCATGCGGAACACGTTCGCCTTCTGCCGCTCGACGTCGACCGAACCCATATAGACGATGCATTCGAGCCCGAAGCGCGCGCACAAGGTCGCGGTGGCGACGCCGTGCATGCCGGCGCCGGTCTCGGCGATGATGCGCTTCTTGCCCATGCGCCGCGCCAGCAGAATCTGGCCGAGCACGTTGTTCACTTTATGCGCGCCGGTGTGATTGAGCTCCTCGCGCTTGAGATAAATCTTCGCCCCGCCGCAATGCTCCGTGAGGCGCTCGGCGAAATAAAGCGGCGACGGCCGGCCGACATAATGGGTCAGGTAGCCGTCCATGTCCTTCTTGAAGGCCGGATCGGCCTTGGCCTTGGCGTAAGCCTCCTCCAATTCCAGGATCAGCGGCATCAGCGTCTCGGCGACAAAGCGGCCGCCATAGATGCCGAAATGACCGTGCTCGTCGGGCCCGGTCCGGAACGAATTGCGCTGCTGCACGGTCATCGGCAAACTCGCTTACAGCCACGCGAACGATTTGTTTGGCCGCGGCATCGCGCGCGGCGCGGATGAAGGCGCGGATCTTATCGAGATCTTTTTCGCCCGGCGCGCGTTCGACGCCCGAGGAGACATCGACGCCGGGCGCCCGCGTGATGCGCGAGCGCCTCGCCGACATTGCCGGCATCGAGCCCGCCCGACAGCATGAACGGCAGGCCGGGGGCGAGATTTTCCAGAAGGTGCCAGTCGAAGGTCTTGCCGAGCCCGCCCGGCCGTGTCGCTTCGCGCGGCGCGCGGGCGTCGAACAACAGCTGGTCGGCGACGGCGGCATAGCGCGCGATCGCCGCGAGATCGCCCTTGGTCTCGACCGGGATCGCCTTCATCACCGGCAGCTTGAACTTCGCCTTGATCTCGGCGACCCGCAGCGGCGACTCGCTGCCATGGAGCTGCAGCATGTCGGGGCCGAGCGCATCGACGACATAGGACAGAAGCGTATCGTCGGCATCGACCGACAAGGCGACTTTCTTCGCCCGGCCTCTGACGCGCGACTCCAAAGCCGCAGCGGTCTTGAACGACAGGTTCCGCGGCGACGGCGCAAAGAACACGAAGCCGACCATGTCGGCGCCGGCATCGAGCGCGACATCGAGCGCGTCCGACGTCGCAAGACCGCAGATTTTGACGATGACCGACATGGGCTCTCAGTTCTTCGGCTTCCGTGCTTCGGACGGGCGTCCCGTAAATCGCCGGTGTTCTACATGCCCCGGCGCGCTTTGTCTTGCGCAGGCTGTGGCGGGAAGATCAGGCCGTCGGCGGCTTCAGCTTCAGCCGCTCGGGCGGTTCGACGGCGTGGGGAACATGGGCGGGGCCGCGCGGCGGCGCGCCGGTGCGCATCGATTTCACGGCGCAACTCGGCCGGCCTCGCGCTCCATGCGCCGGACCAGGCGCCGCCCACCGGTTTGCCGCAGCCAGGTTGCGACGCCCCCGATCACGACGCCGATCACCAAGGCCGCCAATATCGGCACGAACAGCCACATCGTCTTGGCATACGGCCGGGTGCGCGGGATCGAACGGATCGAGCGAGACCGTGACCTCTTGCCGGTTCGCGACCGCAAAAGCGATGATCAGAACGGCGAGTGCCAGGAGGATCAGCGCCGCAACGACCTTGCGCAAGAAGCTTGCCGCCGCGCGCGGGGCCGCGGTCAACCTTCGACCGGGCGATTGAGCCGCTCCCGCATTTCCTTGCCGGTCTTGAAGAACGGCACGCATTTCTGGTCGACCGACACATGGGCGCCGGTGCGCGGGTTGCGCCCGGTGCGCGCCGGGCGCTCCTTCACCGAAAAGGCGCCGAAGCCGCGCAATTCGACGCGATCGCCGCGCGCCATGGCGGCGATGATCTCGTTGAGGATGGCGTTGACGATGTTCTCGACGTCGCGCTGGTACAAGATGAGGGTTCTGCTCGGAGATACGTTGAACCAGTTCGGACTTGATCATGGCCCCGCCATCGTGGTCGCAGCTTGCGTCGCCGGCGGAAGCTGCCCCAAGTCCTGTCCCAACGTCCTGGAAGAGGACCGAAGCCAAAAGCGCCGTCGCTCAATTCGCGCCGGCAGGGTGCCAAAGCGCCAATAGACCGTCAAGATTTAAACGCTCCATCGCCGCAACTGCGCCCGAGGCGTCGAGCCGCTGGGCCAGCGCGGTCAGCCCCACGGCGTCGAGCGCCGCGACCGCGGCGGCATGCAGGAACGGCAGATCGCCGAAACGGCTGTTGCAGGTCGTAGTCGCGCACCGGCAGCTTGGCATCGACGTTCTTCTCCTTGGCGAGCCAGGCGAGCGCCGTCCGCTCGTCGCCGAGCTCGTCGATCAACTTGAGATCGATCGCCTGATGCCCGGTGAAGACGCGGCCGTCGGCTGCGGTCTGCAGCTCGCTATCGGAAAGATGGCGGCGATCCTGCACCAGGCCTTTGAACCAGGCATAGGAGTCCTGGATGATCGAATTGAGCGCGGCGCGGGCCTCGGGACTGGTCGGCTCGATAGCCGTCCGGCGCCGCCTTCAGCGGCGTCGATTTCACCGATTCGACCTTGACGCCGATCTTGTCGAGCAGGTCGGTGACGTTGGGGAATTGGAACAGCACGCCGATCGAGCCGACCAGCGAGGTCTGCTGCGCCACGATATGATCGCCGGCCAGCGCCGTGATGTAGCCGCCCGACGCCGCCATGCTGTCGACGACGATCACCAGCGGCTTTTTCTCGCGCAACCGCGACAGCGAGTCGTAAAGCTGCTCGGAGCCGGCCGTGGTGCCGCCGGGGCTGTCGACATGCACGATCACCGCGCGCGCCATGCGTCGATGCGCGACAGCCGGTCGAGCTGTTCGACCCGGTCGCGATCGCCGCGGATCAGACCCGAGATCGTCACCCGCGCGATGTAGGGCCGCACGCCGCCGAAGCCGACCCGGCGGCTGCCCGCCGCGGCCACGCCGGCAATGGCGATGACGACGAGAAGCGTAGCGACGACGCGCCAGAAGGTGAGCTTGCGCCGCAGCCGGCGGCGATCGACGATCAGGTCGGCGTCAAGCGACATGGTTGTTTCCTTTTGCTGTCCGCCCCACATATCAACGGGACCCACGGACTGCAGAAGCCGGTCCCGACTCCTCGCCGTCTCGGCCTCTTCCTTCTCGCTCTCTTCGCGTCTCCTCGCCCTTGCGCTTGAGCGCAGTGCCGAGAATGTCGCCGAGCGTCGCGCCGGAATCCGACGAGCCGTATTGCGCGATCGCCTCTTTCTCCTCGGCCACTTCGAGCGCCTTGATCGAGACCGTCACCCGGTGGGTGCGGCGATCGACCTGGATGACGCGGGCATCGACCTTCTGGCCGACGGCGAAGCGGTCCGGGCGCTGCTCGGAACGGTCGCGCGCAAGTTCCGCGCGCTTGATGAAGGAGGTGTATTCGGTGCCGACGATCTTCACGTCGATGCCGCCTTCCTTCACCTCGATCACCTCGCAGGTGACGACGGCGCCCTTCTTGAGCTCGCCCGCACGCCGCAGCATCGGCCTCGCGAGCGCTCGAGCCCTCGGTAAGCTGCTTGATGCCGAGCGAAATGCGCTCTTTCTCGACGTCGACGTCGAGCACCTGGGCCTTGACCTTGTCGCCCTTCTTGTACTCTTCGATGACCTGCTCGCCCGGACGTTTCCAGTCGAGATCGGACAGGTGCACCATGCCGTCGACGTCGCCGTCGAGGCCGAGGAACAGGCCGAATTCGGTCTTGTTCTTGACCTCGCCTTCGACCACCGAGCCGGCCGGATATTTCTCGACGAACACCTCCCACGGATTGCGCATGGTCTGCTTCAGGCCGAGCGAGATGCGGCGCTTGACCGGATCGACTTCGAGCACCTGCACCTCGACCTCCTGGGAGGTCGACACGATCTTGCCGGGATGCACGTTCTTCTTGGTCCACGACATTTCGGAGACGTGGATCAGGCCCTCGATGCCGGGCTCGAGCTCGACGAAGGCGCCGTAGTCGGTGATGTTGGTGACGCGGCCCTTGAACCGCGCGCCGACCGGATATTTCGCCTCGATGCCCTGCCACGGATCGTCGAGCAATTGCTTCATGCCGAGCGAGATGCGGTGGGTCTCGTGATTGATCTTGATGATCTTGACCTTCACCTGCTGGCCGATATTGAGCACCTCGGACGGGTGATTGACGCGCCGCCAGGCGATATCGGTGACGTGCAACAGGCCGTCGATGCCGCCGAGATCGACGAAGGCGCCGTAGTCGGTGATGTTCTTGACGACGCCGTCGATGACCTGACCCTCTTCGAGGTTCTGCACCAGTTCCTGGCGCTGCTCGGCGCGGGTCTCTTCCAGCACGGTGCGGCGCGAGACGACGATGTTGCCGCGCCGGCGATCCATCTTGAGGATCTGGAACGGCTGCGGATTGTTCATCAGCGGCGAGACGTCGCGGATCGGCCGGATATCGACCTGCGAGCGCGGCAGGAACGCCACCGCGCCGTCGAGATCGACGGTGAAGCCGCCTTTGACCTGATTGAAGATGACGCCCTGGACCTTCTCGTTATTCTGGAACGCCTTTTCGAGCTTGCCCCAGCTTTCCTCGCGGCGCGCCTTGTCGCGCGACAGCACCGCTTCGCCGAGCGCATTCTCGATGCGCTCGAGATAGACCTCGACGATGTCGCCGATCTTGATCTCGGTGGTGCGGCCCGGGACCGGCGAATTCGCGCAGCGCGACGCGGCCTTCGGTCTTCAGGCCGACATCGATGACGGCAAGGTCGCGTTCGATCGCGACGACCGTGCCCTTGACGACGGAACCTTCCTGCAGATGACCGTCGCTGAACGATTCGTCGATCAGCTTGGCAAAGTCCTCGCGCGTCGGCGCGGCAGTGGCAGCTTGAACCATAAAAACTCCCAACCCCGTGAATTAAAATGGTCCCGAACATGCGGCAGCCGCCGGCAAGGCCGGCGGTTGGGGCCAAGGCCATACGTTCGGGACGAAGCTCGTGTTCCGGGGAAGCCTGCCCCCACGGGTCGACGCCTTGGGATCAAGCTCATATTCGATTGCCGTGCAAACGAAGCGGTGAGCGGGCTAACCTCCAATGACGAAAGCGCTGTCAACGACGCTTTCGGCCTGCTCGAACGGCCTCGATGATAGCGACGGCGGCCCGGAACGCCGCGTCTATACCCAAATGCGTGGTATCGAGCAAGTGCGCATCGGGCGCGGCTTTGAGCGGGGCCGCGGTGCGCCGGGAATCGCGCTCGTCGCGGCGCAAGCAGGTCGGCGAGCACGTCGGCCTCCTCGGCGGTCTCGCCGCGGGCCCGCAATTCGCGCGTCCGCCGCGGCGGCACGGACTTCCGGGGTCGCGACGACGAACAGCTTCACGTCGGCGCCGGGCGCGATCACGGTGCCGATATCGCGGCCGTCGAGCACCGCGCCGGGCGGCCGGGTGGCGAATTCGCGCTGATAATTCATCAAGGCCTGCCGCACCTGCGGGATCGCGGCGACCACCGAAGCGGCCTCGGTAATAGGCTGCAATTTCAAGGCGTTGTCGTTGAACTTGGTCGGGTCGAGCATGACGGCGGCTTCGGTCGCAAGCTGGACATCGTCGAGCGGATGGCCGGCATCGAGCATCGCTTTGGCGACCGCCCGGTACAGCAAGCCGGTATCCAGATGATGCAGCCCGTAAACCGCCGCGAGCTGCCGGGCGATGGTGCCTTTGCCCGACGCGGCGGGTCCATCGATGGCGATAATCATGACAGGTCCGCCCCCAGCGCACGCATCAATTCGACAAAACCCGGAAAACTCGTTGCAATGAAAGTGCCGTCGTCGATCTGCACCGGCCGCTCGCTGCCAAGCCCGAGAACGATCGCCGACATGGCGATGCGGTGATCCATATGGGTCGTGACCACGCCGCC
This sequence comes from uncultured Alphaproteobacteria bacterium, assembly GCA_963696555.1. Taxonomy (GTDB): domain Bacteria; phylum Pseudomonadota; class Alphaproteobacteria; order Rhizobiales; family Xanthobacteraceae; genus BOG-931. Next base: position 191,731 of record CAVOKR010000029.1, on the reverse strand, counting down.
GCCCGGCCGGGCGGCCCTTGCCGTGCACGATCAGGTCGTCGCCCTCGATGTCGGCCGCGACGCCGTTCACGCGAAGCAGCGCCGCGGTGGCGGCCAGCCGATCCGATTCCTTGACGCGCAATTCCTTGAGCCCGCGCATGACGGTGGTGCCTTCGGCGAAAGCCGCCAGCGACCGCCAGCACCGGATATTCGTCGATCATCGACGGCGCGCGCTCGGCCGGCACTTCGACGCCGCGCAGCGACCCGGCACGAATGCGCAGGTCGGCGACGTCCTCGCCGCCTTCATTGCGTTCGTCGAGCCGCTCGATCGCGGCGCCCATTTCCGTCGAGCGTCGTGATCAGCCCGCTGCGCAGCGGATTCATCATCACGCCGCGCAGAATAACCTCCGAGCCCGGGACGATAAGAGCCGCGACCAGCGGAAACGCCGCCGATGACGGATCGGCGGGCACGATGACCGGCCGCGGCTCGAGCTCCGGCTGGCCGGTCAGCGTGATGCGGCGGCCATCGGCGTTTGATCCGCTCGACCTGCACTTGCGCCCCGAAATGGGCGAGCATCTTCTCGGTATGGTCGCGCGTCGCCTCGGCTTCGATCACGACGGTCTCGCCCGGCGCCGCGAGGCCGGCCAACAGCGTCGCCGATTTCAATTGCGCCGACGGAACCGGCGGCTCGAACACGATCGGCATCGGATCGCGCGCGCCGGCGAGCGTCAGCGGCAGGCGGCCATCCGCCGATGCAGCGGTGCGCGCGCCGATCCGTTGCAGCGGATCGAGGACGCGCCGCATCGGCCGGCTGCGCAACGAGGCATCGCCGTCGAAGGTAGCCGTGATCGGGCACCCGGCGACGGCGCCGAGCATCAGCCGGCACCCGGTTCCCGAATTGCCGAAATCGAGCACGCCTGTGGGCTCGGCGAAGCCGCCGACGCCGACGCCGCGGATCGACCAGGCTCGCTCGCCGCGTCCGCTCGATACGGGCGCCCAGCGCCCGCAAGGCCTGCGCCGTATTGAGGACGTCTTCGCCTTCGAGAAGCCCGCGTGACCCGCGTCTCGCCGACCGTAAGCGCGCCGAGAATCAGCGCCCGGATCGAGATCGATTTATCGCCCGGCACGCGCGCAGCCCCGGCCAAGGGGCCGTTGCGGCGGGCGGTCAGTGGAGTGGGATCGTTGTGCATCTCGGTTGCAGTCCGGCCGGCGACTACAGGATGGCTTTGTGACGGCCTCTGTGATCGCTCTACCCGCCCCTGTCTACAGGCCGCCGATGCGGCGCGTCATCCCGCCGTTTTACCGATGCCGGGCGGCGGAACGACTATTGACAGCCGCGCTACGACTAGCCAAGTGAAGCACCCGAATTGCGGAAAAGGATCCAGACCGTGGCCAAACCCGAACTGGGTACCAAAAGGCTTTGCGCCAGTTGCGGCGCCAAGTTCTACGATTTGAGCAAGGATCCGATCCACTGCCCGAAATGCGGCACGGTGTACGAGGTCGCGCAGGTTGTGAGCCGGGCGCGGCCCGAAGCGGCGGCGATCGCCCCGCGTCCCGCGCCGGTGGAGGAAGTCGCCGTACCGGAGCCGCAGGAGATCGAGACGGTTTCGCTGGAAGAAGCCGACGCCGAGGCGCAAGGCGCCAAGAAGCCTGCGGTCGCCGGCGCCGAGGTGGAAGAGGAAGAAGTCGAGATCGACGAAACCCTCGACGACGACACCTTCATCGAGGAGCAAGAGGAAGAGGATGCCGACGTCACCGACATTATCGGCGGCGACATCGAGAACGAGGAGGAAGGATAATCAGGAGTCGGTAATCAGCAGTCAGTAATCAGGAAGGCTTCGTGATTACCGATTACGCGACTGTATCTGATCCCTGAAGGGGCCATAGCTCAGTTGGGAGAGCGCTTGAATGGCATTCAAGAGGTCGGCGGTTCGACTCCGCCTGGCTCCACCAGCCTTCGCTCGCGAAGCGAGTGAAGGCTGCCGCGCCGTAGCTCCGAAGCGCGTTTACGCGCGTCTTTGACACGCTATGGAGCGAAGGCGGGCGAAGCTTTCGCTGGCTTCGGCTCGGCAGGCCACAACCTTCGCTCGCCCAGCGAGATGCGGCATAGCAACGCGCCGCGGCGTCCTAATGACGTCCGACCGGTTTAAGTCGCGCGTCGGCAAAGCGAAACAGGTGAGTTTTCCGGCAAAGCTTGCAGTACAGCATCAATTTAGCGTCTCCCACCCTTTGTAAATCGTCGCGGGAGTACATCGCTCCGGTGCTGATCTCCGCTCCGGTTTCCGAGCATACCAGCGCTAACAGTCCAGTTGACGCTTCCATGCCGACTCTCCCAGCATCGGCGAAGTTTCGCATTCTTGACAACTACCGCACTGATCTGGATCAAATTCGCCCGCAAAAACGCTCGCGCCGCGATATTTTCTTGCCGCGGGAGTGTCGTGCTATCCTTACCGGCTGAGGGGAAACGACGGCGAGCCGGCCTGTGCTTGCAGCGCAAGCTTGAGGCGTGGCAGGAGCGTCGCGCGGAGTTCCAAAGGAGTGGAGGCGGGTATGCGTGGACCATGGATCGGCGCGGCGGTCGTCGTGTCGTTGGCGGTTTTGGCCGTGGGGCCTGTGGCGGCCCAGAATCAGCCGGCCCAGCCCTCGATCGCGGACCCGGACCAGCCCGATCAAACAACGACGGCGCCCAAACCCGCACGGCATTCGCACCACAACACCACCCGCGACCTGCAGCCCGATCTCGACACCGACGACCAGCTCGCACCATCGCAGATGAAACAGCCGTTGCCGGCCGCCGTGGCAGAACCTCCCGGCGGCGCCGCCGCCAAGCCGGCACATCCAGTCCAGCACGCGGCGGCCGCGGATGCGCCGCCGGCCCCGGCCGCTGCGCCGCCAAAAAAGCCCGCTGTCGCCACCGCATCGTCCAGCGCTGCCGCCATGAACGCCCACGTGGTCGCTTGCGCCGGCGCCTTCAGCAAGGAGTCGAGCCATCTGCGGCTCGCCATGACGTTCGATTCGAAGAACATTGCCTTCGCCGACGTCGACGCCAGCAACGGCACCAAAGTTCCCGCCTCGGTGGTGTTCCCGAACGACCCGAAGCGGCGACTCGAAGTATGGTGGTCGAACCCGGCCGAGCGCCGCGACACCTATCTCATCGTCATCAACGGCAAATCGACCTGGACGGCGCCCGGCGGCATGAAGCTCGGGCTCACTTTGGCGCAACTCGAAAAGCTCAATCACAAGCCGTTCAAGCTCAAAGGCTTCGATAAAGACGGCGTCGCGACGGTCAGCGATTGGGACGGCGGCGCGCTGACGACAATCCCGGGCGGCTGTAAATCCGGCTTAAGCCTGCGCGCCGATCCAAAAGTCCCCGCCGACGCGCTGACCGAATTGAGCGCCGACAAGGAATTCAGTTCCTCCGACGACGCCATCCGCGCCGCCAAGCCCACCGTCAGCGAGATCCTGATCGGCTATTAGAGCGTGATCCCGAAAAGCGGCGATCAGGGCTTCGGTTTCGGCTGCGCCGACGCCGGAGTGATGTTCGGCTCTTCCTGCTCGGTGCGCATGGTCCGCACGTCGCGCGCCATCTCGAGGCAAGTCAGGAGCTCGGTGTAGCTCGACTCGCCGCCCATGCGCGATTCGTTGGTGCAAGCGATCTTGTCGGCCGGCGCAAAGCTCGCCCACGACTTCGACAATTCGTCGCGAATCGCCTGTTCGCTGTCGAGGCAGTTCTTCTTCTCATCCGCCACGGCCGAATTGTGAAATGTCACGCCGCCCTGCTGGGCGATACCCTGGCAGACCTGGTCGACATTGAGGACCGGCACACTGTCGGCGACCGGCATGATCAAATGCGCGCCAAGGATATGTGCGCCAAGGATCAATGCCGGGGGAAGAATCATGGCCGTGCTCCGCCAGTGGAGTGGCCATTATTACATGGCGCGCGGTGGCACCGGCAAGGTGGGACAAGCTAGGCCGGCGTGCCCGCGCCCGGCAGCGTAAACAGGAACGTCGTACCGGCGCCCTCCTGTGGATTCGCACCAGATCGCGCCGTGGTGGCGTTCGACAATTTTCTTGCAGATGGCGAGGCCGAGGCCGGTACCCTCATACTCGCCGACCGAGTGAAGCCGCAGAAACGGCTCGAAGACGCGCCGATAATCCCGCTCCGGGATGCCGATCCCATTATCCTTCACGGCAAACAGCCAGAGATTCTCGGCGTTCCGGCGGGCCAGGACTTGGACCTTTGGCGCGTCGGCTTGGCAATACTTGATGGCGTTGCCGATCAGGTTTTGCAACAGCTGGGTGAGCTGCGGATTGTCACCGGCGACCACCGGTAAATCGCCATGCGTCACCTGCGCGCCGCGCTGTCCGATCTGATGGCCGAGGTTTGCCATCGCGCCCGCCATGACCATGGACATGTCGACGGCCGTGAACGCGGCCGATTCACCGGCTTTGGTGTAGCGGCGCAAGGCATCGATCAAGCCGTCGATGCGCTGCACGGCCTCGGTGAGGTGGTGGAGATATTTGGCGGCTTTTTCAGGTTCGCCTTTTTGGTTGAACTCCTCGATGAGCTGGACAAACTGGCGCATCGAGCGCGTCGGCGTCTTGAGATCGTGGACCAGAACCGAGGCAAAGTTTTCCAACGCCTCGCGCTGTTCGGCCAGATTGTGCCGCAACGTCTCGTTTTCCATGGCGCTCTTTATGACGCGCCCGATCGCCGTCGCCGAAATACTCTTCTTGACGATGTAGTCCGAGGCCCCGCGTTTCATCGCCTCGGTTGCGATATTTTCGTCGCCGTGACCGGTCGCCATGATGATGCACATATACGGCATGCGCAGGCGCAAGGCGGAAACGCCCTGCAAACCGTCTTCTCCGGGAATCCGATAATCGATGATGGCGCAGTCGAACGCGATTTTTTCGCAAGCCGCAAGCGCTTCCGCGACGCTCGCGGCCTCGACGCATTCGAACGATTGATCCATCCCCGCCAGGGCGCGCCGCACGAGCGTCCTGTCGCCCTCGTCGTCGTCGGCGATCAATATTTTCAGCTTTCCGCGCGGCAGCGCTTCGACCCGATGCATCACGGCAATTCCACCATGCGGCGGTAGCAGTCCACGAGGCGGACCAGGTTCTGAAAATCCTGCCCCGCCGTCTCCTTGAGGATGTAACCCGCGACATTGAGATCGTAAGCCGCGATCCTGTCCTCGTCGCGCTTGGAGGTGGTGAGCATGAAGACCACGGCATGACGCAGCTCGGCATCCTCGCGCAGCGCTCTGACGAGCGCGATGCCGCCCATGCGCGGCATATTCAGGTCGACGAACAATAAGTAAGGCTGCGCCAGCCTCGCTTTGCCGTCGGTGCCTCTGATCAATTCCAGGGCCTCGACGCCGTCGACCGCCCGCACGATGGGGCTCGCGACTTTGGCCATGCGGAAGGCGCGCTCGACGGCCTTGGCGTCGCCGTCGTCATCCTCGACCAGGAGGACGGTGAGCGGCCTTATAGCGAACGCCGCCGCCATGCTCATGCGGCTTCACCGCTGAGTTGCTGGTGCTTCGGCCAGGTAAAGCGAAAGGTGCTCCCCCTGCCCTCGCTGGAATCGAGGTGGAGCGTGCCGCCGAACACCTCGATGTTCTTGCGCACCATTGCGAGTCCCATGCCGCTGCCTTCGACCCGGTCTCTCGGCTTCAGCGTCTGGAACATCTCGAAGATCTGCTCATGATGCCGCGGCGGAATGCCGGGGCCATCGTCCTTCAGCGCGAACGCAAAATGCGCGCCGCGGTCCTCCACCGATGGCGTCGATGCAACCGGCCTTCTTGTCGTGATGCTTGATGGCATTGCTGACGAGGTTCATCAGAATCTGCTGCAACGGCATCCGGCAGACACGGATGTTGCGGAAGTTGGGGCTCACATGCACGGTGAAGCCTTGCGGCGGCGAGATCAGCGCCAGAATGTTTTCCATCAGCACGTCGCCGCTTATGATTTCGCCGAAACGCTCGTCCGCGGTCCGCCCGATGCGCGAATATTCCAGCAAATCGTCGAGCAGTTTTTCCATGCGTCCGACCCGCCCGCGCATCAGGCTGCATGTGTTCCCGGATTTCGACGGTGAGATGTTGCTGTAAATCCTCCTCCAGCCATCTCGACGCGTTGTCGATGACCCGCAGCGGCGCTTTCAGGTCGTGCGAAGCCGCGTAGGCGAACTGTTCCAGCTCTTGATTCGTCGCCTGCAATTCGGCGGTGCGGGCGCGCACCCGGGATTCCAGCCGATCGTTGGCCTCGCGCAACGCCGCTTCCGCCTCGCGGCGTTCGGAGATGTCGCGGTTGGCCTCGATCACGTAGGCGCGCGCGCCGTCGCGAACGAGCACCATGCGGCTGTCGACGACAATGCTGCGGCCGTCGCGGGTGGTATGCTCGAGTTCGCCCTCCCACCAACTCTGGCTTTGCAAAGGCTCGACAAAGGCACTGACGCCGCCGGGAAACTTCGTCCGCAACAAGTCGTGGCTAACGCGCCCCAGCGCTTCGCTTTGCGAAAATCCGTAAAGCCTCTCGGCGCCGCTATTCCAGAACGTGATGGATCCATTCCAGTCCCAAACCAGCACCGGGTCATAGGTCTGCTCGATAAGGGCTGCCTGTTGGCGCGCTTGCCGCGCCGCGACGACGGCCAGCCGCCGCGCCGCGTCCATGGCCCCGCCGAGCATCGCGATCCCGGTCCCCACGCCGACAAAGAGCGCCATGCCGACTTGCTGATCCAAGCCTTCAAGCAGGAACGAACCGCGGGGCGGCTGCAGGAAATAATCGGCCGCAAGCGCGCCGACCGCGACCGCCGCCAGTGCCGGGCCTCGGCCGGCGTACCAGGCCGTCACCAGAACGGCGAAAAACTCCGTAGCGTAAGGGAACTGGTAGCCGAGCACCGGGTCGAGCAGGAGTCGGATCTTGACCGCCACAGCAATACTGACGACGGCGCAGCCATAGCGCAGGAGGATTTTATTCTCGCCACCGCGATGCGAATCGAGGCTGACTGGGGTGCGCCACGCCATCAATAGCCTTCCCGACAATGCGTAACGCGGCTACGGCCTCAGTCACAAAGAACCGCGCGCCTACAGGCAAGCGCAATATGCCCAGAAATATGCCTAAGAATTCTAGAGCTATTTAGTTTCCAGATAGATTCGAACCGCATAAGCATTCATGCTTAGACGCCGCTGCGTCGGCGTTTATTGCTCAGTTTCAATCTCGCAAATCGCGGCGCGCTCCGACACAAGCCATTTTCGCTTCAGTAGGTAGTACCGCTTATCGATAATTAAAATGTATCCGCAGCGACATTCGCTAGATTGCCGTCACCCACTTCCGTGGCGGCCGGATCGAGATGACTGTCCCAAACCGAAAAGTGGGCTACGGACATTCTGCAATGAGCGAGGTCCTTGACCTCTCTGAGCGAAGGCCGAGTGGCGTCGCGCTCTGGCAATTTGCCGAGCGCGAGCAGCTGTTCAACGCGGTGGTGGAATCGAGCACCGACGCGGTCGTCACCAAGACGCTCGATGGCGTCATTACCGGCTGGAACGAGGCCGCGGAGCTTTTGTTCGGCTTCAGCGCGCAAGAGGCCATCGGCAAGAGCATCGACATCATCGTTCCCGATGAGTTGCGCGGCGAAGTCAGGGGGATTCTCGACAGAATCCGCCGCGGCGAGAAAGTCGAGCATTACGAGACGGTTCGCGTCAGCAAAGCGCGCCGCAGAATTGACGTTTCGCTGAGCATCTCGCCGCTGAAAACTCCCACGGGAGAGATCGTCGGCGCCGCCAAGGTGGCCCGCGACATCACCCAAAAGAAAATAGTTCGGCGTGCGCTTGCCGAAGCCAGCGAGGAACTCAGGCGGTCCAATGCCGATCTGGAGCAATTCGCCCATGTGGTGGCGCACGACCTGCAAGAGCCATTGCGGACGGTCGTGAGCTACACGCAACTGTTCGCGGAGCGCCACAACGGTGCGCTCGATGAACGATCCGAGAAATACGCGCGCTACATCCTCGAAGGCGCGACGCGGCTGCAGCAGATCATCAAGGGTTTGCTGGCCTACGCACGCGTCGGCTCGCAGGGCGATTCGCTGGCAAGGGTCGATTCCAAGGCGGTCGTCGACGAAGTCTTGGCAAGCCTGAAGACCGCGATCGAGGAAGGCGCGGCGGAAATCGTCTGCGGCCCCTTGCCGGTCGTGTCCGCCGACAGGCTGCAGCTCGGCCAGGTGTTTCAGAACATCATCGCAAACGCGCTCAGGTTCCACGGCGAAGCCCCCCTGCATCTCCATATCGGCGCGGACCGCAGCAACGACGCGTGGGTATTTCGCATCGAAGACAACGGAATCGGGATCGAAGCGCAATACGCCGAACGGATATTTCAGATGTTCCAGCGTCTGCATCCGCGCGAGCGCTATCCGGGCACCGGCATCGGGCTTAGCATCGCCAAGAAGATCGTCGATCGCCACGGCGGCCGCATCTGGTTCGAATCCATGCCGGGACGGGGATCGACGTTCTATTTCACGATCCCGTCAGGCCAGGGCGAACGATCATGAACGGCGCTATTCATGTCCTACTGGTCGAGGATAATGCGGCGGACGTCGACCTGGCGCGCGAAATGCTGTCGTCATCGAAATTCGATATCAAACTGACGGTGGCCGGCGACGGCATCGAGGCGCTCGATTTCCTCAATGGCGAAGGAAACTGGTCGGAACCTGAAGTTCCCACATTGATTCTGCTCGACCTCAACCTGCCGCGAAAGGACGGCCGCCAACTCCTTGGCGTGCTCAAGAACCACGACGAGTTCCGCCGCATTCCAATCGTCGTCCTGTCCGGATCCGATTCCGAAAAGGACGTCACCAGCTGTTACCATCTCGGCGCCAACTGCTACATCGTCAAACCCGATAACCTGCACGACTTCCGCACCCTGGTGCGGACGCTGGAGGATTTCTGGCTGGGCGCGGCAAAATTGCCGCGGCGCGACGGCCACTCACTGGCTACGAGTATCGGCTTCGGGCACTGACGCCGCCGCCAAGCGCGATCGCCGCCGTCTTGATGTCCCCGGTTTCGGCGCGGCCGGATGCCGCGCGCGCGCCGCGCGCCGCCGCTACCGATGCCGGCAGGTCGACATAGAATATCGTTCCGCCGCCCGGCGCGTCGTGGAACCCGACCTCGCCGCCGAGCCGCGCCACGATCTCCTTGACGATGCTCAGCCCGAGACCGGTGCCGCCGGTCTTCTTGGTGTTGGTGCCGTCGGCCTGGGCGAACTTGCCGAAGATCCGCGATCTGAACTCGGGCGGGATGCCGCTGCCCTGGTCGCGAACGGTCAGTCGCAACACATTGTCGCGCCGCTCGGTCGCCACCACGACTTCGCCGTCCGGCGGCGAGAATTTGATGGCGTTGGAGATGAGATTGGCCAGCACCTGGGAGAACCGGTCGGGATCGACCCAGACGTCTTCCTCGGCCGCGATCTCGTGCCGCAAATGAACCAGATAGGTATCGGCGTAGCCGAGACTGGCCTCGACGGCCTGCTCGATCAGCGGCCGGACCGCGGTTAGCTTGAAAGTAAAGCCGACCTGCCCGGATTCCAGCTTCTCGATATCGAGAATGTCGTTGACGAGCTTGCCCAGCCGCCGGCTGTTCGAGTGGGCGATCGACAGCAGCCGGCGCGCCGATTCCGGCAAGCCGTCGCCCGCGGTGCCCAGCAGCAATCCGAGCGAGCCTGCGATCGACGTCAACGGCGTCCGCAATTCGTGGCTGACCGTCGAGACGAACTCGTCCTTCATGCGGTCGAGCCGTTTGCGCTCGGTGATGTCGATGATCACACTGAGGATCAAAAGGCTCTCGCGCGCCTGAATCGGGTTCAATCCGACCTCGACCGGAAACTCGGTGCCGTCCTTGCGCCGGCCGAACAGATCGCCGCTCGCTCCGATGCGCCGCGTCTTCGGCGCGGCGAGGTATTGACTTCGACTCCCGAGATGCGCGGCGCGCAGACCTTCCGGCAGGAGATCCTCGACCGGCCGGCCGATCAACTCGTCGCGCGGGTAGCCGAATAGTTTCTCGATCTCGGAATTGACCATCACGATATGGCCGGCCAAATCGGTCATGAGGATACCGCTCGGCGAGGCTTCCACCGCGAGATGGAATTTCTCTTCGGCGAGCTTCTGCTCGGTCACGTCGCGCGCGATCTTGCAGGCGCCGATGACGGCGCCGGCGGGTGATTTGATCGGCGAAATGCTGAGCGAGACGTCGATCTCTTTGCCGTCCTTGGTCAGTCGTACCGTCTGGTGATGCTTGACGGTCTCGCCGCGCCTAATCATTCCGAGGATGGCTTGCTGCTCGGTGCGGCGTTCGCCGGGTATGATGGTCTCGATGTTCAGGCCGATCATTTCGGCAGCGGTGAACCCGAAAAGCCGTTCGGCAGCGGGGTTCCAACCGGTCACGACGCCGTCCAGCGTCTTGGTGATGATCGCATCGACGGAGGATTCGACGGCGGCGCTGTAGAGCCGTTCGCGGTCCGCATGCTGCGCCAGCTCGGCCTCGGTCCGCCGGTGAGCGGCGACTTCCGCCTCCAGCGCCGCTGTCTTGCTGCGCACCTCGTCGACCATGCGGGCGAAGGCACGCGCAAAGGTTCCGATTTCGCCGCGGGTTTCCGTCGGAATCCGCATCTGGCTGCCGCGCGAGAAACCTTCGACCGCAGCCGTCATCTGTCCGAGCGGTCTGGTCAGCGAGCGACCCACCAGCAGCGCCAGCAAAAGTGCCCCGAAGCTCGCCAGTGCGCCGACCGCGAGACTCCACCGTTTCGCCGCGGCGGCCGGCGCCACCAATACCGGATAGGGTATAGTCTCCAGGACGGCAATGCGCGGACTTCCGGCCAATTGGATCGACGACATCACCATGCCGACGCGGGCCCGACTGACGTCGTCGATCACCCCTATGCCGCCGACTGCCGATCCCAGTAATGCAGCGAAGCCCGGAAACTCGTCTTGCCAACGGAACGATTTGCCGAGATCGAAGCCGAATTCCCGGCTCGTGTTCGGATGCACCAGAAAATCGCCGTGATCGTTGACCACATAAACTCGCTGCCCGTCGGTGGCCGCTTGACTGACCGTCTCGAATATTTTGCGCATATCGACGTTGACGATCAGGATGCCGAACGGAGATCCGTCGGCGCCGACGACCGCTATGGCGGTCCGCAGCACCGGCTCGTGGGGCACCGCCACTACGCCATGCTCGCGATTGAGCGCGATCGGAGCGACATACACGTCGCTCGGCCCGAGACCGATGGCGTCTTCAAAGTAGCCTCGGTCGCCCTTCTGTTGCAGCTGGTCGTCTTCGACGATCCGGATCGCGCCTTTCGGGCCCAAGCGGTCGACGCGAACGATTTCGCGCCCTTCATCGGCGACTCCGATCAGACGAAACTCCGCATAAGCAGGCTTGGCGGCAAGTTCGGCCGCTAGCCGCCCGGCCAATTGGGCGCGCCACTGCGCGAGCCTCGTGCCGCTGGCCGGGTCGGTGCCGCCGTTCGCGCTGGCGCGAACGATGCCCTGCAAGGCCGTCGAGCGGAAGCCGAGCAGGTCCGCACGGCTACCTTCGACGAAGGTCGCTATGTCGTTGGCGAGCAATTGAGCCCGCATCTCGGCGCGCTCTAATTGTCCCGGAAGGATGGCGTCCTCGACGCCGCGATAGGTGAAGAAACCCAGCGCCGTCGCGGCAACGAAGACCACGCCGACGATCGCCAGCGTCAATTGCGTTGACAGCTTCATAGTCAGAGGCCTGGGATTTGACGCACCGCCCGCGCGCCACGGCGCGGCCGGGGCGCCGATCGGATGCGCTACGCTGCGGGCATCCTGGCCGCCTCGGCCGAGGCGTGGCCGGTTTCGCTGTCGGTGTTCATGACGATGCGCATGAGATCGACTGAGTTTTTGGCGCCGAGCTTGTGCATGATCCGGCCGCGATGGATCTCGACCGTTCGCGGGCTGATGCCGAGATTCCGCGCGGTCTCCTTGTTGGAGGCGGCGGCCGCGATATGCGCCAGCACCTCACGCTCACGCCGTGTGAGCTGATAGTAGTTGCGGATCGACGACGATATCGGAGGCGAGGAGTGGCGGCGTTCGTGCAACTGCTTCCACGCCTCGATCGCCTCGAGCACGCGCGTGACGATGGTTTCGGCATCGAGCCTTTTCTCGAGATAATCGAAGGCGCCGTTGCGCATCGCCGTGACGACATCGAGCACGTCGTCGCGTCCGGACAGCATCAGGATCGGCGCCGGATAGCTCTTGGCGTCGATGTCTCTGAGAACCTCGAGCCCGGAGGGACCCGGCATGCAGAGATCGAGCAAGACGCAGGCGGGTTTCTGATCGCGCGCCAGCCGCACGAAGGACCGCCCGTCGGTGAAGGCTGCGGTGCGAAATCCGGCCTGGCGCAGGATTGCGGACAGCACTTCGCGCATGTCGTAGTCGTCGTCGACGATGTAGATCTCGTCGCTCGTCGATACATCCAATCGTCCCATGGTCGTCATCCTTTGGTCGCCATCCTCGCAAATGAGAGTCGCACCAACCCGATACCGATCGATCAGGCACACGCCCGATCGGCCCGAGGGATCATCGAAGCGGAAACTTCGCACACGCCCGTATCGGATCATCGCAACTCGTGCGCCGATTTGTGCGAAGCGCCAACGAACTGATTGCCCACTTCAGCCCGTCAAAAATTTGACACGATAAGGAATGCCGTGCTGTTCAAAACAGCACTAAGAGCGCGGAATTTGCGTACGTACTAACCCGAGGCCGCTTGATAAGTTTTTGTTTGGATGTCTGAGTGACAGATTCACTCGAACGACCGGGTTCGATAAATTCGAATCGGCGAACGCGCCGTCTCGTTGATGCAGATCAAATACCGGCGCCGCGGTGTTCCATCCCGCTCAATAATGCGGCAATCCGTCGTGACGTTGAGGAGCCTTCCGGTCGGATGGCTCCTTGTCGAACACGGCGGCGAAAAGCGACGGCCGGACGCGGATGACGCGATTGCTGTAATCGATCCACCCGGCGTCGCGAAACTTGATCATGTAACCGTTGACCCGCGATCGTGTGATTCCGACCATTTGCGCGAGTTCCCCCTGATCGACGTTTCGTATCAGGTATTGGCGGCTGTCAGGAAAACCCCTACCGCAATGCGCCAGCGCCAGCAGGCTGCGCGCCAGCCGCCTTTCGCCGGAATCGAACAACTGGCCGATGAACCTTTCGCGCAGCCGGACGGCGCCGGTCAGAGCCAATACGAGGAAGAATTCGGCGACGGCCGGATCCTCGCGTATCGCGCGGACGACGTTGGCGCTTTCCAATCGCACAACGACGCTCTCGGCGATACAAGTGGCGGTCGCCCGGCGCAGCCGCTTGCCCAGCAGACTGCCTTCGCCGCAGAAATCGCCGCTTTCGAGAATGCCGAGGATGCCCACCTTGCCTCGGTGCGATAGCACCGTTATTCGAACTTGGCCGGCCTTGATATAGAACAGTGCATCGGCGGCATCGCCCTGGCTGAAGAGCACATAGCCGGGCCTGACTGTCGCGGTAGTGACGCCGCCAAACTTCGTCCCGAACGCGCCGGGATCGAAGGATGGCATCGCGGTAAGCGCCTCGCCGACGTTCCTTTCAGGCTCGTTTCGTATTCCGCTACCTCGCCCGTCAATGAACCGTTGCATGGTCGCCTCCGGCATTATCTCCTTGGGTGTTCCGACCCCGATAAATTTTATCAGCAGAGAATTCGACTGTCAGTACGTTACCGCACACGACAACAATTATTTGCTCCCTGTCACTTATTACAGTTTTTTTATCGCAAAAAATAAGTGGTTGATCGCGCTGAGTCGTGCACGCAAGTTCGCGCGGCCGCCTTGGACGTCTGCTTCACGCCATGAAAAATTTCCGCAAGCTTCCCGGCCGGCATGGCGATCGCATTTACCAGTTTCGATCGCAGCAATTTCTTCGCTTGCAGCCGGGCCGTTATTTGACGATTGAGATCGACCGCATCGCGCGCTCATACCAGCTCTTCGATTTAAGCTTGGCCGCCCGCATCGCCGCCTTCCTCTTCATCTTCTCGGACAGCTCCACTTTCGCCACGGGCGCGCTACGGCCATGCTGCAGATAGTCGATTTCGGACCGTCATTTTTTTCTCCCCAAACGACCATGACGGCGATGCGTTGCAGGACCTTCAGGCGCGCGTCGTTACGACGCTCCCTGCCCTTTCGGCCGAGCGGAATGTGACCGTAAAACACGCCCCGCGGCCGTTGTCCGCGGCGCCGGCGTGCAACGCGCCGCCAATCTCGTCGACGAGCGAGAGCACGATTCGCATCCCGAGCCCCCGGCTCTTCGCGGGATCGTATCCGGGCGGCAATCCCGGCGCTTCGTCCGACACCGACAGCGCATGTCTGTCGGGCGACGCGCTCGCGACGCGTACTGTGATATCGCCGCGGGCGTATTTCGCCGAATTGGTGATCAGCTCGTTGACGATCAGGCCGAGCGGCATGACGAGCGCTGCGGGCAAGTCGAGCTTGGCGCAGCGAACGACGACAGCCCGGCCGACCCGCTCCCCGAACAGCGCCCCTGAAATTTCCACGCATAAGCGCGCGAGATGCTCGCCGAACTCCACGTGTTGGCGCCCCGCGGGCGAATTGAGCCGTTGATGCACGCGCCCGAGCGCCGCAATGCGGCCGGCCGCAATAGACAGTTGCGCCGATGCCTCCGGTGTCGCACTCCGGCTCTGCAACAGCAGCATGCTGACGACCAGTTGCAGCCCGTTGAGAACTCTGTGCTCGAACTCCTGTAACCGCGCGGCTTGGCCCTTAGCCGGATCGCCGGAGGGCCGCCGCAGGAATTCTTCGCGCGCCAGCAAAGCCTGCACTTCGGCCTTCAACGCGTCGTACCGCTGCCGCTCCTCGTTGCGATCTCTCGGGAGCAAACCGTGCGCCATGCCGCGCTGCCAGGGGTAACAAAGTTCCGATAACGATGATGGCAAGCCGGCCTTGCTCATGATTCGCACCTGCAGGCGCTCGGTTGACGTGGAAACGCGAACCAGAACATTTCTCTTGGGGACACACTGCCGCAACAGACGGAGACCAAATCGATTATCGTGAAGATCGCACCGCGCCGGAGCGGCGGATGGTTTAAAGCGAACACAAATTGAAATTATTTCGAGCGGTTATCCGATGCGGGCGATAGCACGCAATCCACCGCCGTCAAACTGCCAAACCGATACGTGGAAATGCCTAGTTCACGCTGCGCGACGGATCGGCCAGGACCACGCTCAGCAACGAGCTGTGGACTTCGATCTGGCCGTTGTAATCGATGAAGCCGGCCTTGCGAAATTTATTCATGAACATGCTCACCCGCGATCGGGTCGTGCCGATCATCTCCGCGAGCACTTCCTGGCTGATTTTTCCGACGATCGGCTCCGGCCGGCCTTCCTTGCCGAAATTCGCCAGCAGCAGCAGCAGCCGGGCCAGCCGTTTCTCGGTCGAATTGAACAGTTGATCGATCAGGTCTTCTTCGATCCGCGCGCTTCTCGCCATGACATGCGAAACGAACATCAGCGAAAAAGACGGCTCGCTGCGAATCGATTGCAGGATTTCCTGCTTCTCTATGCGCAGGATCTCACATGGCGAAATCGCCGTGGCCGTCGACAGGCGCTTGCGCTGTCCGATCAGGCATCCCTCGCCGACAAACTCGTCCGCGCCCAGGATGGCGATAACGGCCTCTTTGCCCTCCTTCGACACCACCGTGACTTTGACCTTGCCGTCTTTGATATAGAAAACCGCATCGGCGTTGTCGCCCTGGGTAAATATGACTTGCTTCGATACGGGGAAGATGAGGCTGCGGCCCTTGCCGACGCTACCCAAGATCCCGCCCGGCCCGCTCAGCCTCGAGACGGATGAAGATTTGACGCTCCGATGACGCATCTCAGTACCCCGCTGCCGAGGCTAACAGCTGCGCCGGGTTCTCGACCGGATTGGGCGGATCGTCATGCAGCACGGCGTGCAGCAACGACGCGCGTACGCGGATGGTGCTGTTGTCGTAATCGATCCAGCCGGAGCTGCGGAACTTGTTCATGAAGCGATTGACCCGCGACCTTGTGGTCCCGATCATTTGCGCGAGCGTCTCCTGGTCGACGTTTCGTATCACGCTGTACTGATCGTCAGGGATGCCCTTGCCCCGATGCGCCAGCGCCAAGAGGGCGCGCGCCAGCCGCCGCTCGCTGGAATCGAACAACTGGCTGATGAGGCTTTCGCGCAACTTCGCCGCGCTGGTCAAAGCACAGGCAAGGAAAAATTCGGCGACGGCCGGATCCTCGCGGATCGCGCGGATGACACTGTGGCGCTCCAGGCGGGCAACAACGCTGTCGGTGAGACAGGTCGCGGTCGCTATCCGCAGCCGGTTTCCCAAGAGCGAGCCCTCGCCGCAAAAATTGCCGCCGTGGAGGATGCTGAGGATGCCCGCTTTGCCCTCGCTCGACAGCACCGTGATCCGTATTTGCCCGGCCTGGACATAATACAGGGCGTCGGTCCGCTCACCCTGGCGAAACAGCACCGCGCCCGGTCGAAGCGTGGCCACAGTGACGCCGCCGTACTTCGCCCCGAACGCCGCGGCGTCGAACGCTTCTTTCGCGTCGAATGCCTTACCGACGACGGAACTCCTTCCGTCGGTCTTCGGACGCATTCCGCCAACCTCCCTTCAACCCAGCCGCAGCGGCTGTGTTGTCACCGACCGGAGAACAGTCACGCGGCGGAAGCGGAGCGCAAGCTATTCGGCGGTCGTCGCCCAGGCTTGTTTCCGGTCCTGAAAATATTCGTCCCGTTTCAGGCTCGGAGTTCCAGCATCGCAATTGTCCCAGCATCGCAATTGTACGGTAATGTACGCACAACTGTGACGCGCCGTAAGTGTCACTTGTGACAGCTTTGTCAATTGGATCATTTTTTCGATCATATTTTGATGATGCCATCGCGCAACGCGAGCGCTACCGCATGCGTCCGGTTCGCCGCTCCGAGCTTGCGCACGCCGGATTGGACGTGCGCGTCGACCGTTCGCTTGGCGATGTGCAAAATCTCTCCAATCTCCCGGGCCGATTCCCCGTTGGCGACCCAACGGAGCACCTCGATCTCGCGGGGGGTGAGTTTGGCTTTCTTGGTCGGTCGCACAGGCAAGGGCAAATCTTCCCGGGTAGGGTTGCCGATCTGAACTCGTCGCCTCCATCTGCTCTTTGGTTCGGGGATGCTGAGACCCACGCACCGCTACGCCTGCGCACGAATACCCATGCGCACAAATACACATGACATCATCGTAGATTTTGGCCTCGCGCGAAAGTTGAATTTATACGAGCAGAGCGGGTAAATTGCAATTAAGAATAGAATTCTTCAAATAAACAACGCCTTAGAACAAGCCTACCGTGGGCTGCACCCCGCACAGGACGTTGGATAAACGCAAGGACGCAACGCTTGGTAGTATCCTTGCCCACTTGCTGAAATGCGTGTGGGCGCGCCACCATCAGGCGACGCGCCCAAACGCTCGTCTGGCTCGGATGTTCAGCGCGGGATCGACTGCACCGCGATATTGGTATTGGGGTCGATCACCAGGATGCGGTCCGGCTCGTAGACGTAGCGATAGGTGAAGGGCTCAGTGGCAACGACCGCGCCGTCTTCCACGATCGGTGTGGCGACGCGAGCCGGAGCAGTGGGCGCCGCCGGGACGGCTTCATCGTAGAGCGGCGGGCCGTAATCATCGGAACTCGCAGCGATCGGCGCCGGCGTCACCTCGTCGTAAAGCGGCTGCGGCGCCGCTGTCACGGTACGCGCCACGACGCTCGGCGTCGGCACCACCTCGCGCGTAATAGTCCGTGTCGTCACCACCTGTCGCCGCGCGTGCCGCGCCGGAACGGGCTGCACGGTGCGTGTGGTCTCCGTGGTCTGGATGGTCTCCACGGCGGGATCGACAACCTGCCGGGTTATGACGGTCTGCGCCTGCGCGGCGGTCAACCCGGCCGCCAGCACGAGCCCGACCGCAGTCGAGGGGAACAGTAATTTCATGGCTTACTCCATCTGCCAATGCCGGGTGCATCGCTCCGATGCGTCTGTGCGGGCACGATGCCGGGAACTCGGAACATTCGCCCGAACTGAAGCTCAACGTCCGTTGGCGTTGCCCGTTCCTGAAAGACGCACCGCTTATGGCGACAAGTTTTATGGGGCCAAGTTTTTTTTGGGGGCCAAGTTCCCGCGCCGCAAAATCGACGCCTAAAAGTTCAGATGGTGACATTGCTGCGCGCCAACGCGCCGCGCAACAAGGCCGACAGCGGCAGCGTGAGCAGAACGAAGGCTGCGACCAGCGCCAACGCATGCCAGACCCCGATCATGTCGCCTGCGCGACCAAACAAGACCGGTGCGATGGCGCCCGATCCGATGGTGCCGGTATAAAAAACGCTCAGCGCGTGGGTGCGCCAATGCGGTGCGACCAGACCAGGCACCGAGCCGTAGAGCACCGACGACGTGCCGTTGAGCGCAATGCCGATCAGCGGCAACAGCATCAGCGCGCCGCCGAGCGGAAGCGGGAACAAGGCGAGGATGCCCGCGGCGGTCAGCCCTTCCGTCAGCCATACCGTCCCGATGACGCCGATGCGGGCGCCGATGAAGGCGCAGGCGAGCTTTCCCGTCGCCCCGCCGGCGAACACGAGCGTCATCGCCAGGCCGATGGTTTGCACGCTCGCGCCCTTGTCGGTGAGGACGAACGGCAGGAACAACAGGAAACCCATGCGCGTGGCGCTGTCGACGATGCCGACCGCCAACAGCGCGCCGAAGGCGAACGGCTGCGGCTTGAAATCGCCGTCGCCCCGATCGACGCCGCCCTGCGGCTTTGCCGCCGTCACGCGCCCGTAGCGCGGCGTGAACAGAAAAATGACCGCCGCCATGACGACGCCGACGCTGCCAAGGATGGCCAGCGCCGGCCGCCACGCCATCGCCAGCAACAACAGCGACAGCACCGCCGGCACCGTCATTTTGCCGATGTCGCCGCTGAAATTATAGGTGCCGAGCGCCTTGAGCGAGCGCGGCCCCGCAAAGGCGCGGGCCACCAGCGCGGATGCGATCGGGTGCTGCGTCGAGCCGCCGAGCCCGGAAATGAACAGCGCGCCGAGCAGCATGGTGAAGCCGGTGCTCGCGCCGGCAAAACAATAGCCTAGCCCAGCGAGCGCCGTGCCGAGCGCCAGCACGGCGGCGGCGCCGAAGCGCTCGGCGGCGATGCCGGCCGGAATTTGCAAACACGCCATGGTGCCGACGAAGACGCTGCGCAGCGCCCCGAGCGCCGCATAGCTCAGGCCGAATTCGGACTGCCAGATCGGCAGCATGATGTAGATGAGATCCGTATAGCCGTCGTGCAGCGCGTGCGCGGCCCCGGCGACGCCGGCGGCGCGCCGCTGGTCGTCCGACATTTCGGGCGCCAAGCGGAGCGACATCGCCGCGATCCCGGCAGTGAAATCGTCCCTGTTGAAGCGGCGCATCGCGAACCCGCGGCATATGGGCCTTAGCCCTGAAGCTAGACCATCGCGCTACGCTTCTCGCCCATCGGCTTCAACTGAGTTATTCTCTCGCGATGAGGGAGAAAAAGTCACCCCTGGAACGCTCCGGCCTGCCGCCTCTCAATGCGGTGCGGGCATTCGAGGCGGCGGCGCGGCGGGGAAGCTTTGCCGAGGCCGCGTCGGACTTGGGCGTCACCCATTGGGCTATCGGCAAGCAGATCAGATTATTGGAAGATTGGCTGGGCGTGCCGTTGTTCGAGCGGCTGCCCCGCGGCATAGCGCTCACCGACGAGGGCGAGGAACTGCTCGGCGACGTCAGCGCCGCTTTTTCCCGGCTCGCCGCGGCGACCGGAAAATTAGGACGCGTCAGATCGGCGCGGCGCATTTCAGGGCTGGTTCGGATCAATGTGCCGACGAGCTTCGCGCTACGCTGGCTCATTCCGCGGTTGCATGAGTTTCACGCCGCGTTCCCCCATATCGAGGTCCGGATTTCCACATCGTCGCGCCGGCTCAGATATGTCGGCAGCGCTTTTGACCTCGGGGTTCGCCTCGATCGCGATCCGGGATCGCGGCTAAAATTCAGGGTGCTGATGAAGGATTGGCTGTTGCCTGCGTGCAGCCCCGAGGTTTTGCGGAACCGGCCGGTCGCGGCGGTTGGCGATTTGCGTGAGCACACATTATTACATTCCGCGACGACCCGCCCGTCGTGGCCCGGATGGCTGGCGCAAGCCGGAGCCGCCGGCTTGACGCCCGTCCGCCATCTCGAGTTCGAGCATGTCCATCTGCAACTGCAAGCGGCGGCGGAAGGGCTCGGCGTCGCCATCGCCTCGGTGCCGCTCATCGAGAAAGATGTCGCCGCCGGCCGCCTCGTTTGTCCGATCCCGAAGCCGGAATGGCACGCCGGAGAATATCTGCTCGTCAGCGAAGATGGTGACGAAAGTATCGCGACCCGAAGTTTTCGCGCCTGGATCATGGCCGCCGCTAAAGCATGATCGCGAAAAGCGGCAAGCCGCTTTCGGCTGAGATCATGCTCGCAGCTTGCGGTTCCAGTGACGGGGTCGATTGACCCTGACAAAGACGGGGTGCAGTCTGCCGCTCGCGCGTGAATCGCGCGCGGTGTCTGAACGAGGAGGAATCATGTTCGGCCTCGGCGATCTGTTCCAATGGGAGCGGTTCGTAACGCCCACCGTGATCAAGGTGTTCTATTGGCTCGCCGTGGTCATGGCCATCCTGCTCGGCTTCGCCGGCGGTGTCAGTTCGCTGACCACGATGGCGTTTAATCCCTTCATCGGCATGATCTTCCTCATTCTCAGCGTGCTCGGCGCCTTCATGGGCGTGGTCATGGCGCGCATCATCGCCGAATTCGTGTTGATCGTTTTCCGCATCAACGAGCATCTCGGCGCGATCAGAAATCAGGGCGGAATCAGGAGTCAGTAATCAGATGCCGTGTTTGACGACCGACCGCTGATTGCCGACCGCTGATCCCTAATTCGCAAAGCGAAAATGCATGACGTCGCCGTCCTGCACCACATAATCCTTGCCTTCGAGCCGCATCTTGCCGGCGTCGCGCGCGCCGGCCTCGCCGCCGCCTGAGACATAATCCGCATAGGCGATAGTCTCGGCGCGGATGAAGCCGTGTTCGAAATCGGTATGGATGACGCCTGCGGCTTGCGGCGCCTTGGTGCCGCGCGTGATCGTCCAGGCGCGCGTCTCTTTGGGCCCGACGGTGAAGAACGTCACGAGGTTGAGGAGCGCGTAGCCGGTCGAGATCAGCCGGTCGAGGCCGGCCTCCTTGAGACCGACCGCGGCGAGATATTCGGTGCGCTCGTCGCGCGACAGCACGGCGATCTCGGCCTCGATCTTGGCGGAGATCACGATCGCAGCCGCGCCCTCCTCCTTGGCCCGAGCCTCGACGCGCTTTGAAAACGCATTGCCCTCGGCCGCTGAATTCTCCTCGACATTGCAGACATAGAGCACCGGGATCGACGTCAACAGGCCGAGACCGTGAAAGAGCTTTTCCTCCTCGGGCTTGCGCTCGGTGAAGCGGGCCGGCTTGCCGTCGCGCAACAGCACCAGCGCCCGGTTGATGAGATCGAGCGTCTCTTTGGCTTCCTTGTCGCCGCCTTTGGCTTTTTTGCTCAGGCCGTCGACGCGCCGCTCCAGGCTGTCGAGATCGGCGAGCATCAATTCGGTCTCGACGGTTTCGATGTCGGCCACGGGATCGATACGGCCTTCGACATGGGTGACGTCGGTATCCTCGAAGCAGCGCACGACATGCGCGATGGCGTCGACCTCGCGGATATTGGCGAGGAATTGGTTGCCGAGCCCCTCGCCTTTCGACGCGCCGCGCACCAGGCCCGCGATATCGACGAAAGTGAGCCGCGTCGGCACGATCTGCGCCGACTTGGCGAGCGCCGCGAGCGTGTCCAAGCGGCGATCCGGCACCGCGACTTCGCCGACATTCGGCTCGATGGTGCAGAACGGATAATTCGCCGCCTGCGCCGCCGCGGTTTCGGTCAGCGCATTGAAGAGGGTCGACTTGCCGACATTCGGCAGGCCGACGATGCCGCATTTAAAGCCCATGAAATTTCAACCCGTTTGCCGGCAGTTCACGCCGTTTCACTACCGTTGTTCTTCCGGCCGCCGTTCTTATGGCCGTCGTCTTGCTGGTCGCCAAAGCCCTTGGCCTCCATGGCGAGATGAACCTTGTTCTGAAATGTCGCGTCATCGCCCCGCGCAATGAAGCTCGGCATTATCCGCAAGGATCGCGATCAGCGCCTCGACCCAACCGCGCTCGCTCTTGGCGAAATCGCCCAGCACATAATGCTGCACCATGTCCTTGTTGCCCGGATGACCGACGCCGATGCGCACCCGCCGGTAATCGTTGCCGATATGCTCGGAGATCGAACGCAAGCCGTTGTGACCCGCAATGCCGCCGCCGATTTTGACCCTGACCTTGGCGGGCGGCAGATCGATCTCGTCGTGGAATACCGTGATGTCTTTCAGCGGCAGCTTGTAGAAGTGCGCCGCCTCGGCGACGGCGCGGCCGGATTCATTCATGAAAGTGCCGGGCAACAGCAATAGCGCGCGCTCACCGCCGATCGGCCCCTCGCAGGCCACTCCCTGGAAACGCCGGCGCCACGGACCGATGCCGTGGCGCTTGGCGATTTCCTCGACGGCCATGAAGCCGACATTGTGCCGGTTGCCGGCATAGCGCGCTCCCGGATTTCCCAAACCGACCAGGAGCAGCATCGCAGTCGTCCCGCTTTAATGCGGCGGAGCCGAACCTCACTTCTTCTCGGCGCCACCGGCGGCCGGTGCAGCGGCGCGCGCCCGGTGCGGCGCCCGGAGCACCGGTGGGGCCCGTGGGAGCCGGACCGGCAGCGGCGGCGGCCGCAGCGGCAGCGGCGGCAGCGGCAGCGGCATCGGCGGCGGCCTTGAGTTCTTCGGCGTAGCCCGACGGCGGCACCACCGTCACCAGCGTGATGTCACGACCGGAAACGGCGCGGACGCCGTCAGGGAGCTTGATATCGCTCAAATGCCTGGAGTGATTGATCTCGAGCGCGCCGACATCGACCTCGATGCCGGCCGGGATAGCGTCGGCGCGGCACCGCACCTCGACCGTATGGGTCACGATCGACACCGTGCCGCCGCGCTTGACGCCCGGCGACTGTTCGGCGTTGCGCACCATGACCGGAATATTGACCCGGATGGTCGCGCCCTCGCCGAGCCGCATGAAGTCGACATGCAGCGGCAGGTCGCGGATGGCGTCGAGCTGGAAATCGCGCGGAATGACGCGATGCTTCACGCCGTCGATTTCGACGTCGTGGATGGTGGTGAGGAAATGGCCGGCATAGATGCGCTGGCGCAAATCGGCATACTCGAGCGAGATCGGCAGCGGCTCCTTGCCGTCGCCGTAGATGATTCCGGGAACGCGGCCGGCACGACGTTCGGCCCGGGCGGCCCCCTTGCCTGCCCGCGAACGCGCCGCCGCCTTGATCAGATTGACGGTAGCCATGATGAGATCCTTGTCTAAAGCCCTGTGATTAAAAGGGAATTTCCGCGCTAGCCTCCAGGGGTGCTGTAGCAGCGCGCGGCCGCGGCGCTTATAGCGGCGCAGGTCTGTAAAAAGACAAGGAACAGCGGCGAAAGCTCTATCCAGGGCTAGAAGGTGCCCGGATTGGCGGGCGCGGGCGGCTCGCCCGGCAGTTGACCCGGAAAGGATTCACCCGGGCCGGATGCTGCGGAGCGGTGCCTGCGTCAGCTTTGACCAGCGCCGCTTCCAGCGCCGCAACGCGGGCCTTCAGCGCTTCGCCGTCTTCGCGCGCGATGCGGGCCATCTCCTTGACCGCCTCGAACTCCTCGCGCTTGACCAGATCGAGATCGCGCAACCAGCGCTCCGCCTGGGTGCGGAACAGCGTCTCGAACTCGCGCCGGACGCCCTGCGCAACACCGGCCGCGTCGTTCATCAAGCGCGCCACCTCGTCGAAGAACCGGTTTGTCGTCTGCACCATGATCGCCTCCAGCCTCTAGAAAACCCTTGGCCCAGCGGGCAAAACTCGGCGCGCAATCCGGCGTGCGCGGCGAACTTGCCATCATGGGCAACAATGGCGATGGTGCGCCGCGGCCGCAAGGGGCCAAAGGGGGGTAACGTCGTAACGCCCGAGCGCTAAGGAAAAGAATGTTCGTCCTGCCGGTCATCCCCTACCCGTCGATCGACCCGATCTTGATTTCGCTCGGCCCGCTGGCGGTGCGCTGGTACGCGCTCGCTTATATCGTCGGCATTATCGCCGGCTGGTTTTATGCGCGCGCCATCGTCGCATCGGAGCGGCTATGGGGCGGCCCGGCGCCGTTTACGGTGCTCGACTTCGACGACTTCGTCGTCTGGATCACGCTCGGCATCATTCTCGGCGGCCGCACCGGCTACGTGCTGTTCTACAATCTGCCGCACTTTGCCGCCAACCCGATTGAGATCCTGCAATTGTGGAACGGCGGCATGTCGTTTCACGGCGGTCTCACCGGCTGCATCGTCGCCATCGTCTGGTTCGCCTGGCACCGCGGCATTCCGGTGCTGTCGCTCGCCGACGTGACCTCGGCTGTGGCGCCGATCGGATTGTTTCTCGGCCGCATCGCCAATTTCATCAATGGCGAATTGTGGGGCCGGCCGACCGACGTGCCCTGGGCCATGATCTTTCCTAAAGCCGGTCCGATCCCGCGCCATCCGAGCCAGCTCTACGAGGCGGCGCTGGAAGGCGTCGTGCTGTTCATCGTGCTCGCCATACTGGTGCGATGCGGCGGCCTCAAGCGGCCGGGCGTCACGGCCGGCGTCTTCGCGCTCGGCTATGGCATCGCGCGGACCACGTGCGAATTGTTTCGCGAGCCGGACGTGCAGCTCGGTTTCCTGTGGGGCGGGTTGACCATGGGCATGCTGCTCAGCATTCCCTTGATGCTGGCCGGCATTGCTCTCCTCAGCGTCGCCCTGACGCGCGAGCCGACGAACAAAAATGGCTGATGCGCGTGCGCCGCTGGAGAGCGAAATCCGCCGGCTCATCGCCATCGCCGGACCGCTGCCGCTGTCCGACTATATGCGGCTCTGCCTGACGCACCCGCGTTACGGCTATTACATCAATCGCGATCCGCTCGGCGCCGGCGGCGATTTCATCACCTCGCCGGAAATCAGCCAGATGTTCGGTGAGCTGATCGGGCTGTGGATGGCCGCGGTCTGGCAGCGCATGGGCGCGCCGGAGAATGTCCGCGTCATCGAGCTCGGCCCCGGCCGCGGCACCCTGATGGTCGATGCCTTGCGGGCGGCGAAAGTGATGAGGCCATTTCGCGCCGCCATCGTCCTGCATCTCGTCGAGATCAGTCCGGCGCTGCGCGAACTGCAGCGGCGGCGCCTCGAGCCGCTCGACGTGCCGATCGAGTGGCACACCGCGCTTGAAGAAGTGCCCGCCGGCCCCGCAATCCTCGTCGCCAACGAGTTCATCGACGCGCTGCCGATCCATCAGGCCGTCAAGCACGCGGACGGCTGGCACGAGCGCGTCGTCGAGATCGGGCCCGACGGGAAATTCCTTATCGGCACGGCGCGCGATCCCTTGCCGTTTTTCGAATCCTCGCTGCCGCGAGCCTTGCGGAAATCGCCCGCAGGCTCGATCTACGAATGGCGCACAGACAATATCGCACTCGAACTGGGACGGCGGATGCGCGGCGGCGGAGCGGCCCTGATCATCGATTACGGTCACGCCCATTCCGGCCTCGGCGAGACGCTGCAGGCGGTCGCCGGCCACGCTTTCGCCGATCCGCTGCGCAACCCAGGTGAGGCCGATCTGACGGCGCATGTCGATTTCGAGGCGATCGGACAGTGTGCGGAGAGTATCGGTGCGCGTATCCATGGCCCGATCCGGCAGCGCGATCTGTTTCTCCGGCTCGGCATCGAAGACCGCGCGGCGGCCCTGAAGGCAAACGCGCCGCGCGACAAGGCCGCCGATATCGAGATCGCGTTCTCTCGCCTGATCGCGGAGGGCGCGCACGGCATGGGCGATTTGTTCAAGGCCATGGCCATCGCCGCGCCGGAGCTTGGCGTGTTGCCTGGGTTCGAGCCGTGAAAGTTGAACCATGAAGTTTGAACCATGAAGATCGAAGCGCGCTCGCTGTTGCTGACCGGCATCCGGCATGCCTTCTTCACCCGCGAGGGCGGCGTTTCCGGCGGGCTCTATGCGAGCCTCAACGGCGGCACCGGTTCGCGCGATGCCGCCGATCGTGTCGCCGAAAACCGGGCGCGCATGGCGGCCGCGGTCGGCGTCGAGCCGCACCGTTTCCTCACCGTCCATCAGATCCACTCGCCCACTGTCGTCGTCGCCGAAACGCCGTGGACGAATGAAGCGCGCCCGCGTGCCGATGCCATCGTCACGCGGCTGCACGCGCTCGCCATCGGCGTCACCACCGCCGACTGCGGCCCCATTCTTTTCGCCGACCCGAAGGCGAAGGTGATCGGCGCCGCGCATGCCGGCTGGCGCGGCGCGCTCGCAGGCGTCATCGAGGCGACCGTCGATGCCATGGAACGTCTTGGCGGGAAGCGCGGCGACACCCTCGCCGCTATCGGTCCGATGATCCGACAACCGAGTTATGAAGTAGGCCCCGATCTGATCGAGCGCTTTGCCGCCGAGGACCACGCCAGCAACAGGTTTTTTGCGGCCGCCCCGCGCGGCGGCCATGCGCTGTTCGATCTCGGCGGCTATGTGGCGGCGCGGCTTGCCCGCGCCGGTGTCGGCCACGTGGAGGATCTCGGCCTGTGCACCTACGCCGATCCGGCGCGCTTTTTCAGCTATCGGCGCACCACGCATAACGGCGAAGCCGATTATGGGCGACATATCAACGCGATTGCGCTGACGTGACGAGCGCGCCCGCAATAACATCGCGCATCAACCTATGGTCCTGCGTCCAATAACTCACCTTCGAGGCCTCGTTCCAGGCCTCGGGGTCGATGCGCGCCAAGTCGATCCGATGGCCGGCTTGGACCGTAATCGGCAGATCGTGCGGCAGCGTCAATATGGCCTTCGCGGCTCGGATTGCGCCGGAAAATCCTGCGGGGACAAGCCCTTGATTCATATTGCCAGCGCCGAAGGCGGCTTGTATCAGACCTTTGCCTTTGGCCGGGCTGGCATCGATCGGGCATGATCGTCATGCTCGCAACGCGACGCGTGCGGGAGAGCGGGAATGAAGGGCAACAACGGCGCGATCAAGCTCGTCGCCGGCAATTCCAATCCTGCGCTGGCCGAAAGCATCGCCGGCTATCTTGGCACCGCCGATGACAAAGGCGGTGGTGCGGCGTTTCGCCGACATGGAAATTTTCGTCGAGGTCCAGGAAAACGTCCGCGGCGCCGACGTCTTCGTGATCCAGTCGACGTCGTACCCCGCCAACGACCACCTGATGGAATTGCTGATCATCACCGACGCGCTGCGGCGCGCGTCGGCGCGGCGCATCACCGCGGTGATCCCCTATTTCGGCTATGCCCGGCAGGACCGCAAAGTCGGCCCGCGGACGCCGATCTCGGCCAAGCTCGTCGCCAATCTGATCACCCGCGCCGGCGCCGATCGCGTGCTGACGCTCGATCTCCACGCCGGCCAGATCCAAGGCTTCTTCGACATCCCGACCGACAATCTGTTCGCCGCGCCGGTCATCATGCGCGACATCAAGGAGCGCTTCGATATCCGAAAGGTCATCGTGGTGTCGCCCGACGTCGGCGGCGTGGTGCGCGCGCGCGCGCTCGCCAAGCGCATCGATGCGCCGCTCGCCATCATCGACAAACGGCGCGAGCAGCCGGGCGAATCCGAAGTGGTCAACGTCATCGGCGAGGTCTCGGGCGGCATCTGCATCCTGGTCGACGATATCGTCGATTCCGGCGGCACGCTGGTGAACGCCGCCGATGCGCTGCTCGAGAAGGGCGCCACCGAAGTCTACGGCTACATCACCCACGGCGTGCTGTCGGGCGGCGCCATCACGCGGGTCGGCAGTTCGCGGCTGAAGGAACTCGTGATCACCGATTCGATTCAGCCGACCAAGGCCGTGAGCGAATCGAAAAATATCCGCGTGCTGTCGATCGCAACACTGATCGGCGAAGCCATCAGCCGCACCGCCGCCGAGGAATCGGTGTCGAGCCTGTTCGACTGAACGCTTCGCGCCGGCCAAAAACCGCCCGCTCGCGGCCCCGAGTCAGTTTGTCGCAGGATCGGCTGTGGACGGACTCATGTCCGGCATTGTGCCGCGACCGCAAATCACTTCATGAGTGCCTCTGCGCTTAGAAGTCCTTTGGTTCGGCGGTGGATGAAGGTCTTGCGCGGATTCAGGCGGGATGATTCAGTCGGCGGGCCGGCTGATTCGCGGAATGCAGTCAATCCGCGGCTCCAACTTGTTCCTGCGTCAAATCGCAGCCGGCGCCCTCAGCGTTCCTGTGGCGTGCGCATATCCACTCTTACTTAGCGGCCTTATTTGGCGGCACTGTGGAGGCGGCATGTCCCTCATCGAAATCGTCCGCGATCAACCCGACAATCCGCTCGACGTGGTCGAGCACATGGCGGCCGGCAACAACTGGCCGTTCGAACGCGCGGGCGAAGACGAGATCGGCATCGTCGTCACCGGCCGCTGGACCAATTACCAGGTTCGTTCACCTGGATGGGCGATATCGAGGCGCTGCATCTCGCCTGCGCCTTCGACATGAAGGTGCCGGAAGCCCGCCTCGCCGACGTGCAGCAGCTCATTGCCAAGATCAACGAGCAATTGTGGATCGGACATTTCGACGTCTGGATGCAGAACGGCGTGGTGATGTTTCGCCATGCGCTGGTTCTTGCCGGCGGCGTCACCGCCTCGGGCCGGCAATGCGAGGCGGTGCTCGGCACGCGCGCTCGATTCCTGCGAGCGCTACTTTCCGGCATTCCAGTTCGTCATCTGGGCGGGCAAATCGGCGCGCGAGGCGATGGATTCCGCCATGTTCGAGACCGCGGGCCAGGCTTGACCGTGAACCAAGCCTGACCGTGAACCAAGCCTGACCGACGCGATGTCTCCGCCCGGCCCAAACCCGGAAACTCATCCGACCTTAAGCGATTTTTCCGGCGCCTTGGTGCTGGCCGGCGCCGGCAAAATGGGCGGCGCCTTGCTCGAGGGCTGGCTCGAGCTTGGACTCGATCCGCGGCAGGTCGCGGTGCTCGAGCCGCAGCCGTCGGCGCAGATCGCCTGCGCTCGCCGGCCGCGGTCTGCGGCTTAATCCGGATCCGCGCACGCTGCCAAGCGCCGCCGCACTGGTCATTGCGTTGAAGCCGCAAATCGCGGCGCAGGCGATCCCCGCTCTCGCGCCGCTCGTTGCCCCCGCGACCCTCGTCGTATCGATCATGGCAGGCCGCACGCTGGCCTTCCTCGCCGGCGCGCTCGGCCGGCCCTGCGCGCTCGTCCGCGCCATGCCGAATACGCCGGCGGCGATCGGGCGCGGCATCACGGTCGCGGTGGCGCGCGACGCCAACGCCGAGCAGCGCCAACTGGCGCACCGGCTGTTGGCGGCGACCGGCGCGGTCGAATGGATCGGCGACGAAGCTCTGATGGACGCCGTCACCGCGGTCTCCGGCTCGGGACCGGCCTATGTCTTTCTGCTCGCCGAAGCGCTCGCACAGGCCGGCGTGGCGGCGGGCCTGCCGCCGGAATTGGCGGTAAAGCTCGCGCGCGAAACCGTCGCCGGCTCGGGCGAATTGCTGCACCGGTCGCCGCTCGATGCCGCGGTGCTGCGCGAAAACGTCACCTCGCCCGGCGGCACCACAGCGGCAGCGCTCGCAGTCCTGATGAGCCAGAATGGCTTCGCCGCGCTGCTCGACAAGGCCGTCGCCGCCGCCACCGCACGCTCGCGCGAACTCGCGGGCTGACATTCTCGTCAAGATGTGCCGCCTTGGAACGGCCACCGCGCGGCCCTACATTGAAAGTCGTGGTGCAGCGACAGCGCACGCCAAGGAGTTTCCGTCATGGCCCGCAAACCCTCCCGCAAGCCCGCGAGCAAAGCCGGCGCAAAAAACCGATGCGGCCCGTGATACCGCCCCTCCCGCCGGCGATCGCGAGCAAGATCATCGCAGCTTTTCTCGCGCTCCTCGCCGAGAAACGCATCGAGCAGATCGGTTTCGCGGAGATTGCCGAGACGGCGGGCCTGTCGCTTGCGCAATTGCGCGGCGAGTTCGGTTCAAATCTGGCGATCCTTTCCGCCCACATGAAGGCGGTCGATCGCGCCGTGCTCGGCGAGGATTTTAGCGACATGGCGGAAGAGCCGCCGCGCGAACGGCTGTTCGACGTGTTGATGCGCCGGCTTGAAATCCTGGCGCCGCATCGCGCCGCGGTCGCTTCGCTGTTGCGCTCGGCGGGCCGCAATCCGCCGCTCGCGCTCGCGCTCAATCGGCTTGCCGTGCGTTCGCAGCAATGGATGCTGACGGCCGCCGGCATCGGCGCGTCGGGCCCGCGCGGCATGGTCCGGGCCCAGGGGCTGGCGCTCCTCTTCAGCGCGGTACTGCGCACATGGGTAAGCGACGACGATCCCGGGCTGGCGCGCACCATGGCGGCACTCGACCGCGCGCTGGCGCGGGGACAGCGCGCCGTAGGTCTGCTCGACGATCTGTGCCAAGTGCCGTCGCGGCTTTGCCGGCTGCGCAGCCGCTTCCGCCGGCGGCCGGAGGATAGCTGAAGAATCCGCCGCAGCTTATTGATAGCATCGGACGCGGAGCGGCGATCGAGTCACGCGTGCGGCAAGATTAGAATCCCTATAAAATACAACTTTCTCTTTGCAAGGATTTCGCCGTTCCGCTAGGCATAGTTGCGGATCGTACCAATTTGCCGCCGGGCTTCTTTCGCCATGATCGTCTGCTCCTGCAACGTATTCACGGACCACGATGTCCGCGCGACGCTGGCGGTCGGCGAGCGCGCCGCGCACGACCGGCGAGGTCTATCATTGCCTCGGCTGCAGCCCGCAATGCGGGCGTTGCGCGCGCACCATCCGGCGCATCATGGACGAGGCGCTCGGCGCCGCCGAACCGGCGTGCTGCCGCGGCACCACACCCTGACCCGTTCCTCGGTAACGGAGATTTCCGCCGCGAGAACGGCGCGATTCGCCGCTTCCGGCTTCGCGCGCACTAGGCTATCACTGTGCAAATCAGCCGCAACTCAGGTACAGAGTGAATGCAGGAGCGCGATCATGAGAGGCGATCCCGGAGTCGTCGATTACCTCAACAAGTCCCTGCGGCACGAGCTGACCGCGGTCAATCAGTACTGGCTGCATTACCGGCTGCTCGACAATTGGGGCTACAAGGCGCTGGCCAAGCAATGGCGCAAGGAATCGATCGAGGAGATGGAGCACGCCGACAAGCTCGTCGAGCGCATCATCTTTCTCGACGGCTTTCCCAACATGCAGGTGCTCGATCCGCTGCACATCGGGCAGAACGTCAAGGAAGTGCTCGACTGCGACCTGGCCGCCGAAATGTCGGCGCGCGCGCTCTATGAGGAAGCCGCCACCCATTGCCATGCGGTCAAGGATTACGTGTCGCGCGACCTGTTCGAGAAGCTGATGCACGACGAGGAGGAGCACATCGACTTCCTCGAGACCCAGCTCGATCTCGTCGCCAAGCTCGGCCTCCAGCTCTACGCCCAGCACCACATCGGCGAACTCGAGGACGACAAGGACTGACCGGCTGCACGGGCTGGTCGAGCTTCACCGTCAGGCCCTGCCATCACAATGGTTTACGAATATTAATCGGTTGCGTGACGGCCGCCTGACGGCGACGCGTCAACAACGCCGCCGTTCGAGGTTTCGCGGCGCGGCGCCAGCGCGCTGCCGTTAACAACTATGGTTAAGCGTTAAGGTTAAGACCCGCTTAAACATTTGCTGCCTACCTTCGTTCTGAAACGACGCTGCACCGCTGCGCGCGCGGCCGCGTCGAGGAAGAGGACGAAGCGATGGTAAGCGTCAAGCTTCTGGTCCGCGCCGCCGCAGCCGCGATGGTCAGCAAGCACGGCCTACGCCGCGGACATGCCCCAACAGTTGCCGCCGCCCCCGCAGCCGCAACTGACCTATCAGCCCATGCAAGTTGTCATGCAACAGCCGGCAGGCGCGTGGTATTTGCGCGGCTATATCGGCGTCGGCATGACCAGCCAGGCCAATTTCGTGTTCGAGCCGAATCCGCTCAACGCCCCCGTCGACATCCTCACCCAGCATGCCGCGATGGGCGATACCACCTTCTTCGGCGCCGGCGTCGGCTACGAGTTCAACAACTGGCTGCGCTTCGACGTCACCGCCGAATACCGCACCAAGAGTTCCTTCAACGCCTTCCTGACCTATGATTGCGGCGGCGGCTGCGTGGCGGGCGACCAGTACAACGCCTTCCTGAAGTCCGACATCTTTCTCGCCAATGCCTATATCGATCTCGGCACCTGGGACTGCCTGACGCCGTTCATCGGTTTCGGCATCGGCGGCGCCTACAATACCTTCGCCGATCTGACCGACACCGGCATCGGCACGTCGGGCAACGGCGTCGGCACCAATGCCAGCCAATTGAACTTCGCTTGGGCGCTCCACGCCGGTCTTGCCTACAATGTGACGCAGAATTTCTCGCTCGAATTGGCCTACCGCTATCTCAGCTACGGCTCGGTCAGCGATCAGGTCTACTGCGCCGGGGGCTGCAATCCCGATACCTATAAGCTCCAGAATCTCACCTCGCAGGATTTCATGATCGGCATGCGCTGGCGCTTCCCGATCGAATCGCCGCCGATCATGATCGCGCCGCAGCCCGCCGTGATGGTGCAGCAGCCGGTCCAACAAGCCCCGGTCTATGCCCCGCCGCCGGTGATGGTGCCGCAGCCGGCGCCGGTTTACGCGCCGCCGCAGTACCAGCCGCAGTATCAGCCGCCGCAATATCCGCTATCGACCCGCGGCTGAGCGAAACAATCCGTCAGGAAATGCAAACGGCGCGGCTCCACCGCGCCGTTTCGCTTTTGCAGCCCCGCTTTTCCGCGCGGCCGGAGAATGACTTAAGGCCCGGCCGCGGCTAACGCTCCATTAAGGTTAATGCCCGATGATCGCGCCCATTGGCGGCTGTATGCGCGCCAAGCATAAAGAGGGCGTGGCCGATGCGTTGGGTCATCTGTGCGGGTGTCTTGTTGGCGCTGGCGCCACACGCATATGCGGGTGATTTCGACGTATTGCGCGGTCCGGAGCCGGCCTATCATTGGGGCGGATTCTACGGCGGCGCTCAGGGCGGATTTTCAAGCTCGGATGTGAATTTCGGGCCGTCCGTGGGGCCCGACGTGGCCTTCATCCTGCGCAACACGTCGATCGAAAACGATCAGAATGTATCGAATTGGACGGTGCTCGGCTCCCGTTATCCGGAGAACTCAAGTCTCGGCGGCTTCATCGGTTATAATGTCGAGTGGCAGAATCTGATTCTTGGCGGCGAACTGAACTACAATCACGTCTTCTTGTCTTCGGCATCCGCCGGCAGCATCACGCGAGACTTCACCGATAGCGGCAACCTGCCCGCCGGCCATCATTACTTTTACACCTTGACCGTCACCGGTCAGGCCGCCATGAGCATGACCGACATCGCCACGTTCCGCGCGCGTGCCGGGTACCAGGCCGGCCAATTCCTGCCTTACGGATTTGCCGGTTTAGCCGTCGGTAAGATGTCGACATCGAGCGGCGCCACGGTGGCCTATTCGGCGGTCGACTATCCCGATTCGGAGACCCCGCCGCTCACCCCGCTGTGTAATATCAACGTTCCCAGTACAACGAATTGCAACATAAGCGTTCCTACCGAGTCGCAGACGAATTCGGTGGGCCAGACTTTCGCCTACGGCTTCGCCACCGGTTTCGGCGTCGATGCCGCCGTATTGCCGAACCTCTTTGTCCGCGGCGAATACGAATTCATCTATTTTGCCCCGGTCGACGGGGTTCAGCTCAATATGCAGAACGTCCGGGTCGGCGTCGGCGTCAAGTTCTGAACGCGCCGCCAGTCTCCGCAGCCCCATCGCCGCGAATTCTTGCGTGCGCCGCTTGACGGCGGCCGCGCTATTCCTTAATTCCGGCGCCGGGACACCCCTCCCCAACGAGGGGCGACTATCTGGAAGGATAGATCATGACTGGAACGACGCCTCGCGTGCGGCCCGCTGTGCCGCATTTTTCCTCCGGCCCCTGCGCCAAGCGCCCCGGCTGGACCCCCCAAAATCTCAATGCTGCGGTGCTCGGCCGTTCGCACCGCTCGAAGCCCGGCAAGGCCAAGCTCAAGCGCGCCATCGATCTGACGCGCGAGGTTTTGCAGGTGCCGGCGGACTACCGCATCGGCATCGTGCCGGCCTCCGATACCGGCGCGATCGAAATGGCGCTGTGGTCGCTGCTCGGCCCGCAGCCGGTGACGATGCTGACCTGGGAATCCTTCGGCGAAGGCTGGGTCAGCGACGTCGCCAAAGAGCTGAAGCTCAAAAACGTCACGGTGCGGCGCGCCCCCTATGGCGAACTGCCCGAACTCACCGGAATCGATCCGGCAAGCGATATCGTCTTCACCTGGAACGGCACGACCTCCGGCGTGCGCGTCGCGAACGCCGACTGGATCGCAGCCGACCGCACCGGGCTTGCGATCTGCGATGCGACGTCGGCTGCCTTCGCGCAGCCGCTCGATTGGGCAAAGCTCGATGTCGTGACTTTCTCCTGGCAGAAAGCGCTCGGCGGCGAAGCCGCCCACGGCATGCTGATCCTGTCGCCGCGCGCCGTGGCGCGGCTCGAGAGCTACACGCCGCCCTGGCCGCTGCCGAAAATCTTCCGCATGACCAAAGCCGGCAAGCTCGTCGAAGGCATCTTCCAGGGCGAGACCATCAACACGCCGTCGATGCTCTGCGTCGAGGACTATCTCGACGCGCTCGACTGGGCGAAGTCGATCGGTGGGTTGAAGGCGCTCCATGCGCGGGCCGACGCCAACGCCAAGGCGATCGCCGACTGGGTTGCTGCGCACCGACTGGATCGATTTTCTGGCCCGCGAAGAGGCCACTCGCTCCAACACCTCGGTCTGCCTGAAGGTGGTCGATCCTGCCGTCGGCCGCCTCGCGCCCGAAGCCCAGGCGGCGTTCGTCAAAGCGATCGCCGCTGCGCTCGACAAGGAAGGCGTCGCCTACGACATCGACGCCTATCGCGACGCGCCGCCGGGCTTGCGCATCTGGTGCGGCTCGACCGTCGGAAAAAAGCGACGTCGAAGCCCTCACGCTATGGCTCGACTGGGCCTACGCCAACGCCAAGGAAACATTCAAGGACGCGCTGGCGAAGGCGGCTTGAGCCATGCCCGCCGTGACCATGCCTACCGCGACCATGCCTGCCGCGACCATGCCTGCCGCGACCATGCCTGCTGCGACCATGTCCGCCAAGGCTGCGTTCGCCGATCCTCTCACCGAGCGGCTTTCCGCTTTCGTTCGCGGTATCGGCATCGATGTTTGCGCGGCATCGCTTTCGGAAACGACCTTCCTGCCCGGCCTTGAGATCAGTCACGGCGCGATTCTGATCGATGAAGCCCGGCTGGCGCACCCCGGCGACCTCCTGCACGAAGCGGGACACCTCGCCGTCACCGATCCGGCCGACCGCGATGCGCCAACCCTGTCACCGAGCCCGGGCGACGAACTGACAGCGATCGCCTGGTCCTATGCCGCGCTCCGTCATCTCGACCTCGATCCCGCCATTGTGTTTCACCCCGACGGCTACAAAGGCGGATCCGACTCCATCATCGAGAACTTCACTGCCGGCCGCTATTTCGGCGTGCCGCTTCTCCAACTCTACGGCATGAGCTGCGAACCGCATCAGGCCGCCGCAAAGGGTATCGCGCCCTACCCCCACATGCTGCGTTGGTTGCGCTGACCAAAAAGGATTTCGCCATGGCTTCCAACGTTCCGGCTCCCCGCGTTCTCATTTCCGATGCGCTGTCGCCCGCCGCCGTCCAGATCTTCAAGGATCGCGGCATCGAGGTCGATTTCCAGCCCAATCTCGGCAAGGACAAAGAAAAGCTTGCCGCCGCAGTCGCGGGCTTCGACGGCCTCGCCATCCGCTCGGCCACCAAAGTCACCGCCAAGCTTCTCGATCAGGCGGGCGGCCTCAAAGTGATCGGCCGCGCCGGCATCGGCGTCGACAATGTCGATATCCCGGCCGCGACCGCCCACGGCATCATCGTCATGAACACGCCGTTCGGCAACTCGATCACCACCGCCGAGCACGCCATTACGCTGATGCTGGCGCTGGCGCGGCAGATCCCCGAGGCCGACGTATCGACCCGGGCCGGCAAATGGGAGAAGAACAAATTTCTCGGCGTCGAGATCTTCAGCAAGACGCTCGGCATCGTCGGCTGCGGCAATATCGGATCGATCGTCGCCGACCGCGCGATCGGGCTGAAGATGAAGGTGATCGCCTACGATCCGTTTCTGTCCGCCGAGCGCGCGGTCAAGCTCGGCGTCGAAAAGGTCGAGCTCGACGAACTGTTGCGGCGCGCCGATTTCATCACGCTGCATACCCCGCTTACCGACAAGACCCGCAACATCATCAATGCCGAGACGCTCGCCGCGACCAAAAAGGGCGTCCGCCTGATCAATTGCGCACGCGGCGAACTGGTCGAGGAGACCGCGCTTTACGACGCGCTCAAATCGGGCCATGTCGCCGGTGCCGCGCTCGACGTGTTTCGCGAGGAGCCGGCGACCGCTAGCCCGCTGTTTGCCCTGCCGAACGTCGTCTGCACGCCGCATCTCGGCGCCGCGACCACGGAAGCACAGGAGAATGTCGCGCTGCAGGTCGCCGAGCAGATGTCGGATTATCTGCTCCGCGGCGCCATCACCAACGCGGTCAACTTCCCCTCGATCAGCGCCGAGGAAGCGCCGAAACTGAAACCCTTCGTGGCGCTCGCCGAAAAACTCGGCTCCTTCGCCGGCCAGCTCACCGAGACCGGGCTGAAGCAGGTGCAGATCACCTACGAGGGCGAAGTCGCGCAGATGAACACCAAGGCGCTGACCGCGGCCGCGGTCGCGGGCCTGCTGCGGCCAATGCTGCAGGACGTCAATGTGGTCTCAGCCCCGATCGTCGCCAAGGAGCGCGGCATCGCGGTCGAAGAGACCAAACGCGATGTAGAAGGCGATTACGATAGCTTGATCACGGTGGCCGTCGTCACCGACCGCCAGACCCGATCGGTATCGGGCACGGTCTATGCCGACGGCCGGCCGCGCATCGTCAACATCAAGGGCATCCGCATCGACGCGGAATTCGGTCCCTCGATGCTCTATGTCACCAATCAGGACAGACCGGGCTTCGTCGGCGCCTTCGCCATGCTGCTCGCGGGCGCCGGCATCAATATCGCGACCTTCCATCTCGGCCGCGAATCGGCCGGCGGCAACGCCATCGCGCTCGTGGAGATCGACGGCACCGTGCCGCCCGACGTGCTCGCCAAGGTGCAGCAGATTCCCAACGTGCAACAGGTCAAGCCGCTGCGGTTTTGAGTAGGCGCGGCTATTTCGCTGCCGCTCCGGAGGCGGGAATCGCAAAGGTGAGCGGGACGACCATGGTCAATTGGACTTCCGTGTAGTCCGGCGGAAGCGGCGGAAACGGCTGCGAGCGGTCGAGAAGACCGAGCGCCTCCCGGTCGAGCGCGGGCGAGCCGGCAC
Organism: uncultured Alphaproteobacteria bacterium; assembly: GCA_963696555.1. Taxonomy (GTDB): domain Bacteria; phylum Pseudomonadota; class Alphaproteobacteria; order Rhizobiales; family Xanthobacteraceae; genus BOG-931. Next base: position 154,020 of record CAVOKR010000029.1, on the reverse strand, counting down.
TCTGATTGAGATGGCGTTCGAGCAAGCGGCCGTTGCGATCGATCGTAAAGCTGACGATTGCGGTGCCTTGTTCGCCCCGACTCGCCGAATCGGCCGGATAGTTTTTATTGCGCGACAAAATACTGACTATTTGCTCGCGATAGGTCGGCATGTCGTTGGCCGACGCCATATCGAGAATGAGTTTGCCTTTGTCATTGTCGATCGACCACGATTTGACCCGCGCAAAAAACGTTTCACCGAGCAACAGCTTGCCGCCCTCGGGCACCACCGCGCCTTTGATATTCTCGAACAGCATGCCGCCCAGCCGCAATGAGCGGATGATAAAAATCGCGCCTTCGCGGGTCGAGCCGTCGGCCAGCGTCATTTTTCCCCTGCCGCGCAGGTCTGAATCTCGGACCGAACCGTCCTGCTGCAGCCTGGCAAAGATGTCGGCCGGCAGAGTGACAAAGGCGGCACCGCTGTCGACAATAAAGTCGAGCGTCATCTCGCCGTTTACTTCGACCGGCACCGTGAACGTGCCATGCTCTCGCCCCACCGGGACCTCGACCCGCGATGCCAGCGGCGCTACCGCGGCAGGCGTCGCCTTCGGCGCGACAACGGCCGCGGGTGACGGCGGCACGGCGATATCGTTGGACTTGACCAGAAGATCGTAATTGGCGCCGCCGGTATTGAGGCAGTTCACGCCCGGTATCGCACCCTTCCCGTTCGGATAAAGCTTCTGGCAACTCATGTTGGCGAAGTGACGGAGCGCGTCGGTGTCGCCGTGCAGCGCCGCCCTATACCACCACTTGTTCGCTTCTACCGTATTACGGGACGCCCCCTCGCCTTGGTCATACATATTGCCGAGGATGTTTTGTGCTGCGGTGTCGCCTTGCTCGGCGAGCGTACGGTAAAGCGCAAGGGCCGTTGCGTAATCGCCACGCCGATACGCCGCGCTGGCATCGGCCGCATCGTCGGCAAGCGCGACGCCGAGGCCGGCCAGCATCACGGCGCCGGCCAGGAGAATTTTCCAGGACAAATGAAACGGACGATTCATAGTTTCAGGCGTGCTGATCCGGTGTTGGCCTGAGGCGGTCGAGAGCCGCAGCTAATGGTTGTCTCATTTGGGACGAGGCGAGACAAGGGAGCAAGACGATCCGCACGGAACTCTCGGGCAGGATGCGCGTTCGACTGGGGGTTCGAAACCGCGGGGGTTCTGTGGAGATAACGCAATTGATTGAGTGCGCTGAAGAATGCCTGGGGTGGGCGGAGACCGCGAGGTCTGTGCACGAACGTGAAACGTTCGTCGCAATGGCGACGGCCTGGCTTGAGGCAGTGACCGCGCGCTTCGCCGCGATCGCGCAGGAATCGCCTGACGCGGAGGCGTCCATCGGACTTCCGAATCGGGATCAGTCGGCAAACGCCGGCGGCCGAAACCGATAGGCTTCGGGAAGGCATATTGATGAAGGCATATTGATAATGACCAAAAAAGCCAAATCGCAAATCGATGCGGTTTCCCCTTTTCGCGACAAGCTATGGGATCTGTTTGCAAAGCAGGCAGCGGGCATGGACGGTGCCGATGTTGTCGTGGCGTTGCGACAGGCCGGAGAAGAGATCTGGGCCGTCGGCATCGACAAGACCTACACCAGCATGGACCATCAAGATAACGAAGGGCTTGGCAACGCCTTCGACATCACCTGGCTGACGGTCGTCTGTATCAAGCTGAAGCAAATTAAAGCAGGTCAGGCGCCAAAGTTGCGCGCCAAAAGCCGCAAAGGCGGTGGAAAGTAGAATCGAGTCATTTTCATACCGGTCCCGGGATTCTCGATGACAAAGTCCATTGATCGCCAACAGATCCTGATGCGGACTCGAAATCTGAAGATGGCGCGGTCGGCGCATGCTTATGTGCGCGGCAGCACCGTCAAATTTTACGAATGGCTGGAAAGCAGCGAGCGCTGCAAGCTGCCGGAAGGGCCGCCGGTATGGATCTGCGGCGACTGTCACGTCGGCAATCTCGGTCCCCTCGCCGACGCGAAGGGCCGGGTTGCGATACAGATAAGGGATCTCGATCAGACCGTGATCGGCAACCCCGCGCACGATCTCATTCGGCTGGGCCTCTCGCTGGCGTCGGCAGCGCGGGGATCGGACCTCTCCGGGGTCACGACCGCAAAAATTCTGGAAGAGCTTATCGTCGGCTACAAGGCCGCTTTATCGGGCAAGTTCGGAGCGATCCGAGACAAGTCGCACCGGCCGAAGCCGATCCAGCAGCTGCTCGCGCGCTCCACGCGACGGCGATGGCGGCATTTGGCGGTCGAACGGCTTGACAACGTCAAGCCCACGATACCGCTCGGTGAGCGTTTTTGGGCGCTGACGCGGAAAGAGCGCACAGCCTTAAGGGAAATGTTCGCAGACAAAGCCGTCGCCGCGGTTCTGACCGCGCTTCGTGGCCGGGACAAGCACGACCCGATTGAACTCATCGATGCGGCCTATTGGTTGAAAGGGTGCAGCTCGCTCGGACGGCTCCGCTACGCCGCGTTATTGCGGGTCGGCACCGGCAAGAACTCCGATCTCTGTTTGGTCGACGTCAAGGAGGGAGCGACCGCCGCCGCGCCGAGTGCAGCGAAAGCGAAGATGCCGCGCGATAATGCGATCCGCGTGGTAACGGGCGCCAAAGCGCTTTCGCCCAACCTCGGCGAGCGCATGACGGCAGCAAGGCTGCTCAAGCGAGCCGTCGTCATTCGCGAGCTCATGCCCCAGGACCTGAAAATCGAAATCGATCGGCTGACCCGGCCGGAAGCGATGCAGCTCGCGCGTTATCTGGCCGGCGTCGTCGGCCGCGCCCACGGCCGCCAAATGCAACAGGCGGAGCGGCGAGCGTGGCTCTCCGACCTGGCGAAAAGCCAGAAGTCCAACCTCGACGCGCCGTCGTGGCTGTGGGCGAGCGTGGTTGAGCTCCTCGCCTTGCATGAAGCGGCCTATCTGGAACACTGCCGCCGCTTTGCGCTTGCCGAGGCCGCCTGAAACTCCGCGCCGCTTCGTCGCGGCCTTGCGAGACAGGCCGTCTCCGATCTGCCGCATAGGCCGACATCGGCGCGCGGAACGAGCCGCCGCTTTCCGCACCGAAACGGTCGCAGCAAGGCTTGACATAAGGGCTCGTGCTTTGGTTGTAGTAGGCTCTAGCCGCAGACCCAGCCGTGCCATCCCGACGCTCATTCCGGATCGCGTTTGCTCTGTTCACCTGCTGCGCCGCCTGGCCGCTTGCCGCCACCGCGCAGGCGCCGCCATTTCCTGCTGCGCCCCAAAGACCTGTCACAAACCAAGCACCTGCCACGCCCCAAACACCTGCCACGCCCCAAGCACCTGCCGCAACGCAGCGGCCTGCTGCGACCCAATGGCCGGCAAATTCCCCGCCCGTCACCACGGATCCGTCTGTCATGCGCCCCATGGTGTTCTACGCGGCGCATGGTCCGGCCAATGTCTGCGGCGATGGCTGCAGCGACTGGATAGCCGCGGACGGCAGGATCGAGCTCGACACGGCCGAAGGCCTCCGGCACCTCCTTGATCAGCTCAACGGCGCCAAACCGCCGATCTTCTTCCATTCGCCGGGTGGTTCGGTGCGCGGCTCGATCGAACTCGGCCGATTGATCCGTGCGCACAAGCTGACGGCGAGCGTCGGCCGCACGATCCCGCGCAATTGCAGCCGCGACTCCGCCAGCGAAGGCCGATGCATCGAGCAAGGCCCCGGCCATCCTCAGGTCGAGGCGGGATTGGATTTCCTCATCACCATGTGCAATTCGGCCTGCGTTTACAGCTTCGCCGGCGGCGCCGTTCGTCTCATTCCGCCGTGGGTGACGCTCGGCATCCACGACATCAGCCTTAATCCGAAGCTTCACGTCAGCGCCTTCATCAATGAACTCGCGAGAATGCAAAGCAGCCTTGAGCTGCACAGTTATCTCCACCAGATGGGCATTAACGCCGAGCTTCTGACCGAGGCCTTCGCCATTCCGCACACGACGCTCGGACGGCTATCCCGTGACGACGCCTCGCGATTTGGGCTGGATCGCCGGGAATTCGGCGAAACCGCTTGGCAATATTTCGACAAGCCGGTTCCGAGCGTCAGAAAATATTTCTTTCTGCGCACCGCGGACAAGCCGCAGTACATCAACGGCTTTATGAATCTCGGATGCGCCGTGGGAGTCGACGGTTTTTACGTCTCGACCTACGGCCGCGAACGCCTCGCCACCGATCCCTCACCGCCATCGACCGAGCCGCCGATCGACCTCACGCTGAAGGAAAAACATGTCCCGTTCTACGTCCAGAGCAACGCCAAGTTCTTTGTTCGGGCGGCGAAGCTCGCGGCGGCGGCGCTCGACCCCATCGCGGACGATACCAACCTCGTGCTGCCGGCGCCCGATTTCGGCGGCCAAACCGGACCGGCCGCGGGCATCGCGCTGACCACGACCGGTTTTTCGGCGGCGTTTGCCAAGCTGAAACAGGCCTGCGCCGACGCCAAATCCGTCGCGCAAGTTGCCGCGCTGACAATGCCGGGAAGCGGCTTCGCGGCGGTCACCAAGCAGACGCCCGCCGGCACATTGCCGCCACTCGTGCCGGCCGACCTCAAGCCCGGAACCAAGCGCGCCGCCGTCGACGCGGCGCTCGGAGCGCCCAACAAAACGATCGGCACGATCTCGCTCTACAGTTACACGGCGTCCGATGACGCGCGCAAAGTCATGGCCGCCTATTTCGATAAATCGGGCAGCCTGCAACGCTTCGCGCGCTACGTCCTCAACGACGGCAAGATCTTTGACGAAATCGGCAAAGACGAATTGACCGAAGGCCAGGAGCTGTTCGCGGTTCGCTTGTTGCTGACAAGTCCAAACCCCGGGATCGTCGGGGTGGCGGCACCCGCGGCAATATCAGCTCCGCCGCGATAAGCTGCCTGACGCTTGTCTCATCTATAGTGACGATGCCCTTGACATTCGTCCCCATATCGGTTACATACACACCGCTCGCCCGTCGAGGGCGTCGACCGGTGACGGCCGATCGATGGGGCGAGTGCGGTTCCTGCGGGCGGGGCTTGTAACCCCGCTCCCGGGCGGTCCCGGGCATCGACCAGCCGGCACTATGACCGGCGTGCGAGGTGCATCGCTGTGACCGCGATCCAAGGCGGAGATAACGCCTCTGCTCGAAGTGGATCGCGCGAAGCGCGGCCTGGGGCTGAGCCATGGCCTTCATTGGCGTGGCAAGCGCCGCGGTGGAGCGCCGAGAGGCGAGCCCCCTCCGTGTTCTTCTCGATAGGCGGGGAGAATTCGGAGGGGGCAACCGCGCCCGCTGGCGCGGTCTCTAAAACAACGCGCCTTCCGGCGCTCCGCCTCCCTCTTTTGGGGGAGTTCTTGAACTGGCGTGGTAAGGCTCGGATGCGATTGCGTCGCGAGAACGAATTAGTGCGTCGTGGGGGCGGCCCTTGTGGCCGCGCGGCCGCAGTCAGGGCACCCACAAGGGGTGCCCCTACGCCGCGGCGAACAGAACTGATTATTTATAATGGGTAAGCTTTCAGGAGGATCGAGGCATGGCTCGTCCCATTGTCGTTCACGCGGATTGGGATTCCGAAGCTGCCGTTTGGGTGGCGGCCACGCCTGATCTCAAAGGGCTGGTGACGGAAGCCGACAGCATCGAGGCATTGCGGGCCAAGCTGCCCGGCATGATCCTCGACCTGCTCGAGGAATACGGCGTTTCCGATCTGCCGGCATCAATCGAAATCATCGCCCGTTCCAGTGACCGGCTCGTCGCCGCGGCTTTGTAGGGCGGGCAAAGGCGCGATGCGCCGTGCCGACGCTGTGCTGCGCCGAAGTCGTCCGCGTGGGCTTCGCTGCGCTCCGCCTACCCTACTTTTTGGTCGCCACCGTAATCCCCGCGAACACCAGCCCATAGCCCACGGCGTGAAACACTTCGAAGCGTTCGCCCAACAGCACGATCGCCAGAACCGAGCCGAATACCGGGACCAGATGGATGAACGGCGCGGCGCGGTTGGCGCCGACGAGCTCGATGCCGCGGTTGAGGAAGAGATAACCGAGCAGCGACGGAAAGATGCAGATATAGGCGAAGCTCGCCAGACTTTCGGCGTCGAACGTCAATGTCCGCCCGCCGGCGATTTCCATGATCGCAAGCGGCATCAGCGTCAGCGCCGCACCGCCCATGCCGACGGCGAGAAACGACAGCGGATGGATGTTGGGCCGCTTGCGCAGGATCGCCGCATAGAAGCCGTAGATGAACAGAGCGCCGACGAACCAGAGATCGCCTTGATTGAAGGCAATGTTCAAGAGCACATCGAGCTTGCCGTGGCAGATGATGACGACGACGCCCGAGAGCGAAATGCAGATGCCGCACGCCTGGCGCAGCGTCAGCCGGTCGCGGAACAAAACAAAGGTCCACAGCGCGACGAACAATGGCGCCACCGATTGCAGCAACAAGCCGTTGATCGCGGTGGTGAACTGCAGGCCGTAATAGGCCATGGTGTTGTAGGCGGAGAAGCCGGTCAGCGCGAGAAACGCCAGGAACCAGGCATGGCGGCGGATCACCGGCCAATCGCGCGCCAGATGACGCGCCGCGAACGGCAGCAAGATCGCAAAGGCGCCGAACCAGCGGATGAACGACAGCGTGATCGGCGGAATGTGGCCGACGACAAAGCGGCCGAGCACCACATTGCCGGCCCAGAACAGCGAGGTGAGCGACAGCAACAGATAAGGCTGGTCGAACAGCCAGCCGCCATGCGCGCTCCGGCTGTCGGCGCGTATCACCCGCATCTCGGCTCATTCCCTGGCATTTCCCCTCGGCGCGGCCGATGAGCTATCGCGCCCCGCGGTTGCCGACCAGTGCCGATGCCGCATGACTGCTGCCGAAGCGGCCGGAATCGCGGCGCCAAGGGTCCGTCCTCCTGCCATGGCTAACGGCAAATTCGCCCTAAAACCAATGACTTTGGCAAAGGGCGCGGCGGGCCGGCAGCGCGCGCTTTTCCTTGCTTCCGGCGGCGGCATCCATTATCCGGAACGGTCGGCTGCGGTCCGCATCCGTCACCGCCGTTGGCGCGCATCGCTACCGCGTCACCGCTCAGATTGGGCCTTCCGGGAAACATTCCTCATGGCGAATGTCGTCGTTGTCGGCGCCCAGTGGGGTGACGAAGGCAAGGGCAAGATTGTCGATTGGCTGTCCGAGCAGGCCGACATCGTGGTCCGCTTCCAGGGCGGCCACAATGCCGGCCATACGCTCGTCATCGACGGCACCACCTACAAGCTGTCGCTGTTGCCGTCGGGCGTGGTGCGGCCGGGCAAGCTCTCGGTGATCGGCAATGGCGTGGTGCTCGACCCGCATGCGCTCTTGAGCGAGATCGCCCAGCTCGAAAAGCAAGGCATCACCGTCACGCCCGAGAATTTGCGCATCGCCGAAAATACCGCCCTCATCCTGCCGCTGCATCGCGAGCTCGACGGCATCCGCGAATCGGCGAGTGCGGCGCTGCGCATCGGCACCACGCGGCGCGGCATCGGGCCGGCCTACGAGGACAAGGTCGGCCGGCGCGCCATCCGCCTGATGGATCTCGCCGACGGCGCGACACTTGACCGCAAGATCGAGCGGCTTTTGACGCACCACAATGCGCTGCGCAAGGGACTAGGACTGACGCCGATCGATCCGGCGAAGCCGTGCGCAAGGAACTGATGGACGTGGCGCCGCTGGTGCTGCCTTACATGGACTCGGTGTGGTCGCTGCTCGACCAGAAACGCCGCGAGGGCAAACGGATTCTGTTCGAAGGCGCGCAAGGCGCGCTGCTCGATGTCGACCACGGCACCTATCCCTACGTCACCTCCTCGAATACGGTGGCGGCACAGGCGGCGACCGGATCGGGACTCGGACCCGGCGCGATCGGCTATGTGCTCGGCATTTGCAAGGCCTATACGACGCGCGTCGGCGAAGGACCGTTTCCGACCGAACAAAAGAACGAGATCGGCCGGATGCTTGGCGAACGCGGCAAGGAGTTCGGCGTCGTGACCGGGCGGCCGCGGCGCTGCGGCTGGTTCGATGCCGTGCTTGGTGCGCCAGACGGTGCGGATCTGCGGCATGCACGGTCTGGCGCTGACCAAGCTCGACATTCTCGACGGTTTCGACGAGGTCAAAGTCTGCACCGGCTATCGGCTCGGCAACCGCGAAATCGACTATCTGCCGGCGAGCGAGCACGCGCAGGCCGAGGTCGAACCGATCTACGAAACCATTCCGGGCTGGCGCGAAAAGACCGCGCAAGGCGCGGTCCTGGGGCGACCTGCCGGCGCAAGCCATCAAATATGTCCGCCGCATCGAGGAACTGATCGGCTGTTCCGCCGCCGTGCTGTCGACCAGCCCGGAGCGCGAGGACACCATCCTGATGCAAAATCCGTTCGAAGCTTAGAGCATGATCCCGAACAGTCGAAACCGGATTCCCGCCTTCGCGAAGCCCGCTACGGCGGGCGAAGGAAGGTCGGATAAAATCACGCTCAAATAAGGAATCTCGACGCTCATCCAATTCAATTGGATTGGATCTGGGTCTAGGATGCAAGTTTGGAAAGCTGAGCTAAGTTCGACAGATGGCCGACTATCATCCGCTCATTGCCCGCGCCGTTGACGGGCTCGGTACCTCGACCGGCGAAGCGCGCCGGGCGCTGTATGAGCGGGCGCGCTCAGCCTTGGTGGCGCAACTGCGCGGCATCGAGCCGTCGCTCTCCGAAGCCGATATCACCCGCGAGCGGCTGGCGCTCGAAGACGCGATCCGCAAAGTCGAGGCCGAGGCGGTGCGCAAGTCGCGCGGCGAGGCGCGTCCGTTCCCGCCGCCGCGCCCGCAGCCGGCGAAGCCGTCCGCCAGCGCAGCCGCCGCCGCCGCGGCGCGAGCCGCCGCCTCTATCGCCCGGCGAGATGCCGCCGCCGGCCGCGCCGGCATACGCCGGGAGATGCGCCGGCCCGAACCGCCGCCCTCGCGTGCGCCGAGCGAATTTCGCGCCGGACGATGCCCCGCGGCCCTCGGCGCCAACGAGCGCGCGCAGCCGATTGTTGCAGGCGCGCACCTCGACGCCTCCCCGCGAAGGTCTCAAGGGCTTTCGCGACGTCGTCAACGAGGTCGACGATCTCGGTACGGCCTCGGCCCGGTCGGCGCAATCGGCGCGCGACACCCGCGATTCGTACGGCGCCGCGGCGCAGCAGTTTCCCGACACCGCCGAATTTCCACGCCGCGGCGAGCCGCGATTCAATCCCGAGGAATCGACGTTCCTCGATGACGACGCGCCCGGAACTGCGCGCCCCCGCTGAGGCGGACGACTTCGAAGCGCAGGAGCGGATGGCGCCACTGGCGCGGCAACCGGCGCCCCGTCAGCGGCCGCCGGAAGATCATTACGACGAGCCACGGCGGCCGCGGTCTTATCGCGGCATCGCCAGAATAGCCGTCGTGCTGATCATTTTCGCCGGTCTCGCCGCAACCATCTCATGGCAGTGGTCGAATATCGGCGGGCTCTACAACTATGTCTTGCACATGCGCTCGCGGCAGGCCCAGACGGCGCCGGCGCCGACGGCCGAGCCGAAATTTCCAGGCCGCGTGCCGCAAGACCAGAATGCCGGGCAGGCCCCCGGCGCGACGGCAGGCATCGCCAGATCAGGCCGGCCCGGCTGTAGCGCAGCGCGCCGTGCTTTATGAGCAAGACGCCAACGATCCGCAGGGTCCGGGAAAGCACTATGTTGGATCGGTCGTCTGGCGGACCGAAACAGTCTCGCCGGGCGCCGGGCTTGCCCCTGACCTCGTGGTCCACGCCGAGATAACGATACCGGAGCGGAACATCAGCGCGACCTGGACGCTGCGCCGCAATACCGACAAAGCGCTGCCGGCGAGCCACACCATCGAAATCATGTTCAACCTGCCGCCCGATTTTCCGAACGGCGGCATCGCCAACGTGCCGGGCGTATTGATGAAGGAATCCGAGCAGGCGCGCGGCATCCCGCTCGCCGGCCTCGCCGTCAAGGTGACCAACAGCTACTTCCTGATCGGCCTGCAAGCAGACGACGCGAATGTGCAACGGAATATCCAACTGCTCAAGGACCGCCCGTGGTTCGACATCGCGATCGTTTACGGCAACGGCGCCCGCGCCATCCTGACGATGGAAAAGGGCCCGCCGGGCGATCGCGCTTTCGCCGATGCTTTTGCGGCATGGTCGAAATAACGCCGGTATGATTGCGCCGTCGCGGATTATCGGCAGTTGCGGAGTTTCGAGTGAGGACACGGGCGATGACTGCATCCGACAGGAAGCCGAACCCCGCCATCGCCTCGGCGCTGCGCACGCTCGATACCGAAGCCGAAGGCATCACGGCGCTGGTGGCGGCGATGTCCGACGGTCTTGGCGCGCCCTTTGTCGCCGCCGTCGAGACGATACGGGCGGCGCGCGGCCGGGTCATCGTCACCGGCATGGGCAAGTCCGGCCACGTCGCGCGCAAGATCGCAGCGACGCTGGCATCGACCGGCACGCCGGCCTTCTTCGTTCATGCCGCCGACGCGAGCCACGGCGATCTCGGCATGATCACGTCGGACGACGTGATGCTCGCTTTGTCCTGGTCCGGCGAGACCGAGGAACTGAAAGACCTGATCGATTATTCGCGCCGGTTCCGCATCGAGCTCATCGCCATCACGGTGAAGGCTGAAAGCACGCTGGGCAAGGCCGCCGATATCGTCCTCAGCCTGCCGGAAGCGCGCGAAGCCTGCCCGCACAACCTCGCGCCGACGACCTCGTCACTGATGCAGCTCGCGCTCGGCGATGCGCTCGCCATGGCGCTCCTGGAAAGCCGCGGCTTTACGGCGGTCGACTTCGGCGTGTTTCATCCCGGCGGCCGGCTCGGCGCCGCGCTGAAATTCGTCCGCGACGTGATGCATCCCGGCGACGCGGTGCCCTTGATCGAACGCGGCGCGCCGATGTCGGAAGCGATCGTCGAAATGTCGGCCAAGGGCTTCGGCTGCGTCGCCGTGCTCGACCGCGACGGCAAGCTCGTCAGGCGTCATCACCGACGGCGATCTGCGCCGCCACATGCGCGCCGATTTGCTGCAAACGCCGGTCGATGCCGTGATGACGGCGGCACCGAAAACCGTGCGCCCCGGCCAATTGGCAAGCGAGGCGCTGCAGATTCTCAATTCGTCGAAGATCACGGCGCTGATCGTCGTGGAATCGGAACGGCCGGTCGGCATCGTGCATTTCCACGATCTACTGCGCGCCGGCGTGGCTTAGCAAAACTAGTACAGCCCGCCTTTGACGACGCTTGAATCTTGCGCGGGCTGAGCTTCGGGCGGCGGGACTTGTGGAGGTAGGACTTGGGGTGCAGACGCCGGCTGGACACTTGGCTTCGCGGCTGCGGTCGCGGCCTTCTTGCCGGTAGTCGAGGTTCCGGTCGCAACGAATTCGGGAGCGGGCGAGCCGGATCCGCCAAGGGACTTCGTGGCGTCCTGATCGGCGCCGTCGTGCGAAATGAATTCATTGTAGCCCGGTGCGCCGGGCCGCGGCGGCACGTCATCGGGCATGCCGCCGGCCCAGCGCGGCCAATGGTCGGCAACATAGCCGGTAAAGCCGCCGCTCGACGCCCCGCCGCACGATCCGAGCGCCGGACCGAGACACAACAGGATGGCGATGTATCGCTTGCGGATCATACCCACTGCCGAATTGCTGCCGCCGGGCCGAGATTACGTCCGATGCGGTTAACCATTCGCTTTATGCGCGCTGTCGCAACCTAGCGGTCTCTTGATGCCACTTTATCATCTCACACCGCGGCACGAGCCCCCTTCACGCTCCCCCGGATGGACAGGGTTCATGGCGGGAGTGTGTTCTTCGCATCGCATGCGCGGTGCCAAATGCAGCGTCCGGCGCGCCGCGCTTCGGCTCGGCTTTGCGCTCGCGCTCCAGGCCTTGCCGAGTTGCAGCGAATTGGCGGCGACAAACGATGTCATGCCGCCGGGCGCGGAGCCGCCTTTCGTGTCGTTGACGGCAAGTTATTTACAGTCGGCGTTGAAGGACCGGGCTGCCTACGATGATTTTCAGATCAGCGGCGTGCGTTGGACCCACGCGATCCGAGGCTGGAGCTGGATCGCTTGCGTGCACTTCCAGGATCACGGGCGCTTGCGCAGCTACGCGGTCTTTATCCAGGACGACAAAGTCGTGGATGCGCGGTATGCGGTCGACACCGACGGCTGCGAGGCGCAAACCTATATGCAGTTCGATTTGCTGAGCGGCAAGCTCGGCCGGCCGACAGCGCCGGTCCAGCCGCCGCTTTATTAGGAAGTCCGGGCAAAAATGCAGTGCATCAGGGCAGGAAGTCCTTATGCATCCGAACGCCGCCGCCCAAATTGCCGACGTTCCCTACCGTCACCGGCGTCGTTCCGGCCAGAGCATAGCCGGTCCCGGTGACGAGGCCGTTTGACGTCCGAGCGCTGATCTCGATCGCTGTAGAATACTTCCGCGCCCACATAGAAACTTTTGGTCACGTCCCACTGCAGGCGCGAGCTCAGTCCCCAATAGGACCAGTTATTGTTGCATCCCGCCGTGGCGGTGGCTCCCGTGCCGACGCCGGCGCCGTTACCGCCGCCCGCCAACGAGCAGAGCATGGCGTTGGCCGACTGATCATAGCTCACTTGCATATAGGCGCCGACCAACGACTGATGCACTTGCGGCGTCCAGTAGTGATCGTAGCCGGCTTCCACGCTCCACCCCGTGGTCAATTGGCATCCCGTCGCATTGCCGGCACCGATGGTGCCGCCGAACACGCAGTCGCTCGCCACGCCGTAGGACTGCTGCGCGCCGTTACCCTTGTCGAAATTGGTGTTCTCCGTCGAGAAGAGATAGCGCAGCGCGCCCTGCGTGTAGTTGATTTCACCCATGAAGAAATCGCCCTGCGCCACCATGGGGAAGTTCAGTTTCAGGCCGGCGCCGACGACCCAGCCCCAAGCGTCGCCCGGATGGCCAAGGCCGGAGGTCGTCGCGGCAGCGCTGGTCGCGTAGTAGAGCGGATTGTCCTCATGCGCCGCTGCCATGACCTGGGCGCTGCCCCAGGTCTGATCGACACGCAGATTGCCGATCATGTCGGGCGCCTGCCAGCCGCCATACCCGCTGCCGGCGGCAAAGGCGGTGGAGCCGAGGCTGCCGCCATTGGCAATGGTATCGGCGGCGGATTGCTCGACGATCTGGTTGACGCGGCGCGCTTCGGCGGAGAGCGTCGCGGCGACGCCGTTGCCGAGCGAGGCGGTGTAAGCCCAGACCCACCAGCCGCTGTCGCTGGTGTCCTCGTTCGGCAGGTAGCTCGAGCGATAGGACAGCGACGACGCGCTGTAGAAATCGAAGAACGATTGCGTCAGACCTGTCGTAAACCCGGCCCATTGCAGAAAGGCGCGGTTGGCTTGGAACGTATTCGACGCCGTGTCGAGGCCGATCGTGTTCGAGTTCACGCCGACGGCGATATAGGCGCGCGCAGTGCCGAAAGCGGTTTGCTCACGGGCATCGGCGGTAATGTAACCGCGGTACCTGGTCGCGAAGTTGTTGGTCGCCCGGGTGTTGACGTTGGCGTTGAAAGCGCCCCAGGACAAACTGCCGTTGTTGTTCAAAGCGGCTTCGCTGCGCGTCCAGCCGCCGATCTTGATGCACATATCGGTGCCGGGCATGTAATAGAAGCCCGCGCCATAGAGGGTGCAGATCTTTACGTATTCCACCGGTTTGGCTTTGACGGGAAGATCGGCCGCCTGCCCGGCTGTGGCTGCGAAAATACCCGCGGCGGAGCCGAGCAGCAGTTTCTTTGCAAATTGCACTATCGCCCCCAAACTTCGACTGACCCAACACGGCGCTCATTGCGAACGCCATCGGCCTCTTCATCGCGCCCGGGCGGATTGTCAGAAATTCACATGACAGGACGATAACGAATGCAGAAGTTGTGTCGTGGGAAGACGATTCAGCGCTTGCTGTCGCGTGCACGCCGCGTGCGGCGCCACCTGTGGGACACGACCGGCGCGCCCCGAAGCGTGAGGTGCAATCTCAGGCCGCTTGCCGCATCGCCAGCGCCCGATCGACCGCGATCTGAACTTGATCCGCCGAAAGTTCGTCGAGACATTGGCTGCGGCTGTCGAGCCGACGTTCGCAGCCTTCGAGTTGGCACGGCAGGCACGGCAATGGATTTTGCACGAGCCACACATTGCCGCGCTGCTGGATGGTGCCGGCGGCAGCCCAGGGTCGATCGAGGCCGCCGACCGGCAATGGGCCCCAGAGTCGCGGATCGGTCGGACCGTAGAGCGCCACCGTCGGCGTCCCGCTAGCGGCGGCGAGGTGCGTGATCGCCGTATCCGGCCCGATGTAGGCACGCGCGGCACCGATCACCGCTGATAGTTCGGGCCAGGCCAATTTACCGTCGAGCCGAACGACGTCGCTTTCGCGCCAGATTTCGTCGAGATAGCCGCGATCAGCCGGCGCGCCGGTAATCACCGGGACGAGGCCGCGCTGACGCAATGCCACGGCAAGCTTGCGCCAGCCGTCGGCAGTCCAGCGTTTGTAGATGAACATGGGCGCGGCATGGATGACGGCGTAGGGTTGCGCCGGTGCCAGCGCCGGGAGCGCGGCGCCCGCGGGGCAGACGATCTCCGCCTGCGCCGGGATGCCGAGCAATTCGGCGATGCGCAGGATTTCGGCGACGCGATGTTCACCGCGCTCGCGCACATAAGAACGGCTGAGTGCAAGACGCTTTATGCCGGCGGCAAGTCCCGAGGCTTCGACCGGACCGGCGCTCTGCCGTCCGGCGATCGCCGCGAAGGCGGTCGGCCGATCGCCGGTCTGCGTCGTCAGTGCCAGGTCGTAGCGCCGGCGCAGCCGGAACATCAGCTTAAGCGTTGCGCTCGGCCGAGGCCGCTCCGGTATCGTGATAATGCCGGCAAGGTCGGGATTGCCGGCCAGGATTCCTTCCGTGCCGGCAAACACCAGCACGTCTATCGCGGCGGGCGGATAGGCGCGTTTGATGCTGCGAATGAGCGGTGTCGTCAGCAGCACGTCGCCCAGCCGGCGCAGAGCAACGACGAGCACACGAGGGGCTTCAGGGAGGACGAGCGGTCTCATCGCTGCGCCAGTTCCCCCCGCGCCGATGGTTGCGGCGGGGTGAAGCTTTGCGCCGGCACCGCCTCGTCGGCACCGAGCCCCGACAAACCGCGCAAGGCCCGCACCCGCGCGCCGCTCATGACCTCATCGAGCCTTGCGCGATTGGCAGGCAATTGCGAGCGATCGTTTTGCGGATGCCACAGATGCAAGACGCCGGTCGCGAAGCGTCCGTCTTTCCGCCGCACACCGGCGTGCAGAAGCCGCACCACCAGATCGGAGTCTTCCAGGCCCCAGCCCGTATAGGCACAGTCGAATCCGTCGATGCGATCGAGATCGCTACGCGCTACGGCCAGATTACAGGTCTGCGCACCTTCCCATCGGGCGCGCTGCAATTTGCGCAACGGGCCGAGCGGCAGATTGAGCGTCGGCAACAGGCGATTGACGCCGCCCGCGAGCCGATGCCGCAGCAAGGTGACAAAGCTCCAGGTTTCGGCCGGCCATCCATTGCTGAGAACGGCCTGCGTCAAGGCGTCCGACAGCAGAATGCGGTTTCCGGTGACGAACCATCCAGGTTGGTAAAGCCTGCGATGCGTGGCGACAAAATCGTCGCCGGCGAGGCAATCGCCGTCGAGAAAGATACAAATCTCTCCCAAACTCGCGCGAATGCCGCGATTGCGGACCTCGCCACCGCGAAAATCGCGATGCTCATGCCAAACATGCTTTAACGGCTGCGGCAGGCGCGCTCGCCAGTTTGCCACGACCTTGGCGGTCTCCGGCCGCGAACCGTCATCGGCGACGACGATCTCGAAATTTCGGTCCGATTGATGCGCGAGCGAGCGCAAGACCGCATCGAGCGCATCCTCGCGATTATAGGTCGTGACGATGACGGAAATGAGCGGAGCTTCAGCCACGGCTGCTCACTCTCCAGCCGGCTCCTTCGCCGGCTGCGCGCGCTCGACGATCGCCGAGGTCGAGTGACCGGGCACGAGATCGACAAGGATCACGTCGCCGCCGCCTTCTTCCACGACCTCGCGGCCCACGACCTCTTCGCGTTTGTAGTCGGCGCCCTTGACCAGAACGCCGGGACGCACCCGTTTGATCAGTTCAAGCGGCGTGTCTTCCTCGAACACGACGACAAGATCGACCGCTTCGAGCGCTGCCAGCACTTCGGCGCGGCCCTCCGCGGGATTGATCGGGCGGTTCTTGCCTTTCAGCCGCGACGTCGAGGCGTCGCTGTTGAGGCCGACGACGAGCCGGTCGCAGGCCGCGCGGGCCTCGGCCAAAAGCTTGACGTGGCCACGATGCAGAATGTCGAAACAGCCGTTGGTGAAGCCGATGCGCAAGCCGAGGCGGCGCCAGTCGCCGAGCCGGTCCTCGAGCATCGACCAGTCGAATACGATCTTGTCCTCGGGCGCGAGCGACGCCGAAGGCAAGATGCGATGGCGCAGTTCGGCGAGCGAAACCGTCGAGGTACCGCGCTTGCCGACCACCACCGCGGCCGCCGCATTGGCGGCGCGCATCGCCGCTTCGAACGGCGCGTCCATGGCCAACAGCACGGCCATCACGGCCGCGACCGTGTCGCCGGCGCCGGACACGTCACGCACCTTGACGGCGTAGGCCGGAACGGCGAGCGGCTCCTGGCCGGCCACGTGCAGCAGCATGCCGTCTTCGCTTCGGGTCACAAGCACCGCGTCGCTTTCGACGATGCGGGCGAGATCGGCCGCGGCCTTGGCGATCTCGGACTCGGTCGTCACCGGCCGATGCACCGCGGCGCCGAGCTCCTGCCGGTTGGGTGTGATCAGGGTCGCGCCCCGATAGACGCTGTAGTCATGGCCCTTCGGGTCGACCACGACCGGTTTACCCAGCGCGCGCGCTTTGTCGATGATCGCCCGGATGACGCGCGGCGTCAGCACGCCTTTGGCATAATCGGACAGCACCACCGCACTCGCGCGCGGCAAGGCGGCCACGGCCTTGGCGATCACCGCGTCCTCGCTTGAGGCGCTCGCCGGCTGCGCCGTCTCCCAATCCGCGCGCATCAGATGCGCCGAATGGTGCTCGGAAACAAAGCGCGCTTTGCGCGTGGTATGGCGGCCGGCGTCGGCTACAAGATGCGGTTCGATCGAGCCGCCAAGCTTGGCGAAGGCCTCGCTCAATATGCGGCCGGCCTCGTCTTTGCCGATCAGGCCGACGAAGATGCAGCGCGCCCCAAGCGCCGCGATGTTGCGCGCCACATTGCCGGCGCCGCCGATTTCGATTTCGCTCCGCTCGACCGCGAGCACCGGCGTCGGCGCTTCCGGCGAAATGCGGGTGACTTCGCCATAAACGAACTCGTCGAGCATGAGATCGCCGACGCAAAGCACCGTTTGCGCCGAAACCGATCTGAGAGCGTCCTCGAAATCGAACATAGGGGTCCTTGCCGGACTCAATCGTCGCGATCGTGCCTAGCGATAGCGATCGGCACGATCGAGGTAACCGTCCACATAGCGTTTCACCGCCGCCTCGAGCGGCGTGAAAGCGGCATTATAGCCTGCGCGGCGCAGATTTTCCGTCCGCGCTTCGGTGAAATACTGGTAGCTGTCGCGGATCGACACCGGCATCTCGATGTACTCGATATCCGGCGGCCGGCCGAGCGCCGCGAGCAGCGACGTCATCAGGTCGCGGAAGCTTCGCGCCATTCCGGTGCCGACATTGAAGATGCCGGACACCGCCGGCGTCTCGAGCAGCCAGCGCACCACGGCCACCGCGTCGTCGACGTAAATGAAATCGCGCTTTTGCTCGCCATCGGCAATGCCCGAGCGATGCGATTTGAACAGGCGGATCGGTTTGCCGGCCTTGGCGTCGTCGAAGCGCTTGGCGACGAGGCTCATCATCTCGCCCTTATGATATTCGTTGGGGCCGAAGACGTTGAAGAACTTCAGGCCGGCCCATTGCGGCGGCATCTTCTCCTTGCGGCTCACGCGGGCGACGACGGCGAGATCGAATAGTTGTTTGCTCCAGCCGTAGAGGTTCATCGGCTTGAGCTTCTTCAATTCGCCTTTCGACCAGTCGTCTGAATAGCCTTGTTCGCCGTCCCCATAGGTCGCCGCCGACGAGGCGTAGATGAACGGGATGCCGGCCGCCGTGCACCAGTCCAACAGGCGCAGCGACAGCCGGAAATTATTTTCCATCACGGCGTCGCCGTCGGTCGCGGTGGTCGACGAAATCGCGCCGAGATGGATCATCGCGTCGAGCTTACGGCCGGCGAGCCAATGCATCAGATCGGCGGGCGGCACGAAATCGGCAAGCTCGCGGCCGGCGAGGTTGCGCCACTTGCCGTCGCTGCCGAGCGTGTCGGCCACGACAATGTCGGCGCGTCCGGCCTCGTTGAGGCTCGCAACGACATTCGACCCAATGAAACCGGCACCCCCGGTGACCAACAACATCGACGCCGCAAGACCGGTTGGAGGTTCGATCGGCCTGTCCCGACCACCCCGCTCCTTTGCCCCAGTCCGGCGCGGACGGCAACTCTCGACGTCAATCTTGGCAAATATAATTATGAATGTATATTCATTATTTATCTCGGCACGTCCACTGGGAGCGGGGCGTGAATTCCTAGGCCAACGGCGCGGACAGATATGCTAGCGCTTTGGCCATGCAAACGGTCTCCGCCTATATCCTGGCCTTCAACGCAGCCGATAAGATCAAAGCCGCGGCTGAAAGTGTGCTGTGGGCCGACGAGATCGTCGTCATCGACTCGCACAGTACCGACGGCACCGCCGAGATCGCGGCGGGGCTAGGGGCCCGCGTCGTCCAGGTGCCCTTCAGGGGTTTTGGCGACTTGCGTAACCAGGCGATCGCGGCCTGTCGCAGCGACTGGATTTTCAGTCTCGACGCCGACGAGCGCTGCACCAAACAGGTCCGCGACGAAATCCTAGCGCTGCTCGCCGGCGCGCCGGCCTGCGACGTTTACCGTGTGCCGCGCAGAAGTTTCATGATGGGCCGCTGGATCCGCGGCTCGGGCTGGTATCCGAATTTCCGCCAGCCGCAGCTCTTCCGCAAAGGCAGCCTGCGCTACACGCTCGAGCCGGTGCACGAAGGCTACGAGGTGCTGACCGACAAGCCTGTTGGCACGCTGCAAAATGCCATCTGGCAGTTTCCGTTCCGTAATCTCGAAGAAGTCCTGGAAAAGGCCAACCGCTACTCGTCGCTTGGAGCGCCAAAACTCGCCGGCAAACGCGTGTCGATGGCGAGCGCGTTCGGTCACGGCGTGTGGTCGTTCCTCAAGCACTACATTTTAAAGCGGGGGTTCATCGACGGCTGGGCCGGTTTCGTCATTGCCTTCGGCAATTTCGAGGGGACTTTTTATCGCTACGCCAAGCGCTATGAGAATGCGCAGAAATGGGACGCCGCCGCCGAGCGAGCCGCTACGGCGCGAGACCAGACCTTGATCTCCAGTCCCGGCGAAGACATTAAAATGAATCACGGTTCATATAATGACACTGGCGATGAGAGACCCATTCTTATCGTCCCCTATATGTGGATCGGAGATTTCGTCCGTTGCCATTCGGTCGTGACGCTGCTGCGGCAGCGCTTTCCCGAGCGTCCAGTCGACATGCTGGCCACAAAGCTCTGCGCCCCGTTGACCGACTACATGCCCGGCGTAAGGCAGGCGGTCGTCGCCGACTTGCCGCGCAAACGGCTGGCGCTCGCCGAGCAGAGGGCGCTGGCGCAGCGTCTCAAGCGCGAAGCCTACGGCACGGCGCTGATCATGCCGCGGACCTGGAAATCGGCGCTCGCCCCCTTTCTTGCGGGCATCGCCGAACGGGCCGGGTTTCTCGGCGAGGCCCGTTTCGTTCTGCTGAATGACGTGCGCTATGGCGAGCGGCGATTACCCCGCATGATCGACCAATGTGCCACCTTGGCGCTTCCGGCGGGCGCCGAATTGCCGGCGTCATGGCCCCTGCCCGCTCTCAAAGTGTCCGGCGAGGAAATTGAGGCGTGGCGCCAAAAACGGGGCCTCGGCGGCGACAATCGGCCCGTGGTGGCGCTCGCTCCCGGTGCGGTCGGACCGGCGAAACGCTGGCCGAGCGCTGCCTATGCGGCATTGGCGCACCGGCTCACGGCGGAAGGCTTGGCGGTCTGGATCCTCGGCGGCCCGGGCGAAAAGGCGCTCGCCGCCGAAATCGTCGGCGATACGGCGGCCCGCGACCTCACCGGGCACGACCTGCGCGATGCGATCCTGGCACTGGCCGCCGCCAGCACGGCAATCTCCAACGATTCCGGTCTGCTCCATGTGGCGGCGGCCCTCGGCATACCGGCGATTGGCATATTCGGTCCGACCAGCCCCTGGCACTGGGCGCCGCTCAATCCGCTCGCGGCCACGATCGAGACAACGAGCGCGCTTGCCTGCCGGCCGTGCCACAAGCCGATCTGCCGGCTCGTTCACCACCGCTGCATGCGCGACATCGCGCCCGATGTGGTTCTCGCAGCCACTCACCGCGCGCTGGCAGACATTCTTCCCGGAAAAGTCGCGGTCCCACCGGCATAAGGACGTGTTCATCGAATCGGTGTAGTCCGGTCGAAGATAAACGGGTCTCAGGTCATGACGGTCCTGGTCACGGGCGGCGCCGGTTATATCGGCAGCCATATGGTGCACGAACTGGTCGATGCCGGCGAACGCGTCGTCGTGCTCGACAATCTTTCGACCGGCCACCGCTGGGCGATCGCCGAGGGCGTGCCGCTCGTCGTCGGCGAAACCGGCGACGAACCGCTGGTGATGCGCCTCATCCGCGAGCATGGCGTCAACGCGATCGTCCACTTCGCCGCATCCATCGTGGTACCGGATTCAGTGCGTGAGCCGCTCGCCTATTATCGCAACAACACGGCCAATTCGCGCGCGCTGATCGAGTGCGCCGTCAGGGGCGGCGTGCGTCATTTCATTTTTTCCTCGACCGCCGCGGTCTACGGCAACCCGGCAACATCGCCGGTGCCCGAAGACGCGCCGACGCTGCCGATCTCGCCCTACGGCTCTTCGAAGCTGATGACGGAAATCATGCTGCGTGACGCGAGCCATGCCCACGATCTGACGCATGTGATCTTGCGCTACTTCAATGTCGCCGGCGCCGATCCCAAAGGCCGCACCGGCCAGTCGAGCGCGAACGCCACGCATTTGATCAAGGTCGCGGCCGAAACGGCCATGGGACTGCGTCCGAAGCTTGCCGTTTTCGGCACCGATTATCCGACCCCGGACGGCACCTGCATCCGCGACTACATCCATGTCGGCGATCTCGTGCGCGCCCATTTGGATGCGTTGCGCCACGTCCGCTCCGGCGGCCGGTCGCTGACGCTGAACTGCGGCTACGGCCACGGTTTTTCGGTGCTGCAAGTGATCGATACGGTCAAGCGCGTGTCCGGCGTCGATTTCAAGGTCGAGCGCGTGGCGCGGCGCGACGGCGATCCCGCGCAACTCGTGGCCGGGAGCCAAGGCATACGCACGGCGCTCGGATGGCAGCCGCGTTATGACGATCTGGCGATCATCGTCACGCATGCGCTCGCCTGGGAGCGCGAACTGATGACCCGGCGTTCGATCGATAACAGGCCGCTCGCGGGCGGCCGCGCTGCCGGTGCCTAGAGCGCGGCTGTTTTATTTTGAAGCGTATCCTGCATTGAGGAAGTAGTTGGCGCATTCCTGCGGGGTGAAGCATTCGAGCAAGGCGCCGATGCGTTTCCATGTTGCTTCGACGGTGCGCTCGGCGGCCTTTCGCAGCAGGATTTTGAGTTTGGCGAAGACCTGCTCGATCGGGTTGAGGTCCGGGCTATAGGGCGGCAGGAAGAACAGCTTGGCTCCGGCAGCCCGGATGGCGCGCCGCACGGCCTTTCCCTTGTGGCTGCCGAGATTGTCGATGATGACAACGTCGCCGGGCTTAAGCGCCGGGATGAGCATCTGCTCGACATAGGCCTGGAAGCTTTCACCGTTGATCGGGCCATCGATTACGCAGGGAGCCTCGATGCGGTCGCGACGCAATGCGGCGAGGAAGGTCAGCGTCCGCCAGCGGCCATGCGGTGCCTTGGCGATCAGCCGCTTACCTCGCGGTGCGCGGCCATGGGTTCGCGTCATGTTGGTCTTGGCCCAGGTCTCGTCGATGAACACCAGACGGGAAGGGTCAAGCCGCCCTTGGTACTTTCGCCATTGCGCTCGCCGCCGCGCCACGTCCGGACGATCCTGTTCGCTGGCGTGCAGGCTTTTTTTTGAAGGTAATGCCCTCGTGTACGAAGAAGTGCCACACCGCGAAGTGGCTCACCTTGATGCCGCGTGCGGCAAGCTCTGCCCCGATCGCCCGCAACGTCAGGTCGGGCTGCTCAGCCAGGCGTCCCAGAAGCCACTCGCGCTCGCCCTGCAAAGCGTAAGGCCGCCGGCCACCGACCTTGTGAGCCGCCGCACTCCCAGTCGCCCGGAACCGCTGCGACCACTTCACAACGCTCGCAACACTGACCTTGAAGGTGGTCGCAACCGCTCGGCAGCTCTCACCCGCAGCAACTGCGGCAACAACCCGCTCGCGCAAATCAAGGGAATAAGCTCGGGCCATCGATGCTGGCCTCCATTCCAGCCAGCATCTTGAAATCATATTCGTGCCCGATCGGGAATCCCCTCCGATTTAGAAAAAATCAGCCATGCTCTAGACCACGATCCAATTCAATCGAATCGGATCATGGTCCAGATTATTCGCTTGAGCATGATCTTTCGCAAAAACCGGTTCCCACTTTTTGGGATCATGCTCTAGCGGTCAACTTCCAGGCGGCTGAAATCGGCCAGCACCGCAGCGATCAATTTTTGCCGCCGCGGGTCCTGTGCCGCGGATGTCGCGGTGAAGAGATTGAGAAGATAGCGCGCTTTATCGGCGGCCTCATGCCAGTTCGCCGCCGGCGCCGCCAGCAAATGGGCTTCCAATTCGTCCTGCCGAAGGCGGAGTTCTTTTTCGTTGGCCTCGACGTCCGCCATAAGCCGCCGCAGATTGGTCGCCTTTTGGGCCGACATCCCGCGATGACCGTCGAGTTCGATCGTCTTTTCGGTCATGATGCGGAGCTGCGGCGGGTCAGCGGATATTCCGCGCTTTCGTACAGACGGCGGATCTCGTCGCTGCCGTAACGTTTCTCATCGACTTCCAGAAAGGCACCAGCTAGACATTCCGGCGGCAGATCTTCGATGGCGAATCGGATGGCCTGCGCGGCCTGGGCAAATCTTTTATATCCGAACGGCTGACGCCGGGGCAGCCGCCGCCGCGTCGGGAACAATTCCGCCGCTGCATTGTAATTGAATTCGACCATCGGCCGCCGCCTCGTCATAAACTATCAAGCGTCGCACACACGACCTTGATCCCAATCAGCCTGTTTCGGCCCCACCAATATAAGCCCGATTTGCACGGCTACCAGTCCGGCCGCTGTATTCGCGGCAGAATCGGGAAAGATGAACACTATTGTTTCAAATTCTGTTCACTTTCGCACAGTGGACGTAAGCGGCCGAGGAGTGTACGGTCCTGTACATAAAAATCCGGCTTGCAGGCTGAACGTGATGCCTGCCGCGAGTGACGCCGTCAGTTGCGTGCCTCATAGAGGCGTCTTGCTGTCGAAAAGACGGCCTGGGTCGGTCGGCCGCAGAGAATTGCAGGCGCTATTCACGCTGCACAACAACGATAACGCCGACGCTTGCGCCGGATATCGAACATGGAGAGAATCTTGAACGGATCGACGGCCAGCACTGGCCCCGCTGCGATCGACTTGCGCGCCCTGACACAAAACCTCGCGCGTTTTCACGAACCGAACCCCGGCCGAAGCGCCGTCGAGATCCTGATAACGCTCGTGCCGTTCGTCCTGCTTTGGCTCGCGATGTGGGCCTCGCTGCATTTCGGCTACGGGCTTTATCTGTTGCTGGCCGTTCCCGCCGCGGGCTTTCTGGTCCGGCTTTTCATGATCCAGCACGATTGCGGTCACGGCTCGTTCTTTCGCCATCGCCTGCTGAACGATTGGGTGGGACGCGCGATCGGCGTATTGACGCTGACACCTTATGATTTCTGGCGGCACACGCACGGCATTCATCACGCGACGTCAGGCAATCTCGACCGCCGCGGCACCGGCGACATCGACACCCTCACCGTGCGTGAATATCTGGCGCTGCCGCGCTGGGGCCGCCTGCGCTACCGCCTCTACCGCCATCCGGCCGTCATGTTCGGCATCGGCCCGATCTACCTGTTCATGTTGCGCAACCGGCTGCCGAGCGGTCTGAGGCGGCAAGGCTGGGTGGCCTGGGTCAGCACCATGGCGACCAACGGCGCGATCGCGCTGGTCGTTGCTGCCATGATGTGGTCGATCGGCGTCGGGCCTTTTTTGCTTGTCCATTTGCCGATTGCGCTCATCGCCGGCGTGATCGGGATTTGGCTGTTCTATGTCCAGCACCAGTTCGAACATACCGCCTGGTCTGAAAACCAGGACTGGAGCCGTCCGGCGGCGGCGCTTTACGGCAGCTCGCACTACGACTTGCCTGCCGTGCTGCGCTGGTTCACCGCCAATATCGGCGTGCACCACGTCCATCACCTCTGCAGCCGGATTCCGTTTTACCGGCTGCCGCTGGCGCTGCGCCAGAATCCTGATCTTGCCAATGTCGGCCGGCTTACGCTTTGGCAGAGCCTCGCTTGCGTGCGCCTCGTGTTATGGGATGAAGCGGCAAAGCGGCTCATTACATTTCGGGAGTTGCGGCATCGAGTGGGCGCCGCAGCCTAGACGGCGGCCTCGCACCGCTTGCCTTGCAAAGGCCACGCTTATCTCCTAAGTACGTGATATCGAATTTTGGCCGGACAATCGGGCCGTTTCGCCTTCGCTATACGCCGGGCGCACCGTCAGACCCTCCAAACATCGAAGGATCGGGCCGCAAGACGCGCAGTCGCGCGTCTTGAGCTCAAGTGCACCTATATCAGCGAAAGGACATCTTTATGAATACGGGCACCGTAAAGTTTTACAACGATCAAAAAGGCTTTGGCTTCATTCAACCCGATGACGGCGGCAAGGACGTGTTCGTCCATGCCACCGCGCTCGAACGCGCTGGCATGCGCGGGCTGGCCGAAGGCCAGAAGGTCGCGTTCGACACGCAGGAAGATCGCCGCACCGGCAAAATCGCGGTCGGCAACATCCAAACGGTCTAACGTCGAAATCGGCCGCTCGCCAAACAAGAGCGACCCGGCGAAAACCGCCCCAACCGGGGCGGTTTTTTTATCGATCGCAGTAATGGATAGGACACCCGGGCAAACGACGGCAGCGCGTCATTGCGATTGCTGCGCACCGGTCAAGAGCGCGCTTGCCGTCACCAACATGCCGCGGCACGCCAGCGCCTGCTTCAATTGCCGGATCGCGCTCTCCGCGGTCGCGGAACTATTGACCTTTTCGATGTGCCGCAGCAGCGCTTTCAAGGCAGGATCTTTGTCCCTGATCACCCAGCGGCGCGCAAAAATCTTGGCCTCGTGCAGGTTCGTTACCCGAACGACTTGCGTAGCCCCGGGGAAACTGGCTTCGAAACCATCGACTGGCTCAACTGACATCGGCGCACCTTGATTTGAGCTACGATGGAACACGGCCGAACCGGGATATCAATCGTGGCACCCCCAATCATCCCCGCTGTTCTTCCTCGATTTCCGATTGACATCGGCGGCGCAGGCTCCCATGCGCCAGTCGCCAAGCGGTGAATTAACTTGAAAATGGCCGCCCGCGCGGGCAAGAACGCGCGGCCGTGGGCATTGCCCTTCGCCGCCGACGCGGGCAAAACAGGGAAAGCATGAAAGCTGTTACGGCCGAATCCGCGGACGACTATTCGACCTATGCGCTGGTGCGCCGCCTCCTCGTCAACGAGGCGTTCCGCTACTGGCCGCGCTATGCGATCGCTTTCGTGCTGATGGGAGTTGCGGCCGCCGCGACCGCGCTCACCGCCTATTTGCTCGGCTCGATGACCAACGAGGCCTACGTCAACCGTAATTATCACGGCATCGTCGTCATCGGCCTGATCGCCATGGTGATCTTCGTCGTGAAGGGGTTCGCGACCTATGGGTCGACCGTGTTGCTGTCGTGGATCGGCAATTCGATCATCGCCGAAAACCAGCGGCGGATGTTCGACAGACTGCTGCAGCAGAATATCGGCTTCTTCGCCGACCGCCATTCCTCGGAATTCATCGCCCGCCTGACCACCGGCGCCGCCGCCGTCTCAGGCGTGATCAACCTCCTCATCACGGCGATCGGGCGCGATTTGATGTCGCTGATCGGCCTTTGCGTGGTGATGGTGATTCAGGATCCGATCATGTCGATCGGCGGTTTCATCATGGCGCCGCCGGCCTTCTACTTTTTGCGCAAGCTCATCCGCCGCGTGCGCGGCATCGCGCGGCTGCAGTTCACCGGCGGCACCCGCATCATCGAAACCCTGCAGGAGGCGCTGCAGGGCATGCGCATGGTCAAGGCGTTCGGGCTCGAAGACGAGATGCGCCGGCGGCTCGGCAAAAGCGTCGCCGAGGTCCAGCACGAGTTCGAACAAGATGGCGCGGGTCTCGAACCGCGCCAGCCCGATGATGGAGATGCTCGGCGGCTTCACGGTGGCGCTCGCCACCATCTATGGCGGCTATCGCGTCATCGAGACCGGCGCCACACCGGGCGAATTCGTGTCCTTCATGGCGGCGTTTTTGCTCGCCTATGAGCCGGCCAAGCGCTTGGCGCGGCTCAACATCGACCTCAACAACAACCTGGTCGGCGTGCGCGTGCTCTACGAAGTGATCGACAGTCCGGCGGGCGAGCCGAATGACGACAACCTACCGGCGCTTAAGCTGACAAATGCGCGGGTCGAATTCGACAATGTCCGCTTCGCCTATCGTGCCGATACGCCGGTGCTCAACGGCATGAGCTTCGTGGCGCAGCCGGGCAAGGTCACCGCTTTGGTCGGCCCCTCGGGCGGCGGCAAGACTACGGTGCTCAATCTTTTGCTGCGCTTCTACGACGCGGCGTCCGGCCGGGTCCTGATCGACGACCAGAATGTCGCCGCGGTGTCGCGGCATTCCTTGCGCGATCAGATCGCCTATGTGGGCCAGATCGTGCACCTGTTTCGCGGCACCATCCGCGACAACATCGCGCTCGGCAAGCTCGGCGCGAGCGACGCGGAAATCATCGCCGCGGCGAAGGCCGCGCATGCGCACGATTTCATCATGGGCTTCCCGGCGGGATACGACACCCAGGTCGGCGAGCATGGTCTCGCGCTCTCCGGCGGCCAGCGTCAGCGGATCGCCATCGCACTTGCGCTGATCAAAAACGCGCCGATCATCCTGCTCGACGAAGCAACGGCCGCGCTCGATTCCGAATCCGAGCGTTATGTTCAGGAAGCGATCGCTGAATTGTGCAAGGGCCGCACCACGCTCGTCATCGCGCACCGGCTCTCGACCATTATGCACGCCGATGCAATTCTCGTGGTCGAGAACGGCGCCGTTGCCGAATCCGGGCGCCACGACGAGCTCATGCGCAAGAGCGGCCGCTATGCCTCGTTCTACCGCATGCAGCTAAAGGATCAGCCGCCCGCCGTCGAAAGCGTCATCGAACCGCTTGCGGTGGCGTCTTCGGCCTGACGGGCTTTGCCGGACCATCCGCGGCGGCTATAAGGCCGCCATTCCTACCCTCCAACACGAAACCTCACCATGACCGCAACGGACTATGTGATCCCGCCCCCGCCGCAGGCCGCCATTCCGGTCGCCGGCACCGATAAATCCTTCCCGGTCCGCCGTCTTTGGTGCGTGGGCCGCAATTACGTCGAGCACATCAAGGAAATGGGCAACGACGTGCGCGAACCGCCCTTCTTCTTCGCCAAGCCCGCCGACGCCATCGTTCCGGACGGCGGCACCTCGCCCTATCCGTCGCTGACCAAGGACATGCACCACGAGGTCGAGCTGGTGGTGGCGCTGAAAAGCGGCGGCCGCAATATCAAGACCGAAAAGGCGCTCGATTGCGTCTACGGCTACGGCGTCGGCATCGATCTGACCCGCCGCGATCTGCAATTCGCCTCCCGCGAGATCAAGCGGCCGTGGGAAGTCGGCAAGGCGTTCGACCATTCGGCACCTTGCGGCGCACTGAAGCCGGCAAGCGAAATCGGTCATCCGGCGAAAGGCCGTATCACGCTGAAGGTCAATGGCAAGCTGCGCCAGGACGGCGACCTCAATCAGATGATCTGGAACGTGCCGGAGATCATTTCCAAACTGTCCGAAATGGTCGAGCTCGCGCCGGGCGACATCATCTTGACCGGCACGCCATCCGGCGTCGCCGCCACCGTCGCCGGCGACAAGATCGAATGCGAGGTCGAAGGCGTCGGCAGACTGACGCGTCACCATCGGCGAACCGCTGAAATAACCTAAGTCCGACAATCGCCGGCGGCGCCGGGGCTTTGTCCCCAGCGTTGCCGGCGTTCTTTTTGCGCGATGCGCGATGCCCGTTTCCCTCCGTCAAGGCCCCGTCACACTGCGAGGCCCATAAAGCCAGCGTGCCAATAGAGCGATTCGCTGGAACTCGGGTCGTTCAGGCGCGTTGAGGGGAAGTCTCGGTTCACTACGGAGCTTTTTATGGGCAGCGCGCGACGGATTACTTTACGGATTCAACCTCCCGTTCCTTTCGGCGATGTCACGATGGTGCCGGCCCCGCTGAGCGGAAGGCCGGAAGCCGATATGGCCCGCGCAATGGCCGCAGCTCTTGCCGATATCGAGGCGCCCACGGCCGCCGACGTGTGCAATCGCCTCCGTCAAGCTTTTCCGCTGGCGCCGCTCAGCGCCCGCGTGGGGGCACTGAGCGCGCTGATGGAGCGGATCCGCCGCCCCGCACACTGAGGCCCGTTACATCCCCAGATACGCGCTCCGCACACGGTCGTCGGCCAGCAATTCGGTGCCGCTCCCGGACAATGTTATGCGGCCGTTTTCCAGCACATAGGCCCGGCTTGCGAGCTTGAGCGACTGCGCCACGTTCTGTTCGACCAGCACGCAGGTCATGCCGTCGCGGTTGAGATCGCGGATCGTGCCAAGAACCGCCTGCACGAGCGCCGGCGCGAGCCCGAGCGACGGCTCATCGAACATGATGAGTTCGGGCGCACCCATCAGACAGCGCGCGATTGCCAGCATTTGCTGTTCGCCGCCCGACAGCGTGCCGGCTGGCTGCCGCGCCCGCTCGGCGAGAATCGGAAACAGGCTGAACGCACGCTCGCGGTTCTTTGCCCGCACGGCCCGGGCGCGCGGCAGCATGGCGCCCATATCGAGGTTCTCGTCGACCGACAGCGTCGGGAATACCTGCCGTCCCTCCGCCACCTGCCCGATGCCGAGATCGCAGACGCGATGGCTCGGCCAGCCGCAAATATCGGTGCCGCGATAAACGACCCTGCCGCGCGCCTGACGATTCATGCCCGCAATGGCCCGGATCAGCGTCGTCTTGCCGGCGCCATTGGCGCCGACAATGGCGACAATCGCGCCCTCCTCGACATCGAGCGACACGCCCTCAAGCGCTTGGACGTCGCCGTAAAACACATCGAGATTTTCGACGCGCAACATCACACCGCCTCGGCCCCAGATTCCGTCCCAAGATAGGATCGCACCACCGCGGGATCGCGGACGACGGCTTCCGGCGCGCCCTCGGCGATGACGATGCCATGATCGAGCACGAGAACGCGTGCGGCGAGCGCCATTACGGCCCGCATGACGTGCTCGATCAAAACGACCGTCACGCCGCTCTCGCGGTTGATGTCACGCAAGGTCGCCACCATGCGGTCGGTCTCGGTCGGTCTCAGCCCGGCCATGACCTCGTCGAGCAACAAGAGTCGCGGCTCGGTGGCGAGCGCGCGGGCAACTTCGAGGAGCTTGCGGTCAGGCAAAGTCAAGGTCGCGGCCACTTGCCGGCGCTTGTCGAACAAACCAAGACGCCGCAATACCGCGTGCGCCCGCTCGCGTGCCGCGTCGACGTCACGCCGGTGCAGCAGCGCTCCGACGATGACGTTGTCCTCCACGCTGAGCGCCGGAAACGGCCGCACGATCTGGAAAGTGCGGGCAATGCCGCGCCGGCACACCGCGTCGGAAGACAATCCGCCGATCGCTTCGCCGGCGAAGACGATCTTGCCCGCATCCGGCGCCATAGCGCCGGCGATCATATTGAACAAGGTGGTCTTGCCGGCGCCGTTCGGGCCGATCACGGCGAACAGCGCTCCCTCGGGCACCTCGAAGCTGACGCTGTCGACGGCCACCAAGCCGCGGAAGCGTTTGCTGACCGATTGCAGGGACAGGATCGCGGTCATCGGCGCCGCTCCGTCACGCCAAGCCGCGGCAATAGCCAAGGCCACACGCCGCCCGGGAGCGCCACGACGACAACGAGAAGGCAGATGCCGTAAAGCACCTGCTTGGCGCCGGGCAGATCGATGCCGAAAGCGGCGAGCGCCGCGCTGAGCGATTCCGCGAGCCCGGTCAGAACGAACGCGCCGAGGATCGGTCCGAACAAGGTACCGATGCCGCCGATGATCGGCCCGAGGATCATTTCGATCGAACGGGAAATATTGAATACCTGCTCGGGGAACAGGTTGTTGTAGAAAAAAGCGTAGAACACGCCGGCAAATGACGTGACTGCTGCCGAGATCATCACCGCGTACATTTTGTAACGAAAGGTATCGATGCCGGCGGCGCGCGCCGCCTGCTCGTCCTCCCGAATGGCAAGCCAATAATAACCGGTGCGGCTTTGCAGCAGCGCGCGGCAAAGGACGAAAGCGAACACCGTCGCAACGAGAATGACGTAATAGAACATCGTCGGACCGCCGCGCAGGTGCCACAGGTCGTTGTGCGCATATTGGGCGACCGGCAAAAACAGCCCCGCCGAGGCGTTGACCACGGTGAGATGATCGAAGCCGATGCGCGCGAACTCGGCAAAGGCGATGGTGAGGATCGCGAAGTAGACGCCGCCGACACCGAAGCGGAACGCCAAAAAGCCGATGATCGCCCCGCATGCGGCCGTGGCCGGGATGGCGACGAGAAGACCGAGCCACGGACCTATTCCGAACCGCGTGAACAGCGCCGCCGCGATATAGGCGCCGACACCGACATAGAGCGCGTGACCGAGCGACAACTGCCCGGCAAAACCCATCATGATGTTCCAGGCCTGTCCCGTATAGGCGAGATAGAGAATGACGATGAGAACGGTGACCAGATAATCGTTGACGATCCACGGCGCGATTGACAGCGCAGCGAGCAATAAGGCGAGCAAGATCAGACCCTGCCGCGACACGCCGTCGGCAAGCCGCGCGACGAAGGCTGCGGATTTGGCGGCCATCACGTCACCCTGCGGCCGAGAATGCCTTGCGGCCGGAGCAGGAGGACGAGGACGAGAATGCCGAAAGCGAACATGCTTTTGGCGGACGGCGTGAACAGCAGTCCGGCAAAGGCCTCGGTCAGTCCGATCAAAATCCCCCCGACCAGCGCGCCGGGCATCGAACCGAGACCACCGGTAATGACGATCACGAAGGCCAACAGCGTATAGGTCGGCCCGATCAGCGGCGTGACGTCGACGATCAAAGTCATCATGACGCCTGCGGCGCCGACGCAGGCCGCGCCGATGCCGAAGGTCAAGGCGTAAAGCCTTTTAACGTCGAGTCCGACCACGAGCGCGCCGGTATAATTGTCCGCACAGGCGCGGACCGATTTGCCGACCAGGGTGAAACGAAAGAACGCGAATAGCAGAAGGGCGAACAAGATCGCGGCGGCGCCGGCGTAGAGTTTCGAAGCGTCGACGATCAGAGGGCCGATCTGAAAACTGTCATAGGCGTAGGAGGTCTGAACCGTCTGGGCGTCGGGACCGAAGATGATCAGAAGCGCATTGACGATGATGATCGCGAGCGCCACCAAGAGCAGGAATTGGCTGTGCTCCGGCCGGGTGATGAATGGATTGATCAGGCCTGATTGCAGCGCGTAGCCGAACGCGAACATGACCGCCGCGATCGGCACCAGCATGATCAGCGGATCGAGATGAAAGCCGGAAAACAGCACCACCGCGAGATACATGGCGATCGACATCATCTCGCCGTGGGCGAAATTGACGACGCGCACCACGCCGAAGATCACCGAGAGCCCGAGCGCCATCAGCCCGTAGACGAGGCCAGTCAGAACTCCGGCGACGGCGATCGTCAGATAAACATCAAATCCCACCGATCAGGCCCGCCCTATGTGCGGTCCTGATACGGCTTCAACGGCCATTCCGGCTGCCCGTTTGCGGCCTCTTTGGGCGCGATGGTAATGAGCTTGCCGCCGCGGTTCTGGATCGCCCCGCCCTTGATCTTGTCGTTCTGGCCTTTGGCGTTGAATTGGATGCCCGGCCCGATGCTGACGTTATCGGTGATCTTGGTGGTGCGGACAGCCTCCGCCAAGGCCTTGGGGTCGGTCGAGCCGGCGCGCTTGTAGGCGTCGGCGGCGATCAACAAGGCTTCGAACGTGTAGACGTGATTGGTGTTCATGTTGACACCCGGATTAGCCTTGGCCAACGCGGCCTCAAGCGTCTGGGCAAGCTTCTTGTTCGGGTCATACCAGGGCACGAAGCTTATCGGACCGTCGGAGAGCTTGCCCAAAGTCTTGAAATACTGATCCTCGTACCAGCCCGGCCCCATGCTCAAAATCGCCTGCGGGGTCCAGCGTTGCTTGACGAGCTCTCGGGTCATCAGCATCGCATCGTTGAGGCGGCCGACGACCAGGATGGCGTCCGCGTTGGTCGATTTGGCCTTGGTCACCTCGACCGAAAGATCGCGCGCCGCCGGATCGTAGGAAATCTCATCGGCGATTGTGTAGGGCAAGTTGAATTTCGGCATCAGCGCGGCGACACCTTTCGACATCGCGGTGCCGTAAGTATCGTTGACGTGAAGGAAAACCACGGTCTTCGGCGCCTTGCCGGTAATCTCGAACAGCTCCTTCTGGTCGGCAAAGGCATCACTGGTGATCATGCCGGCGGTCGGAAAATTCCGGAATACGAATTTATACCCCTGCTCGGTAATGTCGGGGGCGCCGGCAATATTGATGACAAGCGGAATGCCCTTTTGCTCGGCGACCTGGGCGATCGCGGTGGTCTGACCGGAATCGAAGGCGCCGATCAGAAGCTGCGCGCCGTCCGAGATCAGCTTTTCGGCGTGCTCACGCGCGGTATCGACGTTGGATTCGGTATCGCCGTCCATGATGGTCAAATCCGGCAAGCCCAAGGACTTGAGGATCGGCGGTGCGAGATCGACGCCGCGCTGGCAGTCGTGGCCGATTCCGGCCTCGAAGCCCGATCGCGGCAGCAAGACTCCGACCTTCAGCGGACCGTTCTGGGCCCGCCCGATAGCCGGAGCGGCAATGGCGGCTGCAGTGGCGGCCGCGCCGGTCAGCAAGCGTCGGCGCGTTGTCGGCATGCGTGTCTGGTTCACGGCAATCCTCCCCTATTTGGCGAAATGCTAGGAAACGGCCAGCCCGGCGGCAAGGCCGGCGCCGTGTTATTCGTGTGCCCAAAGCGCGCAGCGGGCGCCATCGGGGGCCGGATACCGTCACGCCTTCACGACCATTTCCGGCTTGAGATCCTTGAGCGACGGCGCGCCGATCTGCTGCATGGCGACCACAAGTTCGGTGCGCAGAATTTCGAGCACGCGCTCGACGCCGGCCTCGCCGAAGGCGCCGAGGCCCCACAGATAGGGCCGGCCGATGGCGACGCCCTTGGCGCCCATGCACAGCGCCTTGACGATGTCGGTGCCGCGGCGAAATCCGGAATCGATCAGCACCGGCATGGTGCCGGACGCCTGCATGATTTCGGGGAGCGATTCGATGGTCGAGCGGCCGGATTCGTCGGCGCGGCCGCCGTGGTTGGACACGATGATGGCATCGATGCCGGCCTCGGCGGCGAGTCTTGGCATCTTCCCAGGCCAGGATGCCCTTGAGCACCATTTTCATCTTGGTGACGTCGCGCAGCCGTTTGATGTCGTCCCAGGTCAGAGCCGACGATTGAATGTTCTTAAGCCCGCTGAGATCGGCGCCCTCGTAGATCGGATTATTCCGCATCGAGGCTTCGAGGCTGGTCTTGTCGTGGCAATCGGAGCATTGGCGCGGGTCGATCCGCTGCAGGCGGAGCGCGGTCTCCTGGTTGCGGCCGCCGACAGCGGTCGACCGTGACCGCAACCGCGATCGAGCCCTGCCGCTCCATGCTCTCGACATGGTGCTTGGCGACCTCGAATTTATTGGTGGCGTAAAGCTGCGACCAGATCGGCCGGCCGCGCGCCGCGATGGTGTCGGCGACCGAGGTGGAGGCCTGCGTCGACAGGATCATCAGGTGGTCGCCGAGTTTCGCCGCGCGCGCGACGCCCTCCTCGCCGTCCGGATGATAGGCTTTGTGGCCGCCGGTCGGATCGATGATGATCGGCGGTCGCGTATTTCTGGCCGAGGATTTCCGTGGTCATGTCGATCTTGCTGACATCGACCAGGCGCCGCGGCCGCAGCTGAAATTTCAGAAAGCCGTCGCGATTGGCGCGCAGCGTCACGTCGTCGTCGACGCCCGACGCCATATAGCCGAAATGCGCCGGCGGCACGTTCTTGTGCATTACCGGCTCGAAATCGAACACGTCGAGCGCTTCGCTTCGGGCTCGCAATCAGGTGATCGTAATCGCGCGGCGCCCACACGATAAGGATCGGGCGGCCGCTGCGGCTGCGCCGCGTTCTGAGCAAGCGCCGCAACGCTCGTTCCGGCGAACAGCGGGCTCGCGGCGAGAAATTTTATGAAGCGGCGGCGGCTGGTGGCTTGATCGACGATAGGCGTCATGACGGTCCTCCCCTGAACGATCGGCGTTTGCCGTTTTTCTATGGCCGCATCCTAACGGGCCTGCAGCCCGATGAGAACCGCCACGCGGGATGCGACGTTACTCCATTGCAAACGGCGCGGCGGACCTGCCATGATCGGCGCCGGCAATCATCGAGGAGCGGGCAACGATGCCAAACGGAAATCCGGTCATCGCGTTCATCGGCTTCGGCGAAGCCGGGCAGGCTATCGCCGCCGGGCTGCGCGAGAGCTGGCGTCGAGCGCATGGCGGCCTGGGATATCCTGTTTCCGGCAGCCGAGGGCGACGTGCTGCGGCAGGCCGCGAGGCGAGCGGTGTGCGGTGCGCGCGGGTCTGCCGCGGATGCTGTGCGCGGCGCCGACCTCATCATCTCCGCGGTGACAGCGGCGTCGAGCGTCGAGGCGGCGCGGTCGGTCATAGCCGCATCTCGCTCGGCAAGCCGTTTTTCCTCGACATCAATTCGGTCTCGCCCGGCCGCAAGCAAGAGACCGCGAAGCTTCTGGGCGAGGCGGCCCGCTATGTCGATGTCGCCGTGCTGGCGCCGATCCATCCGGCGCGCCACCAGACGCCGATGCTGCTCGCCGGCGCCGACGCCGAAGCGGTGGCGCCGGTGCTTGCCGCGCTTGGTATGCGGGCGAGCATCGCCGGTACGGAAATCGGCGCCGCCGCGGCGATCAAGATGGTGCGCAGCGTGATGATCAAGGGCATCGAGGCGCTGACGCTCGAATGCTTTCTGGCCGCGGCGCGCGCCGGCGTGGTCGACGAGGTCGCCGCTTCGATGAAGAACAATTATCCGGGCCTCGATTGGGGCAAGATCGTTCCCTACAATCTCGAACGCATGGCGAGCCATGGCGAGCGGCGCGCCGCCGAAATGGAAGAGGTCGCCGATACGTTGCGCGAGCTCGGCGTCGAGCCGACTGATGACCGCAGCGACCGTCAAACGCCAGCGCGAAATGGGCCAGATCGGCACGCAGCAGTCGGTCCGCGGCGTGCTCAAGAAAGACCGCGCGGCCATGCTCAACGCCATCAGCGCGGCGGCCCGCGACCGGCATTAGACCTTTCCGCCTTTCGTCCCCGCGTAAGCGGGGACACAGATGCTGGATTCCTGCTTCCGCCGGAATGAGCGGAGTTGGCCGCCGAAATATTCTTATCGCCGCCTGCCCTTGCGTCGTTCGCGCGGGGTGACGCGCGCCGTCTTCGGCACCGGGCGGCGCGCCGCCTTGACGCTGGCTGCGGCGCGGCGGCATGCCGCCCGCCGCTTCGAGCCGCGCGCTCCAATATTCCCAGGTCCGGCCGACGACATTCGGCAGCTGGCCGAGCACGCCGGCCAATTTGACCTCGCCGCGACGCAGCACGTCGGGCTTGCCGAGCGTGAGCGCGCGCAACTGATAGTCGGCGTTCTGGCACATGAAGATCGACCGCGACACCAGTTCCTTAGCGCCGCCGCCGACCACGGTGGCGCCATGGCGGTTCATCAGCACCGCGTTATGCCGCCCGAGCGCGCGCGCCAGCGAATGGCCTTCCTCCTGCTTGACGACCAGGAGATTGGTGTCGCCGAACTCGTCGTACTGATCCCAGAACGGCAGGTCTTCGCCCATCGTTGCGCCGAGATGGAACACCGGCACGATCGGCTTGCCGGCGATGGCGAACGGCATGACCGCCGGCGCGTGGTGGTGGCACACCGCCATGACGTCGCTGCGCGCCTGATAGATGCAGCCGTGGATGACCCGCTCGGCGTAGAGATGGACTTTGGCGCGGGCGCACCGGCTCGGAATCGAGCGTGTATTCGAGGATATCGTCCGGCTCGATCAGGAGCGGCGAGCGCGAGCGCGACAACAGATAACGGCCCGGATCGGTCGGATGGCGCACGCTGACATGGCCGAAGGCGTCGAGCACGCCCTCATGGGCCAGGATGCGGTTGGCGAGCGCCAGTTCCTCCATGACTTCGGTCATCTTATCGCGGCACGATTTCCCCCGTTTTGACGATTTTGCGAGCAGGATCGCTCTTTTATGATTTTGCTCCAGGCTTGCCCATAGCGACGACGCGCGTGGCCGCAGCAAAGCGCGACTAATCCATGGCGATCCGGACGCCGGTCTGCGCCATTCAACAGCCGCTTGAGGTGGAAGCTCGCCAGCTGGTCCTGCGGCTGCTTGCCGACATAGGAGGCGAAGGCCGCAATCGCGCCGGGATCGTTGGCTTCGAGCTTGGCGAAGGCATCCAGGTAAGCCTTGGTGGCGGGGTCGTCATATTGCTCGGCGCGCAACGGCTCGAAAGCGCGCAGCGCTTCGGTCTTGCCGCGCAGCACCAGATCGCCGACCGGCCGGCCGCGGAAGCCATCGACCTTGCCGGCCAGCGCCGCGCTGACGCAAATACGGGTGCCGAGCTGCTTATTGGCGGCTTCCAGCCGCGCCGCGACATTGATGGTGTCGCCATAGGCGGTGTAATCGAAGAAACGATCGCCGCCGAAATTGCCGACGATCGCCGATCCGGCATGGACGCCGATCCGGGTGACGCCGAGCGGAATGCCTCTTCTCCTGCCAGCGCTGGCGGAAAGCTTTGCGCGAATTCATCCAGGTCCAATGCGCAAGCGACGGCGCGGGCGGCGTGATCCGGCTGCTCGCCCGGCGCGCCGAACAGGACATGCAAGGCATCGCCGACGATTTTCGCGACCGTCCCGTCATGGGCAAACACGATATCGGTCATGCCCGACAGGTACTCGTTGAGCAGCAAGCCGAGAACGCTCGGCTCCAGTGTCTCCACGAGCGCCGTGAAGTTGGCGATGTCGGTGAATAAGCGTCGCGATCTCCCGGCGCTGGCCGGCGAGTTCGGCCGCCGCGGCGGATCGCTGGCCAGCCGCTGCGCCAGATTGGGCGAGAAATAGCGCGACAGCGACGCATGCGCCCGCTCTGCCTCGGCCTGGCGCTCGCGCGCCTCGCGCATGAAATTCGATGTGCCGGATCGTCTTGGCGATCGTGGTTTCCAGATCGCCGAAATCGATCGGCTTGGTGACGAAATCGAACGCGCCGCGATTCATCGCGGTGCGGATATTGGCCATGTCGCCATAGGCCGATACGATGATGGCCGATATCCGCTCCTCGCTTTCCTGCAGCTTCTGCAACAGCGACAGCCCGTCCATCCGCGGCATATTGATGTCGGTGACGATCAAGATCGACGTCGCGCGTTCGCCTTCAGCGCCGCGAGCGCCTCGACACCGTCATGCGCGAACAAAAAGCTCATCGTCCCGTCGCGGATCTGGCGGCGAAACTTTTGCAGGACCAGCGCCTCCAGGTCCGGCTCGTCATCGACAACATAGGATCGCGCGCGGTCATGCGGCCTGTTCGACCCGCGTTTCGATCTCGCTGCGCAAGAGCCCGAAATCGATCGGCTTGGTCAGCAGCGCCTCGGCGCCGCCTTCGAGCGCCTTGCGCTTGGTCTCCGCATCGCCATAGGCGGTGATCATGATGATCGGCACGTCGGGCCGCGCCGCCTTCGCCTTGGGCAGGAGTTCAAGGCCGCTCATCCCCGGCATATTGATGTCGGACAGGATCAGAATGAGCGAGGCATCTGCCGCGGCGCTCGATCGTCTCGAGCGCCGCCGGGGCGGACTGCGCAAATTCCATGGCGAACCGGCCGGCGCGCAGATCGCGCCGGAATTGCTGGCGAAACAGCATCTCGACATCGGGCTCATCGTCAACCACGAGAATAAGAAGACTCACGCATGCCCTCCTGGCTTGGCCACGATTTGGCAATGCTGCGGCGCTGCGCGGCAGAACGATCCTGAATTCGGTGAATTTGCCGGGCTCGGTATCGACCGCGATCGAACCGGCATGTTGTTTCACGATGATGTCATGACTGATGGAAAGCCCAAGCCCGGTGCCTTCGCCGGCCGGCTTGGTGGTGAAGAACGGATTGAACATCTTGGCTTTTACCTCGGGCGGAATGCCGGTGCCATTGTCGCGAATCCTGATCTCGACGCGGTCGCCGAGATTTTTCGTCGTCGCCGCGAGGATGGGCTCGAAACCCTCGCCATCGGCCTGCGCTCTTGCGTTTGGTCGCGGCATAGAAGCCGTTGGAAATCAAATTGAGCAGCACCCGGGTGATTTCCTGCGGAAACAGATCGACCTCGCCGGCAGCCGGATCGAACGATCGCTCCAGCGTGATATTGAAGCCCTGCTTCTCCGCCCGCGCGCCGTGATAGGCGAGATTGAGGCTCTCCTCGACGATGGCGTTGATATCGACGGGCCGGTGCTCGCCCGAACCTTCGCGCGAATGCAGCAGCATGTTCTTGACGATCGAATCCGCGCGCTTGCCGTGCTGGACGATCTTTTCGAGATTGCCGCGCAGCGTGTCGGCCAGTTCCGCGATTTCGTCGCGGGTCTTTTCGTCCGTCTGCCACGCCGCCGAGGATCTCGTGCAATTCGTCGATCAGTT
This sequence comes from uncultured Alphaproteobacteria bacterium, assembly GCA_963696555.1. Lineage (GTDB taxonomy): Bacteria > Pseudomonadota > Alphaproteobacteria > Rhizobiales > Xanthobacteraceae > BOG-931. The sequence continues at coordinate 114,653 of CAVOKR010000029.1, read as the reverse complement.
CGACCGAGACGCTGGAGAAATTGTTGACGAAATTGAGCGGGTTCTTGATCTCGTGGGCGATGCCGGCGGTCAACTGGCCGAGTGAGGCGAGCTTTTCGGTCTGCACCAGGCGATCCTGCGCGGTGCGCAATTCGTCCAGCGATTTCCCCAGTTCGCGCGTGCGCTGTTGCTCGGCCTCGAACAACCGCGCATTCTCGATCGCGATCACCGCCTGGTCGGCGAAGGTCTCACCAGCTCGATCTGCTTGTCGGTGAACGGCCGCACCTCGGTCCGCCGACATCAGCCGATGACGCCGATCGGCGTGCCTTCGCGCAGCAGCGGCACACCAAGCATGGTGCGGAATCCGCCGACCTGAGCGCGCATTCGCCGATCCGATATTCGCGGATCAGTCGTCGACATCGAGAATTTGGATGATCTTCGCGCTCAAGCAGCGCCCGGCCGACCGAGCGGTCCCTGGCCGTCGCGCGATCAGCGGCGACCTTCCATGATCTTCGATCAATTCGGCGTCGCCGAACTCGCGACGCGCGCGAAGGCATTGCCCTGCCGGGCGCTAGATGGAGCCATGTCGGCCTCGCAGAGCCGGGCCGCGGATTCGACAAGCGTTTCGAGCACCGTCTGCAAGTCGAAGGTCGAGCGGCTGATGATCTTGAGCACGTCGGCGGTGGCGGTCTGCTGCTGCAGCGATTGCCGCAATTCGCTGAGCAGCCGCGTGTTCTCGATGGCGATGACGGCCTGGGCGGCGAAGTTCTGCACCAGCTCGATCTGTTTTTCGGTGAACGGCCGAACCTCCTGCCGGTAGATGGCGAAGACGCCGACGAGTTCGTCGTCCTTGAGCATCGGCACGCAGACGGCGGATCCGCGCGCCGCCCAATCGTCGCCGATAAGCTTCGCGCTCGGGATCTCGGTCTGCAGCTAGTCGTCGGTATGAGCAGACTTGCTTTGGTCGCGCGTGAGGCGGTCGAGCAGCGTGCCGGGAGTCGGGCTCGAATGATCCGCGCTGGCGCCGCGCTTCGCATCAGTTCCGGCGGCGACCTGCATTGCGCCGCCACGTGAAACTTGCCGTCCTCGAAGCGGTACATTGTGCCGAATTTCGCCTCGCAGATGCGGGTCGCGTTCTCCAGCATGGCATCGAACACCGGCTCCAGATCGCCCGGCGATGCGCTATGACCCGCAGCACCTCCGACGTCGCCGTCTGCTGCTCGAGCGACTCGGTCAATTCCCGGGTGCGATCTTCGACTTTCTGTTCGAGGCCGGCATAGGATTCCTCCAGCCGGCCCGCCATGTCGTTGAACTGATCGGCGAGCGCTTCGACCTCGTCGCCGGTCTTGATCTTGATGCGCTGGGAAAGATCGCCCGAGCCGAGCCGCGCGGCGCCGGCACGCAACGCCTGGATCGGCACCACCATGCGGCCGGCAAGGAACATGCCGGCGATGAAGGCGAGCGCCAGCGCGCCGAGCAGCACATAGCCGGTGCGCTGGATCGAGGCATAAAGCGGCGCATAGGCCTCCTCGATCGGCGTCTCGACGAAAACGAACCAGCCGAGCGGATTGACCGGCGCATAGGCGGTGAGCACTTTGTGGCCGGTGATGTCCTCGGCTTCCTGCACGGCGTCAGGCGCCGAGCCGGCGCGGGCACTTTTCACCTGGGCGAGCCGCGACATGTCGGTATTGCGCAGCACCAGGCTGATATCCGGATGCGCGATCAGGCGGCCGCCGGAATCGACCACATAAGCGCGGCCATGCTTGCCGACCGCGATCTTCGTCACCACGTCCCAGATCAGCTTGAGGTTGACCTGCGCGATGCTGACGCCGGTGTCGCGGCGCGTGCCGGCGAGCGACAGCGTCATGTAGGGCTCGGATTCGCGGCGGAAATAGACCGGCCCGTAATAGACCTTGTGCGCCACCGCATCGGCGAATTCCGGCTTGCCGGTGTAGTCGATGCCGCTGCCGACGACGTCCATGGTGAGCCGCGATACTTTGAGCTGCTCGTGGCCCGAGGCGTCGATCTGCGCCAGCTCGGTAATGGCGGGCACCTGCCGCAGCAACCGCAGCGCATCGAAGCGGCGCTGCTCGAGCGTATTGTCGGACCATGGCAGTTGCGTCGTCCAGCCGAGCTGACTTTCGATCTGGGTGATGAATTCCTCGATCTTGTCGGCAGCTGCCGTCGCCTGCTCGCGCTGGACGTTGATCAGCGCCGCCTTCTGTTCCTCATAGGAAAACCAGACCTCGAAGGCGCCATTGGCGACCAGCGCCAGAACCACCACGGTGACGAGGAGGGCGACATATTTGATGAACAGCCGGCTGCGCAGGATCGAGGCGCCGGACGCCGAAACGGATCGCGCGCTCGGCCTGCTATGGTCCGCCGCCGCGCCCCCGATCACATCATCCACGTCGGCTTTCATCGGCTTATCTTAGCATTATTCCCGCCGATTCCCGCAGCAGCCTGGAGGCGGGTGAAACGGCGATGCCGTCGGCTCATTCGATCACCTCGTCGGCGCGGCTGACGAGGGACTGCGGCAGTGTCAGACCGATCGCGGTCGCGGCCTTGAGATTGACCGTGAGGGTGAATTTGGCCGGTTCTTGCACCGGAAGGTCGCCGGGCCGCGCGCCGTGCAAGATGCGGTCGACATAGGAGGCGGCGCGGCGGAAAATCTCAGGATAATCGGCCGCATAGGCCATGAGACCGCCGCTCTGGGCAATAGCACTGGCGCCGTAAACGGCAGGCAGCCGATGGCGCGTCGCAAGCTCGACCAGTAGATCGCGATGCTCGGTGAGAAAAGTGTCGATGATGGCGATGATGCCGCCGCCCGGCTGGCGCGACGCCTCGGCAAATGCGTTTTCGATGTCGGCCGGACTGGCGCATGGGGCCGCGACGACCGCGGCGCCAAGCGATTGCGCCGCCGTCTGCGCCGAATGCAGAAAGCCTTCGGCGAAGGGCGCGGTCTGCGGATTGAACAACAGCCCGACGTGCGAAAGTGCAGGAACAGCCTCTTTTAGAAGCTCGAGCCATTTGCCGCCGACCGACGCCTCGAAATTCGAAAAGCCGGTGACATTGCCGCCGGGGTGTCCGAGATTTTGCACATAGCCCGACCGTATCGGATCGGCCACCAGAACGAAGACGGTCGGCAGCCCGGCGCCCATCATCGCGGTCGTCGCCGGCGTGGTGCGGCTGACGACCAGATCGGGATGGGCCGCAACGATTTCACCGGCGGCCGCCCGCACCGCGTCGAGTCCGGCGCCCGGCCAGCGATAGTCGAGTTCGATGTTGCCACCGGGCTTCCAGCCCAGCTCGTGGAGGCCTGCTTCAAAGGCGTCCACCTCCGCCTTGCCGGCGGCATCGCCGGACGCGAGACCGCCCATCAGCACGGCGACGCGGCGCTGTTGCGCGTGTTGCGCACGCGCCGCGAACGGCCGAGCGGCCGCCGCCCCGGCCAGCAGCCCGATGAACTGGCGCCGCCTCATTCGATCACCTCGTCGGCGGTGGCCAACAGCGTTGACGGCACTGTAAGCCCTAGCGCCTTCGCGGTCTTGAGATTGATGACCAGTTCGAATTTGGTCGGCGACTGCACCGGCAGATCGGCCGGCTTTGCGCCTTTCAAGATACGGTCGACATAGCCGGCCGCCTCGCGATATTCCTCGACGATATCGGGGCCGTAGGACGATGAGACCGCCGCCCGTGACAAAGAAACGCAGCGGATAGACCGCCGGCAGCCGGAAGCGCTCAGCAGCGGCAATGATCGGATCGCGCGCCGCGATATCCTCGGACGTTCTGATGACAATGAGACCGCCGTTCGGCACGCGTGCGAACTCGGCCACGTCACGGTCGATCGCGGCGGCGGCGCTGACGCCGATGAGACTCACTGTCTACATTCAACGAGAGCGACGCGGCCTGAATGGCGGCCACTTGTCTGGTCGCTCCGGGATTGCTCGGATCGGCAAACACTGCCACGCCGCTTCAGACCCGGAACGATCTCTGCCAACAGTTCCAGCCATTTGGCGCCCATATCGAGCTCGGCTGGAGAAAAGCCGGTGAGATTGCCGCCCGGCCGCGCCAGGCTCTCGACAACACCGAGCGCGACCGGATCGGTGACCGCCGCAAAGACCACCGGCACCGTATGCGTCAATTGCCGGAGCGCGACGACGCTTGGCGGCGCATTGGCTACGATCACGTCGGGCGCCAGCGCCACCAATTGGGCAGCATTTTCCTGGACACTTTGCGCAGTCGACGCCCCAGCGATAATCGACGTGAATATTTTTCCCCTCGCTCCAACCCAATTCGCCGAGCGTCTTGAGGAACGCTGCGATGCGCCGTTTGGCTTCCGCATCGCCCTCGGCGAGATTTATCAGCATGCCGATCCGCCGTACGGTGGCAGGCTGTTGCGCCCGCACGCCCGAGGGCCACGCGGCCGCGCCCCCGAGTGCGGCGATGAATTGCCGCCGCCTCACTCGATCACCTCGTCGGCGAGCGCCACGAATTCCGGCGGCAGGTTGATGCCTGTCGCCTTTGCGGTCTTCAGATTGATCACGAGCGGATAATGCGTCGGCTCCTCGAACGGCAGGTCGCCGGGACGCGCACCCTTGAAAATGCGCATGGTCAGGTCCGCGGCGGTCTCCATGGATTCCTTCAGATCGGGCCCGTATGACATCAGGCCGCCATCGCGTACAAAGGGGATGTCGTATTCGTAGAGCGCCGGAATATGATGCTGGGCCGCATAATCGAAGACGCGCTTGCGGTTCAGGTTTGTGAGCACGTCGGCCACCATCAGAATGGCGTCCGGCGGATCACGATCCATCGCTTCGAACACCCCGTTGAAGTCGTCGGGCGCACGCACGCCGAGCGCCTCCACCGTCGTCCCGAGTTCGTGCGCCGCGCTGGCGGACGCCTCATAACGCATGCTCATGCCGAGATCGTCCTGGTTCCACAGCATCGCAATCCGCTTGAGCTTCGGAACGGCTTGCTTGATCAGCGAGATGCGCTTCGTGGAAAGCGCTGTCGCATTATCCGATATCCCGGTGATATTGCCGCCCGGCCGCGACAGAGTGTCGATGAGGTGGGTCGCAACCGGATCGCCGCCCCCATAGGCGACAACGGTCGGTACGTTCTCGACCTTGCAGGCGAGTATGGCCGGAAAACCGATCGCTACGATCACATCGACCTGGTCAGCCTTCATGCCGCGGACGATGTCGCCGAGCTTGCCGACCTGGCCGGCCGCGCCCCGCGCATCGAGCGACAGGTTTTTGCCGAGCGTATAGCCACGCTGTTCCAGCGCTTTCACCAGGATCGCGCCGAGCGGCATCTTCTCATCGAGTGCCGGCCCCGGCGTCAGCGTGCCGAGGCGGTAGACTCTGGCCGGCGTCTGCGCGGCGGCGCCATAAGGCGCCGCTACTGCGGCACCGGCCAGCACTCGAAGAACATCGCGACGCTTCATGATCTCTTCCCCTGACCAGATTGGCACCTCAGGCGGGCCAAGCCGACGGCCACGCAACCTTACCACCATTGGCGCGGACAGTAGAGTTCTGGATCAGGCCGATCTCCGCGGCCCGAGAATCAGACCGCGCGGTCGCGATGGGAGATCTCGACGACGCGAGCGCGCGCGGCGAGTTCATCGACCAGCGCGTCGGCCTTGACCTTGTTGGCGTCGTCGAGATTGGCATCCCATTCGTCGAGCAGATAAATCTCGGCGTCGGTGGCATCGACGATCTCCTGCAGCGATTTGAGCTGCCGCTCGCCGGAGGAAAAGCCGAGCTTCTGATCCATCGTTTCGGCGGTGACGACGACGTCGTCCTCATCGTCGCCCTCGACATCGACCGGCACCACGCCGCCGGCGAACGCAAACGCGAGGCGATCGGTGGTCGGCCAATAGTAAGCCCGCTTCTTCATTTCGGTCTTGAGACTTGCCAACAGCGAGGATTTGCCGGAGCCGTTGCCGCCGCGCACATTGATGCGGCCGGTCGGGCGCGAAAGCGCGACCCGCAGCGCGTCGCCGAGCGACGACACCACATTGGCGGCCTCGCCCTCGCGCAGCACCAGCCGGTCGAAATGGATGCGCTTGTCGAAGTCCGGATCGGGCTGCGGCAGCATATTGGCGGCAACCCCGCCGAACCGCGTCCAGATGGCGATGAAATCGTTCCATCCCGAGGCGAGGAGATGCAGCTCGTAGGTCATCTCGATCTGCCGCGGCAGCGTCGTCGCCAGTCCGACCAGGAGCACGGTATCGCCGACATTGCGCATCGCCACTACGCTGATCACCGCAAACACGATGCCGAGGCTGACGATGCCGCTCATCGCGCTCATGCCTTCGCGCGCGACGATGGCGCGGACCTGCGCGACGAGACCGATGCGCAAGCGCGTCTTGAAGCCCGCGAGCCAGAGCCGGAGATTGTAGCGGTTGCCGGCGAAGATGTTGTCCCACGCGGTGTAGCCCTGCGCGGTGACGCGGTTGTTCATGCGCTGGTTTTCCAGATAGGCGTGAGCGATCGGCTTTTGCAGCACCCACTGCATCAACAACAGCGCGCCGAAGGCGCCCACATAGGCGAACGGCAGGCTCGGATCGATCTCGGCCCCGAGCACCAGCGCATTGAAGACGAGGCCGAGAAAGAGCTTCAACGCGAATTCGAGCTCGTACATGACGTTGAAGAAGCACTGAAATGTTTCGCCGGTGAGAAACGGCTCGACCTGCTCGCGTGCCGGCTTGTCGTTGAGGAGTTTTACCTTGCCGCGATTCTCGCGCGCAAAGCGCAGCATGAATTTGCCGAAGCCGCGATAGCCGGCGCGCTCGGCAAAGATCCAGCTGATGACGCCGACCACATAGGCGGCCGACTGCGCGGTCAAAATCCAGACCAGATCGGTGAGCAGGAACTGTCCGGTCGCAACCCGGCGCCCGGCATTGATGACGAGCCAGGTCGACGTCGCCGCCAGCATGGCCTCGACAACCATCATCGCGATCATGACGAAGAGCGAGGGCGAGAGCAGGTAGCGGACCAGCTCAAAGCGTGAAATCTGCAGCTTGCGCGTCGGCATGAAGGTCCCGGAAGAAAGGGCCCGGCGTCGGGCCTTGAGTCGGCGCCCGCACTGTACCGGCATCCGGCCGCGAATTTAAGCGCATGGGCGTCCCGACAACAGCGAATTTTCCAGTCGCGACAATGGGTTTGCGCAGCAATTCGCGTATAATCTCGGCTGGCCGATCGCACCGTGGCGGCGTATTTATTGAGCGGGGGGCGGCATCCGCTGCCGTCGGGGTCGGCGTGACGTTCAAGGACGCGTTCGCGAATATTGTGAGCCACGCGGTGCCGGTGCGCCGCCTCGGCACATCTTTCGTGGCCCGCATCGTTGTCCTCATCGTCGGCCTGACGGCGATGTCGGCCTACACGATGCCGGATTTGCAGAAGTCCGCCCGGATCTCGCTCGAAGCCTGCCTGTGGTGCTGTCTCGGTTATTTCGCGATCGAGAGCGGCATGCGCGCGCGTACGGCGGTCCGCGCCGGCCTCGCCTGGCGTTATGTCCTTTCGCTTTCCGGATTGATCGACCTGATCGGCGTCGTGGCGGTGCCGATTGCGCTGTTGTGCGGCGTGACGGCGCCGACGGCGTGGCTTCTGGCGTCACTGTGGATCCTCAAGCTCGCGCAGAATTCCCCCGCGCTCGCCCAGATCGGCCGCGTGTTTAAGACCGAGGCAAAACCGCTGGCGAGCGTGTTCGCGCTTTTCCTGATGATCCTGTTTCTGTCGTCGGCCGCGATGTATCTGCTCGAGCGCGACGCCCAGCCCGGCCCCTTCGGCAGCATGCCGGCGGCGATGTGGTGGGCGGTCGTCACCATGACCACGACCGGTTACGGCGACGCGGTGCCGCTGACGCATTGGGGACACCTGCTCGGCGCTTTCGTGATGATCTGCGGCATCGCTACGTTCGGCTTGACCACCGGCATTCTGGCGACCGGCTTTGCCGCCGAGACGCGGCGGCGCAATTTCATTCAGACCTGGGATCTCGTCAGCAAGGTGCCGTTTTTCCAGACGCTCGACCCGTCGGCCATTACCGAAATAACCCACATGCTGCGGCGGCTCGAAGTGCCGGAACGAACCGCCGTCATTCGCCGCGGCAAGGTCGGCGATTGCATGTATTTCATCGCCGACGGCGAGGTGCAGGTCGAGATCAAGCCTAATCCGGTTTTCCTCGGGCCCGGCGCCTTCTTCGGCGAACTTGCTTTGCTGGGCGATCTGATCCGGACCGCAAACGTGTCGACGACGATGGCCTCGACGCTGCTTATTCTCGATCTTGCCGATTTTCGCACGCTGACCGCGCATCATCCCGATCTCAAGCGCATCATCGACGCCGAGGGCCAGCGCCGGATGAACGAGAATCAACAGCGCGAGCGGGAACGGCGCGGCGCTGCATCCTCGTGACTTGACTAATGCTATGGATTTGTTCCTATCCGCCGCCCCAATGAGACAGTTTTTTGACCGGCGCCGAGGCGGCCGGCGGCATTTAGCACCGGCGGGATGTAGCGAATGACAAATCGCGTTGCGCTGATCACGGGGGCGACCGGTCAGGACGGCGCGTATTTGGCGGAGCTTTTGCTCGGCAAAGGCTACACGGTTCACGGCATCAAGCGGCGCTCGTCCTCGTTCAACACTGCCCGCGTCGATCACCTCTACGAGGACCCTCACGGTCCCGGCGTCCGGTTTTTTCTGCATTACGGCGACATGACGGATTCGACCAATCTCATCCGCATCATTCAGGAAGTGCAGCCCGTCGAAATCTACAACCTCGCGGCCCAGAGCCACGTCCAGGTCTCCTTCGAGACGCCGGAATACACCGCCAATGCCGACGCGCTCGGAACGCTGCGGCTGCTCGAAGCGATCCGCATCCTCAAGCTCGAGGAAAAAGTACGGTTCTATCAGGCCTCGACGTCGGAGCTTTACGGCAAGGTGCAGGAGGTGCCGCAGCGCGAGACCACGCCGTTTTATCCGCGCTCGCCTTATGCGGCGGCGAAGCTCTATGCCTATTGGATCACGGTCAATTATCGCGAAGCCTATGGCATCCACGCCTCGAACGGCATCCTGTTCAATCACGAAGGACCGACCCGCGGCGAGACTTTCGTGACGCGTAAAATCACCCGCGCGGTCGCCGGCATCGAGCTCGGCGTGCAGCAAAAGCTGTTCCTCGGCAATCTCTCGGCCCGCCGCGATTGGGGTCACGCTCGCGATTTCGTCGAAGGCATGTGGCTGATGATGCAGCAGCCCGAGCCCGACGATTATGTGCTGGCGACCGGCGAAGAGCATTCGGTCCGCGAATTCGCCGAGAAGGCTTTCGCTCATGTCGGCAGAACCATCGAGTGGCGCGGCGCGGACGCGAGCGAGCAAGGCATCGATACGAAGGACGGCCGCGTCCTCATCGAGATCGATGCGCGCTATTTCAGGCCGACCGAAGTCGAAACGCTGCTCGGCGATCCGAGCAAGGCGCGTCAGAAGCTCGGCTGGCGTCACAAGGTTTCGTTCGACCAATTGGTGCGCGAGATGGTCGACGCCGATTTGGCAGAGATGCGGCGCGACAGCGTGCGGCACAACGTGCACGACTAGGAACGCAAGTACGGGCACATGAGCGGGTCGCCGGTCATATTCGATTTGCGCGGCAAGCGCGTGTTCGTCGCCGGCCACGCCGGCATGGTCGGCTCCGCCATCGTGCGGCGGCTCGAACGCGAGGACTGCGACATCGTCACGGCGGCGCGGCGCGATCTCGATTTGCGGCGCTCCGACGAAGTCGACCGCTTCATGGCCCAGGCCAAGCCCGACGCGATCTTCGTCGCCGCCGGCAAAGTCGGCGGCATTCGCGCCAACAGCACGTTTCCCGCCGAATTCATCGCCGACAATATCGCGATCGCGCTCAACTGCATTCGCACGGCGCATCAATGCACGGTGCAGAAGCTCGTCTATCTCGGCTCGTCCTGCATTTATCCGCGGCTCGCGCCGCAGCCGATGACGCCCGATATGTTGCTGTCGGGATCGCTCGAGCCCACCAATCAATGGTACGCGGTCGCCAAGATTGCCGGCATCAAATTGTGCGAGGCCTATCGCCGGCAATACGGCGTCGACTTCGTGTCGGTGATGCCGACCAATCTCTATGGACCCGGCGACAATTATCATCCCGAGGACAGCCACGTTCCGGCGGGGCTGATGCGGCGGTTCCACGAGGCGAAGCTCAGCGGCGCTCCGAGCGTCGCGGTTTGGGGCACCGGCTCGCCGCGCCGCGAGTTTCTCGCTGTCGACGATTTCGCCGACGCCTGCGTATTCGTGATGAAATGCTATTCCGATCGCGAGTTTCTCAACATCGGCACCGGCGTCGACACCACCATTGCGGAATTCGCCCGCCTGATTGCCGACGTGGTCGGCTATCGCGGCACGTTCGATTTCGACACCTCGCGGCCGGACGGCACGCCGCGCAAGCTCCTCGATGTGTCGCGCATCAATGCGCTGGGCTGGCACTCGACCATCCCATTGCGCGAGGGATTGAAGCGCATGTATGACGACTTCCTCGAGCACTACGACGCCATTCGCGCCGAATCCTGACTTACACCTCGCCCCGATTTCCTCCTGCCGGAACGCATCGCCATGACACTCAACGAGACCCACGATCCCGCTCGCCGCAGTTTTGTCGACAGCGCCAACGATCCCGACTGCGATTTCCCGATCCAGAATCTGCCGTTTGGGGTGTTTCGCGCGGCGCCGGGACAGCAGCCGCGCTGTGGCGTCGCGATCGGCGATCAGATCGTCGACGTCATGGCGGCGGCAGACAGCTTCAGCGGGCCTGCCGCCGAGGCGGCGCGATCCTGCCAGGCACCCTATCTGAACTACCTGATGTCGCGCGGGCCGGAAGCCTGGTCGGCGCTCCGTCTCGCTCTGTCGCGCGGACTGAGCACGGAGCACGGCAGTTCGGCTGTCCGCGGCGCCCTGATTCCGATGGCGGAGGTTGAAATCCTGCTGCCGGTCGCGATCCCGAATTTCACCGACTTCTTCGCCTCGGTCTTTCATGCCAGCAATGCCGGGCGCATGTTCCGGCCCGACAATCCGCTGATGCCGAACTACAAATATGTGCCGGTCGCCTATCACAGCCGGGCCTCGTCGATTCGGGTGAGCGGCACGCCGTTCAAGCGGCCGAACGGCCAACGCAAGCCGCCGAACGAGGCGGTGCCGAGCTACGGTCCGTCGCGCCATCTCGATTTCGAGCTCGAGCTCGGCTTTTACGTCGGCGCCCCGAGCGAGCTCGGTCGGCCCGTTCCGGTCGGTGCGGCGGCCGAGCATATTTTCGGTTTTTGTCTGCTCAATGATTGGTCGGCGCGCGACATTCAGGCCTGGGAATACCAGCCGCTCGGCCCGTTCCTCGGCAAGAATTTCGCCACCACGGTTTCACCCTGGGTCGTCACCGCCGAGGCGCTCGCGCCGTTTCATGCGACGGCGTTCACGCGGCCGGAGGGCGATCCGGCGCCGCTGCCCTACCTCGAGGATGCCGACGATCGCGCGCAGGGCGGACTCGACATCACGCTGGAAGTCCTGTTGTCGAGTGACGCCATGCGGCGCGCCGGTATCGCACCATTTCGCATTACGCAGACCTCGAGCGCATGGTTGTATTGGACCGTGGCGCAAATGCTGGCGCATCACACGTCCAATGGCTGCAATCTCGCGATCGGCGATCTGATGGGCACCGGCACCATTTCGGGCCCGGAGAAGTCGAGCTGGGGCAGCCTCCTCGAACTGACCGCACGCGGCACCGAACCGCTTGAACTGCCGAGCGGCGAACGGCGCGGGTTTATCGAGGATGGCGACGAAATCATTTTCCGCGGCTTCTGCGCCAAGCCTGGCCATGCCCGCATCGGCTTCGGCGAATGCCGCGCCGAAATACTGCCGGCCGGCTGAGGTCGCGCGGTCGAGGGCCATGGCGCCTAACCCCGGCGCTCCGCGGTGCCACAACCTGCGCCGGTCCGCGGCCTTTTATCATTCCGTCACCGCCGGCCGGGTCATTTCGACCATCGAAATCGGCGAGTTTTCCGCTCGCCGAACCTCAAAATATGTCATAATTTTCGGATGTTAGGCGTGTTATCGCTGGCCGAATCTGAAAGTGCCCGAGGAGGTTGCGACTAACTCGAAGGCATTGGAATTCGGCAATTCATTTGACATGTTACGGCATGGAATTTGCGTCGCCGTTCGTGGCACTCGGCCAAGCAGCTTCGACGGCGATGCCGGCCTAACGGCCGATGGTGAACCGACATTCCGCGCGGACCAAAGGACCGACGATCCATCGCGTAGCAGGGAAATGCTTCAATGAATGCCGAGCAGATACTCAGTCTCCCTTCGATGCCGGCCGCCAGCCCGAGTTATCCGAGAGGGCCCTATCGCTTTATCGATCGCGAATTCATGATCGTCAGCTATGAGACCGATCGCGATCTTCTGCGCGAGGCGGTGCCAGAACCTCTCGAGCCAAATCCCGAAGGGCTGGTGATGTACGAATGGATTCGCATGCCCGACAGCTCCGGTTTTGGCGATTACACCGAGAGCGGCATCGTCATTCCGTGTTCGTTCCAGGGCGAGACCGTCAATTACACCGCGCAAATGTTTCTTGACGATGAGCCGCCGATTTCAGCCGGGCGGGAAATCTGGGGCTTTCCCAAGAAATATGCCGAGCCGATACTTGAAGTCTGCTCCGACACATTGACGGGAACGCTGCATTACGCCGGCCAATTGGTCGCCATGGGCACGATGGGCTACAAGTGGCAGCGCGCGCCGGGCGGCGCCGAGGCCCAGGCCAAGGGCATGGCCAAAACCTCCTGCAATCTCAAGATCATTCCCGACGTCAATGGCGAAGCGAAAATCTGCCAGCTCGTCGCCTACAATCTAACGGAAATCGAAGTCAAAGGTGTTTGGCTCTCACCGGCGCGGCTGCAGCTGATCCCGCATGTCAATGCGCCGGTCGCGGATCTGCCGATCAAGCGGGTCCTCGGCGGCAAGCATTTTATCAGCGACCTCACTCTGCCGCACGGCCGCGTGCTGTTCGACTATCTCAAAGACGCTTGAGCGGTTGGGGGGCGAAAGTCATGAAAAAGAGTGATGTCAAAGCGCTGGCCTCGATGCCGCTGCAGAGCCCGACGTTTCCGCGCGGACCGTACAAATTTTTCAAGCGGCAATATCTCGTCATTCGTTACACCACGGATCCGGTGCTGATCCGCGCCGCGCTACCCGAACCGCTTGAGCCGGTCGGCGAGACGGTCGCAGTGCAATGGCTCGACCTGCCCGACGGCGAGGGGCTCGGCGCCTATTCGGCAACCGCCCAAGTCATCCCCTGCAGTTTCAAGGGCGAGCCGTGCAATTTCATCAGCCAGATGTATGTCGACAATACGCCGCCGCTTGCCGGTGGCCGCGAAATCTGGGGCTATCCGATGAAATTCGGCAAGGCGGTGCTGAAGGTGAATGCCGACACGCTCACCGGCACGCTGCATTACGCGACGCAATGCGTCGCCACCGGAACGATGGTCTATAAGCACGACGCGTTCCGCCGGGATTACTCAGCGGAAAAAGAGCGTCTGGGCCGGACGCAGATCACGCTCAAACTCATTCCCGATATCGACGGCAAGCCGGCGATTGCGCAACTGGTGGCGATAAATTTCGAAGATGTGGTCGTGCACGGCGCCTGGACCGGCCGAGCCCGGCTCGAAATGGTGCCGTCGGTGAACTGCCCGCTGGCCGATTTGCCGGTCCGCGAGATCGTCGGCGGCCTGCATATGGTGACCGACATGACGCTGCCTTATGGCAAGGTCGTGCACGACTATCTGGCGTGATCGCGGCCGCGGCTACGGCATGATCCCGAAAAGTGGAAGCCGGTTTTCGGAAAAGATCATGCTAAAATGAAAAACCTAGACCATGATCCGATTCAATCGAATTGGATCATGGTCTAGGGTTATACTGCCGGGAGTTGATAGAGCGGACATTGATCTGAATGCGATAGCTCGGACGGATAGGCATTTTCATGACGCCGAAATCCAATAGCTCGGATCAGGCCGCGCTTGGCGGTTCTGCGATCAGCAATGCGAAGACGATAAATCTTGCGCTGCAAGGCGGCGGTGCCCACGGCGCCTTCGGCTGGGGCGTCATGGATAAATTCCTCGAGGACGGCCGGATCGACATCGAGGGCATTTGCGGCACCAGCGCCGGCTCGATGAACGCGGTGGTCTATGCCTATGGCAAACTGAAGGGCAATGACGGCGCGCGTGAAGCGCTGCATAATTTCTGGAAGGCCATTTCCGATTCTTCGCAGCGGTTCAAATTGCCGAAGATGCCGTGGGAAACGCTGATGCCTGCGGAAAATCCGATGCAGATCTGGATGAAGGCGATGATGGGCTTGTTCTCGCCCTACCAGCTCAATCCGATGAATTACAATCCGTTGCGCGACGTTCTCGAGAAGCAGGTGGATTTCGAGGAGCTGAACAAAAACCATCACGTGACCAAGCTGTTCCTTTGCGCGACCAATGTGCGTACCGGCAAGGCGCGGATCTTCACGGCGCCGGAAGTCAACTCCGATGTCGTGCTCGCCTCGGCATGCCTGCCGCAGGTTTTCCAGGCCGTCCAGATCGACGGCGAGTACTACTGGGACGGCGGCTATATGGGAAATCCCGTCCTCTATCCGTTGTTCTATTATACGAAATCGCGCGACGTGGTGATCCTGCACATCAACCCGATCGTGCGCCCCGGCACACCGAAGACCGCCGGCGACATCAACAACCGCCTCAACGAGATTACCTTCAATTCCTCGCTGATCAAGGAATTGCGCGCGGTCTATTTCGTACAAAAACTATTGGACGACGGTTGGATCAAGGACGAGTTCCGCGACAAGCTGAAATACGTGCTGATCCATTCGGTGCGCGCCGATAATGCGATGTCGGATCTCAATGCCGCGAGCAAGATGAATGCCGATTGGGACTTTCTGACCATGCTGCGCGACCGCGGCCGCGCGCTTGCCGGGGAGTGGCTCGCGCAGAATTTCGAGCACCTCAATGTGCGATCGACCGTGGATATGAAGAAAGAGTTTTTGTGAGGCTCGCCGGCTCGGCGGCTCACTCGCACCAGGCTCGCGCGAGCCGAAGCCCCTACTCCACCGGCACCCACTTTTGCAGGCGCTTTCCGGTGTCGACCTCGCCGGTATAGAGATTGCCGCGCGAATCGAATTTGCCGACATGCACCCAGTGAAACTCGCCGGTCTCACGGCCCGGCCCGCCGAATGTGCCGACCACGGCGCCGTCGGCGACGCGCACGGTCTCCAGCACATTATTGGTGCCATCGATCAGCACGAAGAATTTCTGCTTCTTGTCGAGCGGCGAGAAGGCTAGCCCCCAGGTCGAGCCGGAGCCCTTGGTGGCCGGATCGAACACGTATTGCCGCACGAAGCTGCCGTCCTTGTGGAAGACCTGGACGCGGTTGTTGCTGCGGTCGCAGACATAGACGAGGCCGTCCTTGGCAAGCGCGATGCAATGGACCGGATTGGCGAATTGCGGTGAATCCGGATTATAGGCCGGCAGGTTGTCGTCGGTCGGCGGCTTGCCGTAGGCGCCCCACACGCGCTTGATCGCGCCGGTATCGGCATCGAGCACGGCGACGCGGTGATTGCCGTAGCCGTCGGCGGCGTAGATTTCGTTCGCCTTGGCGTCGAGCTCGAGCGCCGCCACCAAGCCGAACTGGTTCAAATCCGTGCTCGAGGTCAGCGGACCGCGCTTGCCGAATTCCTTGACGAATTTTCCGTCGGTGGTGAACTTCAGCACCATGCCGTCGCCCTTGCCGTTGCCGGAGAGCCAGACGAACCCTTTGTTGTCGACCAGGATGGCGTGCTCCTGCAGCGGCCAATCGTAGCCCTGATTGTCGCCGGGACCGCCCCAGGCTTTCACCACATCGCCCGCCTGATTGAACACCAGCACCGACGGCGCAGGCACGCAGCATTTCGAGCGCGGCGGATCGAGCGCTGCGCCTTTCTCGTCGTCGGTCAGCGAGCGCGGCCGCTGAAACACCCAGATATTGTCCTGGGCGTCGACCGCCATGCCGCCGACCTGGCCGATGATCCAATTATGCGGCAGCGGCTTTGGCCAGAACGGATCGACGCGGAATGCCGGGCTTTGGGCGCAGGCGGGGACGATCGTCGCACCAAAGAGCAGCGCGAGCATCGTCCCGACTGCGGCAAGTGAGAACGTCTTCATCCTCTGCTTCTCCCGGGCATGGCGGTCCCTAATGTATCTCCGGCTCCGCGGTCGGCGCCTGGCCTTGCAGGAAATCGAAATCGCAGCCCTCGTCGGCCTGGCCGATATGGGCCGAGAACATGGCGCCGTAGCCGCGCAGATAATGCGGCGCGGGCGTCTTCCAGGCGGCGCGGCGGCGCGCCAGCTCCTCGTCGCTGACATGCAGATGAATGCTCCGCGCGGCGACGTCGATCTCGATCTCGTCGCCGGTCTGCACGAAAGCGAGCGGGCCGCCGACAAAGCTTTCCGGCGCCACATGCAGGATGCAGGCGCCGTAGCTCGTGCCGCTCATGCGCGCGTCGGAGATGCGCAGCATGTCGCGCACGCCGGCCTTGAGGAGCTTTTTCGGGATCGGCAATTGGCCCCATTCCGGCATGCCGGGTCCGCCCTTCGGGCCGCCGTTTTTCAGCACCAGCACGTGATCGGGCGTGACGTCGAGATCGTCGCGGTCGACTTCGCGCGCCATGTGATCGTAGTTCTCGAACGCGATCGCCTTGCCGCGGTGACGCAGGAAGCGCTGATCGGCCGCCGCCGGCTTCATCACGCAACCGCGCGGCGCGAGATTGCCGGTGAGCACCGCCGTCGCGCCCTCGGCATAAAGCGGCGCTTTGAGCGAATGGATGACGTCGGGCAGATGCACCTTGCTGTCGGCGATGGCTTCGCCGAGGGTGCGGCCGGTGACGGTGATGCAGGACAGATCGAGCAGGTCCTTCATCTCCCCCATCAGCGCGCGCAAGACCGCCGGCGTAGAAAAAATCCTCCATCAGATATTTGCCCGACGGCGTGATATTGGCGATCACCGGCACCTGCCGCGAAATCGCGTCGAAGCGCGCCATGTCGAGCGAAACGCCGGCGCGCCGCGCCATGGCGATGACATGAATGATGGCATTGGTCGAGCCGCCGAGCGCCATGTGCACCCTGATGGCATTGTCGAAAGCGGCGGGCGTGAGAATCTTGTTGCGGCGTCAAATCCTCCCACACCATGTCGACGGCGCGGCGGCCGGCGGCCGCGCACATGCGCGGATGGTTGGCATCGACCGCCGGGATCGACGACGCGCCGGGCAACGTCATGCCGAGCGCTTCGGCGATCGCCATCATGGTGGCGGCGGTGCCCATCACCATGCAGGTGCCGAACGAGCGCGAAATGCCGCCCTCGATCTCGTTCCACTCCGTCATCGCCGATCCGGCCGGCGCGCTTCTCGTCCCAATATTTCCAGGCGTCGGAGCCGGAGCCCAGCGTCTGGCCGCGCCAATTGCCGCGCAGCATCGGGCCCGCCGGCACATAGATCGCCGGAATCCCCATGCTGATCGCGCCCATCAACAGGCCGGGCGTGGTCTTGTCGCAGCCGCCCATCAGCACCGCGCCGTCGATCGGATGGCTGCGCAGCAGTTCCTCGCGCTTCCATGGCGAGGAAATTGCGGTAGAGCATGGTCGAGGGCTTTACGAAGGGCTCGGCAAGCGACATCGCCGGCAATTCGATCGGCAAGCCGCCGGCCTGATAGACGCCGCGCTTTACGTCCTCGGCGCGGTCGCGCAGATGGCCGTGGCAGGCATTGATGTCGCTCCAGGTATTGATGATGCCGATCACCGGCTTGCCGCCCAATCGGCGCTGTCATAGCCGAACTGGCGCAGCCGCGAGCGATGGCCGAACGAGCGCAGATCGTTCTTGCCGAGCCAGCGATAGCTGCGCAGTTCCTCGGGCGATTTTTTGTTTCTTATGGTCATGAGCGCGACATCCGGCTAGCTGGCAAACAGCGCAAGGATCGCCGCCAGCAGAATTGCCGACAGCACCGTGAACACCGTGACATTGACATCCCAGCGCCAATCCTCGGGACCGAACGGCGGCCGAAATGGCTGATAGCCGTTTTGATCGTAGAGGCTGCCCTGATAGACGGGCCGGCTGAACACCGTTGCAAAGAAAGCCCCGTAGACCGCGACGCCAAGCGCCGCGGCGACGACCAGATGCTCGAACGCGTCGGGCCCGCCGGACCAGATCAGATAAAGCGCGATCAGTCCGACGCCGCTATAGGACAGGATTTGCCAGACGACATGGAAGCGCGCATGCGGCGTCCAGGCCGGATTGGTAGCGTGTGTCTTGTTGAAATCGGCCTTGAGGGTGCCGGCGGAATAGCCCAGCACCGACAAAGTGAGAAGAATGCGCGCGATCGTCAGCATGAGCCGATCCCCCTATCCTCGTTCGATCTCATTCACTATGCCATCGCCGGAACATCGAGCTTCAACAGTCTCGCCGCATTGCGCCAAAAAATCTTCTCCCGCTCGTCGCTGGTGACGCGCAGGCTTTCGACGAGTTTTATCGCGCGCGGCTTCAGCGACGTCAAGCGGCGGCGCGTCGCTGCCATAGAGCACGTGATCGGCGCCGACGGTATCGACGACAAGCTGCGCCGCCGGCGGATGATAGCTCACGGTGTCGAAATACATGCGCTTGAGATAATGCCCGGGCTCGTGCTTGATCTTGAGCGGCGTATAGGGTCCGAGGAAATAGCACTCGTCCTGCAGCTCATAGGCGTAATTGAGCCGGCCGATGACCTCGCAGATGCCGCCGCCGCCGTGCGAAGCAACGATCGTGGCGCGGGGAAAATCCTCCAGAATGCCGCGCACGATCAGCCGCGACAGCGCGAGACAAAGATCCGCCGGCCGGCCGACGCTCGACGCCAGCCGATAGTCGCGCACCCGCTCCTCGCCGAAACCGACATGCGGCGGATGGATGAAGACCGGCACGCCGAGATCCTGCACCAGTTCCCAGAACGGCCGCGCCTCGTCGTCGTCCGGATAATGGCCCTTGTGGCTCGAATGAATCAGAATGCCCTTGAGGCCGAGCTGCCGAATGGCGCGTTCGGTTTCCTTGATGAAGGCCGGCCCGCCGCACGGCAGCATGGTGGCAAAGCCGTACAGCATGCCTTTGTGCTGTTCTTGAATCTCGGCGGCATAATCGGACCAGCGCTGGATCGCCTTGAGTTCTTCGGCGTCGGCTTTGCCGCGCATGTAATGGGCGGCATTGCTGAACACCGTGACGTCGATGCCGCAGCGGTGATGCGCGTCGAGCACGTTTTCGAGCGTCATCGGGCAGCGGCCGTCCCAGGTCGGGCCGGTTTTGCCGTCCCAGGTCAGCGCGTCGGCGGCCGCTTCTTCCGGCGGATAAACGTGGGTATGCCACTCGATGATCATATCTGCTCCAGGGAGGGAAATGCCGCTTTGGGTGTCACCGATCATTGCGGCTCCATGCCGGATTCGCGGACGAGCCGCGCGGAGAGCGCCGCGATCCGCTTTCAGGAAGCTTGCGAACTCTTCCGGCGTGTCGAACACCGGTTCGAGCCCGACGTCGATCAGCCGTTTCTGCCGGAATTCCGGGTCGGCCGCCGATCGCGGCGAATTCGTCGCGCAGTTTGTGGACGATCGGCGACGGCGTTCCGGCCGGCGCCACGATGCCGAAATAAAGCCTGGTCAGATTGTCGCCATAGCCGAGCTCGGTCAGCGTCGGCACGTCCGGCAAAAGCGGCGAGCGTGTCTTGCTGTCGACCGCGATCGCCGTCACCGTGCCGTTGCGGATCAACGACATCCAATTGGCGAGCCCGAAAAAGGCAATCGGCGTCGAGCCGCCCAACACGTTGTTGACCGCCTCGGCGCCGCCGCGGAACGGCACTTTGACGATATCGGCGCCGGTCGCCTTCGACCATTTGTCCATGAAGGCGATCAGCGGGATCGAGGCCGCCGTATAGCTCAGCGTGCCGGGCTTCGCCTTCGACAGCGCGGCAGCTCGGCGAGCGAATGCACGTTCAGCGCCGCATTGGCCACCATGACCTGGGTCGCGAAGAACGGATTGGTGATCGGCGCGAAATCCTTCTCCGGATCGAACGGGATCTGTTTGAACAGGAACTGGTTATAGGCGAGCGTCTCGGGCGGCAGGATGCAGATGGTGTAGCCGTCATTGGCCGCATCCGCGCAGGCGCGGCCGCCGACATTCATGGCGCCGCCGGGGCGGTTCTCGACCACGATCGGCTGGCCCCAGCGCTTGCGGACTTCTTCGCCCAACACCCGCATGAAGACGTCGCTGGTGCCGCCGGCGCTGGTCGCGGTCAGCGCCCGGATCGGCCGGGCCGGATAATCCTGGGCGAGCGCGGCTAGGGACACGCCGACAAAGGCGAGCGCAACGAAAAGCATGAGCAACAGATCCGCGCGTCCCGCGAGGGGTCCCCATCGCGCGCGCGCAATGGGGTGCCCCGTTGCGGGACCCGGATCCCTGCGCAGACTGGATTCCCGCTTTCGCGGGAATGAGCGGAGTATAATCATTACAGTCACTACTCCGCGGTGGCGCCGGTGGCCTTGACCACCTTGCTCCACTTTTCCGTTTCAGCGGCAATGAGCTTGCCGAAATCCTCCGGCGTGCCGGGAATGAGCGTGCCGCCGAGTTCGGCGAGCTTGGCTTGCGTCGCCGGATCGGCGAGCGCCTCGTTGACCGTCTTGTTGAGCTTGTCGATGACGTCGCGCGGCGTGCCCTTCGGCACCGCCATGCCGAACCAGGCGCTTGCCTCGTAGCCCGGCACGGTCTCGGCGACGGTCGGCACGTCCGGCAGCGCCTTCGAGCGCGTCCGCCGTCGTCACCGCGAGCGCGCGCAGCCGGCCGCCCTGGATATGCCCGATCGACGACGGCAGATTGTCGAACATCACCTGCACCTGGCCGCCCAGCATATCGGTCAGCGCCGGCGACGCGCCGCGATAAGGCACGTGGACGAGCTCGACGCCGGTCATCATCATGAACAAGGCGCCCGACAGATGCACCGAGGTGCCGATGCCGGACGACGCCATGTTGACTTTGCCGGGATTGGCCTTGGCGTAATCGATGAACTCCTTCGACCGTTTTCGCCGGCACGTTCGGGTTCACTTCCATCACATTGGGCACGCGGATGAAGCCCGCGACCGGCGCCATGTCGGCAATGAAGTTGAACGACAGGTTCTTGTACAGCGTGGCGTTGATGGCGTTCGCCGGATTGACCAGAAACACGGTGTAGCCGTCGGGCGGCGAATGCGCCGCCATTTCGGTCGCGAGATTATTGCCGGCGCCGGGCTTGTTCTCGATGGCGAATTGCTGATGCAGATGCTCGGACAGATATTGCCCGATCAGGCGGGCGCAGATGTCGGTCGAGCCGCCGGGCGGATAGCCGACCAGCCAGCGCACCGGATGGTTCGGGTAATCGTCGGCCGCGCGCGCCGATGCCGGCCACGGCCAGCGCGGCAATGCATGTCAGGACGGCTGCCACTCTCGGGACTAAACGCTGCATCGTCTTCTCCCCATCGCGATCTTATTCTTTGGCCGTCGCCAAGCCTACGCGGCATCGCCGATGCCGCACAAGGGTTGCCGGAAGCGAGCCGAGACCGATAGTTTCGCGGCCTCGCCAAGGACAAAGGCCCAAGGACGAAAGTCCAAGGACTTGCCAAGGACACCGAGGACATTGCCATGATCGACCTTTACGCGCTGACCAGCCCGAACGTGCAGAAAATCTACATCATGCTCGAAGAGACGAAGCTGCCTTACAACGAGCATTTCGTCGACGTCTGGAAGGGCGAGCAGTACAGCCCGGATTTCATCAAGATCAATCCGAACTCGAAAATCCCGGCGATCGTCGATCGCGACGGCCCGGGCGGCAAGCCCTATACGGTGATCGAGTCCGGCGCGATCCTGATGTATCTCGCCGAGAAAGTCCGGAAAATTCCTGCCGACCGACACGGCGAAGAAATACGACGTGCTGCAATGGCTGATGTTTCAGCTCACCGGCGTCGGGCCGATGTTCGGCCAGTTCGTCCATTTCAAGATGTTCGCGCCGAAGGACGCCGCCAACTCCTACTCGATGACGCGCTATCAGACCGAAGTGAAGCGGCTCTTACGAGGTGATGGAAAAGCGGCTCGGGCAAGTGCCGTATCTGGGCGGCGACGAATACTCGATCGCCGATATCGCCACCTTCCCGTGGACGCGCAATCACGACAATTTGGGCGTGAAGTGGGAGGACAATCCCAACCTCGCGCGCTGGTTCAAGTCGATCGACGAGCGGCCGGCGGTGAAGGCGGCGCTCGCCAAAGTCGGCGTCATCAAGTCGAACCGCGAGACCGCGTCGGACGATCAGAAGGACCGCTTCTTCAATCGCGGCAAATACGCGAGGGCGTGAGCTGCTTACTCCCGCCCCGCGATAGCGGGGGGGGGACCGCACGAAGTGCGGTGGGAGGGGCGCAGGCCGCGACGATTCTTCTGCAACGAAAGCGAAGCGTCGAGTCAGAGGCCCCCTCCACCATGCTGCGCATGGTCCCCCTCCCCCGCTTCGCGGGGGCGGATGAGCGATCCCGTTCTCGCGGCGCGGATTGCGTCCGAGTGTTGTCAAACAGCGACACTTTCTCTTCGTCACCACCGGGCTTGACCCGGTGGTCCATGCTGATCGGCAGCTACTTCAGCGGCGGAGCATCTGAACCAGCCTCACCACCGCATGGATTGCCGGATCAAGTCCGGCAATGACGGGTAAGAAAAATAAAGGAAGCGGAACGCCGGCAGACGCAGAGTTCACTGTCCCGCACGCAAGCGGCGCGCGGGTCGCGCCACGGAAAGGCGGCTTGCGCCGCCCTCCGCTATCGGGCGCGCTCGCCTGCCGGCGTTCCACCACGGCACTTGCGGCAGCGAGCGAACGCCGCCGCTCAGCTCCAGCTAACGCGCTTCCCGCGGCGGAACTAGGTAGGAACGGGTGTTACCCGCTCCCGGCCGCCATGCGGTGCAGCGGGTTTCCCCGCAGACCGGTCGTAGTGCCGGCCGGGCGTATTGACCCGGAGCCGCCCGAGAGCGGGGGTGACAACCCCGCCCGCAGGAACCGTCCCCGCCCCTCTCCGCCAGCGTCACCCGGCAGCGTCCTTTCAGGGCGAGATGATTCGTTATGTAACTGGAATGGAGACGACTGTCAAGGGCTCGTCACATAACATGAGACATCCGGATGAGCAGAGCGATATCCGGGTATGCAGTGCCGCCTTGGATGCCGCCCCGGATATCGCTCCGCTCACCCGGGCTACGCCTGCTATTGCTTCAAATCGATGTCTGGGCTGGCTTTGAGACTTAGCCCAAGCCGCATTCCATTTTGCCACAAGGCATGCGCCTCCGGACCTACATAATAGGATCCTACTTTACGAAAATCCCTCGCGATGATTCTCCGCGAAAGCGTCGTAGAGCTTTCTGGATTCGGGCGTTTGATAAGCTATGCCAACTGTGCCGGGAACGATTATTTTGTCGGAGAATACTCCGCCGCTGTGAAGATATAAGGAGTTCTGATTTTGACTTTGATCAATCGCAAATTTTGTTTCACCAGTTTTTTGCGGCACCTTTCGGATACTAATCTGATTAGCCTCGGTTACGATTAGGTAGGCAGGCATATGATGTACGTTACCATCCAACGAGACTGACAAGCTATTTATCGCTCGATATGTTTCGAAAAATTGTGGAGTGTCGATATCAAATAGACCTGCTAAGACATACACCACATGCTCGCCCGCCTCAAATTGCTCGAGCACTTTTCCGATATCATTGTAGGTGGCGAAAAAGTTTCTTTGTTTACTAGGCATTGGAATATCCGGTATCAGAATGACAGGAGTTTAAGTTTGTAGGGTGGGCACCGCGCGCCGTCTCGGATTGGCTGCGTGGGCAAAGCCGTTCACGCGTGGTGTCCACGCTGCTGCGTTTGAGCAGACGATTTTGCTCACCCTACCGAAAGAAATAAACGCTCAATCCAGCCTTACCCCGATCGCTTTGACCAGCGGCGTCCAGCGCGCGACTTCGGACTGCATGAACCGATTGAATTTTGCCGGCGACCAGTCGGTCACCGGGATGACCGCGGCATCGACCAAAGATTGCTGATAGGTCTTGTCGCTCATGGCGACGCGATTGGCCTCGGCGATCGACGGCGATGGCAGGCTGCGGCGTTCCGGCCGGAACAAACAGACCGAGTACCTGCTGCGCGACCAGGCCCGGCACGCCGGCCTCGACCGCGGTCGGGATTTCCGGCGCGACGGGAAGACGATCGGGATTGGTGATCGCGAGCAGCCGCAGTTTGCCGGTGCGGTGAAATTCCAGCACCTGGCTGGTCATCGCCGGAATGATCATCGGAATCTGGCCGCCGATGGCGTCGGCGATGGCGGGACCGGCGCCGCGATAGGGCACGTGCGGCAGGTCGGTGATGCCGGCGAGCGATTTGAGCAGTTCGCCGCTGAGATGATTCATGGTGCCGGCGCCGGCGGAGCCGTAGGACAGCTTGCCGGGATTGGCTTTCACATAGGCGATCAGCTCCTTGAGATTCTGCG
This sequence comes from uncultured Alphaproteobacteria bacterium, assembly GCA_963696555.1. Classification (GTDB taxonomy): domain Bacteria; phylum Pseudomonadota; class Alphaproteobacteria; order Rhizobiales; family Xanthobacteraceae; genus BOG-931. The sequence continues at coordinate 90,047 of CAVOKR010000029.1, read as the reverse complement.
CCGGCACGGAAGGATGGACCGCGATGGCGAAGCAGGTGATCGCCACCATCGAGATCGGCAGCAGATCCTTCATCGGATCGAGCAGCGGATGCGCGCGCAGCACCATTTCGGCGAGATGGATCGACGAACTGCCGAGCAAGACGGTGTAGCCGTCGGGCGGCGCGTGCGCGACCAATTGCGGCGGCGAGCGAGCCGCCGGCGCCCGGCTGATTGTCGACGAAGACGGTGCCGAGATTGGTCTTCACCTTGTCGGCCCAGGGCCGGCCGACAATGTCGAACACGCCGCCGGGCGGAAACGGCAGCACGAGCCTTATCGGGCGCGACGGAAACGTGTCGCCGCGCGCGAAGCGCGGCGCCGCGGCGAGCGCGGCAGCGCCCCGCCGTCACATGCAGAAATCGGCGGCGTGGAAATTCCATGACGCAATTCCTCCCCTGACTTATTTCGGCACCAACGGCGGTTAGCTCGCCGTTTGGTCTGTTCTAGTTCGCTTTGGCGCCGGAAAATTTTACGACCTTAGCCCATTTCGTCGGTTTCGGCGGTGATGAAACTGGTGAATTCCGCCGACCGCATCGGCACGATTTCGCCGCCGAGATCCTTGAAGCGTTCCTTCATTTGCTGTTCCGCCAGTCCCGCCGTGATGGTGAGGCTGAGCTTGTCGACGATCGCCGTGGGGGTGGCCTTCGGAACGCCCTGCCCGTTCCAGGCCGTCGCATCGAAGCCGGGCACGGCTTCGCTGACGCTTGGAATGTCGGGCAAGATTTCCGACCGGGTCGCGCCGGTGACCGCGAGCGCGCGCAGCTTGCCGGTTTTGATGAGACCGAACGCCGTCGAAATCGTGATGATGAAGGCCTGGATCTGCCCGCCGAGCAGATCGGCGAAGGCCAGCGCCGGGCCGCGATAGGGAACGTGCACGAGATCGATGCCGCCCAAGAGCTTGAACAGCTCGATCGCGACATGCATCGGCGTGCCGACGCCGGGCGAAGCTATATTGATCTTGCCCGGATTGGCCTTGGCGTAGGCGATGAAGTCGGCGAGCGTTTTGGCGGGGAAGTTCGGATTGACCAGCAGCACCATCGGAAAACGGATGACGCCCGCGACCGGCGTGATATCGCGCAGGAAATCGAAATTGAGCTTGTCGTACAGCGAGGCATTGATGGCATTAGCCGTCGTAACCGCGAGCATGGTGTAGCCGTCGGGCGGCGAACTGACGACCGCCTCGGTCGCGACATTGCCGCCGGCGCCGATGCGGTTCTCGACCACGAAGGGCTGATGCAGGTGGTCGGACAGCCACTGGCCCACCAGGCGCGAGACCAGATCGGGCGTGCCGCCGCCGCCAAAGCCTTCGATAATGCGCACCGGCCGCGACGGATAATCGTCGGCGCGCGCAAGCCGCGCAAAGGCGGGAGCAAAGGCTGTTCCCGCCGCGACTTGGAGAAAATCCCGGCGCAAGAGTTTCACGGCATGCCTCGATCGCTTGCTCGGATAGGGACGCAAGCTCTATCGCAAGCCGATCCATTTCCCAACAGTCAGTGCGGCGACATTCGTGCCGACCCCGGCTGGCCGGGCACTTTGAAACGCTTGCCGGTGTCGGTGACCTTGGTGCCATCGACGCGAAGAATGGAGAAGTCGCGGTCCATATAGTTGCCGACATAGAGGTAGCGGCCGTCGGGCGTGAAGGCCACCGCCTCCGGCAGAGCGCCAACCTCGATGTCGTTCAGCCGGGTCAGTTTCTTGCCGTCGACGCGCAGCACCGTCACCACGCCATGGGGGTGATAATAGAACTCGTCCTTGCTTTTGTTGGAGCCGGTGGCATCGACCGCCACCGCGAGATTGCCCTTCGGGCTGAACGCCAGTCCTTCCGGCGAGTCCGGCACCGTGATGTGATCGATGACGCGCACCGGATTGGCGGTCAGATCGATGACGCTGACGGTGTCGACATTGCCGTCGGACGAGCCGTTATTGCCGTTGTCCGCCGTCAACGCGATGTCGCCCTTCGGCGACATGGCGATGTTATAGGGATAAAGCCCGATCAGAAGATCGCGCTTGGTATAGGTCACCTTGCCGCCGGCGACGTCGAGAAGCGCGACTTTGTTGGCGGCGTTTTTGGTCGCGAGCGCATGCTTGCCATCCGGCGTAAAGACGACGGCCGAAACTTCGTCGCCCATGTCGATGGTGTCGGTGAGTTTTACGTCGGTGCCGTGGATCGACAGCACGGAAATGGATTTGCCGGCGCGATTGGCGACCAGCGCCAGATCGCCGGCCGGACTGATCGAGAGACCGGACGGCTGCTTCGGCCCTTCGATGGTGTTGATGAGCTTCGGCGGCTTTGCTTTGAGATCGATGATGTAGATCTTGTTGTCGGGAACGGGCTTCAAGGCATCGCCGTCTTTGACGACATCCATCGAGTCGGCGACGATCGCCACCGATCCGGTCGGATCGATGGCGAGATTGACCGGAGGCCCGACGACCGAATTCTTCAGCGGCAGATTGGCGACGATTTTTGGCTCGAGCGGGTTCGCCAGATCGACGATCAAGACGTTGTCCTTGCCGGGCGGCGACGCCACCGGCTTGCCGTTGTCGAAACCGGCTTTCTCGTCGTCACCGACGATCATGAACGGCGCCGCCCGCGCGGCGGTCAGCCCCAGCACGAGACCAATGATAGTGACAAGCTTCAGCGTCACGAGCTGAAAGCGCATGGCATCCTCCCCGGATTTGTTTCGGGTCTTCGAGCCCGATGCGCCATCTTCGCGGTTTGGTCGGGTCGCGGCAAGTAGCTTGCCGACGTACTTGGCATGAAGGGCACAAGCGTCGTGCGGCTGCTAGTGCATGTCCCGATCAAATTGACCCGTCATTGCGAGCGAAGCGAAGCAATCCAGCCGGGCTTGCGAGGCGGTGAGGTCGTTCTGGATTGCTTCGTCGCTCCGCTCCTCGCAAAGACGACGTTGATTCGATCCGATCGGAAACCGCTTTAGGCCTGTAATTTCTCCGGCCGCAACGGCGCCTCGTTGGGATCGACAAGCGCTTCGACCACCGCCACTTTCGACGAGCGCAGCGCGCCGAGGATCGCCGGCCTTATGTCGTCAGTCATGGCGGCGCGAAAGCCGTCAGCGCCGCAGGCCTCGGCGAATTTGACGAAGTCGATCGGTCCGAGTTCGCAGCCGTAGCCCGGATTGCCGAGCTCTTTCTGTTCGGACATGACCTCGCCCAGCGTATCGGTGCGCAATACGATGACCTTGATCGCGGCGCCGAGCCGGACCGCCGTCGTCAGTTCCGCCATCAGCATGGCGAAGCCGCCGTCGCCGACGACGGCCACCGATTGCCGCTGCGGATAAGCAAGCTTGGCGGCGATGGCAAAGGCCACACCGGGCGCGATGCTCGACATCAGGCCGCTCGCGGTGAGCTTGTGATCGGCTCGCAGGCGCAGATGTCTTGCGGCGAACTGCGTCGTGGCGCCGCCATCGAGCGAGACGATGGCGCTGTCGTCGAGCAGATCCGACAGCGCGCGGATGACGCGCTGCGGCCGCACCGGAACGCGATCGTCCTGCTCCATCCTGTCGGTGAGTGCGTTCCAGTCACGCATGCGCTGTTGCGCGAGGCTGAGAAAACTGCGGTCCTGCTTGCGCTGCAGCCGCGGACTGAGCGCGATCAAGGTCTGTTTCACGTCGCCCGCTAGCCCAAGCTCGACGGGATAGCGAAGGCCAAGGCGTTCCGGCTTGATGTCGACCTGAATGGCGCGGGCCTGACCGGGTTTTGGATAATAATCGATCCACGGCATGGTTGAGCCGAGGATCAACAGCGTATCGCATTCTTCCATGGCCTGCCGCGCCGGCAGCGTGCCGAGGTGGCCGATGCAGCCGGTCGTGAGGCCTGAATCGTCCGGGACCAAAGCCTTGCCGAGCAGTGTTTTGGCGATCGGGGCGCCGAGGAGATCGGCGATGTCCTCGAGCTCGAGCCGGGCCGGCAGCGCGCCCTGCCCGGCCAGGATCGCGATCTTCTTGCCGCTGTTGAGGATTGCGGCGGCGGCGGCGATCTGATCGGGCGACGGCTGCGGCGTCGCCGGCAGCCAGGCGATCGAGGTGCGCACCCCGCGATTTTCCATCGATGGCTTGTCGGCGGACATCGCCTGCTGCTGAATGTCGCGCGCCACGGTGAGATGCGCGACGCCGCGCGCGCCAAGCGCCGTGCGGCAGGCGATGTCGGTGACGATCAGGGCATGCGCCGGCCCGGTGACTCCGACATTGTAGAGCGCTACGTCTTTCATCAGCGCCGCGGTGTCGACCGACTGCGGATAGCGCGTGCCGATCAGATCGTGAAACGTGGTGCCCGTAATGGCGACGACGGGCGCGCCGTCGAAGGCCGCGTCGTAGAGGCCGTTCATGAGGTGCACCGCGCCCGGCCCGGTGCTACCGAGGCAGACGCCGAGCCGGCCGGTATATTTGGCATAGCCCGACGCCATGAAGGCCGCCGCCTCCTCGTGGCGCACGCCGATGAATTTGATTTGGTCCTGGCGTTTGCGCAGCGCCTCGATGATCGGATTGATGCCGCGGCCGACCATGCCGAACACGAACGGCGCGCCCCAGGCAATGAGCGTCGCGACGATGACGTCGGCGGTGGTGGCGCCGGCATCGACCTGAAGCTGCGGATTGGACGGCACCAGGCGTTCGGTCACCGACGGTCCGGCGGCCGATAGCTCCGCGCCTAGGCCGCGGGTCGTAATCAGCGAACCGGCGCCGACAGCGCCTGCCCGCAAGAAATCCCGGCGCAAGATCTCCCGGCGATCTGCCATAATTCGCTCTCCCAGCATTCCCGCCGCCCCAGAAGGGCGGCCCTCTGGGGGTAAGACGGTAGGAGAACGCGCAAACCGGCGCTTTTTCCCGCGGGACGAGCGAATCCACCCATGCGCCTGCAGCAGGGCTTTCAATGGGCTAGGGCATTGGAAATATTGGCGATTTCCGGAATACGGCCGGCCGGCTGGCGCGAACTGCGCAAATGGCACTGCGCGGGCGGCGACTTTCTTTCCAGACGCTACGCCGCCCGCGGCAGCGCCCGAAATTCCTTGGCGCTCGCCATGGCCCAGGCGATTTCAAAGCGCTTGTCGCCCGAGCCTTTGATCAGCTCGCCGGGCTCGAGCGGCGGATAGAGCTCGGCGAAGGTCTTTACTTCGTGCGGCGACACCCGCCGCGAAAAATGCGCCGGTGCGAATTGGTTCGGATGGTCGAGGCCCGCCGCCGCCACGAATTCGGCCAGCGCCTCCATCGTCGCGCGGTGGAAATTGTGCACACGCTCGGCCTTGTCGGGGACGACGAGCGCGCGCTGGCGCGTCTTGTCCTGGGTCGAGACTCCCGTCGGACAGCGGTCGGTGTGGCAGGACAGCGACTGGATGCAGCCGAGCGCGAACATGAAGCCGCGCGCCGAATTGCACCAGTCGGCGCCGAGCGCCATGACGCGCGCGACGTCGAAGGCTGAGATGATCTTGCCGCTGGCGCCGACCTTGACGCGGTCGCGCGCATTGATGCCGATCAGCGCGTTGTGCACGAAGTTGAGCCCCTCGCGCAGCGGCATGCCGAGATGGTCGGTGAATTCGGGCGGCGCCGCGCCGGTGCCGCCCTCCTTGCCGTCGACGACGATGAAGTCGGGGTAGATCTCGGTCTCCAGCATCGCCTTGCAGATGGCGAGGAATTCCCACGGATGGCCGATGCAGAGCTTGAAGCCCGCGGGCTTGCCGCCGGACAGTTTTCTCATCGTGGCGATGAATTGCATCAGTTCGATCGGTGTCCCGAACGCCGAATGCCGCGACGGCGATATGCAGTCGACACCCTCCGGCACGCCGCGCGTCAAGGCGATCTCGGGACTGACTTTGGCCGCCGGCAAGACGCCGCCGTGGCCGGGCTTGGCGCCTTGGCTCAGTTTCAGTTCGACCATCTTGACTTGGTCGTTCTTGGCGTTCGTTTCGAATTTTTCGGCGCAGAACGTGCCGTCGTCGTTGCGGCAGCTGAAATAGCCCGAGCCGACCTCCCAGATGATGTCGCCGCCGTTCTCGCGGTGATAGGGGCTATAGCCGCCCTCGCCGGTGTCGTGGGCGAAATTACCCCGCTTGGCGCCGATGTTGAGCGCGCGGATGGCGCTCGAAGACAGCGCACCAAAACTCATGGCCGAAATATTCAGAATGGAAGCCGAGTAAGGCTTGTGCGCAATCCGGCCCGCCGATGAGGAGGCGAAACGGCTCCTTGGCCGGCGCCTTGGGCGCGATCGAATGCTGCAGCCATTCGTAGCCGCTGGAATAGACGTCGTTCTGGGTGCCGAACGGACGCTTGTCCAAGGCCCGCTTGGAGCGCTGATAAACGATGGCGCGCTTGTCGCGCGAAAATGGCGTGCCGTCCTTCTCGCTTTCGAGAAAATACTGGCGGATTTCGGGACGGATTTCTTCGAGGATGAAGCGGATATGCGCCGTCAGCGGATAATTGCGCAGCACGGCATGCCGGGTCTGCAAGACATCGACGGTGCCGAGCACGGCAAGCGCCACGAACGGCACCAGGAGGATCGCAGCCGCCACGGAAGGAAACCATTCGATCTCGTCGGCGAGCAGAAGGGCCGTGATCAGCAGCACGCCCGTGTAAACGATAAACCGAGGCTGCAACGGCAACGGCCATGAACGCATCGAATCCTCCCTAAGAACGTCCCGATCCGCTAGGCGGGGCGATCGGCCACGCCGTCGCCCGCGACCGAGACCCATATGATACTTGCTTGACAGTATGACGTGCGGCTTGCATCGAGGGCCCCCTCGTAACGAACAAACAGTCGCTCGATCCGTCACCCGCTTTGGGCTCGGCGTCAAGACGCGCGATCCAGCCCTCAAGCCCAGGCTTGGCGGCCGGATAGCGCGCAAGCACCAGCGGATCGTGCCCCGGCACGACATGGCGCGGCGCCGAGGCGAGCTTCTTCAGCGTTTGAGTAGCCCTCGACCACTTCCTCGATATTGTAAGTCAGCGGAAACACCCGGCCGCCGTCAATGTGGGTGTAGAGGTGGCTCGCATCGGCGGCGAGCACCACATGGCCGAGCCGGGTCTTCACCCGCACACTCTGCAACCCTTTCGAATGGCCGCCGATGTGGTGCACGGTGACGCCCGGGCACGATCTCGTCGTCGCCGTCGTGGAACGCGGCGCGGCCGGAAAACACCTTGCGCACCATGGCGACGACGTCTTCGACCTCGAATGGCGCGCGCAGCGCCTGATGGCACATGCAGCGCCCGGTCGCATAGGCCATTTCGCGATCCTGCAAATGATACCGCGCCTGCGGAAACAGATCGTAATTGCCGCAATGATCGTAATGCAGATGACTGATGATGACGGTCTCGATCTTGTCCGCGCGCGATGCCGAGCGCCGCTAGCCCTCGCGCACCGGCTTGAGCATCTCGCGCTGGCGTTTTTTGCCCATGGCTTCGTCGAAGCCGGTATCGACGACGATAGTGCCCGACGGCCCGACGATCGCCCAGACAAAAAAATCGAGCGGCTGCAACACGTCGTGCGCATCGCCGTCGATGTAATTCGCCGACGCACGGCGCGAATGATGGCCGTAACGGATGGCGTAGACTTCGTGAATGTCGTCCATGTCCCCTCCCCGCCTTTTTCAAAGACTACGCGAGGAGGCGCGGCTGGGGAAAGGGGGCCGAGACGACTTAATCGCCCGAAATTGGCTGGGGCGCACAACGCACGTCACTGGGCGGCCTCTGACGTGCCGATCAAGTTGACGAAGCTACCCGAACAAAAACCGGATAACAGATGTGGCCTGTGGACGGGGCGATGACAGGACCTGCTTTAAGAAAGCGCTGTTTATTTTGCAGATTTGGGCATGATCGGTGATTTGATGACTGCCAAATTTAGCAACGTCGTCCTCGCCAAATTGCGCAACAGCAGACCCATTCTGATTCGACTAGGGATGCTTCGACTTGCTGCTTCTCCAGGGATCGTATGCTCGCCTCTCGGAACCCATTTCCAAAATTGCAGCGGTCGCATCCGCATCAAGTTTAGCCACCTCCCCGGGGTGACATATTGTTGTAAATCAACCGGCGCTTGCGGGTGAGGCGAAAGGAATTCAGCACAGGCATCGGCGCTTTTCAGCGCCCGCTCCGATCTGATACTAGCTCCAGGGCCGTGATACGCACCCGTCGAGCTCCAATCCTTGATCGCTTGCGTGCGGTTGAAAACGTCTAACAGCGGCACCCAGTACACTGGCCGCGGCAGCTTGCGCCTCGGCCTGCGACTTTGAGCGACTTCTCAACTGCACGATCTGTTCAAGCAGTTTATTGCTGCGCCCGTGCAGATCGACCTTCTTCAATGCGACGTAGGCAGGCAGTGTTTGTAGTTCTCGATCCACTTGTCCCTCGGTGAAGAGGGCAATCGTTATAACTCTGCGCAAAAAGCAGGTAACCGATGACGGCCGCGATTGAAATGACGCCAGTGACAACGAATTTCGTCGCGGGGCGTAGCTTGCGGCCAAAAAGATAGACGTTAAGGGCCGCGGCGCCCCCGCCGCACAGGCCGCCGAGAGCACCGCCAACCGGTGTAAGGATCAGCGGCAGCGCAGCCCAAGCATACTCGTACCAATTCTAGATTTCCTTTTGCGACGGACCAACGCATTATCTCCTCCGTTATAGTTGGAGCTTGGTGCATGGCTGCTCGTCATATTGTCATATACGGTGGGTTTCGTTTCTTGCCTTTCTCCTCGCAAGCGTAGCGCTTGCGCAACCAGGAAGTTCGGCAGACGAGAGGGATTTGCCGCCATTCCTGGCAGCATACTATGCCGACGCGATAGCAGTTCTCGGGACCGATTTTATCCTCACAGAAAAGGAAAATAAGGACGACCTAAGCCGATACCGCTATGAAAGCGCCGACCGGGTCACAAGCGTCGAATTTCAACACTTTCCGTGCGAGCGCGACCGCTGCCAGGTCTCTACACCAATGCCGTCGGCTATTTCGATGAGATGTTACCATTCCCCTCCGTGGCGGCGCGGCGACGGATTCTCCGCCGTTGGCAGACTGGGTTTGCTGACAACTATGCGTTCATCGCCAAAATGCCATCGTCAGTGTTGTTTGCCACGTACGCGCGAGGCTCGGCCGCGATATCGATACCGACGCATTTTTCGCGAAGCTTTTAACCGCCGCCGAACCACCAGCGATACGAAACCGCGCAGACCTTGGATCAGATCCAGAAGGGTCCTGTGGACTGTTGCGGCCGCTGATTATGCTCGTGATCTCTTACAAGCCAATCAGGAAGGATGACGCGCTCGCCGTACTGCAAAACATAGTCACAGTCGCCCCGTCTCGATTACGAAGCGCAGCTCGATACTCGTCGAAAATACTAAAGATGCTGCCCTTGGCTCGCAGCGCCGCCACCTCAATTTATGACAATTCCGAAGATCCCGAGTTCGCGGCAAAGGCCGCGCGATATCTTGACCTAAGCGTTCCCGCTCTTGACGCTCTTCCCACACTTGGAAAGGACGAGGGTGGCCTACACGTCGTGTTGATTGCGCTACCGCCCTGCGACCCGAGATTCCTCGCGGACGCGGCAATCCTATATCGCGAAAATCACCGGTATCACGGTCCGGGTCGTCCGGCTCTCGGAGCGTTGGGAATTTAATCGACCGAGCCGAATTCTCGACCAGAGACGGATACAGCAAGCGATTATTCAGAAACGCGGACCGAATGTTAATTTTCAATGGTCTGGAAGCCGCGACCGTTACAAAACTGAGCTATTAGATACCGTAACGGCGAGCGACGCATTGACGAAGTTCAATACCGAACAATTTGTCGATAAATTGGATACGCGCCCGGATCAGTACGATGCCGCACCGTATCTTCAACTGATCGCTTAGTATCCTTGCGCAATATCGCTCAACAAATAATCGTGCAATCTACGTCGGCGTAACCGGCGCCGACCTCTTTTCCGGCGATACGAATTACATATTTGGCACGAGCATCGCCGTGAATGGAGCGATGACAAACCTCGTCTCGTACTACCGCTTGACGACGAGATCGACCGGCGAGCGTTATGAGTCCCGTAAAGCGACTAACTGAAGCGACTTGCCAAACAGCTAGTCCCGCCGACGCTGGGCGCTCTCGGGATTCGCGGCCCATGGATCCTACTCATTCCTTACTCTTACGCCGATAGCGTCGCTCGCGTCGATTAGAAGACGTTGACCGTTATCCAACCAAGCAAGCAAGCGCTGGATAATTTCCGCTGATTTCGATTGGTGCATTCGTGTTGCCCCACAAAAGTGTATTTCTCTGGCAAAATACAGAACGCAGCTTCAGAAGTCGTTGCTCCTTTGACACAAAGCGGACTCTCGCAACCCGTCTCGCTCGGTCCATTTATGGGCTCACTCTTCAATCAATCTCTTCGCGATGGACGTCGTGGATGAGGATGCCGGAGCCCGGTGGCGGCATCTTCAGCCATTTCTGGTGCTTCAGCGTGCGCTTGGTGTCCTCGTAGCCACTCTGCCAATGCTCGCGCATCGAAGTGCCGGAGAATTCATGGTCCTTGGCGTGACCCTCATAGGCTTTCTGCTGATAGATGATCTGCAGGATCGCGACGTCGGGGAGTTTTGCGAGTCGCTCCTTCTGCTCGCGGTCGCGATCGCTCAATTTGTCCTCCGGAATTCGCAGCAGCGCCTGATACAGCGAGACCTGCCAGTTGTGAATGCGGCGAAAGACATCCGTGGTGTAGCGGGTGCGCGACGAATACATGATGTCCTTGTGGCGCCCCAGCACATCTTCGATGTCGCGCGGCAGCACGCCGCGGGCGCTGAACAGATCGACCTGAAACACCATGGTGTTCAGATTGTCTTCCTGCTCGAGCAGATGCTGCAGCGGCGTGTTCGAGACGATGCCGCCGTCCCAATAATGGTCGGTGCCGATCTTGACCATCGGCAAGGCCGGCGGCAGCGCGCCGCTCGCCATGATGTGCTCCGGCTCGATCTCTTCCACCGCATTGTCGAAATAGACAAAATTCCCGGTCAGCACATTCACCGCACCCACCGAGAAGCGTGTCGAGCGGTCGTTGATGAGCGAGAAATCAACGAGTTCAAGGAGTGTCTGGCGCAACGGCGCGGTGTCGTAGCAACTGGTCGCGCTCTGCGCGCCGGCGAGGCTCAGCCACGGATTGGGGAAGCGCGGCGAGAAAAATCCCGGCTGGCCCTGCATCATGGTGAGCATGGAGCTTGTCGCATTACGCGCCTTGCGGAACACGTCGCCGTCGGGCGTGAAGGCCCAGATCTTGCGCTCGGTGATGCGCTCCCAGAAGGCGCGTAGCTGGCGCAGCCTGCGGTTGGGCGGATTGCCGGCGATGATCGCCGAATTGATGGCGCCGATCGACACCCCCGAGACCCAATCCGGCTCGACGCCGGCCTCGTGCATGGCCTGATAGACGCCGGCCTGATAGGCGCCGAGCGCGCCGCCGCCTTGGAGGACGAGCGCGACGCGGTCGCAGCGCTCCGGCCGCCATGGCCGCTTGCCTTGCGAGGGCGCGGCCACCGCGATGCGCAAATCTGTGGAAATATCATTCATGGCAACACCCGCGCGCTGAAAATCCCGACGATGCCGGGGGATGCTCGGCAATGTGCATGACGCCACAATGACGGAGAAAGTAGCGCGCCGGCGCCGCAGGCCCGAGGCGTGGCGATGGTGCCGGGGAGACATGCCGTCGCCGCCGATTTTCACGCCGGGCGCAGTGCCCGTGTCATCGATCCGTCATGGAGAGCCAGCACAGTAAAGCACCTGCCTGGAGGGGAGAGAATCCATGAGTGATGTTGCATTGCCCGGTTCGATCGAGCCCGCACGCCACGGGCCCAAACTCGACCACCAGCCCAACCCGCTGGCGATGATCCTGTTTTTCGGCGTCGTCGCTGCCGCCATTTTGTTCGCAGCCTACAGCATCCACAGCGATATCGACGCCGCTGGAGCGAGCATCGCCGGCATCCTGCCCTACTTGCTGCTGTTCGTCGCCTTGCTGATCGCGCTCGGCTTCGAATTCGTCAACGGCTTCCATGACACCGCGAACGCGGTGGCGACCGTGATCTACACCCGCTCGCTGCCGGCAAACATCGCCGTGGTGTGGTCGGGAATGTGGAACCTCGCCGGCGTGCTGTGGTCGTCGGGCGCGGTGGCGTTCGGCATCATCTCGCTGCTCCCGGTCGAACTGATCCTTCAAGTCGGCAGCAGCGCCGGCTTCGCCATGGTGTTCGCGCTGTTGATCGCGGCGATCATCTGGAATCTCGGCACCTGGTCGTTCGGCCTGCCGGCATCGAGCTCGCATACGCTGATCGGCTCGGTGATCGGCGTCGGCATCACCAACGCTCTCTTGCACGGCCGCAGCGGCACCTCGGGCGTCGACTGGACGCAGGCGACCTCGATCGGCAAGGCGCTGTTGCTGTCGCCGCTGTTCGGCTTCGGCCTCGCCGCCATCCTGTTGCTGGTGGTAAAATACACCATCCCCAGCAAGGAGCTGTTCGCCGAGCCGAAGGGCGACCAGCCGCCGCCGACCTGGATCCGCGGCATTCTGGTCCTGACCTGCACGCTGGTGAGCTTCTTCCACGGTTCCAACGACGGCCAGAAGGGCATGGGCTTGATCATGCTGATCCTGATCGGCGTCGTGCCGACCACTTACGCGCTCAACCGCGCCATGCCGGCGAGCCAGATCGAAAAATTCGTGTCGAACTCGGACGCCGCCAGCAAGGTGATCGGCGCCAAGGCCGCGGGCTATAACGTCCTCGGCGATCCGCGCCCGGCTGTCACCCAATACGTCGCCGAGCACACCATCAACGAAGGCACCTACCCGGCGCTCGCAGCGCTGGTGACCGACATTTCCAAGCAGGTCACCCAATACGGCTCGATCGCCAAGATGCCGAGCGACACGGTCGGCAATACCCGCAACGACATGTATCTCGTCTCGGAAGCGATCCGCTTCCTGGGCAAGGACAAGGAGAACGACCTCAATGCGCAGGAGGTCGCCACGCTGAACTCCTACAAGGGCTCGCTCGACAGCGCGACCAAGTTCATCCCGGGTTGGGTGAAGATCGTCGTCGCCATCGCGCTCGGGCTCGGCACCATGGTGGGCTGGAAGCGCATCGTCGTCACGGTCGGCGAGAAGATCGGCAAGACCCACCTGACTTACGCGCAGGGCGCCTGCGCCGAGATCACGGCGGCAGCGACCATCGCGGCCGCCGACGGTTACGGTCTGCCGGTCTCGACCACCCACGTGCTGTCGTCGGGCATCGCCGGCACCATGGCGGCGAACGGCTCCGGCCTGCAATGGTCGACCATCCGCAATATCGCGCTCGCCTGGGTGCTGACGCTGCCGGCCGCCATGGTGCTGTCCGGCACGCTCTACTTCATCTTCTCGCACTTGTTCTAGTCAACGCATCGGCGAATTACCGGCGCGGGCTTTCGTCCGATGTAAGCCCGCGTATCACCCGGTACGTTTTGCTGATCGATGTCTGAGCTGCCGGGGCGGAGCGCACGAGCTCCGCCCTTTTCAAATCGAGCCGCATGGGGCCGGGACCGGCCGCGGCGGCAAGCCGGATCAGTCCTGGCTCACAAAGCCGCCAGATCCTTGGTGATACGGAACACGCGCAGGTCCTGCCGAACGCCCTTTAGTTTGAAAACGCTCGATGCGACTTCCCGGGAAACAAGCAGCGCGTGCACGCCTTCAGCCGAATAGACATCCTCCGAAACAAAAATCTCTTCCGCATCCGCGAGCTGCTGCACGCGCGCCGCAATGTTGACGGTCTGGCCGAAATAATCGAGCCGTTCGTTCAATGTGACCGCAATCGCCGCGCCTTTATGGATCCCGATCTTGAGAATGAGAGCACGGTCAGCCTGCGTGGCGTTGAAAACATCGATCTCATTCCGCATCGAAAGGGCCGCGAGCGACCGCGTCGGCAGGTTCCAGGAACGTGGCCATGACGGCATCGCCGATGGTCTTGATGATCGCGCCATTGTGGCGAGTCACGACGTCCTGCAGCAGATCGAAATGCCGCTGGACGAGGGCGAAGGCATTGAGGTCGCCGATGCGGTCATAGAGTGCGGTTGACCCTTTGAGATCCGTGAACAGAAGCGTGATGTCCTTGACCCCAATTCCCTCCCGCGCCTTGATGACCTCGGAGCGGAAGAGATCGCGAAAGGCCTGCGTGGTCAGCAGACGTTTGCCGTTGAGAAACGGGACGAAATGTACCGGGGCGCCGCCCATGTCGAAACCGGGCGGCAGCACGGCGACGGCAAACATGCCGCGCTCCGAGGTCTTGTTCGCGAGCGTAAAAACAATCTTGCCGGGCGCCATCTCGTGCACGTCGTGGACGTGCACTTTATCGCCATAAGCGACAGGCACGACCTGCGGACCTGAAGCCGGCGCTCCGACGATCGAGACCATGATCGCCGCTCTCCCGAGCGGACAGGTGCCAACGACAGTGCCTTCATTGAGCCTCGATTTCGATGGACGTGTCTCACCCGGCGGCAGATAGGTCACCGACCGCGCAATCGCCGCCTTGGCATTCACCAGCGGCTGGCCATCGGGCAACAGGCCTTCGGCCGTGTTCTGTGTCTTGAAAAACTTATCCCAGGCCGAGAGTTGGTCGGGATCATGAAACTGTATCTTGCGGATATCCGGACTGACCGTGAACGCCGACCGCGATATATTCATCGAGCGCCGCGTCATACCCAACCTGGCAGAACGCGCAGTGATAGTGATTGTGCAGGCCCTTCAAGCTGCGGAAGCTCTCGACCACGCAGCAACATTGCGGACAGTACAGCGACCAATCCATCGAGAAAAGGCCAAGAGCCGTGGCATGAAGAAACAGGTCGATGATTTCGTTCTCGGGTAGATGGCGCTCCTCGGCAAAGCTGAAGGCGTTGATCCGGAATAAAGCCAGATCGTCCGCGGTGCGAATGTGACTCTCGAGCTTCGATATGAGCCGCGGACTCCACGCCCGGGCTTCTTCAAGCGCGCCGAGACGTTCGTCCAGCAATTGCTCATTGACGGCGCTGACCATCTTCCGGCGTCTCCGGTATGACAACAGTCTTGCTAGGACAGGGAGCTAATGCAGCGCCGGCCGCTCCGGCATTTCCATTGGTTGTTCCATAATGACGTCGAGCGCTATCACGAAGCCGAAAACCACCGTAAAGAAGTCGATCGTCAACGCGGTGATGTAGACTGCGTCGCTGTATTGGAGGTCGTCTAAAACGTAGCCAAGCATCGCCAGTGTCACGGCGGAACCTAATACAACCAAGACCGCGAATATTGCGGGCGGCGGCCCTTCGCCGACCACCTTGCGGCGTCGGTGCGGATAGCTGACCTGAAGAGCTAGCATCGGTAGTCCGAAAAGCACGCCGGAGCCTTGCCAAATCCACTTTTCCTGAATGTCGTAGAGTGTAAATAGCGCCGGCAGCAGCGCTCCCGCCGTCAATACGAACATGTACGTCATGACCGTTTTTGCAAGGTATCTGTCCAGCAGCGACAACCTCGCTCCAGCGGCCGGTCGGAGGGCCAACATGAGCGCCGTGAATCCCGCGAACGTGATCGTCAGGGTAGCCAATGTGTACAAAAGGGTTGCACCTTTGACTTCCATGTTTTGCTCCACCGAGAACCAAGGTCGTTTCGGCGCATCCTTATTCTTGCGGAAAACCCACCTGAAGGCCATCGGTTTACCAAAACCTCGACGAACGAACCGTGCGCACCAGGACCACATTCTTGATCGTGCTCAGGTGTCGGGCTCCGTGTGTTTGAGGAACGCCGGTTACGGCGCCGACGCCTTTGCCGCCCGTTCGATCAAGCGCGCCACTTCATCCGGCTTGGAGAGATACACCGCGTGGCTGGCCGGAACCTCGATCGTTTCGCTGCCGGCCCGCTTGGCCATGTTGCGCTCGAGATCGGGATTGATGTTGTGGTCGCGGGTGGCGACCAGCGCCCAGCTCTTCTTCTGGTGCCAGGCGGCGGCGGTCACCGGCGCGCCGCCGGCGCGCCTTGGCCAACATCATCTGGGAATGGGCCATGAAGTTCGCCTGGGCGGGCGGGACGTCGGCGGCGAAATCGGCGGGGAAGGCGGCCGGGTCAAGGTACAGGAAATCGTCCTTGGTGGCGCGCATGTCGTTGTTGGCGGCGGGGGCCTGCGAGAGCAGGCTGACTGCACTCTCGCCCTGGTCGGGGATGAAAGCGGCGATGTAGACGAGGCCGACGACATTTCGGCGCATTGCCCGCTTCGGTGATGACCACCCCGCCATAGCTGTGGCCGACCAGAATGGTGGGGCCCTGTTGCAGATCCAGCACGCGTTTGGTCGCCGCGACGTCGTCGGCAAGTGATGTCAGCGGCTCCTGCACCACGCTGACCGTATAGCCGTCCTTGACAAGAATGTCGGCGACGCGCCGCCATCCGGAACCGTCGGCGAAGGCCCCGTGGACGAGGACGATGTTCTTGACCGGCTCGGCCCGCGCCGGGGCGACGGCCGCCGACAGAAGCGCGACCGCTGCGGCCGCAGCGGCAATGGATTTATTTGGCATCGAACTCTCCTTCATCATGAAATTTGTTCAACCATGAGGTTGAATAAAGCGTCGGCTTGACAAATTGTCAACCTTTGGGTTGAATATTTTTGCAATCGGGAATCGAGCGGGCAGTCGCCATGATTGAGATCGAAGCCCGGAAGGAAGCCGCTTCGCGCACCGCGCGCCTCGACGCGGTATTCGCAGCCTTAGCCGATCCGACGCGGCGGGCGATCATCGAGCGGCTCTCACGCAGCGAGGCGCGCGTGACCGAGGTCGCCGAACCCTTCCATATGTCCTTGAACGCGGTGTCGAAACACATCCACGTGCTGGAAGCGAGCGGCGTGGTCGAGCGGCACCGGAAAGGACGCGACCATATTCTCTCCATCAATACCCGTTCGCTGGACGAGGTCGATGGCTGGATCGAGCGGACGCGCCGCTATTGGGAGGAGCGGCTGGACGCCATGGAGCGCCTGCTGCGCGAGCTCAAAAAGGACCACAAGGTGGGGCCAAAGGATCGCAAGCATGGTTCACGATGACACGACGGGCGCGATCGTGCAGGTACGCCGGCGCGTGAGAGCCGGGGCGGAGCAGATTTTCGACCTGTGGACCAAACCCGATTTGATGGTTCGGTGGATGAGCCCCTATCCGGGCACGGTCGATTGCAAGGCGAGCTGTGACCTCCGCCCTGGCGGAGCCTTCAGCCTGGTCATGTCGTCGGCGGAATCAATCCGCGAAGTATCCGGCACCTATGTGGAAGTCGACCGGCCGCGCAAGCTTGTGTTCACGTGGATTGGCCCGCTGACGAACAACGTGAATACGTTGGTGACCGTCGAACTCAATCCGCGCGGCGATGAAACCGACCTCGTGCTGACCCACGAGCGTCTGCCGACGCCGGCAATTTGTGAAGGTCATACGAGGGGCTGGGGAAATATATTGGACCATCTGGCGGACGCGGTTGCAAAGGGCTTTTAGGCAGGAGTGCGCACCCTGATAAACAGCCGAGACGACAAAAAACCCCGGCGCTTCGCGGCGCCGGGGTTTTTCATTTAACCAAGCTAGACTGAGAAGCCCTCGCGGGCGCTTACAATTGACCGTATTTGCGCAGCACGGCCCGGCATTCGTCGCCGACGCGCCAGCTATGAGCGGCAAGCGTCGCGCCGCAGTGCAGGAGATTGCTCCAGGTCATGCCACCGGTGTGGTCGCACAAGCGGGCCGCGGCCGGCTTGCACGGAGCGAGCTCCGCAAGATCGATTGCATTGGCTGACGTCGCGGAAACGCTCACTAATCCACCCACGAGCAGGCATGCGGCCAGAGCTGTCTTCATCCTCGTCCCTCTTTTGCGGTGAGGCGCAGTGGATAGCCCGTGAGCGGGTAAAAGGCCAGCGCTTTGTGCGACGCACAACAGGATTATAAGCTTACTGCAATTTCTAACTAATTTGCGGCCGTTCGGTTCCATATGAATAATGCTGCCGCATTGCCGTCATAATTGGCGCGGGGCCAAACCCGAAACGCGGGCCGCTTCGCAAGGCCACAACGAAAAATGCCCGGCGGCGAGCCGGGCATTTTCGTCGAAATCCGTGTCGGGCTACGCTCAGGCCGCGGCGGAGAGATTGCCGAACTTCTTGAGGTTTTCTTTTTGCTTGTCGTTGCGCGGCGGCAGCTTGAACAGCCGCGCCGCGGTGCCGCCGAGGATGTTGTGCTTGGCCTTTTCGGACAGGAACGGCAGGTCCGAAATCGTCGACGGCAGATCGAAATCCCAGTGCGGATAGTCGGACGAATAAAGGAGCTGCGTCTCGGCATTCATCATCCGGAACGTGCACTCCAGCGCGCCCATGTCCTGGATCTCCATCGGCTGCGACGAGTAATACATGTCGCGCATATAGTCGGACGGCTTCTTCTTCAGAAGCGGCGCTTCCGACGGCCGCAGCATGTATTCGTGGTCGAGCTTCTGCATCAGGAACGGCACCCAGGCGAGGCCGGATTCGATCCACACCACCGGCAGCTTGGGGAAGCGCTCGCCCATGCCGTTGATGACCCAGTTCGACAGATTGACGATGTTGTACCAGGAGAAGCCGAGCGCATGCGCGACCAGGAAGCGGTTGCAGCTCTTGAAGATCGGCTCGCCCCAGTTCGGCCCGGAGTGGAACGACAGCACCAGGCCGCGCTCTTCGATGGCGCGATAGACCTTCATGTAGCGGTTGTCGTTGACCGCGAGATTGTCGCGCACGGTGGTGATCATGAAGCCGCCGACATGCTTGCGGTCGCCGAATTTCTCGACCTGACGCAGCGACTCGTCGGGATCGGAGAACGGCAGCGACAGCATCGAATAGAAGCGGCCGCTCGGATTCCGGCAGAATCTTTCTCGGTGAGCCAGCGGTTGTAGGCCCAGCACAGATTGACTTCCATTTCCTTCTGCGGATGCAGCCCGATCGACAGCATGCCGGTCGGGAACAGGCAGGAATAATCGACGCTCATCGCGTCCATCCAGCGATGGCCGAGCTCGACGTCGCGGAATTTGCCGTCCGGCGTCTTTTCGGTCGAGCGCATCGGATAGCGCGTCACGCGGCCGCCGAGGTCCTGATAGCCGATGGTTTGCGGCGTGAAATTGACCCGGGTCTTGGAGCGGCTCGACATCGCGAGCTGGCGGAACACGTCGTTCTCCATGAACGGCAGAATCTCGTCGAAATGCTCGTTCTCGTAATGATGCGCGTCGACGTCGACGATCAGCATGTCGTCGAGATTGCGCGCCACCGCCTGCTTGCGCGCATGCGACAAGCAGCCGGCTGGTATTGAGTTCCTCGACCGTTACGCGGCGGCCGCGATCAGCAATGAGATCCATGAGCGTTTCTCCGTTCCAGAGTTCTTCAAGTGCGGGCTCAGCGGCCCGTCCAGTTTTGCCACATGCCGAGCTCGAACACGGCGAGATCGGCGGCTTGCAACAATCCGCTCGCCGTGACCATCACGTCGGTGGCGGAAATCGAATTTTTCGCGACCGGAGCGATGTCCTCGCCGGCCTCGCGCCGCGCGGTATAGACCCGGCAGGCAGCCGCGATCACCGCCTGCAAGGCGTCCGCGGCGACGAGATCGAGATTGCCGTCGACGATGCTGCTTCTGGAGCGTCGCCGCGAGGCGCTTGGCGTCAGCCGACGCCTCATTCGACGACGGCGACGCTCGGTTGGGCGACCCTCGGCTTCGCCGGCCGCGGGGCAACGGCCGGTCGAGCTTTCGCCGCTGGCTTCGCGCCGACCTTCGCCGCGCGCCTAGGAGACGACATACAGTTCGTCTCCCTTTTGCACGGTCTTGTATTTCTTCAGCCGCATCTTGCGATTGCTGACGCACTCGCCGGTGGTCATGTCGTATTCCATGCCGTGCCACGGACAGACGAAGTGCATCTCGTTCTCCGAAAACGACAGGCCCATCGAGGTCTTGTCGGGACGCAGCCGCTCTTCGACCGCGGCGATGGTCAGGCCCTCGCAGGCCGGGCCGCCCTGGTGCAGGCAAAAATTACTGTAGGCGTAAAATTCGCCCTGGTGCCTGAAAACCCCGATCTCATTGTCGCCGACAAAGATGATGCGGCGGTCGCCGTCCTTGAATTCCGAAAGTTTCGCGACGAATTTCTCAGCCATTTGCAGTACGCCCTCGCGTTTCACCCTGTTGTCTATTTTTGCCGCTCGTCCTCGCCCGGGACGATTGGGCAGCCGAACTCAAGGCTGCCGTTCGGCATGCTCTTAGCACAGACCAAAGCCCCGCGCGACGGGCATAACCGGACATCCAGCTATGCCCTGAACGCCGTCATTCCGGGGCCGAGCTCTTTTGGTCGCTATCGATTCCGGGCCCGCGGGCTTTGCCCGCGTCCCGGAATGACGGGTTGTCTACACCATCTTGTTCTCGATCTCGCCGATGTTCTCGACCCAGAGCTTCACCACGTCGCCGGCTTTGAGGAACTCGCCGCGGCCGGCGCCGACGCCCGCCGGCGTGCCGGTGAGGATGATGTCGCCCGGATAGAGCGTCATGCCGGCTGTAAGCTGCTCGATCTGCTCGGCCAGATTGAAGATCATGTCGCTGGTATTGGAATCCTGCTTCAGCACGCCATTGACCCAGAGTTTCAGGCCGAGCTTCTGCGGATCGCCGATATCGCTTGCCGGCACGATCCAGGGCCCGAGCGGGCAGGAGCCGTTGAAGGTCTTGTGCTTGGTCCAGTCCCATTTGAACGGCGAGGCGTCCGGAACACTCGCCCGGCGGCCGCGGTCGCGGGCCGACAGGTCGTTGGCGATCGTATAGCCGGCTACATAGGACAGCGCCTTCGACTGCGGCACGTCGGCTGCGACCCGCCCGATCACGGCGGCGAGCTCGACCTCCCAGTCCATCTGCGTTGGCATAGCCGGAGATCTTCACCGTGGCGCCCGGATCGGTGATGGCGTGCGGCGCTTTGAGGAAGTGCCAGGCCTTGAGCCCCTGCGTATGCGGATCGGCGGGCGTTGGCGCGCCTTCCCGCGCCGCCATCTCGGCGGCGTGGTCGGAATAATTGGCGCCGGCGCAATAGATCGCCGAAGGGAATCGGACCGGGGCGAGCAGTTTGGTCTTCTTCAGCGGCAGGCGTTTTGCCTTGCTTTTGGCGGCTTTGGCGACGGCCAGCTTCAGCGCCCCCTCGGCCGATTTCCAGTCCTCGAGGATGCCGACCACGGTGGCATAGGCCGGTTTGCCGGTGAGTTTTGCGGCGTCGAACACCTCTTCGCCGATGACGAGACCCGCGCGCGGGCCGTCGCTTGATTTATAGGTCGCGAGCTTGTAGCCGGCGCGTTTTGCGGATGGCATGAACGTTCTCTCCCTGATGCAACTTGCGGCGGACCAAACCGCGATCTCGGCAAATTGGCAAGCCTGACTGGCTATTCCGCCGATGTCTCGAGTGCACCGCCGGGCCTTGAGTTAAGCGCGCGGGGTGATTGATTTGGGCTAGGGATCGAGAAACGCGACCGGAGAAGAACCATGATCAAGCCACGCCGCATCGGCCACGCCGTCTTCGAGACACCCGACGTCGATCGCATGGTCGACTACTACACCGAGGTCATGGGCCTCATCCTCGCCGAGCGCGACAAGGACCGCGCTTTCCTCGCCACCCAGATCGGCCAGCTCGCCATCCAGATCAACAAGGGCGACGCCGAGCGCTGCTCGACGCTGGCGTTCGAAGTGGCGCCCAATTCCGATTTCGGGGCGCTGGCGCGCGAACTCGACAAGGACGGCATCAAAAGCGAGCTGCGCAACGATTCCACGCCCGGCATCGGCCCGATGCTGACGTTCCGCGACAACAAGGACACCACCATCGCGCTGTTCAAGGAATGGAGCTATCTCGGCAAGCATCTGGATTTTCACGGCGTCGGCCCGTTAAAACTCGGCCACATCGCCTGGGTGGTCGACAGCCCGCAAAAGACCGCCGAGTTCTACAGCAAGGTGCTGGGCTTTCAGGTGTCCGACTGGGTCGGCGATTTCTTCGTCTTCATGCGCTGCAACACCGATCACCACACGGTGAATTTCATCAGCGGCACCAAGACCAAGATGCATCACATGGCCTTCGAGCTGAAGGATTTCATCCATCTGCAGAATTCCTGCGATCTGTTCGGGCAAAAGAAAATCCCGATCATCTGGGGACCGCTGCGGCACGGGCCGGGCCACAACGTCGCCACCTATCACCGCAATCCCGACGATCAGGTCATCGAATTCTTCTGCGAGCTCGACAAGATGCCCGACGAAGAGCTCGGCTATTTCGAGCCGCGGCCCTGGCACCAGGACACGCCGCAGCGGCCGAAAACCTGGACGCCAGGCCACACCAATGTCTGGGGCCCGCCGCCGACGCCGGAATTCCACCGCGCGCGGGATGCGGACTCGCCGTTTACGCATAAGCCGTCGAATTGAGGCGTTCGTCCATGTACATGATCGCAAACGACGGACGCTAATTGTCGGCAAAATCATGGACAGTCAAAATCGCTGGTACTGGCCGCTTTACCCGCAAAAATGGACCAACCGTGATTTGAAAAAGGACCACTCAGAAGAGGATATACATACCGCTCCCGATCAGGCCGATAACTATGGCGGCTGCGCCCGTGAACAGCGCGGCGGGCTGGGCGGTTCCGTTCCTTTGGAATACAAACGCAGTGGTCAGCACGGTCACCACTAGAATCAAAACAAGCGTTGCTATCCGATTAAGCTTTTTTCGTTCATGCTCTGATGGCGGCAGCATTTGGATATTCTGCCTTCGTTAGTGGCCTAAATCAAACAGCGAGTAGCCCGCATGAGCGTAGCGACATGCGGGTTGTGGGTGGGAGGAAGACCCGGATGTCGCTCCGCTCATCCGGGCTACGCTTCTTTTACTTTGCAAGCCGCGACCGGAAATACTGAACTTAAGTTGCGACACCTGAGCACGTGAACCTCCGGAACGTAGCGTTCCTGTTCGTTGGCTGCATAACCCTGTCGATCGGGCCCTCCGTCGCAGCATCACATGACCTGCATAGTTTGGCGTAGGAGGGACAGCTATTCTCTGCGACCCTCCTCGATTTGACCCCGCATTGATCCCTTATAGCGACGAGTCGACCGATCTGACAGATCAAGATCCGACCACACCCTGGCTTCGCTTTCCTGTTCGACGCAAAGACCGTTCAAAGTAATATTTCTTCCGGAACTTTAGGATACTCCCGGAGCTCAACTCCGTTCGTCATATAAATACCTTGGGAAGGACATCGGTTTTTGAGCCGGATGCACGCGATCCTTCGTCCCGACCGTGTTCCATAGCTGTGATATTTCAGATTTTTGGCCTCCCAATCCTGCCGAGCACCTTCACAATGTCGGCCATTTCCCAAAGCTTGGGTGTATCACCTGCCGCCATTGCTGGCATGATTCTTTAACGTCCCGACGCGTCTCGATGCGAACGAAATTATCTGTAGCGCGTAGGGCGGATTAGCGAAGCGTAATCCGCCATTTCGTCCGAGACGCGGCGGATTACGCCTTCGGCTAATCCGCCGCGTCTCTACAAGCTTACGACGCCGCGGGCAATGCGCCCATCAGCTCTTTCTGCCGCCCGTAAAGCCACTCCATCCCGGCCATGGCGTCCTCGGCGGTGCGGCCGCCGAGCATCATGTTGCGCAATTCCTTGGCGACGCCGCCGGCGTGATAGAACTCGCCATAGATGCGCGCCATGATCTGGACGCGGCCGGTGCGCAGATAGCGCGCCTGCTGATAGGCGCGGAACGCCGCCGCGTAATCGCCGTCGGCCGCCACCACCTTGTCGGCAAGACACACCGCGTCCTCGATCGACATGCAGGCGCCTTGCGCCAGATATTGCAGCATCGGATGCGCGGCGTCGCCTAAGAGCGTGATGCGGCCGCGGCTCCATTCCTTGATCGGCGGCCGGTCGCACAACACCCACATGCGCCAGCTTTCGATCTTGTTGAGCAGCATGCGCACCGGCTCGCAGGTGCCGGCGAAGCGCTCGTGCAATTCGGCCGGATCGCCAAAACTGTCCCAGCCCTCCTCGTAGCGGTTGGAATGGAACACCGCGACCAGATTGAACAATTCGCCGGTGCGCAGCGGATAGAGCACGAGATGCACCTTCTCGCCGGCCCAGAACGCCATGTCGCGCCAGCGATATTGCTCCGGAATTTCCGACGCCGGCAGCACGGCCCGATAGGTGATGTGGCCGGCCGGCTTCGGCTTGCCGTCGCCGACCACGATCTGCCGGATGGTCGACCACAACCCGTCGGCGCCGATCAGGGCCGCGCCGCGATAGTCCTTGCCGCTTTCGGTCTTCACCGTCACGCCGGCGCCGCTCTCGTCGACCGCGACGACCTTCTGCGAGGCGTCGAGCTTGATCAGATTGGTGGTGCGGCAGGCGTCGAGCAGGACATTATGCAGATCGGCGCGATGGATCAGCGCATAGGGATGATGGAATTTCTTGCGGAAGGCGGCGCCGAGCGGAATGCGGGTGACCTCCTCGCCGGTGATCGAATCCATCATGACGAGATTGTTGGGAAACACCGCGAGCGCGGTGATCGGCTCGACCAGGCCCAGTTGCTCGAACATCCAGAACGCGTTGGGACCGAGCTGGATGCCGGCGCCGATTTCCTTGAACTCGCCCGCCTGCTCGACGAGTTGCGAGGGAATGCCCTTGCGCGCCAGCGCCAGCGCCGCCGTCAGCCCGCCGATGCCGCCGCCGACGATGACGACCTCTTCGTCTTTCCAATGATTCATTGATGCGTCTCCACCCAGACGCATTGTAGAGCGGGCTCGCCCGCCGACAAGTGCGGCGCCAGAGCGCAATCGCGTCAGGTTAAATCGTCCCGCATTCCGCTCGTCCCCGCGAAAGCGGGGACCCAGCCGGCTTCTACAAAGAACTGGATTCCCGCTTTCGCGGGAATGAGCGGCGGGTGTTTCGGCGTTAAACAAACGTGCTTTAGAAATGTGTCGCGGCGCGCCGTTACGCCCGAAGCCTCGGCCGATGGCCGCTGACTTCGGTCGCGGCATCGTGCGGCAGGCTCCAGCAGAAGCCGACGCAGCACAGTGCGAGCATCGCCGCGCCCGTAAAGGCGACGACAAAATCGGCATGGCTGAGCGCCGGCCGCCGCGCCAGACGAGCGACAGATGGAGGAGGCCGGCAACGACCGCGATGCCGAAACCGCGGCTCAATTGCTGCGCCATGCTGGCGATGCTGGTTGCCGTGCTCATCTGCGGCTGCTCGACGTCCGCATAGCCGAGCGCCTGGGTCGCGGTGAATTGCAGCGACTGGAAAAAGCCGGCGACGACCAGAAGCGCGAAGATGACCATGAGCGGGGTCGACGCGGTGAAGAAGGCGCATAGGGCGACGCTCGCGGCGCTGATGACGCCGTTGATGAGGATCACGTTGCGAAAGCCGAAGCGTTGCAGGATCGGGCGCGCCGTCATCTTCATCGACACCGAGCCGAGCGCGGTCGCAAAGGTGATGCTGCCCGAGACCGCGGCCGACAGGCCGAACACGACCTGCAGCAACAGCGGCAGCAGAAACACCAGCGTGCCGGCGCCGGCGCGGAACATCGAGCCGCCGAAGATGCCGGCGCGGAACGTCGCGATGCGGAACACCGAAAGGTCGAGCACCGGATGCTTGGTGCGCCACAGATGGCGGAGCGCCAAGGCGCCGACCGCGAAGCCGGACGCCAGCAAGCCGGCGCCCTCCGTCGCCTGGCCCGGGCCGCGGCCGACCGCCTCGATGCCGCTCATGATGCAGAACAAGGCTACGCCGGTCAGCACGAAGCCGATCCAGTCCAACGGGCGCGGGTTATCCTCCTTCGGATTGTCGAAATACAGCGTCACCAGCACGATGCCGAGGATGCCGAGCGGCACATTGACCAGAAAGATCCAGCGCCAGGAGAAATAGGTGGTGACGAAACCGCCGATCGGCGGGCCGAGCACCGGGCCGAGTTGCCCCGGCACCTGCAGATAGGCCATGACGCCGATCAGCTGCGTCTTTTCGAGGCTGCGGAACAAGACGAGCCGCCCGACCGGCACCATCATGGCGCCGCCGAGACCCTGCAGCACCCGCGCCGCGGTGAGCTCGATGACATTGCCGGACAGCCCGCACAGGATCGAGCCGAGCGTGAACAGCGCGATCGCTGCGCGGAACACGGTGCGGCCGCCGAACCGATCCGCCGCCCAGCCGCTGACCGGAACGAACACCGCGAGACTCAACAGATAAGCCGTCACCGCCACGCTGAGCCGCACCGGATCGGTGTGCAGCGAGATCGCCATCTGCGGCAGCGCCGTGGTGATCACGGTGGAGTCGATCTGCTGCATGATGACGGCCGAGCCGACGATCATGGCAATGAGTTTGGGCCTGTTCTCGACCGGCATCGGGCGCAATGCGATTCTTGTGCGGGCGGACCATAGCACTCCCCGCCGCTCGGACTGAATAAACAGCAGGTAAGGCGCTAGCCCCGCGGCAAAGCCTGGAGCACACGCTCCGGCGTGATCGGCATCTGGGTGATCGGCATGGCGCCGAGCGGGCGCAGCGCGTCGTTGATGGCGTTCATGATGCACGCCGGCGCGCCGGCGGTGCCGGCTTCGCCCGCGCCTTTGGCGCCGAGTTCGGAATCCCTGGTCGGCGTCACCACATGGCCGATGTCGATATCCGGCATCTCGCCCGCCATCGGCACCAGATAATCCATCATGGTGCCGTTGAGGAGCTGGCCGGTCTCGTCATAGAGGCAGTGCTCGTACAGCACGCCGCCGATGCCCTGCACGATGCCGCCGCGGATCTGCTCGTCGACGAGCTGCGGATTGATCACGGTGCCGCAATCCTCGACGCACCAGTGCTTCAGAAGCTTTACCGCGCCGGTCCTGATATCGACCTCGAGATAGGACGCCTGCACGCCGTTGGTGAAGGCGAACGGCCAGGCGCGCGGCACGTAATGCCGCGTCACCATGAATTCGGCCTGAAAACCCGGCGGCAGCGTGTCGGGGCGGAAATAGACGACGCGGGCGACTTCATCGAGCCCCATGCGCTCGCGCCCGGTGTCGGCATCGACCACGACGCCTGAGCGGATATCGAGCGCCTTCGGATCGGCCTGCAGGATCGAGGCGGCGGCGGCGAGCACATTGGCGCGCAGCGCCTTGCCGGCCTGCCACGCGGCCTCGCCGCCGATGCCGGCGGCGCGCGACGCCCAGGTGCCGCCGCCATAAGGCACATTGTCGGTATCGCCGGTGACGACGCGCACACGCTCGATCGGCACGCCGAACGAGGTGGCGACGCATTGCGCCAGCACCGACTCGGCGCCCTGGCCCTGCTCGGTGACGCCGGAATGGCAGAACACCGCGCCGGTCGAATCGAGCCGCAGCGTCGCGCCGTCCTGCGACGAGATGCGCGCGCCGCCGACGCCGTAAAACGCCGCCGACGGATTGGTCACTTCGATGAAGGACGCAAAGCCGATGCCGCGATGGATGCCCTCGCCCGCGCAGCCGCGCCTGCTCGGCGCGCAGCGTCGCGTAATCCATCATCTTGAGAATCTTATCGAGCGAGGCGTGATGCGACAGCCCTTCGAATTTGATGCCCGAGGCGCCGGTCGCCGGATAGGCATCGTCGGCGAAGAGATTGCGCCGCCGCAATTCGGCCGGGTCCATGCCGATCTTCGCCGCCGCAAGCTCGACCAGGCCTTCGGTCACCGCGGTCGCGATCGGATGGCCGACGGCGCGGTATTGGCACATGACGTTCTTGTTCTGCATGACGACGCGGGCGCGGGCGCGATAGTTCGGACAGGTGTAGGGGCCGCCGACCAGATTGACGACCTGGTTCGCCTCGATGCCGCTGGTGCGCGGATAGACCGAATAGGGCCCGATGCCGGTCAGGTCGTCGATCTCGAACGCCGTGATGGTGCCGTCGCGCTTGACGCCGATCTTGGCGTGGACGCGATGATCGCGGGCATGGATGTCGGTGACAAAGCTCTCGAACCGGTCGGCGACGAATTTGACCGGCCGCTTCAGAAGCTTCGACAGCGCCACCGTCGCCATTTCGTCCGCATAAGTATGGACCTTGATGCCGAACGAGCCGCCGACGTCTTTGGTCAGCACGCGGACCTGATGCTCTTCGAGCCCGAGATGCTTGGCGAACAGGTTCTGCATCATGTGCGGCGCCTGCGTGCCCTGATAGACGGTGAGCCGCGCTTCGCCCGGATTCCAATCGGCGACGATGGCGCGCGGCTCGTTGGTGACGCCGGTGTGGCGGCCGAACACGAAGGTGGTCTCGACCACCGCATCGGCTGTGGCAAAGCCCTGGTCGGGATCGCCGGCATTGAGCGCCCGCTCGAAAGTGAGATTGTCGCCGAGCTCGGGATGAATCACCGGCGTCTTGGCGTCGAGCGCCGTTTCCGGATCGGTCACGCTCGGCAGCACCTCGTACTCGACGTCGATCAGCGCGCAGGCATCCTCGGCCTCGGCGCGGCTGCTTGGCGACGACGGCGCACACCGCCTCGCCCTGCCAGCAGGCGCGCTCGACCGCGATGGCATGCTGCGGCGCCGATTTGATGCCTTTGAGATGGGTCAGCACGCCGACCCAGGGCGTGATCACTTGTGCCAGTTCGGCGCCGGTGACGACCGCAACGACGCCCGGCGCCTTCTTGGCCTCCGCACTGTCGATCTTTTTGATACGCGCATGCGCATGCGGCGAACGCACGAAGGCGACATGCGCCATCCGCGGCAGCACGACGTCGGTGACATACTGCCCGCGGCCTTGCGTCAGCCGCGCCAGATTCGGCCGCGGCACCGAGCGGCCGATATAGGAATTCGGCCGATCGAGCGCGGAGAGGCCGGAGGGCTGGTCGGCGGAGATTTTCATGGGTGATGCTACTATCCGCTCATTCCCGCGCAAGCGGGAATCCAGGGGACGGGCGTGATGAGTTTCTTTGTGTATATTTTGGCCAGCCGTAGGAACGGCACGCTGTATGTCGGCATGACCGACAACCTCGCGCGCCGCGTTTGGGAACACCAAAGCGGCGCAATCCCCGGGTTTACAAAAAAATACGGCGTTAGGACGCTTGTCTGGTACGAGTTACATGAGTCGCGCGAATCCGCCTTTCTGCGTGAACGCCAAATCAAAAAGTGGAATCGTGCTTGGAAGCTTGCACTCATCGAACGCGCTAATTCGAACTGGAACGATCTAACCGCCGAACTGGTATGACCCGAAATCCGGATCATTGGTTCGTATTTTCGCTCGTCCCCGCGAAAGCGGGGACCCAGTACTGGATTCCCGCTTTCGCGGGAATGAGCGAAAATCCCCAGCCCGATCACTCCCGCGCAAGCGGGAGTCTGGTTTCTAATCGCAGAATCGGCTGGGTCCCCGCTTTCGCGGGGACGAGCGGCGTCTGATGTTCACAAAAACCGCGTCGGCCACATCAGCGTGCGCCACATATGCGCCGACGGCGAATTGTCGAAGCCGAGGCCTTCCTCGGGCTGCCGGAAATTGCGGCCGATGATGTCGACGAAGTCGTCGAGATCGACCTTGGCGTTGGGATCGAACGAATAGATGTCGTTCACCGTGATCAGCCGCGACGTCATGTAGTATTTGTGGTTTTTCGCGCGCTCGTATTCGGCGACGATGTAGGGCTCCGGCTTATAATCGGCGCCGAAATAATTGATGTACATTTGCGGATATTCGTAGCCGACCGACGGATCGGGGAAGAAGCGCAGCGCCTGATGCGCGCGCACCGCCCAGCTTACTTCCTCGTCGACATAGGGCTCGATCATCTGCGCGCCCCAATAGCCGTGGTCGCAGCGGATGAAGCTCGCGACGCCGATGTCGTGCAGCAGGCACGCGAGCACGACCTTCTCGCTGTGGCCGCCTTTGAGCGCATGCGTCGCGCTTTGCAGAAGATGATTGAGCGAGGCGAAGCGGTTGTTGAAGAAATCGATCAGCGTCGGCTTGTCCGGCATCTTCGGCAGCCGCGGATCGGCGCCCATCAGAAAGTATTTATCCGGATTGGCGGCCTTGAGCGCCGGACCGCTCTCCATCGTCACCTTGCCGTCGGCCATGTCGAACAGCACCGATTTGGTGGCGATGCGCTCGCCGAGCTCGTGCATCATCTGTTCTTCGAGTTCGTCGGCGCGCTGCGACAGCGACTGCGGATTGGCGTGCTCGTTCATGGTGCAGCCTGCCTTTGCGGCCCTGCGTCCGCGGCCGGCCGAGATCTGCGCAACGGATTCTATCGCATCGACGATCGCCTGATAACCGGTACAGCGGCAATAATTGCCGGAAATATGCTCGCGGATCGTCCTCGCGGCTCGGCACGCCGCCGTGCGCCAACAGCGCTTGTGTCAATAGAGCTTGCGCGCCGATCAGCATGCCGGGCGTACAGAAGCCGCATTGCAGCGCGTTGCGCCGCTGGAAGGCCTCCTGCAGATCGGCGATCAGCGCCGGAATCCGAAATGCCTTCGATGGTTTCGACCTCGGCGCCGTCGCATTGCACGGCGAGCACGAGACAGCCGCGCACCACATCGCCGTCGACCACGCACCGTGCAGGCGCCGCACACGCCCTGCTCGCAGCCGACATGGCTGCCGGTCAGGCCGAGATCGTCGCGCAGGAAATCGACCAGCGTCTTGCGCGCCTCGACGCGCTCGCGCACGTCCTCGCCATTCACGCGCAGGCTGATGTCGAGGTAGCGCTCTCCCATGTCCCAGATCCGGGTTGTGGTTTTACAACCTCATAGCATCCGGACGGCGTGAACGCCACGGGCCTGCGTCATTGCGAGGAGCAAAGCGACGAAGCAATCCAGCTTCCGCGCACCGAGCAAGCGGCCCTGGATTGCTTCGCTACGCTCGCCATGACGGTGGATTAAGTCGCCCCGACGATGTCGCGCACGATGTCGATCGAGCGGCGCAGCAAGCGTCATCGAGGCTTCGAGCGTGCGGAAGGCGGCGTGCGCCGTCAGCGTGACATTTTCCATCCGCGCCAGCGGATGATCGGGCTTCAGCGGCTCGTCGTGAAACACGTCGAGCCCGGCGTGGCGGATGCGGCCGTTGCGCAGCGCGTCGAGGAACGCCGCCTCGTCGACCAGCGCGGCGCGCGCGGTATTGACGAAGATCACGCCGGGCTTCATGCGCGCAAATTGCGCCGCGCCGAGAAAGCCGCGCGTCTCGTCGTTGAGCGTCAGATTCATCGAGATCACGTCGGAACGCTCCAGCAGTTCGTCGAGCGGCAACCAGCGGTCGCGCCGGGCGTCGGCGTGCGGTTCCAGGCGATCACCTCCATGCCGATGCCGCGGCCGATGCGCGCGACCTCGCCGCCGATGCCGCCGAGACCGATGACGCCGAGCGTCTTGCCGAGGAGTTGGACGCCTTCATGCGGCACCCAGCTGCCGGCGCGCACCTCGCGATCCATGCGGGCGACGTCGCGGCAGGCGGCGAACATCAGCGCGATCGAGTGCTCGGCGACCGCCGTATCGCCGTAGTTCCTGATGATGTGGACCTTGATGTTGCGCGCCGCGAGATCGGCGAGATTCATGTAGCTCGCCGGCCCGGTGCCGAGAAACACGACATGCTTGAGCGCATCGCACTGGTCGACCAGATCGGTCGGCATGTAGGAGTGGTCGTCGATGCAGATGTCGTAGCCCTTGAGCACGCGCGGCAGCTCGTCGCGCGCGAACGGCTTGCGGTTGACGTCGATCGGCGGATCGTCGGCGCGCAGCACGCGCTGCCACACCGGCGCCAGCTGATCGTTGCAGTCGAGGAAGAGGGTTTTCATGTTCAGTTCACCTGGCCACGATCGGCTGCGCCGCGAGCGCCGGCACGCGTTGCGCCACGCCGGCGAACGCCGAGCCTTGCTCGAACCAAGACGCCGGCGCCGGATGGCCCCACAGCGTCTGGCGCTGCGGATCGGTGAGCGACCAGCGGATCGGCGCGTGGTCGGGATCGACGGTCAGATAGTCGGAGGTGAAGAGTTCGACGCGGTGGCCGTCGGGATCGCGGATATAGAGGAAGAAAGCATTGGAGATGCCGTGACGGCCGGGACCGCGCTCCATGTTGGCGAGATAGCCGCAGGTCGCCATCACGTCGCAGATATGGATGATGTCGAGCACGCCCGGCGTCCAGAAGCCGACATGGTGCAGCCGCGGACCGGTGCCGTTGGTGAAGGCGAGATCGTGCACATTGCCTTTGCGCTGCAGCCACACCGCCCAGAGCTGCGGGTCGGCGCCGTCGGTCTCGGAATATTCGGTCAGCCGGAAGCCGAGCTCGGCATAGAAATCGTAGCTCGCCTGCACGTCGGGCGTGAAACAATTGAGATGGTCGATGCGCTGGATCCGCGCGCCCTGGTGGGCGGCATATTTCTGCAGCATCGACGGCGTCTGCTCCATATGCGCATAAAACTCGATCGGCGTGCCGAGCGGGTCGGCCGCCCGCAGCGTCCGGCCCTGATGCGGCAGGTCCGGAAACGACGTCGGCAGATTGCGGCGAGCGAACCAGACGGCGGCGCGGTCGAGGTCGTCTTCGCTGCCAAGCTTAAAGCCGAGCGCGCGGACATCGGCTTCGCGCGAACGCCGCAATACCAGCGAATGATGATTGCGCTCCTCGACGCCACGCAGGTAGAGCGCATCCTCGCTCTGATCGCTGACCAGAAGGCCGAGGCAATCCGCGTAGAAGGCCCGCGAGCGATCGAGATCGGCGACGCCCAGCTCGACATGGCTTGCGCGCACGACATTGAACGGCGGGTCGAAGACCGGATTGCGGACGGGCATGGCGATAGCCGGCGGGCCGAGTGTTGACGGTAAGGGCGGCGACTCTTAACACATCGCCCTGTGGGCGGAAGTCGGCCCGGGCGGCTTTGCGTCCGCTTTGCCGGGCCCCTTTACCGGGTTTTGGACCGCGGGAGAACGAAAGATGCGCTTGGCAAGCTACGCGTTGCACGGCCGGCCGAGTTTCGGCGCGGTGGTCGGCGACGGCATCGTCGACCTGCGGCCGCGGCTGCACCGCTTCCACTCGCTGAGCGAGGTGTTTCGCGCCCGGGCGGTCGACCTGGCGAAGGCCGCGGCCGCGGATGTGCGGCCCGACGTGCCGCTCGCCGAGGTCGAGCTTTTGGCGCCGCTTTCGACGCCGGAAAAAATACTCTGCATCGGCATCAATTACGCCAATCGCGGTGCCGATTATAACGTCACCAACAACCCGAAATATCCGAGCATGTTCTACCGCGCGCCGAACTCGATGGTCGGCTCGGGGCAGCATCTGATCCGCCCGAAAATTTCCGAGCAGCTCGATTACGAAGGCGAGATCGCGATCGTCATCGGCCGCGAGTGCAAGCACGTGCCGAAGGAAAGCGCGCTCGGCGTCATCGCCGGGCTCACGTTGTGCAATGAGGGCACGATCCGCGACTGGACGCGCCATGGCCAGTTCAACGTCACCCAGGGCAAGAATTTCGATGCCTGCGGCAGCATCGGCCCCTGGATCGAGACCGAGTTCGATCTGACGAAGCCGCTCAATCTGATCGTGCGCAAGAACGGCGAGGTGACGCAGGACGACACCACCGCAAGCATGATCTTCTCGTTCGCCGATATCATCGCCTATACGACGAGCTTCATGACGCTGAAAGCCGGTGACGTCATTTGCACCGGAACTCCGGTCAAGAAGTCGCCGAAAACCGAGCCGCCGGTTTGGCTCGTCCCGGGCGACGTGATCGAGGTCGAGTGCCCGCAGATCGGCGACCTTGCGCAATCAAGTGGCGGACGAGGCGTGACGGCAGACGCCCGCGCGGCCTGCGTCATCGGCTGGCCGATCGGACATTCGCGCTCGCCGCTCATTCATAATTATTGGCTCAAGACCTATGGCATCGCCGGCGAATACCGGCCCGAGGCGGTGCCGCCGGATGAGTTCAACGCCTTCGTGGAATCGCTCGCGGCCCGCGGCTATGTCGGCGCGAACGTCACCGTGCCGCACAAGGAAGCGGCGCTGGCCGCTTCGCAACCCGACGATCGCGCCCGCGCGGTCGGCGCCGC
Organism: uncultured Alphaproteobacteria bacterium; assembly: GCA_963696555.1. GTDB lineage: Bacteria > Pseudomonadota > Alphaproteobacteria > Rhizobiales > Xanthobacteraceae > BOG-931. The sequence goes on along the minus strand of CAVOKR010000029.1, from coordinate 56,028 downwards.
CAATACGCTGTGGCTCGACGGCGCACTGCGTTCGACCAATACCGACGTCGAAGGCTTTTTGGACAATCTCGACGCCTGCGCGCCCGGCTGGGATCGCGATTTAAATCACGCCGTGGTGCTGGGCGCCGGCGGCGCCGCGCGCGCGGTGATCTACGGCCTTCTCGAGCGCGGCGCCGAACGTGTCGTGGTGGCCGAACCGGACGCTGTCGCGGGCCGCGGCTTTGCGCGAACGCTTTGGTGCGCGGATCGCGCCGGTCGGCTGGGAGGAGCGCGACGCGGCGCTCGCCGGTGCCGCGCTCCTGGTCAACACGACGACGCTCGGCATGCACGGGCAGCCCGGTCTCGGCATCGACATTGGGCGCCTGCCCCGTCACGCCGTTGTCGCCGATCTCGTTTACGTGCCGCTCGTCACGCCCGCTCGCCGCGGCCGCAACGGCGAGAGGGCTCCGCGTCGCCGACGGGCTCGGCATGCTGATGCATCAAGCCGTGCGCGGCTTTGCGCTTTGGTTCGGCAAAAAGCCCGAAGTGACGGCCGAACTCCGGGCGCTCTTGGAAGCCGATATTGGGCTTCCGCCGGCGGGCCCATAGGAATAACGTTACGGTCTGGGGTGTTTTACAACCTGTCGCCACCGACGTGGACGTCGGGCATGTGTTGGGAGGAGTAACGATGACACGGAACGGAGATTAAGGGCGCGAGCGCCTTTGCGTTAGCTTTTCGCAGCCTCGGTTGCCGTCGCGCAGGCCCCCGCCATGGTGCGGGTGCGCGGCACCATCGAGAGCGTCGACGGCCAAACATTGAACGTGAAATCGCGTGACGGCGCCGCCATGAAGGTGAAGCTCGCCGACAACGCGCCGGTCCGCGCCGTCGTCAAAGCCTCGCTCGCCGACGTCAAGCAAGGCGGCTTCGTCGGCATCACCGCCATGCCGCAGCCCGACGGCACGCAAAAAGCCGTCGAGATCCATATCTTTCCGGAAGCGATGCGCGGCACCGGCGAAGGCCATCGGCCTTGGGATCTCGATGCCCAACAGCACCATGACCAATGCGACCGTCGACAGCGAAGTCGCCAGTGAGCGACGGCCAGAAGCTCGTCCTGAAATACAAGGACGGCGAGAAGACCTTCATCGTGCCGTCGGACGCCGCCATCGTCACTTATGGGCCGGCGACGATGGCCGATCTCAAGCCCGGCGAAAAAGTCTTCGTCGCCGCAGCCGCCAAACAACCCGACGGCACGCTGAGCGCGCCGAACATCACGGTCGAGCAACAGACGGCGTCAATCCGCCGATGTGAGCAAAGCGCGCTCGCGGCGCGTTTTTCTGGAGCGCTTGATGACGACAAAGAGAACGCTTGCAGGCTTTGCCTTCGTCGCCGCGATTGCGGCGGCGGGGGCGACGTTTGCGCAGGCGCCGCAGACCGTGCGCTTGCGCGGCACCATCGAAAAAGTCGACGGCAACACGGTCATGGCGAAGTCGGACAAGGGCGACGAGCTCAAGATCAACCTCGCCGACAAGATGCTGGTCGTCGGCGTCGTCAAGGCGCTCGATGGCGGATATCAAGGACGGCGACTTCATCGGCAGCGGAGCGATGCCGCAGCCGGACGGTTCGCAGAAGGCGATCGAAGTTCACATCTTCGCCGAATCGATGCGCGGCACCGGCGAAGGTTTCCGCGCCTGGGACGGCGCTCCCAACAGCACCATGACCAACGGCACGGTCGGCGCCACTGTCACCGGCGTCGATGGACCGGTCATTACCGTCAAATACAAGGACGGCGAGAAGAAGATCATGGTGACGCCCGACGTGCCGATCGTGCGGTTTGAAATAGCCGACATGAGCGCGGTGAAGCCGGGCGCGGCTTTTACGGTCGTCGCGGCGACCAAACAGCCGGACGGCAGCTTCAATATCAGTCGCATCAATGTCGGGCGAGACGGCGTTATTCCACGCTAGTTTTGCCGCGCCAGCTTCGGCCTCCCCGGCACCACGCGATCGCCCGCCGACGCCCGCTTTCTGGCACGGCAATTGCTCGTTGTTTGGGCATAAGCCAATCCCAAGCCAGGAGGCCGTCCATGACCCGTGCAGAACTCACCGAGAAGCTCACTCGACATCAAGCGCGACAAGGGCTGGAGCTGGAAATACATCTGCGACGAGATCGGCGGCATGTCGCCGGTGCTGATCACCGGCGCCATTCTCGGCCAGATGAAGTTCACCAAGCCGCAGGCGGCCAAGGCCGCCGAATTGTTCGGCCTGAGCAAGTCGGAACAAGCGCTTGCTCAACGAAGTGCCGAACCGCGGCTCGCCGATGCCGCCGACCGATCCGCTGATCTACCGCTTCTACGAACTGGTGATGGTCAACGGGCCGGCGCTGAAGGCGCTGATCGAAGAGGAATTCGGCGACGGCATCATGTCGGCGATCGACTTCGACATGACGATGGAGCGCCAGCCGGACCCAAAGGGCGACCGCGTCAGCCTGTCGATGTCGGGAAAATTCCTGCCGTACAAATATTACGGCGCGACCGGCAATCAGCAGGCCTACGGGTATAAGGAAGAGTAGGTCTTCGTCATGCCGGGCCCGCGGGCTTTGCCCGCGTCCCGGAATGACTGGACCAGTCAATGCCGGCAGTGGCGGTGGAAGCTGTTGTCGGTCCAGCAGTGGCCTCTGCCGATCGAGGGGCCCCAGAACGGCTTGCCCCATACCGCGCCGACAACGCCGCCGACCACCGCGCCCGGAGGACCGGCAATAACTAGGCCCGCTCCGGCACCGGCCGCTGCGCCGACCATATCGGCTCGGGCGCTCGAAGCCGCCGAGACGGCGAGCATCGCGGTGAGCAGCAAAAATTTACGCATGGCGTTACTCCTGTTCCGCGTCCGAACCCCCGGCACCGGCGGCGGAATCTCTTAATTAACACGCGAAACCTTTGCATAAGGTTGACGAAATGGAAATTCTTTCAATTCAAGTGGCTTAGCTACATCGACGCGATCACGTGGCGATCGATGTCGGCGACTTTGGTCACTCCCATCAGCGCCATGGTGATGTCGAGCTCGTTGCGCATGATCTCGATGGCGCGCGCGACACCCGCCTGCCCGGCGGCGCCCAGCCCATAAATATAAGCGCGGCCGCTCATGCACGACCGCGCGCCGAGCGCGAGCGCGCGCGCCAGATCCTGTCCGGAACGGATGCCGCCGTCGAACATCACCTCGATGTCGGAACCGACGGCGTCGACGATCGGCGGCAGCGCCGAAATCGATGATGGCGCGCCGTCGAGCTGGCGGCCGCCGTGATTGGACACGACCAATGCGGCGGCGCCGGTCTTGGCGGCGATGCGCGCATCCTCGACGTCGAGAATGCCCTTGAGGATGAGCTTGCCGGGCCACAGGCTCTTGATCCACTCGACATCTTTCCAGTTCAGTGTCGGATCGAATTGTTCCGCGGTCCATTTCGACAACACGGTGATGTCGTTCATGCCGGGATAGTGTCCCGCAATATTGCCGAAGGTTTTGCGCTTGCCGCGCAAAATGCTTAGCGCCCAAGCCGGCTTGGTCGCGATATCGAGAACGTTCTTGATGCGCACTTCCGGCGGCACGGTCATGCCGTTGCGGATATCGTTGTGGCGCTGGCCGATGACCTGAAGATCGACCGTCAGCACCAGCGCGCTGCATTTAGCCGCCGCGGCGCGCTCGATCAGCGCGCGGATGAAGCCGCGGTCTTTCATGACGTAGAGCTGAAACCAGAACGGCTTGTCGACCGCCGCCGCGACATCTTCGATGGAACAGATCGACATGGTCGACAGCGTGAACGGAATTCCCGCTTGCTGCGCGGCGCGGCAGGCCAGGATTTCGCCGTCGCCGTGCTGCATGCCGCAGAGCCCGATCGGCGCCAGCGCAAGCGGCAGCGCGGCCGGCTCGCCGAGGATCGTGGTCGCGGTCGAGCGCGCCGACACGTCGCAGAGAATGCGTTGGCGGAATTTGATGCGTTCGAGGTCGGCGCGATTGGCGCGCAGCGTCTGTTCCGCATAGGAGCCGGCTTCGGCGTAATCGATGAACGCGCGCGGCACCTTGCGGTGGGCGGTTGCCCTCAGGTCCTCGATGCAGGTCATGGTTTTCATCTGGCGTTGCCCCCCAATTCGCAGCTTTGCGCGTTGATAACACAAAGTCGGCGCCGCGCCCGAAACGCCCAAGGAACACCTGGGAGCGCCAATGGTTATCCCGGGGACGGAACCCAATTCCGCCGCATCGAACCGTGAGGAGCCAACTATGGACCGGTCGGATAACGCGGGCGCCGCGCAGCGAGAAACCAGCAAAGAAAAGCTCGACGACGCCCTCGATAAGGCCCTTGAGGAATCCTTTCCGGGCTCCGACCCGGTCTCGGTCGCGCAGCCGGCGGCGAGCGTGCACGATAAGCACGACAAGCAGAAGCGGTAACGGGTTCCATCGGCCGTTGCCTTAACCCATTGATTTCACAGACAGACATCGTGAATGGTCTGTTACCCGCATTAGTAAGATTACCCAATATTATTTGAAGCACTCGCAGCTGCGGACGGAGTATTATCGCCGCCCGAAGACTGCGGGCTCTGGGGGCTTTTGAGTATGATCCGGAAATATTTCGGCACTGATGGCATTCGCGGCCGCGCCAATGGCGTGATCACGCCGGAACTGGCGCTCAAGGTGGGACAGGCGACCGGGCTGATCTTCCGGCGCGGCGAGCATCGTCATCGCATCGTCATCGGCAAGGATACGAGGCTCTCGGGCTATATGATCGAGACCGCGCTGGTCGCGGGCTTCACCTCGGTCGGCATGGACGTGCTGCTGCTGGGCCCGATGCCGACGCCCGCGGTCGCGATGCTGACTCGCTCGATGCGCGCCGACCTCGGCGTCATGATCTCGGCCTCGCACAATCCCTACGACGATAACGGCATCAAGCTGTTCGGGCCGGACGGTTACAAACTGTCCGACGACGTCGAGCGCAAGATCGAGGCGCTGATCGACACCGACATCACCAAGCAATTGGCGAAAAGCGCCGAACTCGGCCGCGCCAGACGCATCGACGGCGTGCACGACCGTTATATCGAATTCGCCAAGCGCACGATGCCGCGCAATCTGTCGCTCGACGGGTTGCGCGTCGTCATCGATTGCGCCAATGGCGCGGCCTATCGGGTGGCGCCGGAGGCGCTGTGGGAGCTCGGCGCCGACGTCATATCCATGGGCGTCGAACCGGACGGCTTCAACATCAACCGCGAATGCGGCTCGACGGCGCCCGATGCGCTGTCGCGCAAGGTTCGCGAGATGCGCGCCGATATCGGCATTGCGCTCGATGGCGACGCCGACCGCGTCGTCATCGCCGACGAGAACGGCCATCTGGTCGACGGCGATCAGCTCCTGGCGGTGATCGCGGAAAGCTGGGCCGAGGACGATCTCCTCACCAAACCCGGCATCGTCGGCACGGTGATGTCCAACCTCGGCCTCGAGCGTCACCTGCGATCGCTGAAGCTCACGCTGGTGCGCACGCCGGTCGGCGACCGCTACGTGCTCGAACACATGCGCGAGCACGGTTACAACGTCGGCGGCGAACAATCCGGACACATCATCCTGTCGAACTACACCACCACCGGCGACGGCTTTATCGCCGCGCTGCAGTTGCTCGCCGTGGTGAAGAAAAAGGACAAGCCGGTGTCGGAAGTCTGCCACCGTTTCGAGCCGCTGCCGCAAATCCTGCGCAATGTGCGCTACCGCAGCGGCAAGCCGCTGGAGCATTCGAACGTGCTGACCGCGATCGCGAACGCCGAAACTCGTCTCAACGGCCACGGCCGCCTCGTGATCCGACCGTCAGGCACCGAGCCGGTGATCCGCATCATGGGCGAAGGCGACGACAAAATCATGGTCGAGGAAGTCGTCGACGGCATTGCCGAAGCGGTCACCGCCCACGCGGGGTGATTTTTCGTCCGCTCATTCCCGTGGCAGCGGGAATCCAGCGCTGGGTCCCCGCCTGCGCGGGGACGAGCGGTAGCAACCGTCACCCCTGCGATTTCAGAAATTGCGCGAACGCTTTCAGCGTGCTCTCGGATACGAAATGCTCGATGCCCTCGGCGTCGGCCTCGGCCGACTCGGTCGGCACGCCGAGCGCGCGCAGCACGTCGACGACGAGGCGATGCCGCACCCGCACGCGGTCGGCAAGCTCGTTGCCTTTTTCGGTCAGGAACACGCCACGATAGGGCCGCGCCGTCGCGAGCCCCGCGCGCTTCAACCGTGAAATCGTCTTGATCGCGGTGGCGTGCGACACGCCGAGCCGCCGGGCGATGTCGGTCGGCCGCGCCTCGCCTTCGCCGGCGAGAAGATCGGCGATCAGCTCGACATAATCCTCGAGCAGCGCGGTCGATTGCGCCGACCGCGTCTTGCCGAAGCGGCGCGCCTGCGTTCCTTCGGCGGGGAGTTTCGCGATCGCCATGAGGCTTCCGACTGGGCACCCGGCTGGCGGGGGCCAACGCCGTCAGCCGAGATCATATTTCTATCATCGTGTCAAATTGTAGCTTAAGCTACATAATAAAGCCATTGACGCAACGCGCCGCAATACCTATACTGTAACCAATGCTACATTTTGATGTAATTGCTGCATGCGGCCGGATCTTATGGATGTACGAACCTTGGACGCTCAGAGCTTGACCGAGCCGATCGCCCGGCCGGGTTCGCTGAGCGAGCGGACTGTCGCGACAGCGCATCGGGCGCTGAACGGCCGCCGCGGCGGGTTGCGCACGGCGCTCGCCTTCGCCGGGCCCGCGATTATCGCCTCGATCGCCTATATGGACCCGGGCAATTTCGCCACCAACATCCAGGCCGGGGCGAAATACGGCTACGGGCTGTTATGGGTGGTGCTGCTCGCCAATGTGGTCGCGATGCTGTTCCAAGGCCTCTCGGCCAAGCTCGGCATCGTCACCGGACGAAACCTCGCCGAGCTGTGCCGCGACCATTTTCCGCGGCCGGTGGTGTGGGCGATGTGGGGCGTCAGCGAGATTGCGGCCATGGCGACCGATCTCGCCGAGTTCCTCGGCGGCGCCATCGGCCTGTCGCTGCTGTTTCATACCCCGCTGATCGTCGGCATGGCCGTGACCGCGGTCGTCACTTACGGCCTCTTGATGTCCGACCGCTACGGCTTTCGGCCGCTCGAACTGATCATCGGCTCGATCGTCGGCCTGATCTGCCTTTGCTATCTGGTCGAGATGTTCATCGCCCCGGTCGATTGGGCCGCCGCCGCCTTTCACACCGTCACACCGCAGATCGCCGACGCCGAAGCGCTGTTGCTCGCGGTCGGCATCATCGGCGCCACCGTGATGCCGCACGCCATCTATCTGCATTCCGGTCTGACCCAGGCGCGCGTCCCGGCGCGCAACGACAACGACCGGCGCATGGTGGTGCGCTTCTCCAACCGAGAGGTCGTGATCGCGCTGAGCGTCGCCGGCCTGGTGAACATGGCGATGGTGATGATGGCATCGAGCGCGTTTCACGCCGGACATCCCGATGTCGCCGAGATCGAAACCGCCTATCACACGCTGACGCCGCTCTTGGGTGCCGCGGCCGCGGGCGTCTTTCTGGTGTCGCTCATCGCGTCGGGCATATCGAGCTCGACGGTCGGCACCATGGCGGGGCAGATGATCATGCAGGGCTTTGTCGGCTTTCGCATCCCGATCTGGCTGCGCCGGCTCGTCACCATGCTGCCGGCCATCGTGGTCGTAGCCCTCGGCGTCAACGCAACCAGTGCACTCGTCGTCAGTCAGGTCGTCTTGAGCCTGGCGCTGCCGCTGCCGATGATCTCGCTGATCATCTTCACCAGCCGTCGCGACATCATGGGCACGTTCGCGAATGGCGCGCTGACCCGCGCCGCGGCCGTCATCGCCACGGCGGGCGTGCTCGTGCTCAATATTGTGCTGATTGTACAGACGCTGGCGTGATTTCGAGAAGGGCCGGTCCGACGCTAGGTGCGAGACAGCTCACTGACTTCGGACAAAATCTCGCGTCAAAAATCCTTGGCCCGGATTAAGCAGAAGCGAAATCCGGGTAGTTTGTTGAGCCAGTTTCCCGGATTGCAAAAAATACAATTCGGATGAAGGCAACGGCAAAACCCGGATCGCGCGAACGCAATCCGGGCTACGATTTACAGGGTCTTGAGATTTTCAGCGGCCGACTTGCCGGTCTTGCGGTCCACGACGACCTCGAAGGATACGCGTTGACCTTCCCGCAGCTCGCGGAGGCCGGCGCGCTCGACGGCGCTGATATGAACAAACACGTCCTTACCACCGCCCTCGGGCTGGATGAATCCATAACCCTTCTGAGCGTTGAACCACTTCACGGTACCGTTATTCACGGGTCTCTCCTTGTAGACATGCCAATGTGAGCCGCGCGCGTGTGCTCGGCTCGGTTCGCTCGAGATTTTGGTGAAAGATCGTCAGTCAGGCGCGCTTATCAATCGCTGCAAGGCCAAGTCATTCGGCCGAAAACTCGATCGCGACCTATTTAGCGGCAAACGGTCAAAATCCGCAAGACCGTGCCGGACCGATTGTGACAGCCGGCATGGTATCGACAGCAGAGCCTTAATGAACTGGAAAGCCGCGGCGGCAACCGACGCGCGCGATCTAGGTATTTGACTAAGCATATTCTTTTTCGGAACAGACATCGACGATACCGCCGTGCTGTGCCGATGCAACCACCGCGTCGAAAACCGCCATGCCATGAAGCACGTCGGCGACCGGCACCGGATAGGCTGTTTGATCGCGGATCGCGCGCGCAAACGCCGTCATCTCGGCGTGCAGCATGTCGAAGCCGGGGAACAGCATTATCTCGTCGGGCGGCGCCGGCACCGGCCCGGTGGGCGCCGCGGTTGCAATCGGCGCGAAACGAAAATGCGACAGGTCCGGCCGCGTAATCTCGGCGAGGCCGTTCGAACCGTAAGCGGTGAATGCGAAATTGGTTGCGGTTGCAACCGAGCAGAAAATAAGCCCGGTCGCCCCGCTCGCAAAGCGCAGCATGATGGTGGTCGTATCGTCGGCAGGCCCCGGGTAATTGCGCGCGGTCACGCAGCGGACGTCGCGCACACGGCCGCCAAATTCGATCATGTGATCGAGCGCATGCACGCCGACCGCCGTAAAGGCGCCGGCCGGGGCTTCCTCGTTCGTCGCCCGCCAATTGTCCGGGGCGACGAACTGGGCGGTCGATGTGGTGTGCTGCGCCACCATGGCGGCGATCTTGCCGAGCCGGCCATCGCCGAGCCGTGCGCGCAATTCCGCGACGCTCGGATGAAACCGCCGGGTGAAGCCGACCGCGAGGACCAGCTTGGATAGGCGCGCGGCATCGGCGACAGCGCGCGCGCTCGCAAGCTCGAGCGTCAGCGGCTTCTCGACGAAAACGTGCTTTTGCGCGGCGATGGCCGCAAGCGCCTGCGCCTGATGCTGGCTGTGCGGCGTGGCGAGCACGACGGCATCGATCTGCGGATCGCTCAAGATGTCGGCGTAACTGCCGACGAGCTTCATCTTCTTGTCGCGGCAGAACTCTTCCGCAGGCGCGGGCGTGCGCGTCGCCGCCAGCACGAAACGGATGTCGTCGCTCTTGCCCGCCACCGCGTTCACGAGCGAGCGGCCCCAGCGGCCAAGTCCAACGATGCCGGCGCGGATCATCTGAGGCGAGGATCGTCCCCGCCATTGCGGGGCATGCCAAGAACACGGTAATCGATCATGATACGTGCCATAAAGCCATCATAGCACGCCGAAAGACAATCCGGCGCTTGGCGGCCGATGGGCCGGCGGAATGGAGGAACGAGCTGATGCGTACCGTTGCCCTCGAGGAGCATTTTTCAGTCCCGGCGCTGGCCAAGCGCATCGATCCCAAAGTCATCAGCGCGCGCGGCTTCCGCCCGCGCAACATCACGCCGGGCGCCGTCAATCCGATGCAGCTTTTGCCCGAGATCGGCGAAGGCCGGCTCAAGGCGATGGACGATGCCGGCATTACGGTACAGGTGTTGTCGAACGCCGGTCCGGCGGCGGATCTCGTGCCCGGGCCGGACGGTGTCGCACTGGCGCGAGACATCAACGATCATCTGGCCGCGGCCATCGCGCGTCATCCGAGCCGCTTTGCCGGGTTCGCCGCGCTGCCGATGCAAAGCGCCGACGCGACCCCGGTTGAGCTCGAGCGCGCCGTCAAGGAACTGGGCTTCGTCGGCGCCATGGTCAACGGTACGACCGAGGGCCATTTCCTCGATCATCCGAGTTATGACGGCCTGCTCGCCGCCGCCGTCGAACTCGACGTGCCGATTTACATTCATCCGCACCTGCCGCCGGAGCCGGTGCGGCAGGCCTATTATTCCGAACTGCCCGACGGCGCCGCACGGGTGCTGGAGACTGCCGGCTGGGGCTGGCATTCGGAAACCGCGATCCATGTTTTGCGGCTGGTGCTCGCCGGCACGCTCGACCGTCATCCGCGGCTGAAGCTGATCATCGGCCATATGGGCGAAATGCTGCCGATGATGATGGCGCGCCTCGACGAAGTTTTCGTCCATGATATCCCCCATCTGCAGCGGCCGATCAGCCGGGCCATTCGCGATCAGGTCTGGCTGACCACCAGCGGCATTTTCGACCAGCCGCCGTTCGTCACCGCGCTTTTGACCTTCGGCATCGACCGCCTCATGTTCTCGGTCGACTATCCGTTTGCGTCGAATGCCGACGGCCGCGGCTTCCTCGACCGCGCGGTGGTGGCGCCGATCGACATGGCCAAGCTCAGCCACGCCAATGCCGATGCGCTGCTGAAGCTGAAGGCGGCGTAGCCCAATTCGGCAGCGATCAGGCGATGACCGCGACGGCGGCGAAGGCGGGCCTCCGGCCCGCCTCGGAGAACTCGCTCGGCTCCCGAGATTTATTGATTTAGCGCAAGGCCGGCCGTCGCCAGCGACGGTATTCTGACTCCCGGAATTCACCTCGTCGCTCAATCAGTCGCTCAATCAAGGGAGTTTAGGCGATGTCGCCGCAGAGAACCGAAAGCAATCTCGAACAAGCCCTCATCGTGTTTTTTCGCCTCACCATAGGCTGGACGTTTCTATGGGCGGGCATCCATCACTTCGGCGATGACAAATTCGTCGTCGGCTTTCTCAGCCACACCAAAACGTTCCATGACGTTTACGCGCCGTTGACCAGTCCGGCGATCGTTCCGACGCTGACATTCCTGGTCGAATACGGACATCTGCTGATCGGCCTGTCACTGGTATCCGGTCTCTTGGTTCGCGTCAGCGGGCCGTTCGCGATCATGCTGCTGATGACGTATTGGACCGCGCATATGAACTTCCCCTATATCGAGGACGTCAACAGCTATCTGATCGACTACCACGTCGTCTATTCGGGCGTGCTGGTCTATCTGATCGCCAAGAGCGCGGGCCATGTCTTCGGCCTGGATGAGTTGGTCAGCAAATTCCGCGCCGTGCAGGACCGGCCGGCGCTGCGGTGGGCAACCGCTTGACCCGCTAACGACGAACTATCACAGTCGAACGACCCGGTGCGGCTGACGCGGCCGCACCGGTTCCCGTTTTTCTCGCCCTCTTTCAGCAATTTAGCCACCGCGAGTCCGTCATGGCCGAGACATTCGCCCAGCCGCCTCCTCTCCCGCTTACCGCAGCGGCCGCCGCTCCACGCGGCGACGGCATCTTCGACAACGTGCCGGAGTATCTGCGTACCTATTATTGGTGGGCCTATATCGACCCTCGCGCCGTCAAATTCTTTGAGCGGCAGTGGCTGGTGAACCTGATCCTGTGGGGTAATTACGGAAGGCTGCGCGATTCCGCATTAGCGCAACTCGGCGATGCGCTGCCGGGCGCCACCTTGCAGGTGGCCTGCGCCTACGGCGATCTCAGCAATCACCTGGTCGCACGAACCGCGGCCAGTGGCGGAAAACTCGACATCATCGATGTACTGCCCATTCAACTGCAGAACTTGCGCGGCAAATTGCCGGCCGCCGCATCGGTTCGGCTGCTGCCGATGAATTCGGCGGTTTTGCACCTGCCCGACGGCAGTTACGATCGCGCGCTGTTGTTCTTTCTTCTGCACGAGCAGCCGGCGAATGTTCGCCGGCAAACCCTGCGCGAAGTGTTTCGCGTCGTCAAACCGGGCGGCAGGATCGTGATCGTCGATTTTGGACGGCCGCGCTGGTGGCACCCGCTGCGCTATCTCTGGCGCCCGATCTTGGCGAAGCTCGAACCGTTCGCGCTCGATCTGTGGCGTGAAGCGATCGGGACCTGGATCCCGGCCGGCGATGCGACCCACATCGAGTCGCAGGCCTTTTTTGGCGGGTTTTACCGGATGACGACCTTCACGCGCAGGCAACACTTCTAACATAGAAAATCACAAGGGAGGGGCTGAAACATCGCGCCGCAACTGCGGCTGCACGCAAGGCGTTGCAATGTCGGTCTATCGTCTCGACAAATTGTTTTCGCCTCGTTCCGTCGCCGTGGTCGGGGCGAGCCCGCGCGAGAAATCGCCCGGTCGCGCGGTTCTGAAGAATCTGCGAAGCGCCGGCTTCGAGGGCTCCATTCATCTCGTCAATCCGCACTATGACGAGATCGCAGGCATCCGCGCGGTAAAATCCTACGAGGCGCTCACCGAGGCGCCGGATCTCGCCATCATCGGCGTACCGCCGGCCGCGGTCCCGGCCTCTGTCGCCGCCGCGGCGGCCAAGGGTACGGCCGCGGCCATCATCCTCACCGCCGGCCTTGGACACGGACCGGGATCCTACGCCGATGAATGCGGAAAAATTGCTCGCGCCCACGGGCTGCGGCTGGTCGGGCCCAATTGCATCGGCGTCTTGGTGCCGCAAGCCAAGCTCAACGCGAGCTTCGCCGCCTCGATGCCGCGCCCGGGCGACCTCGCGCTGATCTCGCAATCGGGCGCTATTGCGGCGGGCCTCGTCGAATGGGCCTCGATCCGCGGCATCGGATTTTCCGGCGTCGTTTCGATCGGCGACAGTATCGACGTCGACTTCGCCGATCTGCTCGATTTCTTCGCCATGGATGCGGCGACACGCGCGATCCTGCTCTATATCGAGTCGATCAAAGACGCGCGCAAATTCATGTCGGCGGCGCGCGCCGCGGCGCGCGGCAAGCCGGTGTTGGTCATCAAGACCGGACGTCACGCCCAGGGCGCCAAAGCCGCGGCGACGCATACCGGCGCGCTAGCCGGTTCCGACGCGGTGTATGAGGCGGCCTTCCGCCGCGCCGGCCTGTTGCGCGTGCTCGATCTCGATGAATTGTTCGCCGCCGCCGAAACGATCGGTCATCGCACGACGGTTGTCGGCAAACGGCTCGCGGTCTTGACCAATGGCGGCGGCGTGGGCGTGCTCGCGGTCGATCGCCTGGTGGATTTCGGCGGCGAACTCGCCGCGATCTCGCCGTCGACGATGCAGAAGCTCGACGCGGCGTTACCGGCGATCTGGTCGCGCGCCAATCCGGTCGATATCGCAGGCGACGCCGACGAGCAAAGATATGCCGTCGCGCTCGAACAGTTGCTCGACGACGACGCCAACGACGCCGTTTTGGTGATGAACGTGCCGACCGCGCTGGCATCGCCGATCGACGCCGCCAAAGCGGTGATTGCGGTGACCGAACGGCATCGCAATAAACACGCTCCGGCAAAGCCCGTCTTCGCGGTCTGGGTCGGCGGCAACGGTCCCGCCGGCGAAGCCTTCGATGCCGCGCGCATTCCGAGTTACGCGACCGAATCCGATGCGGTCGCGGGCTTCATGCATCTCGTGCGCTATCGGGAATCGCGCGACTTGCTGATGGCGACGCCGCCGAGCCTGCCGGAAGATTTTGCGCCGGACACGGCTGCCGTGCGCCCGGTCATCGACGCCGTATTGCGCGAACAGCGCAAATGGCTCGACCCGGCCGAGATGACAACGATGTTTTCGGCCTATGGCATCCCGATCACGCCGGCCGTACTGGCGCGAAATCCCGATGAAGCGGCCGCTGCGGCGCTGCCGCACCTCAACGCTGGCAATTCGGTTGTCCTGAAAATCTTGTCCCCCGACATCGTGCACAAATCCGAAGTCGGCGGCGTGCGGCTCAACCTCACCAGCGAGCGGGCGGTGCGCCAGGCCACCGAGGAAATTCTGAGCCAAGCCCGCGCCGCGAGGCCCGAAGCGCGCATCTCAGGCGTCACCGTCTTTCCGATGATCGTGCGTCCCAAAGCCCGCGAGCTCATCGTCGGCGTCGCCGACGATCCGACCTTCGGGCCCGTCATCGTTTTCGGCCAGGGCGGCACCGCGGTCGAAGTCATCAGCGACAAGTCGCTGGCGCTGCCGCCGCTGGATCTGGCGCTGGCGCGCCGCCTCATCGCCCGCACCCGGGTGTCGCGCATTCTCAAAGCCTATCGCAATGTGCCGGCGGCCGACGAACAGGCGATCGCGCTCCTTCTGGTCAAGCTCGCGCAGCTCACGGCCGACTTTCCCGAAATCCGCGAAATCGATCTCAACCCGGTGCTCGCCGACGAGACCGGCGTCATCGCGGTCGACGCCCGCGTTTCGGTCGCCGCGGTCGAACCGCATCGCCACAGCCCGCCCGGCCATCCGCGCTTCGCGATCCGGCCCTATCCGAAAGAGTGGGAGCGGCACCTTTGTTTGCAGGATGGCAGGGCGGTTTTCGTGCGTCCGGTCCGCCCGGAGGACGAACCGCTCTTCGGGCCGTTCTTCACCCATGTGACGCAGCAGGACCTGCGGCTGCGCTTCTTCGCGCCGGTCAAGGAATTCAGCCACGTGTTCGTCGCGCGGCTGACGCAGATCGATTATGCCCGCGCCATGGCGTTCATTGCCCTCGATGAAGCGAACGGCGACATGCTCGGCGCCGTGCGCATCCATGCCGATGCCGAGTATCAAAGCGGCGAATACGCGATTCTGGTCCGGTCCGACCTCAAGGGCCACGGCCTCGGCTGGCTCTTGATGGAGCTGATGATCGAATATGCCCGCGCCGAAGGCTTAAGCTCTGTCCGCGGCCAGGTCCTGCACGAGAACACCACGATGCTGCGGATGTGCCGCCATCTCGGCTTCGCGGTTACGACCGATACCGAGGACGCTTCGATTGCCGACGTGGTTTTGCAGCTCAACCCCGAACCGTAATCCACTTCGATTGTAAGAGTCTGGGTTTTTGTTTGATCATGATCTTGTCCGAAAACCGGTAACCATTTTTCGGGATCATGATCCAAGATCGTCGTCGGGCAGGATGCGTAGCGCGGCGCCGTCGAGATCGTCGTATTGGCCGGTCTTGAGCGTCCACAAAAAGCAGACCAGGCCCGTCAGCCCGAGCAGCAGCGCCGCCGGCAACAGATAGATCAGGACGTTCATGGCGTGCCCTCGGCCGTTGCGCCCCTGACCGATCCGATCGGTCCGCCGTCCTGCACGAGCGCATCCGCCGCGGTCAACATGCCCGATGCGCCGACCGCTTCGGACGCCGCGCCGAACCGCGCGCGGATCGCATTCAGCGTCACCAGCATCGAGGAGCCCGACATCGCGAGTGCGGCGAAGAGCGGCGTAACCATTCCGGCCATGGCAAAGGGAACCGCGAGCGCATTGTAGATCACGGTGAGGGCCAGATTCTGCCGCATCAAGGCGCGGGCCTTCCGGGCCATGACGACGGCGCGCAGCACCGGCATAAGCCGCTCGCCAAGGAACAGCGCATCGGCATGCGCTTGCGTCAGATGCGCGGCCGTGATCGGCGACATCGAGGCATGCGCGGCGGCCAGCGCCGGCGCGTCATTCAATCCGTCGCCGACCATCAGGATGCGGCGGCCCTCCGCCTTCAAAAGCGCGAGGGCGGCGATTTTCTCAGCCGGCGTCAATCCGGCCAGCCATTGGCGGATGCCGAGCTTGAGCGCTACCGGCTCGACCGCCGCCGGGCGGTCGCCCGACAGGATGACGAGGTCGAGACCGCGCGCTCGCAGCGCTTGCGTCACCGCCACGGCATCGGCGCGCAATTGCTGCCGGATCGGAATGCGGGCGGCTCGGCCCGCAAGCGAAAAACTGATGAACGAGGCTTCGCCATCCCGCGGCAATGCGTCGCCATCGGCGACGCCGCAAAACTTGGCGCTGCCGAGGCGCGCTTCCTCGCCGTCGATCTGGGCGCGGACGCCTTCTCCCGGCGTTTCGATCGCACCGGGATAAGGCACGCGCTCGCGCGCCCGCCGCGCCAGCGCGACCGCCAGAGGATGACGGCTCGACAAAGCGAGCCGCGCCGCGCGCTCGAGAAGCGCGGGATCGATTGCCGACGCGTCCACCGCAGGATCGGGCATGGTCAGCGTGCCGGTCTTGTCGAACACGATGGTGTCGGCCTCGGCGATGCGCTCGATGGCGTCGCCGCAATTGAGGATGACGCCGGCGCGGAAGAGTTGACCCGCCGCCACGACCTGAACGGCCGGAATGGCGAGCGCCAGCGCACAGGGGCACGTGATGATGAGAACCGCGATGGCGGTGACGATGGCGTCGTGGAACGAAGCCCCGGCGATGAGCCAGCCGATCGCGGTCAATGCCGCCGCCGCGTGCACGACGGGAGCATAGAGCCGCGCCGCGCGATCGGCGAGCCGCACATTGCGCGACTTGGCCTCCGTCGCCTTCTGCAACAACCGCTCGACCTCATCGACCAGCGTGCCGGTGCCGGCGGCGGTGATCACGATGGTGAGCGCACCGACGCCGTTGATGCTGCCGGCGTAGACGGTCGCGCCGGTGACCACGTCATGGGGCAACGTTTCGCCCGTTATCAGGCTGTCGTCGATTTCGGATGTGCCATTCAAGATCGTGCCATCGGCCGGGATGACTTCACCGGGACGCACCAGCACGCGATCGCCCGGGCTGAGCGCGGAAGCCGGCACCCGGACCACTTCGCCCTTGACGCCGAGCCGATTGGCGAATTCGGCTTTGAACGACGCCAGGTTGCCGGCGAACAATCTGGTTTTGCGCCGCATCGCCAGATCGAGATAGCGGCCGCACAGCAAAAAGAACAACAGCATGATCGCGGAATCGAAATAGGCGTGTGGGGCATGCGTCGCGGTCTCGTACAGCGACAACCCGAGCGCCAGCGTGACGCCGACGGAGATCGGCACATCCATGTTGAGATCGCGCCGCCCGCACCGCACGCCAGGCGCTGACGAAGAACGGCCGCCCCGCATAAGCGGCCGCGGGCAGTGCGATCAGGGCCGACAGCCAGTGGAACAGATCGCGCGTCTCCTGCGTCATGTCGGAGCCCGACCACACCGAGATCGACAGCAGCATGATGTTCATCGCCGCAAAGCCGGCGACGGCGAGACAGCGCAACAGTGCCTTGGCCTGACGGCTGTCGTCGGCCTCGGTACGCTCCGGCGCGAACGGATGGGCGTGGTAGCCGATACGCTCCAGCGCCTGGACGATGTCGGCCGCGGCGATCTCGTCCTCGCGCCAATCGACGGCGAGACGGCGCTGGGTAAAATTGAGCCGCGCGTCGATGACGCCGGGGATTTTGCCGAGCCCGCTCTCGATCTTGCGGATGCAGCCGGCGCAGCCGACGCCCTCTACGGCGAACGTCATATGCGCCGTGCCGGCATCGGTCCGTTCGACAAAGGACGACAGATCGAGCGTCTCAGCCATGTTGGGCGCTCACTTCAGAACGATGCGGTTCTTCGAGCGGAACAGTTGCTCGCCTTGGCGCGATAATTCGATGACCAGATCCCATTGCCCGCGTTCGGCGTCGACATTGCCGTGGAAGCGGCCGGGCGCATCTTCGGCGACCGTAATATCGCGATCGAGCCTTCGATCGGTCGGACGCTCCAGCAGCGCCGACGCCTCGAGACCGGACAGCGGCGCGCCCTTGGCATCGCGCGCCGTGACGTCGATGCGCGCGCCGTCCGGCGACGGTGTGACTTTGGCCTCGACACGCCATTGCCGGGCGTCTTGCGCCTTGGCCATGGCGACCTCGTGTTCGAACATGCGGCCGGCCTGATAGGCGCTCTCGGTATCGACGCCGCTAAGCGTCGACAGCGCCTCATGAACCAACACGCCATTGACGGCAAAGACGACACCGAAGAAAGCCACGAGCCAGAACAAGACGATCCGCCCGGTGAGTGGCCGCGGCGCTTTCGTATTTTTTAGTTCCGATTCTCGATCGACATCGCTCATCGCCGGCGTTCCCTCACGGTCCCACAAAATGATCGGCCGCGGTCGCCGTCGTGCCGCCGTCAGTGGAGACGATGGTGAAAGTCAGCGGGATCGAGGCCTCGGCGTCGAGCCGTTGATGGGTCGTCACCAGAATGCGCACGTCGCGGGTCTGATCGGGCCCGACCTCGATGATCGGATTGCCGCCCGAACTCGCCTCCTCGCCGATGGCTTCGATGTCGGCATGCGCCAACCCCGACACCGTCAGGATAAAGCTTCGCGACTCCAGATTCTTATTGAGGATATGGATGTTGTAGCCGTTACGCACGGCGCCGTCCGAAAGCTGTACGAACAGCGGATTGCGGTCGTGAATGACGTCGACGCCGTCGGTGCGCCGCGTCGCCAGCGTATAGGTCATCAGCGCCGCGATCGCGACGATGATCGCGGCATAGAGCACCGTGCGGACCCGCACGATCTTGTAGACCGGCGCGAGGCCTTGTTGCCGGCGCTGGATGTTGATTTCGGTATCGTAGGCGATGAGCCGCTTCGGCCGCCCGATCTTCGCCATCACCGCGTCGCAGGCGTCGATGCACAACCCGCATTGGACGCAGGCGAGGTCAGGACCGGTCCGGATATCGACACCCGTCGGGCAAGCCGCCGCGCATTGCAGGCAATCGATGCAGTCGCCGGCCGGCTCGCCCTTGGCCTGCAGCACCGCCGCTTTTTTCAGCGAGGTGCGCGGCTCGCCGCGGTCGTAGCGATAGGTGACGTTCAGCGCATATTCGTCGGTCAGCGCCGCCTGAATGCGCGGCCATGGGCACATATAGATGCAGACCTGTTCGCGCATCCAGCCGGCGAGCGCATAGGTCGTGAAGGTGAGCAGACCGATGAACGCATAGGCGATGAAGGGGGCCTGCCAGGTCGCGAGATTCTTGATCAGCGTCGGCGCATCGGCGAAATACAGAACCCAGGCGCCGCCGGTCCACCAGGCGATCATCAGCCACCAGAAATGCTTCGACACGGCGCGCGCCGTACGCTCGAAGTTCCACCCCTCACCGTCGCGCCGCAGCTGCTTGCGCCGGCCGCCTTCGATCCAGCGTTCGATGGCGATGTAGAGATCGGTCCACACCGTCTGCGGACAGAGATAACCGCACCACACGCGGCCCGCGACCGCGTTCATCAGGAACAACGCCATGGCGGCGATGATGAGGAGGCCGGTCAGGTAATAGATTTCCTGCGGCCAGATCTCGATGAAAAAGAAATAGAAGCGCCGGCCGGGGAAATCGATCAACACGGCCTGGCTGGGCGCGTTCGGGCCGCGGTCCCAGCGCACGAAGGGTAGGAAATAGTAGACCGCCAGTCCGACGATGAGCAAAGCCCATTTCAGGCGCCGGAATGTGCCGGTCACGTTTTCCGGATAGATTTTCTTACGCGCCGCATAGAGCGGCTCGTCGTCCGGCGGCGGTTCGTCGCTCTCCGGGCCCGGCAGCGTCCGTTTGACGTCCTCGATCAGATCGACAAGAGCCGGCCGCGCCGCGGCTGCGCCTTCAATCGCCAGCACCGATGCGCAGCCGGGGCACATCTATCACTCCCCGCCGCCAAAAGTATGGACGTAGACCGTCAGCGCCTTGATGGTGACGGGGTCGAGTTTCTTGCCCCAGGCCGGCATGACGCCGCCGTGACCGTTCCATACGCCGTCGATGATGGTGTTGATGTCCGATCCGTAGAGCCAGATTGTATCCGTGAGGTTAGCCGAGCCGACCGCGCGCCGGCCCTTGCCGTCGGCGCCGTGACAGACGGCGCAATTGTCGGCGAAGATCTTTGCGCCGCGCTTAAGATCGGCGCCCGGCGTGGTCGACAGGCCCGACAGCGAGCGCACGTAATCGGCGACCGTCACAATGTCGTCGCGCTTGAGCATGCCGTCGCGGCCGAATGCCGGCATCGAGCCTTGATGGCCGTCGTCGTCGCCGGAGCGCGCGCCATGGGTGATGGTTTGCGAGATCGCCTCGAGCGAGCCGCCCCACAGCCAATCGTCGTCGGTGAGATTGGGATAGCCCTTCGCACCGCCGCCGCCGGCGCCGTGGCACGGCGCGCAATTGTCGGCGAAGGCCCGGCCGCCAAGCGCGCGTGAGAAATCGAGCAACTCCGGCGTCGTTTCGATCTGCTGCAGCGGCGCGGCGGCGAGTTTCGCCATCATCGGACTGCGCTGCGCCTGCAGCGCGGCAAGGTCCGAGGCGACCGCGGAGCGGGCGTGCCAATTCAAAGCGCCGCTCGTATAGGACGACACCAACGGCCAGGCCGGATAGACGATCCAATAGCCGATCGCCCAAATAATCGTCGCGTAGAACAGCAACAGCCACCAGCGCGGCAGCGGCGTGTTCAATTCGCGGATGCCGTCCCATTCGTGACCGGTGGTTCCGACTTTCGCCTCCGGCGTCGTGGGCGCTTTGGCTCGATCATCCATCATCAGTCCTCCCGGAGCGGGATCTGCGCGGATTTCATCGAACTGCTTCTGGCGCGACGGCCACAGCGCATAGACCAGCACCACGATGAAAATCGCGAGGAAGTAGATGAGACCCCAGATCTGGGCGAAATGCGCGAAAAAGGCATAGGTCGGCGACACGTTCGTCTCCTCAGCGGATATTGGCCTTATCGTCGTAGAGCTTGAAATCGATCAGCGTGCCGAGCATCTGCAGATAGGCGATCAGCGCGTCGGCCTGCGTGACCCGGCCGGAATTGCCGCCGAAATTGCGCGCTTGCGCCTTCGGATAGCGCCGCGCCAGCGCGTCGGCGTCAGGCGCATCGGCGGTGGCTTGCGTCTTCACGTCGGCCATTGCGTTCGCGATCATCTCGTCGCTATAGGGCACGCCGAGATCGGCCTGGACCTTCATGTCCTCGCCGATATGCGAATAGTCGAGGTCGGTCGTGAACAGCCACGGATACGCCGGCATGATCGAGCTCGCGACCACCGCACGCGGATTGTTCAAGTGATCGCGGTGCCAATCGTCGGAATATTTGCCGCCGACGCGCGCCAGATCCGGACCGTTGCGCTTCGAGCCCCACTGGAACGGATGGTCGTATTCGCTTTCGGCAGCGAGCGAATAATGGCCGTAGCGCTCGACCTCGTCGCGCAACGCCCGGATCATCTGCGAATGGCACAGATAACAGCCTTCGCTGACATAGATGTTGCGGCCGGCGAGCTCGAGCGGCGTATAGGGCCGCATGCCGTCGGCGGTTTCGATGGTGCTCTTGAGGTAGAACAGCGGCACCACTTCGACGAGACCGCCGATCGCGATCACGATCAGAATGCCGATCAGGAGCAGGATCGAGTTGCGCTCGATGACGCCGTGCTTTTGCCAGAGCGAGGGCGAGGATGCTGCGGGATTTGCCATGGCGCGCCCCCTATTCCGCCGGCACGAGGATTGCGGCCGCGGCCAACTGCTCGCGCGGCGGATGGATCGTGCGCCAGACATTGAACGCCATGATCAGCGCGCCGCTCAGGAACAGGGCGCCGCCGAGCGCGCGGATGACATAGAACGGATGCATCGCCTCGACGGTTTCGATGAAGGAATATTCGAGAAAGCCGAGACTGGTGTAGGAACGCCACATCAGCCCTTGCAGGATGCCCGATACCCACATCGACGTGACATAGACGACGATGCCGATGGTCGCGATCCAGAAATGCCAGCTCACCAGGCGGAGCGAATAAAGCGGCCGGTTCCACAGCCACGGCACCAGGCAATAGATCGCGCCGAACGAGATGAAGGCGACCCAGCCCAGCGCGCCGGAATGCACGTGGCCGATAGTCCAGTCGGTGTAGTGCGACAGCGAGTTCACCTCGCGGATCGCCATTACCGGGCCCTCGAAGGTGGACATGCCGTAGAACGCGACCGACAGCACCATCATGCGCAGCACCGGATCGGTGCGCAGCTTGTCCCAGGCGCCGGACAGCGTCATCAGCCCGTTGATCATGCCGCCCCAGGACGGCATCCACAGAATGATCGAGAACGTCATCCCAAGCGTCTGCGTCCAGTCCGGCAGCGCGGTGTAGTGCAGGTGATGCGGACCGGCCCAGATATAAAGAAAGATCAGCGCCCAGAAATGAATGATCGACAGCCGATAGCTGTAGACCGGGCGTCCGGCGCGCTTCGGAATGAAGTAGTACATGATGCCGAGGAAGCCGGCGGTGAGAAAAAAGCCGACCGCGTTATGGCCGTACCACCATTCCACCATGGCATCCTGCACGCCCGACCACACCACATAGGACTTCGACGAGAAGACCGACACCGGAACCGCGGCATTATTGGTGACGTGCAGGACCGCGATGGTGACGATGAAGGCGAGATAGAACCAGTTGGCGACATAGATATGCGGCTCTTTGCGCCGCATCAGGGTGCCGAGAAAGATGAGCAGATAAACCACCCACACCACGGTCAGCCAGAGATCGGCATACCATTCCGGCTCGGCATATTCCTTGGATTGGGTGATGCCGAGCAGGTAGCCGGTGCCGGCGATCAGGATGAAAAAATTGTAGCCGAGAATGACGAACCACGGCGCGAGGTCGCCGACGAGGCGCGCGCGGCTGGTGCGCTGCACGACATAGAGCGACGTCGCCAAGAGCACATTGCCGCCGAACGCAAAGATGACAGCCGACGTGTGCAGCGGACGCAACCGCCCGAACGAAATATAGGACAGATCGAAATTCAGCGCCGGATAAGCGAGCTCGAGCGCGATCCAGACGCCGACCGCCATGCCGGCAATCCCCCAGAACACTGCGAGGATCGTCGCCAGCTTGACCGGCCCCATATTGTAGTTCGGCTTGCCGTCGATCTCGAGCGGCGCCGGCTGTGAACCGTGCTCGAAAAAGCGGTTGAAAATCGCGAACACCCCCGCCGCGCTCGCCGCGGCGAACAGATAGGCGTGGAACGCGTATTCGGGCGTATAGGCCTTGGCGGCAACCACGATCGAGAAGAACGCGAGTGCGGTCAGCGCCGCGGCCAAGCCGCCTTCGCCGAGCGTCATGAATTTAGGTGCGGTGTCAGTGTGCGATGGGGTCATTGCGCGACCTGTGCCGGGGTAGACTCGGAAACCGCCTAAACACCATGGGTGGGGACGGTTGACGTTGACCTAAGTCAAAGGGCCGTTCCTGATTCACATGGATTAAGCCGCGCATTCGCGCGTGTTGGATTAAGCCGCGCATTCGCGGGTATCGGATTAGGCCCCGTGCTCGCGCTTATTGCTCAAGAGATTTCAGATAGCTGATGATGTCGTTGACCTGGCCGGGATCGAACCGGAACTCCGGCATCGTCGGATGGCCGGTGATGATGCCCTCGGCCAGCGGCTCTTCGAGATCTTCCACGGGATAGTTCTCATGCAGCGTGCGAAATGCCGGCGCAATTTTCAGCGGGCTGCCGCCGACCTTGCTGATGGCGTGACAGCGGGCGCAGTCGGCGCGCAACAGAACAAATCCGCGTTGTGCCGCCGGCGACAGCGTGTCTGCGGCGGCTGCCGGCGGGCCGGTCAAGGCCAGCACGGCCAAGAACGATATGACGCCGACCACTTTCGTGCGGCTTGGCACGGTTCCAGGCATGACAACCCCGCTGAGAGTGATTGCTACCGAAGGATCGGCACGCGCGGCGGCCTTTAGGACGCGACGCGTTCCTTGGCTTCGTCTTCGGCGGAAGGAAACGCCATGCCGGACATCGGCTCGACCCAGACGAGATGATCGTGAACTTGTTCGACGCCGGGCACGTTCTCGGTGGCGACGATGAGCGCCTGGCGTTCGCGTTCGTCGGTGATGACGCCCCACAATTCCGCGACGCCGTTCTTGACCACGACATTGACACGCGGCGCCCATTTCTGACCGCCGATTGCGTTCATGATATTGTCGCGGATCTTGGAATCGTCGCCGGCCGGCGCCGTCGTGTCGCGGGAGAGGCTCGCCAGCGCATGCATCAGATTGGCCCGACTGACAATGCCGACCATCCGCCCGCTCTCAATCACCGGCAGGCGCTTGATGTGATGGCGCTCCATGAGCTCGACGACATCTTCAAGCGGTTCGTCGAGGGTCGCGGTGACGGGATCCGGCGTCATGATCTCCTCGACCTTCTTGCCCGTCTGCGAGACATATTCCTCCGCGAGCCGGCCCGGACCGACGATGAACTCGAGCCATCGCGGCCGGCGGCGCTGGGTGCCGAGTTCGCTGCGGCGGAGGAAATCGCCCTCGGTCACGATACCGACCAGGTCGCCTTCGCCATTGACCACCGGCAGCCCGCTGATGTTGTTCTGCAGCATCAGGCGCGCCGCCCGCACGATCGGCTCTTTGGTCTGAACGGAAACAACGTTCCGGGTCATGACGTCCTTGACTTGCATGATCTTTCCCCTTTCGCGCTCTAATCTTTCACGTCGCCCCAAGCACCGCTTGTCTTCACCCGTTCATGCGTCGCAGCGCCGGGCGATTGCGCAATACGATGCGCCGCGACGACGGCACCTCGATTGCGGCCGCGCATTCCAGGGAGGTCAGCGTTCGCGATACGGTTTCGATGGTCAGGCCGAGATAATCGGCGATATCCAACCGTGACATCGGCAGCTCGATCGAATTGTTCCCGGAAGCGCGGTCCGCCATCTCCAAGAGGAAGCTCGCGACGCGCTCTTGCGCGCTTTTGATCAGGAGCATGATGCGGTCCTGAACCCGGCCGAGTTCGCGTCCCGTGAGCGCAAAGAGCTGCCGCGCGACCGAAGCGTCGCGCCCGGCCAGCGCGTTCAGCGCGCTGCGCTTGACGACCAGAATTTTTGTTTCGCAGATCGCCTCGGCTGACATCGAATGCTCGTCGGCGAATTCGAGGCCGAAAACGTCGCCAGGCATGTAGAAGCCGCCGATCTGCCGGCGACCGTCGGTGAGGATCTTGTAGGTGCGCACGCTGCCGCTGACGACCTTGTAGAGGTATTCGGCCGGTTCGTTTTCACCGAAAATCTCGGTATTGCGCGGGTATCCGATCACGGCGCCCATCAGCCGCATCGAATGATCGAGTGCGTCGGCATCGATGGCGACGGCTGGCTGGCTGGGATTGCGGATCGGCATCGCCGGCCGCCGGATGGCATCGCTGCGGATTGCGCTCTGTGTCTGCATGGCCCTTTACCTCCTGGAGCTTCGGGAGGTAGTGCTATGCCTGGGGCGACAGAGCGAAAATTCAGATATTGACCCTAAGGGTTTTCCCTTAGGCTTAGGCTCGTGATAAGCCATTGAAGTAACACTTGTTACAGCGACTTCGGGCAATGGTGATCGCATCAAAGCGACGTTTTCGATGGCTGATGCCACGACCACCGAAAAATCTTACCTGATGGCCGCGTGGGCACCGCCGGCACGGCGTGGCTTCGTCTGGAGCTACGGCATCGCCGTCGCGGGGATTGCAGCCGGTTTGGCCGCCAAACTCGCGCTCGGATCGCTGCTGCGCGGCGAGGCCTCTTATCTGTTTTTCCTGCCGGGTGTTCTGATCGCCTCGGCGCTCGGCGGCTGGGGGCCCGGTCTGCTGCGCGACCGTTCTCGGCACAGCGATCGGGCTGTTTTTCATCGAGGATTATCGTTCGCCGACGGCCGCGGATATCATCAATGCGATAACCTTCGTTCTGGTCGGCATCGGCGTGTCTTGGCGCGGCGCCATGTTGACCCGCTTCCGAACCGCTGCGTCGGCGAGTGCCGAACAGGCATTGACCCGCGAAGCCCACCTGCAGTCGATTCTCGACAGCATACCCGACGCCATGATCGTCATCGACGAGCACGGCATCATGCAATCCTTCAGTACGGCGGCCGAAAGGCTGTTCGGCCTCAAGCCCGCGGACGTCGTGGGCAAGAACGTCAAGATGCTGATGCCGGCGCCCTATCGCGAAGGCCACGACAGCTATATCGAACGCTACAAGCGCACCAATGAGCGGCGCATCATCGGCATCGGCCGGGTCGTGGTCGGCCGGCGCGCCGACGGCTCGACCTTTCCGATGGAGCTCGCCGTCGGCGAAATGCATGTGCACAAGCAGCGCTTCTTCACCGGCTTCATCCGCGATTTGACGGAGCGCCAGCAGACCGAAGCACGGCTGCAGGAGTTGCAATCCGAGCTCGTCCACATGTCGCGGCTGACGGCGATGGGCGAGATGGCCTCGGCGCTGGCGCATGAGCTCAACCAGCCGCTGTCGGCGATCGCCAATTACATGAAAGGATCGCGGCGGTTGCTGCAGGATCGCACCGACGCGGACACCACGCTGCTGCGCGACGCCATGGACAAGGCGGCCGATCAGGCACTCCGCGCCGGCGATATCATTCGAAGGCTGCGCGATTTCGTCGCCCGCGGCGAAAGCGAACGCCGCGTCGAGGACGTCAAGAAGCTGATCGAGGAGGCAAGCGCGCTGGCGCTTGTCGGCGCCAAGGACAAGGGCGTCCGGGTGGCCTTCACCTTCGCCCCCGGGCTCGATTTCGTGCTGGCCGACAAGGTACAGGTTCAACAGGTTCTGCTTAATCTGATGCGCAATGCCATGGAAGCCATGGAAGCAACCGATACGCGCGAACTCACCATCTCGACCTCGCCCGCGCCCGACAATATGGTCGAGATCAGCGTCGCCGATACCGGCGCCGGCATTGCGCCCGAGATCAGCGCGCAGCTATTCCAGCCTTTCGTCACCACGAAACGTCATGGCATGGGCGTCGGCCTGTCGATTTCGCGCACCATCATCGAAGCGCATGGCGGCTCGATCACGCAGCAGCCCAATCCCGGAGGTGGAACGGTGTTTTCGCTTACCTTGCCCGCCGTAACCAAGGAGGAGGCTGGCGATGCCGTCTGATACGGGGATCGTGCATGTGATCGACGACGACGAAGCGCTTCGCGAATTGCTGACATTCCTGCTGCGGTCGGCGAAACACGATGTCCGCAGTTACGCCTCCGCCAAAGCCTTCCTCGACGCACTGCCCCGCGCGGGCCTCGGCTGCATCATCACCGACGTGCGCATGCCCGGCATGAGCGGAATCGAGCTGTTGCGGCGGCTGAAGGAACTCAACGTCGCGGTGCCGGTGATCGTCATCACGGGCCATGGCGATGTCGCGCTTGCCGTCGAAGCCATGAAGATCGGTGCCGTCGACTTTCTGGAAAAGCCGTTCGATGACGAAGTGCTGATGGCAAGCGTCGATGCGGCGCTGCGGCAGCAGGACGGCCAGTCGAGGCGACGGAGCGAACGCGCCGAGATCGAGGCCCGTGTGGCGGCGCTGTCGCCGCGCGAGCGCGATGTATTGGTCGGCCTCGTGGCGGGCCGCGCCAACAAACAGATCGCCTACGATTTGGGTATCAGCCCGCGGACTGTGGAGATCTACCGCGCCAACCTGATGAACAAGATGCAGGCCGGCAGCCTGTCCGACCTCGTACGCATGGCGCTGATTGTCGGCATTCTGGGCTCGGAGTAACTGGCGGCCGGTCTGGGCAGCCGCGGCGTCGGCTGAGCACTGCCTGATCCGCCTCAAGGGTCGTACCGCCCTGCGTTTGAGCCATATCAATGCGGCTTCGCCTGAATCGCTGGCACTCAGCGGGCCAATTACACAAAGAAGCGAAGGGCCGGCGCGATGTCGCCGCAGTGCCAGCAAGCTCAATTGCCGTTGCCGAAGCCGGTTATCGTGGTCGTCGACGACGATCCCGCGGTCTGCAATTCGCTGAAATTTTCGCTTGAGCTCGAAGGCTTTGCGGTGCGCACCTACCGGAGCGGCACGCAGCTTCTCGACAGCGGCGACATTCGCGACTGCAATTGCTTCGTCGTCGATCAAAGAATGCCCGGCCTGACCGGAATGGAGCTGATCGCGAAGCTGCGCCAGCGCAACGTCCTTACGCCGGCCATTCTGATCCTCACCCACCCCAATGCCGCGCTGACGGCGCGGGCCAAGCTCGCCCAGATCGACATCGTCGAAAAGCCATTGCTGGGCAATGCGCTGGTCGATCGCATCCGCGAGTCCTGCGGTCGCGGGCAAGCGTAGCTCTCAGCCGCCTCCGCAATATCCCTTAGGGCCGAGACCTGAATTTTGAAAGCCGGCGCATCGGTCTATCAGAACGGGCGGGGCATCAAACTAGGCCTGATATGGACCAAGACACCAAAGTTACGCGCGCGGCATGGCCGAATAGCGACGACATCCACACGCCGCCGGCACCACAGCAGCGCGACCTCGTGCCGGCGCCAAGCGCCGCCGGTCTTCCGGTTCCGATCGCATGGCCGCGTCCCGCGCGCCGATGGTGGCTGCGGATCGTCGTGCCGCTCGCGATCATCGGCGGAGGCGCCGGCGGCGGCTATTATTGGTGGCAGCACCTGCGGGCCCAATTGCCGGCCGGCATCGCTTTCGGCAACGGCCGGCTCGAGGCCGACGAGATCGATATCGACACCAAATATGCCGGCCGCATCGCCGAAATTCTGGCCGACGAGGGTGACCTGGTCAAAGCCGGCCAGGTCGTCGCCCGCATGGACACGCAGGATCTCGCCGCCTCGCTGAAGAAATCGCAAGCCCAGGTTCTCGAAGCGCGGCGCGCCGTCGAAGAGGCCAACGCCAATGTGGCGCAGCAGAACAGCCTGTCGTTGTTGGCGCAGCAGGAATTGGATCGCGCCGTCGCCCTCGTGCAAAAGGGCTTTGAAACCAAGGAAGTGCTCGACCAACGTCAGCAACAAGTGGACGGAGCCATCGCGGCGCTGCATGCGGCGCAGGCCCGCGTGATCGAATCCGAGCATGCGCTCGATGCTTCGACCCACGACGTCGAGCTCTACAATGTGCAGATTGCCGACAATACGCTGGTCGCCCCGCGCATCGGCCGCATCGAATACCGCATTGCCAATATCGGCGAGGTGCTTCCCGCCGGCGGCAAGGTCTTCGCCATGCTCGACACCTCCGACGTCTATATGGACGTCTATCTGCCGACCGAGGCCGCGGGCCAAGTGCGAATTCGGCGCCGATGCCCGCATCGTGCTCGACGCCTATCCGGCGATCGCCATCCCGGCCCAGGTGTCGTTCATCGCCTCCCAGGCGCAGTTCACGCCGAAAACCGTCGAGACGCAGAGCGAGCGCGACAAGCTGATGTTCCGCATCCGCGTCCGCATCGATCCGGAGCGCTTGCGCACGCGCGCCGAGGCAGTGCGCAGCGGCTTGCCGGGCGTCGCCTATATCCTGACCAAATCCGGCACCGCCTGGCCGCCCGCCCTGCAGGGGCCGGTGACGCAATGATCGCCTTGGCCAGGCCGGCCGCGCGCCTGGACAATGTCACGCAGTGCTACGGGTCCACGGCGGCGCTCGACGCGGTCACAGTCGCGCTGCCGGCCGGGCGCATGGTCGGCCTGATCGGACCGGACGGCGTCGGCAAATCGACGCTGCTCGGCATCGTCGCCGGCGCGCGCCAGGTTCAGTCCGGCCACGCCGAGGTGCTCGGCGGCGACATCGCCGACAGCGCACACCGCACCGCGGTCTGTTCGCGCATCGCCTATATGCCGCAGGGCCTCGGCCGCAATCTTTATCCCGATCTCAGCGTCGCCGAGAACATCCAGTTCTTCGGCCGTCTGTTCGGGCAATCGCGCGCCGAACGGCAATGGCGGATCGCCGAGCTTCTGGACAGCACCGGCTTAAAGCCCTTCGTTGACCGGCCGGCGAAGAAACTATCGGGCGGCATGCGGCAAAAACTCGGGCTGTGCTGCTCGCTCATCCACGATCCCGACCTTTTGATCCTCGACGAGCCGACCACCGGCGTCGACCCGCTGTCGCGCCGGCAGTTCTGGGAATTGATCGATCGCATCCGCGCCCGCCGCGTCGGCATGAGCGTCGTCGTCGCCACCGCCTATATGGAAGAGGCCGAGCGCTTCGACACTCTGATCGCGATGAACGATGGACGCGTTCTCGCGACCGGTTCGCCGGCCGAACTCAAGACCCAGGCCGGCGTGGCTACCGTCGAAGAGGCCTTCATCGCGCTGTTGCCGGAAGAGATCCGCGCCGGACACCATAAATTCGACATTCCGCCGCGGCGCTTCGACGGCGGCGAGCCGGTGATCGTTGCGCGCGGATTGACCTGCCGCTTCGGCGATTTCACCGCGGTCGATCGCGTCAACTTCACCATCGAGCGCGGCGAGATTTTCGGCTTCGTCGGTTCGAATGGCTGCGGCAAGACCACGACCATGAAAATGCTGACGGGACTGTTGCCGCCGAGCGAAGGCGAAGCGCTGTTGTTCGGCCGCCCGCTCGATGCCCGCGACATCGCCGCGCGGCTTCGCGTCGGCTACATGTCGCAATCCTTTTCGCTCTATACCGAGCTCACGGTGCGGCAGAATCTCGAGCTGCATGCGCGGCTGTTCCACCTCCCCGCCGCCAAGGCGAAGGCGCGTATCGACGAACTAACCCGACAATTCGGCCTCGGCGACTATCTCGATCACCGCGCTTCGGATCTGCCGCTCGGCATTCGCCAGCGGTTGTCACTTGCGGTGGCCGTCGTGCACGAGCCGGAGATGCTGATCCTCGACGAGCCGACCTCGGGCGTCGATCCTCTGGCGCGCGACCGGTTCTGGGAACTCCTGATCGATCTGTCGCGCAATCGCGGCGTCACCATCTTCGTCTCGACCCATTTCATGAACGAGGCCGAGCGCTGCGATCGGATTTCGCTGATGGATTCCGGCCGCGTGCTCGCCACCGATACGCCCGCGAACCTGGTCAAGGCGCGCGGCGTCGCCACGCTGGAAGACGCCTTCATCGCCTATCTCGAGGACGCCACCGGCGGGCGCCAGCCGGCGGTGATCGATATGCCGTCCGCCACCGCCCGGAAGGCTCCGCCGCCGCCGCCAACGCGATCGTTCAGTCCGCAGCGGCTATTCGCCTATGCGATCCGCGAGACCATCGAACTGCTCCGCGATCCGATCAGGCTCACCTTCGCGCTGTTCGGCACGGCTTTTCTGATGCTGGTATTCGGCTTCGGCATTTCGACCGATGTCAATAATCTGACCTTCGCGGTGCTCGATCACGATCAGAGCCACGAAAGCCGGGCCTATCTGGAGGAGTTGCGTGGATCGCGCTATTTCGTCGAACAGCCGCCGCTCGCCGATTACGCCGATCTTGAAAGGCGCCTGCAAAGCGGCGCGATCGACGCCGCCGTCGAATTGCCGCCGAACTTCGGCCGCGACATCGAGCGCGGGCGCCCGGCCTGGGTCGGCGCCTGGATCGACGGCGCCATGCCGTTCCGGGCACAGACGATCCGCGGCTATCTGCAGGCGATGCATCAGCTTTATCTGAGTGATCCGGCGGTGAAGACCGCCATAGCCGCGCCGAGCCCGTCCGCCGACATCGAGATAAGGTTCAAATACAACCAGGATTTCGAAAGCGTCTACGCCATGGTGCCGTCGACCATGTCGCTTCTGCTGGCGCTGTTCCCGGCCATTCTGATGGCACTCGCCATCGTCCGCGAGAAAGAACTCGGCTCGATCACCAATCTCTACGTCACCCCGGTGACGCGGCTCGAATTCCTGATCGGCAAGCAATTGCCCTATATCGGCGTCGCGATGGCGAATTTCGCCTTGATGTTCCTGATGGCGCTGTTTGTCTTTCAGATACCGCTCAAGGGGAGTTTCTTAGCGCTCCTTCTCGGCGTGCTTCTCTATGTCACGACGACGACGGCTTACGGCATGATGATTTCCGCCTTCACCCGCACCCAGATCGCAGCGCTATTCGGCACCTCGATATTGACCGTGCTGCCGGCGACGCAATTCTCCGGCATGATGGTGCCGGTATCGGCGCTGTCCGGAGCGGCGCGAATCATGGGCTCGGCGTTCCCGATGACCTATTTTGTGCCGATCAGCGTCGGCACCTTCACCAAGGGATTGCAGCTTGCCGACCTCGGTAGCAATCTATTGGCGCTCGGCGTCTTCATTCCGATTCTGACGTTGATAAGCTTGTTGCTGCTGCGCAAGCAGGAACGCTAGGAAACGAGCCGATGCGAAGCCTCGGAAACATCTTCTGGCTCGGCACCAAGGAACTGCGCAGCTTCGTGCGCGACTTCGTGCTGCTCGGCCTCGTCATCTATTCGTTTTCGCTGGCGATCATCGCGCAAGCGCAGAGCAATTCGCAGGAGTTGCACAATGCCTCGATCGCCTATGTGGACGAGGACAATTCGGTGCTGTCGCGGCGGATCGTTCACGCATTCCTGCCGCCTTATTTCCAGACCCCTCAGCCGGTCGCCGAGCGCGATATCGTGCCGCTGATGAATGCCGGCAAATACACTTTCATCGTGGATATCCCGCCGAATTTCGAGCGCGACGTGCTCGGCGCGCGCGGGCCGGGCCTGCAGATCAATGTCGATGCGACCGCCATGGTTCAGGCCGGTCTCGGCTCGGACTATATGCAGCAAATCATAACCACCGAGATCCAGGATTACCTGTCGCACGCCGAAGGCGCCCCCTTGGCCGCCGGTCAATCTCAACGTTCGTATCGCCTTCAATTCCAATGTCACGACGGCCTGGTTCACGAGCGTTATGGGCATCATCAATAACGTCACCATGCTCGCCATCATCCTCGCTGGCGCGGCCATCGTGCGCGAGCGCGAACACGGCACCATGGACCACCTCTTGGTCATGCCGGTGACGCCGTTCGAGATCGCGATGTCGAAAGTGTGGGCGAATAGCCTCGTTATCACCGTCGCGGCGGGGCTGTCGCTCTACGCCGTCGTCCGCGCCATGCTGGGGGTGCCGATCGCGGGGTCGATCCCGCTGTTCATGGTTGGGGTGGCGATCTATCTGTTCTTCGCCTGCGCCATCGGCATCTTCATCGGCACGGTAGCCCGCTCGATGCCGCAGCTCGGCCTGCTATTCATGCTGGTGTTCCTGCCGATGAACATGCTGTCCGGGCAGCAATACGCCGCTTGAAAGCATGCCGCCCTGGCTCGCCACCGTGATGCAGGCCTCGCCGTCGACGCATTTCGTGTCGTTTGCGCAATCGATTCTCTATCGCGGCGCCGGCCTCGACGTGGTCTGGCCGCAATTTGCTTTGGTGGCGGCAATCGGTGGCCTGTTCTTCTTTGCCGCGGTGTTGCGCTTCCGCTCCAGCACGGCACAGGCGCAATAAAGCGGCGTATCAGTTCTGCATCACGTAAGTGCCGGGCGCGTCGCCCTGAACCGGATAGCCGAATTGCGGCGCGCCCATCGCCTGCAGGACCGTCGGTGGCGCGGAGTGCGCACTAAGCCAAGCGACCCATTCCGGCCACCATGAGCCGGCCTTGCGCTGCGCCTCGACCAGGAACCGGTCGGGATCGAGATAGCGGCCGCCGGCGTGCTTGACGCCGATCCGGTAGCTGCGCCCCGGATGGCCTGGCTCCGACACGATCCCGGCATTGTGGCCGCCGGCCGTCAGCACATAGGTGACTTCGGTGTCGGTCTGCAGATTGATCTTATAGGTCGAGCGCCACGGCGCCACATGGTCCCACTCGGTGCCGACGGCGAATACCGGAAAGCGCACATCGCTGAGGGCGATCGGCTGGCCGCCGACCATGAAGCGGCCTTCGGCGAGATCGTTGCCGAGAAAAAGCTCCCGCAGATATTGCGAATGCATGCGGTACGGCAACCGCGTCGTATCGGCGTTCCAGGCCATCAGGTCAGTCATCGGCTCTCGTTCGCCGAGCAGATAGTCGTGGACCATGCGCGACCAGACGAGATCGTTCGACCGCAGCATCTGGAATGCGCCCGCCATCTGCCGGCTGTCGAGAAAACCCTGCTCCCACATCTGGTCTTCGAGGAAGGCGAGCTGGCTCTCGTCCATGAACAGCGTCAGCTCGCCGGCCTCGGTGAAGTCGGTCTGCGCCGCGAACACGGTCTGGGAGGCGAGCCGATGGTCGCCGTCGCGGGCCATCGCGGCCGCCGCAATCGACAACAGCGTCCCGCCCAGGCAGTAGCCGGCCGCGTGCACTTTTTGGTTCGCTGCGATGGCACCGACGGCGTCGAGCGCCGCCATCACGCCTCGCGCGCGATAATCGTCGAGGCCGAGATCGCGGTCTTCCGCACCGGGGTTCCTCCAGGAAATCATGAACACCGTGAAGCCCTGCTCGGTCAGATATTTCACCAACGAATTATGCGGCGACAGATCGAGGATGTAATATTTCATGATCCAGGCCGGCACGATCAATATAGGCTCCGGCCGCACCGCCGCCGTGGCCGGGGCATATTGAATGAGCTCGATCAGATCGTTGCGATAGACGACCTTGCCGGGTGTCGCCGCGACGTCGCGGCCGACAATGAAATTCTCGCTGCCGAGGGGTTTTTCATGGCGCGCGGCGCGCTCGCAATCGGCAATAAAATTCTGCCAGCCGCGAACCAGGTTGAAGCCGCCGTGTTCGACGGTGTGGCGCAGGATTTCGGGATTTGTCAGCGGGAAATTCGACGGCGCAACCATGTCGAGAATTTGGCGCGCCGCGAACTCGGCCATCGCTTCGTGCCGCTTGGAGACTCCGCTGATGCCGGTCGTGGCATCGTGCCACCATTGCTCCTGCAGCAGAAAACCCTGCGCCATGAAGTTGAACGGAAACTTCTGCCATTCCGCGGCGCGGAAACGATGGTCCTGCGCTGACGGTTCGATACAAGGTGGTGTAGCCGCGCCTTCGGCCGCATAGCGGCGGGCATAATCTTCAAAGCGCAACGCCTTGCGCATCGCCTTGTTGGCGAGCAGCATTCCCTTGCCCGGCGCGACGGCAAGATGGATCGCCCAATCGGCATAAGCCTGCAGCAGCGCCGCCGGCGACAGACCTCCGGTCAGATGCGCCATCCCGGCATGCAGCGACCGGTCCGTGAAGCCGCCGAACGACGTGAGCAATGCCGAATTCGGCGCCGTTCGGCTTCGCCGCGTCAGAGACGGCCGGAGGGCCACTGCCCGATGCCGGCAGATTGAGCGGGACCGGTTCGCCTCTGCTCACGGATTCAGGCATCCCATTGTCGGCCACGACCGCATTGATTTCCATTGTGATTTTTCCACACGCCGTATCAACCTGCCAATTCTAACACCGATGTGATGGGCATCGCCTGAGTAAACATTCGGCAGACGCCGCGTGCCTTGATCAAGGTCAATCGGCCGGCCGGCCACACGCCCGTAATCAAGCGGGTCTTTATCGGCGGCAAGCGTCGCTCAGCGAGATCGCGGCACTGCTCGAACGGCACCGAGATGATTCCGGCGTATTAGACGGCGTAATCACAGGGGCCCGAATGCGGGCGGCGGAATTCGGCGATTGGACGCCGCTTCGTAGGCGGACGCGATGCTCAGCAGGACATCTTCCTTTCCCGGCTCGGCGCGAAACACCAGCGAGAACGGTAAGCCGGGCTCGGCAAGAATAGTCGGTTCGTGCGAAGGCACCGGAACATAGCGTTTGCCGTCGGCGCTGAGCGCGAAGACCGGGTCATAGGCCGTCGTCACATAGCCCGCCGGGATCAGCACCTCGGTCAATCCCGCATTCGGCCCGTAGAAAGTCTCCGGCCGCAGATTGCCCGGCAGACCCGGCTGATAGGCGCCGCCGATTTTTCCAGGTGGAAACGGCGTGTGGAGCCGCACCAGCGCGTCGAGGCGATTTTCAAAAATCACCATCATATCGACGCGGCGCAACAATTCGCGCAGCATGATGCGCTCATTGACGCCCTGTCGCGCGTCGAGCGGGTTGCGCAGATCACGCACGTCTTCCCAGTTCTTGAAAGCTGAGCGCTGATCGTCGCCCCAGAATTTGGAGCGCGCGTTGAGCGCCGCGAAGTCGGTCAGTGTTTCGGTAAAGCCGCACGCCGCCCAGTCGGCCGCCCGCCGCGTCAGATATTGCGGAATGTGGAAGCGGAACGCCATCGCCAGTTCCTGATTCTGGATAGTGGCGATGTCGAGATTGGCGGGCGGATCGATCCGCCCCTCGGCAAGCGCGACGCAATAATCGATCGGCCGCATCGTGCCACCGCCGAAAAACTTGCCCAGCATGAATTCGGTACGTTCGATCACCGCGGCGAAGTCTTTGAAGACCGGCTCGCCATCGGCGCCGAGCCGGAACAGCAATTCGGGCATGAATATCGGCACCAGGCGCGCGAGCGCGCGCCGGAAATCGACCGTCATGGTTTCGAGTTCAGCATCGCGCTGCCACAGCGGATCGGATGAATTCGACAAGCGTCGCGCCGAGCGCACTGCCCAGCACTGTTTTGATTTCGCGCGCCGCCGCCGTGCAGATCGGCTCCTCGGTCTTCGAGCCTTGCGGATAGACCATCGACTCGCGGATGACGCCGATGCGCATGCCCGGCAAGCGCATTGGCAGCCCCACTCGCGCGCGCATGCACCGCATAGGCCGGCAGCACCGACGAGCGCGGCACGGTGGTGAAGGGATCCCGCGGATCGTAGTAGCCCGTATCCGGGTCCTTGAGCGCGTCGAGCACTTTGGCGCAATCGGCGATCTTGCGGCAATGGATGCCGGTGCGATCGCAATAGATGTCGGCGCCGATGGCGCCGCCATCGAAGCCGAGCATCGCCTTGTGCGGCAGAATCAGCGCCACCGCATTGTGATTGGACGGCCCGCGGCACGAGGCGCGGGTTTCCTCGCCGAGGCTCGCCATCACCAAATTCGTGCTCACCGACAGGGCCGAGCCCGAGCTCGAGCCGAGCGACGCGGCACGCGTGGTGTCGTAGGGGTTGGACGGATTGCCCGCCCAGGTGCTGCGCTGATAGCCGAGCGTCGAGGGCAGCACTTTATCGGGATGATGCTTGCCGCCGGGATCGCCGGCGCGGCCGTTATACTCGGTGTTGACCGCCTTCGCGAAAATGATTGCGCCTTTGTTGCGAAGTTGTTCGACGAGGACGTGATCGCGCGCCGGAAAGTCGATGTCGTAGGCGGCATCGCCGCCGCCGGTCGAGCGCATATCCTTGGTGTCGAACGGATCCTTGAACGAGAACACGACGCCGTACATCGGCATCTTGTCGAGATCGGGGTTGCGGCCATAGAGCGCGTCGAGCTCCGCCGCGCGCTCGAGCGCATCGGGCAGCTGACGAAAAAACTCGCAGACCGGCGGCGCCGCCTCGGGCAGCGCCCCGAGCGACGGGTGCCGGTCGAAGTCGCCGCGGCAGGTCACCGAGCGCTCGCCGCGGATATTCAGCGTGCCGAGCGCGTTGACCTGTTCGGCGTTTGGGATGCCGACGATCATGCCGAATTGTTGCTGCACGGCTGGATCGGACGCCGTTGCTTCCATACGCCCGAATTCGAGCGGCGGGCCTTTGTATTTGTCGAGGTCCGGCAGGATGGCGTCGGCCTTGACGGTTACAGTCGGAAACTTCAGCGGCGCCCCGCCGCGCACCGTGCCCCTTGCCGCGGCGACCCGCGCGCCGTCCGCGGTCACCAGCATGCTGGCGACGCCGTTGAAGCGGCGCACGCGCGCCAGATAATGCTCGACGATCGACACGCAGGTCGCCTTGCCGGCCCGGATCGCAGAGTGCAATTCGTCGATGGTCGCTTCTTCCAGGCGAAATTCGGAACTGCCCGCGGTGCCGCTGTCGTTGTCCACCTGCTTCGCCGGCTGATCCAACATTGGCGCAAGCCCCTGAGGTCTACTGGGTGGAGATCTTCTGCACGATCGGCGCCCACATGTCTTGCTCCTTGGCGACAAAGGCGAGAACTTGCTCGGGCGTCATCGCGTGCGGATAATTGCCGAAGCGCGGCAAGCTTCGTTTTGAAATCCGGGTCGCTGTCCACTTTGCCATATCGGCGCTGATCTTTTTGATGATCGGAGCGGGTGTGCCGACCGGCGCCACCAGGACTTGCCAGCCGGATCCGGCAAAACCGGGAAGCGTTTCCGCCACGGTCGGCAGGTCGGGAAACTCGGGCAGGCGCTCGGATGAGCCGACCGCGATCAGTTTCACCTGTCCGGCTTTGACCGCGCCGACGATCCCGGAATAGCCCTCGATGATCATCGAGACACGGCCGTCGGCGACGTCGCCGATCGCGGAGGCCGGCCCATGCGTATAGGGAACCGAGACCAGCTTGATATCCGCCCGCTGCTGCAAGAGTTCGCCGGTCAGATGCGTCAGCCGGCCGACGCCGGTCTGCGCGATGGTGATCGTGTCCGGCTCTTTCTTGGCGAGCGCTATGAGCTGCGGCAGCGTCGTCACGCCGAGCGTCGGAGATACGCGCGATGAACATCGGTTGGTCGGCCGAGAATCCGATCGGCAGGAAGTCGCGCGGCAGTTTGACCGGCAGATTCGGCGCGACGGTCGGCAGCGCGACGAAAGTCGATAGCGTCGGATGGAACAGCGTATAGCCGTCGGCGGCGGCTTCGGAGGCGGCCCGCGCGGCGACGCTGCCGTTGGCGCCCGGATGATTGACCACGATGACCTGCTGTCCCCAGATCTTGCCAAGTCCCTCGGCGACAAAGCGCGCAACGACGTCCGGGGCGGAACCGGCCGCCGCAGTCGGAGATGATCGTCACCGGCTTGTCGGATAGTTGCCGGTTCGGCAAAGGCGACGGAAGCCGCCGGCAGCAATGTCAGGAGAAAAAGAATGCTGAACCAATAACGAACTCTAGTCATCTTATTCCACTCTCTTTATTCCACTCGCCTTATTCCAATTGAGCGGTCCCGGGCAACTGGACGGACGACCTAGCGACAATTGATATCGAGCGTCAATCCGGAGCCCAAAGGAGGTGGAACGCGGCGGCGCCGGCTTCGCCGGAGACCAGCTTGCCCGGAATTGCGTTAGTCTTGTATTGTTAGGCGCCTAACTTAATGGAC
Source organism: uncultured Alphaproteobacteria bacterium (assembly GCA_963696555.1). GTDB lineage: Bacteria > Pseudomonadota > Alphaproteobacteria > Rhizobiales > Xanthobacteraceae > BOG-931. The sequence continues at coordinate 17,149 of CAVOKR010000029.1, read as the reverse complement.
GCCGCCGTAACCGGGAAAGGTGCTTCAATGTCCACAGCAACCAACGCCGTCAGGCTCGTTTCAGAATCCGCCATGCCCGGCGATGTGCGCGTCTCGCAACTCCAGCCGGCGATCGGCTCGGTCGTCTCCGGATTTCAGATTCGACGGACGGCCTCTCGAGCGACGCGTTTCGTTCCGCGCTGCGCGATCTCCTGCACAACCGCGGCCTGGTGATCTTCGAGCCCGGCACGGTGACGGCGGAAAACTTCACGGCGTTCGCCGGCTTCCTCGGAGAGTTCTTCCACTATGCGGGCCCGCACACGCCGCGCGCGCCGGAAAATCCCGACGCGACGATGATCGATTTGCTCAAAGACAAAAATCTTCGCAACCACATCTGGCATGCCGACGGCGGCTTTCGTCCCGACGCGCCGGCGTTCACCGCGCTGTTCGCGCATCAACTGCCAGAGTCCGGCGGCGATACCATTTTCAGCAATACGGCCTGGGTCTATGAGCAGCTCGATCCGCTTGTTCGCGGCCTATCTCGAATTCGCTCACCGTCATTCAGTCGGCGGACGCGACCGGCCATATCACCGATCGTTATCTCGACGCCGAGGAAGCCAAGCAGGCGCGGCTGCGCATGCCTCCGTTCGAGATGCCGCTCGTCCGCGTTCATCCCGCGACCGGCCGCAAGTGGATTGCGGTCAACGAATCCTACGCGACCTATATCAAGGGCGTCAGCCGGATGACGAGCCAGAACATTCTCGGCATCCTGTTCGACATGATCAAATCGCCGGAAGCGACCGCCCGATACTCCTGGACCCGCGGCGCGCTTGCGATCTGGGACAATCGCGTCGTCCAGCACAAAGGCATTAAGGACTACGGCGGCGGCCGCCGTATTCTCTATCGCGCGACGATGACCGCCTGAGGGTCGCGGTGACGACGTGCGTTCAGATACGCTGATCACGGCCGACGAACTCGCCCGGCTGTTGGACGGCCAAAAGCCGGTCGTGCTGCTCGACGTCATCGACGAACAGGGCGCGGCGCCGGACGACAGGCCGAAGATTCCCGGCGCTTTGTCGGTTTATTTGGCGACGGATTTTTCCGGCCACCTGCAGCCGCAGCCGGCCGGCGTCCGTTGCCGGATATCGGCGACTTGCAAGCCAAAGCCCGCGCCTGGGGGATTCAACAGCGGCAGCCTCGTTGTCGTCTACGACAATGCCGGAGGCGCGCAGGCGGCGCGCGCCTGGTGGACGCTGCGATGGGCCGGCCTGGCCAATGTCCGTTTGCTGGACGGCGGCTATGGCGCGTGGACTGCCGCTGGCCGCCCGTCAACAAACCATGTCGCTACGCGCGCCGCCGCTGCGGGTGATGTCGTTCTGACAGCCGGACATATGCGGACGCATCGATGCCGACGAGGCTGCGGCGCTTGCGAAGCAAGCCAAATTGCTCGATGCGCGACCGCGGGCTGCCTATCTGGGCGATCCCGTCAAAGCGGGCACCGGCCATATTCCGGGCGCCGTTCATGCGGCGGCGGGCGAGAATATCGCGGATGGAAAATTCAAACCGAACGAAGAATTGCGCGCGCGCTTTGCCTCCCTTGGCGCGGACGGCTCGGCGGAAATCGGCGTCTATTGCGGCAGCGGCAATGCGGCAGCACACGCCATCGCGGCCATGAGTGCGGTGGGACTGAAGCCCGCGCTCTATGTCGGTTCATGGTCGGCGTGGAGCGCCGATCCGTCTCGCCCCGTGGCGACGGGCCCGGAGCCCGGCTGACGGCGGCGCAGGCGCGAAAAACTTCAAACAACCCCACGGGGCGCGCCGATCACTGCGGCTCGAAATTCGCCGCCTTGAGGAGTTTGGCGCTGCGCTCGCGATCGACAGCAAGGAACCGCGCAAACGATTCGGGCGATTCCGCAGCCGGTTCGATGCCCAATGCGTCGAGACGTCCGTCCGCGGCGAGAGCCTTCACGGCGTCATTGACCCAGCCGTTGAGCGTCTGGACAAGATCGGCACGCATGCCGGGCGGTCCCCACATCGCCCACCAGGCGCCGAAATCGAGCTGCGGCAGGCCAAGCTCCGTCATCGTCGGAATTTCAGGAGCGAGTGAGCTGCGCTTTTTACCGGTCACCGCGACCGCCCGCACGCTGCCGGCGCGTACCTGAGGCAATAATGCGAGGATCGCTTCGATCATCATCGGCACGTGCCCGCCCACAACATCGTTCACAGCCGGCGCGGTCCCCCGATAAACGATGATCGGCACATTGAGTCCGGTATATTGATTGAAGGCAACGGCAGCGAGATGACCGGGCGCGCCGAGCTGGGCCGTCGCAAAAGACCACTCGTCAGGTTTTGCTTTCGCCGCGGCGACAATTTCCTTGACGGTCTGTTCCGGCCGCGCGTTCGCGATGATGTGCACCAGCGGCGCTTGCCCGGCCAACGCGATCGGCGTGAAATCGGCTATCGGATCGTACGGCGCATCGCGCATGACCAGTTGCGCCACATTGTGCGTCGAGGCGTGAAACAGCACCATATAGCCGTCAGGCGAGGCACGATGAACGTCGAGCCCGGCAACGGTGCCGTTTCCGCCGGTGCGGTTCTCGACCACGAACTGAACATTGCGTTGCGAGCCGATCTCGCCCGCGATCAAGCGGGCGAAAACGTCGACACCGCCGCCCGGCGCCACCGGAATGATCATGCGAATGCTGCGCGTTGGAAAACTCGGCTGCGCGCGGCCGACAATCGGCGACAGTGCAACGCCAGCCGTCGCCAGCATCGATACAATTGCGTCCCGACGATTTATCGAAAACTCCTGAACGGTCCACCTTCTGCCGTATCCCATTGCGGGCTACGGCAACGGAGTTATAGTCGCGTGCTAATAGTCGGTAAGGGAGAAGGGCGCGCCATGACTTCGGACAGTACAATCGCCACGAACCATACGATCCCTACAATCGACCTGTCGCCGCTACAAGGCGGCAGCGACAGCGACAAACGCGAGGTTGCGCGCCAGATCGATGCCGCCTGCACGGAGATCGGATTTTTCATGGTGGTCGGGCACGGCGTGCCCCAAGACTTGATCACGACGACGCGCCAACGCGCCATCGATTTTTTCGCTTTGCCGATCGAAGAGAAGATGAAGGTTCAGCGCCCGCCGGCAAAAATCAGCCGCGGCTACAACTGGCTTGGCGACCGCTCTCTGACCTATTCGCTGGGTCAGGCCGCGCCGCCGGATATTCAAGAGGCCTTTGCGTTCGGTCCCGATAGCACGGCGGACCTTGCCGCGCGGGTCGACAAAGCCAGTGCTCAAATGTACGCGCCGAACATTTGGCCGGAACGCCCGCACGATTTCAGACAGATCATGCTTGCCTATCGCGACGCGATGTCGGGGCTCGCGTCGCAAGTTCTGCGCGCCATGGCGATGGCGCTCGATGTCGACGAAAGTTATTTCGTCGACAAGTTCGACCGCCAGGCGAGCGTCGTCCGCGTTATCCGCTATCCGGCGGTGACCCAACCGCCGTTGCCGGGACAGCTTCGGGCGGGCGTGCACACCGACTACGGCGTCATGACCTTCGTGCGCGGCGATGACACGCCCGGCGGATTGCAGGTCAAGCACCGTCAGGGCGATTGGATCGACGTTCACATCCCGCCCAATGCCTTTGTCTGCAATCTCGGCGACCTGATGATGCGCTGGTCGAACGATCGATGGGTATCGACCTTGCATCGCGTCGCCGTGCCGCCGCCGGATTCGGCGCCGAGCGATCGCATCTCGCTGGTGTTTTTCCAAAGCCCCAACCCCGACACGGTTATTCGTTGTTTCGAGAGTTGCGCCACAGGGGGCGAGAAATATCCGCCGATTACGGTCGCCGAGCATTACCTCGGCAAATTGATGAAGGCCGGTCACAGCCGGCTCGATGCCAAGGCCGAGGACGCCTTGGTCGGCGCCAAATAGCGCGGTTACCTTTCCGGGTCGAAACGAAAGCCATGCCCGGCGCGTTCCACGCGGCCGATGCCTGGAAACGGCAAATGCGCGCCGGCCACAAGGAGGCCCTCGGCCGCGGCGAATTCTAGCACGCGCTCGCGCGAGGCGCGCGCCAGCTTGGGCTCAACGTCGAAGACGAGCGTCGCATCGGGCCGCGCCATCTGGACCGAGGCAAGATGCACGATGTCGCCCCACAGCAGCAGGCGTTGCCCGCCGGATTCAATAAGCCAAGTGGTGTGCCCGGGCGTGTGGCCGGGCCGCAGCATCGCTGTGATACCGGGCAGCACTTCACCATCCTCGATGCGGCGGATGCGGTCGCGATAGGGCGCGGTCACTCTGCGCTGCGCCTTGGTGTTGCGCGTGACGCGCTCGGAATCGGCGGATTGCTCCGCGCGGTCGAGCCAGAATGCGGCTTCGGCTTCGTGCACGATCAACTGCGCGTTGGGGAACACGGCCCTGCCTGCTTCGTCGATCAGCCCAAGCGAATGATCGGGGTGCAGGTGCGTCAGCATGATGGTGTCGATGGCCTCGGGCGCAACACCGATGGCGCGGAGATTCTGGGGAAGCCTGCCGAGCGTCGGTCCCATGGTGTGACCCGAGCCGGCATCGCTGAGAATCAGCCGGCCGCGATGGCGGATCAGAAAACAATTCACGTCGAGCGGCAGCGGCTCCCCATAGGGCACGCCGGTCAGGCGCGCGCTCTCGGCCTTGTCGATACCGAGGATGACGTCGTGATTGCTGTTGAGCACGCCGTCGGAAACGGCGGTCACGGTGAATTCACCGACGACAATTCCGGGCGCTTCGCCCATGGTTGCTACCGTCGCTTCGCTCATGGCTCTACCGTCGCTTCGCTCATGGCTCTACCGTCGCTTCGCTCATGGCTGCGCCGGCTGCAGCACGGGCTTGCCGGCAATGAGATCGGAGGCCTTCTCCGCCATCATCAATACGCAAGCATTGATATGCGCCGAGACGAGATCCGGCATCGCGGAGGCGTCGACGACCCGCAACCGCTCGGTGCCATGGACACGGAATTGCGGATCGACGACGGCGTCGGGGCCGCTTCCCATCACACAGGTCGAGGCTGGATGATTGGCGGTCGCCGCGACATTGCGAATCCAGTTGTCGATTTCGGCATCCGTCTGGATCGTCGGCCCGGGCGACGTCTCAATGCCGCGAAAGCGTTGCAATGGCGGCTGGGCGGCGACCTCGCGCGCGATCTTGAAGCCCTGACGGAGCGTCGGCAGATCGTTCGGCGCGCTGAAAAAGTTTGTCACGATCTTCACCTTGTCGCGCGGATCGTTCGAACGCAGCAGCACCTCGCCGCGGCTGTCGGGATGCAACAACGCGGGCCTGATGCCGTAACCGTCCGCATAAGGCTTCTTCCATCCCGGGAACCAAAGCGCCGCGCCGGGCGGCGCACCGCGAAACATGAACTCGACGTCCGGCACTGACAGTTCGGGCCGCGTCTTGATGAAGGCGTGCAGGCCCCCCGGCACCACCGTCGCCGGGCCGGTGCCGAACATCCATGCGCGCATCATATTGAGCGCCATTTTGTCGAGCCGCATGTTGTTGCGGAATTCGCTGCCCTCGGTGCGGGCATAGGCAATCAGCACGGCAAGGTGGTCCTGCAGATTTTGCCCGACCGGCAAGTCGGCGATCGGCTCGATATCGACGGAGCGCAGATGATCGGCCGGACCGATGCCGGACAGCATCAAAAGCTGCGGCGTGTTGAAGGCGCCGCCGCTTAAGATCACTTCGCGGCTGGCATGCGCCTTGGCGGCCCGGCCGTCATGAAAGAGCTCGACACCGGTGGCGCGGCTTTGCTGCATGGTGACGCGGGTGACCAACGCATGCGTCTTCACCGTAAGATTTTTTCGCGACATCGCCGGATGCAGATAGCCGACCGCGGCCGAGCAGCGCTTGCCGTCGCGGATGGTATATTGGCTGCGGCCAAAGCCCACGCCCGAACTGCCGTTATAGTCGTCGGTAACCGGCAGGCCGGTCATGCGCGCGGCATCGATCCAGGCGGTGAACAGCGGATCCGTCGTCTTCGCCCATTGCACGCCGATGTTACCGGACTTGCCTCGGAACTCGCTCTCGCCGTCCTGCCAGTTTTCGACCCGCTTGAAATAGGGCAGCACGTCCGCATAGGACCAGCCGCGCGCGCCCTTCTGTGCCCAGCGGTCATAGTCCGCCGGATCGCCGCGCGTGAATGCCATCACATTGATCGACGACGAACCGCCCAGCACCTTGCCGCGCATTTCCTCGACGCGGCGGCCGTTGAGGTTCGGGTCCGGCTCCGACCGATAGCCCCAGTCGTGCATCTTGTATTCATGCAGTTTGCCGAGCCCGATCGGAATATGGATCAGCGGATTGAAGTCGCTGCCGCCGGCTTCCAGCAGCAATACTTTTGTGTGGGGATCTTCCGACAAGCGGTTGGCGAGCACGCAACCGGCGGAGCCGCCGCCGACGATGATGTAGTCGTAGCTGTCATCTGCCATAGCATTTACCGCTTGTGCCATGATCTACTGTCTGCGTTCCGGAATTTGAATAAGTTCGTCGAGCTGTTGCTTGGTGAGCGGCGCGGGAATGTATTTGTACGCCACGGCGTCCGCCATGACGTCGTCGACGCCCGCGATCCGATCCGGATCGACGGCCTCTTTGGGCAGAAATTCGGTGAGCGCACGCTTGGCGGTCGCCTCCGAAATGCCGGCCCATTGGGCGTAAGCCGCAAGTCCCTCGGGCGTCGCATAGACCCACGCCAGCGTCTCGCGGTAGGCGCGCATGAAACGCACGAACACGTCCGGCCGCTGCGCAAGCTCGGTCGCGTTGGCAACGATAAGACGGATGGTTTGCCGGTTCAGCACCGGGTCATCGGACGCTTTGGCGATGAGTCGGGTCGTGCCCTGCTCGAGTTCTTTGACGCCAAACGGCGCGCCGGCCCAGCCGACGTCGATCTGGCCGCTCATGACCTGCGTGAAGGTCGCGGGCGCCGCGCCGGTCTGCGTCGGGTTGAAATCGACACCGGAGAATTTCTTCAGCGCCAGAACGGCGGTCTGCGTCGAGGAACCGTTGGTTGAAAACGCTACCGTCTTGCCCGCGGTATCCTTGAGCGACCGAATGGCGGAATCGGCGCGGACGTACCAGAACAACTGGCTGCCCCCCGTAAAGGTCGAACCGATGACGCGCAGCGGCGCGCCCTTGCTGAACGCGCCCAAGGTGCCGAGGAAGCCGTTCGCTATGCCGATTTGGGCGCTGTCGGAAATGATGATTTGCTGGGTGACGCCGCCGCCGTCGGTGTAAAGCACATCAAGCGCCAGGCCGTGTTTCTTGAAGATGCCGGCGTTCTGGCCGAGCTCGGGCACGAAAGTCTCGCCGACGCCGCGCGCACCGACCGCGACCTTCAGATTGTCTTCCGCCTTGACGGCTTGCGGCAGCAGCATCGAGACGGCAACAGCCCAGAGGACAATCGACCTCGCCCAACGCATAAGACGGCCTCCCCTGTGCGCACGTTCGATATTGTTTTTGCACGCTGCAACGATGTGGCAAACACCACGATCAGCCCATAAAAATCAATAGCTTGGTGGGAAAGTTGGCGCTCCCTACCGGAATCGAACCGGTGTTTCAGCCTTGAGAGTCTGTGTTTCGGACACCCGCGGACTTCGGCGGACCGCAAAAAGTATCAATTCTATAAGGATTTTTGACTAGGATGTCCTCCGAGGTCCGGGACGATCCGGTCACGGATATTAGACAAAAACTAGGCAAAAAATTCGAGACAGACATTATGGCTCGCACTGTCCGTGAAGCCAACCTTGGTACGCGCAGCCCACGGCTGCGACTTGCCGTCGTCAGTAAACCCTATTGGCGCGTGCTCAAGCAAGGACTTCATCTCGGTTATCGCCGCCGTGCGACCGGCGGCACCTGGATCGCGCGGCGACGCAGCGAGCGCGGCACCTATCACGAGGCCAAGCTCGGTCTGGCCGATGATCTGCAGGACGCCAACGGCCAGACGGTTTTTGATTTCACGCAGGCGCAACGCGCGGCGCGAACCTGGTGCGCCAATGAGCTGCGGCTGAGAAGTCAGGCGGCGACGCGATAGCGAAGGGGCCCTACACCGTCGCCCAAGCGATGACAGATTACCTCGATGATTTCCGCCGTCGCGGTGGCAAAGGGTTCGACAGCATCGAGAGCGTCGTCCGCCGTAACATACTCTCGGAACTCGGCAGTGTTGCCGTGACGAAGCTGACCACCCGTCGGCTGGTTGACTGGCATCGCGCTATCGCGGAGCGCCCGCGGATCTGGCGCGCACGGCGCGGCGCCGCACCGAAAGTGGCGCCGTTCGACCGCAAAGACCCCGAGGCCGTACGCCGGCGCCGTGCCACCGCCAACCGGGTGCTTACGTATCTCAAGGCCGCACTTAATCACGCCTGGCGCAATGGCGCCGCACCTGACGATTCCGCGTGGCGACGGGTCAGGCCCTTCAAGTCTGTCGATGCGCCGGTTATCCGCTATCTGTCGCCCGACGAGATCACGCGGCTCCTCAATACCTGTCACGGCGCCTTCCGTGATCTGGTACACGCTGGCCTCCTCACCGGCTGCCGCTACGGCGAATTGTGCAGGCTCAAGGTTGGCGATTACAACACCGATGTCGGCACGCTCTTGATCCGGGAAGCCAAGAGTGGACAGGTCCGCCATGTGACGCTTACCGACGAAGCGCCCGAACTGCTCGACCGTCTGATCGCCGGCCGTGCAATGGAAGAAGTGTTATTTAAACACGACGACGGTCGCGCCTGGAATCGAGCCGAACAGATACGACCGATGCGCGAGGCCTGCGAACGGGCCGGCATTTTCCCCACAGTGGGGTTCCATGTCCTTCGTCATACCCACGCTTCGATGCTCGCGATGCAGGCGGTTCCCATGGCGGTGGTCGCACGCCAGCTCGGCCATTCCGACACGCGGATGACCGAGAAGCACTATGCCCACCTCGCGCCGAATTATGTGGCCGAAACGATCAGGCGGAGTTTTCCAAGGCTGACAGGATCAGCTACCCCGCAGTGCCCTTCGGTCGCGGCAGAATGAGCCGCGCGCAATCTCCAACCAAGCGGTTAGCTGTTGACCGAACTGAGGCAATGAAAACGCGCAAGAGCGACAATAATTTCAAGGCGGCGGCCGGGTGAACAGTACGTGAAATAACTCCTTCGCCCGCCGAAGCCCTTCGTCAGTAAGAACAACGGACTTTGCCTTGTTGACCGGGTTTTCGATCAATCCCTTCCGATGCAGACGATCCATAGCGTCCCAATCGAGGCCCTTCCAGGCACGCCTCTCGTCATGCAGGGTCAGCCACAACAGCCCCAGGATGGTGTCGTCGATCTTATCGAGGTCGATCTCCATGCGTGGAGGCTACCATACAACGGTAGTATTGCGACGGTTCAGCCCGGGTGGATGAACTGCCGAATAAGCCGGGTATCTATTCAGCGTTCGCCACCCAGCACGGATGTCGGGAAGGTCGCTATACCCCCAACAGCGGACAATCGCTGCAGCGCAGCGAAGCGCCGGTTTGGGCCAATGGCTGTCCCGCTCGACAATCGGGTCGCGACGGCCTTTCACCCGCGCTATGCTACGCGTCAGCCCCTTTACCCCCGTCCGCGCGGCTTTTGCGCAATTGCTCGCGCAGCATGCCCTTGCGCAATTCGAGCGTGCGCGGCGATGTTCGCGCGCGAGCTGCTCGGCGCCGGCCGCCGTCGCGGGCCTCGATCGCCGCGAGAAGCGCGCGATGCTCCTCGAGCGCCTCGGCAGGCCGGCCCTCACTGTAGAGCGTGCTGGTCTGAAACCCGCGCACATGATCGAGCAGCGACTGCAGCGATTGCAGAAGCCGGTTGTTGTGCGCGGCGCGGCAGACGAGCTGATGGAACTCGCCGGTCAACCGCCGCAGCCCACCGACGTCGCCACGCCGCCGCACAGCCTCCATGTCATCCAGCAATGTCGCGGATCGCGGTAATTTCGGCCGGCGTCGCGTTTTCCGCGGCTAGCCGCGCCGCCATGCCTTCGAGCGCCTCGCGCACATAGAACAGTTCCGTCAAATCCTCTTCGCTGACGGCGCGCACGACCAATCGCGAGCCTGCATGGGCGACAAGCCCTTCAGCTTCGAGTTTGCGCAAGGCTTCGCGCACTGGCGTTCGACTAACTCGGAGTTCATTGGCGAGCGCATCGCTGCGCAGCCGTTCGCCTGGCGCGAGGTCGCCATGGACGATGCCGTGGCGCAGCGCCTGATAGACCGCGTCGGCGGTGGTACCGCCCGCTTCCCGTTCCTGCAAAAGTGCTCGTAACCGCGTCATCGATCCGCCAAGCCGAAATGCCGCTCAAACGTAGCCGAGCCAGTGCCAATAGGTGGCAGCGAATAGCAGCAGCATGGCATAGGCGACAACGGTCAGCACCACGCCGACCCGGATGAAGTCGCGCGCCTCGAAGGTCTCGGTGCCGTAGGCGAGCATGTTCTGCGGGCCGTTGATGGGAAGGATCCAGCCGACGCTGGTCACGAAGGTCAGCAGCATGGTCATGCCGGCGACCTGCAAGCACCGGAATCTGCGCCTGCTGCAACACGCTTAACATGACAGGGATCATTGTCGTCGCCATCGCCGCGCCGCTGGAAAAGCCGAGATGCATGAGGATCAGGAACAACCATAGCACGGCGAGGATGGCGAAAACGGAGAGATGCTGCACGCCGAATTCGCTCGACGACAAAGCTCGCGAGCCAGCCCGCCGCGCCGGTCTTCAGCAGCGCGGTGCCTAGACCGACGCCGACGCCGAGTTGGATCAAAATGCCCCACGGAATGCGCGATTGCACCTGTTTCCAACCGATCACGCCGATGCCGGGGCATGAACATCAGCGCCACCGCTCGCGATCGCCAAGGTCGACGAATCGAAGGTGTGCAGTTTCCCTTCCGTGGCCCAGAAGCCGAGCAAGAGCAGCGCGAAGACCAGGAGCTTGATCTCATCCGCCGCTCATCGGCCCGAGTTCGGAAGCAAGCTTGCCTGGCCTCGCGGTGGCGGCGATACCGGCCTCCGCCGGATCCGGCGCCATCATATTCATCAAGATGAAGTAGAGCGCGACGCTCAGCGCAATCGAATACGGCGCGCCGACCACGAGCCAGTCGATCCACGAAATCCGGACATGGATGGTCCGCTCCATCAGCGCATTGACATAAACGTTCTGCGCCGCGCCCGTCGCGATGCCCATCGCCCAGATCAGCGAAAGATAGACGATCGACATCATCAGCATGCCGGCGACGCGGCCTCTTCTTGTCCATGCCGAGCGCCGCGATGATGCCCAATATGATCGGCACCAGGCAGGCCACGCGCGCCGAGGCGGTCGGAACGAAAAACGCGAGCAGCGCCATTACGATGATGGTGCCGATGAGAAGGCGGCTGCGGCTCGTTCCGATCAGCGAAATCACCGCCAAAGCCAGGCGGCGGTCGAGCCCGGTAATCGACATCGCCGCCGCGATCACGAGCGAGGCGGCGATCAGCGCCACCGCTGGATTGGTGAAGCCGTCCATCGCGGCCGACAGCGCACGCGACGTGCCGAGCGCAGTGCTCGGGATGCGCGGGATCGGGCGCGATGCCGAGCAGGAAGGCGATCAGCGCCAAGAGAAGATGGAGCTTGCCGCATAGTCGAGCGCTTCTGTCATCCACACGATCACGGCGAAGGCAAAAATGCCGAGCATGTGCTGGCCGGCGACCGACAGGCCCTCCAGCTGCGGCAGCAGGACGATGGCAACGAGCGCGGCGACGCCGGCAAAGAATCCGCCATCTTGATCAGATCGGTCTTTGGCCGCGCGGCCGGCGCCGGAGCGGAGGACAATGGCGATGCAGTCCCGGGCGGAGCAATCCGTTCCGCGTGCGCCATGGCGCGTCTCCCTGGGCGCGAAGTTGTTGGTGGTGGATGCGAGCACGCCCGCGCGCCTCGCGGCCTTCTTGCCGGGCCGCTTGCCCCTTAGTCTTTACGCCACATCCCGTTTCAGCGTTTGGCGGCAATTCGCCGCGTCACCGGACGATAGCTGAACGCGGTCGGCACGAAGAGCGAATGGATGCCCGGCGCCGCCGGCGACGACAATGTTGATGTCGCTCCGGCCGATCGGCGATGCCGATATGGTTCGGATCGCCGACCTGGGCGAACCAGCGCTCGCGCCGGTGATGCAGTCCCGTCACGCTGCGCTTGGCAAAGCGCGACAGCGGAATTCGCGCGCGCTCGAACACCGCGTTCTGGATCTCCTTCTTGCCGATGCCGTCGCGCGCCATCGTCGCCGCATGTTCGGGGCTGACGACGAACAGCGGGCCGGTCGGGAAAATGATGTTGTTGTGGCCGAGACCGAGCGTCGCGCCGATGAAGTGATCGAGAATGTCCTGTCCGGTCTCGCAGCCATAGGTGAAGATGTTCTGCGGCGCGGACGCGCCGATCACCGTGACCGTGCTGTCGGTGCGGCAAAGCCGGCATCGACATGGAAGGGCGTCCACGGGCTGTCGGCCTCGGCTTCGGCGATGCAGGCGGTGAATTTTCCGGCATGGCCGTGCGTCGACATGTCGGTCTCGCCGGGAATGTCGCCGCCGATATTGCGCAGCACGAGCTGCACCGCGCGGCCGATCGTGGCATTGGCGCGCGCGCCCTGGCCGTAGACATTGCCGCGCGCGTTGATGTCGAGTTCGTCCGCGATCGGACCGTTGACGATGAACAGCGGCGCCGTGGTGTTGGTCGCGGTCTGGATGCCATAGAGCTGGCAGTCGTTGTCGAGCGCGGCGTCGATCGCGGCGAGCACGACCGGGAAATATTCGGGACGGCACCCCGCCATGCACCGCATTGCTGGCGATCTTCTCGATCGTCGCCTGGCGCCAGCGCGGCGGAATCGGTCCGACCCGATCCGTCCGCGTCGCACCCGGAGGCCGCCACCATGGCTGCGACCTTCTCCGCCGTCGGAATGTACACTGGCAGGCCATCGGTCCAGCCTCGGTCAAAAAACAATTCCTGATCGTCCGCATCATTGGCGCCGCTGAAAGTCTCCGCCGCGTCGGTCTCGACGGCGGCATCGGCGCGCCGGGTCAGGCGGTCGACAAGCGTATCGACGACGGCATCGGCGCGCTCGGTGACCACGTCGCGTTGCGCGGTGTGCATCGGATGCGGAATGCGGGCGAACGGCAGGTCCGCCATGCCGCGCCCCGCCGCCTGCTTGCGCGCGGCACCGGCAAAGGCGGTGCTGAACACCGTGACGGTAGGAATGCCGCGGCGCTCGATCTCGACCGCGTCGGCGACGCTGATCGATGTCGAGGTCCCGCAATCGCCGAAACACTGCACCACCGCATCGCACTGCGCGAGGCTGGCAAAATCCTTGTCCGACAGCCGGTCCTTCGGCGCGAGTTTCCGGATGACGGGTCCCTGCACCGCCGCGTAGCGGTCGGTGAGTTGCGCGGCGACGCGCTTGATGAACAGATCGGCGTTGCACTTGCTGTTGTCGACGAAGCCAAGGCGCTTGCCGCGCAAGCCGGACAGCCGTTGCGCGGCCGGGATTGCCGCGACCTGATCGATTACCGTAGGCTCAAACACCTCCCGCATTGTCATCTCCCTGAATTTCATCTGGATAGTATTGGATCCAATATTATCCAAAATAGGGAATGGCGTCAAAGGGAACAACGGCTCGCCTTATTTCGATCTGCCGAAGCATAAGCGCTCGTTGATTGTCCAATCTCGGCCATAAACTGTCGCGTTAGCCGAAAAGCTCGCGCGGAGTGAGACTTCCGATTACGAACTCAAATGCAGTCGACGCGTACGGTAATGATCGAGAACAAACAAACGGATTGCCGACGATAAGTTCGGCCGGCCCGCGCTCGGCGTCAACTGCGTTTACAATCTCGCACAATGAAACTTGCCGCAGGGACGCGATCTCTCGGAGACCTTGCCAAAACCCGTCCTCTAGACTGATGCTGGTTTTGTGCTCTTGAACAACAACAGAGCGCTTTTTCACCAACGAGAACGGACCAGTCGGCCGGATATTCTGGTCTGCAGCGAACTGATCCATTCTGCCCTTACCTTTTTCAAGGAAGTGAAGTGCGAAGTCTGAGCCGCCCCCGCAAAGGGGTCGAGTTAAATGTACGATATCGGACGTACGACGCAAGCGCTAGGCTTTAGCCTCGGCAGCGCGCGCCGATGCGGGCATTCAAAGGAAATGGCACCTACCCGATGAGACGCCCGGCCGCGCCTACAAATCAGGAAAATCCGTCCTCAGCCGGGAGTGCCTTTAATTACCCTTCGGCAGCGTATGCGCCGTGCCCTTGTGGCAGTCGATACAGGTGTAGCTGGCCGCCAGTGATTGGTGCATGCTTGCAGGAGAAATTGCGGCCACTTTGACTCCCCTCGAAGGCTGCTTGGCGACACCCATGTCCGCTATCGTATGACAGCTTCGGCATTCCGCGGAATCGTTCGCCGCGAGCTCCTTCCAAACCTTCTGCGCGAGTTCGAGCCGATGACTTTCGTACTTCGCAGGTGTGTCGAGCTCTCCTGTCAGGTGCCCCCAGGCTTCCCCGGGGACCGCGAGGTTCCGCTTCAGCGCGGCCAGGAATGTTGGCGGTACATGGCAGTCGGCGCAGCCAGCGCGGACGCCAAATGCATTCGAGTAATGCTTGCTGTGCGTTAGTTCCTCGAAAGAAATATTCATTTCGTGGCAGGAAGTGCAAAACGCGTCGGTTGTGGAGTACTGCAGAGCACCTAAAAAGCCGCCGGTGAGCGCAATGCCGACTATGAAAGCGAACAGCCCAGCAGTTGGTATGCCGAGCAAGAACCAATGTTGCGGACGCCGCGACAACCATGCCACAAAACCTCGGTGTTCCGGCTCAGGGGGGTCCATGCCGTGCACCTTCAATTCGTATGGCACTGGTCACACGTAGCAAAAGCAATTGTGCCGTTATGACAGGCAAAGCATTTTCCATCGCCGCTGTGGTCTGAAACGGAAATAAGCCCCTGTTTCTGGGTCTGAAATAGCTGTGTGCCGGTCGCGGCAAACTTCGTGTGGCAATCCATACACACATAACCTTTGGAGGCATGTGTGGCATGATCGAAGGTAACTCGGCCTTGCGCACCGCCTCGGTAATTAAATGTCGTCACTTGTTGACCAACTGCCGCCATGCAGAAGCAGCAAAGCAAGAAGGAACCCAGCACCAATCGGAGAGCCATCGGAAAGCAAGCCATGGAGTTCTTCCTCGGAGTGCATCCTAGGCCAGAACGTTACGGCTGATGGCGGCAACGTTGGGAACATCGGTGAGAACCATGGCTGCTGTCAGTTCGTCGCGCATTGTCTTCATGAATAGCGCAACGCCATCGCGGCCGCCTCCGTGAGCGGCACGCCAGAGGTGCCGACCCACCAAGACGGCGTCCGCGCCCAACGCCACATATTTGAGCACGTCGGTGCCGTAGTGGACGCAGCCGTCGACCAAGATCACCATCTTGCCCTTCACCTTGTCGGCGATCGCGGGGAGTACGTCGGCTGTGCCAGCCGTGTGGTCGAGGACCCGGCCGCCGTGATTCGAGACGCAGATTCCCGCCGCGCCCGCTTCGCCCGCCAGAAGCGCATCTTCAGGCGTCGTGATACCCTTGACGAGAATCGGGATTTTGGTCGCGCGAACCAGTTCGCTCAGCTGATCGACAGTCTTGGGCTCGACCCCGGTCTCTTTCGAAGTATCCTGCCAACCCCTGCCGGCCGCGTCGATATCAATCGTGATCATCAGTGCGTTGGCGGCTTCGGCCAATCGGATAATCGTGATGTAGTTCGCATTAGGGCGCGGTTTAATGCCGGCGATGACTCTGCCTGGATATCGCGCGACAACGTCGTAGCGAGCCTTCGTCACTTCATAGGGGTCCGATTGAATGTCGCCGACCGATCCCATCGTGCCTGCATCGACACATCCGCCGATAATGGCATCGAAGTATTGAGCTTCCGACATGTCGTGGAGAGTCGGGAAATTCACCGCCAACCCACCAAGCGGCGCCGCCATCGCGGGAAACGAAATCGTCTGTCCAAAGATAACAGTCGAGCAGTCAGGGCTCTTGTTCCCGCTCAACGGCTTCAATTTGAGATGCACGCGCTGTAGGGCCGTGAAGTTGTTTTGGAACGACATGCCGGAACCCAGTCCGCCTATGCCCGGAAATTCTCCGGCGCATGCAACTCCATCGCATTGTGGACAGACACGGCATATTGGATAGAGAGTTCTGGCGAGCTTTTTGATAAACTTCAGCGACGCTTCCAGTCGCGCTGGCCGGTCCGTAATGCGTGGCCATCGCCACTGGTGGCGCTCCGCTGGGGGCCGCGGGCGTCTGATCGGCAGCCGCCGCTACCGGCATCAGGGCTCGGCTTGCGAATGCACCGGCGCTGAGCAAGGCCGATGCTTTTATCGCATTTCTTCGGTTCAATATGTCCATGGCGCACCTTCTCTTCCGGCCCAAATCAACATTTCGCGCAACGTTGCCATGCGACAGATGCCGGAACTGAGCAAAACCGCTCACATACGCGCAACTGCCCTACAATAGCCCTCGATGAATTTCCGTAATGCACACCGGAAATGCGAGATGGGTCGGAAGCGGCGCTTTGGGCAACCCTTTGAGCACGTACGCTTCCCACCCGACAGTGACCGGACCGTTGCGCTAGGGTAAGCGCCGCTGTGCGCCAATTGCAGACAAACCGGCCAATTCAATTCCAGACTGGCAGCGGTTGCTCCGGCCCGTTCAGAGTGAGCAATTCTGCTCAGCACCGCCAAGAGCGACGGTGTACGCACCCCCTGCAAACTAATTTCGTTGCGAGCGAAAATGGAGAATAGGATGCGTGTACTTATGGTCGCCACCCTGCTTGCGGTGCTGTCTGCTAGTACGAGTGCATTCGCGCGAGGTAGCTACGTCCATCACGCGTGGTGCCTCGTAGCCGAAACAGGTCATGAATGCGCTTACCAAACGCTTGCGCAATGCAAAGCGTCCAAAACCGGCAACACGGACAAGTGCGTGCGTAATGGTGCGGCAAGGAATCATGAGGCGCGTAGGGCGGATTAGCGAAGCGTAATCCGGCATCACTTTTCAGCCCAGCGGCGGGTGACGGTTTCGCTTAACTCCGCACCCCCCATCGACGGATTACGCCGGGGGCACGTGGCAATGTCCATGTTGTC